>NZ_JBLIAB010000004.1:0-351112 GCF_047631575.1 Halopseudomonas sp. | reverse complement strand
TGCCAGTCAGTTGCTTGGTACCACTCAGAGTGACCGGACGGGTGCGTGCATCAATACGAGCCGTTGCGCTAACGCTGCCACCAAACATGCCACCTTCAAACTGGCTGAGCTGAACCAAACCCTCACGTGCCTTCGCTGTAGCCTTGAATGGCGCGATCGACTGACCGGTGATCACCAGCTCCTGAAGATCGAGGCTACCGTCCAGATCCAGCTCGGCGAGCAAACCCAAGGGCAACACAGGCTCATCGCTCCATTGCGGCGGCTTTGATTCACCGGGTGTGCCGCCCGTGGTACCGGCTGGCGAGGATCCCGCGTTCTTTTCCACTGGAGGCAGGTAATCGTCCAGATTCAGCCGACTACCCGCTAATCGGAAGCGCAAGGCCTTGTGCGCAAAATCGGTCACACCCACGCTACCCGTGAATTCGTTGCTGTCGACCTGCAGGACAAGGTCTTCCAGCAGCAAGCTGGTCGCCGACCCCGTGAGAGTGGATGACAACGACACTTCTTCAAGCGCTCGAGGATTGGCGGTTTCCGGCAACTCCAGACCAAGCGACTCAATCAAGCCGCGCGCATTGAACTGGGCGACGTCAAGACGACCGGCAAGCTTCATGGTCTGATCCAGTCCGATTGCCTTGATTTGCCCGGTGGCACGCAAGTCGGCAAGCGATAGCCGGACCTGATTGAGCTCGGCTACATGCGCGCCAAGATCGACCACGCTGTCGGCCTGCAGCTGAAGAGATACAGCTCTACCGGAAAACGGCGTACCACTGGCGTCCAGCTTCAGATTGATAGCATCGAACTGATAACGCTCAAGCCCCAGATCGAACTGGGCAACCGTCTGCAAATCGATTCGCACCCGCAAAGCCGGCTGCTCGGTTGATAGCAGGCCGATAAAGGCAACATCGAACGGCTGACCCTCTGCCAGCGCACCTGTCTGCAAATTAACATCGCTAAGCTGGACGCGCTGGCCACTGCCGAGATCCTCGTACAGAATCCGGGCATTGGTGATATTGACGCTCTGCACCGCTATATCCAAGTCTCGGCCTAGAGCGCCTGATGTCTCCTGTGACTCTCCGGCAGCAGCGGGCGCTACCTCACGCCCCGGGCCGACCGTCTCCCAGTTGCCCTGACCATCGGCGTTGCGGATCAAATTAAGACTGACATCGTTGAGTATGACGTCGCTCATGCGTAATTCCCGACGCAACAACGGTAGGAACTCGACCCCCAGACCCAGACTACCGACCTCGGCCAGCGCCTGGTCCGGCTGGTCGACCGGTGCTATGCCAACCTGCTTGAGCTCGATGCCCAGCCAGGGGAACAGTGACCAGCCGATATCACCACCTAATGTGAGCTCTACATTGGCCTTTTCCCGCGCGGCGTCGCGAATGGAATCCTTGTAGTCGTTTGGATCAAACATGCGCGTCAGGAAGAAAAGGATAGCAACGGCAAGCAGCAGCAAACCGAAAATAACAAGGCCCAGGACCTTGGCAAGCGCTTTCATGAATGTTCCTTGTAAGCAGTTCCGGGCGTGACGCCCTTTTGAATAGAGTAGAGGGTGTCGAGGCGCCTTACCACTTCCGCCGCTATTGCAAAGCTTGCGGTCAGGCCCGGCGACTCGATCCCAAAGAGGTTGATCAGCCCTTTTATCCCGTGATCGCGATGATCCTGGATGATGAAGTCTGCTGCCAGCTCGCCCGGCCCACTGAGCTTGGCTCGCACCCCAACATAGCCAGGCACCAGGCGGTCCGGATCGCATCCAGGCCAGTAACGCTGCACCGCCGCGGCAAAGTCCGCTACTAGTGATTCATCCAGACTGTAGTCTATGTGATCCACATAACGCACATCCGGGCCAAAACGTAGCTGGCCAGCCATATCCAGCGTGGCATGCACGCCCAAGCCGGCAGTATTGGCCTGGGGCATCGGATAGACCAGATGACTGAACGGCGAACGCCCGCTGTACAAGAGATAACGGCCTTGGCACAGATGCAGTGGGGCAATGGCGCTGGCTGGCAGACCGATCACGGAGGCCGCCAGGTCTTGAGCGAACAGACCGCCTGCATTGATAACGTGCCGACAACGGAGACTGAACGGCTCTCCGGCGCTGCTGCCCTGGATCTGCAGGCCGTTTGCTGCGGGCATGATCTGCTCGACCCGAGTACGCAAGCTCACTCCCCCGCCGCAGGCTTGCAGTGCAGCTTCGAGCGACTGCATCAAGGCATGACTGTCGACGATACCCGTCAGCGGTGAGAACAGGCCGGCGACCGCTTTGACTTGCGGTTCTACTTGACTGACCGCCGAGGCATCCAGCCAGTCCAGCCGAGTACCGCAGGCCAGTGCGTTATCGCGCAACGCTTTTAATGCAGGCAGTTCGGACGCCTCGACGGCGACCAGCAGTTTCCCGATACGCTGGTGCGGCACAGCGTGTTCTGCACACCAGCGATACAACAGGTCGCGCCCTTGGATGCATAATCGCGCCTTGAGTGATTCCGGCGGATAATAGAGTCCAGCATGTATCACTTCACTGTTGCGGCTGGAGGCGTGCTGGCCTGCCCAGGCTTCCTGCTCTAGAACCAGCACCTCATGCCCTGCCGCAGCCAACTGTTGAGCCACCGCAAGCCCAACGATCCCCGCGCCGACCACCACTGTCTGTAAGTCTGTCATTGTCTTATTCTGCCCTGACTGGGACTCGGGGTGAAGAGTCGTTGCGCGTGACGACAACAAGCAATTGCCTGTTCCTATCAAACCAAGACACACAAGCAATCAGTAGGCGGTAGCCCGCGCCACACGGTGCACGTATAATGCCTACCCTTGATAGATCACTCAGTGGAGAAAAAGCCATGGCGGAGCGCAGGGCACGCGTCGAGCGCAACACTCTGGAAACCCAGGTCAGTGTTGACATCAACCTGGACGGCACCGGTCAGTCGGACTTCGACATCGGCGTCCCTTTTCTGGAACACATGCTCGACCAGATCGCCCGACACGGGATGATCGACATGACCATCAAATCGCGCGGCGATCTGCACATCGACGACCACCACACTGTAGAAGATGTCGGTATTACGCTGGGTATGGCTTTTGCCAAGGCCGTCGGCGACAAGAAGGGTCTGCGCCGTTATGGCCACGCCTATGTACCGCTGGATGAAGCCTTGTCGCGGGTTGTGATCGACTTTTCCGGACGGCCAGGACTGCACATGCATGTGGACTTTACCCGCGCGAGCGTCGGGGGGTTCGACGTCGATTTGTTTGGCGAGTTCTTCCAAGGCTTCGTCAATCATTCGCTGACGACTTTGCACATCGACAATTTGCGCGGTGTGAATACGCATCACCAGATCGAGACGATATTCAAGGCCTTTGGCCGGGCCCTGCGTATGGCTGTTGAGGAAGACCCACGCATGAGCGGCATCATGCCTTCTACCAAAGGGTGTCTGTAACCTATGGCAGGTGGGCATGTAGCAGTAATCGACTATGGCATGGGCAATCTGCACTCGGTAGCCAAGGCACTCGAGCATGTGGGCGCCACGCGCGTCGAGGTCACCAGTGATCCGCAGATCATTCTGGCTGCCGATCGCGTGGTACTCCCGGGTGTTGGCGCAATCCGTGACTGCATGAGCGAGTTACGGCAATTGGGGCTGGATTCTGTCGTCCGCGAAGTCGTCCGCGAAAAGCCGCTACTGGGCATCTGTGTTGGCATGCAAATGCTACTCGAACACAGCGAAGAAAATGGCGGCGTCGAAGGTCTCGGACTGATGCAGGGCCGCGTTAACTTCTTCGGTAACGAACTGTACGATGGCGAGCAGCGCTTGAAGGTGCCCCATATGGGCTGGAACCAGGTCAAACAGACGATTGATCATCCCATGTGGCACCGCGTCGAACAGGATGCGCGCTTCTACTTTGTGCATAGCTATCACGCCCAGCCCGAACGCAATACACACATTGCTGGACGCTGTCATTACGGCGTCGATTTTGCTGCAGCGCTGATACGAGACAACCTTTTCGCCACCCAGTTTCATCCGGAAAAGAGCCACACCAACGGCCTGCAGTTATTGGAAAATTTTCTCGCCTGGGATGGTCGCTGGTAAAACCCTATCCCCTGCTGCCCACTTATATTGATAAGGTTCTACGATGCTGATCATTCCCGCTATCGACCTCAAAGACGGTGCATGTGTTCGCTTGCGCCAAGGCCTGATGGACGATGCCACCGTATTTTCCGATGACCCCGTGGCCATGGCCGCCAAGTGGGTCGCTGCTGGTTGCCGGCGGCTGCATCTGGTTGACCTTAATGGCGCTTTTGAGGGCAAGCCGGTGAATGGCGATGTAGTTACAGCCATTGCCCGCGCCTATCCGAACCTGCCAATCCAGATTGGCGGCGGCATACGCTCGCTGGAAACCATCGAATATTATGTGCGCGCAGGTGTCAGCTACGTGATCATTGGCACCAAGGCCGTCAAACAGCCTGAGTTCGTCGCAGATGCCTGCCGCGCTTTTCCCGGCAAGGTCATAGTCGGGCTCGATGCCAAGGATGGATTTGTCGCCACCGACGGCTGGGCTGAGATCAGCAACGTGCAGGCCGTCGACCTGGCACGCCGCTTTGAAGCCGACGGCGTGTCAGCCATCGTTTACACGGATATTGCCAAAGACGGCATGATGCAGGGTTGTAACGTCCAGGCCACAGCTGCTCTGGCCAACGCCACGTCAATTCCGGTGATCGCTTCAGGCGGAATTCATCACCTTGGCGATATCCAATCACTGCTCGACGCTGGCGCTCCAGGCATCGTCGGCGCAATTACCGGCAGAGCCATTTATGAAGGCACCCTGGATGTGGCCGAAGCGCAGGCGTTGTGTGATAACGCAGCGCGCGGCAAGTAACACGCCCTGCCGCCCTTTCAGCTAACCGCCTAACCGCTTGATACCGCCGCTTCGAGCTCAAGCTTGAGGCGGCCTTCGGAGAAAGATATGCCTCTGGCCAAACGCATCATCCCCTGCCTCGACGTCGACAACGGCCGCGTGGTCAAAGGCGTACAGTTCGAAAATATCCGGGATGCCGGTGATCCCGTCGAGGTAGCGAAACGCTACAACGAGCAGGGCGCGGATGAAATTACCTTTCTCGACATAACCGCCAGCCATCAGGAGCGAGATACCACTCTGCATACGGTCGAGCGCATGGCCAGCCAGGTGTTTATCCCGCTGACGGTCGGCGGTGGTGTGCGCACTATTCAGGACATCCGCAACCTGCTCAATGCCGGAGCCGACAAGGTTTCAATCAATACAGCTGCGGTATTCAATCCCGAATTTGTCGGCGAAGCCGCTGACCGCTTCGGCGCCCAGTGCATCGTTGTGGCCATTGACGCCAAGCGGGTATCAAGCGAAGGCGAAACGCCGCGCTGGGAAATTTTTACTCACGGTGGCCGTAAACCTACCGGGCTCGACGCGGTGGAGTGGGCATTCAAGATGCAGGAGCTGGGCGCCGGCGAGATTCTGCTCACCAGCATGGATCAGGATGGCATGAAAAGCGGTTTCGATCTGGGCGTCACCCGGGCGATCAGCGATCGGCTGCATATTCCGGTAATCGCATCGGGCGGCGTTGGCAGCTTGCAACATCTAGCCGACGGTGTACTGCTTGGTGGCGCGGATGCGGTATTAGCGGCGAGCATCTTTCACTTCGGCGAATACTCCATAGAGCAAGCCAAGCACTATATGGCGGATCGCGGAATTGAAATGCGACTCTGAACCGCGGCTCAGAGTCGATTTGTTTTCGCCCTAGCCTTTGGCGCGAGAAATATTCAAACCCTTGAGCAGATTAAGCGCCTGGTTCAGCTGATAATCGGCATCCTGTGGCCTTTCCGGTTTATCCGAGGCTGGAACGGTCGGTCGTTCGATGCCTGTTTCGTTGGATAAATGGCCCGCCAGATCCGCCTCACGAAAGCCCATCTCCTGACGTTCGATCGTCAGCTTGGCGCGCTCCACCTTGATATCTGGCTCAATTCCCTGCGCCTGAATAGACCGCCCATTGGGCGTGTAGTACAGCGCGGTGGTCAACTTCAGAGCGCGATCATTGTTCAGCGGCAGTACTGTCTGTACCGAACCCTTACCGAATGTATCAGTGCCCATAATGACCCCACGACCGTGATCTTGGATCGCGCCAGCGACAATCTCCGAGGCGGATGCCGAGCCTCCGTTGATCAGAACAACCAACGGCACGCCTTTGCTCGGGTTGTTGCTGGTCGCACTGAAGCGCAGCTCGGAATTGCTCAAACGTCCCTGAGTATAGACAATCAGTCCCGAGTCCAGAAAACTGTCCGCTACTTCGACAGCGGCCTGCAATACGCCTCCCGGGTTGTTGCGTAAATCCAGCACCAGGCCCTTGAGTTCATCATCTGGATTCAACTTTTCCAGCTCACGGCGCACCTCTTCTCCGGTATTGACCTGAAACTGGGTGACGCGCATATAGGCGTAGCCTGGCTCCAGACGCTCGGTGCGCACACTGGCGACCTTGACGACTGCCCGCTCCAGCTCGACCTCGAAGGGTCTTCCATCATCCCGGACCAGCGTCAACCGGATACGTGTACCCACTTCGCCACGCATTTTTTCCACCGCGTCCATGATGCTCATGCCCTTGACCGGCTCTTCATCGATCTTGACGATCAGATCGCCGGCTTCGATACCAGCTCGGGCTGCAGGGGTGTCGTCTATCGGCGAGATCACCTTGATGAAGCCATCCTCTTGCCCCACCTCAATACCCAGACCACCAAATTGACCGCTGGTGGTGTCCTGCAACCCACGGAACGCTTCCGGTTCGAGATATGCCGAATGAGGGTCGAGACCGTTGAGCATTCCGCGGATGGCATTCTCGAGTAACGTGGCATCATCAACCGGCTCGACATAAGCGGTGCGTATGCGCTCCATTACCTCGACGAAGGTCCGTAATTCGTTAAGCGGCAGTGGCGCGGCAGCGCTTTGCTCCTGTACCGGCATTTCTTGGGCCTGTGCAGGCGTCATGATAAAAGCCAGACTAATGCAAGCGGCAAACAGGGTACGCACAGCGGTCATCGATCTCTCCCAACGGGGGGCTAAACAAACAAGGAAGGAAACGCACTTGCAGGACATGGCCGCCGGCACTTCACCCAGACAGCATACACCAGGCTGCTGGGTCGAGTGCGCGACCCTGATGACGGATCGCGAAATACAGTGCAGATGCATTCAGTCCACCACTGGCACCCACGGTAGAAACCGGCTCCCCGGGCTGCACCCATGTTCCGACTTCTTTAAGCAAACTCTGATTATGCCCGTATAGGCTCAAGTAACCGCTACCGTGATCCAAGATAAGCAGCAAACCCGAGCCCCGCAGCCAGTCGGCGAAGACCACCCGACCACCATGAATCGCATGCACTGCACTGCCCTGGGCTGCACCGATCATCAAGCCATCCCATTTCAACCTGGCATCCCCACCACGCTGACTACCGTAACGCGCCTGGATCGGCCCTTTCAACGGCAGTGGCAGCTTGCCCTTGGCCTTGGCAAAAGCCAGGCTGCCAGCCGGGGTAGGGATACTGGTGATGGCTTCATCAATCGACTTTATCAGCTTCTCCAGACCGGCGCGCTCAGCCTGAGCGCTAGCCAGCTTCTCACTCTGAGTGCGAGATTTACCCTGCAGACTAGCGAGCAAACCCGTTCGAGCTGACTGCTGCGTCTGCAGTCTGCTGCCGTTCGCTGCCAAATCCTCTCTACTGTGCTCTAGGCGCACCTGCTGCTCGACGATCTGCGTACTCGCCTGACGAATCTGCTCAAGGGTCTCGTTGTAGCGGTTTACTTCACCCATACGCGCACGGGCGAGGTACTGGTAGTAGCGCATCAAGCGCGCCATGCGCGCGGGGTCATCCTGGTTAAGTATCAGCTTGAGGTAGTCTTGCTCTCCAGCCATATAAGCGGCCTTCGCCTGACGGGCGATCTGATTCTGCTGTGCAGTGAGCGCAATCTGCAGCTGAGCTGCCTGCCCACGCAGATCACGTACTCGCGTCTCGCCATCAAGAATTTTTCTTTCGAGCTCATCGCTTTCACGCTTGAGCCGGCCGATCTCGCTCTCGCTTCGCTTGAGCTCGGACTCCAGACCGGACATTTCCTGTTCGAAGCCCTTGAGCATATTTCTCAATCGGGCAATTTCTGCTTCGGTTTGTTTCAACTCCGATCGAGCTTCGCGCGAATCAGTCGGCGTTTCCTGGGCCACCAAAGAAGGAGCCCACAGTAGACCTGCCAGTAATGCAGTTGCACACAGATGCAGCGGTGCTGTGCGAAAGATTCGGAATATGGGCATGGCGTCGCCTCAAGGCTGCAGGGTTGCAATCGAGCGGCCCGTCATCTCGGCCGGCTGGGGCAATCCCAGCAACATCAACATCGTTGGCGCCACATCGGACAGGATCCCTCCCTCCCTCATGCTCACCTGACGCGGCCCAAGATAGACAAAAGGCACCGGCTCGCAGGTATGCGCGGTGTGCGCCTGACCCGTGCTGTTGTCCGACATCTTCTCGACGTTGCCGTGATCCGCGGTGATCAGCGCCTCACCGCCGACCCGGGCCAACGCGTCACGGATGCGGCCAATGCATACATCCAGGCATTCAACTGCCTTGACGGCGGCGTCAAAATCACCTGTATGGCCAACCATATCGCCGTTGGCATAATTGACGATAATCACATCGAAGCGTTGCTGGTCAATAACCTCGACAATCCGATCGGTGACCTCCGGCGCACTCATCTCCGGCTGCAGATCGTAAGTTGCGACCTGAGGGGATGGAATAAGGATGCGCTCCTCCCCAGTAAAAGGGTCTTCACGTCCGCCGGAAAAAAAGAAGGTTACATGGGCATACTTTTCGGTCTCAGCTATGCGTAGCTGAGTTTTGCCTTGTTTGGCCAGGTATTCACCCAGCACGTTGTCCAGAGACGCGGGCGGATAGGCGCACGGCGCAGGAATGTCCGCGGCATAACGGGTAAGCATAACGAAACCAATCGACTGCGGCTGGCGATGGCGAGCAAAGCCAGTGAAGTCCGGCTCCACAAAGGCCCGACTCAACTCGCGGGCACGGTCCGACCGAAAGTTCATGTATATAACCGCGTCCCCGTCTGCAACGGGTACCGCTTCACCAATACGCGTGGCTTTGACAAATTCATCATTTTCTCCACGCTCATAGGCTGCAAGAAGGCCATCTCGGGCAGTTGCAGAGGTGAACTGCGCGTCACCATCAACTATCAGGTTGTAAGCTGACTCGACGCGATCCCAGCGATTGTCGCGATCCATTGCAAAATAGCGACCCACCAGCGTTGCAGTGCGCCCCTTGCCCAGCCGCTGATAGGCCTGCTCGAGCACTGCCAGCGATGGTTCGGCACTCTTAGGCGGGGTATCTCGGCCGTCGAGAAAAGCATGGACATAAATGTCCTCGGCGCCGCGACGCACTGCCAGATCAACCATCGCTACCAGATGATCTTCATGGCTGTGCACGCCGCCGGGCGAAAGCAGGCCCATAATATGCACCGCGCCCTTGCTCGCTACAGCTTGGTCAACCGCCTGGCAAATCTGCGGATTATTGAAGAATTCACCATCGGCGATCGCCTTGGTCACCCGGGTAAAGTCCTGATAAACGATACGACCGGCACCCAGATTCATGTGCCCGACTTCCGAGTTACCCATTTGACCATCCGGCAGACCAACATCCATGCCCGAACCGGACACCAGCGCATGCGGCGACCGGGCCCAGAGACTGTCCCATACTGGGGTATTTGCCGCCATGATGGCGTTGGAATCGGCTGATTCGCTATGACCAAAGCCATCGAGAATCATCAGAACGAGAGGTTTGGGAGCAGCTGTCATGGAATTGACTCACACCATTTTTGAATGACTGGATAAAGGGCTGGACCGCGCAAAGAGCGGGCAAACGCAGTATAGACAGTCTACTTCGCCGGCATCGGCATGTCATGCTGCAAGACCCTGCGCAGCCATTAGGCGGGGATGGTTCTGCCACCGCCCACTGCTGTGTATACTGGCGAACTTTATTCATCCGGAAGTGCTCGTATGCAACGCGTTATTGATTTCTTTACCCAGTTCGCCGAGTTCCTCGGCAACCATCCATTCCTTGCCGTCGCTTTCCTGGTGGTGATGACCCTGCTGGTCGTAACCGAGGGCCGCAAGGCGGGCAAAACCGTGTCGACGCAGCAGACAACCACGATGATCAACCGAGAAAATGCATTGGTTGTCGACCTGCGGCCGAAAAAGGACTACGCAGCCGGCCACATCGTCGATTCGATAAACGTCCCGTTCGACGCCCTAAGTAATCGCCTGAGCGATCTGGAAAAACACAAGGGCCGGCCGGTCATTCTTGTCTGCGCAAGTGGACAGCACGCTGGCTCATGCGCCAAACAACTCAAGGCCGCCGGGCACGACAACGTAAGCCGCCTCAGCGGTGGCATGAGCAGCTGGCGCGCCGACAGCCTCCCACTGGTGAAATAATATGGCCAAAGTAACGATTTACAGCAGCAACTATTGCCCTTTCTGCATCCGCGCCAAACAAATGCTGGATATCAAAGGTGTGAAATACAACGAGATCAGTGTCGACGGCCAGCCAAAGGTACGCGCGCAGATGAGCCGTCTGGCGGGCGGCGCGACCTCGGTACCACAGATCTGGATCGGCGATACCCACGTCGGCGGCTGCGATCAGCTGCAGACGCTCGAGCGCTCCGGCAAGCTTGATGGCATGCTCGCAGCCTGATTACCCTCACAACAAGACCACCCTTAAAGGACCTAAATATGGCCGACGAAAACCAGAACAGCCAAGGCGCCAATGGCGCTGCAGACCAGCAGCCCCAGGTACAGTTCACTCTGCAGCGCATCTACGTGAAGGATCTGTCCTTCGAATCACCGAAAGCACCTGCGGTATTCCAATCGCAGTGGAATCCCCACGTCAATCTGGACCTCAATACGCGCCACAGCGAGCTACAGGAAGGCGTCCACGAAGTGGTTCTGAGTCTGTCCGCTACCGTCACCAACGGTGAAGATGATGTAACGTTTATCGCCGAAGTCCAGCAGGCCGGTATTTTCGCCATCAGCGGTCTGGATGAGGCTGGGATGCGCCATACTTTGGGTGCATTCTGCCCGAACATCCTTTTCCCCTATGCCCGCGAAGCAGTCGACAATCTGGTACTGCGTGGCAGCTTCCCTCCGCTAATGCTGTCCCCCGTAAACTTCGACGCTTTGTACGCCCAAGCCGAGCAGCGCCGCATGGACGAAGCAAAAAGCAACGCTTGAAGTGTTTCTTGAGCCGCGGCCTGCTTGTCAGGCCGCGCGCCTTGTTCTACTGTTATTCGCCTGCCATTACCAACAGACGGAAAACCCATGGCCCTACCTGCCTCTCGCCCTCTCTTTCTACTCGCCTTGTTCGTCTGCGTAGCATTGATGGGTGCTGCCCTTTACCTTGAACATGTCGTCGGACTGGAACCGTGCCCACTGTGTATCATTCAACGCGTCCTGTTGATCCTGGTCGGTCTGGTCTGCCTTGTTGCGCTGATACATCATCCTCGTGCAAGACCGTCAGCTGAACGCGCTGTCGCCGCTAGGCTATATGGCGCCGGAGTGGCTTTTTTTGCGCTGCTTGGCGCTGCAGTCGCGGGTCGTCAGGTATGGTTACAACACCAGCCATCCGATCAACTACCCTCCTGTCTGCCCAGCCTCGACTACATGATAGACGTACTGCCACTCCAGGACATCATGCGAATGCTGTTCAGCGGCACCGCTGATTGCGCCAAGGTGGACTGGACATTTCTCGGTCTGAGCATCGCCGAAGGTACGCTGCTGGCTTTCATCGCATTCGGCCTGTTCGGCCTGACGCAACTCTTTCGCACTTCTGACTGACCGGAGATTCAATGCGCCTGATCATCGCTTTATTGTGCGTACTGTCACTCGCTGGCTGCGCCAGCCCCGATGTTGATGATTACGCCAGCGCCACCCCCGAGCTGCGCCTACAGGATTATTTCAATGGCGAGCTACAAGCCTGGGGCATGTTCCAGAAACGCAATGGCGAGGTAGCCCGACGCTTCCATGTGCGCATGATCGGCACTTGGGAAGGTGACACCGGCGTGCTGGACGAATACTTCACCTACGCCGATGGCACCAATGAGCGGCGCGTCTGGACACTGGTCAAACAACCCGATGGCAGCTGGCGCGGTACCGCTGATGACGTCGAGGGCGAAGCCATAGGCGAGGTAGCAGGTAACGCCTTTCACTGGCGCTATACGCTCAAGCTAAAAGTCGATGACAGCACCTGGCTGGTGGACTTTGATGACTGGATGTACCTGATAGATGACAAGGTCATGCTAAACCGTGCTGCCATGTCAAAATGGGGCGTCGAGCTCGGCCAGGTGACACTCAGCTTCATCAAGCCTTGATGCCGGCACCTCCGCTGACCTATGCTGTTCAACTACTGGGACAGAAGGCGCTCTGATCCTGGCCCAACCAGCCAATAGCAAGCAGAGGTGGATCATGTTGGATAGTTGCACAACAGCTCAAGAACGCTGGGGCGGTGTACACAAGTTGATTGACCGCTGGCTGGCAGAACGCAAGCAACTGGTTCAACGGTACACCGCACTCTGCGAAGCGGCTGAAGCGAATAAAACAACGGCGACATTGCTCGAGTCCTTCTGCGATATTCTCGTTGATTACGTTTCCGCTGGGCATTTTGAAGTGTACGAACAACTCATTCGCGAAGCTGAAGAGTTTCAGGATCAAGGCGGTCTGGATCTGGCTCGCCAGCTGTACCCGCGGATCGAAACGATTACCCAGAGTGCCGTGCAGTTCAACGATCAGTACGGTAGAGCAGGCCCAGACGGGGACCGCGAACTGATGCACGGACGTTTGCTCCAGCTAGGCGGACTGCTGCATGAACGTTTCGAACTCGAAGACTGCCTTATCGAAGTACTGCATACCGCCCACCAGGATATGCTCAGCACTCACTGAGCCCAATGGAGCTTGATGTGACAAGCAAAGACAATAGCAAGCAAACAGCCCCCGTCATTACCCCCCTGCACTTATTGCAGACGTTGACCCGCACGCTGAACGAGCATCTCGCCGAAGCCTGTCGCGAAGCGGAAAAAGACGCGCGCAAGGCTATGGAGAAACTGACTCGTCAGCATACCAAGCTGCAGGAAAAGCTCGCCGAGGCAGAAGACAAACTGGTAGAGAAACAACACACCGGGGCAGATCGCAAAGCGATCGAAAAAAGTGAGCAGAAAATCGCCTCACTCAAGCAGGGCCTGAATGAGCTGCAAGAAGCGCGCAATGCTGCAGATACGTACACCCGCCAACTCCAGAGTGATGTTCGACAGACACTGCGTATCGCCAAGGGTCTGGAGCGCATCGAGAGTCAGTCAGATCTGGCGATAGAAAAACGCAACAACCCCAAGCCTCAGGACAAGCCGGCCAGCCGTCCACGCAAACCGCGCAACCGCAAACCCGCTGCCAGCAAGCCCACAGGCGAGAACGAAAAGCCCCGCGCGGAGGCCGACGGCAACGTCTGAGCGTACCCTGCCTCAGTTATTATCCGTGGCGCGCTCTGCCAGCTCTTGCAGCTGAGCCCGCAACGCCTCGCTGACTGCCACACCCTGCCCCACGCAGCAGCTGACAAGGTGCTGCAAGCAGTCAGGCTCTGCATCGTCCGCAGGGATCAACCGCAAGCACTCGGCCTCCAGTCGAGCCAGCTGAAACCATTCGGCGCCTTGCTCGGATTCCTTGAGGAGGACGTACAGCTCGCCATCACCCCCCAGCCCACGTACTGCGATACGCGCAGCCCGCAAAGGCCCGATAATCTGTTGGTGCCAGGGTGACTGCCAGGCACAGATTGCGCGCCAATCTGCGACTGTCGCTGGACGGCCACCGCATCCCAGCCAACAGGCCGCCAGCAACAGCAGCACGTCCAGATCGCGTTCATTCTGCAAACGCAATAACAATGACTCCACTCCAGGACGAGGGTAGAGGCAAGAAACGTAATCGGCGAGTCTAGTGTCTTTGCTTAGCATGTCTTCACCTTACCTTGTCCCAATCGATGATCACAGCAGGTCAGTGCACTGATATACTCGCGCCATGATCAAGATCGAATCCCTGACACTACAGCGCGGTCCATTGCGCTTGCTGGAAAACGCTAATCTCACGCTGCACCCTGGGCAGAAAGTTGGCCTGCTGGGTACCAACGGAGCAGGTAAATCCAGCTTGTTCGCGCTTATGCGCGGTGAGCTGACCACAGACGCCGGTAGCTGCTCGGTGCCAGCCGACTGGCGGATTGCACACATGCAGCAGGAAATCGAGAACTTGGAACGCCGCGCGGTGGACTATGTCCTCGACGGTGATATTCGGCTTCGCGATATAGAAACTCGTCTGGCAGCCGCGCAGGAACGTGAGGATGCTCTCGCTCTGGGCACCCTCTTCGCAGAGCTGGAAGCGCATGACGGATTCAGTGCCGACAGCCGCGCCCGCACACTCCTTTCAGGGCTGGGGTTTTCCTCCGAGCAATGCAACGCGCTGGTTGGAGACTTCTCCGGTGGTTGGCGGATGCGACTGAACCTGGCACAGGCGCTGATGTGCCCTTCAGATCTGCTACTCCTCGATGAACCAACCAACCACCTGGATCTGGATGCCATTCTCTGGCTGGAAGACTGGCTGCGGGCCTATCAGGGCACCTTGATATTGATCTCCCATGACCGGGATTTTCTCGATGCTGTGGTGGGCCACATCGTGCATGTCGAGGCGCGCCAATTGACGCTTTACCGCGGCGGCTATACGCAATTTGAACGTACCCGCGCCGAGCGTCTTATCCAGCAGCAGGCTGCGTTTGAAAAGCAGCAAGCAGAGCGCGAACACATGCAGCGCTATATCACCCGCTTTCGTGCCCAGGCGACCAAGGCCAAACAAGCTCAAAGCAGGATCAAGGCACTCGAGCGCATGGAAACCCTCAGCGCCGCGCATATCGACTCACCTTTTTCTTTCAGTTTCCGCGAAGCCGATCACCAGTCCAGCCCACTGATCGACCTGCACAAGGGTGTGCTTGGCTATGGTGACAAACAGATCCTCGAACAGGTCAAGCTGCAACTCGTACCGGGTGCACGGATCGGTGTGTTGGGCCCTAATGGTGCCGGCAAGTCGACCTTGATCAAGACGATTGCCAACACCTTGCCATTGCTGGGCGGTGAATTGAAAACCGGCGAGCATCTGGCAATCGGTTACTTTGCCCAGCATCAACTCGACAGTCTCGATGCAACCGCCAGCCCTATGCTCCATCTGGCACGCATCGCACCCCAGGAGCGTGAACAGAGCCTGCGTAATTTCCTCGGTGGTTTCGACTTTCACGGAGCCAGAGCAGAAGAACCGGTACTGAATTTCTCCGGTGGCGAAAAAGCCCGGCTGGCGCTGGCCCTTATCGCTTGGCAAAAACCCAATCTGCTGCTGCTGGACGAACCGACCAACCACCTCGACATGGAAATGCGCCACGCGCTGACTCTGGCATTACAGCGTTTCGAGGGTGCTATGTTACTGGTCTCTCACGACCGCGCCCTGATTCGCGATACCACCGACGAGCTCTGGCTGGTCGCTGACGGTCGGCTGAAAACCTATAACGACGACCTCGATACCTATACTCGCTGGCTGGCGCAGTTTCGCCAACAGCAACATGATGAGTACAAAACAGCTAACAATGGCGGTAGTGATGCTGCAGAGGACCGTCCGGACGCAAAAACCCAGCGCCGCGATGCAGCAGAACGCCGTCAGCGCCTGGCGCCAATGAAAAAAGCGATCGAAAAACTGGAAAAAGAGCTAGCCAGCGCGCAGGCCGAGCTGGTTGCGATCGAGGAGGAACTGTCGGACACCGAACTCTACGGCGCCGACAGAAAGGACCAGTTGAAGCAGGTTCTGGCCCGGCAGGCCACGAGCACGCAAAAGGTCGAGGCGCTTGAGGAACGATGGCTGGAAGGTCATGAGGAGCTCGAAGCCATGGAGCAAGCCGAGGCAGGCTGAACAGCTCCGGCGGGGCGGTTACCAAGGTACCAATTGACCATCCCATGCGTAAAAATTGCCGCTGTCTGCGGGCGTCCGTGCGTCGATTACCTCAAGCAGGCGCTCAGCAACGAACTGCGCATCAAATAACTTACCCTCGGGCACATTGGTCTGAAAAGGTGCGGACAGATCAGTATCGGTCGTGCCTGGATGCAGCAACACACAAATGCTTTGCCGGTTCAGGCGCTGCCATTCGATAGCAAAGGTGCGCATCAACATGTTCTGTGCCGCCTTGCTTGCCCGGTAGGCGTACCAGCCACCAAGCCGATTGTCTCCGATCGATCCAACGCGCGCTGAAAGAGACGCGAATACACAGTGCCGATTACCCCGCAGCAATGGCATCACAGCCTGGGCCAGCAAAATGGGTACTCCTGCGTTGATCGCAAAACTGCGCTGCAAAGCCTCCATACTCACTTGCCGCAGATTTTTTTCCGGTTGCTGTCCGCCCGGCTCATGCAGAAATCCAACCGTATTGATCACCAGATCAAGCTGCTCACAATTTTGCGCCAAGGTTTCAGCCAAGCGTCCGCGGGACGCATCATCGCTAAGATCGGCTGAAATCAGCTGCAGGCGCGGATCTACCGGCAAGGTATGGTCATCCCAGTCACGAGCCACCGCAAACAAACGGTCAAAGTCTGTCCGCTGCAACAGCTCTTCGACCAACGCACGACCAATACCCCTGCTGGCGCCAGCGACTAGCACACCCTTAGCTACCGATTGCGGCCGACTAGAATCCATACTGCATACCTCGCGCGTTTACGTCACACTATATTGATTACTAATGGAGCCTGATATGACCCTGTGGATTGATGCGGATGCCTGCCCCAGACCCGTGCGCGACATTGTGGTGCGCGCCGCTCGCCGCAGAAAAATCGAGCTGATACTGGTAGCCAACAGCGCGCAAACACTTCCCCCAGGGCCGGGTATTCGTCAGGTGACCGTTGCCAGCGGGGCCGATGTGGCTGATCAATACATCATTGACCATGCCATACCGGGCGATCTAGTCATCACTGCAGACATTCCCCTGGCGGCTGGCCTAGTAGAGCGCAAGGTGACTGCAATTAACCCCCGGGGCGAGGTGTATAACAAATCCAATGTCGGTGAACGTCTGGCTACCCGCAATCTGATGGACGAACTGCGCGGAGCAGGTCTGGCCGGACGCAGTGGCCCCGCCCCTTACAGCGACCGCGATAAACAGGCCTTTGCCAATTCACTGGATCGATTGTTGGCCAATCTTTAACGTCGCCGTCCGTCAGCTGCGCTAGCGCTGGTGACAAAACGCAGCGCACTGGCCTCAAGCTCCCCACGCAGGCGATCCACTTCATGTGCCAGGCCATCCAGAGCAACCGCTTGAACCGCGTTGTTCTGGGCGACCTCGTTCACTCCGAGCAAATGCTGGGAAACGTCATCACCCACTGTTGACTGCTCCATTGTCGCGGTGGCGATCATATCGTTCAAGCGGGATATGTGACAGACCTCTTCAACCATACCTGCCAATGTGGCTGCGCTTGCATCAGCCGAGCCGAGACAACGCTTCACTGACTCCTGACTCCGCTCCATGGCCGATCGTGCGGCTTCGGAAGCATGCTGCAAACGTGTAATAAGATCCTGAATCTCAGCGGTTGATTTTGCCGTGCGCTGCGACAGGTTACGCACTTCATCTGCCACCACAGCGAACCCACGACCCTGCTCCCCTGCTCGCGCAGCCTCGATCGCCGCATTCAATGCCAACAAATTGGTCTGGTCTGCGACACCGCGGATCATATCAACCACCTGATTAATTTCATTTGCCAGGCTGGCGGTGCCATTGACAGCGTCACCCGTGACACCCAGATCGCCATTGAGCGACTCAATCTCCATGCGAATCTGTTGCATCGCCTGGTTACCCTGCCGAGCATGATCGTTGACGTTGCGTGCCGCACCTGCGGCTTCCTCGGCGCTACGCGCAACCCCTATGGTTGCCGAAGACAATTCCTGCATGGCCTGACTCATATATTGAGCTTCGCCGGCCTGACGATCTGCGCCTTCGCGGACCTGGCCCGACTTCTCTGATACCGATCCGCTCACACTGGCCAGCTGTTTCAGCGTGCTCTGAACGCCTGATATCAAATCATCTATCTGCGCCAGCATCGTATTGAACCCGCGCAAAACAGGCGTATCGGCTTCAGCCCGACGCGTCAGATCCAGCGCCTGCGGATTGCTCAACATCGCGGTGGTAATCGACGCGAGACTTTCACCATCACGGGCATCCCGGTAGCTCTCGCGTGCCAGGTAGACCAGCACTGCCGCTTCGGCTACGACGTACCCTGCATGCACCACCACAAGCCCCCAAGTTGCGTCAGCCGCGAGCCAAACGCCCATGGCGCGGGACTGTAGGTAGAAAAAAGACAGGTGATGAATCGCAATAAAGGCGGCGGCCACAACAATTGGCAACCAGTCCCTGTAGTAAATCAGGAAGGCCAGCAACACAAAGATCGAGAAATGCATCTCGACGGTGCCATGGCTCTGATTGATATGCAGGCTGGCCATCACCATCAACGCAATGCCTACCGCACAGCGAAAGAGACGGCTGCCACCGCTCAAAGCATGAAGACCATGCATAACCGCCAGCGTACCGCCACCGACAAGCAGGGCCTGCAACCAGGTGCCGTACCAAGGCGCAAGCCCCAAGGCGAAAAGCTGACATACCCAAAGTACTACGAGCATGACCTTATCGGCCTTGTGATAATGAGCAGCAAGCGAACTGGATTGCAATGTAGTCATAGGTGTCGCCTCACTCCAGATCACACAGGCACGCAACAGTGTCCTGGGTGACGATATTGACTGGCCGCCCGGCCAACAAGGTTTTAATTACCGGCTCGATCAAACTGCTGTCTCTGCTGCAATGCGCACCATCGCTATAAGGACCAACATAGGCGAGCTTCCCACTCGCATCCCAGATAGCCACTGCAGGCGCACCTGGCCAATTAACCCATTGAGCTGGTATCGACCAGTAATCCAGTTTCTTGAGCGCCTCAGGCAGACCATCAGAGCTCGCTGACCCTGCACGGGCAAATTTCACTCCCTGCTGTGCAAAGCGCTCAGTCATATTGACCAGATAGGCCTCGTGACCGCCGTTACACGCGCAGCCCGCCTGCCAAACGTGCAAGACCTGCACTTCGCCGGAGGGAAACGGTGGTGCGACGTTTTCTGCGCTGAAATACGCAGGGCGCTCAAAGGCTTTGACATACTGGCCCTCGAACCACCAGAACGACCACACCAGGCAACCCAGCCAACTTATGAGAAGCAGGCCAACAAGAATCCTGCGCATTAGCTTTTTCGATTCCTCTTAGCTTTACTCATATCAACTTTTCACGTTAAGACCTGCTCGCAGTTCGAAAACTTTCTGCTGTTATTTAGCTATGTACAATATTGGTATTTATCCCTGACTCATAATGCACATTCTTCCACAACTTAGAGCTTCTGCTGACGGCGCCACTATTATGCCTTCACTGGCAGGAGTATGATTTTCCCTGATGTCAACGCACGCAAAAGATCCGGCGATGCCTACCCGCACAAGGACGTAACCCACATATGCTCGGCCAACTCGACCTCGCTTCTCTAGGCGTAGCCCTGTCATTGGTTACGCTGAGCATGACGCTGCTGCTGTCTATCGCCGCCTGGCATGCCGGCAGCGACAAGGGACTTCGTCATTGGGCAGTAGGCAACTTCGCGCTGATGATTGGCTTGCTACTCAACGTCAATCAGGACCTCATTCATCACAGTATCTCCATCGTGTTAGCCAACGGATTAATGACCCTGGGTCTGGGTGTCACTTGGCTGGGCATTCGCGCATTCAAAGGCACAAGCCAGCCGCAGGCCTGGCCTATCGCCGCAGCGCTACTGATGATGACATCATTGTGGCTGCTACGTTTCCAGATGGACAGCTTTCCGGCGCGTCTTGGGGTCGCCTCGATCGTACTCGCCAGCATGAGCTTGCTCTGCGCGCGGGAGCTGTTGATACCCGCAGAGCAACCGCTGCGCACCGCCTACTGGCTGACGGGCGGTATTGCTTTGCTGTGCGCCGCTGGCCTGTCGGTACGCGCTGCTTTCAGTCTAAGTCCGCTCGCCCCCATCACCGCACTCAGCGATAGCCCACTGCAGAGCGCTACTCTCCTGGGTGCCATGGTGGCTCAGATCGGGCTGGCCAGCGGCTTTATTCTGATGACCCACTACCGCGCCACAATGGCGCTGCACCGATTATCAGAGCGCGACGCCCTGACTGACACATTGAATCGTCGTAGCCTCTTGAGGCAAGCGACAGGCGTCCTGACCAAGGCAAGCGAGTTCGACATACCCGTCACGCTGATCATGATGGATGCTGATCATTTCAAACGAATAAACGATAACTTTGGCCATCAAACCGGCGATGCGGTGCTATGCCACATGGTCAGTCGTATTCGTCAACACCTGCGTACCGATGATCTGCTTGGACGCTTTGGCGGAGAGGAGTTTATTCTCGTCCTGCCGGGGCTCGATACCGATAGCGCAGCACAGGTAGCCGAGCGCATCCGCCTGGGTCTGTGCAGCCAGCCATGGCAGACAGGGGGCTACCCAGTCAATCTGAGTATCAGCCTGGGCGTGGCTTGTTCAGACCAGCAAGGCTACAACTTTGATCTGTTGCTTGGGGCCGCGGACCGCGCGTTGTATCAGGCAAAAGCGCTGGGACGCAACCGTGTCGAACTCGCCGGCGCCCCGGAGAACGATCGTAAAGACTAATGGGCATTACGCTTATTGTCGCAATTCCGTCATAATCTGTAGGTATAACGTCCATCATAGACAGGTTATCGTGCAGCCACTCGCTGCCTGCATTTCGCCTGAGGAGTTCCCGTGACTTTTGACCCTGCTAACCGCCAGTTTCCCCATACCCGCCTTCGTCGTAACCGCCGCGATGATTTCTCTCGCCGGCTGGTGCGCGAAACACAGCTTAGCGTCAACGATCTCATTTACCCTCTATTCGTGCTCGAAGGTACAGGCAAACGCGAGGCAGTCGCCTCAATGCCAGGCATAGAACGATTATCCATTGATCTTTTGCTGGAAGAAGTAGCCGAAATTGTTGCCCTTGGCATACCCGCCGTTGCGCTGTTCCCGGTCACGCCGGTGGAGCGCAAGTCGCTGGACGCTGCCGAGGCTTACAATCGAGAGGGTCTCGCGCAACAGGCCACCCGAGCGCTTAAAGCCCGCTTTCCCGAACTGGGCGTGATTACCGACGTGGCCCTTGACCCCTTCACCACACATGGTCAGGACGGCATTATCGACGATCAGGGCTATGTGCTAAATGACCTGAGCGTCGAAGCTCTAGTCAAGCAAACACTCTCCCACGCCGAGGCGGGGGCCGATATCGTTGCACCTTCGGACATGATGGATGGCCGCGTCGGCGCAATGCGCCGAGCCCTGGAAGCTGCAGGGCATGTAAATACCCGCATTCTTGCCTACTCAGCCAAATATGCCAGCGCCTACTACGGACCCTTCCGCGATGCAGTAGGGTCCGCCGGCAATCTTGGCAAGGGAAACAAGTCCACGTATCAGATGGACCCGGGCAATACCGACGAGGCACTGCACGAGGTCGCGCAGGACCTGTCCGAAGGGGCCGATATGATCATGGTCAAGCCCGGAATGCCCTATCTGGATATTGTACATAGGGTGAAAAGCACTTTTCGCGTACCGACCTTTGTCTATCAGGTAAGCGGTGAATACGCGATGCACTGCGCCGCAATCCAGAATGGTTGGCTCAGCGAAGCGGTTATTCTCGAATCATTGACGGCCATCAAGCGCGCAGGCGCTGATGGCATTCTGACCTATTTTGCCAAGACTGCAGCCAGACAACTGCAGACAAAGAACTGATTACCGAGGTACCCATGCAGGAGTTGAAGAGCGTGCGCGACGAGACAACCGAGATAGCGGAAGACACCGCTGAAGCGACAAGCCAGAGCAATGCTTCGACATTGCCTGCACCCGCTCCGGCACCCTCGGAGCCGTCAATGCCGCTGGCCGACATCAATGCCCCGGAACTCTACATCCATCGCGAGCTCTCGCAACTGCAATTCAATATACGTGTTTTGGAGCAGGTGCTCGACGAATCCTATCCGCTGCTCGAGCGTCTGAAATTTCTGCTGATTTTTTCCGGTAACATCGACGAGTTTTTCGAAATTCGCGTCGCCGGATTAAAAAAGCAGATCACCTTCGCCCGTGAGCAGACAGGGCCAGACGGACTGCAGCCACAACAGGTACTGGCCAAGATCAGCGAAATCGCCCATCAGCAGATCAGCCGCCAATATGCTCTGCTAAACGATATGTTGCTGCCGCAACTGGCGGAAAAAGGTATCCGTTTCGTCCGGCGTCATCAGTGGACCCACAAACAGACACTGTGGATCCGCCGATTTTTTCGTCAAGAGGTAGCGCCGATTATCAGCCCGATCGGCCTGGACCCGACACACCCCTTTCCATTACTGGTGAACAAGAGCCTGAATTTCATCGTCCAGCTAGAAGGTATCGATGCCTTCGGACGCGATTCGGGCCTGGCAATCATCCCTGCGCCGCGCTCGTTGCCGCGACTGATACGCATGCCCGACGAACTCTGCGCCGGTGGCGATAATTTCATCTTTCTCTCGTCGATGATCCACGCCCACGCAGACGACTTGTTTCCGGGCATGAAGGTAATGGGCTGCTACCAGTTTCGTCTGACACGCAACGCCGACCTGATTGTTGATACAGACGAAGTAGACGATTTGGCACGGGCGCTACGTGGTGAATTGTTGTCGCGGCGCTATGGCGATGCGGTACGCTTGGAAGTGGCGGACAATTGTCCGAAACCACTGACCGACTTTCTACTCAAGCAATTCGGGTTGAACGAGTCCGAACTCTACGAGGTCAATGGCCCGGTTAATCTGACTCGCCTGTTCTCGATTACCAGTCTGGATAATCATCCAAATTTGCAGTTTCCGCCCTTCAGTCCCGGCATTCCGAAGCTGCTGTCTGACAACGACACTCTGTTCCAGGCAATCGGCAAACAGGACATTCTCCTCCAGCACCCCTACGAATCGTTCAGTCCGGTGGTCGATCTGCTGCGCCAGGCAGCCCAGGACCCCAACGTGCTGGCAATCAAACAGACACTGTATCGCTCGGGAGCCAACTCCGAGATCGTCAACGCCCTGGTCGACGCTGCCCGTAACGGCAAGGAAGTCACTGTCGTGATCGAACTGCGCGCCCGCTTCGATGAGGAATCCAACCTCCAGTTCGCCAGCCGGCTGCAGCAGGCCGGCGCCGTAGTCATCTACGGAGTGGTCGGGTTCAAGACCCACGCTAAGATGATGCTGATACTGCGCCGTGAGGACAAGGTCCTCAGACGCTATGTACATATGGGCACTGGCAACTACCATGCCGGCAATGCTCGGCTGTACACGGATTACAGCATTCTCACTTCCGATCTGGCGCTGACCGAGGATGTACACAAGCTGTTCAATCAGTTGATCGGCATGGGCAAGACCCTGCGCATGAAGAAGTTACTGCAGGCGCCTTTCACTCTGAAGAAGCGACTGCTCGAACTGATTAATCGAGAGACCATGAACGCCCAGGCTGGCAAACCTGCGCACATCATCGCCAAAGCCAACGCACTGACCGATGCAAAGATCATCAAGGCGCTGTACAAGGCTTCCCAGTGTGGTGTGAAGGTTGATCTGATCATTCGTGGCATGTGTTGTTTGCGCCCAGGCGTACCCGGCGTTTCGCACAACATCACCGTGCGCTCGATCATCGGCCGCTTTCTCGAGCACAGCCGAGTTTATTACTTTCTTAATGACGGCCAAGAGCAGGTATGGATGTCCAGCGCCGACATGATGGAACGCAACCTGGATAAGCGGGTTGAGACCTGCTTCCCGCTGGAAGGCAAAAAGCTGATCACCCGAGTCAAGCAGGAGCTGCAGGTATTCATGACAGACAATACCCAGAGCTGGATACTGCAGACCGACGGCACCTATCTGCGCAGCTCACCCACCGGCAATCAGCTGGCACGTAGCGCCCAGAGCGGTCTCCTGGAAAAGCTAGCCAGCTCTCCTCAGCGCGCGGTCAACGTATAACCGGCCTTGAGCCAGAACTGGGCTTCCAGAGCAAAGTCGGCCTGGGTAAGCGGGTTGGCGACGAGCCAGCCCTCGGGAAACTGCACCTGCAGGTGGATGTGACCCGCCTCCACTCTTAATTCCGGCATAGCCTGATTGCCGCGAATATGGTGATAAAGGATTGCCAGCCGCAGCAGCATGCATAGTCTGAGCAGCGGCGTCGCATCTTCACCAAACTCGGCCAGGCGCTCTATGCTCGGCAAGTTGCGTCGATGTCCCCGCACCAGCTGCGCCAGCGCTTGCTGCTCCTGCCGGGAGAATCCTGCCAGGTCAGCGTGCTCGATCAGATAGGCCCCGTGCTTGTGATACTGATTGTGCGCGATATCCAGCCCGACCTCATGCACTCGAGCCGCTCGGCAAAGCATATCGGCATGTCTGGCATCACTCAGGTCCCAGGCGTCGGCCACCTTGCCGAGCAGGCTAAGCGCCTTACGCTCGACCCGAGTCGCCTGCTCAACATCCACATGACAGCGCTCCATCAATGCACTCAGGGTGCGCTCGCGCACATCTTCGTGCTGGTGCCGCCCAAGTAGATCGTAGAGCACGCCCTCACGCAACGCGCCATCTGAATGGCCCATGGACTGCACTCCCAGCGCATCGAAGACAGCCTCGAGAATGGCCAGACCTGCTGGCAAAATCGGTCGGCGATCGGTCTTCAAGCCGGGAATGTCTATTTTGTCGACATGGCCAGCCTTGATCATCTTGCGCTTGACCCATTGCAAGCCTTCCAGCGTGATATTGCTTTCGCTTCTTCCCGCAACCTGCATGCATTGGCTAATCGTGCGGATGGTTCCAGATGCACCCACAGCCTCCTGCCAGCCGATACGGTGAATCGCCTGCTCAATATTCATCAATTCCAGCCTGGCGGTGGTATAAGCCTGGGCGTAGCGACTAGCGCTGATCTTGCCATCGGCAAAGTAGTTTCGCGTAAAAGAAACGCAACCCATCTGCAGACTTTCGCGCAAAATTGACTCGAAACGTTCTCCGACAATGAACTCGGTACTGCCGCCGCCAATATCGACTACCAAGCGCTTTCCAGCATCGTCTGCCTGAGTGTGAGCAACCCCCAGATAAATCAGCCGAGCCTCTTCGCGACCCGATATCACATCCACTTTGTGGCCAATAATCTGCCTGACCTGTCGCATGAACTGACTACGATTGCGTGCCTCACGCAGGGCATTGGTACCTACTATGCGCACCGCGCCATCGGGCAAGCCATTGGTCAACTGGGCGAAGCGACGCAGACAATCGAGGCCTCGTTGCATCGACTCTTCGCTGAGCTCTCCCTGCTCGTTAAGACCAGCGGCCAGTTGAACCTTTTCACCAAGGCGCTCCAGAATACGAATTTCGCCATGGTCAACTTTGGCAAGAACCATGTGGAAGCTGTTGGAGCCTAAATCTATGGCGGCAACCATCGGAAAATCGGGCCACTCTCTTTGCACCATGCCTTTGCCTCCGAAATAATATACGCAGGAGTCTAACACTGCCTTAACAGGTTATGCCTGCCCCGCGCCGCTCACACCTGCTAACGGCTCACCTTCCGCTGTTTGCCGAGGTGGTGCTATAGTGGATCCCAAGATGTCTTTGAACCCTGGAGAAAAGAATGAGCGATTTGATCGTGCATGTCACAGACAGCAGCTTCGAAAGTGAAGTGCTGAAGGCTGACGGCCCCGTGCTGGTCGACTACTGGGCAGAATGGTGTGGTCCTTGCAAAATGATTGCCCCGGTCCTGGACGAAATTGCCAAGGAATACCAGGGCAAGCTGAAAATTGCCAAACTGAATATCGATGAGAATGCCGATACCCCGCCTAAATACGGCGTACGCGGCATTCCGACTTTGATGTTGTTCAAGGATGGCAATATCGAGGCTACCAAGGTGGGCGCACTTTCAAAGTCCCAGCTAGCGGCATTCCTTGATAGCAATATCTGAGAAGCCGGTCCCCGGCTGTTTTGCTGCCGGGGACGTTTTCTACGCTCAGCCTATGGACGTCACTCGCCAGCAGTGCTAGATTCATTTCTCAATTCCTTGTCGCACCCTGCGATTGTGGCTTCCAATATCAGCCAAACCCATCGCCCCATGCTTTCATGGCGGCCTCTTATAACCCGTCCTGCCGAAAGACTATATCCCCCGACCCTATGAACCTGACCGAACTCAAACAAAAACCTATTACCGAACTGCTGGAAATCGCCGAACAGATGGGCCTCGAAAACATGGGCCGATCGCGCAAGCAAGATGTGATTTTCGCAACCCTGAAAAAACATGCCAAAGGCGGTGAAGACATTCACGGCGATGGCGTGCTGGAAATCCTTCAGGACGGCTTTGGGTTTCTCCGCTCAGCGGACTCTTCTTATCTAGCTGGTCCCGATGACATTTATGTGTCTCCCAGCCAGATCCGTCGTTTCAATCTGCGCACCGGCGACACCATCGCTGGCAAGATTCGCCCCCCCAAGGATGGCGAGCGTTATTTTGCGCTACTGAAAGTTGATTCAATCAACTTCGACAGGCCGGAAAATACCAAAAACAAGATTCTGTTCGAAAACCTGACCCCTCTGTTCCCGACCCAGCGTCTGGCGATGGAAGCGGGTAACGGCTCGACCGAGGATCTAATGGCGCGGATCATTGATCTGTGCGCACCAATCGGCAAAGGCCAACGTGGCTTGCTGGTGGCACCGCCGAAAGCAGGTAAGACGCTGATGCTGCAGAATATTGCAGCGAATATCGCGCGTAACAACCCCGAGTGCCATTTGATCGTTTTGCTGATCGACGAGCGCCCTGAAGAAGTCACCGAGATGCAGCGTACTGTTCGCGGTGAAGTAGTGGCATCGACCTTCGATGAGCCGCCGAGCCGCCACGTTCAGGTCGCTGAAATGGTCATCGAAAAAGCTAAGCGCCTAGTCGAGCACAAGAAGGACGTGATCATCCTGCTTGACTCCATTACCCGTCTGGCCCGCGCCTACAACACGGTTATCCCGAGCTCTGGCAAGGTATTGACCGGTGGTGTTGATGCCCATGCGCTGGAAAAACCCAAGCGTTTCTTTGGCGCAGCACGAAACATCGAAGAAGGTGGCAGTCTGACTATTATTGCCACCGCGCTGGTAGATACCGGCTCGAAAATGGACGAGGTGATCTACGAGGAATTCAAAGGTACCGGCAACATGGAGATCCACCTGGATCGAAAGATTGCCGAACGCCGTGTGTTCCCTGCGATCAACATCAACCGTTCCGGTACCCGCCGCGAGGAGTTGCTGACCAGCGAGGATGAATTACAACGCATGTGGATTCTGCGCAAGATTCTGCACTCGATGGACGAGATCGCCGCAGTCGAGTTCCTGCTGGACCGTTTGAAAGACACGAAGACCAATAACGAATTCTTCCAGTCGATGAAACGCAGCAAGAACTGACCCCGCGGCAAGCCCCAAGCTGCAAGCGGCTCCAAGCCGCTTGCAGCTTGTTGCATTTTACCCCCCATTGGCGGCCTGTTTGGCGGCATAATGCGCTTCACATCCAGGTACCCCGGGCAGCAGCTATCCATTCGATAGCCCACCCGCAGCTTGAGGATTGAGGCTCGAATGCAATATTCCGATCTACGCGATTTTATTAAAGGCCTGGAACAACGGGGCGAGTTAAAACGCATCCAGACTCCAGTGTCGCCGATACTGGAAATGACCGAAATCTGTGACCGCACTCTGCGCAAGGGCGGACCTGCCCTGTTGTTCGAGAACCCAACCGGTTATAACATGCCTGTGCTCGGCAACCTCTTCGGAACCCCCAAGCGTGTTGCCATGGGAATGGGCGCAACCGAAGTCAGCGAGCTCCGCGAGATAGGCAAGCTACTTGCGTTCCTGAAGGAGCCCGATCCGCCGAAAGGGCTGAAGGATGCCTGGTCGAAACTGCCTATCTTCAGAAAAGTCATATCCATGGCACCCAAGGTCGTGCGTGATGCACCCTGTCAGGCTGTGATCATGCAAGGCGAGGATGTCGATCTCTCGTCTATACCCGTCCAGACCTGCTGGCCTGGCGACGCCGGACCCCTTATAACCTGGGGCCTGGTAGTCACCCGCGGACCAAATAAAGAGCGGCAGAACCTGGGAATTTATCGTCAGCAGGTCATCGGCCGCAACAAGTTGATCATGCGCTGGCTGAGCCACCGCGGTGGTGCGCTGGATTTCAAGGACTGGTGCGACAAGCATCCCGGCGAACCGTTTCCGATCGCAGTGGCGCTGGGCGCCGACCCTGCGACCATCCTCGGCGCCGTGACGCCCGTACCCGACAGTCTCTCTGAGTACGCGTTCGCGGGCCTGCTGCGAGGCCAGCGCACCGAGCTGGTCAAGTGTCGAGGCTCCAACCTGCAGGTCCCGGCGAGTGCAGAGATCGTGCTGGAAGGTGTTATCCACCCAGGCGAAATGGCTAACGAAGGACCCTTCGGCGACCACACTGGCTATTACAACGAGGTGGATCGCTTTCCGGTATTCACTGTCGAGCGTATTACCCAGCGAGAAAAACCAATTTATCACAGCACCTATACCGGCCGGCCACCGGATGAGCCCGCCATTCTGGGCGTCGCCCTGAACGAAGTCTTCGTGCCTATATTGCAGAAACAGTTCCCGGAAATAACCGATTTTTATCTGCCTCCGGAAGGCTGTTCTTACCGTATGGCCGTGGTATCCATAAAGAAGCAGTACCCTGGCCATGCCAAACGGGTCATGCTCGGCGTATGGAGTTTCCTGCGCCAGTTCATGTATACCAAGTTTGTCATTGTGACGGATGACGATATCGATATCCGCGACTGGAACGATGTCATCTGGGCCATCACTACACGCATGGATCCCAAGCGTGACACCGTGATGATCGACAATACACCTATCGACTATCTCGACTTTGCTTCTCCGGTTTCGGGACTCGGCAGCAAAATGGGACTCGATGCTACCAACAAGTGGCCCGGCGAAACCACTCGTGAATGGGGCGTCGCCATCGCCCAGGACCCGGCCATAACACAGCGCATTGATCAGATGTGGGCAGAGCTGGGTATCGATTGATGGCGCAAAATATAACCTGGCTAGAGAACAGAATATGAAGGTAACGCTGCAACCAGCCGGTCACGTACTCGATCTACTACCCGGCGAACGCATTCTTGATGCGGCACGTCGACTTGGATTCGACGCGCCGCAGAGCTGCCGCAACGGTAATTGCTATGTCTGCAACGCGCAATTGCTGCACGGCCTGGTACTGCAAAACGATGAGCCACTTACCAGCGGCGAAATACTGACCTGCATGGCCATTCCCCAGGCGGACTGCGAGGTCTTCTGGGAACATGTCCTGGCACCCAATCAGTTACGCCAACACAGTGTGGCCTGCCAGGTTGCCGCCTGCGAACCCATTGGCGCCGACGTCTGGCAGGTAAATCTACGTCCACCGGCGGGCAAACCCTTGCGCTATCACGCGGGTCAGTATCTTTTACTCAACCGCCCTGATGGGGAAGCTACCCCTTTTTCAATCGCCTCCGCTCCCCATCAGGAACGCACCCTTGAACTACACATACTCGCTCGGGACCCGGTCACCGAAGCACTGATCGATCAAATGCGACGCGAGGGCATTGCCCATGTCCAGGTGCCTTTCGGTGACTGCCATCTGGCTACGTTGCCGGACAGACCGCTGGTACTGATTGCGGCAGGGACAGGACTGTCGCAAATGCAAAGCATCATTGAACATTGTCTGGAACAGCGTTTCGCCTACCCAATTCATCTGTACTGGGGCGTGCGTCACGGCGACGATCTGTACGCAGCGGTGCACTGGAAACGGTGGGAAGAGCAGAAAAATCTGATTCTACACAGAATCGTCAGTGATCATCCCGACTGGCCGGGACGTAAGGGCATGCTGCATCAGGCGATCAAGGATGATTTGGGCGATCTGAGTGAATACGAGTTTTACGTCAGCGGTTCCCCACCCATGGTGTACGGCACGCTGGACGCATTAGTGGAGTCGGGCATGCCGGCTGCACAAATGCACGCCGACGTCTTCGCCTACGCCCCACGCGACTGAGCACGAAGGCTCAGCGAGTGATCGATCAGGCTGACTAGTAGTCAGCGTGGCTAAGGCATGGGCAGTTCAGGCAGGTCGTGCACCATCAGACCAAATCCCTGACGCAGCATCTGCTGACTGCCTTGCTGGTCCCCTAGATGGGCCAGCAATCTAACCAGCTCAGCGCAAGTCTGCACGTCACGTTTACTGGCAAAACTGGCCTCGAGGTACTCCCTGGCCTTACCCCATAGACTGTTGCGCAAAGAAAGGCGCCCTAGTGACAGCAGCAAAGTAGCGTTGTGCGGATGTTCGGCCAGCCAATGCTCTGCAGTCGTCAACTGCCGTGCAGGGTCCTTACCCTGAACCAGTCCGTATAAATGGATCAAACGCTCGTTGAAACCCTGGCGCAGGGTCGCACGAAGCGCTTCTTCGGCTTCTGTATCCCGGCTCTGAATACGCAATTGAATACAATAGGCTTCAACCAGAGCGGGGTCATGCTTGAGATGCTTGGGTATACGTTCCCAGACCGCAGTCAAAAAGTCACTCTGCCCTGGCTCCAGATGCCTGCGCTGCCCCGCTTCGCCCAGCAAAGCAATATATACCTGATGTTCCAGGCTTTCCTGATCGCTGGGCCGGAGCAACTTATGCCGACGCAATTCGGGTAGAAGCTGCTCAAGTCGGAGCCAATCCTCCAGCTTCGCATACAGCTGACTCATCAGCTTTAAGGCATACAGGTGCTTAGGGTGATCCTTGCGCAATCGGGTCAGCGTGGCCAGCGCCTGCTCCAGCTGGCCGCGGGCAATCTGCAACTGAGCCTGAGTGACGGCTATCGCCACATCAGCCTGAGGCGTGGTTTCGTAAGCTTCACGCAGCAGACCATCGCACTGGGCGTAATCTTCCAGCTCATGGGCCGCACGAGCCGCAGCCAGATAATTGATCAGAGGTTGCTCTGCATGGGGTGCCGAACGCTTGAGCAAGCGTATGGACTCGGCCCAATGACCCTCAGCGAACTCGAGCAGTCCTCGGGTGGTCATCTGATTGGCGCGGCGCTGAAGATTATGTCGGGACCAGGGATTGATCCTGCGGCCTGACACGTTCAGCAAGCGAATCACCGCACGCAGCAGTGAAAGGAGGAGCCATAGCCCCAGCAGGAAGGCAATACCCACCCAGATACTCGTCTCGATCGACATGTTGCGCCAGGCGATCAACAGGTAGCCCGGATCCTCAGCCACAGCCATGCCAAGCAACGCCGCAACCAGCAGTACCGCGAGAACGGCAAGGTAGCTTTTACTCATTGCCAGCCCCCCCGTTGTCCGCAGGGTTGCGGCGACTCTGAATATACGCCGCAAGGTCCTGCTGCAGCGCCGCCAGGGCGGGCGGTTCCAGGTCAACCTGACGTTCGGCGAGAGAGGAAAGCTGGGCCTGCATTGCCTTGACCTGTGGATTCTCCAACTCGAAGAACTGCCGTAAAATACCGTCCGCCTGGCTCAGGCTAGCCAAATAGATATCGCTTTCGCCCCGCAGCGCGGCCCACTGCGCCTGTTCCATGGTCAGCTGAAGAGTCCGGCGCACTCGCTGCATTTCAGCTTCATCAAGCAGGGGCGTTATCACCTTGCCTCGCTGGAAATCCACACGCACATAGCGCTCGAGCCGCATCAGAACTCGCTCAGCCCGGGTACGACGAGCAAGACGATCTTCATATTCTTCCTCGACGCTGACTTCGTCCGGATCAAATTCGGGTACTGGCAGCAGTACCAGACGATTAACCTGCTCGTGGAGAGCAGCAAGCCGAAGATACACTCCCGAGCGATCAATCTCGGGCAGCGCTTCAAGCTCCGCCTGAACCCGCGCCAGCTCTTCGCGTACCGAAAAAACGCCGCTGTCGGGCTGGTCGCGAAGAATATTATCAACGGCATTGAGAAGCTCTCGGGCAGACTTCACATCCTGAGCCGCCAGCAGACGCAAGCTCGCCAGACGCAGAAGGTACTCCGCTTCAGCCAGCTTCCAATCAGCACGCGCATCACCTCGCAGCACATCCAGCTCTTGGCTCAAGGCACGCTGACTGCGTTGCAGATCAGCGGTCAGGCCTTCTATCTGCTGCCATTCGTTTGCATCAGGCAATCCCTCCAGCCGGCCTTGTACTGATTGCTGATTGCGCCTCTGGCTATCGGCCAATTGTCCCATCTGCTGATTAAAATCGCTGGCGCGCGCGACAGACTGCTGGCGATCCTGCTGCCATTGCCATGCATGCAGCCCGAGCGCTACCAGCCCGACGGCCAATGCCAGAACAGCCAGCCCACGGCCAGGCCGGCCGGCGCTGCGCGAGGGCTTAGTGCCAGGCGGCACAGACTTGTCTTTTCCGCTGGCTGTATCATTTGCCGAAGCCCCCGCAGGGGCCTTGGCGGTCTGCGATTCAGAGCCAGGCGTCGGTTTGGGGGCCGGACCGCCGGCAGAGGGTCCGGCGTTTGGCGCTTCAGCCCCTTTAGCTTTCGCCGCAATAGCCTCAACGCTCACGTCCTTATCGACAGATGATTTTGTGTCACTATTTTTGTTCGGGTCGATCGGTTCCACGCTATTCCCCTTGTGCTGTCAGCGGATGCGCCATAATTGCGGCAATTACCGCCTCATCATCCGCCCCATTGCAGACTATTATATCCTCGCAACCCAGCTCGGCAGCCCGCGTGGCTACTCGTTCACTGGGTACCCAGCAACGCCAAGTGCGCTGCCACGACCAATCCTCTGTTGCCGCCTGCTGCCAGTATTCAAGTGCCTGTATGCTGAGAACCACTATGCCACGGACACCCGCTTCACGGGCAGCATTGATCGATTGCGGCAGATTGTCCGCAGGCAACCGCTGGTACAATTCAAGATAGTCCACCTGGCCACCTGCAGCGCGGATTCGGGACGCCAGATGTTCACGACCACCCGCTCCGCGCCAGATCAAGACCTTGAGCTGCGGCTTGGCCAACAATAACTGCCAGCGTGGCAGCTGCAACAACGCTTCACTATCCTGCCCGCACTCCGGCGCCTGCGCCAGCAAGCCAAACTCACGCAACACGCCAGCTGTCGACTCGCCTACCGCAAACCAATCAATGCCGACCGGCACCTGCGGCCAGTAGCGATCGAGACGCTCCAAACCGAGCCGGGCAGCCACCGGGCTGACACTGACCACCGCCTGATAGCGGTCCAGATCCAGCATCAATCCACGTTGATAAGCACTCTCGGTCTCCGGTTCAATACGCAACAGAGGCAAACAACACGTACTGACGCCGCGCGCCTGCAGTTTTGCGACCAGCCGCTGATTATCCGATGCCATCCGGGTCAACAGGAGCGCAGGTCTCACCGAGACTCGGCTCCCAGATACACCGCATCGAGAATCTTTTGTGCCCCCTGACTTAGCAAATCTTTCGCTACTCGTATGCCAAGCTCTTCCGGGTTTGCTTCCGGACCGCGCGCCTCCGCCGTTAGCAAAAGACTGCCATCGGGATCACCGACCATTCCGCGCAACCAGATCTGACCGTTTGTGCGTTCGGCATAACAGGCAATCGGCACCTGACAGCCGCCATTGAGATGCGTATTGAGCGCCCGTTCCGCGCGAACGCGCAAGGCACTGTCCTCATCATTAAGCGGCGCCAGCAGCGCATGCAATTCAAGATCATCACTGCGACATTCGATCCCAACTGCGCCCTGGCCACCCGCCGGCAAACTTTCCTCCGGGGGCATCGCATAACGGATGCGGTCATGAAATCCCAGCCGCATAAGACCCGCCGCCGCGAGGATAATCGCGTCATAGTCTCCGGCGTCGAGTTTGGCTAAGCGTGTATTCACGTTGCCGCGCAGAAACCTAACGTGCAGATCCGGGCGGCGGGCCATGATCTGAGCTTGGCGACGCAGGCTGGATGTGCCGACAACGCTGCCCAGAGGCAGGCTGTCGACGCGCTCATGATGATTGGACACAAAGGCATCACGGGGGTCTTCTCGCTCACAGATTACGTACAACCCCAGTCCCTCTGGAAAGGCCATGGGGACATCTTTCATTGAATGCACCGCGAGGTCGGCCTGATCACTGAGGATCGCCGCTTCCAGCTCCTTGACGAACAGACCTTTGCCGCCGATCTTCGCCAGCGGGGAGTCCAGTAATTGGTCGCCACGACTGACCATGGGCACCAGTGTGACGGTCAGATTGGCGTGGAGCTGTTCCAGGCGCGCCTTGACGTACTCGGCCTGCCACAGGGCCAGGGCGCTCTTGCGAGTGGCAATACGCAGATGTCGACTCATGGGATTCTCGCTTAAAAACAGCCTGCATGATACGTCATGCTCCGGCCCGCATCCACGCGCGCGTCCCCAGGTTGGCAGATCACAGGTGATCCATCAGCTTGCGCAGTCCCGGCACATGGCGTCGACTGACGGTCAGATTTTCATCAGGCAACCCCTTGAGATGCAAATGAAAATGCCCGGCCGAACTGCGCTGCAAGCGCTCTATACGATGACGAGCGACCAACGCGTTACGATGAATACGGACAAAATAATCCCCAAACTCATCCTCCAGAGATTTGAGTGGCTCGTCCAGCAGCACTTCACCCTCGGTGTGACGCAGGGTGACGTACTTGTGGTCCGCGATGAAATACAACACCTCATCGATGGGTATCAATTCGACCCCTTTGCGAGTCCGCGCACTGATGTGACTTCGAGCTGGCATGCTCTCATCCTGCGGCCCGGCCCGACCCAGGCTGCACAGCTGCACTCTATTAAGCTTTTGCGCCTTGGCTAGGGCCCCAGCCAGAGACTCGCTACGGACCGGTTTGAGCAGGTAGCCAACAGCACTGACGGCAAAGGCTTCCAGTGCATATTCGCCATGGGCGGTACAGAAAATGACTGCCGGGGCGTCAGCCATCTCGCACAACTTCGCTGCGGTCTGCAACCCGTCCAGACCCGGCATACGAATGTCGAGAAGAACAATATCCGGGTGTTCCCGCTCAACCAGCATGAGCACTTCATGGCCATTGGCGGCCGTATCGGGGAGGGGCTCGTAACCGGGCAGCGTTTCGAGCAACCGCATCAAGCGTTCGCGGGCCAGTGGTTCATCGTCGGCGATAAGTACTTTCATGCCTTAATGACTTCTCTGCAAGATTGAGGATGTTTGTCTAACAGGATAGACCAGCCTGCTGAAGAAGCGCTCTCCATCACGCCATGATTCCAATTGTGCCTGCGGACCGAAGAGCCCAGTTACGCGTGCGCGGATGTTCTCGAGGGCCATGCGGCTACCCTGATGACTCGTTGTCCCCCTTGGACAGCTATTGGACACCAGGAGTTCGACCACACCAGCGTTCAATCCCACGGCAATGCTTATATCACCCCCCTCCAGACTAGGTTGCAGTCCATGAAGAATCGCATTCTCCAAAAGCGGCTGCAGGGTCAGCAGCGGCATGGGTGTGGCTGCAGGCAGATCGCCGTGCCATTTCACGCGCAGACGGTCGCCGAGGCGATAGTGCTCAATGCGCAAATAGCCTTCGCACAGATGTCGCTCCTCCTCCCAAGTGGCCATCCCGCCAGCTTCGGACAGATTGGCGCGAAACAGATCAGCCAGGTCAAGCACCGCCAACTCCGCTTTGGCCGGGGCACTGACAATCAGGCTGACGATACTGTTAAGGCTGTTGAAGAGAAAGTGCGGCTGTATGCGTGACTGCAAAGCCTGCAATCGCGCTTTGAGCTCCGCGTCGTGCTGGCGCTGCCACTGCTGCTGCAAGTAGAAATAACGTAACAACAAGCCAGTCATTATCAGGGCGATCAGGCCATGACGCAGCATCAATTCGAAACGCAGATCCGGCTGGCCAAGCATGCCCTGATAAAGAACCCAGTCAGCCAGCACAGTGAACGTCAGCGTCAACCCGACAACAACTGCAAAGCACACCGCAATGGCCAGCCACAGGGCGCGCCGCTGCATCCAGCTGCGCAGCCTGCACAGCAGAGCGGCAGAGAGCAGGACAATCCACTGCACAAAAAGTGACGCCATGGCCAGGCTGAGCCAGTCGAAGCCAGCGGCAGAGGGCACCGCCAGCACCCAGGTCAGCACCAATAACTCGGCCAACACCACAAGGGTAAACACCGCAACAGACGAACAGAGATTGGGGAGGAAGAAATCTTCCCCCACGTAAGGTTGCGCAAGTAATGACCAGAGTCCGTTCTTCATCCTTCAAGTGTCCGCCAGCATGCCGCCATCGCGCAAGCCTGAAGTGTTATGCTACGACTTTTGCCAGCGGAACGATCCGAACTATGAGCCAAGATCAGACAACCAATCAATCCTGGGGCGGGCGCTTCAGCGAGCCTGTTGATGCCTTCGTGGCTCGCTTCACCGCCTCGGTCAATTTCGACAAGCGCCTGTACAAACAAGACATTCAGGGCTCTATCGCCCACGCGACGATGCTTGCCGGGGTGGGTGTTCTAAGCGACAAGGAACGCGACACCATTATTGCCGGCTTGCGCAGTATCCAGACCGAGATCGAAGCTGGCCAGTTCGACTGGCGCGTCGACCTTGAAGATGTCCATATGAATATCGAAGCACGCCTGACTGCCCAGATCGGCATCACCGGTAAGAAGCTGCACACCGGACGCTCAAGGAACGATCAGGTGGCTACCGATATACGCCTGTGGCTGCGCGAAGAAATCGACGTGATTCTGGTCGAACTCCAACGTCTGCAAGCCGGGCTACTGGACCAGGCAGAGCGTCATGCGCACGTAATCATGCCTGGTTTTACCCATCTGCAGACGGCTCAGCCAGTCACCTTCGGCCATCACCTAATGGCCTGGTTCGAGATGCTCAGCCGCGACCGGGAACGTTTGCTGGATTGTCGCAAGCGGGTCAATCGTATGCCGTTGGGCAGCGCTGCGTTAGCCGGCACCACATACCCTATCGATCGCAGCGTCACCTGCAAGCTGCTCGGATTTGACGCCGTATCCGGTAACTCCCTGGACGGCGTCTCGGATCGGGACTTTGCCATTGAGTTCTGCGCTGCAGCCTCCTTGGCCATGATGCACATGTCACGCTTTTCCGAGGAGCTGGTGCTCTGGACGAGCGCCCAATTCAATTTCATCGAGCTGCCCGATCGCTTCTGTACCGGCTCCTCGATCATGCCGCAAAAGAAGAATCCTGACGTACCCGAACTGGTGCGCGGCAAGACCGGCCGAGTATATGGCCAGCTGATGAGCTTGCTGACTCTGATGAAAAGCCAACCGCTGGCCTATAACAAGGATAATCAGGAAGACAAGGAGCCGCTGTTTGACGCAGTCGATACTCTGCGCGATTGTCTGCGCGCCTTTGCCGATATGATCCCCGCGATTCAGCCAAAAGTCGCGGTCATGCGTGAAGCAGCATTACGTGGTTTTTCCACTGCAACTGACCTGGCCGATTATCTGGTACGCCGTGGCCTGCCGTTTCGTGATTGCCACGAAATCGTCGGCCATGCGGTCAAGTACGGCCTGGAAAGCGGCAAGGATCTGGCTGAAATGAGCCTGGAGGAGCTGCGCCAGTTCAGCGACCAGATCGAGCAGGATGTGTTCGAAGTGCTGACGCTGGAGGGCTCGGTCAATGCCCGCGACCATATCGGCGGCACTGCGCCTGCCCAGGTGTTGGTCGCCGTGCAACGCGGCCGCGAGCTACTTAACGCTTAGCCCGCGTACCGCGAGAAAGCGGTCGATAACACCGCAGGCATAAAAAACCCGCCGGACAGAATCTGTCCAGCGGGTTTTTTAATCATGCCAAGCCGGTTAGTCCTGCTCTGCCAGCTCGACCAAGAGCACATAGTTACCCGTGCTGCTATTGCTATTACCTTAATCCTTGCTGGTCAGCTCAACGCCCTCGGGTATGGCACGCCGACTCATTTGCAGATCATAGGTGCCTTCGACGGACTGGTCATAAGCGGTGGCCGTTACCTGATATTCGCCGGGCTATAGATGCGAAACCAGTAGTGAGTTAGTACTGTCGGAAGCATCATTATTATCCAGATTCAAGCCGCCACCGCCGAGCATCAGCAGGGTATCCATCTCATCCAACAACAGCAGCCCACTGTTCTACAGTGGTTATTTTTTCAGACTCAAGGTAAAGGGGCCGTAACCATTTTCGGCGCCGCCACTGACACCCAATCGATGTCGACCGCTGGCGTCGGGTGCAAGGTGCAAGCTCCCTGTCGTGGGCCATTTATCAACTGACCTCGTTCATCCAGCAGGGTCAGCGTTGCGTCCTGCAGTGCACCGCTTTGACGAATTCGAATCAGATCGCCCTGCTGCAGATTCAGCTCAAACACTTGATAATATGAACCGTTATTAATATTGACGCGGCTCGAGCTGGTTATTTCGCACTGCAGACTAGCCGCTTGAGCGTCGACTAGATCAGTGGTGATTTTGACTCCCGCGCAGCCTGACAGAGCAATAACCAGACCAAGATCGAGGGCTGAGCCCGAAAAAGAAATGACAGAACTGGAATACGACCGCATGCAAAATCCTTCTGGCGGGTGAAACATCCCGCACAGAAACCCGCGGGCATCCATACTGCGTGTACCGGCTAATGCTTATGCCCCAGCAGTCGACAGCAGCTCCAGCTCCAATTCAGGGTATGTGGCCCAATGCAGAGTTTTCAGCCAGCCAATGGCTGTTGCTGGGTGATACAGTGGATATTGCCACCCCCAAGCAGGATCTCCCTACCGGGCACCATCACCACACGGCGATCAGGAAACAGCTGCTGGAGCAGTTCCCGAGCCGGCTCGTCCTGAGGATCATTAAAACTCGGTGCAACAATGCCATCATTGACGATCAAAAAGTTAACGTAGGAGCCGGCCAGGCGGATTGCAGGATCGCGTGGCTGAGATCCTGCCACGCGATCAACACCTGCGCACTCCTCAACGGTGGCGTGAAGGGGTCCAGGAAGCGGCATCTTGTGCACCACTAGCTCGCGCCCCTGGGCATCTCGGCTCGCCTCTAGCACGCGCAGCGCCGCCTGACAGCGCGGATAGTTAGCATCTGTCTCGTCGTCGGTCCACGCGAGCAGAACCTCACCGGGGCGCACGAAGCAGCACAAGTTATCAACGTGACCATCTGTCTCATCGTTATAAAGGCCTTCGGGTAGCCAGATCACCTTGCTGATACCCAGATGATCAGCCAGTACTACTTCGATTTCCTCACGTAGCAAATGCGGATTTCGGTTGCTGTTGAGCAGACACTCCTCAGTGGTGAGTAGCGTACCCTCACCGTCCACATGAATCGCGCCGCCCTCCAACACGAACCCCTCTGTGCGATAACGCGGGCAGCGTTCAATACCCAGAATCTTGTCCGCCACCTGATCGTCACGCTGCCAGGGCCAGTACAATCCACCGCTGAAGCCGCCCCAGGCATTAAAGGTCCAATCCACGCCACGCAGTGCACCCTGTCCATTGGTAACGAAAGTGGGGCCGGTATCGCGTACCCAGGCATCGTCAGAACTCATCTCCAGCACGCGAATGCCCGGATGACTTAGCTGTAGATTGGCATTCTCGTATTGCGCTGCCGAGACGCAAACAGTCACCGGCTCGAATCCTGCGATGGTCCTGGCCACCTCAGCGAATGCGGCCTGTGCTGGTTTGGCGCCCAGACGCCAGTTGTCTGAACGTTCAGGCCAGACCATCCAGGTCTGGCTATGCGGGGTCCATTCCGCAGGCATACTGTAACCATCGGCGCGGGGCGTGCTATGCAATGTATACATCAGGACTCCAGTGAACCATCCAGGGTTTTGATCGGGCCATACAAGTTAGGTCGGCGATCGCGAAAGCTGCCCCAGGCGCTGCGAATATGCTCAAGCTGATCCAGATCAAACTGCTGAACCAGCACGCCTTCTTCGCTTTCATCCAACTCCTGCACTTTTTCACCGAACTGGTCGGCAATGAACGAAGAGCCATAAAACGTGATGTGGTAATCGCCCTGATCCTCGCGACCAATACGATTACTTGCCACCAGGGGCATCAGGTTGGCGCCAGCATGACCCTGCTGCACCCGCTGCCAATGATCACGCGAGGTAATACCCGGGTCATGCGGTTCACTACCGATCGCAGTGGGATAGAACAGAATTTCTGCGCCCATCAGCGCCATGCTGCGGGCGCACTCGGGGAACCACTGATCCCAGCAAATACCCACGCCAATCTTTGCATAACGGGTTTGCCAGACCTTGAAGCCCGTATCGCCAGGATTGAAATAGTACTTCTCATGGTAGCCGGGGCCGTCGGGAATATGACTTTTGCGATACAAACCCAAATTGCGGCCGTCAGCATCGATGATAACGACGCTGTTGAAACGTGCCCGCCCCGCTAGCTCGAAAAAGCTGATTGGCAAAACGACCGCGAGCTCAGCAGCAAGCGCCTTGAAGTGAGCAATGGCCGGATTCTTATCGATCTCGGTGGCCAACTGCAAATATTCAGCGTTAGGCTTCTGGCAAAAGTACGGGGTTTCGAATAACTCCTGAATCAGGATGATCTGAGCGCCGCTGGCGGCTGCTTCGCGCACCAGCCTGTCGGCTTTGGCGATATTGTCCTGACGGTCCCAGGAACAGCTCATCTGAGTAGCGGCAACACTGACAAGGCGTGACATAGCGATCTCCTGATAGGTTTGACGAGGCTTTATACCGGATACTTATCGGCTAAACAAATAATTTATTGACCTGAATTGCTTATTTTTTATATTAAAGCCGATATAAATCGACTATTTATCAACGCCCGGATCCTGCCGATAGAAGTCGCACAAATGCTGGTATACAGAGGGCCACGTCCGCGCCAGCGGGGCCGGCTTCTCAAAAAAAGCTTCGGTCAGCACGGCAAAGAATTCGGCCGGAGCCTCCAGTGCGTACTCATCTACCGGGCTTGATTCACCCAGCCGAATGCGCCTTTCAAGATCATCCCAGGCCGAAGAAAAATCCCTTTTCCAGGCCGCTGCATCCATGCCCGGATGCAGCGGTGGCGCACCGTTTGCCCCCTCGTGGCGCATATCGAGTGTATGCGCTAGCTCATGCAGCACAACATTATGGCCTTTTCCGCCGCCTGCCGATCTGACATCCTCAAATGACAGCACCACTGGACCACGAGATGACGCCTCACCACACAGGGCGCTACGCTCTAAGTGAGCAACGCCATATTCGTCGACCCACTCATGCTCTGTCACGAAGGGGCCTTCGTAGATCACCAGTGTTTCCCAACCCCTGTACCAATCAAGACCCAGCTCCAGTACCGGAACCACCGCCATACCAGCGATACGCAAGCGCATTTGATCGCTCAGTTCGAGCCCCTTGGCACCAATCAACGCCTTGCGCAACAGCAGTCGCAGCGCCATCTTCTGCACCCGAATCCGGGTGGACGGTTGGTATCGAAGATAAACCGACCAATCACCCAGAGCTCGCTGCCAGTCTTGCGCCGTCACACCAAGACTTTCTAGCTTACGCTCCTCTCGCCATTCAGACAGATTAGCAATCAGCCCCATCGATACCCTCCGACTCAGCAATACGTGGCAACACCGGCGGCAAATACAGACCCAGGTAAGCCACCATCATGCGTTTTGCTTCGCGGCGCATGGGGGCGGTCAATTGCCCATGTTGCTGATGATCAATCGCCAGTAACTTGTCTGCTGCCTGCATCGCCAATGTGAAAATATCCACGTCCTGTGGTAATGCCGGCAATTGATAATACCGTTCGAGATAGGCACGCAGGCTGTACCCGAGCAGGCTGTCATGCTGTCGATCTGCCTGCCGGATACCGACTAGCTCGTGGGCGCCCAGTAGGAGTTCGCGCGCAGCCGGATGGGATTGATAGTACTGCTGAAAGCGTTCTTCCACCTGCTCGACCAGAACAGTCCAGCTCAGACAATCAGTGCCCAGCATCGGAGCTTCACCGAGGACAGCGTCAAGCTCGGTGAAAACCCGCTGCGCCAGGGCGGCGAGCACGTCCGCCAACTGAGGAAAGAAATGATAAACAGAAGAGGGCGGGATGTCGGCCTGCGCGGCGATCGCATAGATGGACATATCGCCCAGCGTACGCTGATCAAGCAGCGTCACCGTGGCATCGAGGATACGATCGATCCGCTCCTGACTGCTGGCTCGGCGTTTGGGCTGGGGCTTACCCGGGGTCATGGTATCTTGCCTGGATGCGTGCGTTTGGATATTGGAGCTCTAGACGATAGCACAGAGCGCTCCTCGCCCGTGGCTGAATCAGCCCCCTAGGAAGAAAGTACAGCGACGCTCAAGCGTAGGCCAGAAAAACCAATCCCGCCTCGAGGGCGGGATTAGTGTGCAACCTGAAGGCGCACTACACCGTGTGCAGATACCACATATATTCGAGATCAGAGATGGTTCTCTCGAACTCCTCTTGCTCGCTTTCTTTACACAGGACAAAGACGTCGAGATATTCCTCGCCGATGTACTCCTTCATGACCTCGGATGTTTCCAGCAACCGCAGCGCATCGCGCAGGTTGGTGGGCAAAGAGGCCTCGTGCTGATCATAGGCATTACCTTCGGTCATTTCCGGCGGCTCAATCTTGTTACTGATGCCGTAATGAATGGCCGACAGCAGCGCAGCCATGAGCAGATAAGGGTTGGCATCAGCGCCCGCCAGTCGATGTTCGATGCGCATTGCTTCGGGTTCACCACCCGGCACGCGGACAGCAACGGTACGGTTATCGATCCCCCAGGTAGCAGCGCAGGGTACAAAGAAGCTCGGACTGAAGCGTCGGTAGGAGTTCACGTTAGGGCACAGAAACGCCATATATTCCGGCAATGTCTGCAGCAATCCACCTACCGCCCAGCGTAAAGTCTCGCTTAGACTGCCATCGGCATTGGGCGCAAAAATATTCTTGCCCTGCTCGTCTTCCAGGCTGATGTGTACGTGCATGCCATTACCGGCCTGATCATAGTAAGGCTTGGCCATGAAGGTGGTATCCATTTCATGGTCATAGGCAACACTCTTGATCACACGCTTGAGCAGCACATTGTAGTCGCAGGCAACCACAGGATCATCCACGTGATGCAGGTTGACCTCAAACTGTCCAGGTGCCGATTCCGCAACAATAGCGTCAGCGGGGATGCCCTGTTCGTGGGCAGCTTCGATGACGTCCTGGAGAAACTCGGCGTACTCGTCAAGATCATCCATCGAGTAGACTTGAACCGAATTGGGTCGCTTACCGGACATGGGCGAGCGTGGCGGCTGCGGACGGCCAGTAATGTTCTCTTGATCTATAAGGTAGAACTCGAGCTCAAAGGCAGACACCGGCTTGAGACCCAGCTCGCTGAAGCGCTTGACGATCCGCTGCAGCACATAGCGAGGATCGGCAAAGAAAGGGGTTTTGCGGTCGAGCTCGTACATGGTCATCAACAACTGACCGGTGGGCCGCTTCTGCCAGGGCTCGACATTTAACGTACCGGGAATTGGCAAGCAGATCCGATCCGCATCACCTATTTCCAGACCAAGTCCAGTTTCTTCGACAGTGGTGCCCTGAATATTGAGCGCAAAAATAGAGGCAGGCAGGGCAATACCTCTTTCATAGGCCTTGATAAGTGCTGAGCGATCAATCCGTTTACCGCGAACGATACCGTTCATGTCGGCAATCAGAAGGTCGATAAAATGGATTTCCGGATGCTCGGCCAAAAAGGCTTCAGCTTCCTGGACGCTGACTGGCGCAGCGTCCGCTCCGGGTTGGGATTGCATGGGATATCACCTGTTGTTTGTAAAATATATCAATCACGTTGACTACAGGAGGAGAGTAAATCCGAAAGCCTATGGCGAGTCAATAGAATCACCTATGCACGATGACAGTGCATGCCGCACCAAATAAGGCCGTAAACAAGACTGCGAGGCATTTCCAAAGCCTGCCCCAGTGCCGCCGAAGCCGGTTTCTTGTTAATTATTTTTTGTTGCTATTGTCTGAAAAATCGAACAACAATGGCTTCATGTACGTTATTCACTACAGGCTGTAAACCATGTCAAGCGCTCGAAAGCCACTGATCGGGATCACCTGCTGCACCGATCAGCTGGGGCTGCATCCTTTCCATATAGTAGGTGAAAAATACATTCTGGCCGTCGTTGACGGTGCCGAGGGAATGCCACTACTTGTCCCCGCGCTGGGCGAACGCCTGGCTAGCGACCAGCTACTGGATACCGTCGACGGTCTGATGTTCACCGGCTCACCTTCCAATGTAGAACCCCACCACTATCAAGGCGAGGCCAGCGCCGAAGGCACGCGGCATGATGCCAAGCGTGACGCCACCACGTTACCGCTTATAAGGTCAGCAATCGACCGCGGTATTCCTGTGCTGTGTATTTGCCGTGGCTTTCAGGAAATGAATGTGGCCTTTGGCGGCAGTCTGTATCAGCGCGTGCATGAGGTCGACGGTTATATCGAACACCGCGAAGACAAGGAGCAACCGGTAGAGCTCCAGTATGGGGCAGCCCATGAGGTTCAGCTGGAGCCAGGAGGATTGCTGCAGCGAATTGCCGGCCGCAATTCGGCACAGGTAAACTCCTTGCATACGCAGGGTGTGAACCGGCTGGGTGCCGGATTGCGGTCTGAAGCCACCGCTGCAGATGGGTTGATCGAGGCCTTCTCGGTCGCTGGCTCACCCGCATTTGCGCTGGGTGTGCAGTGGCACCCCGAATGGCAGGTTCGCGACAATCCATTCTATCTTTCCATATTCCAGGCGTTTGGAGACGCCTGCCGGGCCCGTGTGGCGCGGCAATCCTGAGGGCTTTATGAATAACATCGAAGCATGGCTGAAAGAACACAAGATTACCGAAGTCGAGTGCATGGTCAGCGATCTCACTGGCATCGCCCGGGGCAAGATTGCCCCCACCATGAAGTTTATTTCGGAAAAGGGCATGCGGCTGCCCGAAAGCATCCTGTTGCAGTCCGTGACCGGCGACTACGTGGAAGATGACATCTATTACGACCTGCTCGACCCGGCCGATATCGACATGATCTGCAAACCCGATTTTACCGGGATCTATCTAGTACCCTGGGCAATCGAACCCACCGCGCAGATCATCCACGACTGCTACGACAAAACCGGCGAGCCGATCGAGATGTCGCCACGCAATATTCTTAAGAAAGTGCTCAAACTCTATGCCGATAAGGGTTGGCAACCGTTGGTCGCACCCGAGATGGAGTTTTATCTGACCAAACGCAACGAGGACCCCGACCTGCCACTGCAACCGCCGGTTGGTCGCTCGGGCCGACAGGAAACCGGTCGCCAATCGTTCTCGATCGATGCCGCTAACGAGTTCGATCCGTTGTTCGAAGACATGTACGACTGGTGCGAGATCCAGGGCCTGGATCTGGACACATTGATCCACGAGGAAGGTACCGCGCAGATGGAAATCAATTTCCGTCATGGCGACCCCCTGCACCTGGCCGACCAGATTCTGGTGTTCAAGCGCACCATGCGTGAAGCTGCGCTCAAGCATGACATGACCGCTACCTTTATGGCCAAGCCAATCACTAACGAACCCGGCAGCGCCATGCATTTGCACCAGAGCATCATCGATCGCAAAACGGGCAAGAACATCTTTTCCAATGAAGACGGCAGCATGAGCGAGCTGTTCCTCCATCACATCGGTGGCCTGCAACGTTACATACCGGAAGTACTTCCGCTTTTCGCACCGAACGTGAACTCATTCCGCCGCTTTCTGCCAGACACATCCGCTCCAGTAAACGTGGAATGGGGTGAAGAAAATCGCACCGCGGGCCTGCGTGTGCCGGACTCTACACCGCAAAACCGTCGGGTAGAGAACCGCTTGCCAGGAGCCGATGCCAATCCCTACATCGCAATCGCTGCCAGCTTGCTATGCGGCTATCTTGGCATGGTCGGCAAGATGGACCCGTCGGCACCGGTCAAGGGTCGCGCTTACGAACGACGTAACTTGCGTCTCCCGTTGACCCTGGAGTCAGCCCTGGAACGCATGGAACAGTGCAGCGACGTCGAAGCGATACTCGGTAGCAAATTCTGCCGCGGCTATGTCGCCGTAAAGCGCGTCGAGCATGAAAACTATAAGCGGGTAATCAGCAGCTGGGAGCGCGAATTTCTGCTGCTGAGTGTATAAAAATGAACACGCTTTGACGCGCGCTGTTCAGGCGCGTCGACGTTAGAGGATAGAAAATGAGCTCACAAGCGCCTTACAGCACCGCACAATTGCAGGCCATGGATCACGCCCATTACCTGCACCCCTTCACCGATCACAAGGAGTTAGGCACGCGGGGTACGCGGATCATCGAACGCGCCGAAGGGGTGTATCTCTGGGACAGTGAAGGCAACAAGGTTCTGGACGGTATGGCTGGTCTGTGGTGCGTGAGTATCGGCTACGGTCGCACCGAGCTGGCCGATGCCGCTTACAAGCAAATGCTTGAACTGCCCTATTACAACAGCTTCTTTCAGTGCGCCAACCCACCTGCCATCAAGCTGGCCAGCGCCATAGCCGCGATCGCTCCTGAGCACATGAACCATGTGTTCTTTACCGGCTCGGGGTCTGAGGCCAACGATACCGTGTTACGCATGGTCCGACGCTACTGGGACCTCAAAGGCAAGCCCGACAAGAAAACCATCATTGGCCGGATCAACGGTTACCACGGATCGACAGTCGCCGGGGCAAGTCTGGGTGGCATGTCAGCGATGCATGACCAAGGCGATCTACCGATTCCCGGCATTGTGCATATTGCACAGCCATACTGGTACGGTGAAGGTGGCGACATGAGTCCCGACGCGTTCGGGCTCTGGGCCGCTCGCGAGCTCGAGGCCAAGATTCAGGAAGTAGGCGAAGATAAGATAGCCGCCTTCATTGCCGAGCCAATACAGGGCGCCGGCGGAGTGGTCATCCCGCCTGACACCTACTGGCCTGAAATTAAACGCATCCTGGCTCGCTACGACATCCTGCTGGTTATCGACGAAGTAATCTGTGGCTTTGGCCGCACCGGCGAATGGTTCGGCAGCCAATACTACGACCTGAAACCGGATCTGATGTCGATCGCCAAGGGCATGACCTCGGGCTATTTGCCGATGGGTGGCGTCATCGTTGGCGAGCGCGTAGCCGAGACGCTGATCGAGCACGGCGGCGAATTCTTCCATGGCTACACTTATTCAGGGCATCCGGTAGCGGCGGCTGTCGGCCTGAAAAACCTGGAGATCCTGCGCGACGAAAAAATAGTCGATTATGTGAAGCAGGAAGCGGCACCGTACTTGCAGAGTAAAATTGCCCGACTGGCGGAACATCCACTGGTAGGCGAAGTACGCGGTGTAGGATTGCTCGGCGCAATCGAGTTGGTGAGTAACAAAATCACCCGTGAGCGCTTTGCGGAGAACGGCATGGCCGGCACGATCTGCCGCGACATGTGCGTACGCAACGGCCTGGTGATGCGCGCGGTAGGCGACACGATGATCATGTCGCCACCGCTGATCATCACGCTGGCGGAGATCGATGAACTGGTCGCCAAGATCTGGTTGGCGCTGGACATGACAGCCGAGCAGCTGGGCGTAACGACTTTCGCGCAATAGCGCGACCCGGGCCGCGTGAACACCAATGCAATGGAGAACTGACTGCAATGAGCAAATCCAACAGCAAAACAATGTTCGCCGCGGCCTGCGTCATGGCCTTCAGCAGCACCGCTTTGGCCGAGGGCGTGGTCAACGTCTATAACTGGTCGGACTACGTAGCCGAAGATACCCTGGAAAACTTCCAGAAAGACACCGGCATCCGGGTGGTATATGACGTATTTGACAGCAATGAGGTACTTGAGGCCAAGCTGCTGTCAGGCAGTTCCGGGTTCGATATAGTCGTCCCCTCCAATCAGTTTCTCGGCAAACAGATCAAGGCCGGCGCCTTCATGCCCCTGGATCGTAGTCGTCTAACAAACTGGAAGAATCTTGATCCGGTTCTGCTCAAGGCACTCGAAAACAATGACCCGGGTAATCAGTACGCATTTCCCTATCTGTGGGGCACCACCGGTATCGGTTACAACGAAGCCAAAGTGAAAGCAATACTGGGCGACGATGCGCCAGTCGGCTCATGGGACCTGGTGTTCAAGCCCGAGAACATGGAAAAGCTAGCTCAGTGTGGCGTGGCTTTCCTGGATGCACCGGCGGAAATCATTCCCTCCGCGCTCTTTTATCAGGGACTCAACCCCAACAGCAAAGATCCCGAGGATTACGTGCAAGCCGAGCAGTTGATGCAGAGCATTCGCCCGCACATCCGCTATTTCCATTCGTCCAAGTTCATTACCGACCTGGCCAATGGTGATATCTGCGTAGCGGTCGGCTGGTCTGGCGACATCCTTCAGGCTGCCGCACGGGCTGAGGAGGCCGGGAATGGTGAGGTTGTCAAATACGCGATTCCCAAAGAAGGCGCGGCCATGTGGTTTGACATGATGGTCATGCCCATGGATGCCAGAAACGTCGATAATGCCTATGTATTTCTCGATTACATCCTTCGTCCTGAGGTGATCGCCGATGTCAGTAACTATGTCGCGTATGCCAACGGCAACAAAGCTTCCCTGCCCCTGGTAGATGCAGGCGTATTGAACGACCCAGGTGTCTATCCGAATGACGAAACCTTGAATAAACTATTTACGTTGGCAGAGTTGCCAGCGAATATCGAACGGGTTCGTACCCGCGCCTGGACGCGCATCAAGTCCGGACGCTGAAGCAGGCAATGAATTCACTACCGGCCGACGCCACACGGCGCCGGCCTCCAAAAAAGAAAACAGATCTGGCCCTTCTTCGGCCACAGTCTGCAAGAGGAGAAGTCATGAAAGTTCCAGTGAAAATGCCAATAAGAATGACCCTGCTGGCCCTAGCCACTAGTGGCCTGCTCAGTACAGCCGTCAGCGCGCAAGACGCAGGTGAGCTGAAAATCTTCAACTGGTCGGACTATATCGCCGAAGACACCATTGATAACTTCAAGCAGGAAACCGGTATCGACGTCACCTACGACGTCTACGACTCCAACGAGATACTCGATGCGCGTCTACTGACAGGCCGCTCAGGCTTCGACGTGGTGGTGCCCTCCAACCATTTTTTGGCCAAGCAAATCCAAGCCGGGGTTTATCAGGAACTTGACCACAGCAAACTACCGAACATGAAGAACCTGGATCCAAAGTTGCTCACCCAGCTCGATTCAGTGGGCCTGGGAACCAAGTATGCAATCCCCTACATGTGGGGTACCAACGGCATCGGTTATAACGTCGACAAGGTCAAAGCCATTCTCGGTGACGACGCACCCCTGAATTCTTGGGATCTCGTTTTCGATCCGGAAGTCGCCAGCAAGCTGGCCAGCTGCGGTATCTCCATGCTGGATTCGGGTGACGATATGATGACATCGGCTTTGGGCTACCTGGGACTGAACCCGAACAGCACCAGCAAGGACGATCTCGAAAAGGCCGAAGCGTTGTTGTTGAGCGTGCGCGATTCAGTGCGCTATTTCCATTCCTCACGATATATCAGTGATCTGGCTAATGGCGACATCTGCGTAGCTGTTGGCTTCTCCGGCGATGTATTCCAGGCCGCAGATCGGGCCAGCGAAGCTGAAAATGGCGTCAACATCGCCTATACCATTCCAAAAGAAGGTACCCAGCTCTGGTTTGACATGATGGCGATCCCTAAAGATGCGCCCAATCCTGACAACGCACACGCCTTTATCAACTACATACTGCGCCCGGACGTTGTTGCACCGATCACTGACTATGTCGCTTATGCCAACCCCAACACGGCAGCGAACGACCTGATCGATCCAGAGATCCTTAGTGATCCAGCCATTTACCCGACCGCAGAAGTGATGGACAAACTGTTTATCGCCGAGCCCCGTCCGTTGGCGGCGCAACGCATTGTTACCCGTTCCTGGAACCGGATTAAATCCGGGCAGTAAGCGACACGGGCTGCCCCTGGCAGCCCTGTTTCAGCCATACCCAGAATTGACTGGCCCATGCGCACAGAATCGCGTGGGTCTATAACTCGTATTTGCGGAGAATATTATGGTTGGTGCAGCAGGAGCCATGAAACAGGCCATGGCCAAGGCCGAGCCAGACGAGTTTGTGCGTATCGACCGGGTGAGCAAGCGCTTTGATGACGCGTTGGCGGTCGACGATGTGAGTCTGACCATCAACCGCGGCGAGATCTTCGCATTGCTTGGCGGCTCGGGATCAGGCAAATCGACACTGCTGCGTATTCTCGCCGGGTTCGAGCGTCCCAGCGAAGGTCGAGTATTTCTCGACGGCCAGGATATTACCGACCTGCCGCCGTACGAACGGCCCATCAACATGATGTTCCAGTCCTACGCCCTTTTCCCGCACATGACGGTCGAGCAGAATATCGCCTTCGGCCTTAAACAGGACAAGCTCAGCCGCGCAGAAGTCAACGCGCGAGTGGCCGAGATGCTCAAGCTCGTGCACATGACCGAGTATGCCCGTCGCAAACCCAACCAGCTGTCAGGTGGCCAGCGTCAGCGCGTCGCGCTCGCGCGGTCATTGGCGAAAAGCCCCAAGGTTCTGTTACTCGACGAACCCATGGGCGCGCTGGATAAGAAGTTACGCTCGCAGATGCAGCTCGAACTCGTGGAAATCATAGAGCGCGTCGGAGTGACCTGCATTATGGTGACCCACGACCAGGAAGAGGCCATGACGATGGCCCAGCGCATTGCCATCATGCACCAGGGCTGGATCGCCCAGGTCGGATCACCCATGGATATTTACGAGAGTCCGGCCAGCCGGCACGTGGCCGAGTTTATTGGCAGCGTGAACATTTTCGAGGGCCAACTGGTCGCAGACATGGAGAACCACGCGATTATTGAATGCCCTGAGCTCGACCGGCCTATCTATATCGGTCATGGCATCTCCACGCGGGTACAGGACAAGAACATCACCTACGCCCTGCGTCCGGAAAAAGTCTGGGTGACCGCGGAAAAACCCGAGTCGGAATACAACTGGGCGCACGGCGAGATTCATGATATTGCCTACCTGGGCGGCCACTCGGTGTTCTATATCAAGCTTGCCAGCGGGCATATCGTGCAGACGTTCTTCGCCAACTCCGAACGACGACTGCCGCGCATGACCTGGGAAGATCAGGTCTACATCAGCTGGGACGATGACAGCGGGGTGATTTTATCCTCATGAAAACCACGCGCTCGCGCCTCTTGCCCAGCGGACGCTTCTGGGTCATCAGCATCCCTTACCTGTGGTTGTTCCTGTTCTTTTTGCTGCCCTTCGCTATTGTGCTGAAAATCAGTTTTTCCCAGGCAGCCATCTCGATCCCCCCTTACAGCCCGCTGTTCGACTACGCCGAACAATCGCTTCAGGTGATGATCAATCTGGGCAACTATATTTTCCTCAGCGAGGACTCGCTATATCTGGCCGCCTATCTGGGGTCGCTGAAAGTCGCGCTGATCTCTACCATCATCTGTCTGATGCTGGGGTATCCGATGGCGCTGGCGATTGCCCGCGCGCCAAGGGAAAAACAGTTGGTCTATCTGCTGCTGGTCATGATGCCGACCTGGACTGCCATCCTGATCCGGGTCTACGCGTGGATGGGCATTCTGAGTACCAACGGTCTGCTTAACAATCTGCTGATGTCGATCGGAATAATCGATTCACCGATGCAGATACTTAACACTAATACCGCGGTGTATATCGGCGTGGTTTATGCTTACCTGCCGTTCATGGTGCTGCCGCTCTACGCCAATCTGGTCAAGCACGACGAAAGTCTGCTCGAGGCCGCCATGGACCTGGGTGCAGGCAAGATCAAGGCGTTCTGGAAAATCACCGTGCCGCTGTCGAAGACCGGCATCATTGCCGGCTCGATGCTAGTGTTCATTCCCGTGGTTGGGGAGTTTGTTATTCCAGAACTGCTGGGCGGCCCGGAAACGCTGATGATCGGCAAGATCCTCTGGCAGGAATTCTTCAATAACCGCGACTGGCCGGTTGCCTCGGCACTGGCGATTATCATGCTGGCGATCCTGCTGATTCCGATCATTTTCTTCCACTATAACCAGTCAAGAGCCATGGAGAAAAACGCATGACCAAGCGTCCGAATTTCTCTACCGTCGCTCTCTGGGTTGGCTTGGCCTTTATCTACATACCCATGGTCATTCTGGTCATCTACTCGTTCAACGCCTCGCGACTTGTGACCGTGTGGGGCGGCTGGTCGGTACATTGGTATGTCGGCCTGCTGGACAATACCCAGTTGATGAATGCGGTCAAGCGCAGCTTGCAGATTGCTTTCTATACCGCCTGTTCGGCAGTGGTGTTGGGTACGCTGGCCGCGTTCGTGATGACCCGCATCAAGCGCTTTCGCGGCCGTACATTGTTTTCCGGTCTGGTGACGGCCCCCCTGGTGATGCCCGAGGTGATTACCGGTCTCTCATTGCTGCTGTTGTTCGTAGCCATGGCCCAGTTGATAGGCTGGCCGTTAGAGCGCGGGATCATGACCATCTGGATTGCACACACGACCTTTTGTACTGCCTACGTGGCAATCGTCGTCAGTGGTCGGCTAGGTGAGCTCGACCAGTCCATCGAAGAGGCCGCAATGGATTTGGGCGCACCACCCTGGAAGACCTTTTTGTTAATTACCGTGCCGATGATTGCGCCATCCATTGCCGCTGGCTGGCTACTCTCTTTCACCCTGTCACTCGACGATCTGGTACTCGCCAGTTTTGTCTCGGGGCCAGGTGCGACCACGCTACCTATGGAGGTCTTCTCCGCGGTACGCCTGGGCGTAAAACCGGAGATCAATGCCATCGCCAGCGTCATCCTCCTGGCGGTCGGACTCTTCACTCTGCTCGCCTGGTTTCTGGTGCGTAGTGCAGACAAACGTAATCGCGCGCCACCGCCTGAGGACGATAGCCCCGTCACCTGGCAATCGGTTATCAGCAGCCGCAGAACCTAGCTCAGACAGGATCTGCAGGGTACCTGTCGGGGGCTTGTTGGTTTGCCTCCGTAGGTTAAGCTCGCGCAATTGGGACGCAAAACCGGTTACGATACCACCCCTGAGCACGCTGGCGACCATCGGCGCTGGCGTTACCTGATGCATCCGAAGGAGAAACATACCGTGTCCAGTCTGGTCCCCGCCATTGATCCCGATGGTCTGCTCGAATACTCCGTCGTCTTTACCGACCGCTCGCTTAACCACATGTCAGGCGCTTTCCAACAGGTCATGCGTGACATTTCTGCCAACCTGAAAGACGTTTACCAGGCCGCTGGAGTTGTCGTCGTGCCCGGCGGCGGCACCTACGGCATGGAAGCTGTAGCCCGGCAGTTCGCGCAGGACAAGCACTGCCTGGTTCTGCGTAATGGCTGGTTCAGCTACCGCTGGACCCAGATTTTTGAAATGGGTCGGTTACCCGCCAAAGAAACGGTACTTAAAGCACGGCAAGTCCAGTCCGGCGACCAGAGCCCGTTTATCCCCGCACCGATTGAAGACGTAGTCGCCGAGATTAGAGCGAGCAAACCTGATCTGGTGTTTGCACCCCACGTGGAAACCTCTGCCGGTATCATGTTGCCTGATAACTATCTCCGCGCAGTAGCCGATGCGGTGCATGAGGTCGGTGGCTTGTTCGTCCTTGACTGCATCGCATCAGGAACAGTCTGGGTCGGCATGCAGGACTGCGGCGTGGATGTTTTGATCAGCGCCCCGCAAAAGGGTTGGAGCGCCTCTCCGTGCAGCGCCCTGGTCATGCTCAGCCCTCTCGCACTGGAGCGCATTGAAGGTACTACCAGCAACAGCTTTGCCTGTGACTTGAAAAAATGGCTGCAGATCATGCGGACGTATGAAAACGGCGGCCATGCCTATCACGCCACCATGCCAACTGACGCACTCATGCAGTTTCGCGACACTATGCTGGAAACCCGTGACTATGGCTTTGACAAGGTCAAGCAGGAACAGCTGGAACTGGGCCGAGCGGTGCGCGCACTGCTCAAGGAGAAGGGTTTTGCCAGCGTTGCCGGCGAAGGCTTTGAGGCGCCTGGCGTAGTCGTCAGCTATACCACCGAAGACAGCATTCAAAATGGCAAGGCGTTTGGCGCCCACGGCTTGCAGACAGCCGCTGGGGTTCCGTTGATGTGTGACGAGCCCGCGGGCTTCAAAACCTTCCGCATCGGCCTGTTCGGCCTCGACAAGCTGCACAACATACAGCGCAGCGTGGCAAATCTGCGCCAGGCACTGGAAGCGATGTAACCGAGGGCTAAACGAGGTGCTGCTGCGAGCAGCCCCTCGCGGCTTATCCCTTGTTCTGCTGCACCATGATTTCTTCCATCTTCAGACCCGTCAGCCCGTGGATGGTGCGCCATAGGTACACCATGATCAGGATCATCATGATCATGGTGGGAATAGCTATCACGGGATAACTGACGAGCGTCATTTGACCCAGCTCTTCGTTGAACGCCTGGGTCCCCGATGGACTGACCACAATCCACTTAGCCAGCCCGTAATTCATGCATGATGAAAAGAAAAAAGTACTGGCCAGAAAATAGGTTGCCTTGAGCAGGCGCTGCTCGAAAATATCCACTAGCCCACGCTGTAACAACCGATCATGAATCAAGTCGACGTTGAGCACCTTGCGATTATAGAGGATGGTGCGAATCAGCGGATACCGCGTTCTCGTCGAGACTAATACCGCTAGACCGATGACACCCGGAACAGCTGCTTCCTTGATCGCCAGCCACTGGGGGTCTAGTTTCATCAGACCAATGCCGCCAGTCAGGAACACACTGATCATGCCCAGCAAAGCGATGAAATTGAATTTGCGGTAGCGGATCAACTCGAACAAACCCCACCCCAATGGAAACGCCAGAGCCAGAATCAGCGCCTGATTGGGTCCCAGATGCTCTGGACCACTGAGCTTGAGTAAAACGACCGAAGGGATAACGATACTGACCAGCAGGTCCACCAGTGGACGCGGCTTGTGTTTGGGTCTGGCGCGGATTGTTTCTGTCATAAGTCTTGGCTGCGCTCTGTTAGATGTGGCGCCATGATACATGGCGACGCATAAGTGATTTCAAGAGATCCGACCGACAGTCGTTATGACCTAATCAAACCACCGAAATAATTGTCCAGGCCAGGTAGCCGGTATAGCCCAGATATGCCGCTACCAGCCCTGCTCCCTCCAGGCGATTAATCCGCCCGGCGCGTTTTTTCGTGGTCAGCGCCAACAACAACAAACACAGGGTAAGTGCAAACATCACTACCCAGTCGCGGTATAACACCACCGACTCGACCGTCATCGGCATGATACCTGCTGCGATACCAACCACCGCCAGCGTATTGAACAGGCCAGAACCGATCACGTTACCCAGTGCCAGATCATGTTCGTTTTTACGAATCGCTGCCAATGCAGAAGCCAATTCAGGCAGCGAGGTGCCAATCGCCACAACCGTAAGACCGATAATCAGATCGCTGACGCCTAGGCTCTGGGCAATATAGACCGCGCCCCAGACTAAAATGCGGGAGCTGATGACCAACAACACCAGTCCGATCACAAGCCAGATCAACGCCGGTCTTAGGGGCATTGCATTGGACTTGAGCTCGGCATCGTAGTCAGCAGCAAGGGAATCAGCCCGACCGCGCATCCCCTCCATGATGGACCAACCCATCAATAAGGCGAACGCGCCCAGCAGCACCCAGGCGTCATTGCGGCTGAGATACCCGTCGATCAGCTGGTAACCGGCCAGCAGCGTCACGGTCAGCAGGATCGGCAGTTCCTTGCGTACGACCTGCGAATGCACATTGATCGGGCTTATAATTGCTACCAGACCAATGATCAACGCAATATTGGTGATATTCGAGCCGTAGGCATTGCCCAACGCCAGGCCCGGATTCCCTTGGGAAGCGGCCAACGCAGAGACCACCATTTCAGGGGCCGAGGTACCAAACCCGATAATCAGCATGCCGATCAACAGGGGCGGCATCCCCGCATGGGTGGCGGTGGCAGAGGCACCATCAACGAACTTGTCAGCGCTCCAGACCAGCAGAATCAGACCGGCGACAACGGCAAGTAGAGCTAGCAACATGATCGGATATCCCTCTGACAAAAAAGATGCCGGGCATTATCCGATAAAGCTGGCCCAGATGACAGGTCGCTCGCAAGGGGCCACCTGCTGTTCGTTATTCAGCTTGCGCTGGACGCGCCCGCGCGTTGGCGTTCTTCATCAACCAGTTCCTTCTTGGATAGCTTACCCACCGGCGTTCTGGGTAGTGCGTCGCGTATTTCCATAGCCTGCAGACGCTCGTGCTTGCCCAGACGCGGGGCAAGAAACGTCTGCAACTCATCAAAATAAAGCGGCTCAGCACCGGTCTTCAGCTTGATGAAAGCCTTGGGCGCCTGCCCCCGATACGGATCATCCACCCCGATCACCGAGACTTCTTCGACAGAAGGATGTTCGTAGATGGCTTCCTCAATGGTCCGCGGATACACGTTATAACCGCTGCACAGAATCATGTCTTTGGTGCGGTCAACGATATAAACCCAGCCGTCCTCATCCATATAGCCAATATCACCCGTGCGCAGGAAGCCATCGGCCGTCATCGCCTCGGCCGTCGCATCCGGACGCTTCCAGTAGCCGGCAGTCACGTTCGGTCCGGCAATACAGACTTCACCGCGCTCGCCCGCCGGCAATTCGCGATCAGAGCCATCCAGCGGCATAACGCGCATTCGCGAGCCAGGTACTGGCAGACCGCAAGAACCCGGATGGGGCTCGGCCTCTTTCGGTGTAAAGGTGCCACTGGTGGTGGTTTCCGTCATGCCCCAACCCTCGCGCAGGGCACAACCGGCAACGTCTTGATAGCGCTGTTGCACATCGATTGGCAAGGGTGCGCCACCCGAATTGCACATTTTCAGCGAGGTCAGGTCCAGCTGGCTGGTCAGCGGGTGACCCAGCAAACCGATGAACATCGTCGGTACGCCAGGGAAGGTGGTTATGCGGCTATCAGCTATCTCGCGCAGTACCGTTTCCGCGTCGAAACGCGGATGCATGTAAACCTCTGAAGCAAGACGCAGACTGAAGATCATGTTGATCATCAGGGCATAAATATGAAACGGCGGCAGAACGGCCAGTACGCGCTCCTGACCAGGCTGAAGCGAGCTATCGAGCACCGCTTCCAGTTGTGCGCAAGATCCGGTGAGGTTGGCATGGGTGAGCATCGCACCCTTGGGCGCTCCCGTGGTGCCACCGGTATATTGCAGCACGGCCAAAGCAGTGCGTGGATCATCGAGCAGATAGGCCGTGAAATCACCGGCATTATCAAGCAGCGCGCTGAACGCGTGGCAGCTATCGTTCAAAGCAATCTCGACCGACGGACCCAGCTGACCTGCCTGAGCCTCACTCACCTCACCACAGAACTCGGTCAAGTGACCGACCACCAGCTTGTTCAAACGGGTCTCGTCCAGCAGGCTTACCATCTTGGGATAAAAAGCAGCCAGATCGAGCGTTACCATGATATCGGTTTCACTGTCCTCGATCTTGTGCGCCAGAGTGCGCTCTGCGTCCAGGGGTGAATAGTTAACCACTGTTCCGCCCGCGCGCAGCACGGCCATGAACGCAATGAAGTAATGCGGGCAGTTGGGCAGATAGATACCCACGTGTACACCCGGACGCACACCCAGCTTTTGTAAGCCGCAGGCGAAGCGTGCTACCAGCGAACCGAGTTCTCGGTAGGTGAGCTTGTGACCCAGGAAGTCGATAGCCGAATTGTCCGGGTAGTCCTGTACTGTCGCGTCCAACAAATCCCAAACAGGCCCCATTACCCGTTTTTCATCCCATTTCACTGTGTCCGGGTAGGACTTCAGCCAACGCATTTCAGTATTCACTGTCACCTCACTTGCTATTATCTTTATGCGCCAAAGCTACCCCCTGTCTAGCCCGACGGGAATACAAATCCACCCGCCGTATATCACGCCATATCCCTGCGTAGACTGCGCAACACTCTTTTGCAATCTCAGACCTTGCGGCCGCACGCCGGCAAAGGTTATACAGGTGAGTTACATACTCCGCAGAGACCTGTTATGCGCAAGCGCCTTGTTCCCCTTCTGATCCTCGTCATCGGCGTTATCGGTTTCCTTCTACTCAAGGCCACCCGATCAGTGCCTGAACCGGTCACGCCACAAGAACGCACCTGGCGGGTGACGGTTATGGAGGTGGATCCCGAGGCGCGCCAGCCAAGCCTTACCCTGTATGGGCAGCTTGAGTCTCCCCGTCTTTTCACCGTGGTAGCACCCATGACCGGGCGCATCAACCTGCTCCCGGCACAGGATGGGCAGACAGTCGAGCAAGGGACGTTGCTGGTCGCGCTGGATGATAAAGATATCGAGCCGATGGTCGCGCGGGCACAGGCCGACCTTGCCGACGCCAGTGCCCAACTGGCGCGTGAAAGCGTCGAACATGCCAGCGATCTCAAGGCGCTGATACTGGAAGAGCGCATTCTTGATAACGCCCGTAAGGGACGTGGCCGGGTAGAACAACTGGTCGAGCGTCAATTGGTATCGCGGACCGAACTGGAAAGTACGCAGGACCTGTTCGAACGTGCCGCATTAACCGTCGCCGTTCGTCAGCGCAGCATTGAAAGCCACGACTCGCGTCTCTCTGCGCTACAGGCGCGAGTCGATCGTGCCCAGTCAACCCTCGAATCCGTAGAGCGGGACGCTGCCCGCAGCCGCTTCGCAGCACCCTTCGATGGCGTTGTAGCCAATGTTCAGGTCGCACCGGGCGACCAGGTGACCAGCAACCAGTCGCTGCTTGATTTCTATCCTGTCGAAGGTCTTGAGTTGCGTGCCACCCTGCCGCAGATTCATGCGCTGGACTTCACCCAGGCGCTGGCCTCGGGTCAAACGCTGGTCGCTCGCACTCTGGAGACCACCCCGTCCCTGACCATGACCCTGCAGCGCATTGCTGGCCAGGCCGATACCACCGGAGTGGAAGCAATTTTTGTGTTGGACCAACCTGCTGCAGGTCTGCGGCTGGGCAACCTGCTGGCGATCAGCGTGCCCAAACCGGCCGCACCAGACAGCATCGCACTGCCCTACAGCGCTCTATACGGCAACCGAACGGTGTACGCATTGGAAGACGGGCGCATGAGCCGAGTTGAAGTAGAACGTATCGGCGAGACGGTAATGGACCAGGGCGAGCGCTGGCTACTGGTGCGCTCGCCGCAGTTGAAATCCGGCATGCAGATCATCATCACTCATCTGCCCAATGCAATGCAGGGGCTAAAAGTGGATACCGTCACCCCCGACGCGTCTGCGAAGTTGGCAGCGGAGCCGGCAGAATGAGTCGCAGCGTCAGTCCGATTGGCTTTTTTGTACGCCACAAGGTAGCGGCCAATCTGGTCATGCTGGCGATGTTAATGGCCGGCGTGCTTGGCCTGCTGCGTATGAATATCCAGTTTTTCCCGACTTTCGCCCTCGACTTCGTCACGGTGCAGGTGGTCTGGAGCGGTGCCGCTGCAGAGGATGTCGAACAGGCCATTACCCAGCCATTGGAACAGCGTCTGCGCAGCCTGGAAAACCTCAAATCGATGACCTCGACATCGGCTCAGGGCATTTCCAGCATCACCCTGGAATTCAATGAAGAAGTGAACGCTCTTGTTGCGGTAGACGACACCCGGCAACGGGTCGACGAATTTCGCAATCTGCCCGCCGATGCAGAGGAGCCCAAAGTATCACGAGTCGCTCGCTACGACCCGATAGCCACGCTGCTTATATTCGGTCCATACGCCGACCATGAGCTACGCGCCTTGGCTTATCGCTATGAGCGCGACTTGCTCAGTCGCGGCATCGACCGGATAGAGATATTGGGTCTTCCCGATCAACAGATCAGCATTGAGGTCCCTAATCAGCAGTTGCAACAACTGGGTATGTCGCTGGACCAGATTGCTGATCGCATTGCCGCAGAGTCCCGAGATCTCCCGGCCGGCCTGGCTGGCGAGCAGGATGCCGCGCGGGAGCTACGCGCCATCGAACAACGCCGCAGTCCCGAGGGGTTCGCCAATCTGCCGATTGCCCGTGGCGGGATCAATTACATCCGCCTCGGCGATATTGCCGAGGTACGGCAGGAATCCATGCGCAATCAGGTGCAGCTCAATCATCAAGGCTACCCAACGGTGGAACTGGTCTTGCAGCGCGCCGAAGACGGCGACTCACTGGCCTCCGCACAGATCCTCAACGACTGGCTCGATGAGATTGAGCCAACATTGCCGCCGGGAATGAGCATCAACGTCTATGACCAGGCCTGGCAACTGATCAATGATCGAATCGGCCTGCTGGTCAGCAACGGTATCGGTGGCCTGGCACTGGTTCTGTTGCTGTTATACCTATTCCTGCCCGGTCGTGTCGCCCTGTGGGTGGCGGTTGGCATCCCCACTGCGTTTCTTGCCGCACTGGGCGTGTTCTGGCTGATCGGCGGCTCGATCAACATGATTTCTCTGTTTGCGTTGATCATGGCGCTGGGCGTGATCGTCGACGATGCGATTGTGGTGGGCGAAGATGCCGACGCTCACTTTCGCAATGGCGAAAATCCCGACTATGCCTCCGAAGGCGCTGCCAAACGCATGCTCTGGCCAGTGGTCGCTTCGTCGTTGACCACCATAGCGGCCTTCATGCCGCTGTTGGTCGTCGGCGGCATTTTTGGCAATATCCTCGGCGATATTCCGGTGGTGATGATTTGCGTATTGATCGCTTCGTTACTGGAATGCTTCGTCGTCCTGCCCCATCACCTGCGATCCGCTTTCAAGCCAGTCGTAGCCACGACGGGGACCGGCTGGCTGCAACGTAGTGGCCGTCGACTCGATGCAGTGCGTCAGGGTTTTGATCGTCGCTTCAATCAGTTCCGCGAGGGTCGCTTCCGGCGTCTCTCGCAACTGACCCTCAGGCACCGGGGCGCGACACTGGCGTGCGCAGTAGTCAGCATTATACTGACCATCGGTCTAATCAGCGGTGGGCGTATCGGCTTCAGTTTCTTCCCAACGCCAGAGCCGCAGGTCATTTATGCGAACGCCAATTTCGTTGCTGGCACACCGAAGCAAGAGGTAGATCTTTTCCTTGATCACTTGCAGGAAACCTTGAACGCCACAGAAGACGCCTTTGCCACACAGATGATCGAAAATGCCATCGTGCGCCGTGGCGAATCCATTGGCTCCTCCGGCGCGGGTCGCCAAGGCGACCAGCTCGGCTCCATCCTGGTCGAGCTGGTCTCTCCGGATCATCGCGATGTACGCAACAGCGAATTCATTCGGGCCTGGCGTGAACGTATCCGGATGCCTGCCGGCATCGATCAGCTGGTTATCAGCGAGCGCACGTCAGGCCCACCTGGCAAAGATGTGAATGTGCGCCTGACCGGCGACCGGCCTGCTCAACTGAAGGAAGCCGCCGAGGCAGTGGGCGTGATTCTAGGCGCAATAGAGGGTGTTATCAGCTCTCAGGACGATATGCCCTGGGGACGCGAGCAACTGGTGTACGGCCTGACGCCGTACGGTCAGTCGCTGGGGCTGAGTACCCAGAGTCTGGGTCGCCAGTTAAGGGCAGCCTATGACGGACGTCTGGCGCAGATCTACCAGCAACGCTCGGATGAAATAGAAGTACGGGTGCAATTGCCCCGCGAAGAGCGCGAGCACTTGTCCAGTCTCAATGATCTGGCTATCCGGCTCGATGATGGCCGCTTCGTACCACTGAATCAGGTCGCCGAATTCGACAGCCGACAGGGTTTCAATGCACTGCGCCATGCAGAAGGACGTCTGGCGGTAGAGGTAACAGCCGATCTAGATCCCACGCAGACCACCGCTGGAGAGGTGCTTGCCCGCCTTCAGGAGGCCCTGCCGGCACTCGCCGCCAAACATAATGTGCACTACAGCTTCGAAGGCCGTTCGGCCGACCAGCGCGACACCCTGGCCGACATGCGCACAGGACTGATCATCGGACTGCTACTGATGTATGCGGTGCTGGTCTGGGTTTTTTCATCCTGGAGTACGCCACTGATCGTGATGGCGGTTATTCCGCTTGCGCTGGTTGGCGCTTTGCTGGGCCATTGGGTCATGGGCCTGAACATGACGATACTCTCGTTGTTCGGACTGTTTGGACTTTCCGGCATCGTGGTTAACAATTCGATCATTCTCGTCAGTTTCTATCAACAGCAGCGCAAGACCGGCCTGGGCATCAACGAAGCCCTGAGTGAGGCGGTCATACAGCGCCTGCGCGCCGTATTGCTGACTTCGCTGACTACCATTGGCGGCCTGCTGCCGCTGTTGTTCGAAACGTCCCTGCAGGCCCAGTTTCTGATCCCCATGGCAACCTCTATCGCATTCGGTCTGGGTTTCTCCACTGTTCTGGTGCTGCTGGTAATCCCGGCACTGATGTCGGTACTGGAAGGCTTCAAGGAGCGAGGCAACACTCAGACAGTAAACGGCTAGCCACAAAAAAGCCCCGCCAGTGCGGGGCCTCTTGTATGACGTATGTTACTCGGGCCGAGGCGCCTTGACCGTTTCCATGGTCTTGGTAATCGCTGCGACCGCCGCCCCAATATTGCTCAATTCCGCCGGCAGAATCATGGTGTTGTTGGTTTTGGCCAGCTTGCCAAACTCACGCACATACTGCTCGGCAACACGCAGCGCGACTGCATCCTTGCCGCCCTGGGTATTAATCGCTTCTGCTACGCGGCGCAGACCTTCGGCTGTCGCCTCGGCAATCAGCTGGATCTCGCGGGCACGACCCTCGGCCTCGTTGATCTGACGCTGCTTGTCTGCTTCCGACAAGTTGATGGTTTCCTGCTTCATACCTTCAGAGATGTTGATCTTGGCTTCCCGCTCGCCTTCTGACTGAGCAACCACCGCGCGACGTTCCCGCTCGGCGCGCATCTGTTTTTCCAGCGCGTCGAGGATGGTTGCCGGCAATTCAATGTCAGCGATTTCGTAACGTAGTACCTTTACGCCCCAGGGCTTGGCCGCTTCATCGAGCGCCAGCACCACCTGGGTATTGATGGTTTCACGTTCTTCGAAGGTCTTGTCCAGCTCAATCTTGCCGACCACCGAGCGAAGCGTGGTTTGCGCCAGCTGCATCGCCGCATAGCGATAGTCGTTAATACCGTAACTGGCCAGCTTGGCATCCACCACCTGTAAGTAGAGCACACCATTGACCACTACCTGAATGTTGTCCTTGGTAACGCAGGCCTGACTGGGCACGTCAATCGCCTCTTCCTTCAGGGTATGCTTGTATGACACCCGGTCAACAAAAGGTATCAGGACGTGAAAACCAGCCTCCAGTGTTTTGGCGTATTTGCCCAGACGCTCGACAATAAAAGCTGATCGCTGGGGAACGATACGTGCTGTCTTGGCCAGCGCAATGATCACCAGCGCCAGAAACGCCAGTGAAATCAGTGTTGCAATATCCATTTCAAATGCTCCGTAAAAGGGAATGTTGGTTTAGAGGATTTATAGGTATTCGGCCCCGCTTCAAGGCTGCTGTCGACTCAACTTGAGTACGATACCGTGATGATCGATCACCCAGGCATGCTCACCGGCGCTCAATGGTTCGCTCGATTCGGCGTCCCACTTGGCCCCGTTTAGCAATACATCGCCAAAGCCATCATTGAAGTCACTCAGTACCTCGACCCGTGCGCCGATAAATCCAGCGTCATCCTGGTCCGCCACAGCCGGGTTATCTTCGGTGCCTTGCAGCCATCGCTTGAAGTGCCTGCGCAGTCCGAACAAAGCCGACAGACTGAGGAGTGAGAAGACCGTCAGTTGAACGCTGGTCGTTTCTATCACACCAACCAGAGTCAGCAGCCCAACGGCCAGTGCGCCGATGCCAAAAAATGCGGCTATCAGACCCGGCATGAAGAACTCGGAAGCCAGCAAAAGAAGGCCGAACAGCAGCCAGAATGCATATCCGTTGATAAAAGTGCTCTCCAGCATGATTGCGCTCCTGTGCGTCTGCTATGCGGTCTCGCGAGATTACCAGATTGCTCGCGGATTAACCGCGATGGGAATCGCCGATCGTAGTACCTCGTATGTCGAACCCCAATAAAAGCAATATGATTTGCTATGCTCTAACAAAATCTCAGGGATTCTGACCATGCATCAAGGACGTTTTGTTCTAATGGTTTTCGCACTATTCATGTGCTGTGTGCTGCCTGCCAATGCTCAATCCACGGGCACTCCGCTACGTGTGGGTATCACCCCCGTACCACCTTTTGTCATGACCAGCGAGGATGGCAGCTGGGAGGGCATCAGTATCGATCTCTGGCGCAACATAGCCGAAGAGCTTGAGCTGGAGTATGAATTAGTCGAGATGAGCTTCGATGAACTTCTTCAGGGTGTGGAATCCGGCACAGTGGATGTCGCGGTCGGCGCGCTGACAATGACAGCTGATCGCGAGGCACGATTCGATTTCGCCCACCCGTTCTACCAGACAGGCCTGTCGATCGGGGTGCCGCATAACCCCAAGAGTGGCTTGTGGCAGAGTTTGCGCGCACTGGTCAGCTGGCAGTTCGTCAGCCTCATCGCCAGCCTGGGCTTGCTGTTACTCTTTGTTGGCCTGCTGCTGTGGGCAGTTGAACGTCGGCGTAATCCCGAACAATTTGGTGGCACCCCTATACAGGGTATCGGCGCCAGTTTCTGGTGGGCTGCTGTCACCATGACTACCGTAGGTTACGGCGATAAGGCACCCACATCGCTACCGGGCCGGCTGATTGCACTGGTCTGGATGTTTGCCGGCCTGATCATGGTCGCCAGCTTCACCGCCGCGATCACCTCATCCCTGACCGTCAGCAATCTGCAGCGGCAGATCGAAGTGCCTCAGGATCTACCGGGCAATACGGTGGCAACCATCGCCAATACCGCCAGCGCTCGATACCTGCGCGAAGGGCGAATAAACCGCGAGACCTACCCCGATCTAACTTCCGCGATGCAGGCGGTTTACCGCGGCGAGGCAGACGCGGTGGTGTATGACCGTGCGCTCATGCAGTACCGCAACCAGCAACTCGGCAACCAGCGCCTGGATATCCTCCCAGCCGTTTTCGAACAGCAGTTGTATGCTTTTGCCTTACCCAGCGATAGCCCCTATCGGGCACCTATCGCACAGCAGGTATTACGTTCAACCGAATCGCCAGAATGGGAAACATTGACCGAGCGCTATCTGGGCCACTGAGGAAGCAAGGATTTGATACTCTGAATTACCGTTCATCGGATTTTTTTGATGAATGGTGTTACTGCAGAGCAGTCGACCAGCCGGTCACAAAACTGACAATATAGTCATTTCTATTTTACCCTTAAGGCAACCTTCTGTTACCCGAACCCTCTGTCTATGCTGCTTCAGCGATACATCAGATGTTGTCGCCCTTATAAGAAAAACAATGATTCACGACACAGGACATACACCTATGCATAACAGAACCCGGCTATCTCTAGCCTTGGGCATCATTGCCACCGTAGCTATATGCGTCCCAGCCCAGGCCGACTATACCCAGACCAAATATCCCATCGTACTGGCCCACGGCATGCTCGGCTTCGACAAGCTGCTCGGCGTCAATTACTGGTACGGTATTCCCTCTGCACTGCGCAGCGGCGGCGCCACCGTGTACAGCACGTCGGTCAGCCAGCTCGATACCTCAGAAAAGCGCGGCGAACAGCTTCTCGCCCAGGTTGAAAGTATCGTTGCCATTTCAGGCAAGCAGAAAGTCAATCTGATTGGTCACAGCCATGGCGGGCCCACCATCCGTTATGTGGCCGCTGTGCGGCCGGATCTGGTCGCTTCGGTCACCAGTGTCGGAGCACCCCACAAGGGCTCCAAGGCCGCCGACTTTATCCGTAATGTTCCCGAGGGTTCTGCCGGTGAAGCAGCCGTAGCCGGCATCGTCAACGGTCTTGGCGCACTGATCAACTTCCTCTCCGGCAGCAATACCACCAGCCCACAGAATGCCCTGGGCGCCCTCGAATCGCTCAATTCGGTAGGCGCTGCGCAGTTCAATGCGCGTTTCCCGCAAGGGCTGCCCACATCGTCCTGCGGTCAGGGCGCTTACTCGGTCAATGGCGTACGTTACTACTCCTGGGGTGGAACCAGCCCGCTGACCAACGTCTTCGACGTGTCTGATGCCCTGCTTGGTGCGACCTCGCTGACCTTCGGTTTTGAAGCCAATGATGGTCTGGTTGGCCGCTGTAGCTCGCATTTGGGCATGGTGATCCGCGACAATTACCGTATGAACCATTTGGACGAAGTAAACCAGGTCTTCGGCCTGACCAGCATTTTCGAAACCAATCCGACATCGGTCTACCGTCAGCACGCCAACCGGCTGCGTAACGCAGGCTTGTAAAGCTGTGGCCGGCTCCTCGTGGAGCCGGCCCATTATGTTACCCCCCGATCAACGCACTCAGCGGAGAGTCGATGCGAACCCTTGTCTATGTACCTTTCCTGGCCGCCGCCTTATTGCTCGGCTGGCATTATCTGACGCCTGATTCTCAACTCACTGAGACCAGTGTCCAGTCGACAGACGACATAACCCCTCCACGCCAACCCGCGGCGTCCGTCACAGTTACACGCCCAGACATCCCCGTCACCCCAGCGACAATTGAATCGCAACTTGGCACCCAGATTGATGGCATGCTGGAAGTAGACCGCAATGGCAATCTGCTGATCACCGAACAGATCCGTCACCTGTTCGACTATTTCTATACCACCGTCGGCGAAGTTAGCTTTGAGCAAGCCAGCGACAATATCCGTCAGCATCTGACCGCTCGGTTACAGCAGCCGGCACTCGATCAGGCCCTGGTAATACTGGATGACTACATCGAATACAAAACTGATTTAGTCGAGCTAGAGCAGGCATTTCCGGTCGTCGCCGACGTCCACAGTTTAAGAGCTCGCGCCGATCAGGTGCAGCGCCTGCGGGCGCGCATTTTCAGTCCCGAGGCCCATCAGGCTTTTTTTGCCGCAGAAGAAGTGTTCAACAACTTCACTCTGGAACGCCTAGCCATCATGCATGATGACAATATCGCCGGCCAGGACAAGGGCGCGATGATCGAGGACCTGCGTCAGAGCCTACCGGAGGACATGCAGGATCTACTGGTACCCCAGATCCACCAGGTACTGACCGAACAGACTGACACGCTTCATTCCGCCGGCGCAGATGCCAGCGAGATTCGCTCACTGCGAATGTCGTTGGTGGGCCCCGAGGCCACCGGGCGACTCGAAATGCTCGACCAGCAGCGCCAACAGTGGCAACGCAGGCTGGATGAGTTCAGCGCAGAACGCCAGGCGATTGCAGACCATCCCGGGCTAAGCGATGCAGATAAACAGCAGGCAATCAATGAGCTGGTTACCCAGCGGTTCGCGTCAAATGAGCAGCTTCGAATTGGCGGCCTGCTTGATGATCCCCTGAACAGACCCTGACAGACCCTGAAACAGCTTGCTGCGACAAACCCCGACAGCCGGACCATACTGAACGTCTAATCGAATAGATGGAGCAAGCTGATGCGCGCCGATGAATTTCTAAAAAAGTATGGCCTGGACGGCGATGATGCTGACCTTAAGGATACCAGCCTGCGCGGCAAGTCCCTGGAACGAGCCATGCATCCCGGCCGCCCCCATGCCGGCACACCCCATGACTGGGAAGACTGGGAGAAATTCAAGGCGCAGGAAAAAGCGCTTGCTGAGCAAAAGCTCAACCCGAATGCCAACGAGAAAGCCGATGATAAATAATCGCAGTAGCCCATGGACGGCATGTGCTCTGCTGCTTGCGACGGGTGTATGGGTTAGCGGCGTCAGCGCCGAGTCGCTCATGCAACCATCCGACATACTCCAGTGGGAACGTCGAGACTTCACGGGTCAGACCGGGTACACGCTGACTCAACACGCCGGCCAGGAGATGCTTCAAGCGCAATGCTCGGATGCAGCCTCAGCTTTGTACCTGGAGCAGACCATTGATCTGCGCGATACACCGATTCTGGAATGGTCCTGGGCGATAGACAGGGTATTCAACGGCATCGATGAGACGCAGAAAAGTGGCGACGATTATCCTGTGCGCTTGTACGTGGTCAAGGATGGTGGCTTGCTGATCTGGCGGACTAGAGCGGTTAACTACGTTTGGTCCAGCAACCAGCCGGTTGGTCATGCATGGCCCAATGCCTACGCCAGTCAGGCGCAAATGCTGGCTCTACGCAGCGGCGCGCCGCAACAGGATCAGCCCGTGACCGAGAGCCGCAATGTGCGCGCGGACTTTCAGGCGCTGCATGGCATTGAGCTCGACAGCATCGACGGGCTGGCGATCATGACCGACTGCGATAGCAGTGGTCAGCCCATCACCGGCTGGTACGGCAGCATCCGCTGGCTGCCGGCAACCGACTAACCCGGTTACTTAGGCATCCAGACACCGTTGATCAGAATGTACTGGCCGGGCTGAGTGCGCTCCAGCGCTTTTTTGCCGGCAATCGCCTCAACGTCGCGCACCTTGATTCCATTCTCCGTAGCCAAGCGCTGGTACTCGTCTCGCCGTGCATTGTTTATCTGCTTGGCAATTTCCGCGGCTTCTCCGCCAGGCTTAACCACGCCCACATAACCATCGGGGCGCTCGCCCAGCACGCCTGCTACCTTGGCTTCCGTTAATGCACCCATCGCCTGATTGAGACTCAGCGCCCAGGCCGGCGAGGTCAGCATCAATGCTGTAATCAGCAAAATAAATCGGATACTTATGCGCATGTCATCATCCTCTAGAACAAGCCGCTGGATTCACTGAACAGGTCGTCCAGCTCGCGATCTACCTTGATGTAGATTTCGTGCTGAATCTTTACGTTCAGGTTGATATTGATCGGTTCAGTGGGCGCCTGAACCTTAACCGTAGGGGTGCACCCCACAGACAGCAATATCGCCACTGCCATTCCCGCTAACAGATGCCATCGCATGCTGGTGATTCCTTCAAATGATGGGATGTCACGGCTCCATACGCCGCTGCAGCAGGCGCTGCTGAATCCGTTTCTGAATGACTTCACTGACCTGTCCACTCAGCTGCAAACTGGCCATCAGAGCAGGGACATCCTCTTCAAGCCGGATATTAAGATGGATTGGTCGCCCTTCTTCAACTGCCGGATTGCGGCCTTGCAACTCCAGACCTAATATGAGTATACCTCCTTCGCCGTAGGTTACATCCGCGCTGAGCAGGTCATACTGAAAATCATCCAAAGCTTGGGCAACCTGGCGCATACCCGGCGTACTTGTGGCAAGACTCTCAAGCTTGCCGGAACGGTACTGGAGAAATCCGCCAGGCTTTCGCGCATCCACTTCACCTTCGGATATCACCAGCTCACCACCGGCGAGAGTCAGTGGCAAACGCCCATCCAAAGTACCAAATCCGCGCAGCCCCTCAGCAGGATACGCCTCGAAAAGACGGTCTAGCCTCACCCCACGGATAGTTAACACCATCTCGTGACGCGCTGCGGCCAGGTCCAGCACACCTGAATCCAGCGATATCTGCCCACCCATCACGTCCATACGCGCCTGATCGACAGTCAGTTTACCCGCTGCCGGGCGTGCCATCGATGCGGCGTAACCTAGCTGTGCGCTCAGGGGCCCCATGGGTAGACCCGGATTCAGTGAGTCCAACGTCAACGCCGGCATTCGCAGCTGTACCCTGTCGCCTGCGAGATCAATATCAACGGCGGCGGTGAGTCCCTCGAAGCTTGCCCGGTCGTAAATGCCCGCGGCACCGCTCAGCTCCAGACGACCATCAACTTTGTTTAGCGTCCCGGTGCCATGCAGGCTGACTTGACCCTGCAGCCGCCCGCTGCTCACCGTGAGCAGCTCCGGCCAGCTTCGCAACATTGTTGATAATGGATCTCCTCCGCGCAGAAATGTAGGCTCCAGCGTCATATCTGCCCGCCAGGATTGACCTGTGGGCCAAGCAAACACCAGACCCACCGCAAGTTCGCTGGCCGATGCCAGGCGCCCTTTCCAACGCAACACTGAACCATCACGTTCCAAGCGCCCCTGCAATACCCAGGCTTGCGGGTGTAAGAGACGGTGTTCTACCTCAGCGGCACTGAGGGTTAGCGGCCCCGATGCTGCTATTCCAGCGGGCTGCCCAAGGGGTAGCATGAGCGCCAGCCCGGCCAAGTCGGCGCGCACGTTCTTCATCACGAGATCAGGCTCTGCCTGAACGCTCCCCAGACTCATCACTGCCCCAGACCCCAACTCGAGAATCAGTTGCTGCCCATCGACACGCCCGGCCAAGGGCCAGTCGATTTCCACCTTGCGCAACTGCAGCGCCCCCAGCGCGTAGCGATCAATCTCGGCTCGCAAACGCATCCCATCCCACTCGGCCTGCCAACCTGAACCTGACGTCACCACCAGCGCCCCGCTCACACTCCCGATGACCGGTCCCTCGACCTGCACATTCAGTTGCAGGGGCAGGCTACTGGACCAAGCCAGTTGACTGGCCTCCCGTGCCCGAACATCGATCTCGAGCGCAATAGGACGGGTCTGGTCCGGCAGCGCAACCAGACTCGGCAGCGTCGGCTCACTCAAGTGCAACCGCAGCTGACCCTCGCTGAGTTGCCACAGACCTGCATCCCCCAATAAATCGAGCGTCATCTCCCCTTCGGCCGTACCCACCCGGGGAATACGCCAGGCGCTGGCAAGGGCAACCTCAGCGCGCACCTCGACCGCCCCATCGAGCATGCCGGCGAAGCTTTCAGGACGTTCAACGGGCTCCAAGAACCAATTCAGATTGACGCTGAGCCCGGTTGGCAGCGCGTCCACCGGCAGTTGCGCACCACTGAACCAGGGCTGCAGATAAGCGAGCAGCCAATCCGCTTGTGGCCAGTCCGCCACTGTCAGAGCTCCCGATGAGCGCGGAACGGACTCTCCATAGAGCCAACGGGTTTGCAATTGCGCGGCTGGCTGGCCTGACAGACCCAGATTTAGATCCGCCTCCAGTCCGGCCCCATCCGTATTTAAAATACCGTCCAGAGTGATGCTGCCTTCTGCCGCCAGCAGCTCTGCCTGCAGAGCAAAAATGCCAACCTCCAGGCGCGTGATTTGAAGCCCTGTGGACAGATCGCAGAATGAGGTGCTGCAAGGCAAATGGATATCTATGTTGGGTAATGCCAGCAGCGAAAAAGGAAGCCACTGCAGGCTGTCCGCGAGAGCGCGCAGATCAGGCATCGCTGAAGCCGCCTGTTGCTGGGCCTTAAAGGAGGGCTGCCAGTCAAGCTGCACCTGTGACGCACGCACTGTATCCAGGCGAGGCCTCCCAGACCAGACCGGATCGACTGACAGCCCACTAATGCTGACATTGAGCCGTGCACCGCCCTCGGTTATGTAACGGCCAGATAAGCTTTCTACGCGCAAGGCACCCGCTGACCAGCCTGGCCCAGACCAGGCAAGCTGATCGATACCGGCAGCGGAGAGTTGTTGCCGTGCCACTAGCACCACGGCCAACATGAGCACCAGCACGAGAGTGGCTACAGCCAGCAACAGACGAATACCCAAGCGCATTAACGCACCCCTTACGATCAAACCTGATCACTCAGTCCAACCACTCAATCCAGCCTGGTGGCGTGGCTTCGAGCGACTACCCTATACTGCCATCTGAAAACGCGCACGCTATTGTGGAATAACAAACAGGGTAGCAGGGCCGTCCCTACAGGCCGCCCCCCAAAAAACAAACACGAGCCTGATATGTCTTCTCCCACACCACAGCATCCGCATAAATCTCCCGCAACTCAAGCTGCAGGCAGGCCAGAGCTTTCCGGTCGGCCACTGCTCGGCGTCTTGCTGGCCGTGATTCTGGCCTGGTTACTCATGGCTCTGTTTCAGGCATACAAACCCATGCCAAAGGGACTATCCGCCAGCATGCCAATGCGTGCAGCGGAAAACGTACAACTACTTGATGACCGCACCTATGTTACCGATGGAGGCGAACGGGTCAGTAATCAAAGTATATTCGTCGAGATTGGACGGTTGATAGGTCAAGCCCGAAAACTGATCGTTGTGGACATGTTTCTGTATAACGAATTCGCCGGTAAAGACAGCTACAGACCGCTTACTGACGATCTGACCAATGCGCTCCTGGCTGCTCGCGAGCGCCACGCGGATATGTCGATCGTGCTGATTACCGATCCGTTCAATACCCTCTACGGCGGATTACAAGCACCCCACCTGGAGCAATTGCGAAGCGCTGGCATACACGTAGTGATATCCGATTTGAATGAACTCCCGGCTTCCAACCCATTCTGGTCGGGACTGTGGCATCTGTGCTGTCGGCACGCAGGCAATAACGCTGATGGTGGTTGGTTACCCAATCCTGTTGGCGACGGCAAGGTTACATTGAGAAGTTACCTGGCCCTCATCAACTTTCGGGCAAACCATCGCAAGACCCTGATAGTTGACGAAGGGGATACCTGGGCCGGCCTTGTGACATCGGCCAACCCTCACGATGCCAGCAGCCGCCACAGCAATAATGCACTGGTATTTCGCGGAGCCGCGGCGCTTGATTTACTCGCGACCGAAATATCGGTATTGGACTTTTCCGGTGCGCTATACACCGTCGACTGGCCACAACCGCCGTTGACGATTCAGGACCTCGAAGGAACACAGTTGCAAGTGCTGACCGAAGGACGCATCCGTGATGCCGTCCTGGAACTGGTCGACAGTAGCGTCGCAGGGGACCAACTGGATATGGAGATGTTCTATCTGGCCCACCGACCGACTATCGAGGCATTGGCTCGCGCCAGCGCTCGGGGGGTGGCGATCCGTGCGCTGCTCGATCCTAACCGGGATGCATTCGGGCGTGAGAAAAACGGTATTCCAAATCGTCAGGCCGCCTGGGATCTGCGCGATGCGGGCATCGCCGTTCGTTGGTGTGCTACGAGCGGAGAACAATGCCATCGCAAATGGATACGCCTGGAGCGCGCAAATGGCAGTGCAGAATTCGTTCTCGGTTCAGCCAATTTTACCCGGCGCAATCTGGATAATCTGAACCTGGAAACCAGTGTTCGTCTGGTGAGCCAAGGCACCGCGCCGGTTATGCGCCAGGCGCGCGCATTGTTCGAGCGCAACTGGAGCAATCCCGGCGGTAACCTGTACAGCCAGCCCTATGAAGATTTCGCAGACCATTCACGCTGGCGCTACGGGATCTACCGTTTCATGGAGTTCAGCGGATTATCTACCTTCTGATCTCAGTGCAGCTCGGCAAAACAGGCGGCAATGATATCCATGCCCTGCTGCACCTCCGGATCGCTGGCGGTGAGCGGCACGAGGATACGGATGACATTCCCGTACTGACCACATGACAGCAGAATCAATCCTTTCTCGCGCGCCAGAGTGACCAGCTGCGCGGCCAGGATTGGGTCAGGCCGGCATTCGCTGTCAAACAGCTCGCAGGCCATCATCGCGCCCAACCCGCGCACCTCGGCAATTCGCTTGTCGACCTGTGCTATCGCGCGCAGGCCAGAGCCGATCATGTCGCCCAGGGTGCGACTACGTGCCAGAAGATTTTCCTCCTCAAATACTTCCAGTACCGCCAGTGCAGCCGCGCAAGCAATAGGACTGCCGGCGTAGGTGCCGCCCAGCCCGCCGGGTGCGATAGCGTCCATCAGTTCAGCCCTGCCGCATACGCCGGCCAATGGAAAGCCGCCGGCGATCGATTTGGCGAAGGTCGTCAGGTCCGGCGCGACACCACTTTGCTCCATGGCGAAGAAGGTCCCGGTGCGCCCCGCACCACTCTGCACCTCATCAGCCACCAGAAGTATGCCGTGTACATCGCACAGTTTGCGCAGCTGGCCCATGAACGCCGGACTGGCAACATGAAACCCGCCCTCACCCTGAACCGGCTCGATCACGATGGCGGCAATGTCCCTCGGCTCAGCATCATTCTTGAAAATCCGTTCAATACTCGCTATCGCATCCGCATCACTCACCCCGTGCAGGGGGCAGGGAAACTGCGCGCGGTATACGCCACCCGGCATCAGACCCATGCCGGCGGAGTAGGGGGCCACCTTGCCATTCATCGACAAAGTCATCATCGTGCGGCCGTGATAGCCGCCGGTGAAGGCGATCACACCGGCCCTGCCGGTGGCTGCACGCGCGATCTTGACCGCATTTTCCAACGCTTCGGAGCCAGTGGTGACCAGCAGTGTTTTCTTGGCAAAGGCACCCGGCACCAGCTCATTGAGTTTTTCGCACAGTGCAACATAGGGCTCATAGGCCAGCACCTGAAAACAGGTATGGGTAAAATGGTCCATCTGCCGCCTGACTGCATCCATCACTTTGGGGTGGCGATGACCCGTATTGAGCACAGCGATGCCACCGGCAAAGTCGATGTACTGCCGCCCTTCGACATCCCAGACAGTCGCATTCTCTGCCCGCTCGACAAACACCGGATGAATCTGACCCACACCCCGGGCAACAGCATCATGGCGACGCTGCATCAGGGACTCGTTACTCTTGCTCATGGCTCGCCTCATTGACAGTCAGGTGACGACCCGGGTCAGATGCCGCCCAGGCACAGGTACTTCATTTCAACGTATTCTTCGATACCGTATTTCGAGCCCTCACGACCCAGACCAGAGGACTTCATGCCGCCAAAAGGAGCTACTTCGGTAGAGATCAGGCCGGTATTGATACCGACCATGCCGTACTCCAGCGCTTCCGCCACTCTGAACACCCGACTCAGATCACGTGCGTAGAAATACGCGGCCAGACCGAATTCGGTATCGTTGGCTTGACGCACTACATCATCTTCGTCACTGAAACGGAAAAGCGGTGCTAGCGGCCCAAAGGTTTCTTCACGCGCCAGCAACATGCTGCTGTCGATATCCGCCAGCACCGTCGGCTCAAAGAAAAATCCGCCAAGCGCATGCGGCTTACCGCCCACCAGTACCCGAGCACCCTTGTCGGTCGCGTCAGTGAGATGCTGCTGTACTTTGGATACTGCCGCAGCATTTATCAACGGGCCAGTAGTTACGCCATCCTCAACGCCGTTGCCCACTTTGAGCTTATTGACCGCGGCGACCAGCTTCTCAGCAAAGGCGTCGTATACACCGTCCTGCACGTAGATCCGATTGGCACACACACAGGTCTGCCCGGCGTTACGATACTTGGAGATCATCGCGCCCTCGACGGCCGCATCCAGATCAGCATCATCAAAGACAATAAAGGGTGCGTTACCGCCCAGCTCCAACGACAATTTCTTCAAGGTGGGCGCACATTGCTGCATCAGCTTGATACCGACACCGGTAGAGCCGGTAAACGAGAGCTTGCGCACGATAGGGTTGGCGCAGAGCTCAGCGCCGACCTCGATAGCCTGCTCGGCGTCCGCAGTCACCACACTCAACAAACCGACCGGTAGCCCAGCCTGTTCGGCCAGCGCGACCAGTGCCAATGCAGAAAAAGGCGTCTGCGGTGCGGGCTTGAGTACCATCGCGCAGCCCGCAGCCAGAGCCGGCGCAGCCTTACGAGTAATCATTGCCGCCGGAAAATTCCACGGCGTGATGGCTGCAGTCACACCAACCGGTTCTTTCTGCACGATAATGCGTTTATCTACCTGGTGGCCTGGGATGGTGTCGCCATAGATACGCTTGGCTTCTTCAGCAAACCACTCGATAAAAGATGCAGCATAGGCAACTTCACCACGGGCCTCGGCCAAGGGTTTACCCTGCTCGGCAGTCATGATCTGGGCCAGATCTTCCTGATGAATCATCATCAGCTCGAACCACTTGCGCAATACTGCCGAGCGCTCTTTCGCTGTACGCTTGCGCCACGCTGGCTGGGCCGCTTGAGCCGCTTCTATCGCCCGCCGCGTTTCTGCACCGCCCATGTTCGGCACACTGCCCAGTCGTTCTGCATTGGCTGGGTTGAAAATCTCGGTACGTGCGCCGTTATCGGCCTCGCACCAATGACCGTTAATATGGGCTTGCTGGCGAAATAAATCGGGAGATTTCAGCTGCATCGGAGCTCCTCAGGTGCGGTCACATGCAACGCCAGGCGTAACGCATTTACCACATACATGTTTGAAATTTCAAACATGCTAAGGTGCGGATGACGTTCAGGCAAGAGGGCCGAAGAAAAAATTCGGGCGGACTCGTTTTCAGTGTTTTATTCGCGAGACAACGGCTCTAGGGCGAGACAGCTACAATCCGGGCCCGAACTATTCGGTCGCCGTACTGCAGAGCCCTAGAGCTCATGCTATGACCGAGTCAGGCAGCTGTTTCGCTATCAAACAGTCCGCTGGGGCCATGCTGGCCGGCTTCAAGCAATCCAGCAACGCGCTGCAGGCTGGCAAGCAGCATCAGCTGCTCCCAATCAGCCAGGTTACCAAACCGCTCAAGGAATTCCGCCGGCAGCAACGCGGGCTCCGATTGGATTGCAGCGACGCCCTTCGCACTCAGCGCCAGGTGCACTTTGCGTTTATCGCTCTTGCTGCGGATACGTTGGAGCAACTCACGGTTCTCAAGTCGATCAATAATAGTACTGAGCGTCGCTTGGGAGACGCTGACCTGCTTCGCCAGATCACCCAAAGTGCCCTCCCCCATTGCCTTGATGCTATGCATGATCAATAGCTGGATGGGTGTCAGACCACTATGACGCCCAAGGCGCTTGGCATGAATTTCGCTGGCTCGCTGCAAGCGGCGCAGCGATAAATATAAGTCGTGCATCATATGCATGTTCGGCTCCCGGCCGCACCTGTTGGGGGTGCATTTTGCCATAAAGTCTAAATATTACAGTAGTAACCATTAGTGCAAGCTCAATACAGGTAAGCACAATATAAAAGCCTCGTACAACCCAAAAAACGGGCTTGATTCGCATAATTTTTTTCAAAGAGTACCGTAACAATACTTTTACATCAAAGCAATTGAGTGATCGAGACTGCTACCATCTGCCATGACGCGACAAACAGACCGAAATCCCTTATAACAGGGGACGCCTTATAGGCGCCTCCTAGCGTCAGCACGCGGGAACCAACATGTCGATCAAGTCTGAATCGGCCATGACGACGGGCGAAACTGCCGCAAATGGCACTCTCGATAGCCACAACCCAAAAATGACGACACAAGCAGCCCTATGAAAAAAATAAACTCGAAAACTTTTGGCGCTTGCGCCACCGTCCTCGCATGCCTCCTGCCGTCTGTCGGTCAGGCACAGAACAACCTACTCAGCTTGCCGGCACAGACCGTACTGGGCAGTGAGGTTGATGCGCAGGACATTCGCATACCCGTAGCCCGTGATACCGTCAGCGGCGACCAGATCAGCCCCCAGAGCCTGGGTGGCAATCTGTCTGAAACCCTGCAACGGGTGCCCGGACTGGTAGCGGTCAATCGGCAGAACTACGCCCAGGACCTGCAGATTTCGTCGCGAGGCTTTGGCGCCCGTGCACAATTCGGCGTGCGCGGCGTGCGCCTGATTCAAGATGGTATTCCCTTGACCATGCCCGACGGCCAGGGCCAGCCATCGCTATTCGACCTGGATGGCATGCAGCGCATCGAGGTCTTGCGTGGGCCCCTTACCACGCTGTATGGCAACGCGTCCGGCGGCATCATCCAGGGCTTTACCAATGAAGGCTCTTTTTATCCGACCCTGGAAAACCGCACGGCTATAGGCCCGGATAACCTGTGGCGTTCACGGCTCCGCTATGGCGGCCAACATGGCGACCTGAACGTCAGCGCTAACGTCTCCCGACTGCAGACCGATGGCTACCGCGACCATAGCGAAACCCGTCGAGACATCGCTAATCTGCGCCTGGGCTGGGACATCGATGATGCCTCAAGTCTGACACTGTTGATCAACAGCCTGGATCAGCCCGAGACTCAGGACCCGCTGGGTTTGACGGCAGCTCAGGTGCGCGAAGATCGGCGTCAGGCGGTAAGCGGCACTGACACCTTTGACACGCGCAAGACTGCGCGCCACAACCAGGCCGGACTGAATTACCAGCGGCGTCTGGGCAATGACGACAAGCTCACGCTGATGGTGTACGGCGGCGAGCGCTATGTAGAGCAGTATCTGGCATTCCCTGGCGGCGGGCAGTTTTCCGGCGGCGGCGTAATCGAACTTGATCGTCGATTTGGGGGCGGCGAGCTCGGCTGGGCACGGAACACTTTGCTGCTTGGCCTCCCGGTAGAACTGGCGGCCGGACTGACCTACGACTATCAAGGCGAGCAACGCAATGGCTTTATCAACAATGGAGGCAACAAAGGAGCGCAACAACGGGACGAATACAACACCGTCGACAGTCAGGATGCTTACCTGATAAGCACCTGGCAGCTTGATCCACGCTGGACGCTGACCGCTGGTCTACGGCACAGCCGGGTAGAGTTCGAGTCGGAAGATGATTATTTTACTGATGGTCAGGACGACAGCGGCGGTGTGGACTATCAACAAACCAACCCAGCATTGGGTCTGAGTTACCAGTGGAACCCTTCGCTGACCGTCTATGCCGCGCTGGGGCAGGGCTTTGAAACACCAACCTTTCAGGAATTGGCTTACCAGGAGCAGGGCAGCGGCCTGAACTTCGGCCTGCAGCCCAGCGAATCGCGCAATGCCGAGGTCGGCCTCAAACTGCGTCACGAGCAAACGCGCGTCAATCTGGCACTGTTTCAGAGCCGAGTTGAGGACGAAATCGTCACCGGCCCCAACCAAGCATTGACTGGTCGCAGCACCTTCGTCAATGCCGGCCAGTCAACCCGTCGCGGCATTGAGCTCTCGCTCGAACAGGGTTTCGATCATGGCATCGAAGCTTACCTGGCTTACACTTTGCTAGATGCCCGCTTCGACAGTTATACGACCAACAGTGGCTCAGACCTATCTGGCAAAGATCTCCCGGGTGTCCCACGCCACAGTCTATTCGCCGAATTGAGCTGGCAGCCACCGGGTAGCGGCTTTATCACTGCACTGGAAGCACAATCACTAAGCGAGCGCTTCGCCACTGATGACAATGATGCACGCGCAGCAGGTTACGCCGTATTCAACTGGCGCGCCGGCTATAGCCACCAAGTGGGTGACTGGACGGTTGACCCTTTTGTGCGCATCGACAACCTCGGCGACAAAGAGTACATCGGCTCGCTGATTGTTAACGGTCCTGGCGGGCGCTTCTACGAACCGGCTCCCGACCGTCAGTGGCTGGTGGGCGTCGGATTGGAGTACCAGTGGCGCTAAGGCTATTAACTGGGCGAGCCGAGTTTCACCTCGGCCACCCTGCGGGCCAACAACATCTTTAGTTGAGGCGGAGCTCGCCTCGCCTGAAAATAAATCCAGTATATTTGACATAGCTTCACTTATTTGCCCGAATTTGCTGATTCTAGGGTTTTTCGTTTGTTATTTTTGACATAAGATCAATCCACGCGCTACCCAGCATCTTAGCCCCAGCAACGCCAGGACGACCCATGAACAGCCTTTACACCGCCGCCCACCAGCAGGACCTCAGTCTCGATGAGTTCTGGATGCCCTTCACCGCCAACCGCCAGTTCAAGGACCGACCGCGCTTGCTGGAGAGTGCCAAAGGCATGTTCTACACCGATGTCGAGGGCCGTCAGATCATTGATGGCACCTCCGGACTCTGGTGCTGCAACGCAGGCCACGGGCGTCAGGAGATTACCGAGGCTGTGGCTCGTCAACTCAGCAAGATGGATTTCGCACCGACCTTCCAGATGGGCCATCCACTGCCATTTCAACTGGCCGAGCGTCTGGTAGACATTGCTCCCGAGGGCCTGAACAGGGTGTTCTTTACCAACTCTGGTTCAGAGTCGGTGGACACTGCACTGAAGATCGCTCTGGCCTTCCATAGAGCCCGAGGCGAAGGCACTCGTACCCGGCTGATCGGCCGCGAGCTGGGCTATCACGGCGTCGGTTTCGGCGGCATTTCAGTCGGCGGCATGGTCAACAACCGCAAGGCCTTTGGCGTGCAACTGCCCGGCGTGGACCACCTGCCGCATACGCTGGATCTGGAGCGCAATGCCTTTTCCCGCGGGCTGCCCAAGCAGGGTGCCGAACTCGCCGATCACCTGGAGCGCCTGGTCAATCTGCATGGCGCCGAGAATATCGCTGCCGTTATTGTTGAGCCCATGTCCGGCTCTGCCGGCGTCATTTTGCCACCCCAGGGGTATCTCAAGCGCCTGCGAGAGATCACCGAGAAGCATGGCATTCTGCTGATTTTTGACGAAGTGATCACCGGCTTTGGCCGGGTCGGTTCGCCATTCGCCGCGCAGCGCTGGGAAGTCATCCCCGACATCATGACCACGGCCAAGGGCCTGACCAACGGCGTCATTCCAATGGGTGCGGTGTTCGCCAGCGAGACCATTCAGGACGCGTTCATGCATGGTCCAGACGGTATCATTGAGCTGTTCCATGGCTATACCTATTCAGGTCACCCGGTCGCCGCGGCGGCTGCCCTGGCAACGCTGGATATCTACGCTCGCGATGGCTTGCTGACCCGCATCAGGGAGCTCGAAATCTACTGGCAGGAAGGGCTCCACAGCCTGAAGGGCTTGCCCCATGTGATCGATATTCGTAACACCGGCATGGTCGGCGCCGTGCATCTGGCGAGCCGCGATGGTGCTCCCGGCAAACGCGGCTACGACGTATTCGAGGCCTGCTTCTGGGATGGCCTGATGGTGCGCAACAGCGGCGATATTATCGCGATGGCGCCGCCACTGATTGTCGAGAAGAGCCATATCGACCAGATCATCAATACCCTGGGCGACGTGATACGCCGCATCGCATAAACAAGCTCCCATTGCGACACACACAACCCATTCAACGTTTATTTGAAACTGGTGACCCAATGACTCTGCAACTGACTCACTTTATCAACGGCACGCGCACGGCAGCTAGTGCGCGCACCCAGCCATTATTCGAGCCCGCCACTGGCGAAGAGCGCGGCCAGGTGTCACTGGCCAATGTCCAGGAAGTGGAGCAGGCGATAGCCGCTGCCAAGGCTGCGCAGCCAGCGTGGGCCAAGACTACCCCGCTCAATCGTGCGCGTATTTTGTTCAAGTACAAGGCATTGATTGAAGCCCATGCCGATGAGCTGGCCGAGCTGATTACCCGTGAGCATGGCAAGGTATTTGACGACGCCAAAGGCGAATTAACCCGCGGACTGGAAGTGGTGGAGTTCGCCTGCGGTATTCCGCATCTGCTTAAAGGCGAACATACCGAACAGGTCGGTGGAGGTGTCGACGCCTGGACGGTTAACCAACCTCTGGGCGTCTGCGCCGGTATTGCCCCATTCAACTTCCCGGCAATGGTGCCAATGTGGATGTTCCCGATCGCAATTGCCTGCGGCAACACCTTCATCATGAAGCCGTCGGAAAAGGACCCCAGCGTACCAATGCGGCTAGCCGAACTGCTCACCGAAGCCGGATTGCCTGATGGGGTAATGAACGTCGTCAACGGTGACAAGGAAGCCGTTGATGTACTACTGAGCCATCCCGACGTGCAGGCAGTCAGCTTTGTTGGCTCGACGCCCATCGCCGAATATATCTATGCCACCGGCTGTGCCAACGGCAAGCGAGTCCAGGCTCTAGGCGGCGCGAAGAACCACATGCTGGTCATGCCCGATGCGGATCTGGATCAAACCGTGAACGCGCTTATGGGGGCGGCTTATGGCAGTGCCGGCGAGCGCTGCATGGCGATCTCGGTGGCTGTCGCAGTGGGCGACGAGGTAGCTGACAAGCTGGTCGCGGCGCTATCGCCCAAGGTCAAGGCACTCAAGATCGGCAATGGTCTGAGCGCCGGCATGGAAATGGGACCGCTGATATCCGCTGCGCACCGGGCTAAGGTCAGGGGATTTATCGATCAGGGCGTAACCGAAGGCGCCGAGTTGGTAGTCGATGGTCGGGACATTACCGTACCAGGACTGGAAGGTGGCTTTTTTATGGGCGGCTGTCTGTTCGACAAGGTCACTTCAGGCATGACCATCTACCAGGAAGAGATCTTCGGTCCTGTGCTGTGCATTGTGCGCGTGCCCGATTACGCGACCGGCGTCAAACTGATCAATGACCACGAGTACGGCAACGGTACCGCGATTTTTACCCGCGACGGCGATGCGGCAAGGCAGTTCTGCAATGAAATCCAGGTCGGTATGGTCGGCATCAATGTACCGATCCCCGTGCCCATGGCCTTCCACAGCTTTGGTGGCTGGAAGCGTTCACTGTTTGGCCCCCTGCACATGCATGGTCCGGACGGCGTGCGTTTCTATACCAAGCGCAAGGCAATCACCTCACGTTGGCCCACGGGTATCCGGGGCGACGCCGAGTTCAACATTCCGACAATGAAGTAATCACCTATGTCCATAGAGAACATCGTCGACTTTACCACCGCACCCACTGAAGCCGAGCACTACCGCCCCGACCCGGCCAAGGTAATCGCCGGTGATCCGGCGCAATCAGTATGCAACCATTACAGCAGTCCTTGCGGCCAGTTTTCCAGCGGAACCTGGGAGTGCGTGCCCGGCCACTGGACCGTGAGCTACAGTGAACATGAGTACTGCGAGATACTCGAGGGCGTATCGATACTGCATGATGATCAGGGCGGCAGTCGCCCCCTGGGTAGTGGTGACCGATTCGTTATTCCCGCCGGCTTCACCGGCAGCTGGGAGGTAATCGAGCGCACCCGCAAGGTCTACGTGATTTTCGAGCCACCGATCCGCTGAGCAACAGTCAAGGCTTCGGCATAACGGCTACAAAACGAAATCGACATGGTCTAAACGTGACCCAGCGGTTACAGTTCTCGTCAGCTTATGCATTCGAAGAACAATTCAGCGCCCTGGTCGGCACACGTGTCGCGAGAGATTGCCAGCCTCAGGCTGGCACGGGCGCCGGATTTCTGTCAGGAGTCATGCCAGATGTCGCGCTTGCCAGTCATAGTTGGATTTGGTGGCTACAACGCCGCCGGTCGTAGTTCCTTTCATCACGGATTCCGTCGCATGGTGATTGAGTCCCTGCCCGCCGCTGAGCGTCAGGAAACTCTGGCCGGTCTTGCGGTGCTGATGAAACTGATCAGGGTTGAAGATGATCAGTATCTGGATGCTGATGATCAAATACTGACGCCGGCCGTCATCGAGACCCGCTTTGGTCCACAAATCCTGCAGGGTACCCTGGTGCGCCGGATCGAGAAGCGACATCTGGATGTAGATGCAGCCCACTGGCAAAAAAATCTGACCATCACCGGCGAAGCCGGCAAACCCTTCTCTTTCATTACTCTGGCAAAGCAGCTACCCGAACCGCTACCTACCGACTGGGTCATCGAACCGCTGAACGATAACGAAGTCATGGTGACGGTCTATGACGGTTGCGACATCAAGGTCGACAGCTACCGGTCATTGCCGGTGAAATCCGCGGGTCAGCTGCCCAGCGGCTTCGAACCCAGCGAGCATTACGCCTCGCGCTTTCACCCCCGCGGCCTGCAGATGACGATCCTCGCGGCCACCGACGCGCTGCGCTCGACCGGTCTGCCCTGGCAAACCATTGTTGACAGCGTACAGCCTGACGAAATTGCGGTATTTGCCAGCAGCGCGATGAGCCAGCTGGACGAAAACAGTTTTGGCGGTTTGATGCAGTCGCGCCTGAAGGGCGGCCGGGTCAGTGCCAAGCAGCTAGCTCTGGGCCTCAACAGCATGCCCGCGGACTTTATCAATGCCTACATTCTCGGCAGCGTAGGCACAACGGGCGCGATCACCGGCGCCTGCGCGAGCTTTCTGTACAACCTGCAGAAAGGCACCGAAATGATCACCAGCGGTCGTGCCCGGGTGGTGTTGGTAGGCAACGGAGAAGCGCCGGTTACTCAAGAGTGCATCGAGGGCTATGGTGCGATGGGGGCGCTGGCTACCGAAGAGGGGTTGCGCAACATCGAGGGTCAGCCAGACGTTGATTTTCGCCGGGCGAGTCGTCCGTTCAGCCAAAACTGCGGCTTCACCCTGGCTGAATCAAGCCAGTTCTTCCTGTTGATGGACGACGAGCTGGCCATGCAGCTGGGTGCCGATATCCATGGCGCCGTTCCAGACGTATTCATCAACGCCGACGGGTTCAAAAAATCGATCTCCGCACCGGGGCCGGGAAATTACCTGACCATGTCCAAGTCGATTTTCAGCGCGATGCAGATCGTCGGCGAAGACGCCGTGCGCCAGCGCAGCTTTGTGCATGCACATGGCTCAAGCACGCCCGCGAATCGGACCACCGAGTCAGAGCTGCTTGACCGTGTAGCAGGTGCATTTGATATCCGCGATCTGCCACTCACGGCAGTGAAAGCCTATGTTGGTCACTCGCTGGCCAGCGCCAGTGCCGACCAAATGGCCTCTGCACTGGGCAGCTTCAAATATCAGATCATCCCTGGGATCAAAACCATTGATGCGGTAGCCGATGACGTACACCGCGAACAGTTGCGCATCAGTATCAGCGACGTGCACCGCAGCGACCAGCCACTGGAGGTCTGCTTCATCAACTCCAAGGGATTTGGCGGCAACAATGCCAGCTGCGTGGTGCTCGCCCCCAGCGTGGTCGAACGTATGCTGAAGAAGCGCTATGGCGATACTGCCTATGCCGATTACAGCACACGCCGGGAGGCAACCCGCGCCGCTGCCCATGCGTACGATCAGAAGGCACTCAAGGGCCAACTCGATGTGATCTACCATTTTGGTCAGAACATGATCGACGACAGTCAGATTGAAATCAACGGCTCGCAAATGCACATTCCAGGCTTTAACCGGCCTTTGGTGTTTCGCAAGGACGATCGTTTCAAGGATATGCTCTGAGCAAGTGCAAGCAGGCCATCCCCTGCAATTGCTGCCGGGGATGGCCCTGATTCTCAGCGCTTGGCGCGGGCAGCCGCAATAAACGCGGCCATCGCTGCATTCCTGTCCGCTTCGACCTTCTGCACATTCGGGTTCTCGGCCAGCTTGGCCTGCAACACGCGGGCTTCTGGTAGATCAGCCAACAGGTCAAGGTCAAACAGCTTCTTGGCTACGGCGCAGGCTAAATCTAGACTGTACAGGAACATAAGGTCGGCAATAGTCATCTCACTCCCCGCTACGTAAGGGGCAAACTTGCCATGACGCTTGAGTGTCGCGATGCCGGCGAGCAGATCGGCTTTGGCCTTGTCCTTGACCTGCTGGTCCACCTTGCCGCCAAAAAACACTTCCGCGTGGCAGGTACGTGCCGGCAATTCCAGGTACAGTTCGATTTCCTTGGTAAGGGCGCGGACAGTGGCTCGCTCGAACGCATCCTTGGGCAGCAGTGACTTGCCACCCTGAGTTTCTTCGATATATTCGAGAATTACGTTGGTCTCGCTGACAAAGCCGTGCTCGGTTTCCAGGCTGGGCACCTTACCGCGGGGGCTGATGGCCAAAAAATCCGGTTCCTGGCTGGGGTGAACCACATGCACTTCGAAATCAACGCCTTTCTCGAGCAGCGCCAGTTTGACCATGTTGAAATAGTTACTGACGGCAAATCCATGAAGCTTGAGCATGCAAAACTCTCCTGCAAGGTGGGTATTATTTTATTGTGCACCCGTTGTAGCGGTGTAGCAGTAAATAATCCAGCGGCATAAGCTGGCTGAATGCCCATGCAGTGATAGCAGACAGACAATATTCACTGTGCGGTCGGGGGCCTTTTACGGCTAGACTACAAACTGAACATCCAATAAAAGGTAGTGCCGACCATGCTCAAATCCGCCGAGATCGACGAAATCAACCTGCTCAACAAATTCAATCTGGCCAGCTCCCTGGAGGGCTTGAAGATCCACCAGCACGAGGCAGCACAGGACGTGGTTGCGGCGGCAGAGCGCCTGCACGCGCGAGGGTTGACTACGCAGCCCGATGGCGGCTACCTGACCAGCCTCGGCTTGGACGCGGCAGAACACAGCCAGGCATTGCTGACGATTCTGCGCGCCGACTGAGAGCGGTGAATCGATCATGGCCCTGAGTGGAGAAATCCAACCACAGATAGCCGAGGGCATCGACCGCAAGGCGCTGACCACCTTGCGCAATCGCTTTATGGGCATCAACAGGAGTCGCCTGCAGCGGGTATTGCAGGCGCTGCCTTCACGTCAGTACAACGTGCTGCAGTTGATACCACTGCTATTTGATGTCAATCATCCGTTACTGCCCGGCTACATCTCGCGTCTCACGCCCCACGGGCTTGCTGCCTACGTGCCAGACCAGAATGTCCTGCTCGGCGCACAGGCCCTGACCCGAAGCTTCAGTTATCGGCGCCACCCAGCTGGCTTCACCGCCGAGATCCAAGCGCTGTATCTGATGGGGAGCGGCGGCACCATCGCCCAGTCGGACCAGAGTGACCTGGATATTTGGGTGTGTCATACACCTACGTTATCCACTGGCGCCATCGCGGAGCTGGCTGCCAAGTGCCAACAGATCAGCGACTGGGCCATTACTCAGGGCTGCGAAGCGCACTTCCATCTGGTCAATCCTGCCTCGTTCAGTCTCGGTGATCGCGACAATGCTCTGAGCATCGAAGATTGTGGCAGCACCCAGCACTATCTTTTGCTGGACGAGTTCTACCGGACCGCCATATTACTGGGCGGTCGCTTCCCACTATGGTGGCTAGTACCCGCCTATGAAGAAAAGCATTACGTCAGCTTTACGCGACAACTGATAGACAAGCGTTTTATCCGGGAGCAGAACAGTCTCGATCTCGGACACATGGCGCGCATACCCGCCGGGGAGTATGTCGGCGCCGGACTATGGCAGCTGTTCAAGGGTATTGAGTCACCCTACAAGTCCGTGTTGAAGCTGCTTCTAACCGAAGTCTATGCTGGAGAGCACCCCGAGGTGAGCTGTCTCAGTCTGGATTTCAAACAGGCGGTATACGCTAACCGTCTTGCCCTAGATGAGCTCGACCCCTATGTCATGCTCTACCGGCGCATAGAACGCTACCTGCTCGACCGCAAGGAGAATGAACGCCTCGAACTGGTCCGTCGCTGCCTGTACATCAAGGCGGATGTCCACCTGAGCAAACGCATCGGCAGTCTGGGCTGGAAACGCAGCCTGATGGAAAAACTGGTCAGTGAATGGCACTGGGACACACGACAGCTGCAGCAAATGGATAACCGTCATCTCTGGCGGGTCGGTGAGGTGACCCGGGAGCGCCAGCAGTTGGTCAGTGAACTGACCCACAGCTATCGTTTTCTTGCCCAGTTCGGACGTAGCAATGACGTTATCAACCAGATCAACAGCCGGGATCTGTCCTTGCTTGGCCGCCGCCTGTACGCCGCTTTCGAGCGCAAGGCGGGTAAGATCGAAGTGATCAATCCGGGCATTGCACCCGATCTCAGTGAGCCGCTGATGACCCTCGCACAGCGCCATGGCAAAGACCAGGTGCAGGCCAGCTGGAGTCTTTTTCGGGGCACGCTTGGCCAAAACGAGCTGAACGACCATATACCACTCAAGTACACCCGCCATCTGATCGAGCTGATCGCCTGGGCACACCGCAATGGTCTGGCCGATGCGAGCACGCGTATAGCCGTGCACCCGGGTGACAGCGCATTGAGCGAATTCGAATTGAATAGCCTGCTGGCTACTCTGCGTCAACACTTCCCCCTGCCGCTGCCTGCATTGACAGAAATCGCACTGTCGCGCCCCAGCCAGCCGTGCCAATCACTGCTATTGATCAACGTGGGCCTGGACCCTCTACCGCTGACCAGCCAGAAGAATCTGCATCTTATTAGCAGCCATACCGACGCTTTGGGCTACTCGGGGCTGCGTGACAACCTCATTTTGAGTATTGATCAGGTCACCCTCAATAGTTGGAACGAGCTTCAGGTCAGCCGGTTCGAAGGCGAGCAGGCGTGCGTCCAGGCACTGTGCGACTACCTGAACAAAGCCCACGAACACCGGCACCATCCGGACCTGCAAGTGGCCTGTTTCTGCCGCAATCGCTCCAGCGCCATAGCCGATCGGGTCGCGCAACTGTTCAAGGACGCCACCCGACAATTGCTCGTCGAGCCGCCGTCACGCTTTTTGCTACAGGTGCAAAACAGCTTCCAGATTCTCGAGCGCAAGGATGGGCTGATCGCCGTTACCCGGCTGGCTGACCGGGACCGTCTGATGCGCTACCTGGGCACCGGCCGTCATAATTACAGTCCTCTGGCGCTGGACCGGTTCGCCTTGCAGGGTCAGGATACGGCGTTAATACTGGGCCAGTCGCGCGTTGGCGAGACCAAGGTGTTCTACCGTCTGCTTCCCAACCGCCAGGCAGAGATTAGCGTGCTGGACGAACTCGGCGCACTGTGGCGCACGCGGCAACCCTGCAGCAACGAACAGACACTGCTGCTACCCTTGCTCCGTTTTTTGCACAGTATTGGTCTGCGCAGACAGTTCAATCAGAGCCTGGAAGCCAGCCTACGACAAGAACCGTTATCGATCTATGCTATTCGCCCTGCTGCAGACGGCCAACCGTTACGACTTGAATCACAACGGGTACCGGACCACGGCATTGAAACAGACTATTACGCGGTACAGGCGATTGCGGGACCGGGTGACGATCAGAGCCTGAAGGTCACCATCTTCTGCGGTCAAAAGGAGTTTTCCGAACTGGATCATGGGGCAACCCTGTTTGGCGCGGCGGCCGAACATATCCTGCAGCAGCGCACCCGAACGGAAAAATACCCCTGTTACATAACGGATCTGGATCTATCCGCTATTGATCCAACCGGTAACATGCAGACAGTCAACTACCTGCGTTACCGTCAGCAACTCGAAGATGCGCTTAATACAGCGATGGGTATTGCGCGCAACTGACTATCTGCTCGCTGGCCGCGCTAGAGCTCGACTTGCATGACGCTGCTTGGCCAGCGCGGCAATCTGCCGTTGGCGTTCATCGCTGGCCATGGCCCACTCAAGGATCTCTGGCATCAGCCGTCCGCAACCTAGGCACTGATCGCCATCAAGACAGCAATTGCGCACACAGGGTGATGGCTGACGTCCGGCGTTTGACACCTACTCTTCCTCCAAGTCCAGTTCCAGCTCTTCACCGGTCAACTCGGCAAGAATCTGGCTCAACACCCTTTCCAGAGGCTCGTCGTCGCAGTCGTGAAGCCAGCCTTCATCAGGGACGTAACCAAAATGGCGCGTCGCATCCGGCGCGGTCAGCCAGACTTCCCGCGACGCTGGCTGCCGTCCGACAACCAGGCGGGGGCCCTCGGCCAGGATCAATACCAGCGACCCTTCTACCAGTTCCATATCTAGATCCAGTCCACTGGCATCCAGCGCGTGCTCGATTCGATCCTGCAGCAGATCGACCTGCCTGTTGAAATCAGCTTCGTTCAGTTCATGCATGCGGTTCTCTTCTCTTTGCTTCCAGCGCCGGTTCGGATGCGTCAGACCGGGCGGCTGGGTATACTGCCGTATATTGCCTGTATTTCAACAAGGATTTAATCATGAAGCATTCAATTCTCGTGCTGCTCGCGTTACTCGTTCTGGCTGGCTGCGGTCAGAAAGGGGCTCTTTACATGCCGGCTGAGAAGTCAGAAGAGCCACGCAGCCAAGCCGAAGAAGCGATGATTCAGCAGCCCACCGAGCGCTGAACGATCTGCTTACCCCCGTATACCTGAACATGAAGCCCATACCATGACAGCTTTTGATTACCGCGATGGCGAACTGTACGCCGAAGCTTTGCCGTTGTCCGCTATTGCCAAGCAGTACGGCACTCCCTGTTACGTTTACTCTCGCCAGGCCATAGAGCAAGCCTGGCTAGCCTGGGATCAGGCACTGGCCGGGACACCACATCTGGTCTGTTTTGCCATAAAGGCCAACTCCAATCTGGCTGTGCTGAACATTCTTGCGCGCCTGGGCGCTGGGTTCGATATTGTCTCCGGTGGCGAACTGGAAAGGGTTCTGGCCGCCGGCGGAGAGCCTGCGCGCATTGTTTTTTCAGGCCTGGGCAAGACGGCCGAAGAAATGCGTCGGGCGCTTGAAGTCGGTATTCTTTGCTTCAATGTCGAATCCATCGCCGAGCTGGAGCGCCTGCAAACGGTCGCCGCTGAGTTGGGCGTCAAGGCGCCGGTATCACTTCGGGTCAATCCTGATGTGGACGCCATGACCCACCCGTACATTTCGACCGGCTTGAAGGAAAACAAGTTCGGTATCGATATTGCCAGCGCGCCGCAAGTGTACCGCCGCGCCGCCGAATTACCGAACATCGACGTGCGCGGTGTAGATTGCCATATCGGCTCACAGCTGACTGACGATACCCCCCTGATTGACGCTCTCGACCGCCTGCTGACACTGGTCGATGAATTGGCCGAGCAGGGCATCAAGATCCATCACCTGGACCTGGGCGGCGGGCTGGGCGTGACCTACCGCGACGAAACGCCTCCATCACCGGCAGCGTATCTGGCCAAGGTAAAGGCACATCTCGGCGAACGTGATTTGACGCTGCTGTTCGAGCCCGGCCGTTCCATTGTCGCTAACGCCGGCGTGCTGCTTACTCAGGTCAATCTGCTCAAGCCAACCGAACACAAGAATTTTGCCATTATCGATGCCGCAATGAATGATCTGATCCGCCCTGCACTGTATAGCGCCTGGATGGGCATTGATGCGGTGCGACCCCGCGATGATGTGCCCGCTCTGGAATGGGACATCGTCGGCCCCGTCTGCGAGACCGGCGATTTTCTCGGTAAGGATCGCAGCCTTGCGCTTGCCGAAGGCGATCTGCTGGCCGTGCGTTCGGCAGGCGCCTATGGTTTTGTCATGAGCTCGAACTACAACACCCGACCGCGAGCGGCCGAGGTGATGGTCGATGGTAGCCAGTGCCACCAGATCCGCCGTCGTGAAGCCCTCAGCGAGCTATTCGCTGGGGAATCGCTGCTACCTGGGGTCTGACATGCTGCTGCGATTCACCAAGATGCACGGGCTGGGCAATGACTTCATGGTCATCGACCTGGTGACCCAGCACGCCCAGCTCACCCCCCGACTCATTAGGCTGTGGAGCGACCGGCATACCGGCATAGGGTTTGATCAGTTGCTAGTGGTAGAACCGCCGAGCAATCCAGAGATGGATTTTCGTTACCGGATCTACAATGCAGACGGTAACGAAGTCGAACAGTGTGGCAATGGTGCGCGCTGCTTCGCCCGCTTCGTGGTGGACAAGCGACTGACGGCCAAGTCCGATATCCAGGTAGAAACCGCCGGCGGACCTATTACCCTGAACATCCAGACGGATGGCCAGATAACGGTCAATATGGGCGCACCCAGGCTCTCGCCCGTCCAGATTCCATTCGCAGCCGAAACTGAATCAATTCTCTGCGAACTCGAGGTCGAGGACGAAACACTGCAGATATCTGCGCTATCAATGGGCAACCCGCACTGCATCACGCTGGTAGATGACGTGGATACCTACCCCGTCGAACGTCTAGGCCCGCTGATCGAGCGTCACATCCGCTTTCCAAAGGGCGTCAATGCTGGCTTCATGCAACTGGTCGATCGTCACCATGCCCGCCTGCGCGTATTCGAACGCGGAGTCGGCGAAACCCGCGCTTGCGGCACCGGCGCCTGCGCCGCAGCGGTAGCAGGCATCCGCATGGGGCATCTGGCCTCCCCGGTTCAGATCGAGCTGCCCGGTGGCAACCTGCAGATTGAATGGGCTGGTCCCGGTGAGCCGGTGATGATGACTGGCCCGGCCACTCGCGTTTACGAAGGACAGATACGTTTATGAGCGACAAGCCATTACATCCTGCGCATCAGCTTGATGCCCATACTGTTGCCGAGTACCTGCGGCTACATCCGGCCTTCTTCGCCGAATACGACGAGCTCTTGCCCGACCTGATCATTCCCCACCAATCAGGTCAGGCCGTATCGCTGGTAGAGCGTCAGGTCAAACTGCTTCGCGAGCGCAATATCGATGTGCGTCATCGCCTCGGCCAACTGATGGACGTAGCGCGTGAAAATGACCGTCTGTTCGAAAAAAGCCGGCGATTGATACTCGATCTGCTGGAAGCCCAGAGTCTGGAACAAGTTATTGCTAGCATTGAGGATAGCCTGCGCGATGACTTTCAGGTGCCCTTCGTCAGCCTAGTCCTGTTCAGCGAGGCACAGCGCTTCCCCAATGCCCGCTGTGTTAGCCATGCCAAGGCGCGCGAATCCATTGGGCATCTGCTCGATAGCGGCAAAACCCTCAGTGGCGTGCTGCGCCCAGACGAACTTGCTTTCCTGTTCGGTGAGCAGTCCGACCAGGTCGCGTCCACCGCTATTGCGCCTATTCAGCATCAAGGGTTGCATGGCGTGCTGGCATTGGGTAGTCGGGATGCCAACCATTACCGTAATGCTACCGGCACTCTGTTTCTGGGTTATATAGCCGACGCACTGGCCCGTGTGCTGCTGCGTCAGCGTCCCATCGCTGACGACGTCAGGGTGTAAGCAATGCCTGTCAGTGCACTGCAATCAGACCTGGAGGCCTTTCTCGCTCACCTGCAGCGCGAGCGGCAGCTATCCCCGCGCACCCTGCAGGCTTACCGGCATGACCTGGAAGGCCTACGCGACTTCCTCGACGCGCAAGACTGTCCGCGCTGGCAGGCCGTCGACGCCACGCACCTGCGTCTGTTTGTTGCCAAACGCCATCAGGCGGGCCTTTCCGGCCGTAGTTTGCAACGCATGCTGAGTGCCGTGCGCAGCCTGTACCAGTTCCTGATTCGCGAACAACTGTGCAAGCATAATCCGGCGGTAGACCTGCGCGCACCGCGCTCACCGCGCAAACTGCCCCGCGCATTGGATGCGGATCTGGCTTCACAGCTTCTCGACGACAGCAGCGACGATGACTGGCTTGCCGTCCGCGATCACGCGATGCTGGAACTGTTCTATTCGTCCGGCTTGCGTTTGTCGGAGCTGGCCGGCCTGGATATCAGCGAGCTCGACCTGCCCCAGGGTGAAGTACGGGTACTGGGTAAAGGCAGCAAGACACGACTGATTCCAGTGGGTCGTATGGCGCGTGAAGCCTTGCAGCGCTGGCTCGAGCTACGTTTACTCACCAATACGCCAGAACAGGCCTTGTTCATCGGCAAACAGGGGCGACGTCTTACACCCCGCGCGATTCAATTACGCGTGCGCCGCTGGGGCGTAACGCATATTGGCCAGAACCTGCATCCGCACATGCTTCGCCACTCCTTTGCCAGTCACGTGCTGGAGTCCTCCGGGGACCTGCGCGCAGTGCAGGAGCTCCTCGGCCATGCCGATATCAGCACCACACAGATATATACCCACCTGGATTTCCAACACCTGGCCCAGGTATATGATAAGGCCCATCCGCGCGCCAAGCGCAAGACGAGTACCTGATGATCCAACTGCTGACGTTCGACCTCGACAACACCCTATGGGAAACCGAGCCGGTGGTTATAGCCGCCGAGCAGACCCTGCTGCGTTGGTTTGACAAGCATGCTCCCCGGTTTACCCAGCAACTCGATAGCGCAGCACGCAAGGCACTGCGTCATGACGTACTGGCTGCCAATCCGGAGCTGCGTCATCGGGTGACCGCTTTTCGCCTGGCCATCATGGAACTGGGCCTGCGCCGTGCAGGCTATGACGCAGAGCAGGCGAAAGCGTTGACCCAGCAAGGCTTTGAGGTGTTTCTAGACGCACGCCATGCGTTGACGTTTTTTCCCCATGCCGAAGCACTCCTGGCGGAACTGAGCACGCGTTATCAGCTGGCTACCATCTCCAACGGCAATGCCGATGTGCGCAGGCTGGGGCTAGATCAATATTTCAGCGTGATCGTATCCGCAGACGAGGTCGGTCTGAGCAAGCCCGACCCGGCACCCTTTCTGCACGCACTGGAACGGGCCGGCGTCGAACCGGCGAACACGCTGCATATTGGTGATCACCCGGTGGATGATATCCAGGGGGCTCAGGACGTGGGCCTCCACACGCTCTGGTTCAACCGGCTGAAACTGGACTGGCCTGACCAGCCCAGACCCAGCGGCGAGGTAAGTTGCCTGAGCGAAATACCTGCCTGGCTGACCGCCTACACGGCTTGAAATCAGTGAAGGCTTAGCCTATATGGGCCGGCTACCGTACTTGCCTTGGGGCTTTTTCGGCGGATCGGCAACCACATTGGCACCCACTTCCTGAACCTTGCCACCGCGAGCCATGAACTCTTCCATTTGCAGCGCCAGCATCTCACGCTCGCGCTCCTTGGCTTCGACCGACAGCCCCTCGAGCGGATCGGCTTTTGGCGCCGCCTTTTTACGCGACTTGACTACTGGCGTGTCGCTGTCGTCGTCACCATCGCCGTCATCATCATGGTTATGGTCAGAGTTAGGAAGATCGTCGGCTTCATCCGAGTCGTCCACGTCACTGTCTTCATCGCGTTCCAGATCGTCGTTCTCTAAATCGTCGTCACTCATCCCAGCCACTCCACCGTAAAAAACACGCTATTTATAGCCTAACGGCAGGATTTGGCTAGGGGTAATTCGATGTTTTTTGTTTTATTACCCATATTCAATCAGCCCTACAAGGCCTGCGCTCCCCGAGTCAGTCGCTGCAACTGCTCAAGATCGGTCTGTACACCGGAGGTCTCACGAATGCGGCCAAGAATTTCGCGCTTGAGCTGAATAAACTCGGGCTCGAGTTTCATATCCTGATGGCGCTCGGTGGGCAGGGGCACCTCGTAGATGCTGTCGATGCGTCCCGGCCGCGGAGCCATCAGTACAATTTTGCTACCCAGATAGATTGCTTCTTCCACATCATGAGTGACAAACAGAATCGTACTCTTTTCCAGTCGATGTACATGGCGAATGAGATCATGCATGACCTCGCGGGTCTGTGCGTCCAGCGCGCCAAAAGGCTCATCCATCAACATGATGTCGGGCCGGGGCATCAGCGCCCTGGCTATGGCCACGCGCTGCTGCATGCCACCTGATAACTGGCTGGGGTAAGCATCAGCAAAGGGTCGCAGGCCCATCAAGCTGAGCAACGCATCGGCCCGTCCGCTTGCCGTTTCCACATCCGACTGGCTATAGACAGTATCGGATATCACTTTGAGCTGGCGACAAAAGCGAATGTTCTGCATTACTGTCAGCCATGGGTACAAACTGTAATGCTGAAAGACCATTGCACGATCCACTCCGGGACCATCAATGGGCTGATCATGCAACAGGATCTCGCCGCTGCTATGGGTCTCAAGTCCAGCGAGAATACGCAACAGCGTGGACTTGCCACAGCCCGAGGCACCTACAAAAGTAATAAATTCGTTGGGGTACACTTCCAGATTAACGTCCGTCAGCGCCTGAATCTGCTGTTCCCGTGTCTGAAATATCTTGCCTACGTCACGAATACGAATGCATGGCTCGTCCATGGGTACTACCTCTTCTGCCAATGGAATGCGCGGCGGCCGATCCAGCGGAATGCCTGGTCGGTGAGCAAGCCGATCAAGCCGATCAGCAGGATGCCAGCGAAAATCTTATCAGTGTGCATATAGCGCTGGGCGCGCAATATCGCGTAACCCAGCCCGGAGTTGGAGGCCACCAATTCTGCAACCACCAGATAGGTCCAGGCCCAGCCACAGGTTATACGCAGCGTATCGAGCAATGCCGGACGGGCTGAGGGAAGTACTACCAGCCGAATAATCTCGCTGCGGCTGGCGCCCATTGTTTGCGCGGCCTCGATCTGCGCCATAGGTACCCGACGCACGTCCTCGGCGGCCATGAGTGCCATTTGAAAAAATGTACCAATGAAAATGATCAGAATCTTCGAGCTCTCACCGATACCCACCCAAAGCATGACCAGCGGAATGAAGGCAACGGCCGGCATGTAACGGATAAAGTCGATCAAGGGCTCTAATGTCGCCTGCACCGGGCGATAGGTGCCTAGATACAGGCCCAGAGGTAAAGCGATCAATGCCGAGATCAAAAATCCAACCATCACCCGATACACGCTAATCGCGGTATCGTTGAGCAGGCCCTCGTCGGTCCACCAATGCACAAATCGCTCGGCTACTGCTCCGGGCCCTGGCATAAATAGCGGATCAGCAAAACCCAATAGCGTGTACACCCACCAAGCCAAAAAGGGGGCAATCAAGCCCACAGCCGCCAACACGGCGGAAGTCCGTCCACTCATCTCGCCACGGATAACCCACCAGCGCGGTCGGCTGACGCGGGCAGCGATCAGCCCTTTTTTTTCCGGAATCGGAGCTTGTGCAGTCATAGCGCGACCTCCTGTGCAGGTAGACTCAATAATGGGAACGGCGCACGCTGCCAGCCATTCAAGGGGGGATAACCACCCAGTGTCGCCAGACTCTTGATAGGCCAGTTCTTTATCTCAGCTTCCGGCGACTCCAGCAGCAGGCAGCGTCTGGCTCGCCCCGGCAGGGTTGAGAGTGTGATCTCCCATGGCAAGCCTCCTCCTGCGATTCGGCCGAACGAAAACTCACTGCCCAGCATGATCTCGGCCCGATCGGCGTCCAGCCCAGCTACTTGCGCTCTAAGCGGTATGCCTTTTTGTGTGGCCACAGGCCGATCGGCGACGAACATGAAAAAATCCCCCGCCAGCAACAGGCAAGCCTGACGCTGCGCATCGTCCGTCGCCGCCAACCAGACAGCCTGAGTAGCGCCAACTGACTCCGGCAGGCGCCGCCAGATTTCCAGATAGCTGCCATCCGGCGCTGCTTCATGGACTTCATCGGGACCGACGAACTCCATAATGCCGACGTCAGTACCACTATCAGGATGGAAATCCAATAGTCGGTGCCACTGGCAGCGACTGCCCTGGACTTCGGTCAGACCGGCAAAGCCCCCTTGGCTGATCCGCTGATCAATCGTCTTCGGCGTCGGATCAGGCATGCGCATGTCGGCATGCAGCAATGTCGTCTGCAGCCAGAAAACACGGGTTGCGCAATCTTCCTGGCCATCAGCCGTGCGCAGCAGCGTGCGCTGCCAGACACCGAGGTAGGCGTCAGGTACGTTATTCATGAATGGTACTCCGGAAATCGTTTGAGGCCTCGCCAGAAGGCCATATCGTGATTGGGCCAAAGCTGCGCACCGGTCTCGGCAGCCAGCGCCTTGAGCTTGCGGATGCTGTCACAAGCCATATCCTCACGATCCCGCCAGCAGAGGCCAGGAGCGATTTCATCATCGATGTTTTCCTGCAGGTCAGCCGCATCACCTGCCAGAATAACCGGCGCGCCCTGTGGCAGCTGGATCATCAGTGACATGTGCCCTGCGGTGTGACCGGGCGTATTCAGCGCTCGCAAGCCAGGCAGCAGATCATATTCGTCCTGTTGCAAACGCCAGCGCACATTACCGGCGAAGTCGTCAGCAAAGTACGCGTCATCTGCCGGCTCGCGCGCTGCCTGTAATTCGTCTTCATGCACATGCACCTCGGCCCCGCAGACATCACAGAGTCCGCCGGCATGATCGAAGTGAAGGTGACTGAGAAAGACCAAGTCGATGTCCTGGGTTTGCAGCCCCATCCGCGCCAGATGTGCTCCCAAACGCTGTTCTTCATCCATCTGCGGCGCGCCCATCGGAAAGTCCTGCGGGTTGTACCATTGCTGGCGTGCCTGCGCGTCTTTGAGCTTGTGGTAATCACAGCCCACGTCAAACAGTACGCGGCCCTGCCGGGTTTCGATCAGGTAGGCGAGAATCGGTGCTTCGATCGAGGTGCCCATACCGCGGCCGCGTGTCGAATAGGATTTGTCGTAACGATGTGTCGCCGTGAGCAGGGGCCAAAGCTTCAGTACATCAGTCATGGGACATCTCCAACCGTTTGATCAGTTCAGCGCTGCTGCATAACTCACCAAAAATGCCACCCTCGACGCTAATCATTTGCAGCGCAGCATCGTGCAATGGGGAATGAGGTGAACCGCAGGCATCACGGACAGTGAGGCAGCTGAAGCCAAGATCGATAGCTGCGCGCAGTGTTGAGCTGACGCAAACCTCGGTAGTCACCCCGGTAATCAACAGACATTTGATACCCCGATTGCGCAGGAGCAATTCGAGGTCAGTATGTGCAAAGGCGCTGTACCCTGGCTTATCGATGACAGGTTCATTACTCATTGGCTGTAGCTCATCGATCAGACCGTGACCGTGCTCGCCGCGGATCAACAGTCTCCCCATCGGGCCTGCTTGGCCGATCGGTGCTCCACTGCGCTCGGCCCGCTCGCGTTTCCATTCAGGCAGATCAGTCAAATCCGCACGGTGGCCCTCGCGAGTGTGAACCACCAACAATCCGGCTCGGCGTGACGCCGACAACAGCGCCTGTTGTGCCGGGATAGGAGCGCGCAGACGCTGAATATCAAGTCCAGCGCGGTCGGCATAACCACCGGGTGCACAAAAGTCACGCTGCATATCGATCAACAACAGCGCGCAGTGGGCAGGCTGCAATCCGCCGAGCAGACTCACAACGCCAACGCGAATTCGTGGCGCACTGCGGCGGTGATGCCATCCACAATGTCGCCGGCCATGCGCGCGCCCTTTGCCGCCGTTGACCCTTTGGCCGATGACAGCACCCCTGAAGGCGGCACCCACTCGGTGCGAGTCGGGTACATGTCGTAAGGCGGAAAATCCGCCGGCAGATCATCCGGGATGCTATCCAGCGCCACCAGCTGCGGGTGATAATGCAGCATCAGCGAAGTTTCGATAACGGCAGCGTGCTCCAGGGCAAAACCCGGGAAACCGTCCGGGAAGATATCGGCCAGAGTCTGTTCGCGGCAGAAGTCCCAATGCTCCAGGCGCATCACTTCCATGTCACAGTCGCGACCCAGTTCTCGCAGGGCCAGCTGGATACCTTCTGCAACGAACCACTGATTCTCGTAGTGTCCGAGTACCAATACCAGGCGCTTGACCCCATGGCGGGCAAATTCGCGCACAGCATCCTGCACCAGCGCGGTCAGAGTGGCACCGTCGAGGCTAGTGGTGCCACAGAAGTGCTGACCACCTCCGCACTTGGGTTGAGATTTGTAGCCATAGGCAAGCGCTGGCGCCACGATGCCATCGACGCGAGCGGCCACATCAGCACTGAGCGCAGTAGACAGAAGTGCATCGGTGCCAAGCGGCAGGTGTGGGCCATGCTGCTCAGTCGCTCCACAGGGTAGAAATATCACAGCACCGGCCTCGACGCGCCGCTGGTATTCCACCCAACTGATCTGATCCATATACAACGTGTTCATCAGGGCATACTCCTTGTCAATGTGGGTTGGGGACTATCCAGCCAGGCAGCCATTGCCTGCGCGGGGAGAACACCAATGGCAATGCCACGACCGCAATCAGGCAATAGCTTGCGAGCACCATCGGCATACCGCTCAGGCCCAGATCCGCGAAGGCGTGCAGGGGCACCCAGCTGGTTCCCCACATGACTGTAGCCATAATTAAAATCAATTCAGGGCGCAACATCAGCCACCCATCCAGGAGCCACCATTGGGACCCAGTATCTGTCCGGTAAAGAAACTGGCCGAAGACGACAACAGAAAGCCCACCGCGGCCGCTACCTCTTCGGGCTTGCCGAAGCGCTCTGCCGGGATTGCCAGCTCCTTGGCCAGCCACTCCTCGCTCATGTTATCCGCTGATAGCATCGACGTTTCAATCGGCCCGGGCGCTACGCCGTTAACCCGAATATGCGGCGCGAACTCCCGTGCTAGCGCGCGGGTCAAACCGATGACCCCTGCCTTGGCTGTGCAATAGGCAACGTATTGCTCACGACCGAGAAAGCCCAGATCGGAACTGATATTGACGATGCTGCCGCTACCGGCCGACGTCATGCCTTCCAGAGCATGCCGGCAACAGCGATACACTCCATCTAGATCAACCGCCATGATGCGCTGCCAGTCCTGCTCATCTGTCTGCAGAAAAGGCTTTTCCAGAATGATGCCAGCGTTATTTACAAGACCCTGTAACGGACCCTCTGCGCAGACCCGTGTGAACATCGCGGCGACCGCATCAGGATTGGTTACGTCAGCTTCGACCGGCCATGCCTGACCACCTTCAGCTCGGATACCATCGGCCAGCTCAGCGGCCTGCTCGGCTTGTCCGTGATGGTTGATCCATACCTGCGCGCCTTGTTTTGCGAGCAGCAGCGCACAGGCACGGCCGATGCCTGTGGTAGCGCCGGTGATCAAAATGCGCTGAGCATTAAGTTCATAGTTCGCCATCAGTGCATTACCTCCCCATGACTGACCACCAATGCTTGTCCGGTGATCGCTTGCGACAGAGGGCTGCCGAGAAACAGGAAGGTTCCAGCCAGTTGCGCCGGTGTCAGCAGTTCAGGAATCACCTGCCCCGCGAGGATCTGTGCCAGCTCCTGCTTCTCGCTGCGACCGCTAGCCTGAGCCATTGCTTGCAGAGAGGCCATTGCTGCGTCCGTTCCTACCCAGCCTGGACACACCGCATTAACGCGGATGCGTCGACTGCCCAGCTCCCAGGCCAGGGAGCGCGTCAAACCGATGACCGCGTGCTTGCTCGCGCAGTAGGCAGAAAAGCCCGCTACGGCACTCAGCCCCCAGATGGATGATTGGTTGATGATGCTGCCACCGTCACGCAACAACGGCAGCAGTGCACGGGTGAGCCGGACCATGCTAACAACGTTATTGTCGAGCTGAGTCTGCCAGCGTTGGTTGGCCGTAGGATCGTCATCCATCAGCGGCGTGGGTAACTCCATGCCTGCGTTATTGATCAGTACGTCGATCGACAGGTCTTCTGCGCGCATCCACTGGGAACAACTCAGGACCTCCGCATCATCTGCAAGATCCACGCACAAGGACCTGACACGGTTGTTTGCTGCGCCGCTGTGCGCGACAAGCTGCCGGACGGTCTCTTCCAACACGACGGCGTTACGATCAAGCAGCACCAGTTGCGCCCCCTGGTTGGCAAAGGCCAGTGCCAAGCCCTTACCGATACCGCTGGCTGCGCCACTGATCACCACGCACTGGCTGTTGTAGTCAAGATTGTGCATGGATCAGACCGCTGTCAGGAAGGATACGCCCACGGCGCCATAAAACCCCTCGGCCCGCTTCGGACCTTCCCCGAAGTGACCATAGTCGTCATCGGTGACTCGGCGCAGCCGGTGACGGTGGAAGCCACTGATCAGTTCTTTCATCGGCACAATCTGCCGGTAACCGTCGGTATACAGCTGCGCGTGCAGCGCAGGAAGGCGGTACCAGGGCGCAACGGGTTTCTCGTGATGCGCGTTGTGATAACTGAAGTTGAGCACCAGCAAATTCAACACAGGCCAGCGTAGTGAGACCAGGTTGCTGAAGGTGTTTTGCTGTTCGTAGGCCCGGTCACGCAACTTGTCAGCGGGGATGTCACCCTCCTCAAGTACCGCGAAGGCGTCATAGGTGTGCTGATAGGCATCGGTAAAACGCAGTACGGTGATCATCATCAACCAGGCTACCGTGTAGAGCACCAGTGCGGCCGGAGAGAGCCAGCCAAGCAGCGCAAAAGCCGCCACGCGAACCGCCAGCGTCACTGCTACCGCAGGACGGCGCGCACGCTGTTTATCGCTGCTTTCGAGAAAGGGCAACAGAATCACATAGGTGTGCAGCAGCAGTTCAACAGCCGGAATGTAGGCCCACTCCAACACCAGAATGATCTTGCGGACCCAGACCGGCAGTCCATTGATAAACTGCTTGCTGTCAAAGGTAAGCACGTCGGCACGGTCCACGTGATGGCGCATGTGCTTGCGCCGCAGATCCTGAAACTCGGCATAACAGCCGCCCGTCATCCAGCTGAACACCATGCCTGCGCGGGCGTTGTGTACCGGCTTGCTGAAAATGGTGCCGTGGGCAAACTCGTGCATCAGATAAGCACCGATGATCATCGCATGGGCAACGAGCAGCGTGCCGCCGGCTTTGAGCAACCAGGAATCAGCAAGCAGCAAGCCGATACCCAGACCGTAACCCACCAGACTGTAAGTCATGGCCAGCGCGTTGGGCACGGGGCCGTCGGTATAACGAAAAAGAGGCTTGGGATTGGACATGGGTTCTCCGATTGACCAGATCATCTTAGATGCTGCCGAGGCTCGGCAGCATCTGCTGTACTCAGGTCAGAGTTATTCGTTCAGGGCGTCAACAAAGCTGGCGTCAAAGGTGTCACCAAAGTCGGGCGCTGCAGGGATTTGTTGATTCTTGACCAAGATATCGGCGATCACCGCGCCACTGCCGTAGAACGACATGGTGGAGTCAGAAGGCTCGAATATCTGCGCCATCTCATCCAAAGGGATGTTGTACACGCCATCCATCTGCTCGGTTGCCTCGGGGCCACTCACACCCAGCACTTTGCCGATAATGATGGCGGACTCCTCAGGATTGGCTTCCATGTAGTCCAGACCGGCCTGATAGCCTTTGATCATGGCGGTGATGGCTTTCTCTCGATCAGCAATCACTTTCTCATCAAACGCCAGCACATCAGTGATCAGACCGGGTGCTTCCTTGGAGGAATACACCACGTGGAAGCGCTCGCCGTCACCCATGCCGACTATCTGTGATACGTTGGGCTCGTAGGTTACGCCTATCGGCAGATTGCCCGATGCCATGGCGCTGGGAATAGCCTCGGGGGTCATGTTGACGGGACGAATATCCTTCTCACTCATGCCGTTGACCTGCAGCGCGTAAGCGAGGAGGAAATCCGAGGGCGAAAGCGGGTTATAGCCCACCTGCTTACCCTTGAAGTCGGCAACTGAAGTGATCGATTTGTCTGCGACTATCGCATCGCCGCCATCGGAGAAGTCGATCGGCATAACAACTTTGTGGTTCAACCCCTTGGCTACGGAACCCACGACTTGATCATAGGTAAGCATGCCACCGTCCACGGCGCGACTGGCCATGGCGGACGGGATCAGCGCCGGATCATTGAAGAACTGCAGCTCGACATCGAGACCGAACTGCTCATACAGATCAAGCTCATCTGCCACGTAGAACGGCCCATAGCCGGCCCAGACCACAGTACCTATAGTCAGCGTGTCATCTGCTTGAGCAGCAAAGGGAGCAATCAGAGCAGCGGCGGCCAGACTGGCACCAGCCACGGACTTGCGGATAGAACGGATCAAAGGGGTGGTCATGGTCAGACTCCTGCACGGTTGGAAAAAGTTCGGGGCGCGTCGGTATGACGATCTCCCGGGCTTTTATCCCGCCGTGTAGCTCTCGTCCTGAGAGCCGGAAAACTCTCGGACCAGACATCTGTAAACAGACCGGAACCCTAGTTCGCCTTGGTGCTACTCCTGTGTGTGACGCGCCATGAGTACTCAGACTCATCCCGATTCATTACTAACCAATGCATGCTTAGTGCCAGTCTGCTAAAAATACGGTAAATATGTTTTTAATTCAGTAGCTTACTGCTTTCTGAGAAATACAGACCGGGAATGTCACATAATCCCAGAGATCGAAAATGCCCAGTCTGGGTGCAATTATGCTCAACGTGAAACGGGACGCTCCTAAAGCGAGCGTCCGTTATTGACCTGATCGGCCAGACGGAGGGTTTCGTGCTTTTGCATGTCATAGAGTTCCCGCATTACCTCGCCGGCTTCGGGGATAGGCGCGCGTTCGAGCAAGGAACGGTAGAGATCAATAATCTGATTATGAATATCGAATACTGTTTTGCTGATGCGTTCATAGTCCCAGTTGTTGAAATCTACTTTGAGATCATGCTTGGGCAACAACTCTTCACTCAAGTGCTCGTAAAGCCAAGTGTTCAAGGCTTTGTCATCTGCGTGACCACCGACCTTGCGTACAATATTAGCAAGTGTCTGCTCGTGCCCAGCCAGGTAGATCAACAGCCCTTTGGCTCGCTCGTCGCCGTTGACCTCGGCACCTTTGTGCATGCGATCAGCCAGCATGTCATGTACGCCCGCATTCCATTTAATCAGATCTTCAAAGGTCTCTGCCTTCATGTAGTGTTCCCTTCAAGTTAAGGATCCCAAGTAGGCATGTGACTGCGTCCAGAGCAGTTAGTTTAGCCACCAGCGTAGACAACAGCCGCTCTTCACGCTTATGTGTAAACGAAACAGGGCGCCCGAGGGCGCCCTGTTAATTACCGCTATTACGTTACACCAGTTTCAATTCTTGCTGCTGGTGAACTCAGGGTACGCTTCCATCCCGCACTCTGACAGATCAACCCCACCGTACTCTTCCTCTTCGGTGACACGGATACCCATGACCGCCTTGAGGATAGCCCAGAGAATCAGGCTGGTGACGAAGACCCATAGGAAGATGGTGACGATACCCAGTAACTGGCCACCGATCGTTGCATCTGCGTTGGTCAGAAGAACCGCCAGCACACCCCAGATACCCACAACACCATGGACCGAAATTGCGCCGACCGGATCGTCAATCTTGATCTTGTCCAGTGCGAGAATCGAGAACACAACCAGAACACCACCAACTGCACCAATCAAAGTAGCCTGAAAACCGCCGGGCGACAGTGGGTCAGCCGTGATTGCAACCAGACCAGCCAGCGCACCGTTAAGCGCCATGGTGAGGTCGGCTTTGCCGAACAGGATACGGGCAACAATCAGAGCTGCGATCAGACCACCGGCAGCGGATGCGTTGGTGTTAACAAACACCTGAGCAACCGCGTTGGCATCTTCAATGTTGGATACGATCAACTGCGAACCGCCGTTGAAACCGAACCAGCCCAACCAAAGGATGAAGGTACCCAGGGTAGCCAGAGGCAGATTGGCACCGGGGATCGCATTGATCTGTCCGGCAGAGCCATACTTGCCCTTACGGGGACCCAGAACCAGTACGCCAGCCAGCGCTGCAGAGGCGCCTGCAAGGTGAACAATGCCCGAGCCGGCAAAATCGCTGAAGCCTGCTTCGGAGAGGAAACCACCACCCCAGCTCCAGTAGCCCTGGATTGGATAGATAAAGCCGGTCATGACCACCGCGAAGGTAAGAAATGCGAACAGCTTCATACGCTCGGCAACAGCACCCGATACGATGGACATCGCGGTAGCGACGAACACGACCTGGAAGAAGAAGTCAGCACGTGAGGAGTAGTAGGGCGCGTCATCACCGCCAGCCAATACATCGGCAGGGGTGTTTTCGGCACCAATCAGCACGCCCAGGTTAGGCATGATGCCGCCCTCGTCGCCTGAATACATAATGTAATAGCCCACCACCAGATACATGACGCTGGCAATCGCATACAGCGTGATGTTCTTGGTAAGAATCTCGGTGGTGTTCTTTGCACGTACCAGACCAGCCTCGAGCATGGCGAAACCAGCCGCCATCCACATAACCAGTGCGCCGCAGATCAAAAAATAAAACGTATCAAGTGCATACTTGATTTGTACGATGTCTTCCATAATAAGCCCCCCAAATAGGCTTGGTTACTGCATTCAGTGGACGAACGGAGCCGTCAGACTGCGTCTGTGCCTGTCTCTCCGGTACGGATACGGACAGCCTGTTCCAGATTGACTACGAAAATCTTGCCGTCGCCGATCTTGCCGGTGTTAGCCGCCTTGGTAATGGCTTCAATGACGCGGTCGAGCATATCGTCACCAATGGCCACATCGATTTTCACCTTGGGCAAAAAATCGACTACGTATTCAGCGCCGCGATACAGCTCGGTATGACCTTTCTGCCGGCCAAAACCCTTGACCTCAGTTACTGTGATGCCCTGTACGCCGATCTCCGATAGCGCTTCGCGCACATCGTCCAGCTTGAAAGGCTTGATAACAGCCGTTACTAATTTCATTGTAATTCTCCCGATTGATGGACTGCCCTGGGGGACAGGACCAGTCTATGCCGAGTTAGAGGCTTTTAGAAACGGACAATGCACAGATCCAATGCAGCAACCCGACATGCCGGCAATAACGTGCTGGACAACAGCCACTTTAGCCACAGTCAAATGCTCCATGTTTCAGTGCTCCCTTTACCGCTTTTAACAGAGTCACGCTGGCTTGAGGTGTGATGCCCAGTTAAGGTTATCTCGCCTGTTTCACCTGTATGGTGCGTTGCAGATATCCTGCCAGTTTTATTTTTTTTATTAAAATCATTATCTTAGCTATTTTTTACAGTGCCGAGGCAATTGGCCAGCCCCCGCATGCGCACCATATCGGTGCACATGCTATTAAGGGTGTACCTATATCGCGCATGAATTGATCACAACCGCCGCAGGACGAAAGTCGGTCTGGATGATAAGCTGAGTACTTTGTCGCCAGCCGGGCGTAGTAGGCCAACTCCACCGATACAGGGCAGGATTGAAACCATGTTGCACAAAGTCTTGATCGATGCCGTCAGCAGCCAGGCAACCCGCCTGCTGATGAGCGAAAAAAGCTTGCCTGCTCCGGACGTCGAGAAACACCTCAAGTCGCTTTTACAAAGCGCGTTGGCAAAACTGGACGTAGTCAGCCGGGATGAATTTGAAACCCAGCAAGTCGTATTACAACGCACCCGTGAGCGTCTGGAGGCCCTGGAACGGCGTGTTACCGAAATGGAGCAGCGCCCGCAACCACCGTCTGCCTGATCGTCGAAAGACATGATTACGCCTGTGCCAATCGCAGGCTAATCAACAGTGCGGACCGATCAAGGAGTGATCATGTCCCTAGCTATCGTCCACAGCCGTGCAAAGTTGGGTATCTCGGCGCCACCAGTCACGGTTGAAGTGCACCTGGCCAACGGCATGCCCAGTCTGACCCTGGTCGGCTTGCCTGAAACAGCGGTACGCGAAAGCAAGGACCGGGTACGCAGCGCTCTGCAGAACGCCCGTCTGGACTTTCCGAGCCTGAAACGCATCACCATCAATCTCGCCCCTGCCGATCTGCCCAAGGAAGGCGGACGTTTCGATCTGGCGATCGCGCTGGGCATGCTGGCTGCGAGTGGGCAGATACCCGCCGATTGCCTGGCACATTGCGAATGTCTGGGTGAGCTGGCGCTGTCAGGAGACTTGCGGCCAGTTCAGGGTGTGCTCCCCGCAGCCTTGGCGTGCCGAGACGCCGGACGCACTCTTGTGCTGCCTCGCGCCAACGCCGCAGAAGCAGCCCTGGTCAGGGGTGTCAATATCATCGCTGCTGATCATCTGCTTGAGCTCTGCGAGCATCTGCGCGGTGAAAGGGAAATTGTCCCGATACCGTCCGGCAGCATCCCCGAAGCCGAACAAGGCCTGGCTGACCTGGCTGAAGTGCAAGGCCAGGCTCAAGCCAAGCGGGCGCTGATTGTTGCCGCTAGTGGTGGCCACAACCTTCTGCTCTTTGGCCCACCCGGGACCGGCAAAACGCTCCTCGCCAGCCGTCTGCCAGGGATTCTCCCGCCTCTCAGCGAAGACGAAGCGCTGGAAGTAGCTGCGGTACAATCGGTATGTAATCAGGGTCCGCTGCAGCGATGGCCGCTGCGCCCCTTTCGAGCGCCCCATCATAGTGCATCAGCCGCAGCGCTGGTCGGCGGCGGTAGCCAGCCGCGTCCGGGTGAAATCAGCCGGGCGCATAACGGGGTGCTATTTCTGGATGAATTCCCCGAGTTTGATCGCAAGGTGCTGGAGATGTTGCGCGAACCAATGGAGTCTGGTGTTATCCACATTGCCCGGGCAAGGGAGACGCTCAGCTTTCCTGCACGCTTTCAGCTCATCGCCGCAATGAATCCGTGCCCATGCGGTTACCAGGGCGATCCGTCCGGACGCTGCCGTTGCACACCGGAGCAGATACAACGCTACCGCAGTAAACTGTCAGGCCCCCTGCTTGATCGCATCGACCTGCATCTGGCCATGCATAACGAGCCTTTCAGTATGGCCGGCAAACATCGAGGTGTTCCTGACAGTCAGACCGTGAGAATTCAGGTGCAAAAGGCCCGAGCCCTTCAGCAAGATCGGCAAGGATGTCTCAATGCCCATATCGATCTGGCCGGCCTGCGCGACCACTGCGCGCTCGAAGAAGAGGATGCCCAATGGCTGGAAAAAGCGATCGACCGACTGGGTCTGTCTCACCGCGCCAGCCACAGAGCCTTAAAGGTAGCCCGAACGCTGGCTGATCTTGAGCCTTCTGTTACGCTTGCGCGGCGACACCTGGCCGAAGCTTTACAATACCGCCAGCTGGATCGACGTGCCGACGTTTAGGAGGCGCCGAACTTTGTTTCTTCACGGCCCATATTATAAGCATCCATGAAATAGCAGAGCTCGTCGAACGGCAAAGCCGGACTGATAAAGAAACCCTGAACCTGGTCACAGCCCAGCGCTCGCAACTGAGCCAACTGTTGCCGGTGCTCAACGCCTTCGGCGACCACTTCCAGATCCAGACTGTGACCCAACTCGATCATCGCACCAACCAGTTGCTTATCCGAAGGGGTATCGGTAATCCCCTTGACGAAACTGCGATCGATCTTGAGCAAATCGATCGGCAGTCGCTGCAGATGCATAAAAGATGAAAAGCCAGTACCAAAGTCGTCCAGTGAGAAACGCACACCCAGACCGGTCATGCCCTTCATGGTCGCCAGCACCTGATCGGGGTTCTGCATCACCGCAGTTTCGGTCAGCTCGAACTCCAACCAACGTGGGTCGATACTGGTCTTCTCCAGCAGCCGCTTTACGGTTGGCAGTAGCTGGCTGTCCTGGAACTGGCGAAAGGACACATTGACTGCCACATGAATCGGCGGCTGGCGACGGCTGTGCAACCTGGCTAAATCGTGACAGGCCCTGGCTATAACCCAATAACCCATAGGCACAATAAGACCGGTTTCCTCCGCCAGCGGGATGAATTCATTTGGCCCAAGCAGACCCCGCTCCGGGTGGCGCCAGCGTATCAGTCCCTCCAGGCCCACAATCCTGCCAGAAGCCAGGTTCACTCGTGGCTGGTAATGAAGCTCCATCTGGTTGCGACGCAACGCCTGACGCAAGGAAGTTTCGAATTCGATCAGGCTGTTAGCCTGCAAATTGATTCGGTCATCATAAAAGTGGTAATTGCAGCCGCGCTGCCTTTTGGCCTGCAGCATTGCCATATTGGCATGCAACGTCAGAGTATCGACCGTCTGCCCGCCTTCAGGGTAAGTCGCAATACCGACACTGCAGCCAAGCAAAAGACTCTCTTGCTCGACCAAAAAAGGCTCAGCTAGCTCGCTGACCAACTTCTGGGCAATTTGCAGCAAGTTGCTTGCGCGGGAATAATCTTCAATGATAATGGCAAATTCGTCACTGCCCATGCGGCCTACGGTATCTGTATTGCGCAGGATACCTCGCAGACGCGCCACTACTTCTTTAATGATGCTGTCACCCGCGCCGTGGCCCAGCGTCTCGTTGACATGGCGAAAATTATCCAGATCGACAAACATCAACGCCAAAGGTTGATTGGTCCGCAGCGCCCGTCGCATACCTTGCTTCAGTCGATCCTGCACCATAAAACGATTGCATACACCGGTTAGGGGGTCGTAACTGGAGGCCCGATCGAGAGCGGTTTTAAGCGCCTGGCGCTCGATGGCGTATTGGAAGCAGCGGATAAACTCGCTCGCACTGGACTGATCCCACAAGCTATCGCAGAGGGCTTCAGGGGATCGATCAAACTCAGGCTCTACGGACAGATGAATAACCGGAAGTCCGAATTTACGGGCGTCACCCAGGAAGTCGGTTCGAGTCAGAATAGCTTCGATATCGCCACAGTCTACCAACGCTTGCGCAGCAGCCCAGCTCTCGACAGGCACGAGATCGAAAGGGCAGTTTTTCACGGATAACAGTCGACGACAAAGCTGCATCGAGGCACCCCCATCACTGTCGAGCAGAATCACCCGCTGCCTTTGGCGCTCGGCAATCACTTTCTCTCCCTAAAGTGTTCATATAAATTAAGCATATAGAGCATTACACTTAAAGTAAGTTATACCTAAAGTAAGTTATACCTAAAGAATGATCAACTACCAAAGCTAAATTTTCGCGTTACTCTGCTATGTGGCGTATTTCGCGTACTATTCACGCCCCTTGATACAGGAGATCATCGCTGGTGGCCAAGCTCAACCCCCGTCAACTGGAAGCCGTTAACTATATTAGCGGTCCTCTGTTGGTCCTGGCTGGCGCTGGAAGCGGCAAGACCAGTGTGATCACGCGCAAGATCGCCTATCTGGTGCGCGACTGCGGGATCAAGGCTCAGAACATCGTTGCCCTGACTTTTACCAACAAGGCGGCACGGGAGATGAAGGAGCGCGTCAGCCTGCTTATAAAGGGTAACGAAGCGCGAGGGCTGACTGTTTCCACCTTTCATAACCTCGGCCTGAACATTATCCGCAAGGAGCACAAGCGCCTCGGTTACAAGCCCGGCTTCTCGATCTTTGATCAACAGGATGCCCAGGCACTCATTACTGACCTGATGCACCGCGATTATGGCGCAGATGAAGGTACCGAAGGCATTCAGGCACAGATCTCCAACTGGAAAAACGACCTGATCAGCCCCGATCAAGCGCTGGCGCAGGCCAAGACGCCACAGGAGCAGACAGCAGCCAGCGTCTACATGCATTACAACCGCACCTTGAAAGCGTATAACGCAGTCGACTTCGACGACTTGATTCTGGTCCCGGTGGCGCTCTTTCAAGAACACCCCGATGTTCTTGAAAAATGGCAGTTTCGCATTCGCTATATGCTCGTCGATGAATATCAGGACACCAACGCCAGCCAATATCTGCTGGTCAAAATGCTGGTCGGCCAACAGGCGCGCTTTACCGTGGTTGGCGACGATGATCAGTCTATCTATGCCTGGCGCGGCGCTCGGCCGGAAAATCTGGCGCAGCTCAAGGATGACTTCCCCGCACTCAAAGTGGTCATGCTCGAGCAAAACTACCGATCGACCAGCCGCATCCTCAAAGCCGCTAACACCCTGATTGCGAACAATCCGCATGTGTTTGAAAAGAAGCTCTGGAGCGAACTGGGCTTTGGCGATCCAATCCGTGTGATTCGCTGTCGCAATGAGGAAATGGAATGCGAGCGTGTCGCTACCGACATCCAGACCCAGCACCTCAAACACAAACGCGCCTGGAAGGATTTCGCTATTCTTTATCGTGGTAACTATCAGTCGCGCCTACTTGAGCTCAAGCTGCAACACCACCAGATCCCCTATCACCTCTCCGGCGGCACCAGCTTTTTCAGTCGTCAGGAAGTGAAGGATCTGATGGCCTATTTTCGTCTACTGGTGAACCCCGATGACGATAACGCACTGCTGCGGGTAATCAACGTACCGCGCCGTGAGATCGGCCCCGCCACACTGGAGAAACTCGGCACCTATGCAACGCAGCGAAACGTAAGTCTGTTTAGTGCCTGTAGCGAAATGGGCCTGGCCGAACACCTGGAGCCCCGCTATTGCGAGCGGTTACAGCGTTTCGGCAAATGGCTCGACGGGGTACGCACAAAATGCAGCGAAGGGGATCCAATCGACGCTCTGCGTGCCATGGTGAATGATCTCGATTATGAGAACTGGCTACGCCAGAACTGCTCCAGCGACGATGTTGCAGCCAAACGCATGGGTAACGTCTGGTTTCTCGTCGAGGCACTGAAAAACACCATTGAGCGCGATGAAACCGGTAAGACCGATATAGAAGATGCCATCGCCAAACTGGTGCTGCGCGATATGCTCGAGCGCCACGAGGAAGAGGAAGATACCGACCGCGTGCAACTGATGACCTTGCATGCTTCCAAAGGTTTGGAGTATCCGTACGTATTCATTATCGGTATGGAAGAAGAAATTCTTCCCCACCGTTCCAGCATTGAAGCAGACAATGTCGAAGAAGAGCGTCGCCTGGCTTACGTAGGGATCACCCGCGCGCAACGTACATTGTCCTTCACCTATGCGGCGAAACGCCGGCAATTTGGAGAGATCATCGATTGTCTTCCCAGCCGCTTTCTCGACGAGCTACCTTCCGAAGATCTGGAATGGGAAGGTACCAACGACGCCCCGCCCGAACAGAAACAGGCCAGGGGCAACTCAGCCTTGTCAGACATCCGCAGCATGCTTGGACCGAAACCCTGAGCAGCCTGTTACGCTCACAAAAAAGCCACCCGTAGGTAGCTTTTTTGTACCGTCAGTTGCCTTCTAGAGGCCTGACATATGCTGCACAGCAGCCTGAATCTCTTCACGCGAGCAGTCCGCACAAGTGCCATTAGCTGGCATAGCACCCACACCTTTAATCGCAGATGTCACCAGATCGTCAAGGCTGCCAGCGGCGGCCAGACGCGCTTCCCAGGCAGCGGTATCACCGGTCTTGGGCGAACCCAGGATGCCTATGCTGTGGCAAGCCGTGCAAAACTGACCATAGACTGCATCGCCGGTACGCATCCCGCCACCCGCAGCAGCAGAAGCCACAGCAGTCGGCATAGTACCCACATCAGCACACGGGTCCCCGGCAACACACACCTGACCAAAGGGTTTGATGCGCTCAGCGATGCTGTCATTGATTGAAACGGCAAAAGCCCCACCCGCGACCAGAACCAGCAGAGCCGCCGAGGCGGCCAGAAGTTTTTTCAAAGTCATCACCTAACATCCTCATCATGGCGTGTTATTTCGAGCCCGGGTGCAATGCCCGAACAATGAAACGAGTATACCGGCAAACCTCCAGCCAACAAAATAGCAACTGTAACCCGCGACAACGGGTCACGGGACAGCGAAAACAGGGTGAAAGCCGCAGGCATGGACGCCGACCCAATCAATGGGTATCATTGCGCCCCTCAAATGCACCCGTAGCTCAGCTGGATAGAGTACCGCCCTCCGAAGGCGATGGTCACTGGTTCGAATCCAGTCGGGTGCACCAACTTATTTAAAATCAACAGCTTGCACGACCGCGGAATCGACAAGGCCAAGCGCTGATTCCTGCCACACTCAGCCAAGACTCAATTACATACCGCGCGAATACAGAAATGCATGACATCCAGCTCAAATCACGAGCAAACCCTTCAAATCTTCTGTGCCCAAATAGCGCCCGACTGGTTTGAGTGATGAGTGAGTACGCAGCTTACTTGAGTACTGCCTCAGACCGCACACAAAGGCATCTTGCACGCAATAATTCATGTGACTGACTCCACTTTTGATACAGGTAATCAAGAAACTGCTTTTGGCCGCTTTCTGCCGGTTACCAGCGGCAGCAAAGGGTCGGTCAGTTCCAGCCGTTCGCGACGAAAAGCTAACCCCCCGCTTGATCACCTGAGAGGTGGCCAAGGGCTGATTACAGACTTATTGAAAACAGAGTTTAAGATGAAAAAGGACGTCAATGTGAGCGCCAGCCCCTCCAAGAAGAGCACCCTCAAGCCCCACCCAACGAAAGATGAGATCTTACTGCTACCTGCTTTTGAAGGTCTGCAACTTGGGCAGATCGTCATCCTTGAATCACTTGATCAGTTTAAAGATGCCCTGGCATTGATTCAGGCCGCTGGCGTAGTTGGCTTCGATACCGAGTCGAAACCGGTATTCACCAAGGAAGAGAAGAGCGACGGGCCACACGTTGTGCAGATCGCCCTGAATGACCGGGCTTATATCGTCCCTATCGGCACCAATCCACCCATTGAATTTCTGACAGCGGTTCTTGGCTCAAAGGATATTATCAAGGTCGGATTTGGCTTGAAGTCGGATCGCGCTCACCTGAGGCGGAAGTTCGGGGTTTTGCTCCAAGGTGACGTAGAACTGACTCAACCACTGCGCGCACTCGGGTATCGACAACGTCTAGGCGCCAAAGCCGCTGTTGCCGTGGTGCTGGGTCAGAACCTGAACAAATCTAAATCGGTGACTACTTCGAACTGGGCAATGCGTCCACTGCAGAAATCTCAGTTGCTGTATGCGGCCAATGATGCCTTCTCAGCGCTGAAGATATTCCGGGCACTTGGCTCACCACTTCAACTGACTCACACCAAAACCAAGGTTATTCAAGACCCCTGTGCGCAGTGATAAGCCCATAGGCCGCTTCACGCCAAAAGCGGACGCTCAAAAGTGTCTTGAAAACTCGGGGCGATTCAAGACTCTCGGAAATCATAGTAAGGGTTTACCGAGGCGTTTTTCACACTCTGGGCAGGAGCAGACGTTTAGAACCGGGGGGAAGATATGCCTGAGCGCACCAATTTGGCCGTCGAGGCTCGACAGGTTCGCTAATGTCTCCAACAAAAACGGCTCAATGGACCGTTTTTGTTGGACGATATGGGTCGTGTCTACCTGTAAGTAAACGCCAACCCACACGATTACGCGTTCACGCCGAAAGGTAGTCGTCTACAGACTTAACCGTCGCGTAGCCAAATTCAAAAGAAGCCATCGCCGCCGCATGTGCGTGAGCGGCAGGCGCTGTAACGTCTCCAAACGTAATATCCATGGTGGCGCAGGCGTCGTGCAGCACAGTCACCGGGTAGCCCATGTCCACCGCTGCACGTACTACCGCGTCGATGCACATGTGGCTCATGGCACCAACAACAACAATGTCTTCAATGCCGACAGCATCCAACTGCGCCTTGAGGTCAGTTTCGCGAAAGGCGTTGATGTGCTTTTTAACGATGACCGGTTCCTGGCCCTCTGGGGCTACGTCCGGCTGGATTTGCGCGCCGGTGGAGCCCTTAACAAATATCGGGGCGCCCTCGGTGTCGGCTTCATGGCGGATGTGAAAAACAGGTATGCCAGTATTTCGCGCATGGCCAATTACCCGGCTAGCTTTCGCCACGGCCGCTTCAATGCCGGTCAAAGGCAACTTGCCCGTAGGCAGGTATTCGTTCTGCAGATCAACGACTACAAGACCTTGTTTCATGAATGCTCTCCATTCAACTTATCAAAATGATGTGTGAAGGCTGGGATGCTCGCACCTTCACGCAGCGTGTAATTTAAATCGGAACGCCGACCAGCTTCTGCAAACGGACTCCGAGGTGCAGCTCACTGCGGCGGCTGGATTGGTGGATCGCCCGGGCAATTAGCTCCTTGCCGGTACCCGATTCACCGTGCAGCGGGTCAAGCCCCGCGCCCAGGGGTGGCTATCTTGTGCATACCAGTGGCGGCGAGTTCACGGCCGATCAGGTGATTGTTGCTTCCGGCGGCTATCAGGTACCGATCATTCCGCGCTTGGCCGAGCGCGTCCCAGCCGAAATTGAGCAGATCCATTGCGAACAGTACCGCAACGCGGATCTGCTGCCCGCCGGCAATGTCCTGGTGGTGGGCTCGGGGCAGTCGGGCGCACAGCTTGCCGAAGATCTGCACCTGGCCGGCCGCAAGGTGTTCCTGGCAGCAGGCGATGCGCCGCGCTGCACCCGTTTCTACCAGGGCAGGGATGTGGTCGATTGGCTACAAGACATGAAATACTAAGATATCAGCCTAGACAAACACCCGCTGCGCGAGGGCGTACGTGACAACACCAATCATTACCTGACTGGTCGAGACGGCGGGCGAGACATTGACCTGCGCCGTTTCGCTACCGAGGGCATGGAACTGTTTGGTCTGCTCACTGAGCTGAAGGGTAGCACCCTGCAGTTCGCGGCCGACGCGGTGTACGAACGGATCAATTGCAGCATTGACAAGCATATTAAGGAGCATGGCATTGATGCACCCATCGGCACGCCCTATCAGCCTGTATGGCAGCCAGAGGCCGAGCGCGAACAGCTGGACCTGAGGGCCACTGGTATAACCAGTATCGTCTGGTGCATCGGCTTCTCGCCTGATTTTCGTTATGTAGAGGCCAGCGTATTCGACGGCCACGGCCAACCTGTGCACCAACGTGGCGTCTCTGCCCAGTGCGGTCTGTACTTTCTTGGCCTGCCCTGGTTGCACACCTGGGGGTCCGGACGGTTCAGCGGCATGGCCAAGATGCCGAATACTTGGCAGAGCAGATAGTCAGAACAGCCCATCTTGAGCGCACCAGTTGAGTACGGGGGCGCTCTCGGTTGTCAAGTCAGCCGGGCTGACGCGGAAATACGCGCCGCTCAGTCTCCCTGATGGGCGAATCATTGATGCTGGCCTCCCGGCGCTGCATCAGACCGTTGTCGGCGAACTCCCATTGTTCGTTGCCGTGCGAGCGAAACCACTGACCCTCGGCATCATGCCACTCGTATTCGAAGCGTACGGAGATCCGGTTGACCGTAAAGGCCCACAGCTCCTTGTGAAGGCAGTAATCTAGCTCTTTCTGCCACTTGCGTGTCAAAAACGCTTCGATTTCGGCGCGGCCGTTGAGAAAATCGGCTCGATTACGCCATGCCGAATCCGGTGTGTAGGCCAGTGCCACCCGTACCGGATCACGGCTGTTCCAGGCATCCTCAGCCATTTTCACCTTGATTCGTGCAGTAACCTCGTCGAAGGGCGGCAGCGGTGGTTTACTTTCCATGCATGGTTTCTCTTGCAAGGTGATTGAGCCGGGACCGCAGCCCCGGCGCTGGCTACCAGGTACGATAAGGGAGGAACTTGCCGTTCAAGGTGATCACCACGCGATCGCCCTTGGGGTCTTCTTTCTTGTCGATATCCATCGAAAAGTCGATGGCGCTCATGATGCCATCGCCGAACTTCTCGTGGATCAGGCTCTTGATCGTTTCGCCATAAACGCCAATCATTTCGTAGAAACGATAGATCAGAGGGTCGGTGGGTACCGCTTTGTCCCAGGTTTTCATCGGGCATTTTTGCAGCGCGATCACTACCTCGTTATCGAGCTTGAGTAGTTCGCACAGACGCTGGGCCTTTTCGGCCGGCATACTGTTCATGCCCAGACAGGCAGAGGTGGTCCACACTGGAGACATCTCCAGCGCAGCGCCAATGTCTTCCCAGGACAGCCCCAGGTTTTCTTTGGCAGTAATGATGGTAGCGGTAGTCGGATTCATGGTCGTGCTCCTTCAGGCGTGTTCGGGGTTTGTGGTTGGGGTACGGGTGTCGCGTATACGGGTGGGGACGTTGTCGTCGGCACTCGCGTGCTCGCCACCGGATCGGTTGATCAGAAAGTCCACCAGGTAATTACGGGTCTGATAGTACTTCTCGTCCTGAAAAATGGTCGTGCGCAGGCGCGGTCTGGGAATGTCCACCTGAACCATCTCAGCGATGCGCGCATTGGGGCCATTGCTCATGAGAAAAATGCGATCGGCAAGCAGAATGGCTTCATCCACGTCGTGGGTGATCATGAATACGGTTTGCCGGGTTTCGCTCCAGACCTTGACCAGTTCATCCTGAATCACGCCTCGGGTCAACGCGTCCAGTGCGCCAAAGGGCTCGTCCAGTAGCAAGAGTGACGGCTGGGTGGCAAAGGCGCGGGCGATGCTGACGCGCTGGCGCATGCCACCGGATAGCTGCGCCGGCTTGCGGTGCAGGGCCTCATCCAGGCCGACCAGGGACAGGTAACTGCGACTGTGCTTCTCGACCTGCGCCTTGCTCCACTGTGGCCAGCGCGCGCGAACGCCAAAAATCACGTTCTTCAGCGCCGATAGCCAGGGCATCAAGCTGTAGTTCTGGAAAACCACACCTCTCTCCAGGCTCGGGCCGGTGACTTCCTTGCCGTTGAGGATGATAGTGCCACCGGAGGGTGTATCCAGTCCGGCCAGTGCATTGAGGATGGTCGATTTGCCGCAGCCGGAGTGGCCGATGATGCAGACAAATTCGCCCTTGGCGAGGCTGAAGTTGACCTCTTCAAAAACGTCAACATCGCCGCCTCCCGGTGTGGGGTAGGTCTTCTTCAGACCATCGACCTGAAGAAATTTGCGGTTGGGTGTGGTGATGGTCATGTCAGTCATGGGCATTCCTATTCCTGCCAGGCGACAAGGCGCGCGGCGAGTGAGAGCACGGCGTCGAGCAGCATACCGATCAGGCCGATCATCAGAATGGAAAACACCACGCTGGTCAGATCCAGGTTATTCCATTCATTCCAGATGTAATAACCAATGCCAGTCCCACCGACGAGCATTTCGGCGGCGACGATGACAAGCCAGGCAATGCCGATGGAAATGCGCATGCCGGTCAGGATGGTCGGCGCGGCAGCGGGAAGGATTACCTGGAAAGCCGTGCGCAATTGACCAAGCTCATGGGTGCGGGCCACGTTGATCCAGTCGCGGCGCACATTCATCACACCAAACGCGGTGTTGAGCAGCATCGGCCAGATCGAGCAAATGAAGATCACAAAGATCGCCGAGGCTTCCGAGTCCTTGATGATAAACAACGCCAATGGCATCCAAGCCAGGGGCGAAACGGGCCGCAATACCTGGATAAACGGATTCAACGCCTTGTACATCAGCGGCGACATACCGATCACAAATCCCAGCGGGATGGCTATGGCGGCAGCCAAGGAGAAGCCCAGTAATACTCGGCCGATTGAGTAACCCAGCTGAATACCAATGCCCTTGTCATTGGGTCCGTTGTCATAGAAGGGGTTGCTCAGCTCAGTCCAGGCATGCACCAGCACCTCGGATGGTGCAGGTACGCCAGCATTGGGTTGACCCCCGCCCATCATGATTTCGTACTCGGTCAGCTTACCGGTACTCTGGGTGGTATTGATCGCGGCCTCCCAGATACCGCCAAGCACCAACAGGATGATAATGGTTAGCAATGCCGGTCGCAGATGAGTCATATAACCGTTCATGAACGTTTCCTGATCGCAAAGCTGTCCACGTACTCTTCAGGTTTGTTGTAGTCGAACTCCTTACCCATGATGGTGTAATTCTTGTAGGTGATATCCGGCGCGGCGTAGCCTAGTTCCTTCATCACATTACCCGCATCAGTGGCCAGATAGACCTGTTCGGCTATCTGCTTGTAGTTCACGCTACCCTCGATATAACCCCAGCGTTTGAGTTGAGTAAGAATCCATACAGCCATCGAATGCCAAGGGAAGGGGTCGAAATCGATACGGCTGGGTTCATCTATGATGTTGCCCAAGCCGTCGGCAAAACGACCGGTCAACACCTGTTCGATGACTTCAACGGGTTGATTCAGATAGTTGCGAGGGGCAATGGCGGCAGCAATTTCCTTGCGATTTTCAGCTAGGTGAGAGTATTGAGTGGCGTCAACAATGGCGCGGAACAGGGCGCCGTAGGTATTTGGGTTTTCGGTGGCAAAGCGCTGACTGCACGCAAATGCGCAGCAAGGATGACCTTCCCAGATATCTTTGGTTAGCAGGTGGATAAAGCCGACCTTTTCCCATACTGCGCGCTGGTTAAACGGGTCAGGTGAGAGGTAACCGTCCAGGTTTCCGGCGCTGAGGTTGGCGACCATCTCCGGTGGTGGAACGACGCGAATCTGAATATCCTTATCCGGATCCAGCCCATGCTCGGCCACGTAGTAGCGCAACAGCAAATTGTGCATGGAGTATTCAAAGGGCACGCCGAAGCGGAAACCTTTCCATTGTTTAGGGTCGCGCTTGTCCTTGTGTTTGACGTGCAGCACGATGGCTTGGCCATTGATGTTTTCCACTGCGGGCATGATGTATGGTTCAGCAATCGAGCCCGCGCCCATGGACATCGCCAGCGGCATTGGCGTAAGCATGTGTGCAGCGTCATACTCGCCGGCCAGCGACTTGTCGCGAGCCACGGCCCAGCCAGCAGTCTTGATCACATCGACGTTCAGCCCGTATTTGGAATAGAAACCTAGCGGGTGGGCCATGATGATTGGCGTGGCACAGGTGATCGGCACGAAGCCGACGCTGAGTTTGGTTTTTTCCAGCGGCCCGAGGCTGCCCATAAGCGCTGCTTTGGCCTCGGCCATGGGAAAGACTGTAGCCAATGCGGCCGCAACCGTGCCGCCACCCAGTAACTGCATGAAGCGGCGTCGGCTCATGTCGCTCTGATTAAACATCGCGCGCACCACTGCGTTTTCGATCGCGCGCTCCATCATCTGCTCTGAGGTTTGCGGGCTGATCATGGCGGGTGCAGCAGTATCCAGAATTATCCGTTGAGCACTCAGGCCAGCGGGTATTTTGACCTGTTTGCAGCGCTCACATTCACATTGCGCTTCGTGATTGAGGCCTGTCGCGCTGTCGTATGGGTTGCCGAGACTCTTAAGTGTCATCGCTAGCTCCTGATGTGAGGAACGGTGCACTGGATTTTGCCATTGCGCCGATCTGGTGCCTTGCAGTCGTTTTCCCGCAGGCACGCTGTAGCGATGCAGTGAGGGGTAATAACCCCTTATCAAGCTCCGTGCCAAACTAACAAATAATAATTACATCAACTAAAACAGTTGATTACAGGTTTTATTCAACACACCTGGATTTATGCAAATGCATGCTTTATGCGTTTGCACACTTTAATTCTATGCATACGCATAAAAAGGCCCAGACTTTGCTTCGCTATTGCATATCGATTGCCTGGATACCCGATATGCCTGCCTACCCTGATATGCCTTTTTGCCCCGAGACCACCTGGCCTTCTGCTGTCGACTCTTCACACACAGCGATGATGTGTTGTGACCCACTGGATGATCGTGTGCTCGATTGCAATCGGGCCATGTTGGCCATGTTGAAGCGGTCGCGCACCGAAGTGCTGGCCAGGTCTTGCTCGTCACTCTTTGGCCATGACCTGCCACGCATGATCAGCTTGACCCAGGCCTGTATGGACAAGGGGCATTACTACAGTGGCGACCTGTCATTGACGCTTGGGGAAAAGCAGCACCTGGCAGTTGAAATCTTCGCTTCGCACTTTATGGATCAAGGTCATTCAAGGCTATTGCTGGTGATGTTCGATGCGAGTGAAGTTTTGCGGCAGCGCGAACAGGCAGAGCGGCACTGGCTCCAGCGTGGGGGCTTACTGGAATGGAAGCGCATCGAAGGCGCTTTCAAGGAAATCGAGAGAGACAATCAACTGATTCTCAGCGCCGCAGGTGAAGGTATTTATGGCGTCAACGCCGAAGGTGACACCACCTTCGTCAATCCGGCCGCATTAAAGATGCTGGGCTGGGAGGAAGGACAACTGATCGGCAGAGATGCGCATTCGGTGTTCCATCATACCCATCAGGACGGTAGTCACTACCCCAGCCAAAGCTGTCCGATCTATGCAGCATTCAATGATGGCATCGTCCACGTCGTGGATAACGAAGTGTTTTGGCGCCAGGACGGCAGCCACTTTCCGGTGGAGTACACGAGCACGCCGATTCGTGACGAGGGTCGTCTGGTCGGCGCGGTGGTGATGTTTCGCGACGTCAGCGAACGACGTGAAGCGGAAAAACGTCTGCGCTTGGCGCTGGCGGAGGTGGAGTCACTCAAGGAACGTCTGGAAATGGAGAACGCCTATCTCCAGGAAGAGATCCGCGCCGAGAATAATTATCAGCAGATTATTGGCCGCAGTCAGCCGATCAAACATTGTATCAGCCAGATTCGTTTGGTCGCGCCAACCGACGCCCCGGTATTGATCACCGGTGAGTCCGGAACCGGCAAGGAGTTGATCGCCAGGGCCATCCATCAGAGCAGCACACGTAGTCAGCGCCCACTGATCCGGGTGAATTGTGCCGCCATTCCCCGGGACCTGTTCGAGAGCGAATTTTTTGGCCATGTTCGTGGTGCTTTTACCGGGGCGACTGCAGATCGGCCGGGCCGATTCGAACTGGCCGACGGAGGCACCATCTTTCTGGATGAGGTAGGCGAGCTGCCCTTTGATCTGCAGGGCAAGCTGCTACGCGTATTGCAGGATCAACAATTCGAGCGAGTGGGCGACACCCGCACTCGTAGCGTGGATGTGCGCATTATCGCCGCGACCAACCGGCAATTGCGTCGCGATGTAGAGGAGCGACTGTTCCGCGAGGACCTGTACTTCCGGCTGAATGTCTTTCCGATCGAGTCCTCGCCGCTGCGCCATCGCGTCGAGGATATCCCACTCTTGGCCACACACCTGATCGAGCAGGCCTGCAAGAAGCTCAAAAAGCCAGCGATGGCCTTGTCGTTGGCCGATCTAAAAAAAATGCAGAGCTACTCCTGGCCTGGCAATATCCGTGAGCTAGAAAATATCATCGAGAGGGCAATTATTGTCTCTGCAGCGGGCAAGCTGCATATCGAGATACCCGTCGGCGGATCACAGGGCATCGACCGTTCGGAGACAGCAGTAAAGGCAGAGTTGGTCTCTAGACTAGTCCTGACTGATCAGGAAAGACGCATGGGCGAACGGGAAAACATCTTCAATGCCTTACGCCAGACCAAGGGTAAAGTGGCTGGGCGCGAAGGCGCTGCAGCCCTGCTGGGCATGAAACCGGCTTCACTGTATTCGCGGCTACGCCGCTGGCATATCGACGCCAGAACATTCAAGTCCCATTAACTTTTGCCCTATTGTCGTGTCGTATTGAGCTTTATTCCGAACCGCGACGAAAATAGCCATTTGTATATGAGAGAAAGTTGCGATATCGAGCTGATCACAATGTGGCCCACTCTATAGCGTGTCGTAGCGGCAAAAGGCCCGGCCTGAACCAACACAGCAATACTGGAGCCGCTGACACCTTCCACAGAAAACAGGGCTTCAGAGGTTAAGTTATCTTCGGTAACGTGATCTGAAAGAGCAGGATTTGTGGAAGGAAGCGTTGTAACGCGGCTAACGGTCAAATCCGACCTTCTTCAATTTCGTCTTTTGTGCCTATATCTAGAGTGGATAACCGATACTAGTCGAGTTCCTCCCTGATCTACCAATTTGCCACAAGCCTTGTGGCTAGTAAAATGCAGCCAATTTAGGCAACTTCTCTTCCATGTACCGTATTGGCCTCCGAAAGGTAACAAATGCGTATTCGGACCATCCAACCGCTTTAGGGAAACACTCAACCCCATGATTGAAGAGTCAGCCTTAATTGAAGATCTGAGGAATCAGAAGCCCGGAGCAGCCGAAATCGCGGTATCTCTCCACCAGGGATTTCTATTGCTGATGGTCAAGCCGCTGGTAGGCGAAGACCTTGCAAATGACGTGGTTCAGAACACCTGGATCAAGGCGCTGGCTGCAATTAATACGTTTGAAGGACGCAGCCAGTTCAGAACGTGGTTAACACGCATTGCTTTGAATGAGGCCAAGGCGCTACTGCGCAAGCATCACCGGGAAACATCTCTCGAATCATGGGGTGAGGATCTGGGGTCACCCATTGCAAACCGATTCAAGGAAAGTGGCGCCTGGCAGACGCTGCCCCATACCTGGCATCACGACACGCCCGACTCCTTCCTGACTGAAGCCGAATTGCAGGAATGTATCACCAAGCATTTGCATCGCCTCCCGCTAGCGCAGCGCGGAGTAATTATGCTTCGCGAACTGGGCGGGCTCGGCTTCGCTGAGATCGCTGAGGAGTTAGCTATGAGCGAAGGTAATATCCGCGTTCTGCTGCATCGCGCCAGGCAGACCATGCACTCCATGCTGAATCACTTTGAGGAGGAAGGCACATGTTGAGCTGTTGGGAAATGTCGGAGATGGGTTCGGACATTATCGATCACAAACTGAGTTTCAATTCGCGTATGGCGGTCATGATGCACATTGGCATGTGTCGGCATTGTCGCCGTTACATCAAGCAGTTGAGTCTGACGTCTGAGGTTCTCAAATCCCTACCTTTACCGGCGCAGCCACAGGACATAGCTCGTGTGCTTGCCGCGCTGGAAAAGGAAGAACGCAATTGATCAGCCCGCTGATTGGCTTTCGAGTCGCTTTGCGTCCACACAGAAGCGATCTTCGTTCATAAAGGCAATCAACAGAACGCTGGCCGCGAATATGATCAATGACGGATAGAATAATGCGTTGCTGCCATCCAGATACCAACCCCAGGGATCGATGACTGACGTTGCCACTGCCAATAACGAAGCGGTATTGAATAGAAGCTGAATTGTATAAGCCCACCGACGCATGGCACCTAGCACCACGACCAATCCGATTATGACCTGCAGTATCCCGGCAAAAGGCAAAATAACCTCAGAAGCAATCAAACCAAAATAGTACTTTTCTGCCACGGCAATACCGTGCTCCGTATTGAAAATCTTATCCGCGCCCCACACAACGAGCAGCCAACCCATTGATATTCGCAACCCCAGCAATGACCATGCTTTCATTTATTCGTCTCCTGATAGGCATAGGCCCGAAATTAATGAGCGATCGCTCAAATAAATCGCTAGATTAATGTGGATTGAGCAGCCATTCAAGTAAATAGGCCAGCCCTATGGTCGGCTGCTAATACTCAAACACGATAATAGTTACTTAGGTGTTTGACGGGGGAGGCTTTACTGGGGATTCGATGCAAAAAAGATGCTCGGGATATTGCCTGCTGAAGAAGACACCAGCGTCAACCCGCTGGTGCCAAGCCTATCCCAATAACTGTACATAATAGATCAGGCTTTATCGACACCGTCTTTCAACGCTTTTTTGGCATCGCCCTTCAGATTCCGTGCTTGGCCTTTGACTTCCTGAGCGATACCTTCACCTTGCAGACTCTCGTTACCGACCGACTTGCCTACTGCCTGCTTGCCCTTACCAATGATTTCGTTAGCGGTACCCTTGATCTTGTCTGTGGTGCTGGTCATGACGGCGCTCCTGACGACGATCGGAATTCGACCGTGTCTGATTGAGACATTCAAACTGTCTTTCGGTTCACCGCTAGCGCTTGCGCACCCGATCAGCTGCACATTGTCAGTCGCGCTGCAGAAACTCTACCTCGAACCCGCGCGCGTCCAGTTGCTTTACTTCCACTGGCCGACCGCCGCTGTCCATCCGCAAAAGACCGATCCCACTGCCATTCCAGAGTCTTTCCCCAGCTTTAGCGCGGTCAGGATCGCGCGGAGTGACGCGCATGCGACGGCGCTTGGTCAGCCAGTTGAGTGGCGACCAGGGAGCGTAAAGCCAGCGGTTGAGACGATCAAACCAGTTCAACAAGTTCTGGGGAAAGGTATTCTTTAAACCACTGCTAGTGATCTGCCAGATATGCGGATGCCGATCATGATCGCGGTCTCGAATAGAGATGTCATAGACGAATGAATAATGCACGTCACCGGAGAGCACAACGAAGTTAGCCGGGGTGCGGGAGTGGCGGAAGATATTCAGCATGACGTTGGCGGCGCCGCGATGGGCCATCCAGTTTTCCGCATCCACCAATAGCGGCTTGCCGAAAAGGGTGAACAGCTTTTGGATACCTTCGATCAACTTTACACCGAACATCGGTGCCGCCGAAACAATAACAACTGCTTCTTTGTCCAGCAGCATCTGCTGCATCTCGCTCAGCGCTTCCCAGTTCATCAAGCCCGACGGCTGTCCGGGTCGACGTCTGTTGCGCCAGCGTCGGGTACGCGTGTCCAGCACCATAAGATGCGGCGTGCCTATCACTTCATACCCCCAGTCCTGAAAGGCCAGCACCTGATCAATAGAAGCATTCTGGGCAGAGCAGTCCAGCCAGCCGCCCACGCAGGCATTGCCAAGCAGGACAGCAAGCTGTTGCAGCGGCTCGCGTGTCTGCTGCGGATCATTCCCCCAGGCCTGGCAGAGCAGGTAAGCCTCCAGCGCGTTGCCAATGATGCGGCGCGAGAAGGGATGTCCGTAGGCAATACGCTCCCAATCGGCAGTCAGATTCCAGTCATCGGTAACGTCATGATCATCGAATATCATCAAGCTCGGTAAGTGCGCAAGCAGTCGTGCGGTCTGCGGCAAGCCACTGACAAATTCATCAATAGCGGCTTTTTCCCGAGCGTAATAATCAACCTTTTCAGCATCGAACGAAGGGGCTTTTAGGTTAACCAGCGTCCAAGGTACCGGGGACCAGACCAACAGGTACATCGCGAACATTTCAGACAGCGTCATCAGGTGGTTGTGAGCATTGGCCGAGGTAAATACCGGTTTTCTTGCCCCGCCAAAAAACCGTTCTCGCAGCGGAACATTAACGTGTATGTCGGGCAAGAGCTGCTCGCGCTGGTAAAAATTCTGCTCACTACGATAAAGGGCCTGGCTATCAGCGGCCGTGGCGCCCTCAAGTTTTTCATCGAATAAGCCCAGATGCTCTATCAGTTGATGGATGGCGTGAAGCATTGGCCCTGCGACGTCGTCCACGTATACCTGATCACCACTCATCATCAACCAGGCGGGCCGCTGCTCCGGTTGGTCCAGGCGCTCGGCTAGCCAGCCATCCGCGCGTACAAGCCCGTCAGCACAGGGGAAATGCGGCTTGCGGCAGGAGCCGTGCAACAGAGTACGATTGCTACCGGCAATCATGAATGAAGGCCGATCCCTGTCCGTATGCAGCAAATGCGGATACGCACTACCCAAATGCTGACGATCATCCTCTTCGCCCCAATGCAGGTCGTAGCCGATAATCGTATCAACCGGTAGCGGCTCCTTCAGCATCACTTCCAGCAGATGAACAAACGCGTGGGCTCCGAGCGGGATCACCTGGCAAAAGGGACCGTCAGTGGCGATTTCAATGACGTCATCACACCCCGGGCGTTGTAATGTCAGCACCATCGGCAAAGGCCTGCTCGCCACCAGCCAGATGAGCAGACGGGAAGGCTCCAGACGTCGCAGGAGCGGACCAACAAGCATAACGGGGAGCACTTGAGTATCGTTTGCAGGCATACAGTCTCGAACTACTTGAAGAAACGCCGGGTTGAAGCGAATGGAATCGAAGAATATTACCTGACTGCTGAATGTGCCACTCTAATGCACATCAAGCTGTAACTTATGATCAGTCAACACCACGGCGACTGTCCATTCCCAGACTGCGGCTGTGCAGCTAGCCTGCATTCCTTACTTCCCCGCTCAAGAGAGATCCAACTATGTTCGACCGCCACTACAGCGTCTGGCCCGACCAGGTTCCCCATCATCTCGAACTACCCCAGACCAGCCTGTACAGCAACCTGACCGTAGCGGCGTTACGCTATCCGCAGCACCCGGCGATTCTTTATTACGGTACCGCGCTGAGCTATGCCGAACTGGAGCGTCAGGCCGAGGCACTGGCGGGATACCTGCAGGAAGCTGGCGTAAAGGCTGGGGACCGGGTGTTGCTGTATATGCAGAACAGCCCACAATTTGTGATTGGTTTCTACGCCATCCTGCGCGCCAATGCCGTGGTGGTACCCGTCAACCCAATGAACCGCAAAGCCGAGCTGGAATACCTGATAGCCGATACCGAAGCCACCGTGGCCTTGAGCGGGCTCGAGCTGCTGGACAATTTCGATGGGCTCATAGGGGTCGGCTCGCTACGCGAAGTGATTGCCACCGCCTACGGCGAATATATTGTTGAGCCCACCAATCTGGAGCTACCCGATGCGGTGCTGCTCCAGGGACCAGCACCCGAACTGGCAGGTGTGACCCGTTGGCAGGATGCTCTGACTGCAGCTTACTTCCCAGGCCCGCTGACCGCCGGGCCGAACGACAACTGCGTTATCCCCTATAGTTCCGGCACCACCGGTAACCCCAAAGGCTGCGTACATACGCACCACAGCGCAATGGCGACCACTGTGTACTGCTCCGTATGGGGCAACGCCCAACACAACAGCGTGCAACTGGTATCGGTACCGATGTTCCATGTGACCGGCATGCAGGTGTGCATGAACAGCGCCATTTATATTGGTGGCACTCAGGTGGTGATGACCCGCTGGGATCGTAAAGTTGCTGCGCAGCTGATTCAGGACCATGGCATCACCGGCTGGCGAAATATTTCGACTATGGTGGTCGACCTGCTGTCCGAGCCGACCATCGATGATTACGATCTGAGTAGCTTGCAAGGAATCGGCGGTGGCGGCGCGGCCATGCCTGCTGCTGTAGCGGCCAAGCTGCATAAAAAAACCGGCCTGCACTATGCCGAAGGCTATGGGTTGTCCGAAACCATCAGCGCCACCCACATGAACCCGCCAGAAGCCCCTAAGCCACAGTGTTTAGGCATTCCGATCATCGGGGTGGACTCACGTATCATTGATGTCGACAGTCTGCAGGAGGTTGGCGTGGGGGAACCGGGGGAGATCGTATTGCATGGTGAACAGGTATTTGGCGGCTACTGGCGCCGAGACGACGCCACCGCTGAAGCCTTTATCGAGCTTGAGGGCAAACGCTTCTTCCGCTCGGGTGATATTGGCTACTACGACGAGGACGGTTATTTCTTCCTCGTCGACCGAATCAAGAGAATGATCAATGCTTCCGGCTTCAAAGTCTGGCCAGCGGAAGTGGAATCACTGCTATACGGACACCCCGCAGTCCGGGAAGTATGCATCATCTCTACGCCAGATGAGCGCCGGGGCGAAACCGCCAAGGCGGTGGTCGTCCGCGCAGACGGTCACGAGAGCGTGACGCCGGAAGAGATCATGGACTGGTGCCAGACGAATATGTCTGCCTACAAGTGCCCGAAACAGATTACTTTCGCTGACAGCCTGCCCAAATCGCCTACCGGCAAGATTCTGTGGCGCACACTGCAGGAGGAGGAATGGGCTGGCCGGACCTGAGTCGCAAGCAATAAACAGAGTGCATTGCTGGCAGTGACAGCATGCACTTCTTAGCCGCAACCATCTGACGGAGCTGCCATGAGCGAACAACCAACGATTTCGGTTCTTATACTGGGGGGGACCGGGCTGGTAGGCAGCCATCTGATTCAGCTGGCTTTGGGGCATCCACGGATCAAGCATGTGATTGCGCCAACCCGGCGCCCTTTAGCAATCCATGAGCGCTTGCACAATCCCCTGATTGATTTTGATGCACTCCCGTCAGAGGCACCTTGGTGGGAGGCTGACGCGGTGCTATGCGCACTGGGTACCACACGTCGACTAGCCGGATCACAGGAACAATTTCGTCGAGTCGATCACGATTACGTCCTTCAGACGGCCGCGCTGGCCCGGCACTGTGGTGCACCGGTGTTTGTCTTCAACTCATCATTAGGCGCAGATGCAAATTCTCGATCGCTTTATTTGCGTACCAAGGGCGAAACCGAAATGGATCTGGAAGCACTCGGTTTCAGCGCTCTGACCCATGTGCGGCCCTCACTGTTGAATGGCGAAAAACGCACCGATTTTCGCCCTGGGGAAAGTATTGGATTGTGGCTCGCTAGACGCTTTGAACCCCTTATACCTGCACGTTACAAGGCAGTCAGCACACGCGATGTAGCCGTTACGATGCTGAACGCAGCGCTGGAGCCCAAACAGGGTGTGCAGGTGATAGAGTCAGATCAAATCAGGCGCCCTCTCTGACAAACGCGAGTATGGCGATTTGCCGTACCCCGAATGATCAGGTCGCCAGCTATACTGTCGTAATAAGCCCGAGGCTAAACGGATAGGAATATGATCGACTACAGCAAAAAACGCTTTCTGGTAGTAGATGACTTTTCCGAGTTTCGTACTTCTGTGACGGGAATGCTGCGCCTGATGGCAATAAAGGATGTCGACTCGGCCGCTCGCGGTGAAGATGCCATAGCCATGTGCCGGAACACCGCCTACGACGTAATCTTGCACGATTACAATCTGGGCGCCGGCAAAAACGGTCAGCAGGTGCTTGAAGAGCTGCATCATGCCGGATTGATCAGCCCGCACTGCATCTTTGTGATGTGCACCGCCGAAAGCAGTCAAGCCATGGTCATGAGTGCCCTGGAGTGTGAACCTGATGCCTACCTGACCAAGCCCTTTAATCGCGCCAGCCTGCAACAAAGACTGGACAAGCTGGTGGAGCGCAAGCTGGCACTCAAGCCAATCCTTGATGCCTTGGCCCGCCATGATCAACAAACGGTGCTGGCAGCTTGCGGTCAAGTAATGGAAGACAACAAGCGTTTTGTACCGCAGTGCCAGCGGTACAAGGCAGGCGCCCTGAAAGCACTCGGCAAGCATGCCGAATTGGAATCCATGCTGGCCGAGCTGATCGCCGATCGTCCCATGCCCTGGGCACTGGTGCTACTTGGCAATCACTGGCTGGACCGTGGCGAACTAGACAAGGCAGAAGAACTGTTCACCTCCGCTATCAGTCAGTTTCCTATGCTACCGGCGTTGTTCGATGGCCTGGCAGCGGTTCATGCTGCCCGAGGGGCGACAGATAAAGCCCAGGACTACCTAGAGCAAGGTTTACGCATCTCGCCCCACAGCCTGCAGCGACAACATGAACTGGGCAAGATGGCAAAAGCCAATGGCGATTATGACAAGGCAGTACGAGCATTCAGACAGGCAGTTGATCTGGGGCGAAACTCGCAGTTTCGCAACCCCGAAAACCACCTTCAATTGGCATCCAGTCTGACCGAGCAAACAGGTGATGCATCGCCAGGATACAAAGTTCTGCTCGAAGTTCGCCAGACCCTGGGTGATCTGAGCAAGACCTGGAAAGATGATCAAACGCTCGCAGTTCGCGCGCACCTCGTGCACGCTGGAGCTCTAGCCAAGTCAGGTGACCAGACGGCAGCCGACAAACTGATAGCAGAGGCTAGCGCCAAGATGGCAGACCTCCCGACGTTCTTTTCTGCCAATATTGCCCTTGAGATCGCGACCCAGCTCCAAAAACTCGGCCATACAGACAAGGCCGAGGATATTCTGGCGAATTGCGCCGAGATGTACGGCGACGATAAGAAGATAATGGATGCCATCGCCGGACAAACAAGCAATCCGGCCATCCTCAATGTCTGTGTTCAAGTGCAGGGACTGAACAGCAAAGGCATCCGGTCATATCAGCAAAAACAGTTTCCTCAGGCACTTGAGTTATTCCGACAAGCGCGTGAGTTGCAGCCGCGCAACATCAGTATTGCATTGAATACCGCTCAATCACTGCTGAGACTCTTATTGATTGAACCCGCTACTGAGTTAAAAACAGAGTGCCAGGAGTGCCTGACGCAGGTCAGCAATATACCGTCAACAGATCACCGCTACGCCCGTTACGAAAAACTCTGCGCAACTGTGGCTGGACTATGAGCGACAAGGGGCAGAACGACTCATCCCATAGCCTGGACTTTTCAACGGTAATTGCTTCAACCGTGCACGACATGAAGAACTCTCTTGCCATGCTCATGCAGGCCTATGAGAAGTGGTCCGTTGAATTGCCACCAGAACTGAACAAGCCCGCCGAGCGCGGGATGATCGAATACGAGTCCCTACGCCTTAATGGCATGCTGGTGCAGATGCTCGGTCTCTACAAACTGGGGGTCAACCAGCTGCCCATGCGCCCGAACTGGATCGAAGTAGAGGACTTTCTCCAGGAGCAGTTGGCCCGACACGACGAGATTTTGCAATCGCGTCACATTATCGGCACCTACGAAGTCGAAGAGGATGGTTTGATGGCCTTTCTCGATACCGAGCTGGTTGGCTCAGTGGTGAGTAACGTGATCAACAACTCCATCCGTTACGCGCAGTCAGCTATTCACTTGAAAGCGTGGAGCGAAGACGATCAATTGGTAATCGCTATTGGCGATGATGGCCAGGGCTACCCGCCAAGCATGATCGAGCACCAGTCCGATTATGTGCTGGGTATCAACATGAGCACCGGGAGTACGGGGTTAGGTTTGTACTTCGGTCAACGCATCGCTGAGCTGCATCAACGTAACGGCGTGCAGGGTCGTATTGAACTGCGCAACGACAGCACCTTGGGCGGCGGGGAATTCCGCATTTATTTGCCCTGATGGCGAGAGTGCTCAGCGCGGCATCATCCGCACTCCTTCGATGTCGGTCAAGGGCTGCGGGCGACCCAGGTAATAGCCCTGCGCATAATCAACCCCGAGTTCCTGCAGGCAGCGCAGAATACCTTCGCTTTCAACAAACTCGGCGACCGTCAGCAAGCCCATCTCATGCCCGATCGTATTAATTGCTGACACCATTGCCCGGGCAATCGGATCCGTTTCGATATCCTTGATAAACACACCGTCGATTTTCAGGAAATCCACCGGAAGTGTTTTAAGGTAGGCGAATGAGGATAACCCTGACCCGAAGTCATCGAGTGCGAATCGGCAACCAATCGACCTAAGCCTCTGCATGAAAACCACCGCACGACTGAGATTCGCTATGGCGCTGGTCTCGGTAATCTCGAAGCAAATGCACTTTGGCGGCACGCTATGTCGTGCAAGCGTTGCCAGCACGAATTCGAGGAAGCTATCCTCACCCAGAGACGCCGCTGACAAATTGATTGAAAAGTTGCTCTGATTATCCGGCTGACGCCGACAGTAATCCCCGATCCATGCTAAAAAATTGCCTACTACCCAGCGATCGATCGCGGTAGCGAGGGCGTATCGCTCGGCGGCAGGCATGAATGCGCCGGGGGGGATCACGCTGCCGTCGTCACCCAGCATTCTCACCAGGACTTCGAAGCTCGGGCTCGATGTAGTGCCGGCGACCGGCATGATCCGCTGTACATAAAGGCGTAGCAGATCTTCATCCAGCGCTTGTCTGATGCGGTTGACCCATAGCATCTCGCCTCGCCGCTCGAGCAGTTGCTCGTCGTCAGCCTGATAAATATGGATACGATTGCGGCCGGCGTCCTTGGCGGCGTAGCAGGCGCTGTCGGCAGCGCTCAGCAGTCGGCCAAGGGTTTCCCCCGGAGCGATTTGTACAAGTCCTATGCTCACGCCGATGGCGAACGTTTTACCTTCCCAGCTGAAACGAAACTCCTCGACCTGGGCACGCATGCCGTCAACGATGGGCAGCGCCTCCTCCAGATGACAACCAGTAAGCAACAGGCCAAATTCATCGCCGCCCAAACGCGCGAGCAGGTCAGTATTGCGAATGCGCGCCTGGAAAAGCTTGCTTAACTGCCGCAACAGTTCGTCGCCCGCCGCATGCCCACAGGTATCATTGACGATCTTGAACTGATCAAGGTCCATGTAACACAAAACCTGCTCACCCCGTTCGGCGAGGGGTAAGGCCAGAATTGCGGCTACTCGCAGCTCGAATTCAGCCCGATTAGCCAGACCTGTCAGCGTGTCGTGAGCGGCCTGATGCGACAGTTCACGCGCCAGCCGACGATTGACGGTGACGTCACGGAACGTCAACACAGCCCCAATAATCCTGCTTTCATCATCCCGGATGGGGGCAACCGCATCCTGAATGGCAACGTCGCTGCCATCGCGGCGGCGCAGCGTGAGGCCCACACCTTCCTGTGTGGGCCTCGGTTGGCGATAACGGCGCAACAGCGCCGTCACTGGATTACCCAAAGCAGCCCCGCTGATTTCATCGAACAGGCGATAAACATCATCAAGCGAACGACCGGTGGCCTCGGCGCGCTCCCAGCCGGTGAGCTTTTCCGCTACCGGGTTGATATACCAGATGCGACTATCCGGTCCGGTAGTGATCACACCATCGCCGATCGACGCCAGCGTCACCTGGGCCAGCATCTTTTCCTGATGCAGCTGCTGCTCGATGCGACGGCGCTCGGTAATATCGCGAATCATGCAGGTCACCACCTGGTCATCGAATGCGCCGCGGCTGACGGTCAGCTCAGCCACGAACTGTTCGTGTCCATTACGGCTGAACAGTACTTCCTGTTTCAGCTCGCCTACGCTGTCTGGACGCGGCAGACCGGTCCAGCCTTCCTCAGCTACCAACCGGTGCAGTGGCTGACCCATCAACTCGGCTGAGGACAAACCAAACAAACGTTCAGCACCAGGATTACAACTGGCCAGAACACCCTCGGGTGAGCACGTGATAATTCCGTCCCGTATATCCCGGATGATCGACTGAGTCATCCCGACGGCATTTTGCAGCGCGCGAATAACCTTGTTGTACTGCCCCGCTATCTGGCCAACCTCGGTAAAAGGCTCGACCGGAACTTCCTGGGCAAAATGGCCATCGTGCTGGTGCGTCGCCATGGCTTCGAGCAATTCGATAAGCTCGGTGCGAGCGCCATGTTCAGACACATTGAGTCCCATACGCTCTTCGTCCGGCGTTACTCGCAGGGGCAAAACACGGTTGACCAGCTTCAGCACAATCCAGGTCAGACCGAATGCCCAGAGACCGGCTACTATCACACCTTCTCCCTGTACCAGAAACTGCTCCCAGCGTCCCAATCCGGTTCCTAGCTGTTCCGTGTCAGCAAACAGGGCCAGCGCCAGCGTGCCCCATATACCACTAGCCAAGTGCACTGGCACCGCACCCACTGCATCGTCTATGCGCAGCCGAAAAAGCAAACGATCGGCAAGATACATGATGAAACTGCCGGCCAAGCCGATCAGCAGCGCCGCACCAGCGTCGACCACGTGGGCGCTTGCGGTAACGGCTACCATCCCGGCTATCAGCCCGTTAAGAGGATAGACGGGATCCACCAGCCGCCAGCGCAGCCAGGACAACAGCATTCCCCCAATAATACCCGCCATTCCAGCGAGGACTGTATTGGCGATGATCCCCGGAACACGGTTATCAAAACTGAAGGTACTGCCGCCATTGAAGCCGAACCAGCCAAACAGCAATAGCAGTGCGCCGAGCATCGCCAGCGGTAAATTGGAGCCCGGTAGGCTGCGGCCGTTGCGATCCACATCAAAGCGACCTTCACGCGGTCCGAGAACCAAGATCACAGCCAGCGCAATCCACCCACCCACGCTGTGAACAACGGTGGAACCGGCAAAATCAACGAAGCCCTTCTCAGCTAACCAGCCGACGCCATCACTGAAGGTTCCCGCCCACGCCCAGTGACCGTAAAGGGGATAAATGAGTCCGGCGGCAAGCATGGTGACCACCAGATACGCGCTAAAACGCATACGCTCAGCCGCTGCACCCGAAACAATGGTTGCCGCTGTAGTGCAGAACATGGCTTGAAAGAGGAAAAAGGCCGATTGCCAGGTGTCCGTAAAGGACAACATGACAAAACCACTACCAACCCAGCCGTTCTCGCTCGCCCCGAACATCAGGCCGAATCCGAACAACCAGTAAAGAATAATCGCCACACTCAGGTCGGTCATATTCTTGACCGCCACGTTGATGGCGTTCTTGCTGCGCGTCAATCCCGCCTCTAGACACAGAAAACCCAGCTGCATGTTGAAGACAAGTCCCGCGCAAAGCACGACCCAAAGTACGTCCAACATATCTAATGACATCGCGGCACCTGCAAGCCAAACCAGCTATGGCACTTTGATAGCGCGCGATCATTGCTGAAGCACTATAAAAGCGCATGATTAATGCGCCAGAGGCGCATCGGCTCAGTACAGTGCAGGATGATGCAGAATGTGTACCACTATTGGCCAAGCGGCAGAACGCCACCCGGCCGAGGAGCAATACCGCCAATCAGTCAGCGATGCGCACCAGCTGCTTACCAAAGTTCTTGCCGTTCAGCATGCCCTTGAATGCTTCAACGGCGTTGTCCAGACCTTCGGCGACCGTCTCGCTGTACTTGAGCTTACCGGAGGCAATCTGTTCAGCTAGATGGGCAGTGACTTCCTGATGCTGGTCTTGCCATTCGGTCACCAGGAAAAAACGGTGCTCTGGCGGCTCTTCCATCGCGCCAAATACGTGGAAAGGCGTCTCGACCTTGCTGGCATCTTCAGCGTTGTAGGCAGACACAAAACCACAGATCGGCACCCGCGAACCGCTGTTGAGCAGTTTGGCTACAGCGCGAGTAACAGCACCGCCAACGTTTTCGAAGTACACATCGATACCATCCGGGCAGGCCGCTTTCAGATCGGCTTCCAGATTGCCGCCCTTGTAGTCAATGCAGGCATCAAAGCCCAGCTCTTCGACAACATAACGGCACTTTTTCTCGCCGCCGGCCACACCCACTACCCGGCAACCCATCTGCTTGGCGGTCTGGCCGACCACGGTACCAACAGGGCCGGATGCAGCGGCGACCACTACGGTTTCGCCTGCTTTGGGCTTACCCACGTGGGTCAAACCGCAGTAACCGGTACGTCCAGGCATGCCCGCGACGCCAAGATATGCCTGCAGTGGTACGCCCTGATCCTTAATCTTGTAGACCATTGGCGCATCACCGGAAATGATCGAATACTCCTGCCAGCCAGAGTAGCTGGTAACCACGTCGCCGACGCTATATTTGGGGGACTTGGATTCAACCACGCGACCAACACTCTCGCCCACAATGGTCGCACCTATCTCGATCGGGTCCATGTAACCCTTGCTATCGTTCATGCGCGGACGCATGTAGGGGTCCAGTGACAGCCACAATGTCTTGAGCAACACTTCCCCGTCTTTCAGGTCGCGCACAGGCTCTTCGCGAATGACCAGGTCGTCATTCGCGATTTCACCTTGCGGCCGTTTGTTAAGCACTACTTTGCGATTAGCGTTGTCAGACATGAAAAACCTCGAATTGACGGAAACAAAAAAGGGGGCTGAAAAGCCCCTGACCCAGGGATGATAGACCAGCGCGGGCGGATGTCACGATTGCGGCGGTACTATTCACCGGGCTGATTCCAAGACAATTGGCAGCGCGAAGCTGTTTTGCAACGCGTTTGCTCAAGCCTCATCCCGGCTGACTAGCTGGTTACGCCCTCGGGCTTTGCCTTGATACAGCCTGCGGTCCGCGCTGCGATACAGCATCGATGGGCTTTCACCATCAATTGGCCACTGGGCAAGACCGAAGGTGGCCGACAAAGCGATGTTGATGTGTTCGTGGCTCAGACAGGTACTTGCTATAGATTCTCGCAAGTCCTCTACCAATGGCATCGCAGCATCTCTATCGGTATTGGCAAGCAGGATACCGAATTCCTCGCCACCCAATCTGCCAATCACATCCGTCTCCCGCAAACGCCCCAGCAGACAGCGACAGATATGCTGTAACGCGGCATCGCCCGCGTCATGCCCCCATCGATCATTCACTTCCTTGAACAGGTCCACATCCAGTATTACCAGCACAAAAGGCGACTGGGAGCGATTGGCTGCCTTAACACTGCGTTCCAGAGAGGACTGGAAATACCCACGATTAGCCACCCCGGTCAGCGCATCGGTTTCCGCCATGTCCTGCAAAGCACGTTGAGCCCCTGCCCGACGTACCTCATACAAATGCATGAAGACAATCACCAGCAAACCGCACAGTACAGCATTACCCAGATCAATCCACCCAGAGGGCCCTTGCGGAATGCCAGAGCGCAACAGGTAAGACCCGGTCGCCACCGTGATGAACGGCGCGGCAAGGACGAATCCAGCCTTACGGCCCAGTAGCAAATAGGACAACATTGGCACCAGATAGACCCAGACAAAAGCAGTAACCGATGCGCCTGGCATGCTCAATATGTAGATCAGGAAGCAGAACAATGGCAAGAGAAAGACATAGATCCACAAGGTCACGTTGCGCGCGGCTGTAATCCGTGCGGACGCCCAGAGAAGCAACGCAGTGGCCCCTAATTCGAAAGTTGCCAGTAGGTATCGGCCCTCGAGAGCCTGCAAGACGCAAAAGAAGCCTAGGGCAATCCCTGTGGTTAGAAAAATCAGGCGCAGAAGAGAGCGCTGATCGGCATTAGCCAGACCACTGTTTCCCGAAGACTGCCCCTCGGCACGGTTGCGGTCGTTCAAACTTCGCATCTCTTTATTTGACATCCCTGTTGCTGAATACCCACTGAGTGTAGCAGCGCAGGACATCCATCACATCAACATCAGTCGGTGCTGAGAGCAGCAATATGCTCATCTTTCAGTCGAACATAATTGCCCGCAGTGTAAGTAAAAAAACCCAACTCCTTCTCGGTCAAAGGGCGTATCTGTCGAGCAGGGCTGCCCATATAAAGAAAACCCGTTTCAAGTGTCTGCCTGGCCGGCACCAGACTGCCCGCCCCCAGGATGACCTCATCCTCGATAACCGCGCCATCCATCACGATACTGCCCATGCCGATCAATACCCGGCTGCCAATCGTACAACCATGCAACAAAACCTTGTGACCGACGGTCACATCATCGCCGACCTGTAAAGGATAACCATCGGGATTAAACGGCCCGGCATGGGTAATGTGCAGCACACTGCCATCCTGCACGCTGGTGCGGGCACCTATGCGAATACGATGCATGTCGCCGCGAATGACCGTGCTTGGCCACACCGAACAGTCGTCGCCCAACTCGACGTCGCCAATCACTACCGCCGTAGGATCAAGAAATACAGCCTGGCCGAAAATCGGTTCCTTGCCACGGAAAGCACGAATCTGCATGGTTTGTTCTCCATTGGGGAAAGCTCTTGATACCATTAATAAAAATGAGTAGCCGTGCGAAAGCGCAGGGTGTTTCATATCATGCTGAACATTGGCCCAGAATGCACCCAACAGGATACCCAACATAATGTCCAACCCTCTGCTGCAACCCTATGACCTGCCGCCCTTCAGCAGCATCCGTGCTGAGCATGTGAAGCCTGCCATTGAGCAGGTGCTGGCAGACAGCCGGACGCAACTAGCACACCTGCTCGATCATGCTCCGGAAAAATGGACCTGGGCCACCCTGATTGAGCCTCTGGATGATATGGGCGAAAACTTGTCGCGCGCCTGGTCACCTGTCGGTCATCTTAATGGCGTCATGAATACCCCAGAGCTGCGAGAGGCCTATAACAGTTGTTTACCGCTGTTGAGCGAGTTCAGTACCGAAATGGGCCAGAATCAGAAACTTTTTGAAGCCTACCAACAACTGGCTGATAACACAGAATTTGCCATGCTGGACCAGACTCAAAAAACCATTATCGAGCACGCCCTGCGTGACTTCCGCCTGTCCGGCATTGCCTTGCCCCAGGCCCAGCAAAAACGCTATGGCGATCTGAAACTGCGTTTATCCGACCTGCAGAGCCGCTTCTCCAATCAAGTGATGGACGCAACCCATGCCTGGAGCCGTCATATAAACGATTCAAGCATCCTTGACGGACTACCCGAGTCTGCCATGGCTCAAACGCGTCAAGCCGCAGAAGCACAAGAACTGGAAGGTTGGGTGGTCAATCTGGAGTTTCCCAACTACTTTGCCGTGATGACCTATGCACACGACCGCGCACTGCGCGAAGAGGTCTATACCGCTTACAGTACCCGGGCCTCCGACCAGGGACCCCTTGCTGGCGAAAACGACAATGCGCCGCTGATCGACGAGATTCTTAGCCTGCGCCAAGAGTTGGCAGAACTGCTCGGCTACGCCAACTATGCAGAGCTGTCACTGGTAACCAAGATGGCTGACAGCACTGACCAAGTGGTCAGTTTTCTGCGTGATCTGGGCCAGCGCAGCAAACCCTTTGCCGAGCAGGACCTAGAGGCACTTAGGGTATTCGCCGCGGGCAATGGCTGTGCGGACCTGCAAAGCTGGGACATGGGTTACTACAGCGAACAGCTGCGGCAGCATCACTACTCGATTTCGCAGGAAGAGCTCAAACCCTACTTTCCGATCGATCGGGTCCTGCAAGGCATGTTCGGCGTGGTCGAGAAGCTCTACGGCATACAACTGCGCGAAACTCAGGAGTTTGATCGCTGGCATCCGGATGCACGGCTGTTCGAGGTTATCGAGAACGGCGAGGTCACTGGCCAGTTCTTCCTCGATTTATACGCACGCAGCCAGAAGAGAGGTGGGGCCTGGATGGACGGTTGCCGTGACCGTCGACAACTCCCCGGAGGCCAGCTGCAGCGGCCAATTGCCTATCTCGTCTGCAATTTCACCCCGGCCGTGGGCGGCAAGCCCGCGTTACTGACCCATGACGAGGTCACTACCTTATTTCATGAGTTCGGGCACGGTTTGCATCACTTGCTGACACAGGTCGACTACCCCGCCGCATCCGGTATAAACGGAGTAGCCTGGGATGCGGTAGAGCTACCGAGTCAGTTCATGGAGAACTGGTGCTGGGAGCCCGAGGGGTTGGCACTGATTTCCGGCCACTTCGAGACCGGCGCTTCACTTCCGCAAGACCTGCTGGCAAAGATGCTTGCCGCACGCAACTTTCAGTCGGGACTGGGCATGCTGCGTCAAATCGAGTTCTCGCTCTTTGACTTTTTGCTGCACCGCCGCGAGGATCCAAGTCTGACCGTGCAGCAGGCCCTCGATACTGTACGCGATGAAGTGGCAGTGTTTCGTCCACCGGCATTCAATCGATTCCAGAATAGCTTCGGCCATATTTTTGCGGGCGGTTATGCCGCAGGTTATTACAGCTACAAATGGGCTGAGGTACTTTCGGCCGATGCCTTCTCGCGATTTGAGGATGAAGGCGTACTCAATACCGATACCGGCAGAGCCTTCCGCGACAACATACTCGCCAAGGGCGGTAGCCGCGAGCCAATGGAGCTATTTGTCGCGTTTCGCGGCCGTGAGCCAAGTATCGATGCGCTCCTGCGACACAGCGGCCTGACTGGAGAAGCAGCATGAGCGAAGAGACTGTTATCAAGCGATTTATCGCCGGCGCCGTTTGCCCTGCCTGCACCGCAATGGATACCATTCGGACATTCGACGAGGACGGCAGACCCGCGCGCGAGTGCGTTAGTTGCGGCTATGCCGATACACTGGACGAGCGCGGTAATGCAGTTCCGCGCGAAGTCCCCACACGGGTCAACAAGGCCAAACCAGCCCCGGAGAAAAAGTCCCAGACAGTGCAGTTTTTCCCTAATCCGAAACTGAAAAAGAAGCAGTAGACCTCAGAGACTGTCGCGCAGCTTGATTTCGATGCCAAGCTGTTGCGACATACAAGGCCACTCCTCCCAGAGCGAGCGCTGACCTTCGACATGCATGCGCTGCTTGTACTCACTGAAATTCGGCCCTTGGAAAATGCTATCGGGCACCAAGCCATCAACCGTGACCTGCACCATTGCATCAAGCTTGTTGGCGAAAGAGTCTTCCAGCAGGTGGTGGGCAATCAAACTGGCGCGGGTGGTATCCAACGGCACCAACTGACCACCACCATGGCTCAGATAGCGGTCATTAACCTCTTCGAGCAGACGATGCGCAAGATAGGCCTCGTCCAGCAAAGACAGGAGTCCGCAATGATCCGACGGCAGATCTGGCGGTTGCACGAAGAAGGTTTCAGCCATCTTCAGCACCGGCAGCAACTGCGGGCCTATTTGCGCCTGAATCGCCACTGCCTGAGCCGCCTCCAGAACATCTGGCACCTGGCAAATATAACCCCGCACAAAACCCATCAGCTTGTTGATGTCATGCTCACAGGCCGCTGCAATGGCCGGATGCAGAGTCGGCAGGCGCTCCTCAAGCCAGGAGCACAAGGTGGATTCGGTCATCTCATGCTGTTCAGCCAGAGTGATGCGCTCGCGCAATGCGACAATATTCATCGATGACTCCGGTAACGCAGCTGCGAGGCGGCTGCAAGGCGGCTGTAGGAATGTATCAGAATGTCGCAGTCAACCTAGCAGAGCTTATTGATATCGTCAAAGTGGCTCGATTTCGAGGCATTAGACCAAATTGGCGATCCACGGGTTCACCTTGCTACAGAGGCCTGAATAACGCGTAGCGGTAACACAAACTCACGTACATAATATTGACAAACAACAAAAAATAGATAGATAGGGGATTGCCTTAAGACCTGTCAGGTCTATACTCGACCAGTCTGGCAGTTATTTGGGGGGCCAGCCGCCTTGTTTCGTTCCTGCCTTATGGCGGGGACAATAAAAGCGCGACATCCGTGTTTATCAAGTCCTGAAGACGACATAAATACCCTTCCCCCCACTCCAGAAATGATAAAAAAAATAAGGGGAACCGGGAATGTTGCGACATGCAAGCGCCTGGCTGGGTGGTCTGCTATTGCTGACTCTCAGTGGCACAGTAAGCGCCGGATGGGCATTCAATATGCGCCAGGGCGTGACCGACATCAGTCGGTCGGTATTCGACCTCCACATGCTGATCTTCTGGATCTGTGTCGTTATCGGCGTCATCGTCTTTGGCGTGATGTTCTGGTCGATGTTCATGCACCGCAAGTCCCGGGGTGCAGTACCCGCGACATTTCACGAGAATATCTCGGTGGAGGTCCTCTGGACCGTGATTCCATTGCTGATTCTCATCGGCATGGCAGTGCCCGCGACGAAAACCCTGATCGATATATACGACACGGAAGAATCCGACGTCGACATCATGGTCACCGGCTACCAGTGGCGCTGGCAGTATAAATATCTTGGCGAAGATGTCAGCTTCCTCAGCAACCTCACTACTCCACGCGAGCAGATCAACAACGAGGCTGAAAAGGGTGAAAACTACCTGCTGGAAGTAGACGAGCCTATGGTGGTCCCCATCGGCAAGAAGATCCGCTTCCTGATCACTTCAGCAGACGTAATTCACTCTTGGTGGGTCCCTGCTCTGGCAGTCAAGAAAGATGCCATTCCGGGTTTCGTCAACGAAGCTTGGACCCGTATCGACGAGCCCGGCATCTATCGCGGTCAGTGCACCGAACTATGCGGTCGCGATCACGGCTTCATGCCCATCGTTGTCGACGCCAGAACACAGGAAGACTACGACACCTGGCTGGCCGATAAAAAAGCAGCTGCAGCAGCCGAATCCGAACTACGCGACAAGGATTGGTCACTGGCCGAGCTCATGGAGCGTGGCGAGCGCGTTTACTTAACCAACTGCGCAGCATGTCACCAGCCAGACGGAAGCGGCATGCCGCCTGCCTTCCCTGCACTCAAGGGCAGCAATATTGCACTTAACGATATTCCTGCTCACATCGATATCGTAGTCAACGGCAAACCCGGTACATCAATGGCTGCGTTCGGCGGCCAGCTGTCTGAAGTCGATATTGCAGCGGTTATCACCTACGAGCGTAATGCGTGGGGTAATGACACTGGCGAAATCGTCAGTCCGCTGGATATTCTCAACTTCAAAGACGGCCAATAGGAGACCATCATGAGTGCAGTGATCAATCATCATCACGCCGACCATGCGCATGGTCCGGCCAAGGGCCCGATGCGTTGGGTACTGACCACCAACCACAAGGACATCGGTACGATGTACCTGTGGTTCAGCTTTGCCATGTTCCTACTAGGCGGAACCATGGCGATGGTAATTCGCGCTGAACTCTTCCAACCCGGCCTGCAGTTGGTTGTGCCTGAGTTTTTCAACCAGATGACCACAATGCATGGCCTGATCATGGTATTTGGCGCAGTAATGCCGGCGTTCGTAGGCTTGGCCAACTGGATGATCCCGATGATGATCGGGGCTCCGGACATGGCCTTGCCGCGCATGAACAACTTCAGCTTCTGGCTGTTGCCCGCTGCATTTAGTCTGCTGGTTTCCACACTCTTTATGGAAGGCGGCGGTCCCAACTTCGGCTGGACATTCTACGCCCCTCTATCCACTACCTATGCGCCCCCGAGCGTGACCTACTTCATCTTTGCTATCCACCTTGCCGGCATTAGTTCGATCATGGGCGCGATCAACATTATCGCGACCATCATCAACTTGCGCGCGCCGGGCATGACGCTGATGAAGATGCCACTGTTCGTCTGGACCTGGCTGATTACTGCCTTCCTGCTGATTGCCGTCATGCCGGTACTAGCGGGCGTGGTGACCATGATGCTGATGGACATCAACTTCGGCACCAGTTTCTTCAGCGCTGCAGGTGGCGGTGACCCAGTGATGTTCCAGCATATTTTCTGGTTCTTTGGACACCCCGAAGTGTACATCATGATCCTGCCGGCTTTCGGCGCGGTCAGCCAGATTATTCCGGCCTTCGCGCGTAAGCCTCTGTTCGGTTATACATCGATGGTATACGCCACCGCCGCAATCGCGTTTCTGTCGTTCGTTGTCTGGGCTCACCACATGTTCACCGTCGGCATACCGCTAACCGGCGAACTGTTCTTCATGTATGCCACCCTTTTGATCGCTGTGCCTACGGGCGTCAAGGTGTTCAACTGGGTCAGTACCATGTTCCGTGGATCACTGACCTTCGAGACGCCCATGCTGTTTGCCATCGCCTTCGTGATTCTGTTCACCATTGGCGGCTTCTCGGGCTTGATGCTGGCGATTGCACCTGCTGATTTCCAGTATCACGACACCTATTTCGTCGTAGCCCACTTCCATTACGTACTGGTACCAGGCGCGATATTCGGCATCTTTGCTTCTGCCTACTACTGGCTGCCCAAATGGACCGGCCACATGTATGACGAAGTCCTGGGCAAGACGCATTTCTGGATGTCCTTTATCGGTATGAACCTAGCGTTCTTCCCAATGCACTTCATTGGTCTGGCAGGAATGCCGCGCCGAATTCCGGACTACAACATGATGTTTGCCAACTTCAACATGGTGTCGTCTATCGGCGCATTCATGTTCGGGGCGACTCAGTTGTTGTTCCTTTTCATCGTGATCAAGTGCATCAAGGGCGGACCTAAAGCGGCCGCCAAACCATGGGATGGTGCTGAGGGTCTAGAGTGGACAGTGGCATCGCCTGCGCCATATCACACCTTCAGCACACCACCGGAAGTGAAGTAGGAGGATGCCTGTAATGCGTGAAGGAATGAGCACAAAGCGTCTGGTCAGCCGCCTACTGTTGTTGGTGGTCGGGATGTTCGGTTTCGGCTTCCTCTTGGTGCCGATCTATGACGTGATGTGCGACGCCTTCGGCATTAACGGTAAAACCAATAAAACAGCCTATGAAGACAATGGCCAGACAGTGGATGAGGCCCGCTCAATACGCGTGCAGTTCCTGTCAACCAATGCTCAGGGCATGGTCTGGTCGTTCGGTCCACAGGGCAGTGAAATCGTGCTGCATCCCGGTGAAACACGTGAAATGCTCTTTACTGCGCACAATCCGACCAATAAAGAGATGGTGGCTCAAGCCGTTCCAAGCGTGTCCCCATCCAAAGCTGCTGCTTACTTCCACAAAACCGAATGCTTCTGCTTTACCCAGCAGACGTTGCAGGCAGGTGAGACTGTGGAAATGCCAGTACGCTTTATTGTTGACCCGGAGTTGCCGCAGGACGTACATCGTCTGACCCTGTCCTACACATTATTCGATATCACTGAACGCATGGCCGGTCCCGACGTGGCGGCGGTGCACAGCAACTGAATTTGACTGCCTGATAAGGAGAACAAGAGATGGCGAGTCACGAAGCACACGAAACGCACGAAGCTTATTACGTACCGGCGCAGAGCAAATGGCCGATAGTGGGGTCGATTGGTCTGCTGGCATCGGTATACGGTGCCGGCACCTTGATGATCAATAACGGGGAAAGCGGTCAGCTGATAATGATCGCCGGCCTGCTTATACTTACCTGGATGATGTTTGGCTGGTTTGGCAATGTCATCAAGGAAAGTCACGAAGGCTTGTACAGCGCGCAAATGGACCGTTCCTTTCGCATGGGCATGGGTTGGTTCATATTTTCCGAAGTCATGTTCTTCGCTGCGTTTTTTGGCGCGCTGTTCTACACTCGCACCTTTGCTGGCCCCTGGCTAGGCGGCGACGGAGACAAGGGCGTCGCCAATATGCTCTGGCCAAACTTCGAATATGTCTGGCCATTGATGGCCAACCCTGATCCAAGCCTATTCCCGGGACCGAAGGAAATCATCAGTCCCTGGCAGTTGCCGCTGATCAATACCATCATTCTGATCACCTCAAGCGTGACCGTGACCTTTGCTCACCATGCGTTGCGGGCAAACAAACGCACCGCGCTGAAAGCATGGCTAGGACTGACCGTGGCACTCGCCCTGGTCTTCCTGGGGCTGCAAATTGCAGAGTACTTCCATGCTTATAACGATCTGGGCCTTACCCTGGATTCCGGCATCTACGGATCGACCTTCTTCATGCTTACCGGCTTTCACGGCGCCCACGTATTCATGGGTACCGTTATTCTGTCGGTCATGTTGGTTCGTATTTTCAAAGGTCACTTCACACCGGAGCAGCATTTCGGCTTTGAAGCAGCCAGCTGGTATTGGCACTTTGTCGATGTGGTCTGGGTGGGTCTGTTTATTTTCGTCTACATTTTCTGACCGCAATTGTGGCCCGGACTCCGGGCCACAATTCATAGCAGCGTGGTTAGTGAAGCCACGGCGTGTTCCAGACGAATTGCCCTGACCAGAATCCGTAGGCAATCAGCAGCATCAGCGCGACGGTGAGCGAAATACGCACGCTCAATGCCGTTATCAGACGCCGCTCTGCCCCCGTATCCTTGACCAGAAAGAACAATCCGCCGAACAGACTGACGAGAATAGCCAGCAGCAAGGCCACGATGACCAGTTTTAACCACATAATAGAAGATCCATGAATGTGAAGGGTTTTACCATTATAAACCCTGCAGTTCTTCAAGGTTGCCATGTCTGATATCTCCTCCACCACAACGCGATTTGCACCCGGCTGGGCCATGACTGCATTTGTTGCATTCTTTTTACCTGCGCTAATCGCTCTTGGCTTCTGGCAGCTCGATCGTGGCGAAGAAAAACGTCAGATGCAGGCGCAGATGGACGCAAGTCGCAGCGCCCTGGCCGTATCAGTCCAAACCCTCCAAAATGCGGACGATCGCGCATGGATGCCGCTTCAGATCCAAGGGGTGTTTGATCCCGAGCACATCTGGCTACTGGATAATCGCACCCGCAACGGCCAGGCTGGTCTGGAAGTCCTGCAGCGGTTCAAAGACATCGACTCTGACCTTGAACTTGTGGTCAATCGAGGCTGGCTTGCCTGGCCTGACCGCCGTGAAACCCCGCGAGTCGTTACTCCCGAGGGGATCCAGCGGTTGGACGCCGAGGCACTGCCAAAGGCCGAGGCGGGCTTCACCCTCGGTGATACCAACGTTCAATCCACCTGGCCCAAGCTGATTACCAGCGTGGACCTAAAAGCAATGAACGCGGCCAGCAGCCAATCCCTGCTGCCCTGGATGGCGCGCCTGCGAACCGGCAGTGACGCGGCGCTGACGCTAGACTGGCCGGCGCTACCCATGACTTCCAGCAAGCATGTTGCTTATGCGGTGCAATGGTTTGCATTGGCACTGGCCCTGCTGGCACTCTTTGTCTGGGCCGGTTTTCGGCCCGAATCCCCGGAGAACGAAACGAATGCATGACAGGGAACAATCACCTGCGCCAGAGCGAAAACCTCACGGTCAGCTCAAGCTGCTGGCCATCTTCGCCGTCGTACTGGGACCCATATTCCTCGCAGGCCTTATGGCCAAACTGGGCGTGGGTATTCCCGATAGCCAGACTAATCGTTCGGACCTGATCGAGCCGGCAATTGTAATTGATGACTGGCAACTGGCGATCGAACCCGTAGGCTATGGCTCCCCTTGGAGACTGGTGGTGACAGCCGCTGGAGAATGCGGCCAAACATGTCTAAAACTGCTTAACGAGGCCCGACAGATTAACGTCGCACTGGGGCGTGAAGCTGGCCGCGTTGAACATCTGGTTGCGTTGGGTGAGCCGGTGCCAGATGCGCTGCGCGAGCGCCTGGAGCGAGAATATCCGCGGATGCAGCAGACCGGACTTGACCCGGATGCCTATCGCCGCAGTCTAACATCCCACCCTCCGGAATGGCGCGAAGGCGCGCAGCTATGGCTCATAGACCCCCTTGGTAGAGTAATATTGCATCAAGCTGTAGACGAGCCCGGCAAACAATTGCTGGATGACCTTAAACACTTATTGAAAGTTTCCAAGGTAGGCTAATGAGCATGCGTAAACCTGGTTACGTTTTGGCCCTGTGCGCACTGGCCCTAGGCTTCGTTGTTGTCATTCTTGGCGCTTATACCCGGCTGGTACATGCCGGGCTAGGCTGTCCTGATTGGCCCGGTTGCTATGGTTTTCTCGGCGTACCTCAATCGGCGGATGCAATCCAGCTTGCCGAGACACGCTTTCCCAACGAGCCTGTGGAAGTATTCAAGGCCTGGGCAGAAATGATTCATCGCTATGTCGCTGGCGCCTTGGGTTTACTTATCCTCGGTCTGGCGCTTAACAGTCTTCGTCACCGGCGACTTCCGGGATATGCTGTTGGCTTGAGCTTCGGTTTGCTACTGCTAGTCATCTGTCAGGCGGCCTTTGGCATGTGGACAGTAACCTTAAAATTATGGCCGCAGATTGTAACGGGCCATCTGCTGGGTGGCTTCGCTACCCTGAGTCTCTTACTACTGCTTTCGCTGCGTCTGTCAGGGCGGTACAACGCGGTATCACCACGCAAATCGATCGTGCGTGTGCGCTATTTTGCCCGTTTCGCGTTGGTGGTCGTGATCGGACAGATCACGCTCGGGGGCTGGACCAGTACCAATTATGCAGCACTCGCCTGCGTGGATCTGCCAACCTGCCACGGCGTATGGTGGCCCGAGATGGATTTTGCGGCAGGATTTCATCTGTTCCACGAAATAGGTCCAAATTACCTTGGTGGCATACTCGAAGGCGAAGGCCGCACGGCAATCCATTTAACCCATCGTATCGGAGCTCTGGTAACCAGCATCGTCTTGCTATTGCTAGCCTGGCGGTTGACACAGGTACGACTTGGCGGGCTGGCAAGCCTGCTGGTAGCCGTGCTGGCAGTACAGATCAGTTTGGGCATAAGTAATGTGCTACTGCATCTTCCGTTAATCGTCGCTGTCGCTCATAACGCCGTAGGCGCGGTGCTATTACTGGTTATGGTTGCCATCAACTACCGCTTGCGCGCACCGCCCAGGGACGTTTATTTCAGTACTGACAGTTCGGCCGGCACGCTGGCAAGCCGTTGAACCCTGGCGCATACTGACGACCAAACCAATAATTCAAACAATGACGAACGCCGAGGCGTTCTGGGGAAGCTTTTATGACGACCTTGACCGATACGGCCCCCGCAGGCGCTCTATGGCGAGACTACCTGGAACTGACAAAACCAAAGGTAGTGGCGCTGATGATTATCACATCAGCCATCGGCATGCTGCTGGCGACCGAGGGCATGGTGCCATGGACCATCCTGGTACTGGGTAATCTGGGTATAGCGCTCTGCGCTGGTTCGGCGGCCACGGTCAATCATCTGGTAGACCGCCGAATCGACATACATATGGCGCGCACACAGCGTCGTCCGATGGCACAGGGACGCCTTAACCCAATCAGTGCCATGGTCTTCGCGCTGATACTGGGCGTCGGTGGCATGGCCATTCTGCTGACCTGGATTAATCCGGTCACTGCCTGGCTCACCCTGGGCTCGCTACTCGGATACGCAGTCATTTATACCTTGTTCCTCAAGCGAGCCACACCCCAGAATATCGTGATTGGCGGCCTCGCTGGCGCCGCACCACCGCTTTTGGGATGGACCGCAGTGACGGGTCAAATCGATGCCGAAGGACTGCTCCTGGTGTTGATTATCTTTGCCTGGACCCCGCCGCATTTCTGGGCTCTGGCGATCCATCGTAAAGCCGAATATGCCAAGGTTGATATTCCCATGTTGCCGGTAACACACGGCGAGCGGTACACCAAACTGCATATTCTGCTCTACACCTTCATCCTGCTGGCCGTCAGCATGTTGCCATTTGTCATTCACATGAGCGGTCCGATATACCTCGCCGCTGCACTGGTGCTGGGTGTGCGCTTCATCGACTGGGCCTGGGCATTGTGGCGCGACAGTCGGCCACATGCGGCGATCAAGACATTCAAATTCTCACTCTGGTATTTGCTTTGGTTGTTCGTTGCGCTGCTGGTAGATCATTATGTTGGAGTCGCAGGATGGCTATGAGTGGCGTGCAAAAGACCGTACTGATTACAGTTGCAGTTATTGCTCTGGTACTAGGCGCAGTGGTGGCCAAGGTCAATCGGCAGGTGCCACTGGATCGCGATGTGCTATCTAATGCCGGCATCTTTCTATTCGATAATCCGCGCAGTCTGCCGCAAGTGGCCCTGCAATCATCGACCGAAGCAGCTTGGACTCAACAGGATCTGATTGGACAATGGGATCTGTTGTTTTTTGGCTACACCTTCTGTCCTGACATCTGCCCCACCACCATGGCCGATCTGCGTGCAGTTGTTCAGGCATTGCCAAAGGTGGCTCAGGACACGCTGCAGGTGACCATGGTCAGTGTTGATCCAGAGCGAGACACACCTAAGCAATTGGCCGAGTATCTAGGGTATTTCAATGCCGAATTCAAGGGTGTCACCGGCGAGCCGGCAGAGCTGGCTAAACTAGCCCAAGCGCTCTCGATCGCTTATATACCGCCGGATACCAGTGAAGAAAACTATCTGGTCGATCACAGCGGCCAGGTAGTTATGATCAACGCTGAAGGCCAGTACGTTGGCTTTATACGCCCACCATTCAAGGCCGCAGAACTGAGCCTATGGTTGCCACGAATCATGAATCCCTGAGCAATCATATGTCGCCCCCTATGGGGGCTTTTACGGGCTCACCGATAACGGCCTCATCACCGGCCAGTCGAATAACCTTACCTTTTTTTGCCGCTACGCCGTCGGCCTGGCCATTTTTCTGCGCACCTGCCCGCGCCTTGCTGAGTAATACCGGGATCAATTTACCCTCAGTCAGCCCCTTCCAGAAACGCAGCGGCATGTGACCCTGCATCACCCTGGGATTGAGACGTGCTGGATTGAAGATGCTGGCATAGTAGGTCTCCCATAGCGCATCATCCTTGCCTCGTACCGCTTCGGCCTGTGCCAGCCAACCTGGCGGGCAGGGTTGGCGATAGTGCAATTGCTGGCCGTCATACCAGACCCCGTCGCGGGGGGTGGCAATCAACCAGCGCTGACGTCCAAGGCGCTCAGCAAAATGCATGCTGGCACTGGCGAGAATGTCATGTGCCGGTTCATGCCAGGCAACATAGTCCAGATCGGCTCCAGCTGGCAGGGGATGAAAACGCAGAAACGCATGCAGATGATGCGCCTCTCGACTGACCGATTTGATGCGTCGATGCAGTTCACTACCGTCCGGATCACCGGCCAGCATAGCCTCACGCTCACCTTTGACTACCCGCCAGAGAATCCGATAAAGCACATTCCAGCGCCCCGGCGTGCGGTAACGTGCCGCATTTTCTAGCTTCGTCAGCAATTGGGCAGGTACCCGCAGGGTTTTTATACCGTCGCCATAGGCAGGTAGTGGCTCAGCAGCAAACAACTGGCGATTATCTTCATCTTCCCAGACCACGGCATGGGGCGCTACGCCCTGAACCAGTAGAGTCCTGGCCTGATCTCGCCAGCGCTCAAAGTTATCCTCACAGCACAACACAAGCATATTGCTACCTCAGGCCCATAGGGCCATCTGTGCGGGCTGATCGCTCAATTGTCGGCGTAGTTGGCTGGATTCGGTTGTATCCTGACGCGGACGATAATCACTGGTAACGATAAAAAGTCGCGCCTTGTCCATCACGCATCGCATGCGCAGTAGATCTTCAAAACGTATGCGCTTAAGCCGCCGCAGACTGACAATACGTTGCGCAGAGCGCAATCCAATGCCTGGCACTCTCGCAATCATGGCGGGCTCGGCCACGTTAAGATCAACCGGAAACAACGACCGATTGACCAGCGCCCAGGCTAATTTGGGGTCGATATCCAAAGGCAGATTACCCTGCACACCGATCAGCTCACTCGCCTTGAAGCCGTAGCTACGTAGCAAGAAGTCAGCCTGATACAACCGATGCTCGCGCAGCAAAGGTGGCGCCTGGCAAGGCACCGATGAAGGGCTGTTGGGAATTGGGCTAAACGCCGAATAGTAGACCCTGCGTAGGCGGTAGTCGCCATACAGCGATTCAGCCATATGCAATATACGACTATCGTCACTGGCATCGGCGCCGACGATCATCTGTGTGCTCTGCCCACCCGGCGCAAATTTAGGTGCGCGTTTGTCTGCACGCGACTCGTTGGAGGCATTGTCTATTGTCGCCATCGCCCCGGTAATACTACCCATCTGCTTTTCTGGCGCCAGGCGGATCAAGCTGTCTGGACTGGGTAGCTCAATATTGACACTGAGCCGATCAGCATAACGTCCGGCCTCCTCAATCAGAGCCGGATCAGCCTCGGGGATCGTCTTGAGATGAATGTAGCCACGAAACTGATGGTCCTCGCGTAATAGCCTGGCTACACGGATCAACTGCTCCATGGTGTAATCCGGTGACTGGATAATCCCCGAGCTGAGGAACAAACCGCTGACGTAATTGCGCTGGTAGAAATCCAGCACCAGCTTGACCACCTCTTCAGGCATGAAGCGCGCCCGCGGCACATCGCTGGAGCGACGATTTACACAGTATTGGCAGTCATACAGGCAAAAATTAGTCAGCAGGATTTTCAACAATGATACGCAGCGGCCATCCGGAGTATAGCTGTGACAAATCCCCATACCATTTGACGCACCGATACCGTCCTTTCCACGAGAGCTGCGCTTGGGCGCTCCGCTACTGGCACAGGACGCATCGTACTTGGCTGCATCGGCCAGAATCGTGAGTTTTTCAATCAGCTCCATGTCACACCTTTATGCTGTATATAAATACAGCATAAGCTTTGTCGAGTATTTGCTCAACCGACCTGCGCAGGGCATTACATAACAAAAGAGCGGATGCGTTAATCCGGGCCCGGAAACAGCTCGCCTTCGACCACCAGTACCGTTTTTCCTGCAAACGTGCGCGGCAAATCCCAGCCTCCGGTGAGCGCCCCAAAGGAGGGTAGAACACTGACCTGCTCGCGGAACCAGAATACCGGCGCGCGTAACCGATCGGCCGCCACCTGCAACGTCAATACCGGGTGCAGGTGTCCTGCTAGCACGTGGCGCCCTGGCACCGCCTCGGGCTCGTGGCGCAGACGAAAGGGTCCCAGATCCAGATGATCGTGCCACAGTAATCCGACATCTACTCCGGCCGCGTGCCTGTCGTGATTGCCCACGACAGCTTCAACCGACACCGCTCGATGCTGCGCCATCCATTCGGGAAATATATCCAGAAACGGCTCACCAGGCACGGGCCGGTGGTGAAAAAAATCACCCAGGACAATAAGCCTTCGTGGCGAAAAAACCTGCAGCAATGCACTCAAACGCTGCAGGTCATCGCGGCTCTGACCGCTGGGCACAGCCAAGCCGCGGCGTCGCATCAAAGCAGCCTTACCAAAATGGGTATCAGCAACCAGAAGCGAGGACTCCGCCGGATAAAACAAGGCCCGGTCGCCATGCAGTACTACGTCGGCGTCCGCTAATTGCCAATTCAAAGTGCGACTCACAAGCGCTTTCTCGGTTGTCGCGCGGCATTTTTTTCCAGGCTGACTATCATACGCTGGACCCTCTCGCGCCAGCCTTCCGTACTGATTCGATTACGCTGACGCTCGACCCAAAGCGGAAATGCCAATGGCGAAAAGCGTTCGATTGATATCAGTATCTTTTCCTGGCCAGAGGCTCGATCCAGTACCCGCTTCAACCGCTGAATATCCAGTTGATCTTCAAGCACTTCTCGGCTGGCCTGCGCGAGCAACAGATGGTTAGGATCGTAGCGCAACAAGGTGTCATAGAGTAGGCCACTGGATGCCTGCAATTGTCGGTCGCTCTTGCCGCTACCGGGAAAGCCCTGAAATACCAGACCGCTGACTCGGGCAATATCGCGAAACTGACGACGCGCCAGTTCGCCTGCATTCAGTGACGCAAGCACATGATCCAGCAAGTGCTCAGGGCTGAGCAGTGAGTGCCAGTCTGCCTCTGAAAGCTCAGGCAGCTTCGCCGAGGTAAGCAACTCAAGGCCGTAATCGTTAACCGACAACGAGAAAGTAGCTGGAACCCATTGCCCCAGTCGCCAGGCCAGTACCGCCGCCAGACCTTCGTGGGCCAACCGCCCAGCGAACGGGTAAACGAACAGATGCTCGCCCTCGCGCGAGCTACAGCGCTCGACCAGTAGTCGCGAGCGGCTGGGTAAAGCCGATTGTTGCTTTTGCAATTCCAGCACCGGGGCAATAGCTTGTACCTCCGCGTCGGTGTACTGCCCGGCCTGTACCTCTTCAAAAATATCGAGGACGCTGTCGGCCAATTCGCTGGATAGAGGCAGGCGTCCGCCATACCAGCGCGGCACACTATGCCTCCGGGTTTTCGCCAGACGTACGTAGGCAACCAGGTCCCGCACCTTGACCAACTCCAGTGCGCGGCCGGAGAATAGAAACACATCGCCCGGCTTGAGCCGAGCGATAAAGGTTTCCTCAATACTGCCCAGGCTGCCGCCCTTCATAAAACGCACCTGGATTTGCGCATCACTGGTGATAGTACCGATCGCCAGCCGATGACGACGAGCTATACCCGTGTCTTCGACCGTATAACGGCCATCACACATCACCACCCGTTGGAATTGCGGATAATGCTCAAGCACAGGCCCACCCTGAGTGATGAACATCAAGCACCAGGTGAAAACCTTTTCGTCCAGATCGGCGAACGCATGAGTCCTTCGCAGCTCCGCGAACATCGATTCAGCGCTGAAACCCGGGCCCGCCGCCAACGTCACCAAATGCTGTACCAGTACATCCAGGCTCAGTCGCAGTGGCCGACGCGCCTCAACTTGTCCTGCTTTCCAGGCCCGGCGCACAGCGGCAATCTCTACCAACTCCAGCGCGTGACTGGGCACACATAGAATTTCACTGGCGGCACCCGGCTGATGACCCGAACGACCGGCTCGTTGCATCAGCCGCGCTACCCCCTTGGGGCTGCCGATCTGCACTACCCGGTCCACCGGCGAGAAGTCCACACCCAGATCCAGACTCGAGGTGCAGACCACGCAGCGGAAATCACCCTGACGCAAACCGTTCTCGATACGCCGCCGTACTGCGCGGTCAATCGAGCCGTGATGCAGACCGAGCTCGGTCACCCACTCAAGACGCCCCTTAATAATAGCTTCAAACCAGAGCTCAGCCTGGGATCGAGTATTAGTGAATAACAATGAGGTCTTGCCTTCACCCAGATAATCCAGCACACCATCAAGCTGCGACAGCCCCAAATGGCCGGCCCAGGGAAAACGCTCGACACTGACCGGGCATAGCCCGCGAATGCTAAGCGGCTTACTCTGGGCGCCGGCGATCTGCACACCCGGTTCAGCGCCCTCACCGAGCAGCACCGCCATAGCTTCGTCCAGATTGCCGAGCGTCGCCGACAGCCCCCAGACCGCCAACTGCGGATGCCGGCCACGCAGCCAGGCCAGGCACAACTGTAACTGCACGCCACGCTTATTCCCCAGTAGCTCGTGCCACTCATCGACTATTACCGCATCCAGATGTTTAAAGCTCTCCTCGGCATTGCGATAGGAAAGCAGAACCGAGAGGCTTTCCGGTGTGGTCACCAAAGTCTCCGGTAGTTTGCGTCGCTGCCGTGCGCGCACACTGGCAGAGGTGTCACCGGTACGGGTTTCGACCTTCCAGTCCAGGCCCAAGGCATCAACGGCCCGCTGCAAGTGCCCGGCGGTGTCGTTGGCAAGTGCTCTGAGTGGCGTAATCCAGAGAACGCGCAGGCCGCCGCTGCGAATCGGTTTTTCCAGCGCATCAGACACCAGACCCAACCATGCTGCCAGGGTCTTACCCGAGCCAGTTGATGCGTGAATAAGCCCGCTGCGACCGCTACGAAATGCATGCCAGGCCTCACGCTGAAATGGCGCGGGGGTCCAGCCCTGTTCAGCAAACCAGGCCTCGACCGCAGCAAGCCCATCTGGCGTAGCCTTAGGCGCCATAGAGACGCAACAGGTCTTTTACCTGCTCCAGCGTATCGGCTTCGGCCACCGGTTTATCTTGGCGCCAACGCGCGATGCGTGGAAAGCGCAGAGCAATACCAGACTTATGTCGCGGCGAGGACTGAATACCCTCGAAAGCAATTTCCAGCACATGCTCAGGTTTAAGCGAGCGCACCGGACCAAACTTTTCTACAGTATTGCGGCGTATCCAGTGATCAAGCTTTTGAATTTCCTTATCCGTCAGACCTGAATAGGCCTTGGCGATGGGTACATAGGCGTCGCCATCGCGCACTGCCAGGGTGTAATCAGTATATAAATTGGCCCGGCGGCCGTGTCCGGGCTGGGCGTAGAGCAGGACAGCATCAATGGTCAGTGGCTCAATTTTCCATTTCCACCAGTCACCCCGAGTTCGGCCGCTGCGATAGGGGCTGTCCATTCGCTTAAGCATAAGCCCCTCAACCATGCGCTCTCTGCTGCTTTCGCGCTCAATAGCCAGTGCGCTCCAGTGAGCCGCGCTGATCCTGGGGCTGATGCGGATAGCTGTCTGTCCACTGTCTGCCAGTAGCGTTTCCAACAGAGCGCGGCGCTCGCGCAGCGGTCGCTCTCGCCAGTCCTGCTGCTGATATTCCAGTATGTCGTACGCAAGAAAGATCACCGGCACCTCACGCAGCAGTTTCTCGCCAAGGGTTTTGCGCTGGATACGCCGCTGCATTTGCGAGAAGGGGAGTACCGCAGTATCCCAGCCAAGAATTTCGCCATCGAGCACCACCTCCGGCAAGTTCACTGCTGCTGTCTCCACCTCCGGAAAACGCCCGTTCATCGGCTCCTCGCCGCGCGACCAGAGCCAAGTACCACCGGGTCGGGCGATCAATTGCGCACGAATACCATCCCACTTCCATTCCGCAAGCCAGTCCTGCACATCTCCGAGCATTTGCGGCTCATTCTCGAGCGGCGAAGCCAGAAAAAATGGGTAGGGCTGACCTTCGCGTTCTTCTCGATGCTCTTGGTCGAATAAAGCGGTAAAGAAAGCTGCCGTGGGCTCGTAATCACCAATTAAACGCCGGGCAACTAATGCCCGGGGCAGATCACCCAGAGCCGCCAGCGCGCGCTCAACCAGCCCGCGGGATACGCCAACGCGTAAACTGCCGGTGAGTAGTTTGTTGTAGAGAAAGCAGGCCCGGCGCGGCAGACTGCGCCAGTGTGCAAGCACATGGGTTTTCTGTTCAGGCTCTTCCAACTTGCGCAGACCCACAATGGTCTGCTCGATCCAGCTAGCCAGCGCCCCTTCGACGGTTTCGCGCTGGCTACCATCTTCCATTAACAAGCTGATGGTTTCGGCCAGATCACCCACATGCTGATAGCTTTCCTCCACTAGCCAGTCCGGCAACCCGGTTACCTCAACCAGCCACTCACGTAATTTGCGCGGACCAATCAGACGTTTCATTCGCCGACCAGACAGTATGTAAACCGCCCATGCCGCATCGGCTGGCGGCGCGGTGCGAAAATAGGCCATTAAAGCGTCCAGCTTGACCTGAGTCCGGGTAGTGCCGTCGAGTTCGGCATACAAATCGGCAAAAGCCTGCATCAGTCGTCCTCATCGCCGTATAAGGTGGTCAGTGCGCGGGCATCGATGCCCTCATGTTCGCGCAGATAGCGCACCAGATCATCGCTGCGACCGTGGGTGGTCAGCACCGTGCTCGCGCCACAATCGCGGATGGTATCAAGCAGAGCCGGCCAGTCGGCATGATCACTGAGCTCAAAACCTTGATCGTATCCACGCCGACGGCGGTTGCCCCGAATGCGCATCCAGCCTGAAGCAAAACCGGTACTGGCATTTTTGAAACGCCGCATCCAGGGCGATCCAGCCGCCGACGGCGGGGCCAGAATCAACTGACCGTTGAAGGTTTCATCCCGCGGCAGGCTGGATACCGGCTGGGTCGGTAACATTGCTACATCAGCCTCACGATATAACTCGGTCAGTGCCACCATTGCGCCGTGCAGATAAACAGTACGATCGGTGTGTTGGGCCAGCGCAGCTAATACCCGCTGCGCCTTGCCAAAGGCATAGGTAAACAGGATGCACGGCCGATCCGGGTTGTCGGACCACCAATCCCATATCTGCTGACCCACCACGTGGACCGGGGGCCAGCGGTAGCAGGGTAGGGCAAAGGTCGCTTCGGTAATCAGAGTATCGCAGGGCACGACTTCGAAAGGAGCACAGGTAGGATCAGCATCGCGCTTGTAATCACCGCTGACGACCCATACCCGACCATCGTCATGGGCTACTCGCACCTGCGCCGAGCCCAGCACATGACCGGCTGAATGCAGACTCAGGGTGATCGGGCCAAAACGATGCTGTTCACCATATTCAAGACCGATGAACGGATGTTCGCCCAGTCTGTGGCGAAGGATCGGTACGCTCTGGCGCTGGGCGTAATAAAGCTGATGTCCGGATCGAGCATGGTCAGCGTGGGCATGGGTGATCACGGCTGTGGTCACTGGGCGCCAGGGGTCGATATGAAAATTACCGGCAGGACAATACAGCCCGTGTTCAGTGGGAATCACTAGAGGATCATGCATACAGCAGGGCGCTCATTGGTCTGTGTCGATGCCAGCCTATCCGAGAAATGGAACAACGGGATCGCCCAGCTGTTACAGCAGATGTAACAGCTCGGTGAAACGCCAGAGCTGACAGACAGTTAGGCCCGCCGCGGTACGCATACGGACAGCATGAAGATCAAGGCAGCAGAGACCACGATCGACGGACCTGCGGGTGTGTCCAGGTGCCACGACAAGGCCAGGCCGCCCAGTACTGCCAGACAGCCTATCAGGCTCGCACTCGCCGCCATCTGCTCGGGGGTTCGGGCGTGACGCTGGGCAGCTGCGGGAGGGATGATCAGCAGCGAGGTGATCAGCAGTACACCAACGATTTTCATCGCGACGGCGATCACGATAGCGATCAATAACATCAGCGCCAACCTGATGGCCGTCACCGGCAGTCCTTCGACCCGCGCCAGCTCTTCGTGCACTGTGATCGACAGCAGTCGGCGCCAAAGGCAGGCCAGTACGATACTGACCAGCAACAATCCACCCAGCATCCAGTAAAGATCAACGCGAGCAATCGCCAGCAAGTCGCCGAACAGATAGGCCATCAGATCAACGCGCACATTATCCGAGAGAGCCAGTACAACCAGACCCAAAGATAAGGTGCTATGCGCCAGAATGCCCAGCAACGTGTCATTAGCCAGCCATTGTTTGTGCTGCAGTGCCACCAGTAATACGGCCAGTAGAACGCAGCCCAGCGTAACGGCAACCGTCAGATTGATTTCCAGCAGGATACCCAGCGCAACGCCAAGTAACGCGGAATGGGCGAGCGTGTCGCCAAAGTAGGCCATGCGTCGCCACACCACAAACGAGCCCAACGGGCCTGCAGTGATGGCCAGACCGAGCCCCGCTAGCAGAGCATAAAGCAGAAAATCAGGCATGATCGCAATCGGGTCCGTGTCGGTGTTCGTGGGGGGCCCCTTCAACCACCTCGCCGTGCAAATCGTGGGCGTGGTCGTGATGGTGGCTGTAGACCGCCAGCGCACTGGCACGCTCGCCAAACAGGGCAAGGAAAGCCGGATCGGTGCTGACCTGCTCCGGATGTCCGGAACAACAAACATGGCGGTTAATACAGACCACCGTATTGGTAGTCGCCATGACCAGGTGCAGATCATGGGATACCATCAGTACGCCGCAGCCATAGCGATCGCGCAGCGTGTTGATCAGTTGGTACAACTCGACCTGGCCGTTGACGTCAACACCCTGCACCGGCTCGTCCAGCACCAGCAGGTCAGGCTTTCGCAACAACGCCCTGGCGAGTAACACCCGCTGCAACTCCCCGCCAGACACCTGCTGCAATGGCCTGTCGGATAGATGGGCTGCTGCCACATCTGCCAATGCGGTCAACGCCTGCCCATGGGAAGAACCGGGTGAGAGCAGCAGAAAACGCAGAACCGTTAGGGGCAGACTGGCGTCCACCTGCAGCTTCTGCGGCATATAGCCGATTCGCAGCCGCGGCTCTCGCACCACAGATCCTGAGTCAGCCTTGAGCAATCCGAGCACCACGCGCACCAGGCTGGTCTTGCCTGCACCGTTGGGACCAATGAGCGTCACTATTTCGCCACGTCTGACGGTCAAACTCACGTTCTCGAGGATCATGTTGCCTTGCAGACGCAGGCTGACATGGGTTAGTTCCAGTAACGGATCGCTCATGCTGCCGCCTGACAGTATGCACACAAACCCGTAATTTCGACTGTTTCAGCCTCGATTTGAAAATCCGCGGTATCGGCACTGTTCGCTATGGCCTGACGAATCCCGGCACTATCGAGCTCGATCGTAACGTGACACTGGCGGCAAATCAGAAACTGTCCTTGGTGACGGTGTTCTGGGCTGGAACAACCCATGAAAGCATTCAGCGACGTGATTCTGTGCACCAAACCCTGCTCCAACAAAAAATCGAGGGCACGGTATACCGTCGGTGGAGCAGCGCGGCGGCCATCTTCACGGGCCAGAGTATCGAGTATGTCATAGGCACCAAGCGGCTTGTGGCTGGCCCAGACCAGCTCGAGAACGCGCTTGCGCAGCGCGGTGAAGCGGACCCCGGCCCGCTCACACAGGTTTTCGGCAGATTCCAGCGCGCCGCTGACGCACGCGCTGTGGTCGTGGGGTTGGTGAGGATCGTTCGGCATGCTCGGGTCTGACATCGCGGGGCGGCCTTTGAAGAGTATCTATGCAACAGTCTTAGTGCTGTTATCATATAACAATATTATATCCGGAGGTATGACCATGCGATTGCGCGTATTTTTCTGCCTGCTGTGCTGGCTGGGTTTGACCCCTGCCCAGGCTGCGGAATCACCCAGGGTGCTGACCACGATCAAACCCCTTCAACAGATAGCTGCAGCGGTGATGCATGGCATCGACAACCCCGGGCTACTGATGGAGCCCGGGGCATCACCACATACCTACGCGCTGCGTCCCTCCGACAGGCTCGCACTGGCACAAGCGGAGCGCATTTACTGGATTGGACCTGAATTGGAGCTATTTCTGGAGGATATTCTTGAGCGCCAGAACAATGCTGTTGCCCTGTTGCATGTTCCAAAAATGGCCGTTAGAGAGCAGCTACAGTCACACAACTTCCAGCCAGAGCAGAAATCGACAACCAGCAAACAGGAGCATAGTGACCACCACAACCATGGCAGTCTCGATGCGCACATCTGGCTGTCACCGACCAATGCCAGAATCGTGGCCCGAAAGATGGCTGCCGACCTGTCAGAGCTGTATCCGCAACAAATCGACTTGCTTCAGTCCAATCTGGCGACCTTTGAGCAGCGTCTAACCGCCATGGACACAGCCTTGCAAGCGCGCCTGGCTCCATTGAAAGACAAACCCTATTTTGTATTCCACGATGGCTACGGCTACTTCGAGGATTACTACGGAGTGCGTCCGTGGGGAATCTTCAGCCTTTCCCACGAGGTGCAGCCGGGCGCGCGACACGTCAATTTGTTACGCCAGCAATTGCAGACTGCCGGCCCGAGCTGCGTATTCACCGAACCACAGTTCACCCCCAGACTGGTCAACAGCCTGACCCAGGGATTGCCCGTGAGCATAGGCGTTCTGGATCCGTTGGGCGACGCCATTGATATCGGCCCCGAGGGCTACGCGCTGACCATAGAAGCTATCGCAGGTACCCTGGCCGATTGTCTGGAAACGCTCTGATCAGAGCGCGAGCGGTAATTGCACGGCCACCTCACGGTGGCCTTCCAGCACTTGCATGAAGTGGTCTGGATCCTTTACCAGCACGCCGGGTTGATCCTGGTGAGTGGCCGCTGCGATCCGCCGTGACAGCCAGAAACGCAGAGCAGCCAAACGCAACATATCGGCCCAGTGCGCTGCCTCAACCGCGAGAAACCGCCGCTGCGACGCATAACCCGCAAGCATGGCCTGGGCCAGTTGCGGATTAAGATGAGCATGCTCGTCGAGACACCAGTCATTGACGCAGATCGCCAGATCATAAAGCGCCCAACCGCTGGCTGCATTATAGAAATCAATCAAACCAGTCAGGTTGGGCCCCTCGAACAGCACGTTATCGCGGAACAAATCCCCATGCAAAATCGCTTTCGGCAACGGCGGGCGGTCTGTCAGCAGGCGCTGCATCACGGAGCCCAGTGGCTCAACAAGCTCACGCTCAGGTGAGTCCAGTTCGTCCAGCGCCTCACGGCTTTGTTGCTCCATCCAGGCCAGGCCCCGGTCACTCTGACGAGTCAGATCACTGCGGCTAGTGGCTGCGTGCAGCTGCGCTAATACTTTGCCAAGCTCCTGACACTGGCGCGCATTGGGCACCTTTACGTGCTTTCCGGGCAACCGCGGCTGTAAAAGCGCCGGACGGTCATTCAACCGATGCAGCTTACGTCCTTCTTGGTCCGGCACAGCAAATGGCACAGGAAGATCGGCTGCATGCAGGCAATCGAGCAAGCTGACGAAGAATGGCAAATCATCTACAGGGCCCCGTTCTATAAGTGTCAGAACGAATTCACCCTGCTCACAGCTGACGAAGAAGTTGCTGTTCTCGGTGCCTGCACTAATACCTTCGAACGACACCAGCCGACCTAGTCCGAACGGCTCAAGGAAGGCGCTCAGCTCATTCTGGCTGAGAGGAGTGAATACGGACATGGGCTCAACCTACCACTCGAATATCTTCCAGGAAGGGATACGCATACCCTCGGGCTGATCAGAGCGCATGAAGTTGCCCTCGTCATCCACTGCAACCAAATAGTAGGGCGGGCCTGACTTGGGGATAACCTTGATCGCATAAAGAAAGCCGTTTACCCGGTATTCCTCTACGGTACGATTACCTTCCTGACGAATGACAACATCCGGCTCAGCGGTAACAGGGGCTTGAGCCATTACTGCCTGGCTCATAACAAGCGCCAGACCGGTAACGGCCAATGCGCGGCCTAGTGTGCGTATCATGATAGTCTTGTCCTGTTGTGATGTGACTATTGTATTGCGACCCACTCATTCTAGACTCTTTTAGCCACGGAAAGTTGACCTGAAGCATGACTGATCAAGCCCCCCTCATTCTGGTTGATGGTTCTTCATACCTGTACCGAGCCTTTCATGCTCTGCCGCCACTGATGACCTCGAACGGAAAACCCACCGGAGCGGTCAAGGGCGTGCTCAACATGCTCAACAGCCTGCGCCGGCAATATCCCGACAGCCCCTTCGCGGTGGTGTTCGACGCCAAGGGCAAGACCTTTCGCGATGACTTATTCGAAGACTACAAGTCCCAGCGGCCACCCATGCCTGACGACCTGCGCGGGCAGATAGAGCCGTTGCATGCGTGTGTGCGCGCACTGGGGCTGCCGCTGCTGTGCGTCGACGGTGTCGAAGCAGACGATGTGATTGGTACGCTGGCACGACAGAGCGCCGCTGCGGGCTGTCCCGTGGTCATATCGACCGGTGACAAGGACATGGCACAGCTGGTCGACGAGCACATAACGCTGGTCAATACCATGAGTGGCACCGTGCTGGACATTGCGGGTGTAAAAGAAAAATTCGGCGTCGGGCCAGAATGCATCATCGACTTCCTCGCGCTGATGGGCGACAAGTCTGACAATATTCCCGGCGTACCCGGCGTCGGGGAAAAGACCGCGGTAGGCCTTGTCGCCGGTATAGGCGGTGGTCTTGATCTGATCTATGCCAACCTCGACAAGGTGCCCGAACTGCCTATCCGCGGTGCCAAAAAGCTGCCAGAAAAGCTACTAGAGCATCGGGAGATGGCTTACCTGTCCTACCAGCTGGCAACCATCAAGATCGATGTCGAACTGGAACTGCGCGCCGACGAGCTGATGCCCCGCGAGCCCGACCGAAAAGTACTGGTTGAACTGTATCGGGAGTTGGAATTCAAGAGCTGGATCGACGATTTGCTCCGGGAAGACAAGGCCGCAGGGATGGCACGTGCGGTGCCAAAGCATACAAAGCAGGTTGAGCCTCACTACGAAACCATTCTTGCCTGGGACGACTTTGAGCGCTGGCTCGAAAAATTAAAGAATGCACCCCTGTTCGCTTTCGACACTGAAACCACTAGCGTCCACGCCCAACTCGCCGAGCTGGTAGGGATCTCGCTAGCCGTGAGCCCATACGAAGCCGCTTATATCCCCCTGCGGCACAGCTACATGGGTGTGCCCGAACAGCTCGATTTTAACCGTGTACTGGCCGCTCTCAAACCGCTCCTGGAAGACGCCGACAAGCCCAAGGTTGCACAGCACGCCAAGTATGACATCAACGTATTGGCCCATTACGACATCCACGTTCATGGTGTCGCATTCGACACCATGCTCGAGTCTTATGTACTGGACTCCACTGCGACACGTCACGACATGGATAGTCTGGCGCTGAAATACCTGGGCCATGGGACGACGCGCTTTGAGGACATCGCGGGCAAGGGCGCCAAGCAGCTGACCTTCGATCAGATAGCCCTTGAACAGGCGGCTCCCTATGCTGCCGAGGATGCCGACGTCACCTTGCGTCTGCACCAGACACTCTGGGCCAAACTGGCTGACCAACCCACGCTAGCCAGCGTGTTGCAGGATATCGAGATGCCCCTGGTACCGGTACTGGCCGGCATAGAACGTTGCGGCACACTGGTTGATGCACATCTACTGGGGATCCAGAGCCTGGAACTGGGTGAAAAAATGGTCGCGCTGGAGCGCCAGGCGTTCGAACTGGCCGGGGAGGAATTCAATCTTGGATCGCCAAAACAGCTGGGCGTCATCCTCTACGAAAAACAGGGGATCCCAGTCATATCCAAAACAGCCAAGGGCCAGGCTTCCACCGCCGAAGCGGTCCTCGCTGAGCTCGCTGAGCAGGGCTACCCGCTGCCACAGGTCATCATGCAATACCGAACGGTGAGCAAGCTGAAAAGCACCTATACCGATCGGTTGCCCGAGCAGATCAACGCCCGTACAGGGCGCATTCATACCTCGTACCATCAGGCTGTCACGGCCACCGGCCGACTCTCCTCGTCGGATCCTAACCTGCAGAATATACCTATCCGCAGCGCGGAAGGTCGCCGTATTCGTCAAGCTTTCATTGCGCCCCAGGGTTACAAGCTGATGGCGGCCGACTACTCGCAGATCGAGTTACGCATTATGGCTCACCTGGCCAAGGACGAAGGCCTGTTGCATGCCTTTAAAAATGGCCTGGATGTGCACAAGGCAACCGCGGCCGAGGTATTCGGCGTCGAGCTTGACGCCGTCTCAATGGATCAGCGGCGCAGCGCCAAGGCCATCAATTTTGGTCTCATTTACGGTATGAGTGCCTTTGGCCTGGCCAAGCAAATTGATGTCGACCGCAAGCAGGCTCAAGCGTATATCGACCGCTACTTCAGCCGCTACCCAGGCGTGCTTGACTATATGGAGCGCACCCGGGCCCAGGCTGGAGAACAAGGCTATGTCGAAACATTGTTCGGTCGCCGCCTGTATCTACCCGAAATCCATGCCAAGAACCAGGCCATGCGCAAAGGTGCCGAACGCACCGCGATCAACGCGCCGATGCAAGGTACCGCTGCGGACATTATCAAACGGGCAATGGTCAGCGTAGAGCAGTGGCTGACGGAGACAGGTCTCGACGCCCGTGTGGTCATGCAAGTACACGACGAACTGGTTCTGGAAGTCAGAAAGGATCTTGTTGAGCAAGTAAGTGCGGGGCTAAAGCAGCATATGGCCGATGCAGCCGAGTTGGATGTACCGCTCGTGGTTGACGTTGGCGTAGGCAATAACTGGGACGAAGCGCACTAATGAAAAATAAATCCTCTTTTCTCATCAAAGCTTTGAACTTAACCAAGTGATGCTAGGTCGAAACAGATGAATGGCCAGTCAAGCCTTTCATCTTTCTAGATGTGATTTAGTGTTGGCAGAATGTCGGGCGAATATTTCTTAGCACAGCCCGATTCTTGAACTCCGGATCTTCCCTCCCCATATGAGATCCGGAGTTTTTTTTGTCTGTCATTCAGTCCCGGAAATTATGCGTCGTTATCGCCCGGCACTGATTCCTGCTCCTCCTCATCTTCGTCGGTAAAGAGCCAGCTCTCGAGTATCTCGTAGGCTTCCTCCAAACCCTGACGCTTGGGTGCGGAAAACAGCTGCACAGTGGCCCGGTTGCCATATTCCTTGCGCACGATAGTCTGCACCTTCAACAGCGCGTTCTTGGCCGCTCCGTAGGCGAGCTTGTCGGCCTTGCTGAGCAGAATATGGGCCGGCAGACCGGTTACATCGCTCCACTCAAGCATCATCCGATCAAAGTCCGATAGGGGATGGCGAATATCCATCACCAATACCAGTCCAGCCAGCGACTCCCGACCCGTAAGATAGGCGTCGAGGTGTTCCTTCCAGTGTTCTTTTAGCGCTAACGGAACCTTCGCGTAGCCGTAACCGGGCAAATCGACCAACCGCCGCTGTTCATCCAAGCCAAAAAAGTTGATCAGCTGGGTACGACCGGGCGTCTTCGAGGTCCGGGCCAAGCGGGCATGGGTCAGCGTGTTCAATGCGCTCGACTTGCCCGCGTTCGAGCGTCCGGCAAAAGCGACCTCGTAACCACGGTCGAGGGGGCACTGCTCGACCTGGCTGGCGCTTTTGATAAAAGTGGCTTGCTGGCAGAGGGATACAAGGGGTGTTGCTGAGGGCATGAGAAGATCCGTTATGCTACTGTCGATTGGCTGATGACATTCACCTTGGGCATCAGCTTAGTATATACTGCTGCGGTTTTATATCGCGAAAGCTTACTGCGACATTCTAGACATTGCGTCGCTTCTAGGCGACGGATAGCATGGGACACCACGTTCCGCTGCGTTGCTCTGATGTCACGTTCGGGATAAACGAGGCAAGCTGTCCGGTTTAACACGGCGATAAAGCCGGAAGGTCAGATTTGCCCCTCTTTCAGCCGTAATTGGATTAACCGATGAATAAACTACTCATTAGTCTGGTGTTGACCCTCGGTATGGCCGGTGCGGCCCATGCAGCTCAGGGTGACGCTGAAGCCGGTGCAGGCAAGGTCGCTACATGCGCCGCTTGCCACGGCGGTGATGGCAACAGCGTCATGCCCAGCTTCCCCAAGCTAGCCGCTTTGGGCGAAAAGTACCTGTACAAGCAGCTGATGGATGTCAAGGAAGGCCGCCGCGTCATCGTACAGATGACAGGCATCCTTGACCCATTGAATGAGCAAGATTTGCGTGACATCGCTGCTTATTATGATGCTCAGGTACCAACAATGGGCGTCGCTGATGCCGATCTGGCTGTCCGCGGCCAGGAGATCTACCGTGGCGGCGATCTGGCAACCGGTCTACCAGCCTGTACCGGTTGTCATTCGCCTACCGGCAAGGGTAATGACCCTGCGGGTTTCCCGCGTCTTGCCGGGCAGCATGCGGAATACATCACAACGCAGCTGACCAATTTCCGCGAAGGCGTGCGTAACAATGATGGCGACGCCATGATTATGCGCACCATCGCCGGGCGCCTGAGCAATCGCGATATCGAGGCAGTTTCCAGTTATGTTCAGGGCCTGCGGTAACCTGACTATATTGCCGGGCATATCTGCGGATTTCACTTGAAGGGTGGCTTAGGTCACCCTTTTTGTTGTTAAGTAGAAAGGCCAGTGCAGGGCCCCAATCGATGAACCTTTCGGGTACCGACCTGTCCCATTGAAGTCGGCATCATGACAAACAACACAGGGAATGAAACATGCGCATATTAATCACAGCAGGGCTAATCTGGTTAATGAGTAGTTTTACTCTGCTTCAGGCTCAGGAAGCAGACGCGCCAGCCAACTTCAAAGCAGGCGAACACTACATTGAACTGGCTTCACCCGCCGCGACCCAGGACCCAAACAAGATCGAGGTAGCCGAACTTTTCTGGTACGGCTGCGGTCACTGCTTCCAGTTTGAGCCTGTACTCGATGAGTGGAAGAAGGGATTGGCGGACGACGTCTCTTTCCGCGAGGTGCCTGCGTTGTTCGGGGGCACTTGGAATACTCACGCCCAACTGTTCTACACTGTCCAAAGCCTCGGTAAGCTGGAAGAGACCCACAAGGCCATTTTCAACGCCATTCATATCGAAAAACAGCGTTTGGCCAGCGAAGCAGAGATGATCAAATTTCTCGAACCCTACGGCATTACTGAAGAGCAATTCGAGAAAGCATGGTCCTCTTTCGGGGTACGCAGCAAGCTGTCAGAGGCTGGACGTCTGGCAAAAGCCTATCGTGCAACGGGCGTCCCGACACTGATTGTTAATGGCAAGTACCGCATCGAAGGCGGCATGGTTGGCGGCTTCGATAACATGCTTGAAGTCGCCGAATTCCTTATTGCTCGCGAACGCCAGACCCTCTGAGACAAGCCTATGGCCAAGTCCGGAAATCCTCCCCGTCGGCGCTCCCTACACGGACAGATGTTGCCGGGGAATTTGCAGACAAATGAGCTTTGCACCGCCCACGGGGACCCGCTACCCGACGTTCTCAAGCTCCTGAGCTTCAATATTCAGGTAGGGATCAACACCCAGAAGTACCAGCATTACCTGACTCGCAGTTGGCAGCATCTGCTGCCGGCCGCTGGGCGGCATAACACCCTTGGTCAGATCGGACGGGTGCTCAGTGATTTTGATCTGGTCGCCCTGCAGGAGGTCGATGGCGGAAGCCTGCGCTCAGGCTATCTCAACCAAGTCGAACATCTGGCCCGGGAAGGCCAGTTTCCTTATTGGTATCAGCAGCTCAATCGTAATCTTGGTCGTTTTGCCCAGCATTCCAATGGTTTGCTCAGTCGCTTCGCCCCAGACTATCTTGAAGACCACAAGCTGCCTGGTATTCTGCCTGGGCGGGGTGCGATTCTGACCAGTTTTGGTGAGGGTCAGAATTCCCTGCTGGTAGTGATGATGCATCTGGCCCTGAGTACACGTGGCAGGGCAAATCAGCTTGCCTATATCCGCGAGCGTATCGCTGACCACAAGCATGTCGTGCTGATGGGCGATATGAACACCCACGCAGAGGATTTGCTCGAACATTCCCCCCTTAAAGGTAGCCAGTTGCATACTGCAAGCCTCCCAGGGACCTATCCCAGCTGGAAGCCTGCGCGCGTACTGGATCACATCCTGATCAGCCCCAGCCTCAGCATCGAACAGGTTGATGTACTCGCTCAACCCATCTCAGACCACTTACCGGTAGCGATGCACATTCGCCTCCCCCCGGAACTGTGCGCGACAAAAATCAGAAAGGGCTCGCAACCTACCTGAACGGATCCTAGCCAGAGCCCCCCTTTTCAATATAATCTTTCGGTACCCCGTGTGCAGGTGCACTCATGACCGATTCTCACAATATCGTCCGGACGACTGGCAGCGCAGATAAAGCATCGGCCTCCGAGTCTTCCTTCGAGCCTGAATTGCTCAAACGTGCTCTAGTAAGGGTCAGTATCGCCGCCGACGGCCTGGACCCATTGCTCGACAAGCGCCTGAAAGAGTTGCGCAATGCCCTACGCAGCGACGCACCTCCCCACCTGCTGACCGAGCTGATGCCCGACCTTGAGCGTGCGGTCCTGGCCGCCGACAACGCTCGCGAAGAACGCCTGCGCCAGATAGGCACCTCGCTTCGAATGCTCGTACGCCAGCTTCAGCAGCGTAATTTACCCAGCGATATCAACGCCACACTAAAAAAGCTCGCCCGTCGAATCGGTACGCCTATCGAATACACCTCAAGTATCCAGACCCTGATTGCCGATATTGTCAGTGCGCAGGCGGATGTATTGAAAGCGCCCGCTACGGATGGCTCTGGCGGATTTCTTGCGCGTCTTTTCAAACCCGCGAGCGCCCCGGCGGACAAGATTCCTGGGCTACTCGAGCCGGCTAAAACAGATGGGCTTTCTGAGCCCGAGGCGCCAGCGGCCGACATTGTGGGGCACGACGCCCTGATCCCCGACATTGAGTGGGCTCACGAGCAAACCGAAGACGACGAGCAGTGCGTTGAAGGCACTTCAGTTGTTGGTAATCTGAGCGGGGAGGAAAAAAACTATTCCCAGGCTGCGGCCCATATCGAAACAATATTAATCAACGTTCTAACTCAGCTGCAGATACTGGACAAACAACGCCTACAGGCCGATCAGTTACGTGAACGCATCTCCGGAGGGCTCAACTGGTACGAGCTGGCCGCCGCATTGGATGATCTGTCAACGCTGGTTCTGGGTGCTCAACAAAGCTGTCAACAGGACTTTGAACTGTACCTGCAACAACTCAATAGCCGATTGGCACAGTTCCATGGCAATCTCGAACAGGCTCACGTGGCCTATACCGGTTCGCTTGAGGCGGGCAAGGCACTGGAAGGAACGATTCGTGATCAGGTGAAAGGTCTGCATAGCGACGTGAGCAATGCCACCAATCTGGAAGCCCTCAAGGCTAATGTCGAAACCAAGCTTAATGCGTTACTAGTGAACGTCGAAGAATCACGCTGCCTCCACACTGACCGTGAAGAGCAGGTGGCTGGACAGCTGAAGTCAATGACTGATCGCATCCGGGTAATGGAAATCGAGGCAACCACTTTCCGCAATCATCTGGAAGAGCAGCGCGAACGCGCACTAATAGACACCTTGACCGGCTTGCCCAACCGAGCGGGCCTGGAAAAGCGCATGGAAGAGGAATACGAGCGCTGGCAGCGTTATGGTGGTGAGCTGCTGCTGGTGATGCTCGATGTTGACCATTTCAAGCGGGTGAATGATCAGTTTGGCCACCTCTCCGGGGACAAGGTGCTGAGACTGATCGCCCAGCAGCTGTCCAGGCGCCTGCGCAAGTCTGATTTCATTGGTCGTTTTGGCGGTGAGGAGTTTGTGATTCTCATGCCTGGCACTACCGTGGAAAAAGCCGCTACCGTTCTTGAAGAGCTGCGCAACGGCATTGAAAACAGTCCATTTCACTTCAAGAATGAACGCGTCACCATCACGATCTCGATCGGTTTTACCGATTTCCGCCAGGATGACACCCTCGATCAGGTATTTGAGCGGGCCGATAAGGCGATGTATCGAGCCAAAGGCGACGGCCGCAATCAGGTAATGCAGGCAGACTAAAATATCACCCAGTCATCCCTGGCATGCTAGGCTACGCCCCACTGCACTAGCCAAGATGGCCGAAAGTCTGGAGTGAGAGTTACATGGTCAAAACACTTCTGACAATGCTCGCAATCGGATTACTGCTAGCCGGTTGCGCCCGAGGGCCGGTGGTCGATACCCGCTATACCTCGCTCAACCATGACAGCCGCGTGCAGTATGTCATTATTCATTACACCTCTTCCGGTCTTGCCCGCTCGCTACATCAGCTGACGCTGGGCGATGTCAGCAGTCACTACCTGATTGGCGAGGCACCGCCCACCGTCTACCAGCTGGTACCAGAATCACGTCGTGCCTGGCATGCGGGCGACAGCAACTGGCAGGGGCGAACCTGGCTGAATGCCTCGACCATCGGCATTGAGATCGTGCATCCTGGCTATACTGACAGTCCAGCAGGACGTATCTGGCATCCCTGGCCAGAAGAGCAGATCGACGCGCTAATACCACTTTTACGCGACATATTGCAACGCCACCAACTGAGTCCGGATCGGGTCCTTGGTCACAGTGACATTGCACCCCAGCGCAAGGTCGATCCCGGCCCCCTGTTCCCCTGGTACCGGCTTGCGGAGGCTGGCGTCGCCATCTGGCCGGATCCAGCCGAGGTGGACCGACAAAGAAAAGAGCTAGGCCAGCACACCCCCCCTCTGCAGTGGTTTCAGATGGCGCTGCAGGTGTTTGGCTATAGTCTTGGGTCCGAGCCCTCGGCCGCTCCAGCAGATCAGACCAAGGTAACGCAGAATGTAATTGCAGCATTTCAGATGCGTTTTCGACCCGCTACTCATGATGGTCTGCCGGATCCGGAAACAGCAGCAATTCTGGCTGCAATGGTTCCTACGTCAACTGATTCGTCCTTATGGTGTACTCCCGATTTTCGCACCTTAGCCAAGGTGTCCGAGTCAACTCTGCCTCCCTGTGCCAGCCCATGAAAAAGAACTTACCGCCCTATGCTTAACGGAATCTGGCTGAGCTTTTTCCTTGTCTCTTTCGCCGCAGCGCTTTGGCAATGGCTGGGGATGGGCGATGCTGAGGTATTCAGCCGCCTGGTCGCGTCACTGTTTGATATGGCCCGCCTCAGCGTCGAGATTATTCTCGTTCTAGTGGGTACCATGACGTTATGGCTGGGATTTCTCGCCATTGCCGAAAAAGCTGGCCTGATTCGCCTGCTGGCCCGTGTTCTGGATCCATTGTTCAGTCGATTGATGCCCGAAGTACCCAGCGGGCACCCGGCGCTCGGGCATATCAGCATGAACTTTGCTGCCAACATTCTCGGTCTGGACAATGCCGCCACGCCGATCGGGATCAAGGCCATGCACTCACTGCAAAGCCTCAATCCCAGCACAACCACAGCAAGCAATGCGCAGATCCTGTTTCTGGTACTCAATGCTTCTTCGCTGACATTGTTGCCCGTCACCATCTTCATGTATCGAGCGCAACAGGGCGCCGCAGAACCTACGTCAGTGTTTCTGCCAATCCTTCTCGCTACCTGTGCATCGAGTCTTGTTGGCCTGTTGAGCGTGGCACTGATGCAGCGTCTGAAGCTCTGGCATCCCGTAGTGCTGGCTTATCTGCTAGGCGGCGCACTTGCTCTGGGTTTGTTGTTGGCTGCGCTGGCAGGTATGTCTGCGCAGGCGCTGGCTGCCACGTCGAGCCTGGTCGGCAATCTAACGCTATTCGGTATCGTTATCGCCTTTCTGGTGATTGGCGCGCTGCGCAAGGTCAATGTATACGACACATTCATTGAAGGCGCCAAAGAGGGCTTCAGCTTCACCATTTCACTTTTACCCTACCTGGTAGCCATGCTGGTCGCGGTCGGCGCCCTGCGCGCCAGCGGTGTGCTCGATGCCGGACTCGACGGCGTTCGCTGGGCAGTGGCGGGTATGGGTTGGGATGCCCGCTTCATAGATGCCCTACCGACCGCGTTCATCAAACCCCTGTCTGGCAGTGGTGCGCGGGCCATGATGATCGAAACCATGGATACCTTCGGCGTCGACAGCTTTGCCGGACTACTGGCGGCGACGTTTCAGGGCAGTACGGAAACCACTTTCTATGTGATCGCGGTGTACTTTGGCGCGGTCGGTATTACACGAATCCGGCACGGTCTGGGCTGTGCACTACTGGCCGATGTCGCCGGCATGCTGACCGCGATTGGCGTTTGCTATTGGTTCTTTGGTTAAGAGCAACCCACCTTGAACACCAAGCAACTATTTCAGTCGCCGTAACAAGGCTGTCACACTGACCCATTACTGTTCTCCCATCGGCGAAACAAATCCGGTACATAACGTAAAAATGGAGACACATGTGATGAAATTGAAGACAGCTCTTACCACTGCAGCACTGGCGGTTAGCATTGCTGCTGTATCAGCCCCGGCCATGGCTCGCGATACCATCAACATCGTTGGCTCATCCACTGTTTATCCCTTTGCAACCGTTGTTGCCGAGCGATTTGGTCGTAACACCGACTTTCCTACACCGAAGCTTGAATCCACTGGTTCCGGCGGTGGCTTGCAGCTGTTCTGTCAGGGCGTTGGTACACAGCATCCGGATATCACTAACTCTTCCCGCCGTATGAAAAAAAGCGAATTTGATAGCTGTCAGGCCAACGGCGTAAAAGACATCACTGAAGTCCGTATCGGAGCTGACGGTATTGTTATCGCCCAGTCCAACGAAACAGACAAAATGAATTTGAGTCTGGAGCAGGTCTATCTGGCTCTGGCCAAAAGCGTTCCAGATCCCAAGGGCGGCGACAAACTGATTGCCAACCCCTATATGAAGTGGAGCGATATCGATTCCAGCTTGCCAAACATGGCTATCAACGTAATGGGGCCACCCCCAACGTCCGGTACCCGTGACGCCTTTGTTGAAATTGCGATGGAAGGCGGCTGCAAAGGCTTCAGCTTCATCAAAGCGATGGAAGAAGATGCCTTCAAGACCGCTTGTCACAGCATGCGTGAAGATGGCCCCTTCGTTGAAGCCGGTGAAAACGATAACCTGATCGTTCAGCGTCTGGCGCAGGACAAGAGCACTCTGGGTATCTTCGGCTACAGCTTTTTGATGGAAAACGAAAGCCAGATACACGCTGTCACGGTAGACGGTGTCACGCCAACGCCTGAGACGATTTCCAGCGAAGAGTATCCGGTAGCCCGCTCACTGTTCTTTTACGTCAAGAATGCTCACGTAGGTGTTATTCCAGGTATCCAGGAGTACGTTTCCGAGTTCACCAGCGAAGGCGCTTGGGGTGACAACGGCTATCTAGTCGAAGTCGGCCTGATTCCAAATCTGCGCGAAACTCGCATGACCGTCGCCAAGGCAGTCAAAGAGCTGCAGCCGATGACCGGTAATGAGTTGTAAACTTCTGCTGAACAGGTCAGGGATGACACAAAAGAACGCGGGCTACCTAGCTCGCGTTCTTTTATTGCGTTTGCGTGATTATTTTTGCTCCGCAAGCTGGCAAACTACACGCTGTAGCTAGCCACATTACGCCATCAACACAGAGACTGTTATGCAAACGGCCCATCTTTTACTGCTGATTTTGGTGCTTACCCCTGTTGCCTACAGCCTGGCACTTATGCGCTCCAGGGCAGTAGCCCAGCCGCTTGGCGGCATCCGAAATCTCAAAGCTTTGCCTTTTTATTATGCAGCGCGTGCAGCCCTGTGGTGCGCGATACCCGCGCTCATCGTGCTGGCCGTCTGGGCTGCCTTTGAAGGCAAGGTCATTCAGGGCATGGTCATCGCATCGATGCCCGAGGAGGTCATGCCCGAATCTGCCGGTAGAGCCAGCCTCATACTGTCGCAGATCAGCAACGTGGCCACTGGCAAACTGAACGCTGATAACGTGCCCGCACATATTGCCGCCGCCGCCAGCGTACTGGAGGCTCTGCAGGATCGAAGTGGTAATTTCAAGGCTGTGCTGGTGGTGCTTATCGCCGTATTGGGCGCCGCCTTTGCCTGGACCCGTGTAGTGCCACATATCAATGCCAGGGAAAACGTTGAAAGAACCCTGCGCTGGATTTTCTTCCTGTGCGCGGCAGTCGCAGTACTGACTACCGCGGGAATTGTCTTCTCGGTCATTTTCGAGACCCTGCGATTTTTTGAAAGAGTCCCCATTACTGACTTTTTGTTCAGCACAACATGGAGCCCGCAAACCGCATTGCGGATCGATCAGATCGGTTCGGAGGGCGCTTTTGGCGTTATCCCGCTCTTTACCGGCACCTTGTTGATCTCGGCCATAGCACTGCTGGTAGCCGTACCCACCGGTCTGCTTTCTGCCGTATATCTGTCTGAATACGCCAGCAAGCGGGCACGCTCAGTCATCAAGCCACTAATGGAAATGCTCGCGGGCGTACCGACAGTGGTTTACGGCTTTTTTGCCGCTCTCACGGTGGCACCCTTCATTCGCGACCTGGCTAGTATGGTTGGTCTTGAAGCCTCGTCACAAAGTGCGCTGGCGGCAGGACTGGTGATGGGTATCATGATTATCCCTTTTGTCTCGTCCCTATCAGACGATGTGATCAACGCAGTGCCTCAGGCGATGCGTGACGGTTCGTTGGCCCTGGGTGCGACCCAGTCCGAAACCATGAAGAAAGTTATTTTCCCGGCAGCGCTACCCGGCATTATCGGCGGGATTCTGCTCGCAGCATCGCGCGCTATCGGTGAAACCATGATTGTGGTGATGGCAGCAGGTCTGGCGGCCAATCTCACAGCCAACCCCCTGGATTCGGTGACCACGGTAACGGTGCAGATTGCTACCCTGCTGGTGGGTGACCAGGAGTTTGACAGTGCCAAGACCCTCTCCGCCTTTGCCTTGGGCGCGCTGCTCTTTATCGTCACCCTCGCACTCAACGTGGTAGCCCTCAAAATCGTTCGTAAATATAGGGAACAGTATGACTGATCAACGTTCTCAGGCGGAGCGAGTCCGCCAATCACTGAAAAAGCGTTATCGTAAGGAACGCCGATTTCGTGTTTACGGCATGGTGGCGATATTTATTGCGCTGGCATCGCTGTTCATTCTGTTTGCGGACATCATCAACAAGGGCCATACCGGCTTCATCAAAACCACGGTCACCCTAGATGTTCGCTTGGACTCCGAGCAGATGTACCTGACCGACCCAACCGATGCAGATCAACGCTCGATGGCTGACTTTTCAGCACCCATCATCACCGCACTGCAGGAGCAAGTACCCGGTGTTGAGAGTGCAGCACAAAGGCGGGAACTCGCTAAACTCGTAGGCAGTTTTGCCGCCAATGATGTCAGTGATCGGCTGCGGGCTAACCCGGAGCTACTCAACACCACCGAGACCTTTGTATTCCAGGCAGACGATCAGGTGTCGGTTTACGTCAAACATGCTGACAACCCCCGCTACAGTGTCCGTCTATCGGAGCGACAACAACAGTGGGTCGATCAGCTGATGGAAAAAGGGGTTATCGGCACCAGCTTCAACGACACCCTGTTCAGTGGGGGCGACTCCCGTAATCCTGGCAATGCTGGCATCCTGGGGGCCATTGTTGGCTCCCTGTTGACCATGCTGGTTACCCTGGTGATCTCTTTCCCCATGGGAATTGCAGCAGCGGTGTACCTTGAAGAGTTCGCGCCACAAAACAAGCTCACCGATTTTATCGAAGTGAACATCAACAATCTGGCCGCCGTGCCCTCCATCATCTTTGGTCTGCTTGGTCTGGCCGTATTTATCAGCCTGTTCGGTATGCCGCGCTCAGTGCCGGTAGTGGGGGGTCTGGTACTGGCTTTGATGACATTGCCGACGATCATCATTTCCAGCCGAGCGGCAATCAAGAGCGTGCCGCCCTCCATTCGCGAGGCCGCAGAAGGCATCGGCGCGTCAAAGATGCAGGTGGTTTTGCACCATGTGATACCGCTAGCGATGCCGGGCATGTTGACCGGATCGATTATCGGCATGGCGCAAGCGCTGGGCGAAACAGCACCACTGCTGTTAATCGGCATGGTCGCTTTTATTGTCGATGTACCGGATGGCTTTTTTGATTCCGCGACCGTTCTGCCGGTGCAGATTTATTTGTGGGCAAGCAGCTCAGAACAGGGATTTGTAGAACTGGCATCGGCCGGCATCATGGTTCTGCTTACTTTCATGATCAGTATGAACGCATTGGCTATCTGGTTACGTAAACGTCTTGAACGCCGGTGGTAAAGGAGATATCTATGAGTATTAATCAAACCATTACCAGTGAGGCTGGAATGCGCAAAGAAACCGTTATCCCAGTTCAAGATCCGGTAGTCGAAACGACACGCGAAAGTATCCATGTCGAAGAAGGCAAAACGGTTGGCAAGCCCTTGTCGAAAGACCCCAAATTCAAGCTTCGCAATGTCGAAGTATTTTACGGGGAAGATCGCGCGATCAAGAACATCAGCCTGGACATCGCACGCAACGAGGTAATTTCCTTCATCGGTCCATCGGGGTGCGGCAAGTCGACTTTTTTACGTTGCCTGAACCGCATGAACGACAGCATCGACATCTGCCGTGTCAAAGGCGAGCTGATGCTCGATGGCGAAGACATTTATCATTCCAAGAACGATGTGGTGGAGCTGCGTGCGCGAGTCGGCATGGTGTTCCAGAAGCCCAATCCGTTTCCTAAATCCATTTATGACAATGTCGCCTATGGTCCACGAATCCACGGCCTGGCGAATCGTAAATCGGACCTGGATGAGATCGTCGAAAACAGCTTGCGCAAGGCTGGCCTGTGGAATGAAGCCAAGGATCGTCTGGATGCAATGGCTACAGGCATGTCCGGCGGTCAGCAGCAGCGTCTGTGTATTGCCCGGGCCATCGCCGTAAGCCCAGAGGTCATTCTGATGGATGAGCCCTGCTCGGCACTGGACCCTATCGCCACCGCCAAGGTGGAGGAGCTGATCGCCGAGATGTCGGAAAGCTACACAATCGTTATCGTCACCCACTCCATGCAGCAGGCAGCGCGCGTATCCCACCGTACGGCCTATTTTCATTTGGGGCATCTGGTGGAAGTCAACGAAACCACAAAGGTTTTCACTTCCCCGGAGCACGACCTTACCGAATCGTATATTACTGGTCGCTTTGGCTAACCCTGGATTATTGGACACTGGAGAAGCGTGATGACAGATAAACAACACGAGGTGTACGGCGATCACATTTCCAACAAGTTCAATGATGAACTGATGGATCTGAAAACCGAGTTCCTGAAAATGGGCGGGATGGTCGAATCGCAGGTTGAGCGGGCTATCCAAGCGCTGATCAACAACGATGGCCAGCTGGCTGAAGAAGTGCGTACCGGTGATAAAAAAGTAGACCGGATGGAAATGGACATAGACGAGGAGGCAACGCTGATTATCGCTCGCCGCCAGCCTACCGCACGGGATTTGCGTCTGATTATTTCCGTTATCAAGATGGTTGCTGACCTGGAGCGGGTAGGTGATGAGGCGAAGAAAATCGCCAAACTCGCCATCAAGCTAGCCGAAGAGGGACAAGCGCCACGGGGCTACCTGGAAGTCCGACACATCGGTGATCACGTCATCAGCATGTTGCGCGACGCCTTGGATGCTTTCGCTCGGCTAGACTCTACCCAGGCCCTGCGGATCATGAAGGAAGACAAGCGCGTCGACGAAGAGTATCAGGCAGCGACTCGCAGTCTGCTGACCTTCATGATGGAAGATACCCGAAACATATCCCGCTGCATGTCAGTCATGTGGATTTTGCGCTCGCTGGAGCGAGTCGGCGATCATGCCTGTAATATCGCTGAAAATGTGATCTTTATGGTCAAGGGTCAGGATGTAAGACACACTCCTGTAGAAGAAGCAGAAAAAGTCGTGGGTCGCTGAACTGCGGCCCCCTGTAGCAATCCCGGCGGCTTACGCTCCGGGATCTCTTATTGGGCTCAGTAGGTTGCAATCACCGTGAACCAACACCCCTTTCATCGCCCTGCGACACCCCCTGAAGACTCACTATGTAGTCGTGAGAAGCTGTACTTTGTGGTCGACAATACGTCCCTTGGCGCAGTTCTGGTCGCTTCCAGTCTCAAGGGTGTGGTCTGTATTATTCTCGGCGACGAGCCTGCTCAGCTGATACAGAACGTGCAGGATCGCTTCCCGGCGGCGTCTATGATCAATGCCGGGGCCGACTACAAAAGTATAATCGCACGCGTCATAGCAATGGTGGAGACCCCCGGCATCGATCTCGACCTCCCCCTGGATATTCGCGGCACCGCGTTTCAGCAACAGGTATGGCAAGCACTGCGGGCGATACCGCCTGGTCAGACGATGAGCTATGCCGATGTTGCCCGGCATATCGATCAACCAACCTCCGCCCGCGCCGTCGCCGGAGCCTGTGCCGCCAACGGGATCGCCGTCGCTATTCCCTGTCATCGCGTGGTCCGCCAGGACGGTGCGCTTTCGGGTTACCGCTGGGGTATTGAACGCAAACGTACTTTGCTCGCGCGCGAAGCGGACAGTATGACCAACGGATTCATGCCTGCCGATAATTCGTTACCCGAGATCTGACCAGGTAACCGCTATGTCCGTACCCTTTTTGTTTCAGCAGGTGGATGTGTTCGCCGTGATGTTGTCCACGCGCGATGAAGTGCTGGCGTTACGCCCTGACTATTCGGCGTTGGCCGGGATTAATGTCGGCGTATTGAGAAAATGGACAGAGGCCGAGGCTGATGTCGAGGTCAGTGCTTTCATGGGCGAGGAGTATGCAGAAGACCCGGTCACGGGCAGTCTGAATGCTAGTTTGGCACAGTGGTTGATTGCCGAGGGTCAACTACCCGAACGTTATGTGTCGAGTCAGGGGACGGCTATCGGCCGCCGCGGGAGAGTCTGGGTAGAGCGCGCGGGTACGACCATCTGGGTAGGCGGGCAGATTCAACCCTGTATCAGCGGGACGGTTTACTTATGACGAACTCCAGCACATTGCCAAAAGCAAAAAGCCTCCAACCGATGCGGTCGATTCCGCAACGGCCAGAGGCTAGATAGTGCAGGGCCCTGGGGCCTTTAATGGCAGATTATGCCAAGTCGAAACGGCCCAGATTCATCACCTTAGTCCAGGCGGCAACGAACTCACGCACAAACATCTGCTGCGCATCGCTGGAGGCATACACCTCGGCAAGTGCACGCAACTGTGAGTTGGAACCAAACACCAGATCAGCCACGGTACCGGTCCACTTCAGCTCGCCGGTCGCCCGGTCCCGTCCTTCCATTACATCTGCAGAGGCAGCTGACTTTTCCCATTTGGTACTCATGTCCAGCAAATTGACAAAGAAGTCATTGCTCAAGGTACCGGGGCGCTTGGTGAAGACACCGTGTTGCAGCTGACCCACATTCGCGTCCAGCGAGCGCAGACCACCCAGTAGTACAGTCATCTCCGGACCATTCAGGGACAGCAACTGCGCCTTATCAACCAGCCGCTCAGCAACCGAGCCCTGAAATCCCTCTCGGGTGTAATTACGAAAGCCGTCAGCAACTGGCTCCAGCGGCTCAAAGGAGCCCGTATCCGTTTGCTCCTGCGAGGCGTCTGTGCGACCAGGGGTAAAGGGTACCTTCACAACATGACCCACTTCGTTTGCTGCTGCCTCAACCGCAGCACTACCGCCAAGCACGATCAGATCGGCCAGCGAGACTTTCTTGCCGCCGGACTGGGCCTCATTAAATGCCTTGCCTACGCCTTCCAGCTTGGCCAGTACTCGACCCAATTGCTCAGGCTGGTTCACTTCCCAGTCTTTCTGCGGTGCAAGACGGATCCGCGCACCATTGGCACCACCGCGCATGTCGCTGCCACGGAATGTGGAGGCTGACGCCCAGGCAGTCGCAACCAGCTCGGAAACCGACAGGCCAGATGCAAGAATAGTCTTTTTCAAAGACTCGACGTCCTGCTCATCGACGAGGGGATGATCAACCGCCGGTATCGGATCTTGCCAGATCAACTCTTCCTGAGGTACCAACGGGCCTAGATAACGTACAACCGGGCCCATGTCGCGGTGCGTCAGCTTGAACCAGGCGCGGGCAAAGGCATCGGCAAGCTCCTGTGGATTAGCCATGAAGCGGCGCGAGATTTTCTCGTAGGCTGGATCCATGCGCATCGCCATATCTGCTGTCGACATCATCGGCGCCTCACGCTTGCTCGAATCGTGTGCGGTGGGCACGGTCTGTTTCGCAGCAGGGTCGGTGGGCGTCCATTGATGCGCACCCGCCGGGCTCTTGGTGAGCTCCCACTCGTAACCAAACAGGTTCTCGAAATAACCGTTGTCCCACTGGATCGGATTATTCGTCCAGGCGCCTTCCAGACCACTGGTAATGGTGTCACCACCCTTGCCACTGCCAAAGCTGTTGGTCCAGCCAAAACCTTGTTCTTCAACGCTCGCAGCTTCTGGCTCAGGACCGGTGTACTGGCCAGGATCAGCTGCACCGTGGCACTTGCCAAAGGTGTGGCCGCCAGCAGTCAGTGCAACAGTTTCTTCGTCGTTCATGGCCATACGGGCAAAGGTCTCACGAATGTCGCGCGCCGAACCAAGGGGATCCGGCGTGCCGTTTGGACCCTCTGGATTGACGTAAATAAGACCCATTTGGACAGCAGCCAGGGGATTAGCCAATTCGCGATCGCCTGTGTAGCGCTTGTCGTCGAGCCACTCTCTTTCCGGACCCCAGGAAATATCCTCTTCAGGCTCCCATATATCGACGCGCCCACCAGCAAATCCAAAGGTCTTGAAGCCCATGGTTTCCAGCGCGACGTTGCCGGTAAGCACAATCAGATCCGCCCAGGAAATCTTTCGGCCGTATTTTTGCTTGATCGGCCAGAGCAACCGGCGCGCCTTGTCCAGATTGCCATTATCCGGCCAGCTGTTCAGCGGTGCGAAGCGTTGTGAGCCCGAGCCACTGCCACCGCGACCATCATAGATGCGATAGGTACCGGCGCTGTGCCAGGCCATGCGGATGAAAAACGGACCGTAATGACCGTAATCTGCTGGCCACCAATCTTGGGAGTCGGTCATCAGCGCGATCAGATCCTCGATCACGGCATGCAGGTCGAGGCTTTTGAATTCTTCGGCGTAGTTGAAGTCTGCGCCCATAGGGTTCGACTTCTCGGACTGCTGGTGGAGGATTTTCAGGTCCAGTTGGTTGGGCCACCAATCGGCGTTTTTATTGCCCAGCTCAGCCAGTTTTGCACCGCCGCCGGAAAAGGGACATTTTGCCTCTGTGGACATGATGATATTTCCTTGGTGTGTTCATATCGATATGATGAAATGAGTCTGGGCTGTGACGGACATTAAATGAAATAGGATTATCTAATAGCGTTTATAGGCCAGTAAGTTAAGTAGCGGCACGCAAATGTGCCGCGACTTCGCGGAGAGAGGCCTGATGAAAAAACGTGAATAGGCTACATTGTTCAGGTCAGCCGATACTTGCCAGTCAGGAGCAATAGCATGTTTTTCATCGAGCCCCAGCATCTCAACACCTCTCGCGGTCAGTTTACCTATCGGGAGGGCGGTGATGCCGGCGGCTCGCCGGTAGTCATGATTCATGGCTGGCCGGAGTGTTCTTATACCTGGGAGCATATGGCTCGCCATTTGAAGCCGGGCCTGCGCGTTATTGCGCCGGACCTGCGCGGACTTGGTGATAGCGAGCGCACCACCGGCCAGACGCACTACAGTAAGCAGGCGCTGGCGCAGGATGTAGTCGCCATGCTGGACCAGCTGGGTATCGAACAGTTTCAGTTGATAGGTCATGACTGGGGTGGGGTGGTCGCTCAGGAAGTCGCGCTGGCTGTGGCCCATCGAGTAGAAAAAATGGTGATCATGAACATGGCCCTGATCAACAATCTCAAGGGCAACATGGCCGTCGCCGAGCAGGTCAAAGCCAAGGGGAGCAAGGCCTACTGGTATCAACATTTCCAGCAGGCGCCAGGTCTCGCCGAAGCAATGATTCCGGGCAACGAAGAAACTTGGTTACGGTTCTTCCTCGGCGGCTGGGGTAAGCCCTTACCCGAAGACTCGATCGCCGAATATATTCGTATGTACCGCATTCCCGGTACCGCCGGAGCTGCGGCAAACTATTACCGCGAATTTGAAAATGATGCCAAACGATGGGGTGGGCTCACCGAACATATATGGCCCATGCCCGCCCTCTATATATACGGCAACAAGGATCCGGTGATCATCCCGACCTACCTGAGTAACATCGAGGACTGCTTTGATCGGATCGAGGTACAGGAGATCGAAGCCGGACATTTCGTGCATGAAGAACAACCCGAAGAGGTAGCCAAGCATCTGAACGCATTCCTGCACGCAGCAGGCTAAGGCCTGCTGGTATGCGATAACATCCGGCTGCTAAGCTGAAGCCTCTTATCCGCCGGAGAAATTGATGTCCAACCCCACCTTTGATCAGCTGCATCGCCAGACCGGCCCCTTTTTCCTGGCGCTAGGTGGGGCGGGTATGTTTGGTGCCAACTTCTATCTGTTTGGCTCCGGCGGGGAGTGGATTGCAGTCGATTGTGGCTTTGCACTGTCTGCCGCACCAGGCGGCAACAATAGGGTCTCAGTGCCCAGTCTCGCCGCACTGGACAAGTACGATATCAAGCTCACTGCTCTGCTGATCACCCATGGCCATGAGGACCATATCGGCGCCATCGCGCATCTGTGGCAAAAACTGGATTGTCCCCTGTATGCCACTCGGTTCACCGCTAGATTGATCCGTAATAAGCTCGACCCGAAGCAGCAGTGGCCCCGCCTGCATGAGATCAAGCCCCTTGAGCCGATCGGCATCGGTGCATTCCAGGCCGAGTGGATCCCGGTGACCCATTCCATCCCGGAATCCAACGCCATCATGTTGGATGTCGCCGGCAAACGGTTGTATCACAGCGGCGACTGGAAGCTCGACCCGCAACCTCTAATCGGCGAGCTGACCGCACAGGGACGGCTGCAAAGCCTGGGCCGTCTTGGCGTGGACGTGATCATTGGCGATTCCACCAACGCACCCAACACCGGCGCCAGCCGTTCTGAAGCCGAGGTGCAGAATGGCCTTCAGGATGCTATTCGGCCGTGCAAGCAGCGGGTGATCGTCACCTGCTTTGCCAGCAATCTCGCCCGCTTGCAAAGCCTAACCGACATTGCATTCGATGGCGGTCGTTATGCCGCGCTACTGGGTCGCAGCCTGGTGACCATGCAGGCTGCGGGCCGGGCAGAACGCTATCTGCAAGCACGCCCCGGATTTATCTCGCCCTGGGAGCTCGGTTATTTGCCACGGGAACAACAGCTATGGGTTTGCACTGGCAGTCAAGGCGAACCTGCCGCAGCCCTGGCACGCCTGGCAGGCGGCAATCATCCGCACCTCACTCTTGATCCAGGGGATACTGTGCTGTTCTCTTCGCGTCTGATTCCAGGCAACGAAGAGGCACTCGCGCGCATCAAAGCCGGCCTGAAAGAGCAGGGCGTGACGGTAATAGATGATGATACGGCACCCATCCATGCCTCGGGTCACCCTCCGCAGGAAGATCTTCGTCAGCTGTACGGCTGGCTGAAAGCGAAATATCTGCTGCCGGTGCATGGTGAGCACCATCACCAACAGGCTCATATGCACTTTGGCCGCACCCTGGGCCTCGGCGGGCTGCTGCCATCCAACGGTGACCTGATCGATCTCAGCGGTCAACCGCGCAAGGTCGGCACACTGCCCTGGGGTCTGGTCGATATTCAGCGCTGAGATGGAATAGTCACCAGTGCTGACTAAACGAAGGTCAACATGGCTTCCCGCGTGCGCGGGAATGACGATATATCAGCGGCTGAAGTAACCTTCGGGCGAACGACAAGACCCTCGGTGCCGGCCTAGTGAAAGTCAAAATGGGTTACCGCTTGCGCGGTAATGACGGTGTTTTGGTACACCTGGCGTATTTTCCCCTGGCACCGTGCGGCCTAATAACGTCATCCTCGCGAACGCGGGGACCCATTTTCAGGCGTGTGCAGGCCTTGTCAGGTCTATCTCAAGGCAAGGGCTCAAATGAGCTACCCAGCTAACCTTTTACCCGACTGTGCAATAACTGTGAAATCTCGCCGAGTTTGTTGCCAAGCTGGCTAAGGTTTTCCTGGGCATCCAGCAGTTCACTACTGGCCAGACGCTGGCGTTCACTGGCGGCACGCTGCTCAGCACTCTGGCTGCGCACCGTTATCAACCGGTCATGGGCCTGACCAAGCAAAGCCTGCTGACAGCCAATACTGCGAGAAAGGCTCATGGTCCATTCGACATTTTCGAGCATGGCCACGCCCGCGCCCGAGACCTCGGCAACACCGGTTTCGACAATACCGCGTGATTCGTTGAGCACACTGTGAACCGTACCGGCCGTTTTGTTGCTGCGCTGTGACAGACTGCGAACCTCGTCAGCAACCACTGCGAAACCGCGTCCTTGTTCCCCGGCTCGGGCGGCTTCGATCGCCGCGTTCAGCGCCAGCAGGTTGGTCTGATCTGCAATTGCCGTGATCTGCTGCATCGCATCGGCTATATGCCTGTTGCTCTGCTGAATTGCCAGCATGCTGACTTCCGCCTCGCCCATGCTGTCAGCGCAGCGCTGCACCTGACGTGTACTATCGACCGTTTGCACTTCGAGCTGCCGCATCTGCAGGTGAGTTTCATCAACCTCCTGCAGTACTTGTTGCACCGCCTCATCGAGCTGCTGCATGGCATCGGCCTGCTGGCCAGCATCCCGATCGATACTCTGGCAGCGCTCGCGAATATTACGCAACGTGAGTTGTAACTGATCAGCCATCTGCAGGAGGTCGGCTGCACTGGTACGCACTTCATCTACTAGAGCGGTGAGCTGCTGTTCCTGCCCCGCTGCACGCCGCCCGAACTCATGAGCCTCGACAATACCCTGCTGCGCTTCCTCGAGTGCTTCGCGGCGTAATTTAAGGGTGTACCACTGTGCTAACCAAAGGGTCAGCAGTGGCAGTAGGAAACCGGAATAGGTGTTGACCATCGCATCGCGGGGACTCAGCTCGAACGTCGGCAGGACTGCGCCGCTGCGCTGCTGATAGATCAGCCAGAAAACGAAGATCAGCTGTACCAGACTCCAGAAACCGGCGCTGCGATAACCGCTGAGCAAATAGGCCAACACAATCATGACTGCTGGCCAGATGATATGGGCTGACTGCAGCCCACCGAGCTGATAGATCAGTTGAGTGCTGTAGGCGGTCGCCAAAGCGAGCGCACCATTGGCTGCAAGCGCAACAGGAACAACACCACTGCGCAGCGCCAGCAACACCATCGGCATGCCCAACAGCAATACCAGAGAGCCCGTGACCAGGGCATCATTACCCAGGTGCCACCACTTGATACCGCTGTACAGAGCCACGACTATTGAACAGATACCGCTGAAAGCAAGCGTACGCGCCTGCAGGATTTCCAATTGTAGGGTCAATCCTGCAGGCATGAAGTGCCCAAGAAAACCGTGATTCATCGACTGCTCCCAACGCTGCGGCCATTAACCCGGCGACAGGTGCCGGCCGGCGAAATTAAACACCCATTATATGTATCGGCCAAAGGCAGGCAAAACGCAGCGACAAAGAGGTCAAACTAGCGGATAAATGCGCTCAGAACACTTCCTTCATCTGCGCCCACATCATGCCCAACGCCAGCAGCGGAGCGCGCAGATGCTTGCCCCCGGGAAAGGTCATGTGCGGCACACGATCAAACAACTCAAAACCATGACTGGCCTGACCTGTGATCGCTTCGCCGAGCAGTTTGGCTGCCAGGTGCGTGGCATTGATGCCATGCCCAGCGTAGGCCTGGGCGTAAAAGACGTTGGGGTGATCGGCAAGTTTGCCTACCTGTGGCAGCCGGTTAGCACCTATGCCAATCATCCCGCCCCATTGGTATTCGATCTTGACCTTGGTCAGCTGCGGAAAAACCCGCCGCATCTTCGCGCCCATGTAGCCGGCAATATCTTTCGGATCTCGCCCGGAGTAATGGCACGCGCCGCCGAACAAAAGCCGGTTATCCGCTGAGAGGCGGTAATAGTCCAGCGCCACGCGCTGGTCGCAGAGGGCCATATTCTGCGGGATAAGACTGCGCGCCAGCTCTTCATCAAGCGGCTCGGTGGCGATTACGTAACTGCCGGCGGGCAGCACCTTGCCACTCAATTGCGGCTGCAGGTTACCCAAGTAGGCGTTGCCAGCAAGCACCAACTGCCCCGCGCTGACGGTGCCGGCGTCGGTATGCACCTTGATTCGCGATCCGTACTCGATACGGGTAACGCGGGACTGCTCGCACAATCGCACACCCAGACGCTGCGCTGCAGCGGCTTCGCCCAGCAGGAGATTGAGTGGATGCAGATGTCCGGAACCCATGTCGGTCATGCCACCGAGGTAAAAATCCGAATCGACTACCTGTCGAATATCCTGGGGATCAATCAGGCGCATCTCGGCACAATAACCGAGTGATCGGAGCTCTTCCATTTCGGCGCGAAAATCGTCCATGTGCCGCGCTTTATTGGCTAAATCACAATAGCCCCAGACCAGATTGCAATCGATGCCATGCTGCTCTATCCGGCGCTTGACCAGTTGCACGGCTTCCAGCCCCATTAACTTCATCTCGCGCACACCCGCTTCACCGATGACATTGGTGAACTGCTCGAGCCCATGACCAACGCCGCGAATCAGTTGGCCACCATTGCGCCCGCTGGCGCCCCAGCCAATATGGCTAGCTTCCAGCAACACAACGCGCAACCCCCGCTCAGCCAGTTCTATTGCCGTGTTAACACCCGTATAGCCACCACCCACAACGCACACATCAGCTTCAATCGCGCCGGCAAGCGGCGGACAACTCAGATCGAGGTTGGCAGTAGCGCGGTACCAGGATGGCGCAGGGGTCTGTTGTGGCGAATGGTCAAGCATAGCGGCGTCCGTTTGATATATGACGAAAGTGTGTAAATAAAAATTTACATAAGGATAAACATTATTCAGCTTCAGGTACAGCGATCGCCAGGCTCTCCTTTATCTCTTCCATGACGATGTAGCTCTTCGATTCACGCACTCCGGGCAGTTTGAGCAGAATATCGCCCAGCAGAGTGCGGTAGGACGCCATTTCGGATATTCGCGCTTTGATCAGATAATCGAAGTCCCCCGACACTAGATGGCATTCCAGTACATGGGGTAATTTTGTCGCCGCCCGGCGAAACTCATCGAAAATATCCGCCGATTTCGACGAGAGACTGATTTCGACAAATACCAACAGGCTGGCTTCCAGTTTTTGTGGATTCAAGCGTGCGCCATAACCGAGAATAAACTTCTCCCGCTCCAGCCTTTTGACCCGCTCCATGCACGGCGTGGTAGATAATCCGACCCGCTCACCCAGTTCTACGTACGACATGCGTCCCTCCGCTTGCAGCAGCCGCAGTATGTGTCGGTCGATCTTGTCCAGCTCGCGGCTCGAAGCCCTGCGTGTTTTCAATAGAAACCTCTTTTTAGTTTTTAATATTCAGTTTTTTAACCTGCAATTTCAGAATTATTCAAATCAAGACACCATTTTATTAGCACTAGAATAACAATATCGCCCAAAGCGACAATTCTTTTTTTATTGGTAGTAACGATGGGGGTCGAGCATGCACGTCATGATTCTGGGTAGTGGGGTCATTGGGGTCACGAGTGCCTGGTATCTGGCCCGCGCCGGCCATCAGGTCAGCGTGATTGATCGCCAGCCAGGCGCCGGCCTGGAAACCAGCTTTGGTAATGCCGGGATGATCTCGCCTGGATACTCGTCGCCCTGGGCTGCTCCAGGCGTCCCGCTCAAAGCTCTGAAGTGGATGCTGGCCAAACACGCACCCTTGGCCATCAGCCCCACGGCCGACCCGCACCAGTACCGATGGATGATGCAGATGCTCAGCAACTGCACCCAGGCACGCTATACCGTGAACAAGGGACGCATGATGCGTCTGGCAGAGTACAGTCGTGACTGCCTGGTCGAACTGCGCCGCGATACCGGTGTGGCGTATGAACACCGCGAGCAAGGCACACTGCAGCTGTTTCGCAGCCAGCAACAACTCGACGCGGTGAGCAAGGATATTCAGGTACTGGAAAGCTGCGGCGTACCCTATCAGTTGCTTGATCGAGCTGGCTGCATCGCGCATGAACCCGGACTCAAGCCCAGCGCCCAGAAAATTGTCGGCGGCCTGCTGCTACCCAATGATGAGACGGGGGATTGTCATTTATTCACTACGCGCCTGGCCGAAAAGTGTCGCCAGCTCGGTGTTATCTTTCACTATGATTGCCATATCCAGCGTTTACTCGACGATGGCGAGCGCATCGTCGGCGTCGCGACCGATCGCGCGATTATGCGTGCAGACAGTTACGTGCTCGCGCTCGGCAGCTACACGCCCCAGTTGCTCAAACCCCTGGGTATCGAGTTGCCGGTTTATCCAGTCAAGGGCTACTCACTGACCCTGCCGGTGGCCAGGGATACCATGGCACCGGTATCAACCGTGATGGACGAGACTTATAAGGTCGCCATGACCCGCTTTGACGATCGCATTCGTGTCGGCGGCATGGCCGAGCTCACCGGTTTCGACGCCAGCCTTCAGTCCAGGCGACGGGCAACGCTGGAAATGGTCGTCACCGATCTGTTCCCCGAGGGTGGCCGACTGGAAGAGGCGACCTTCTGGACCGGATTCCGTCCGATGACGCCCGACGGCACACCCGTTATCGGCGCTACCTCACGACGCAATCTGTATCTGAACAGCGGACATGGCACACTGGGCTGGACCATGTCGTGCGGTTCTGGCCAACTGCTTGCCGACCTGGTCAGCGAGCGCAAACCTGCGATCAGCACCGAGGGTCTGACGCTATCCCGCTACACCACCCCCAAGGAGATTCGCCGACATGTCGATACAGCGTCTGCACACTGATCAACGGATGAGCCAGATCGTTATCCATCAAAATACCCTGTACCTTACGGGCCAGGTCGCTGCGGATGAGTATCTGGTGAAAGACGCAAGCGAACAGACACGAAGCACCCTCAGCGAAATCGAGAAACTGCTGGCGCAGGCAGGCACGGACAAGACGCACATTCTGTCGGTGACCATTTACCTGAAGGATATTGACGCCGACTTTGCTGCGATGAATAGCGTCTGGGATCAATGGTTATCCAGCGGCACCGCACCCGCGCGGGCCACGGTTGAAGCAAAGCTGTGCGAGCCGGAGATTCTGGTTGAAATGTCAGTCATTGCGGCTGTCCCGAAAGATGCCCCAGTCTGATAATCTAAACCTTTGACGGGGCTTGCCGGCCCCGCGTTTGCCGACAAGAAGCTCCCAATGCGACCTGCCCATGCCGTAATAGACCTTGATGCCCTGCGCCACAATTACCGGCTCGCCAAGAGCCTGTCAGGGAGTCGTGCCCTTGCGGTGATCAAAGCCAACGCGTATGGCCACGGAGCGCTGGAATGTGCTCAGGCGCTGGCGCCCGAGGCCGATGCATTCGCCGTTGCCTGCATAGAGGAAGCGCTGCAACTGCGCGCAGTCGGTATCACCCAACCCATTCTGTTGCTTGAGGGCTGGTTCGAGGCCAGTGAATTACCCTTGATCGTTGAGCATCAGCTCTGGGCGGTGGTGCATGAGCAGTGGCAAGTCGAGGATCTGTTGGCCGCAACGCTGACTGAGCCATTGCATATCTGGCTCAAGCTGGATAGCGGAATGCATCGGGTCGGTTTTGCACCGCAACAATACCCCTTGGTCTGGCGGCAACTACAGGCGAGCAGTCAGGTCGCCAGCCTGACCAAAATCAGCCACTTTTCCCGTGCGGACGAGCCAGAAACCGGCCGAACCGAAGAGCAAATCACGACGTTCCACAACGCAACATCAGGCCTTCAAGGCCCTGTAAGCCTGTGCAACTCATCAGGTATTCTGGCCTGGCCGCAGGCGCACAATGACTGGCTGCGACCGGGCATCATGCTCTACGGCGCCACGCCATTCGATTTCCCCCAGACCCACGCCGACAAGCTGCAGCCAGTGATGCAACTGCAATCGAAAGTCATTGCGACACGCGAGCTGCCAACCGGTGAACCCATAGGCTACGGCTCACGCTTTATTACCCGGCGTCCGACTCGTGTGGGAGTGGTCGCCATAGGCTACGCCGATGGCTATCCCCGGCAAGCACCTGACGGCACGCCCGTGCTGATCGACGGCCAGCGCAGCCAACTGATCGGCCGCGTGTCCATGGACATGCTGACCGTGGACCTGACCGACCTGCCCCATAGCGGCCTGGGTAGCGCGGTACGACTCTGGGGCGCAGGGCTCAATGCCAGCGAAGTGGCGGCTCACGCCGGGACCATCGCCTATCAGCTGTTCTGCAACCTGAACCGGGTGCCGCGGCGGTTCACTTCTTCTTTTTCTGCTTCCGCCACTTGAGACTGAACAGATCCGTGCGCCGATCCTTTAGGTTGGTGACCGAGCCCTCGTTGCGCACCAGCTTCAAGCGTGTGTAGTCGAGGTCCGAAAAAAAGATCATCTCGGTATTCGGCGTTGTCTCATTGAGTACCGCATCATGCGGGAACGGAAAATCCGATGGCGAGAACACCGCAGATTGGGCGTACTGAATGCCTAGATTTTCAATCGAGGGTACGTTACCGACACTGCCGCACAGCACAACGTAGCATTCGTTCTCGATCGCCCGTGCATGGGCACAGTGACGAACCCGCAGATAGCCGTTTTTAGTATCAGTCCAGAATGGCACAAACAGCAGATCCATATCCTGATCGGCTAACAGGCGGCCGAGCTCGGGAAACTCGACGTCGTAACAGATCAGAATGCCGACGCGGCCGGCATCCGTCTCGAATACTGCCAGTTCATCACCGCCTTCGATCACCCAGTCGCGCCGCTCCTGCGGTGTGATGTGGAGTTTCGCCTGGCGCTCTTCAGTACCGTCGCGCCGCAATAAATATGCCACGTTATATAGACGGCCATCTTCGCCTTCCTCAACCATGGAGCCGGCGACAATGTTAATGTTGTAGCTCACCGCCATGCGCGACATTTCATTCCGAAAACGCTCGGTAAAGCTGCTCAGGAAGCGGATCGCCTCGATATCATCAGTCTGGTTTCGCAGTCCCATCAAAGGGGCATTGAACAGCTCTGGAAAAACGGCAAAGTCGCTTTGATAATCCGACAGGGCATCAACAAAATACTCGACCTGTTCAAGCACCGCTTCCACCGAGACAAAACGCCGCATCTGCCATTGCACTGCACCCACCCGTACCTGGTTACGGTTAATCTGAAGTAGCTGCTCGACCGGCTCGTAGAGAATATTGTTCCATTCCAGCAGCGTCGCATATCCCATGGACTTCTTGTCCTCCGGCAGATAGCGCCGCATCAGACGCTTGACCTGGAAATCATTAGCTAGCTGGAAGGAGAGGATCGGATCATGAATTTCCTTGCGATCCACCGCTTCGATATATTCTGTAGGTTTGAGTTCGTCCGCGTGCTCGTGATAACCGGGTATGCGTCCTCCAGCCAGGATTGCCTGCAAATTGCGCGAGCGACACAACTCCTTACGCGCCTCGTAAAGCCGCCGACCTAAACGATGCCCCCGGTACTCTGGATCAATCAGAACATCCAGACCATATATCGCGTCGCCATCTTCCTTGTTGGGGATAATGTCGGTCTGACCAATCAGGTCTGCGTATTTGTGCGGATCAGAAAAAATGTCGTAATCGACCATCACACTGAGGGCTACGCCGATCAATTTCTTGCCGTCCACGATGGCCAGCTGACCATCCGGGAAATCACCGATCAGACGGTTGATGGTCTTCTTTGGCCAGGCACCGCCGATATCGTCATAAACCTTGTCCATCAATACCTTTAGCTGCGGATAATCGCTGGGCTTTAGGGTCCGCAAGGTCAAATGCAGGTCTTCAAGATCCATACCACGCGCCTCTCTGTTAGCTTAAACGACCCCATAATAGCAGGTGTTCAAGCTACCCCTCTGCTCCGTTGTAAATTCTGAACAGTCATGCAATGATTTAATTCATTCATTGCCCCATGAAACAAGAGGATCCGATATTGGACGTAGGTGCCCGCCTGAAAACCATCCGCAAGCTCAAAGGCTTGTCACAGCGTGAACTGGCTAAACGCGCTGGTGTAACAAACAGCACCATATCGATGATCGAGAAGAACAGCGTCAGCCCCTCGGTCAGCTCCCTGAAAAAAGTGCTGTCCGGCATACCGATGTCGCTGGTGGACTTTTTCTCTCTCGAAGTAGACCAGGATAACCCGCGCAAGGTCATCTACCGTGCCGACGAGCTACTGGATATCGGAGCTGGCAAGGTCACAATGAAGCTAGTCGGCAAGGGCCACCCCAATCGCGCCTTTTCCTTTCTCAACGAGATTTATCCGCCTGGCTCGGATACCGGACCGGATATGCTGAACCACGAAGGCGAAGAAGCAGGCACTGTCGTCGCAGGCCAACTCGAAGTCACCGTGGCCAGTGAGATCTACATACTCGATACCGGTGACAGCTACTATTTCGACAGTAGCCAACCCCATCGTTTCCGCAACCCCTTCGACGTACCCTGCGTACTGGTCAGCGCGACTACGCCGGCAAACTTCTGAGTCGGGGATTAACCCGCCGCTGGAGCCATACCCATGTCTGATAACACCACGCCTGAACTCTTGATTGGCGCCAATACCGAACAACGAGTGGTCATCAGCCCACGGATGGCAAACCGCCATGGCCTGATTGCCGGCGCGACCGGTACCGGCAAAACCATCACCCTGCAGGTGTTGGCGCAGAGTTTTTCCGACATGGGTGTGCCTGTGCTGGTGCCCGATATCAAAGGTGACTTTTCCGGTATAGCCAAGGCCGGAGTAATGGGCGACAAGCTTGCCAAGCGGGCAGGCCAGACCGGGCTAGCAAATTTACAGATGCGCGGTGCACCGACGGTTTTCTGGGATGTGTTTGGCGAGCATGGCCATCCTTTGCGGCTGACTCTGGCCGATTTTGGTCCCGTCATGCTCGCACGACTGTTGAACCTCAATGAGACCCAAAGCGGTGTGCTACAGATACTCTTTCGCGTAGCGGACGACAACGGCTGGTTGCTGCTGGATCTCAAGGATCTACGCGCCATGCTGTCACACCTGAACCAGCATCGCGCCGAGATAGGCCCGCAATATGGCAACATTTCCCCAGCCAGTATTGGCGCCATTCAGCGCTCGCTACTAAGCCTGGAAGGCGAAGGCGGCGAGCGCCTGTTCGGCGAGCCAGCCGTTACCCTGGAAGACTTCCTGCAAACCGACGAGCAGGGCCGGGGAGTGGTTAACACTCTGCATGCCTCCCGACTCTATCGCGATGCGCCACTGGCCTATTCAAGCATCCTACTGTGGCTGTTATCCGAACTCTTCGAACAGCTACCCGAGGTGGGCGACGCCGACAAACCACGATTTGTGCTGTTCTTCGACGAGGCGCATCTACTGTTCAAGGATACACCCAAGAGCCTGGTCGACCGGATCGAACAGGTAGTCCGCTTGATTCGCTCCAAGGGTGTAGGCGTCTATTTCATCACCCAAAGTCCGCTGGATATTCCCGAAGCCATCCTCGGCCAGCTCGGCAATCGGATACAACATGCGCTACGCGCGTTCACCCCACGTGACCAGAAAGCAGTACGCAGCGCTGCACAAACATTCAGAGCCAATCCGAAACTGGATACCGAACAGGTAATCACTGAGCTAGGGGTAGGCGAGGCTTTGGTATCAGTGCTGGATGAAAAGGGCGTGCCAAGTGCTGTGGAGCGCATCCTCGTGCGCCCCCCGGCGAGCCAGATGGGGCCGTTGTCCACCGATGAGCGAAGCCAACTGCTGACCCGGTCACTTCTGGCCGGCGTGTACGACCAGGAGTTGGACCGCGATTCAGCCTATGAAGTACTCCGACGCCAAGCTGAACAGGCGCTCTCGAACGAGACCGCCAGCACTCGAACCCAGCAGCAGGCCAATCGTGAACGTGCCCCCGCTCGGTCAACCCGCAAGTCCGGGTTGGAAAACATGGCCGGATCCCTGGGCCGCAGTGCCATGCGCAGTCTCGGCAGCCAGCTTGGCCGCGCGATCGTGAGGGGCCTGCTGGGATCGTTCAAGGGCCGCTGATTGCGGAGTCAGTTAGGGCGGAGGATAGCCGCTGAGAATGCGGGTGATCATTTCACGGATCTGCAGCGCGCGTTCCGCTGGCGGTTGTGACGCATCCCATAGTTGCTGATCGTCACTACCGCGCCAAACTAACTGGCCGTCACTCGCATCACGCAAATCGACCTGCAGCGTCAACATCTGATAATCAACTGAGCGTGACTGGGTATAAGACGGTCCGCCACCCCAACCCCATCCCCAGTAGCCAATTGAGCCACCAAAGCTAGTCGTCACCTGATCTTCTTTTTCCTCGCTGATCACGTTCACCTGAACACGCAAATTGGCAGACAGGTCTTCCCTGGCCGGCCGCAGGCCACGCACGTCGAGCTGATCACCAACGGCATTGCGAATGCGCTGGCTGGTCAGATCACTACGTACCCGCGGATCTTCCGCGGGCGTGTAAGTGATGGCCTGCTCAGCCCAGCTCCAGGTTCGGTACTGGGTAAAATCACGACTGGTATCGTAATCGCGCTCAACAGGAGCGGTCTGGCAGGCCACTAGCAGCAGGGCAAAGACGACGATCAGTACGCCAGACCGCACCGGGGCAATAACGCATGTATTCGTCTGCACATCAGACAATCGTAAAGGCAGCATGAGCGGTACCTCATTTTAACGGGCTTGTCCTTTTCGACTCGAATCCCGGTTTTTGGTTCAGCTGTCCGAACTACTCAGCCGGATGGGAGCTTCAAAGCGGTAGCGAAAAGATAAAACGCGATCCGTGGCCTGGCGTCGATTCCATTCCTATACTGCCGCCGTGCAACAGCACGATTTCCTTGCACAAGGCCAATCCCAGGCCCACACCGCCACGCTTGTGGCTTACCTGGGCGAAGGGCTCAAAAACACGCGCTTGCTGGCTGTAAGGGATACCCTCGCCATCGTCCTCGACCTGCATGACCAGCCGGTCAGCCTTGCGTCTTCCTTGCAAGGTAACATGCCCACCTTTTTTCGTGTGACGCAGAGCGTTGGCAATCAGATTATCCAGTACCCTGCTGATTTTCAGATGATCAAGATCGACGCCAGGCAACTCACTACTCAACTCGACCTCGAAATCTATACCCTGCTCCAGCGCCTGGCTGGCAAAGCGGTGATGCGCTTGAAGCAACAAACCTTCGACATCGCAGGGAGCCGGTTCAATCTTTTGCAATCCGCTCTGATAGCGTGAGAAGTTCAAAAGTTCATTGATCAGATGGACCAGCCGGCGCATTTCTTCATCCACTGTCTGCGCCAGGTCAGCTTCGCGTCCGTCATCAGCCAGTTTCAGGCGCTCACGCAAAAGAGCAAATGCCATGTGCATACCGGCAACGGGCGTACGTAACTCATGGGAGGCACGTAATACAAATTCGCTGCGAACCCGCTCGAAGGCACGCTGATCAGTGACATCGCGCAACACCATAACGGCGCAGAGCACACAGCCTTCATCATTGCTGACCGAAGAGAGACTATAACTGAGTACCCGCGGCTCACCTCCTGCCACCACACGAAGATCCTGCTCGCCTTCTTCACGCGTGTCCCCTTGCAAAACCCGGGACAGCTGTTCGTCCAATTCTGGATAATCAAGCAGCTCACCCAACCGCAGACCTAGATCCTGCTCTGCGCAGCCAAGCTGACGCTGCGCCACCGGATTGACATGTTCCAGAGAACCGTCGCGATTGAAGATCAACAAACCGCCATCCATGCTATCAAGCACTGCCTTCAGCCGCTTCTGCCCCGCTTGCAGCGCCGCCAGATCGCTGTTCTTAAACGACTGCAGAGAGTCCGCCATGAGCCCGAAGCGCCGGCTGAGAACCCGCAATTCGGCAATCTTTGAGATAGGCAGCATGACCCGAAAGTCACCCTTGCCGATGCGATCTGCAGCGCGAGCCAACGCTTCGATGGGGCGTCCAATTCGTTGTGCGAAGCTATTGGCAATGACCAGACCTATAAGCAATACCGCAATAATCACCAGACCCAGCAGTGTGGCAATCAGTGTTGCGCGGCCCTGCATCTCAACCGTTGAGCGCTTGACGTTATCGACATAGCGGTTCTGGACCGCGTTTATCCGGTTACGCATGGCCGCGATCACTGCAGCGAGTTCAACATTCTGCGAGAACTCGCTACGGCCAGCATAAGGCCTTTGCAGGATCTTTTGGAACGCAGCATAATTTAACTGGATAGCGGTAATGGCTTCGCGGTCAAGCTGATCAACCACGCTGATTGACGCACCGTCCAGCCAGCCCTTAAAGGATTGGTCAGATGTGGCCAGAGCGGTACGATCAAGGTTTTCGGCCAGTAATAATGTGACTTGGGTGCTCAGTTCCTGCCCCAATCCCTGGCTGGACTCAATGATACTTAGATTGCGACTCATCACCCCGTTCCGCGCATCGGTCAGTTGCAATACACTGTAAAGACCGAGAACCAGACCCAGCAAGGCCACAGCGAGCAACCCGCTGATGCCGAGAAAAAGCCTGCTTCGCAGCTTCACAAGGCTAACTGCTTGCGCTTTCGATACAGCGTCGAGGCATCGATACCCAGCGTCCTGGCGGCCTGGTCAAGTGTCTCGCTATTGGCCAACACCGAAGCAATATGCGCACTCTCCAGATCGTCCAGAGTCATCTCGGAACCGATTCGTGGCGCGTTAACGACTGTCGGACCAGTGAAACCAAGATGATTGACACCCACCATTTTGTCCGCACAAATGATACTCGCGCGCTCCATGACATTACGCAGCTCACGTATGTTGCCTGGCCAGCTATAGCCGCGCAAACTCTCTATAGCCTCTTCGCTGAGGGCTTTGGCCGGGGTACCGTAATCCTTCACAAAACGCGCCAGAAAACGCTCCGCCAGGGGCACAATGTCATCCTGACGGTCGCGCAGCGGCGGGACAGTCAAGGTGATCACGTTTAGTCTATAAATCAGATCTTCACGAAATTCACCCGCTTTAACCATCGCCGACAAATTGCGATTGGTCGCCGCCAAAATGCGCACATCCGCCCGCCGAGTGAACGGATCACCGACACGCTCGTATTCCTTATCCTGAATGAAACGCAGCAGTTTGGGCTGCAAGGCCAGCGGAAAATCACCGATCTCGTCAAGGAACAAAGTACCAACATCCGCCTGATTGACCCTGCCCAGCGTATTCTCGCTGGCTCCGGTAAAGGCGCCCCGAACATGGCCGAACAATTCGCTCTCCATCAGGTCGGCGCTCAATGATGGGCAGTTAATGGTAACGAAATTCTTTTTCGCCCGTCGGCTCCAGCCATGGATCGCGCGGGCCAGTTCGCCCTTGCCGGTACCCGACTCCCCCAGAATAAGAATATTGGCATCGGTCACGGCTACCTGGCGCGCCGTATCGAGCACGGTCATCATCACCGGGCAGTGGGACTCGATAACGTGTTCGGACTGGCCCATCTGGCCCTCGAGCAGTTCCAGTCGCGCTGCCAACTGCCGCACCTTGAGCTGCTTGGCAGCGCTCATGCGCAGTTGCTCGGGACCGCAGGGCTTGACCAAATAATCCGAGGCGCCCGCCTGGATCGCATCGACCGCCGTATCGACCGCCGAGTGCGCGGTAACAATAACCACCACCATCCAGGGCGCTTGCGTGCGCATGGTCGCCAACAGATCCAGGCCGCTGTCGTCTCCAAGACGCAAATCCAGAAAGCACAGGTCAAACACATGCTGACGCAAGACCTCCTCGGCATTCGCCGCCGTGCTCGCGGTGGCTACCTCATAGCCTTCATCTTCCAGACAATAGCGAAAAGTGCGCAGGATTGCCGCTTCATCATCGACCAGAAGAATGCGTCCACTGTTTTGATCCGCTGTATCCATGACTGCGCTCCAGAATAAATATTACTTTGCCGAGTGTAACATTCGTGCAAATTGCATGGCGAGCTGATATTAACCCTAGATTTCCGGGGTGTAGGCGGACCAGTCCATGGCCGTCTAAGCTATGATTTCACGCATCATAATAGGGAGATATCCATGCACAAGCTGAAAGCCCTAGCCTATGCCACGGCAACTGCCGGCGTACTTGCACTCTCACCAGCCCATGCCCAGACCAACCCAAATAACGATATTGCTGAAGCAAGACTGGAAGGCTCGGTCGCTACCGCCTTTGCATTGAACCGCCATCTGAACCCCTTTCGCATTCAGGTAGCGGTGGAAGATCAGACAGCGGTGCTGACCGGGACAGTCGAGAACGGAGTAAACCGAAATCTGGCTAAACAGGTCGCGCTGAGCATCGAAGGTATCGACCGGGTCGACAATCAGATTGCCATCGATACCAATGTCGATCGAAGCAATGCGCGGCGAACCAGCCTGGCTAACAGTCTCGACGACGCTACCACCACCGCGGCAGTAAAGTCCAAGCTGCTGTGGAATCGTTACACTCAAGGCCTGGATATCGATGTCGATACCCACAACAGCGTGGTGACCCTGACCGGGGCAGTTGATAGCGATGCCGCCCGGGAACTGGCTGAACGATTAGCCCGCAATACCCGCGGTGTGCTCGAAGTGCGCAACAACTTGGCCATTACCGATAAGCCGGGGACTGCGGTGCGGGCCCAGCAAGCTGCAGGACAGGCTGCCGAAGGTGCTGCAGATGCCGTCAGCGACGTTTGGATTACCAGCAAGGTCAAATCAAGCCTACTGTTCAGCCGCAGCCTCGATGGCGTGAACATCTCGGTCACGTCGCGCGCTGGCGACGTAACTTTTAGCGGCTCAGTAGATAGCGAGCAAAGTCGGGAACTGGCAATCGAAATCGCACAGGGCATCCGCGGCGTGAACAATGTCGATGCCGAGGCACTTGACGTCTTACGCTGAACTAAATCAGATATGCGTTAACCAACAAGCAGGAGAGCCTAGGATAAAGCTCAAGGACCCTGTTTTTGGCGATTCAGAATCGTCCCGATTCGCTGCATATTTCAAGGAGAAATAGCTATATTGAAATGGGCAATTACCTTTCTTATTATCGCCATTATTGCTGCAGTCTTGGGCTTTGGCGGCATTGCAGGTACCGCAACCGGGATCGCCAAGATTCTGTTCCTGGTCTTTTTGGTGCTGTTCGTGGTGTCTCTCGTAATGGGCCGCAAACCACGCGTCTAGACAGCATTTGTACGGTCTACCGGCATAAAAAAACCGCTACTGTGAGGTAGCGGTTTTTTGTCATTGCCACTGGATCATTTGCTGTGATTTAACAGCTCCAGCAAGGCTTCAGCGGCTTTTTCCGATGAGGCCGGATTCTGACCCGTCACCAGATTACCATCGACTTTGACGTAGGACGCCCAGTCGTCACCCTTGCTGTAGAGTCCGCCGCGCTCACGCAAGACATCCTCAAGCAGATACGGCACCACCTTTGTCAGGCCTACCGCTTCTTCCTCGGAGTTCGAGAAACCAGTCACCTGACGACCCTTGACCAACGGCTCGCCAGAGGCGGATCGGGCCTGCAACAAAGCAGCCGGTGCGTGGCACACCGCGCCAATCGGCTTGTCCGCCTGCAGGAAGGCTTCAAGCAGGGCTATTGACTGGGTATCACGGTAGAGATCCCACATCGGACCGTGACCACCGGGGTAGAACACCGCATCATAATCACCGGCCTCGACTTCAGTCAGTCGGTGGGTGTTGGCCAGATGGCCCTGTGCTTCTTTATCCTTGGCAAAACGACGCGTCGCATCCGTTTGTGCATCAGGCTCGTCGCTCTTGGGGTCCAGCGGCGGATGACCACCGGCGGGCGAGGCCAACACTACCTCTGCACCGGCGTCACGCAAGACGTAATAGGGCGCGGCGAACTCCTCGAGCCAGAAACCCGTCTTATTACCGGTGTCACCCAGCTGATCGTGCGAGGTCAGTACCATCAATATCTTCATGACATTCCTTTAGCAAATGTGTGGCATTTGGCTGTTTGACTCATTCTGGGTTAGTTTGTTCAATCTGACCAAGGACAGCTTGTATGAAGACGTTACTGCTCAACTGCGATATGGGCGAGAGCTTCGGCGCATGGCAAATGGGGCTGGACGAGGAGGTGATGCCACACATCGACTGCGCCAGCATCGCCTGTGGCTTCCATGCCGGCGATCCTAGCGTAATGCGGCGCACCGTAAGCCTGGCAGTCAAGCATGGCGTGCGCATCGGTGCACACCCGGCATATCCCGATCTGGCCGGTTTTGGTCGCCGCTCGATGAGCTGCTCGCCGCGCGAAGTAGAAGATCTGTTGCACTACCAGATCGGGGCCCTCAATGGCATCTGCCGGGCCCAAGGCGCGACCGTATCCTATGTGAAACCCCACGGCGCACTCTACAACGACATGATGCGCGACCCGGAGCTACTGCATACGGTCATACGCGCAGTCGCCGCGTATAGTCCGGACTTGCCGCTGGTACTGCTGGCCCGCCGTGACAACAGCGAGGCAGAAGCAATCGCTACACAACATGGTGTCGGCCTGCTGTTTGAGGCATTTGCCGACCGAACCTACGACGCCCAGGGCCATCTTGTGCCACGAGAACGTCCCGGCGCCATCCACCTGACCCATGAGGCCGTGGTCGCCCAGGCACTGAAGATCGCCACAGGCCAGCCATTATCCACAACCGATGGCAGCATGCTGCAGCTGCAGGCCGATACACTGTGCGTGCATGGCGATAATCCCGCCGCACTGGCGGCTATACAGCAGATCCGTGCAGCGCTGCAGAGTGCCGCGGGCCGATGATTTACTGGCTCGAGACTATCGGGCTTGATGTGTTGCTGATCCGCTTGTTCCATCAGGTAGACGAATCCAACGTGCCCTGGCTGCTCAGTGCGACTAATCGGTTGCGCGACGCATTCGGTACGCAGCTGATCGATCTGGTGCCGTCCTACACGACCTTGATGCTGCACTACGATTTAGAGCAGCTGGATGAGCGCAAGGCCCGGAATCTAGTGGGGCGCGCCCTGCATAATCTGCAGCCGGAACAGAGCGACACCAGTGGCGCCCGACATAACGTACCCGTGTGGTACGACGCGCGGGTCGGCCCGGATCTACAGCGTATTGCGAAACTCAAGGGGCAGAGTGAAGAAGCCGTTATCCAAGCGCATTGCGCGCGAGTCTACCGGGTCTTTGCCCTGGGCTTCGCCCCCGGCTTCGGCTATCTGGGGCTGCTCGACCCTGCGCTGGTCGCACCGCGCCTGACGACTCCCCGACAATCGGTGCCTGCGGGCAGTGTGGCTATTGCCGAACACCAAACAGCAATCTATCCGCTAGCGTCGCCCGGCGGCTGGAATCTGTTGGGACGCACCGCTGTTCAGTTGTTCGACCCTGGCCTTGAAGGCTACAGCCTGCTGCAGCCCGGCGACAAGGTGCGTTTCGTAGCAATTGACCGCACCGAGTTCCTGCGCCAGGGCGGTGACGACACACCCATGGAATCTATGGCGTGAACAGGCTGATTATAGAACGCACGTTAGGACTCGCGCAGCTGCAGGACCTTGGCCGGTTCGGCGTGCGACATATTGGTGTTACCCAAGGCGGTGCACTGGACTGGATAGCGGCTGGCTGGGCAAATCGATTGCTGGGTAATGATCCAGACTGCGCAGTAATAGAAATACCCCTGGGCGGTCTGACCTTGCACTGTCAGCAGGACAGCACTCTTGCCTTGACCGGCGCTGATCTGGCCGCAACCCTTGACCAGGCACCCCTCATACCCTGGCGCAGCTTTGTAATGCGCCGGGGTCAGCAACTGATCTTTCATCCGCCCATTACCGGTGTTCGCGGCTATCTGGCTGCACCGGGCGGCTTTTTCGCACCGAGGATCCTTGGCTCCCGGTCAACTGTGCGGCGGGAAAAATTGGGTGGCCTGAATGGCGAAGGCGAGCCGTTGCGCAGCGGCGATTGTCTGACCTTTGCCGGAGATCATCGACCTGTGCTGATGCTTCCCTCGGCGCTGATACCGGATTATTCGATACCGGCCCTGCTTGCGCTGTTGCCCGGCCCTCGGCTGAGCGGATTTTCCGGGCGCAGCCTGTTCGATGCCTTCAACCGTTTCTGGCAGATCGATTCCCGTGCTGATCGGATGGGTGTTCACCTTAACGGGCCAATCCTGCATTATCAGGGTGCCGGCATGGTATCCGAAGGCCTCCCGCTGGGGGCCGTTCAGGTCCCGCCGGATGGCCAACCCATCGCGCTACTCAACGATCGCCAAACCATCGGCGGTTATCCGTGTCTGGGTACGCTGACGCCACAGGCTTGCGCACGCCTGGCGCAATGTCCGGCAGGCACACAGGTGATGATGAAGACTATCGGGTCGGAGGCGGCCAAGCGTCAGCATTTAGATCTGCTTGGTCAGCTGGCGGCACCGCTGCCATCTGTGGCGTCACGATAACGGGCAGGTGTGGCCCCTTGCCAGCGGCGAAAGGCTCTGACAAAAGCGCCTTCATCAGAAAATCCCAGATCCTCGGCAATCCTAGCAACCCGTTGATCATCACGTAATGCCCGGCAGGCCATCTGCTGCAAAACGCTCTCGCGCAGGATTTTAAATGAGGGTCCTTCTTCGCCTAGCAGACGATTGAGATGCCGGCTGCTGAGATCCAGTTCGGCGGCCATTCGCTCCTTGCCCCAGCGCGGGTGCTGGCGCACCAGGCGCTGCACCTCGGCAGTCAGGCTGTGCTGGCCAAGGGCGGCCAGCGTTTGGTCGGCGAATTGCCGCAGATGCTCACGCAGAGCTCCGTTGGCCTGAATCAAAGGCAACTGCAACTGTTCTGCCGAAAATCCCAGGCTGTTATGTGCCGCGCCAAAGTGCAGCGGGCAATCGATCAGCTGCGCATACGCCTCAGGCTGGGTGAGTGGGGTATGGGTAAACCATAGCCCCGTAGGCTGAAAACGCCCGCCGGTCGACCAGCGGGTCAGGTTAAGCTGGCTGGCAAACACGGCCTCGACTCGCTCGGCCTGACGCACCGTCAGGTCTGGCTGGTAATCAATGAACACCTGATCCGCGCTGTGACGCAGGCTGAATTCACCGCCATCGCCGATGACCGGTGCGTATTCGATGAGCTGCTCCAGCGCCTCTCCGAGTGTATCGGAGGTCACCAGCAGCATGCCGGCACTGTCCAGATGGCCGATCTGCATCTCCAGGCCAAGGCGCAAACCCGCCAGTGGATTGTCGCTGGCAGCGCAAAACGCCTCCCACAGAGCATCCTGGCGAGCCAGCGGCACCCGCTGACCGGGCCGCAACTCAGCCAGCAAGGCCGCAGGCAGCACCAGTCCCAGACGCTCTGCAGCCTGCACTATTGCCTGACTGTAAAGCGGCGTCACGCTGTGTTCAGAAGTGTCGCGCATGGCCTGAATTGCCGGTCCTTTGTCCTGTTTGGTGCGATACGCCTCAGGGCGCATCCACTAGACTGGCAAGCATAACAACAAAAACTCCCGAGGTAGCATCCATGTATGCAGTGATTGGCGCCGGCCCGATGGGCCTGGCCGCAGCCCGCAATCTTCAGAAACTCGACATTCCCTTCACCGGTTTCGAGCTGCACAGCGACGTGGGTGGGTTGTGGGATATTGATAATCCGCATAGCACCATGTACGAGACCGCGCACCTGATCTCGTCCAAACGCATGACCGAGTTCAGCGAGTTCCCCATGCGTGAATCGGTCGCCTTCTACCCACACCATAAGGAACTGCGCCGGTACTTCCGCGACTTCGCCGAGCATTTCGATCTCAAGTCGCAGTACGAGTTCGCAACGCGTGTGATCAGCATGGAGCCCGCGGGCAGCGGCTGGCGCCTGATCAGCGAATGCAATGGCGCGCAGCAATCGAGATTGTTCGACGGCGTACTGATCGCCAATGGCACCCTGCATACACCCAACATGCCCGCACTACCCGGTGAGTTTGCCGGGGAGCTGATGCACTCTTCCGAGTATCGAAGTCCGTCCGTTTTCAATGGCAAACGTGTGTTGATCGTCGGCTGTGGTAACTCCGGCGCCGATATCGCCGTGGACGCCGTACACCACGCCACATCAGTAGACATCAGCCTTCGGCGCGGTTATTACTTCCTGCCCAAATTCATCAAGGGCCGACCCATTGATACGCTGGGCGGCAAGCTCAAGCTGCCGCGCCCGCTGAAGCAGCGCATGGACGCAGCGATGATCCGCATGATCGTCGGCAAACCCTCCGATTACGGACTGCCGGACCCGGATTACCGCATGTACCAATCACACCCGGTGGTCAATTCGTTGGTACTGCACCATTTGGGTCATGGCGATATCAAGGCGCGCCGCGATATAAGTCAGGTCGACGGCCACACCGTGACTTTCATCGATGGCGAAAGCGCCGACTATGATCTGATTCTGATGGCCACTGGATACCTGCTTGATTATCCCTTCATCGACCGCACTCACCTGAACTGGCCCGCTGGCCAGGACGCACCGCAGCTTTATATGAACGTCTTCCATCCGCAGTATGACAACCTGTTCATGATGGGCATGATCGAGGCGGCCGGTCTGGGCTGGGAGGGGCGCAATCAACAGGCGCGGCTGGTGGCGCTGTATATCCAGCAGCGCCAGCAGAATGCAGAAGCGGCCAACCGGTTCGACAAGATCAAACAGGCCCGCGCCGGCGTGACCCTGGATGGCGGTTATGACTACATCAAGCTGGCCCGCATGGCCTACTACGTGAACAAGGATGAGTACCTGAAGACTCTGGCCGAGCACATTACCGAGCTGCATAGTGGTCTGCGTGCTGAAGAACCCCAGCCGGCGCCCACAGCGTGAGCGGCGCGCTGCCGATCGAGTTCGACCCGGCCAGCCTGATTCTGCTCAATGTCATCATGGCCTGCATGATGTTCGGCGTCTCGCTGAGCCTGCGCCTCGAGGATTTCAAGCGTATTGCCCTGGCGCCCATTGCACCCTTGGCGGGGCTGTTTGCCCAGTTCCTGCTGCTACCTCTAGCCACCTGCCTGTTCACCTGGGCACTGAAGATCGATGCCGAGCTGGCGCTGGGGATGATTCTGGTCGCCTCCTGCCCGGGCGGCAGCTTCTCCAACATCATGACCTGGCTGGCCCGCGGCAACGTGGCGGTCTCGGTCAGCATGACGGCGGTCTCCAGCCTGGCTGCCACGGTGCTGACGCCTCTGAACTTTGCCTTCTATGGCTGGCTCAACCCGCACACCCGCGAATACCTGACCCAGATCACCCTGGAGCCGGGCGGCATCCTGCTGTTGGTGTTGCTGGTGCTGGCGCTACCGCTGGTGCTGGGCATGGTCACCGGACGCAAACTGCCGGGGCTGGTGGAACGTAGCGAGAAGCCATTGCGCATCATCTCGTTGCTGGTCTTCCTGGGCTTTGTGGCGATCGCGTTTTCCAACAACTTCGGCCTGTTTCTGGAGCGCTTCCACAGCTTTTTCTGGCTGGTGGTCGCCCACAATCTGCTGGCCCTGTCCCTGGGCTACGGCATGGGCGTGCTGCTCAAACTGCCGGTGGCCGACCGCCGAGCCGTGACCATGGAGGTGGGCATACAGAACTCCGGGCTGGGTCTGGTCATCCTCTTCACATTTTTCCCGGAGGCCGGCGGTATGATGTTGATCACCGCGTTCTGGGGCGTCTGGCACCTGGTGTCCGGCATCACTCTTTCACAGATCTGGGCGCGCACTGCACATGACTAAACGCATACTCATTACCGGCGCTGCCGGCTATATCGGCCATCAGCTGGGTAATCGGCTGGCGGCTCACTACCACGTGGTCGGCACCGACATCCGCAGCCGCGACGATCTGGCTTTTCCGGTCACCGCGCTGGATGTGCGCGATCCGAGTCTGGCCGATGTGCTGAAGGAGAAGGGCATTACTCACGTGGTTCACCTGGCGTCCATTCTTCAAGCATCGAAGGACCGCGCTCGGGATTTCGATATTGACGTCAATGGCACCCGCAACGTCCTCGAGTGCTGCAGCAAGGCGGGCGTAGACCACCTGACATTGACCAGTTCAGGCGCCGCCTACGGTTACCACGCGGACAATCCTGCGTGGATTGACGAACAGGACGCCCTGCGCGGCAATACCGAATTCGCCTATTCCGATCACAAGCGACAGGTCGAAGAAATGCTCGCCGATTTCCGAAACACGCATTCACAACTCCAGCAACTGATCTTCCGTCCGGGGACAGTTCTGGGCACCGATACCCGCAATCAGATCACCACCCTGTTCATGGCCCCGCGCATCCTGGCCCTCAGGGGCAGCGATTCGCCCTTCGTGTTCATCTGGGACCAGGACGTGATTGGCGCTATGGAGATGGGTATTAGCGAAGACAAGGTCGGCATCTACAATATGGCCGGGGACGGTGCGCTGACCATGGCGGATATCGCCCGCCGTATGAACAAGCCACTTCTCAGATTACCCGTATGGTTGGTCAAGGCAGGCCTGCAGATTGCAAAATGGCGCGGCAAACCCACCGGGCCGGAGCAGGTGAATTTTCTGCGCTATCGACCGGTACTGAGTAATCGGCGGTTGAAAGAGGAGTTTGGCTATTCCCTGGCGAAAACATCCGCCGAGACCTTTGACTATTTCATCAAGTGCAATGGGTTGCGTAAACCCTGACACGGAGAAGGCAACACATGCATGTCACCCTGATCACCGGCGCCGCTTCGGGCCTCGGCTGGGCTATGGCCCGTCACTGGTTCGCGGCGGGCCACAGTCTGGTAATGGCCGACATTGATGCGGCAGGACTGGCCGCCCGCGCCGAGGAGTTGGCTGATCCGGAAAGGGTGCTGACCGTCACCACCGATATTACCCAGGCAGCTGATATTAGATTCCTGATTGATGAGGTACGCGATCGCTTCGGTCGTCTCGATCTGCTGGTCAACAACGCCGGCATTACCCACCGCTCACCCGCGCACCAAACCAACCCGGCGGTGTTTCGCAAGGTTATGGCTGTGGACTGGCAAGGCCCGGTAGAACTGACCATGGCAGCGTTGCCGCTGCTACGCGAGTCTGCCGGTCAGATTGTCTGCATTGGCTCGATGGCTGGCTGGATGCCGGTACCCGGCCGTGCTGCCTACTGCGCCGCCAAAAGTGCCCTCACCCAATTCTTCGAGGTGCTACGCCTGGAGCTGGAAGCCGATGGCATCCATATACTCATGGCCTACCCCAGCTTTCTCGACACACCTATCGAGAATCATGCGCTGGGTCGTGATGGCAACACCGCAAAGCATCCACGCTCGATGGTCGGTAGCATGCGCAGCGCCGAATGGATGGCCGAACTGATCGACCAGGGATTGCAGCGACGCAAACGCTGGATTCTGCCTGAACCGATCTCGCGCTTGGGTAGCCTGCTTTGGCGTATTGCGCCCTCGTTATATCTGCGCCAGGTACGCAAGCGTTTTGCTGGAGAACTGCGTTGATCAACGCCCACCCGCGAGCCAAGATCAATCTCGACAATCCCGGCCACAACCTGAAAAGGCATCACCATGCTGCTTGACCCCTGGATCTGGCTAGGTGTTTTCATTCTGCTGGCCTACACCGTTGAAGCCATTACCGGCTTCGGCAGTCTGGTGATTGCTCTCTCCCTAGGTGCGCTGATCCTGCCCATTCCGGCAATGTTGCCGGTGGTGGTGCCCCTGAACGTGTTGATGACCGGTTATCTGGTCTGGCGCAATCGCCAGCATATCTTCTGGCCTGTGCTGCTCAAACTGGTCCTGCCGCTGATGTTACTGGGCACACTGACGGGCTACGGACTGCGGCCCTGGCTAGGAGATTCTTTGCTCAAGCTGCTGTTTGGCGCGCTGGTGCTATGGTTTGCCAGCCGCGAGCTCTGGCGTATGGCCCGCGGCATCCAGATCGTGCCGCACAGCCTGATGCTCAGCCGCGCACTGACCTTCGGCGCCGGCATCACACACGGCCTGTTCGCTTCCGGCGGCCCTCTGCTGGTTTATGCATTAGGCGGCATCCAGCTGGACAAAAGCCGCATGCGCGCCACGTTGCTGGTGGTGTGGTTCACGCTGAACTCGTGTCTGTCATTGCTGTTTCTGGTTGACGGTACATTGCTTCCAAGCCTGCCGCGTCTGGTCTTCTATCTGCCGCTTCTGGTTGTGGGCGTGCTACTGGGCGAATATCTGCATCACCGGCTTAATGAGCAGCGTTTTCGGCAACTGGTTTATAGCTTATTGGCGATAACCGGCGCGTTGCTGATGTTCAAGGCGGCTACGTGATAGTCTCGATTCGCAGTAGTAACTGCACCGTACTTTCCCCTCAGCCAGAGCGTCTCAGCCAATGACTGAAGCCCCCTTGAAAACCCTGTCTGACCTGGCCAATGAGGCCCATAACCGGATCCAGTCAACGCACGAGCACATCAATCCGGTAGTGGAAGTCCGCCGCGGCATGCGCGACGCAGGAATACCCGCTGATGTCATGACCATCGATTGCCTGCGCACCCAGCGCCGCATCAATCTGATCCTGCATGACCAGCAGCCAGGCATAGTGCTCTACCAGTTCGTCACCCGCGAAGAAACGGTTGGTGGCGAATTTAAACAGATTGATCTGGCTACACTGAGCAGCACCACCCTGTTTGAATGGATGCAGGACCATTTCGGCTGACTCGGCATTATTAATCTAGCTGCCAAACTGACGGTCCCTTGCATTAGAAGCGGACTCGCCTCTGGCAGGCAGCCACAAGCTACATAGTCACACGCTCTTGCGGCAGGCCCCGCTAGCAGGAAAGTTGTACTAGTGCCGACTGCGACAATGCCACCAACTTCCTGTTTGCAGCCCGGGCAGGTGGCTTTGTGACCTGTTGAGCTGGCTACTGGTTGTAACCTGCCTGAGCATGCTTAAAAAATCACACTGCATCCGCAGAGCGAAACCGCTCCGTCAACTGACGCATCGACAGGGAGTCCTGGCGCAACGACTCACTGACCTCTCTGGAATGGTTCACGCTGCCCATCAGCAACAAAGAGCTCTCCCTCAGCATGGTTGAGCGTTGCTTGATCAGCTTGAGCTCGTCGCGCTGCAGTGAGACCGAACGTGAAACTTGATGGCTACTGGCTTCCATTTCAACGAACTGGTCAGCCAGTCGGGTCAGATGGGTTTTCAGCTGATCCAGGTTGGTTCGATTGTCTGCCCCGGCTGCACTCATTTCACCCAGCAGCGCATTCACGCCGCTGACACCGTCGACCAGATCAAGCACCCACTGGCGGATATTGCGAGTCGAATCGGCGGTTCGCTGGGAGAGGGTTCTCACCTCGTCTGCAACGACGGCGAAACCGCGACCATGCTCGCCCGCTCGCGCCGCTTCAATCGCAGCATTCAGCGCCAGCAGGTTGGTTTGGTCGGCAACCGCGGCAATGACGCCAATCACCTGTTGGATTTTACTGGTCGATTCGCCCAGCGCCTGGATAGAGCTCGACACCCGCACAATCACCTCGATGGCGTTGTTGGCGGCTGCTTCGCTGCTCTGCAAGCCCTGCTGAACTTGCCCATTAGCCAGTACTGCCTCGCGTATGGTGGCGGCTGAAAGCTCCGTGGCCGACTCGATCTCCGATGCCTGTCCCGCTATAGCACCCATCGAGTGATTAACCTCTTCAATCTGTTCACGGGTTGTCTCTGAAGCCGCCTGCACTGCTTCCGCCTGGGTGTCCAGCGTGGCGGAGCGTTGATTCAAGCCTGCAGCCGAATGGCGGATGTCCCCGATAAACTGATCGAACCGGCCGACCAGACCGTTCAAAGCACGTGCGACCCCGGCAACCTCGTCCTCTCCCGTGACCAACGGGGGGCAACTGAGATCCGAAGTGTCATCCATTTTCTTGATATCACTTTCAATCTTCTGCAACCGGACGATAACCGTTTGCCTGAGCCACAGCGTCATGAGAATAATCGCTATCAGAAAGACCCCAGAGCCGATAAGTAGAAACGTTTGTTGCTTGTCGAGATAGGCCAGCAACTGGGAAGAGTCTTCTTGAATACTATTGCGACTGGCGCGCTTGCGTTGCTCGATAGCGGCGAGCATCGGTTCCAATGCCGGAAACAGATCAAAATCCACGACCTGACCCACTCTGTAATAGCTTTTCTCGCGAATGCCCGGCTCGATTTTGGCTAGCAGGCCTAATACAGCCTGAAAGCTGTCCTGGTTGTCAGCCGCCCACTCGCTGAGTTGCGGACTTTGCTCAATCACTTGCCAGTACAGGGGTAGCGAGCCCGTCAAACTATCAAATGTGGGGGTGATTTCATCCCAGAGCAGTAGCTGGGCTTTAATCTTGTAAGCCAGATCCTGTAGCCGCCGATGGTCCTGTTCGAGATCTTCGAGCATCCATGATTCCTCAAGCCCGGCGGTAATCAGCCGCTCTGAAGCGCTCTCTGCTTCGTTGATGATCAGCAGCGACAATACCGCCAATGCCGCCAGGGCGCTGACGGACAGAAATGAAAAACACAGGATGCGGGTGCGGACTGTGGAAAGCATAATCACCTCACTACGGGTTAGGCTTCCGAAGGGTATTCCCGGGATGTGACATTGCCGTGACAGGCCGTCTATTTAGTGCTTTTGCAGCCCATAATCAAAATGATTGCCATACGATCAGCCAAACTAGCGTTTAGGTCCCAGGCATCGCGAAGAGTGCTAACGTTGATTGGTTAATTGCGTAAACCGTCACCGCCAAGGAAGCCAACCCATGCCAGAAGCCACAGGTCGTCAGTCGATTTTCATTACCGGTGCCGCGTCTGGCATGGGACGGGAAACCGCACGTTTATTTCAGCAGCAGGGCTGGTTTATTGGCGCTTTCGATCTGAATCAGGCCGGTCTGGAGGCGCTGCAGGCCGAATTGGGTGCAGATAATTGCCTGATAGGGCAGTTAAATGTCAGCGACAAGATCGCCTACGAGCAGGCGATCAATTCCTTCGATGCAGCCACTGGCGGACTCATGGACATTCTGTTCAACAACGCCGGGATCGCCATGCGCGGTTTTTTTGACGAGATTCCCTTCGAGGAGCAAATGCGCCTGGTACAGGTCAATTTTGTCGGCGTACTCAATGGCATTCACACTGCATTGCCGCTTCTGAAAGCCACGCCCAATGCCTTGTGTTTCACTACCTCATCATCGTCGGCGACCATGGGTATGCCGCTGATTGCCGTGTATTCGGCCACCAAGCATGCGGTGAAGGGACTGACCGAAGCGCTTTCCAATGAATTCCGCCGACATGATATTCGCGTAGCCGACGTATTGCCCGGTCTGATCCGCACCGGCATGCCGGATGACACAATGCTGGCAGCAGCATCAGACACGGGCGCGTTCCGCGTAATAGAGGCCATCGAGGTGGCCAAGGTCGTGTGGGAAGCCTACCAGTCAGACACCCTGCACTGGTATGTGCCGGAGGAACTGGCAGAACTGGATAAAGCCGCAGGCAACAATCCGGAACGGCTGCGCGACAAGTTGGCCCGCCAGCTCTGAATCGCCTTGCCGCAGGCTCCATCCTGCGGTTAGCCTTGGTGCTTCTAGCCAAGGGGTGTTGTCAATGCAGGGGGGTGAACGGGATCGTCCATTACGCATGATCCGCAGGTTGCTGGCCTTCCTGCTACTTAACTGTCTCTTGCTGCCGGCTAACGCCTCGGCACAGGATCTGGTGGTGTTCGCTGCAGCCAGTCTCGGCGGTAGCTTGCAAAAAGTATTCAGCGCTTGGCAGGAGGATACTGGTAACACCGCCGTGGCGTCCTATGCCGGCAGCTCGTTACTGGCCAGGCAGATACAGCAGGGCGCGCCAGCCGACCTGTTTATCTCCGCCAGCAGCGAGTGGATGGATGCGGTGCAGGCATCGGGTGATATCGACGCACAAAGCCGTCGTAACCTGCTCGGCAATCGCCTGGTGTTGATTGCCTATGGCCGCAATGTCGAGCCAGTGGAGCTGGTGCCTGGGGTTAATCTGGCTGGTCTGCTGGGTGGTAACCGTCTCGCCATGGCGATGGTGGATGCCGTGCCAGCGGGTATTTACGGCAAGTCGGCGTTGACCGCTCTGGGTGAATGGAACAGCGTGGAGGCCCGTGTTGCCCAGTCGGATAACGCACGCTCAACACTCAATCTGGTGGCCTCCGGCGAAGCGCCCTACGGCATTGTATATGCCACCGACGCTCGGGCCGAGTCCAGGGTCAGCGTAGTCGGCACCTTTACCGAAGACACCCACGAGCCCATCGTCTACCCTGTTGCCATTCTGAGCAACAACCGAAGCAAGGTCGCAGTTGATTTCCTGGCGTACCTGGGCGGCGACAAGGCACGGGGCATTTTCCAGACTGATGGCTTCATGGTGCTGGATTGATTGCGAACGTAACAGGCTGGCTCGGGCCGGCAGAATGGGAGGCAGTCGCTCTGTCATTACGGGTCTCATTCTGGGCCACGCTGCTCAGTCTACCCGTGGGCCTGCTAACCGCCTATGCACTGGCTCGCTGGCGTTTTCCCGGCAAGCTACTGTTGAATGGTCTGGTGCATTTACCGCTGATCCTGCCCCCGGTTGTAACCGGCTATGTGTTGCTAATCGGCTTTGGTCGCCGCGGCCCTATTGGTCAGTGGCTGGACGACAGTTTCGGCGTTGTGCTGGCGTTTAACTGGACCGGCGCCGCCCTGGCCGCCGCGATCATGGCGTTTCCGTTGATGGTGAGGGCTATGCGACTGGCCATTGAAGCGGTCGATCCCAAGCTGGAACAGGCCGCCAGTACCCTCGGCGCCGGGCATGGCTGGGTATTTCTGACCATCACCTTGCCACTGATCCTGCCCGGCGTGATTGCCGGCGCTATCCTCGCGTTTGCCAAAGCGATGGGCGAATTTGGTGCAACCATTACCTTCGTCTCAAATATTCCCGGCCAGACCCAGACCATCCCGTCAGCCATTCATGCGTTTTTACAGGTGCCCGGTGGCGAGCCCATGGCAGCGCGGCTGGCGATCGTGTCAGTCATCATCGCCATGGGCGCTCTGCTAATGTCGGAAATCATGGCGCAACGTGTGGCGCGGAGAATTGCCGGAAAATGACCCTCACCGTGACACTTCAACAGCAATTGGGCGACTTCACCCTGGATGCCAGGTTCCAGGCACCACCGGGCCTGACGGTGCTTTTTGGCGCATCGGGCTCTGGCAAGAGTACCATCGTCAATGCGGTAGCCGGTTTGCTACGACCCGAAACGGGTCGAATCGAACTCAACGGCCGGGTACTGCTCGACACTAGCGCCCGCATCAGCCTGCCGGTGCGCAAGCGCCGGATCGGTTACGTGTTTCAGGACGACAGGCTATTTCCGCACCTGAGCGTAGAGCAGAATATTCTCTATGGCCGCCGCTTCGCCTCTCCCGATGCACCCCCGGCCGATCTGGCGCGAATCATTCACATGCTCGGCATCGGGACGCTGCTCGCAAGACGCCCAGCGACCCTGTCGGGCGGCGAAAAGCAGCGCGTTGCCATAGCACGGGCGCTACTCTGCGGCCCGGAGCTGATTCTCGCCGATGAGCCTCTGGCAGCACTCGACGAGACGCGCAAGGCGGAGATCCTGCCGTATTTCGAGCGCCTGCGAGACGAGCTGAAGATACCCCTGCTTTACGTCAGCCATTCCCTCTCGGAGGTAGCACGACTAGCTACTACGGTTGTTACCCTGGCGGCCGGACGCGTTACTGGGGTTGGGGCTGTCGCGCAGGTCTTGAGCGACCCTCAGCTAGCCCTTGGCCTGCGTGATGCGGGTGCGATTCTGAGCGGAACCCTGACAGCCCATCATGCCGATGGCCTGAGCGAGCTGACCACCTCCGGCGGCGCGCTGTTCATACCGCGCCAGTGCGCCAGCCTGGGCACGCAGCTGCGCGTGCGCATCGAGGCGCAGGATGTCATTCTCTCCTGCAATCGCCCAACCGGGCTGTCAGCGATGAATATTCTGCGCGGTACCATCAGCGCAATATCCTCCCGCGATGGCAGTGACGCGATGGTGGCACTGCGTATGGGCGATGAAAGCCTGCTCGCCCGGATAACCTGCCGCTCGGTCGCCTCACTCGGGCTGGCTGTGGGCGATGATTGCCATGCGATCATGAAATCAGTCGCGCTGGCACCCAGGGACATCAACTGAAGCGTGCAGAACCGCTTATGCTTCAAGATCATTGCTGGCCGGACGTTTCTGGCTACCCAGAGTATTGAACGCGATATGCGTGCTTGGGAACACCTCGCCCACCTGCTGATTAATCCAGTCCGTTTCTTCCAGATTATCCATTACCGGACCCTTTACCTCGGCCAGATGCAAGTGGATATCTTTTTCGGCCAGGCCTTCGGTCAGCTCGCTGAGCATGTCCAAACCGGTACTGTCGATGTTATTAACCGCAGACAATATGAGCAGCACTTCGCGGGTATCGGGATAATCACGTAGCGCCTGGTAAAGCGCGTGCTCGATCGCCTTGGTATTGGCGAAAAAGATATTCTCATCGATACGCAAAGCCAGCAGGTGTGGCTCAGTCTCTACCAGGTGACGCTTGGTATTACGAAACTCTTGTGTACCCGGCACCCGGCCAACCACGGCAATATGCGGTCGACTGCCGCGCCATAGCTGGGCGGCAATCGACAGGCAGATGCCCAGGGCAATACCGCCCTCGATCCCCAGCAGCAATACCCCCGCAGCGGTACTGAACAGTGTCAGACCCTCGGCTCTATCATAACGCCATGCGCGTCTTAGGCTCGCCACATCGATCAGCGGGGTGACGGCGACAAGAATCACCACAGCCAGTATTACCAGCGGCAAATGCGCAAAAAGCGGCGCAATGGTCAACAGGATGAGCCCAATAATCAGCATCGCGATCACCCCGGCCAGAGGGGTATTGGAGCCGGCTTCAATATTGACTATCGAGCGTGAGAAGCCGCCGGCAACCGCAAAACCGCCGGTCAGCCCGGAGCCCAGATTGGCAGCACCAAGGGCCAACAACTCTCGATTGCCATCGATACTCTGGCGCTTACGCCGGGCCAGTGACTGCGCAATCGAGACACTTTCGACAAAGGTCACCAGGCTGATCAACGCCGCCGGCAAAAGCAGCGAACGCAAATCGGACCAGTCAGGAGTTGCCCAGAAAAACGAGGGCAAGCCTGCGGGCAGAAAACCCACCACCGGCACGCCACGTTCGGCCAGATCGCCACCCACCGTCACCAGCAGGGCAGTGATAACCAGGACGATTGGGGCCAGACGGGCTAGTAGCGTCGCCGCCACAGCCGGAACTCCCAACGCCTTCAGGTGACCGGTCAATAAGCTACGTGCGTAGATCAGCCAGGTCAGCGATATCAATCCCATTCCCAGTACTAGCGAATTGGCCGGCTGCCAACTCTCAAGCAGTTGCTCAGGGCCGCTGGGCAGGGCGGACAGACCAAACAGATGGGGTAATTGACTGACGGCAATCAGGATCGCCGCACCGCTGATAAAACCGCTGATAACCGGGTGACTGAGGAAATTGGCGAGAAAACCCAACCGCAACAACCCCACGGCAAGGAGCATCACGCCCGATAACAACGCCAGCCATATAGCCATTTGCAGATATTCGCCGCTGCCTATTACAGCAAGGGGTGCCAGCAGCGTCGCGGTCATCAGGCCGGTCACGGCGACCGGCCCAACCGAAAGGCTCATGCTGCTACCTAACAACGCATAGGCTAACAACGGCAGCAGGCTGGCATACAGACCTATCTGGACCGGCAGGCCAGCCAGCATCGCATAGGCCATGCTTTGCGGGATGATCATCACGCTGACCACCAGGCCGGCGGTCAGATCACCGCTCAGCCAGGCCAGCCGGTAATGTCGCAACCAGCCGAGCAAACCGGTATCGCCCGGCGGTTGCAGACGAGGATTGTCGATCATCGAGCACTCACTCGGCGCTCGTACAGTTGTAGCAGGAACATGCCAGCCAACATAGCCAGTACAAACACGAACGCCTGGGGCATTCCAGCGCCGACCGCGACCAGAGCAGGGCCGGGGCAGAACCCGGCGATACCCCAGCCGGTGCCAAACAGCAGACTACCAACAATCAATCGTCGGTCGATCTGTCGCGTTACCGGTAACGTCACCGGCTTGCCCCTCAGGGTGTGACCCGAGCGCTGTATCCATTGCATGGGCGCAAAGGCCGCAGCAATCGCACCCAGCATGACCAGCGCCAGGGAGGGATCCCAGCGACCGAAGAGATCAAGAAATCCAAGCACCTTGGCCGGATTGGCCATGCCCGAAATAATCAGGCCAAAACCGAATATCAGACCCGCCAGCAACGCGGTCAGTAAGCGCATTATCAACCCCCCCATACATGGCGAAGGACGTAGACGGTGATGAAACCGGCGCCCATGAAGCTCAGTGTTGCCAGCAAAGAGCGTGGCGAAAGTCGAGCCAAGCCGCACACACCGTGCCCACTGGTGCACCCCGAACCCAGTCGCGAGCCAAAACCGACCAGCAGGCCTGCGCTCACCAGCGCAAGCGGACCCGCTTCGATCAGTATGGCTGGCCGCTCCTGAACCGCCCAATACAACAAGGGCGCCACCACCAGCCCGACGACGAACGCCAGACGCTCGCCATTACCGTCCTGGGAGCCAGCCAGTAAACCGCCGACCAAGCCACTGATACCGGCGATCCTGCCGTTGAGCAGCATCAACATGCCTGCGGACAGCCCTATCATGACGCCGCCAAGCAGGGCGCTCCAAGGGGTAAAACTCACCCAATCAACGATCATAGAACCTCCTCCAGGCAAAACAGCTGATAAAGCGTGTCAATCACAGCACGCGCTTCAACACTCACAATACGATAATAGATCTGCTTACCTTCGCGCCGCGTAGCAACCAAACCCTCACGCCGCAGCACGCCCAGTTGCTGGGACAGGGTGGGCTGTGCGATGCCAACACTGGCCTCCAGTTCGCCGACATTACGCTCGCCCTCGGCAAGCTGACAGAGCAGCATCAACCGATCCCGATTGCTCAGGGCCTTGAGCAGGGCCTGAGCCCTGTCTGCAGCGCCCTGCAAACGCTGCAGATCTATTCTTTCAGCCGGAAGCTGCATGGTAAGTAATCCGTATTAATCTGCCATGAACACATTATATATAAATATAATGTGTTCATGGCTATTTTCTGCAATTCGATCAATTGATCTTTCGGGCTTAAGCGAATATTAAGGTTCGTCTCCCATCCTCCTCTACATCACTGGAGGAAACCCATGTCAAACCTGCTGGATTGCGTACTACCGCTGGCCACCTTCGACCGTCAACATGTCCTGAAGCGGGTCGACGATCAAGACCGAACTGCCGTTCGACGCAGGGAGCTGGAGGCCTTTGTAACCCGCCGATTTGCCGAGACCTACGGCGCCGACCCCAAGCATTTCATGCCGCAACTACTTGGACTGTATCGCAATGATCTGTTGCAAGCGGTTGTAGGCCTGCGACCAGCGAGCGCCGGCCCACTCTTTCTTGAGCAATACCTCGATCTGCCGGCCAGCACCCTGATACGACTGCGCAGCGGCATGCCAGTGCAGCACCCACAGGTGGTCGAAGTAGGCAACCTGGCGGCACTGGCCCCAGGCGCCGCACGCATGCTGATCACGGCATTGACCCATTACCTTGCCGCACAGGGATTCACCTGGGTCGTCTTTACCGGCACGGCAATGCTACTCAACAGTTTTCAGCGATTGAATCTGAGCCCGATCGACCTGGGCCTGGCGGACCCTGAGCGTCTGGGTGAGCAACAGGCCGATTGGGGCAGTTACTACGCAACTCGACCCCGGGTCATGGCGGGTTATATTCCGGAAGGCCTGGCGCAACTGATCCAGCGAGATGCCTTTGCCCGACTGGGCTATCGGTTCATGTACGCGCAACAGGAGGAACTGGCCCATGTCAGCGCTTGACTCATTCTGGCAGGTACTCGACCGCCATGCAGCCGGTCAATACGATGTGCCGGCCCTGATCGACGACAAAAACAGTGTGACCTATGGCGAGCTGCCAGGTCTCGTCGCCCAACGCAGCCAGCAGTTGATGGGCGGTGAATGCCACCGGGTCGCGCTGGCTCTGGAGAACGGCAACGACTGGATTCTCTGGGATCTTGCCCTACTCAACAGCAACCTGGTGTGCGTACCAATACCGCCCTTTTTCAGCGCCGGACAAGTGCGTCACCTGCTGGATAGTGCCGTCATCGATAGCATAATCGGTACTCTGCCCGCCAACGTTAATCCACAGGACGAAGGCTTCAGTCGCACCCGCCTGGGCTGGCAGCGCCTGGCACCCGCAACGACAGCCAACCAGACTGCCCATTTGCCCCAAGGCACCTGCAAGATTACCTTCACCTCCGGCACTACCGGACATCCTAAAGGGGTGTGTCTGGCCGCGGATGCATTGATGACGGTGGCACTGAGCTTGCAGACCGCCTGCGCCGAAGTCACACCCGAGCGCCACCTGGTACTGCTGCCACTCGGGGTACTGCTGGACAATATCGGCGTATATGCCGCGTTACTGGCAGGCGCCCGTATTCATCTGCCGAAAAACACCGGCGTGCGCAACAATACGCTGGATATACGCCCCCTGATGCAGGTGCTGCACGACACTCAACCGCACACTCTGGTGTTGGTACCGCAGCTGCTTCAGGGTTTGCTGCAAGCCGCCCAGGCTGGGCTTCAGCCACCTGCCAGCCTACGCTTTATCGCCGTCGGCGGCGGACGCATAGCACCGTCGCTGCTGGACCAGGCCGCTCGATTCAACTGGCCTGTTTTCGAAGGCTACGGTCTCTCCGAGTGCGCCTCTGTGGTCTGTCTGAATCGTCCCTCACAGCACAAACCCGGCACCGTAGGCACTGCATTACCGCATGTACAGATCAGCCTGGCTGAAGATGGCGAAGTCCTGGTGCACGGCAACGGTCCTCTGGGCTATCTGGGAGACCCCGTGCCCGTGGCTTCACCTTGGCCCACCGGCGATATCGGCCGTCTGAATGAGGGATTTCTAACCATCCTGGGCCGCAAGAAAAACCAGTTCATTACCGCCTTTGGCCGCAACGTCAATCCGGAATGGGTCGAGGCCGAACTCACCAGTCAACCGGCCATCGCCCAGGCCTTCGTTTATGGCGAAGCCCTGCCGGCCAACCTGGCGCTACTGGTGAAGCGCAATGCGCAGGTCACCGACGCCCAGATCGAAGAAACCATAGCTCGAGTGAACGCCGACTTACCTGGGTACGCACGAGTGCACCACTGGCTGGTTATCCAACACCCCTTTACTGCCGTTAATGGCCTGTTGACCAGCAATGGCCGACTGCGCCGCAATGCCATTTCCCAACATTACCACCAGGCTCTGCGAGGCCTGACACCCGAGGAGTTGAACGCATGACTTTTTTTGATCGATTAAACCAGAGCACGCAGACCCAGCGCGACTACCTGTTCGCTTCACCGCTTATTCAGGCAGCCCTGACCGGACAAGTCCAACGCCACAGTTATATCGCGTTTCTGACTCAGGCCTTCCACCACGTCAGCCATACCGTGCCGCTACTCATGGCCTGTGGCGCACGGCTGAGCGCCAGGCAAGAATGGATTCGCAACGCCATGGCCGAGTACATCGAAGAAGAACTGGGCCACCAGGAATGGATCCTGAATGACCTGCTCGCCTGCAGTGCGGATGCCGAAGCGGTGCGTCATGGCCAGCCAGCACTAGCAACAGAACTGATGGTCAGCACCATGTATGACCGCATCAACCGGCTTAATCCGGTGTCGATGCTGGGCATGATATTCGTCCTGGAAGGCACCAGTATTGCCCTGGCTACCCAGGCCGCCAACAGCTTGCAGAAGGGGTTGGGGTTGCCCAACAAGGCATTCAGCTATTTAAGCTCTCACGGCTCGCTTGACCTGGAACACATGAAATTCTTTGAACAGCTGGTCAATCGTCTGGATGATCCGCAGGATCAGGAAGCGGTCATCCATACTGCAAAGGTTATCTACCGTCTGTATGCAGAGATGTTCCGCAGCCTGCCCGGCTCGCTGGAGGTACCCCATGCGCTTGCGGGATAGTGTTGTTGTGCTGACCGGGGCCACCGGCGGCATGGGTCAGGCTATGGTCGCAGCGCTTTGCCAGACGGGTGCGCGCATCATGCTGGTGGGTCGTCAAACAGCTGCCCTGGCCGCCTTGGAAAGTCGTTATGGTTCGCAGGTCACCTGCGTGCAAGCTGATCTGCGACACCCGAAAGACCGTGCCCGAGTGGTCGCTGCAGCGCGGCAACTGCCAGGCTTCAATCTCCTGATAAACGCGGCCGGAGTGAACCACTTCGGCTTATTCGAATCGATGGACGACGCAGCGATTGCCGATCTGATTGACCTCAATCTGACCGCCAATCTGCAACTGACCCGCGCCTTGTTGCCGCTGCTGAAAACCGCACCACAGGCCTGCGTGGTCAATGTCGGCTCGACCTTCGGCTCTATCGGTTACGCCGGTTTCAGCACCTACTGCGCTAGCAAGTTCGCGCTGCGCGGCTTTTCCCAGGCACTGCGTCGCGAGCTGGCTGACACCCGTGTGGGCGTCCTCTATTTAGCACCCAGAGCCACCCGCACGGAGATGAATAGCGCGCAAGTTCAAGCCATGAACAGCAAACTGAAAGTAGCCATGGACAGTCCCGAGTGGGTCGCCGCACATCTAGTCAAGGCACTCGAGCACGATTTGCGCGAAGTTCATCTGGGCTGGCCCGAGCGTCTGTTTGTGCGACTCAACAGTCTGCTGCCATCATTGCTGGACAAGGCTTTGCGCGGCCAGCTCACTACCATTCAACATTTTGCCAAACCCTGTGCTGCGGCAGGCACTTCTGTGGCAGGTGCCCCCGTTACAGACAATCCTTTACCCACGTCACCCCTGGAGCAAAAACCATGAAATTTTTCACCCAACTGGCCCTGACAGCTGCATTCTGGGGTCTGAGTATTGCCGCTCAGGCTGCGGACGTCAGTGACCTGCAAAAGCGCTGGGCGCAGATCAATTATGAACTGCCCGTCAACGAGCAACCCAAGGCCTATGCTCAGTTGGACGCCGAGGCGCGACAGCTGACCCTGGCGCACCCAGACAGCGCTGAAGCGCATATCTGGCAGGGTATTATCTTGAGTAGCTGGGCTGGCGCCGAAGGCGGGCTCGGCGCACTAAACAAGGTCAAGGAAGCCAAAGTACAACTGGAGCAGGCTCTGACGTTGGAGCCTGGCGCCTTGCAAGGCTCTGCCTACACCAGCCTCGGCACGCTCTATCATAAGGTGCCCGGTTGGCCGATCGGTTTCGGCGACGACGAAAAAGCCGCCGAACTACTGCAAAAGTCCCTGGCATTGAATCCCGACGGGATCGACAGCAACTATTTCTGGGCGGATTACCTGATTGGCCAAAAGCGTTATGCTGAAGCCAGACCAGCCCTCCTCAAAGCCCAGGCAGCGCCATCCAGACCAGGCCGGGAGCTCGCCGACAAGGGCCGTCAGCGGGATATCCTTAAGCTGCTGAAAACACTCTGAGTACACTACATGCGACTGTTGCTGGTTGAAGATGACAGATCCCTCGGCGAGGGCATATTGACTGCGCTTAAAGCCGAGGGCTACACCCTCGACTGGTTACAGGACGGTACCAGTGCATTGCACGCCCTGAGCAGCGAACTTTTCGATCTGGCGATTCTCGACCTGGGCTTGCCGGGCATGGATGGCTTGCAGGTGCTCAAAGCACTGCGCGATCGTCATAACAGCGTGCCCGTACTTATACTTACCGCCCGGGATGGCGTTAGGGACCGTATAGCGGGCCTGGATGCCGGCGCTGACGACTATCTGACCAAACCCTTCGACAGTGCCGAACTCAAAGCGCGGCTGCGCGCTTTGCTCAGGCGCAGCAACGGGCGCGCCGAACCCTTGATCAACCTGCGGGGGGTCATCGTTGATCCGCAGAACCAGCGGGTGACCCTAGCAGGCGCAGTGGTCAACCTTTCACGCAAGGAATTCGTGCTGTTACACGAGCTTATCGCCCAGCCTGACCGGGTACTCACCCGGGATCGACTGGAGCAGGTGCTGTATGGCTGGAACGAGGAAGTGGACAGCAATACCCTCGAAGTCCACATCCATCACCTGCGCCGTAAACTGTTCCCCGAGTTGATCCGTACCTTGCGCGGCGTCGGCTACATGATCGAGCGTCAAGCATGAACTCCATCCGCCAACGCATCGTATTGCGCGTTCTGGGTCTGCTGTTGTGTGGATCGTTGATTCTCAGTGCGGTCAGTTACGGCGATGCCGCCCACGAGGTCGAAGAGTTGTTCGATGCGCAATTAGGGCAGAGCGCTCGAGTCTTGCAGGGGCTGTTGCGCTTACCCCAGGCGCAGATCGACCATGCGCAACTGGCACAGGCACTGAATGAATCAGCTAGCCAACAACCAGCACTAGGCCACCGCTATGAAAGCAAACTGGCTTACCAGGTACGTGACGCCGATGGTCGCATCATCGCTCGATCATTCAACGTTCCGGCCAGCAGCGAGGACAACTGGCAACCCGGCTTCAGCAATCTAGGTCAAGGAGAAGAGCGTTGGCGCCGTTACGTGCTGCTCGATACCGAGCAGCAGTTAGCCATCTGGGTCGGAGAACGCGAAGACGTGCGTGGCGAACTGGTTAGCAAGATCGTACGCTCGACCCTGATACCCGACCTGATCGGCATACCGCTGATGCTTCTGCTGGTCTGGCTTGCCATCGGTTCCGGTTTGAAACCTCTGGACCGCATGGCACAACAAATACGCCAACGCGATCCTGACAGTTTGCAGCCCATGCTGGTCATGGATCTGCCAGTCGAAATGGAACCCATGCAGGCAGCCCTCAACCGCATGCTCGACCAACTGGGACAATTACTTGCCCGCGAACAACGCTTTATCGCCGACGCTGCCCATGAGCTGCGTACACCCTTGGCCATATTGCAGATTCACGCTGACAACGCACGCGCAGCCATCGATCCCGTCGAGCGGGATGCTGCACTAGGCTACCTGCATGCCGGCGTCGAGCGGGCAACCCGGCTAGTCGGCCAGATGCTGACTCTGGCGCGACTGGCCGATGAGCAACAGCGCGATTGCCAGCCGGTGCCTCTACAGCAAACCTGTCGTAGCGAGCTGGCTCAGTTACTGCCCCTGGCACTGAAGAAACGTCAGGAACTGCTCTTCAACACCGACCCAGCGCTACCAGAGACCCTGCAGATGGAACCGGGCAGCCTGGGCATGCTGCTGCAGAATCTGCTGGGCAATGCCATACAGCACTGCCCGGAAGATGGCACCATCCAGCTTGATCTGACATTGCAGCTACAGCCCAGGCAACATCTTTTGCTCAGCATCGAAGACAGTGGCGCCGGTGTGCCGTTCGCCGAGCGTTCCCGTTTGGTGGAGCGTTTTTATACCCAGAGCGATCACCCGGGCGCCGGATTGGGCCTGTCCATTGTGCAACGGGTAGTGGAACGGCATCAGGGGCAAATCGAACTCGACAGGAGTACATTGGGCGGCTTGCGAGTGAATATACGCCTGCCCATTGATTAATCACTATCACCCCCACCACAACATGCTGAAGCCTGTGGCTGGCTTGTTTGATACTCTGTGGCTAACTATCAGCAAAGGACACAGAGATGACTGAACAACGTTTTGACCTCGCCGGCAGAACCGCACTGATTACGGGCGCATCGAGTGGCCTGGGCGACCATTTCGCACGCTTGCTGGCGGCCTCAGGTGCGCGCGTAGTAGTGGCCGCACGCCGCGCCGAACGCCTGGATAAACTGGTTCAAGAACTCAAGGATCTTGGCCATGAGGCATTGGCTGTGACCATGGACGTGACCGACTCCGACAGCATCGATGCGGGCTTCGTTGCCGCCGAAGCTCAATTCGGCACTGTGGATATATTGGTCAACAATGCCGGAATCGGTGCGGGTGTGCCTTTCCTGAAAATGACCGAAGGTAACTGGCGCAGTATGCTGGACACCAATTTGGATGGCGCCTGGCGCGTGGCTCATCGCGCCGCCGTCGCCATGGCAGGTTCTGGTAAGGGCGGTAGTATTATCAATATTGCCTCGATTCTGGGCCTACGAGTCGGGCAAGGTCTTAGCCACTACGCTGTAGCCAAGGCCGGCGTGGTACAACTGACCAAAGCAATGGCCATCGAACTGGCCCGGGACAAGATCCGGGTGAACGCGATTGCACCCGGCTATTTCCGCACGGAAATGAACAACGATTATTTCGAGTCAGAAAAGGGCCAGGAGTACATCAAGCAACAGGTACCCATGCGTCGGCTGGGTCAGCTGGAAGAACTCAGTGGCCCGTTGCTACTACTGGCCAGCGAAGCCGGCTCATTTATAACCGGTACCGTGATCAATGTAGATGGCGGCCATTTGTGCAATAGTCTGTGAATCGATAGAAAACAGGCACTTTTAGAGGACTCATAGACCAATGCCCCGGATTGATTTGCGACGCAATGAGCGTCACTTGCTGATAACCGGGGTCATTCTGCTCGCTCTGTTTTTTGTTTTTCTTGCCTGGTCGGATCGCAATCAACGTGACTCCCTGTGGCAGCAACAACTGCATGCCCAGTCCGAGATCCAGCGCATGGCCGTTGAGCAGTCGCAACAGGCTGTACGACGCCAGGCGCTGATGGCGGCCAACAGTCTGGCAGAAGATCCCGATACCCTGCGGCTGATCCGGCTCCTGGCGGATACTCGAGGAGGCCGGTGCCAATCAACTGCATGTGCATCTGGCGCCCGATGCCATCAGCCTGCTGCGCATGCACCAACCCGACCAGTGGGGTGACAGCCTGGTGGGTATACGCCCCATGGTAGAGCTGGTGCAAGAGCAAGGTCTGGCACTGAGCGGTATGAAAACCGACCTTCATGGCTCCAGCATGAGCGGCATCGTGCTCATTACCGACGCCGCCCGTTCTGGCATAGACGTCATCGCTATCCTGGAGGTCGGATTTGGCATGGTGCCGGAGCTGCAGCAGCTGGATGAAGAGTTGCAGGCTAGCCTGGCGCTATTACTCAACCGACACCTGCTGGAAGATATCCTACTCGGCCAGGACGAGGCCGGCCTGGTTGAGTTGAAAGGCAGTCCCTGGTGGCTGAGTCAATCGTCACGCCCTGAAGCGCTGAACTGGCTCTCCAACGCTTCCGTGACGCAGGCCCTGGGCTAGGACGGCAGTGCCGAGCTGACTCTGAATGGCCGGCACCATCTGCTCACAAGCGTCCCGTTGGAAGATTTTCAGTCACGCCTGGATGACCAGGGAAATCCCTCTGCGATGGCTCTGGTCTGGCGTGATATAAGACCGCTCTGGCAGCAGCATCTGGCAGAAAGAAGCCGCGCCTTGCTGATCTGGCTGACTGCCTTTATCGCCTCTATACTATTGATCGGCGGTCTTTTGCTGGCCACCCGTGAAGATGTTCGGCGGCGCAAGCAGGACCACCAAGTGCGCTTGAAGCAGGAGATCAAGGAACACGAGCAAGCCGGGCGACTACTGGATATTATTTCTCAAACCCAGTCTGCCTACATTAACGACTCGCGCTAGTTCGCGCCTACAGCGCTTTAGGCGCTAGGCTTCTTCACACTGCTGCCTACGGCGAATCCGGGCTGGTCAGAAGGGGCGTAGATGCTGTCTGTGCGGCTACAGGCCAGCTGAGTGCTACGGAATTCCAAAGCCCTTAAAGCTGGACGGCGATTTGGTAAACCACCTCCGGCGTTTTCCTGAACACGAAGCCGGAGAATGTGTTTTGGCCTCACGACTTTTGGACAGCAAGGTCAATTCTGCCGCATGCAAAACATTTTGGTTTATGCGCAGATGCTGGAGGCGATCTGTGTAATCGGCCTCCCTTTGGGCCAGATCGACTAGGCGACTGCGCAGAACCGCCTCAGCTTTTGACACCGCATCCCGTCGCGCTCACGGTATACCCGGCCGGCTGTTCGCTCATAGTGAGCGGCAGTGAGTTCAAAAGAAGTCAGGAAGACGATGATGCCGTCAGCGCATAAGCCGGTCTAGATGACCCGGAAAATCGCTAGCGGGCTTCCTGGCTGCCGGTTAAGCTGAAAATCTGCCATCAGGGCGAAACAAACTAGCACCGCTATCCAGATCGGTCCAGCCCCATCCAGCTGCAAAAACCAACGTCTAAGCGGACTGGCTGGCGGGTCAGGAAGTTCTTTATAGGTCCATTTGAGTCTGTACATTCTGGTCTTTATCGTAGGTAAATTTCCATAATTTATGGGTGCAAATGGACCATTTCCTAAGATACAGTCACAAGGCCGTCTGCCCGCATGAAGCCCAGGTTTTGGAGTTCACGCATTCGCTCCTGGGTGTATGAGTGGCGAACACCATGTGCGCCGGCCGACCATCCAAACGCCCGTTTTGAGACTGAGCTATACGAAGAGCTCTAGGTGTGACCGCCCGACAGGTCATAATATTGGGTGTAAAACACTCCGCGATCAGTGACACGCATGGGCTTCTGAAGTCATCGGCAGTGAAGTGATTCGTTTTTTGCGGAAACGATTGAGCGGCTGCGGGCTGAGATCAGTCCAGCTGTATTGGCGGCGGCTAAGGAATCCCAGAAGCAGTTGATTGAGGACAAAGAGCACCGAGAGCGCTAGCAAAGGGTATTGGCTGAGCAGCGCGACACGTTGTCCGCGTTGCTGGTGGCGCAGCTTGCCAAAGATGGCGGGGGCGGTTGCGGTTAGCCAAGCAAATCGACCTTGTGAAGAACGGGCCGAGCCAGAACAACGATCTGGATCAAAGTCATGGCATGGGGATGTAGTTGGTTGTCACACCGACGCTGCGGCTTGGCCTTGTAGAGGCCGATATCCGGCGTCAACTCGTAAATTCGATTCTGAAAAAGCAACATGGGAGGGTGTCCGGGATTCTGTGTGAACGGAATCTCGGTGAAGCTGGGATCGTCATGCTTACGACCTCTATTGTCTGTTCATGATCACTCTGGGGATGTCGCCCAAGGCGATGACCTGATCAACGCCACCCAGCTTGATGGCTTCTTTCGGCATACCGAACACCACGCAACTCGCCTCGTCCTGGGCAAAGGTTCGAGCCCCGGCCGTTCGCATCTCCTTCAAACCACGGGCGCCGTCATCGCCCATGCCGGTCATGATGATGCCGGCAGCATTTTTCCCGGCGAATTGAGCCACCGAACGAAAGAGCACGTCCACGGAGGGACGATGGCGATTAACCAGTGGGCCATCGACGACCTCGACGTGGTAGTAGGCTCCACTGCGCTTGAGCAGCATATGTTTGCCGCCGGGGGCGATAAGGGCCAGGCCGGGAATCACCCGGTCATTGTTTTTGGCTTCGCGCACCTCTATTTGCGCCAGCCCGTTCAAGCGTGCGGCGAACGAGGCGGTGAACTTCTCCGGCATGTGCTGCACGATCACGATGCCCGGAGAAACGCGCGGCAGCGCGGTCAGCACCAGCTCTAACGCCTGGGTGCCACCGGTGGAGGTGCCGATGGCGACAATCCGCTCGGTGGTTTGCGCCATGGCCTGACCCTTGGATGCGGAAAGAACGACGTCAGCATTCAGTTTGCTGGCCACCGGCGCAAGCGCTCCGGCGCGCCTGACCAGATGTTTGACATTGGCCTGCGCGGCGGCCCTGATCGCACCCACCAGCTCGGCGGCGGATTCTTCAAGGAAATTTTTCAGACCAGCCTTGGGCTTGGTAATAATTTCCACTGCCCCGGCTGCTAGCGCCTGCAGCGTGGTTTCCGCGCCTTTTTCCGTGAGCGATGAGCAGATCACCACCGGGGTCGGCCGTTCGGTCATGATTTTCTTCAAAAAAGTGATGCCGTCCATGCGCGGCATTTCCACGTCCAGCACTATCACGTCGGGCCACTCCTTGGCCATTTTTTCCATGGCGAAAAGGGGGTCGGATGCGGCGCCTATTACCTCAATATCCGGTTCGCGCTCCAGCAGCGCTAACACTACCTGGCGCACCACGGCGGAGTCGTCGACCAGTAGAACCTTGATTTTCTTCATAGGCGCTTTTAGCTCTCGATAAATTTTTGATGGCGGACCCAGACATGGCCGCTACTGATATCGAAGATCACATTGCGGTGGCCGTTGCGGCCTAAATCCTCTGCGCGCACCTGCAGATGGTGCTGCTTTACCAGCCTGCGTCCGGCTCTGACATTGCTCAGGGCAATATTGGTTTTCTCGCTGTAACCTGGGAACATAGTTCCGCCCCCGAACAACTTGACCTGGTATTCCTCTGGGTGTGTGTGGTGGCGGGCCACCTCCAGCATAAAAAGCGCCATGGCCTCGTCGGCATATTTCCCGTCGAGCGGCCTGCTTGGCTTCTGCCGGCTCGGCAGCATGTAGTGACACATGCCCCCAATCTTGCGCGACGGGTGCCACATGGTGATGGCAACACAGGAGCCCAACAGGGTACGAATGCGTGTGGCAGCACCGCCGAAATAGAACTCCCCGGGCTGTAAGAGAACCTCTGTGCCGGCAATGGGTTTATTCATGGCTTGCGGTAAATCGAGGGCTTGATCATTTTCAGGGCATCGCTGACGCCGTTCAGACTTTCCGAATGGCTGATGATGAAATAGCCGCCAGGCTTGAGCAGTGGCAACATGCGCGCGACCACCTGTTGCTTGGTTTGCTGATCGAAATAAATCATTACGTTACGCAAGAAGATCACCTCGAACTCGCCGATATTAGGCAGCGTTTCGTTGAGATTGATCGGCATAAAATGCACCCGGCTGCGCAGGCTGCGCTCGAGCAGAAAAGTGCCTTCTTGGCTACCCGTGCCTTTCAGGCAATGCTTGACCAGTAACGGCTGAGGGATGCTGTGCGCACGCTCCATGAGGTAGTGACCGCTGCGGGCTTTAGCCAGCACTTTAGTGCTGATATCCGATCCGATGATTTCCCAGGGGGTCTTGCCAAGGCCATCGGCCAGGGTCATGGCCAGGCTATAAGCCTCCTCACCGGAGGAGCTGGCGGCACTCCACAGACGCAAGGTTCTGTCCGGCTTGACCTTGGGCAATACGTGCTCGCGCAGAAAGTCGAAATGTTTGGGCTCGCGGAAAAAATAGGTTTCGTTGGTGGTGAGCAAATCCAGGGCAATCTGCAGTTCCGCAGTGCCACCATGACCCATGATCAACTGAAAATAATCACTATAGCTGTTCAGTTGATGTTGTTTCAGGCGCTTGAACAGGCGCCCGGCAACCAGCGCCTTTTTCGCGGGGGTGAGGTTGATGCCGGCGGCACGATAAAGCCAGGCTTGGAACTGCTGGAACTCGCCATCTGTGAGCGCTTGTGCATTCATAATCAAACATCCTTAAGCGCTTGTGCATTCGTGATCAAACATCCTTATAGGGGCGTTGCAATGAAATCCAATCCTGAGCGAGGCGCATCGTGCGCCTCGCTCAGGGCTGATGATCAGCCTGCGGAGCCACTAGCCAGCGCGGCACCCGTCGGTGTGTCAACCGCAGATAACCTGGCCATCTCATCGACCGATAACACCCGATCGACGTTGAGAACGATGACGAACTTGTCGTTCACCTTGGCCATGCCGCTGATAAAGTCAGCGCGGATCTTGGCGCCAAAACTCGGCGCCGGTTCGATCTCGCTGGCGGGAATCTCCAGCACCGCCGAAACGGCATCCACCATCAGCCCCACATCCTGGGGGTCTCCTTCCTCAGAGCGGGCTTCGATAATGACGATGCACGATCGCCGTGTGACCTCGGAGTTGTGCCGTCCGAAACGCGCCGAAAGATCCACCACCGGCACCACCGCACCGCGCAGATTAATCACTCCGCGGACGAAGGCGGGCATCATCGGTACGCTGGTGAGGTTGCCGTACTCGAGGATCTCTTTGATACCGAGAATGCCGATGGCAAACATTTCGCCGCCCAGCATAAAGGTCAGGTATTGCGCCTCCTCCTGCTCCTGGAGGACGGCCTCGGATCGAGTGTTTATAACCAATGCGCCCATGCTGACCTCCAGTTAAAACTGCGTGAATTCGGCTTCTTCGTAGCTGCTTTCAGCGTTACGAGTGGCCGCCGTGCGGGGTTGGTGCTTCGCGGTCTGTGTCAGGTTTCTGTCAAAAACCGGCGCCCTGAGCGCTGCCGCCTTATGTTGGCCGCCTGCGACGTCCAGCGTAAAGAAGCTCATCGCCTGTTGTAATTGTTCGGCCTGGCTACTCATCTCTTCGGCGGTAGCGGCCAGTTCCTCGCTGCTGGAAGCATTCTGCTGGGTGATCTGGTTGAGCTGAGTCATGGCCGTGTTGATCTGCGCCACCCCAGAGGATTGTTCTTCCGAGGCCGCGCTGATCTCCTGCACCAGATCGGAGGTCTTGTTGATCGAGGGCACCATTTCGCTGAGCAGTTTGCCGGCTTTTTCCGCCAACTCCACGCTACTGGAAGACAGCTGGCCAATTTCCTGGGCCGCCACCTGGCTGCGTTCGGCCAGCTTGCGCACCTCTGCCGCCACTACCGCAAAGCCCTTGCCATGCTCGCCGGCCCTCGCCGCCTCGATGGCGGCGTTGAGCGCCAGCAGGTTGGTCTGGTAGGCGATGTCATCGATGATGCCGATGCGCTGGGCGATCTGCTTCATTGCGGCGACCGTCTGCTGTACCGACTCGCCGCCTTCGCTGGCCTCCTTGGCGGCCTTGCTGGCCATGCCGTCGGTGACCTTGGCGTTTTCGGTGTTCTGGTTGATGCTGGCGCTCATCTGTTCGATAGAGGCGCTGGTTTCCTCGACGCTGGCCGCCTGCTCGCTGGTGGCCTGGCTCATGGACTGGGCGGTGGCGCTAACCTGTTCGGAGGCACTGGCCAAGTTATCGGCGGAATTGTTTACTTCGCCGATGATCTGCACCAGCTTGCCGGCCATATTCTGCATTGCGCTGAGCAACATGCCGGTCTCGTCGGTTGAGCTAACCTTGATCTTGGCGGTTAAGTCACCCTCGGCGAGTTGGTTGGCGATGGCCACTGCATTATTGAGCGGTCGCGAAATAGCACGAGCAATGAAGAATCCCAGCAGCAGTCCGGTAATCACACCAGCGACCACCAGGAAAATCATCATGTTCCTGCTACTCTCATAAATTGCTGTGGTTTCTTCTGCAGCGGTTGCCGCATTTTCCTCTTTTAACTTGCTCATCTGGGTGAGGATTTCATCCAATTGGTCTGCCGATGGACGCAACTGGGTTTGGACAAATACCACCGCCGCACGCTCCTCCTGCAGAGACTCATTGGCGACCATGCTCAGCAGTTGCTGAGTCAAGGAGGTCCTTTCGGCAGCAACTTCAGCATAGCGGGCGAGCATCGGCTTGGCCTTATCAGACTTGAAGAGTTGTTGAACCTTCTCCATATTCTCGCTTTCGGCGGTGGCGTATTGCTCGATTCTCGCTATTAACTGTTGGCGTTCTTCCAGGGAGCTGGCCAGAAGCAGGTTGCGCACCGCCCGGCCACCATTGATCAGTTGCACATTGGCCTCCTTCACATAGGACAAGCCAAGCAGTTCCCTTTCGTACATATCGTCCGCCAGGGAGCTGAGCGTCGCCATATTATTGATACCCACCCAGCCGACCAGGCCGGTGATGGCCGAGACAATGATAAAGGCCCCGATAAGCTTGACGCCGACTTTGAGGTTGTTAATCCATTTCATCTTGTATAGTCCTTCAATAATGCTGAGATTAGTGAGCAAGCTCGGATGTTCTGGGTTGTTGTGAGACGTTCTGACTTTCCTTCTGAGCGATCTGCTGCACCAGCGACGATACGTCGAGAATCAAGGCCACTGCACCGCTGCCAAGGATGGTCGAGCCACTGATACCGCGCAGGGCGCTGAACAGCTTGCCCAGCGGCTTGATCACGGTTTGGAGTTCGCCCTGCAGTTCGTCCACCACTAGGCCGGCTTTCTGCCCGCCGCATCGCACCACCACCACGTTCTCGCGCCGGCCCGAACGGCCGTCCGCGTTGAATTGCTCACGCAGGTACACCAGCGGCAGCACTGCGCCACGCAAGTTCAGGTAGTTGCGCCCACGGGTTGTTTGACGATCTTCTTCGGTCAGCTCGAGGCACTCTTGCACCATGTCCAGGGGCACCACGTAACTGGCCTGACCGACGCCAACCAAAAAGCCATCGATGATCGCCAAGGTCAGTGGCAGGCGGATGCGTACCCTGGTGCCCTGGCCTGCTTGGCTGTCGAGGTCCACGCTGCCTCGCAGCGCGGTGATGTTGCGCTTGACCACGTCCATACCCACGCCGCGCCCCGAGAGGTTGGTTACGGCGGCCGCTGTGGAAAATCCCGGTTCAAAAATAAGGTTATAGATGTCCTGATCCGAGGGGATCGCAGTAGGCGCGAATAGGCCACGCTCCAGGGCTTTTTGCAGAATGCGCTCGCGGTCGAGTCCGGCGCCGTCGTCGGCGATCTCGATGACGATGCTGCCAGAATCGTGGTAGGCGTTGAGGCTCAGGCGACCCTTGGCCGGCTTGCCTGCAGCCAGGCGCACCTCGGGCGGCTCGATGCCGTGATCCATGGCGTTGCGTAGTAAGTGCATCAACGGATCGCCGATCTTTTCCACCACGGTCTTGTCCAGCTCAGTGTCGGCACCGCTGATTTGCAGATCGATGTCCTTGCCCAGTTCGAGGCTAACATCGCGCACCACTCGCTGGAAGCGGTTAAAGGTCTCGCCGATCGGCACCATCCGCAGACACAGGGCACTGTCACGGATGTCTTCCACCAGCCCGGATACGACTGAGGTGGCTACCTGCAGGGCGTCGTCTTGGCAGCGCTGCGCCAGCAGGCTGGCGCCGGCGCCAGCGATCACCAGCTCGCCGACCAGATTGATCAGTTCGTCCAGCTTGTCCGCATCGACGCGGACGAAGCGGCTCTCCTTGCTCTTGTGCGCCTGGATCTGGCTTTGCTTGCTCAGGGCGACCTGCACCAAGGCTGGCTCGACCGAGCGCTGCTTAATCAGAATTTCACCCAAGAGTGTCGTCGGATTATTTGGTTCGGTAGTCACGCGCTGCTCGTGCAGGGCTTCTTCCAGCTCTTGCGGGGTAAGGGCCCCGCTGCCGACTAGCAGTTCACCCAGACGGGTCGCATCTTCCGGTAGCCGATCGATCAGCTCGATGTATTCGGCGAGCCTGCTGTGCGGCGGCAGTATGTGGATCAGGCAATCGTCGCGCACAAAGTCGAAGGCTTCGGCGATTGCCGCTTTGTCCGCCGTGGTCTGATAATCAATTTCGAAGCCTAGGTAACAGGCCTCAGCATCCATGTCCTTGGCCTCCGGCATAGCATCGGCAAGGGTGGCGATGCGGACGATCTCGCCCTGACTGTTGAGGTAGCGCAGGAACGACAGTGGGTCCATGCCGTTGCGCAGCACCTCTTGGCCAAAGCGTAGGGAGATGTGCCAGAGATCGGAGGCCACACCGGCATCACCGCATACCTGGGTCAGATTATCTGCATTGAACAGCGCAACGGGTGTGGCGGGTGGTTCCAGCGAACCGCCCTGGTAGGCTTGCAGGCGTTGGCGCAGGGCGCTTTCCCGATCCTGCGCTGGGGTATTTAGCTGGCCACCTTGAGCGGCAACCACGTTGACCAGTTCCAGCATATGATCGCCGCATTCCAACAACAGCGCGACCAGTTCACTGTTGATGACTACCGTACCGTCACGCACGCGATCTAGCACGTCTTCGACTATATGGGTGAAGCCAACGACAGGCTCCAAGCCGAACAGGCCGGCCGAGCCCTTGATGGTGTGCGCAGCGCGAAAAATGGCCCCCAGGGTGTCACTGTCGTCCGGCTCGCTCTCCAGTCGCAGCAGCGACGCTTCCATATCCTGCAGCAGCTCGCGGGCTTCGGCAATGAAGGTTTGCAGGGCTTGATCGAGATTTATACTCACGCTGAATACCTTTTACGCTGAGGTCAGCGAGTGGCTGAATTGGAAATAATCAGAGGATCGCCAAAGAAAGCGGCGAGGTTGCACAGGTCGAAAACTTCCAATACCGCGCGGCTGTGCCAGGCCAGGCGCAAGATAATGCCGACGCGCGTGGCTTCGCGCTTGGCCAGAATTAGCAGCTGCAAACCGGCACCATCTAGCTCGCTGACCTTGGACAGGTCGATTTCCAGTTCGCCGGGTAGGCCTAAGTGGGGCAGCAACTGCGCCTTGAGTTCGGCGACGGTATAAATGCTCATCTCGCCTTCGATTTGCAGTTGGCATATGCCGTTTTTCATTTCCGCACGGATAGTCATAAGGCCTCCGAATGCTGCCGGTTAAGGCAGGATTAATTTGGATACGGCGGCCAACATCTGCGCTGGCTGAAAAGGTTTGACCACCCAGGCCTTGGCCCCGGCCGCCTGACCTTCCTGCTTCTTGGCCTCCTGGGACTCGGTGGTCAGCATGATGATCGGGGTGAACCTGTAATTGACCAACTTCTTCACCTCTTTGACCAAGGTGATACCGTCCATGTTGGGCATGTTCACATCGCTGATCATCAGGTGGATCTTCTGCCCGTTTAGCTTGGCCAGCGCGTCCTTGCCATCGCAAGCCTCGATCACCGCGTAGCCGGCGCTCTTAAGGGCAATACTGACAACCTGGCGTACGCTGCTGGAGTCGTCGACGACCATTACGGTTTTAGCCATGCTGTTCTCCTACTAGAAAAAGGTGATTTCTTGTTCTTTGGCTAAGCTGGACCTGCCGCCATTGTGGACTTGGCGCTGTTCATCGGTGGTATAGGTCAATTCCATCTCCGCCAGCCAGGCCTGAGCATCAATCTGGAGCCGATCCGGATTGTGCTGACATTGCTGCAAGTGGCTGTGCAAAGCATCCATGTTGTTGCGCACATGCATGAGAATCTGGCTGATCCGGTCCTGAAATTGCAGGGCAACCAACACCTCGCTGATTTCGCCACGAATGTCGGCGCGCTCTTGCTGCAGCCGAACGGTCGAGCTAGACAGGCGCTGCATAATGTTGTTAAAGCGATCCAGTACATGGCGAATGTTGGCTTCGGACGTGACGACCGACTGGCTGTCACTCAGGGCGGTGTTATCCGTCACCTCGACCAGCCGAGCGATGGCGCTGTTGATGATGTCAACGGTGGCCGACATCTTCTGCCCGGTTTCGCTAGAGAGGCTCGACAAGTTGCGTACCGCATCGGCTACCACGGCGAAACCACGGCCGGCTTCGCCGGCACGGGCGGCCTCGATTGCGGCATTCAGCGCTAACAGGTTGGTTTGCTTGGCAATCGCCGCCACCTCGCTGGCCATGCTTCTGAGTTGGCCGGTGTAGTCGGTCAGGCCGCGCACCTGGGTGAGCATTTGGTCGCGGCTCAGCTGTGCGCCCTTGAGGGAATCAATCACGCGGGTAAGTTCGATCTCGCTTTCCTTCAGCACCATCAATGCGCCGCCCTGAGTGTCGCCTGTCCGGTCACCGGCGGCCTGTTGCGAGGCCTGCACGGTTTCTTCCAGCTTGGTGTAGATACCGGAGAAACGGTTACTCAGGGCGACGATGGCCTGTTCAGTCTGGCTGCGCGAGCTTTCCACCTGTTTGGCCCAAATCGGCACTGCTTCAAGGCACAGGGCTTGTAAGCCGCTGGCTGCCATCTCCGCGCTGGCGACTTGGAATTGCTGCTGGGCGTGGCCAAGTGCCTGGCTCGCAGCCTGTTCGATCAGTCGACGGTGCTGACGGACCATGCAAACGCTGGCGCCGGTGCCGCAAGCGAGCAGGAGAAAGACGGCCAGCAGGGTCAGCGCGTGGAGGCCAGCCAGGGCAATAAGCAAGCTATTGCCCAGCGCGGTAATCGCCAGGGCCGGCCAGATCAGGGCGAGGGAATTATGCCGCTCGAGGGAGAAACCGAGCTTATTGTCATGTACAACGATAGGAGACGTCCTTCATCAAAGTGCACTACTCGAACGAAAAACCTAGATACAGAGGTGAGGGGGCTTGATATTGCAACTTCAGCCGCTGTTCTTCTGCGCAATCTCAACGAAAGCGAAGAAGACTCTTACCGTTTTGATTCTAAAGGTTTGTTATGTAGCTTTTTGTCATAAAAATCTATGATAGCACTTTGCCATTATTTCGGCAAAAAAAATTTGGGCAGACCCTCTTCGTTCCCTGGAGTCGACCCGAAGATCAGCAGGCAGTGCTTGCCTTGAGCAGCGACTGTAATCAACAGGATCTGGTCCGCCTGGCATGGCTGCAGCCCACGCTGCTGGCAGGTCTAATCCGTCAGGCCAACAGCGATAATAGGACAGAAAACGATTTTGACTGCCTGAGCGCAGAGCAGGCTATTTGCCAGCTAGGCTTGGCCAGTAGCATAGAGCTTGCGATTCGCCTGGCACGCACCGGCCCAGTATTATTTGATGCACGACTGCGTGAAAAAGCCGACCATCTGATGCAACAGCAGACCTCACTGGCAAAGGCGTTGACCCGCCTGGCGCATCACCAGTCGGTGGACGCCGGGCCAGTCAGATCTGCCGTCAGTCTTTGCCGGCTTGGCGAAATGGCGACTCTCTGCGCAATACAGAAATTCCTCAACTATGGCAGCAACTTGAGGATTCTGAACTGGATGCACTGCTACAGCGTTTTGCGCCTGAGTTCGGCAATCGCATCAAGATCAATTTGAAGTTGCCATTCCTGATTCGTGAGTTGATCGGCGCTCTGTTCAAATTACCCCAGAGCAGCCTGCGCAAGGATCGGGTGATCATGCGCATTGCGGCTCTGGAAACAGGGCTTGATGATGATCCGATTCAACTCAGCCAGCTGCGTCAGTGGGTCGGCTTACCGGTCACCTGAATAATCTAGGCGTTAGCTGCGCCCATCATTGTGTGGGTCAGCTCGGTAGCCGATATCGTTTGACAGCCCTGTACGTTCTGCCCCGCCCACAGCGGTGAAAAGTCTCCGCTTTGGAGCTTTTCCGCCGCGCCGCGTAAGGGTGTAATGGCGCTTCCGGCCAGAGGGAAAGCAGGCGCCAAGGCACTCATCGGCCCTAGGTCACGCATAACACGATTGACTATACTCCGCGCCGGTCGGCCGGAAAACAGATTGGTCAGTGCCGTGTGCGAGGCCATTTCGCTCTGCAGTGCCGCCCGATGCACCGGACTGGTGTCAGCCTCGGGACACAGCAGATAAGCGGTACCAATTTGAACTGCCGCCGCGCCAAGAGACATCGCTGCCCGTATACCAGCGGCATCTGCTATACCGCCAGCAGCAATCACAGGTATGCGCACAGCGCTGATAATTTGCGGTAATAGTGCGAAAGTCTCAACCTGGCTAGTTACATCCTCGGTGAGAAACATACCCCGATGGCCACCTGCCTCCAGACCTTGGGCGATCACTGCATCAGCACCGTGGGCTTGCAGCCAAAGCGCTTCCTCGACTGTGGTCGCCGAGGAGATCACCTTGCTGCCCAAGCTTTTTAGTTCATACAGCAGCTCGACCGACGGCAAGCCAAAATGGAAGCTGACCACTGGCGGCTTGTATTCGCGCAGCAGCTCCATCGTTTCAGCATCGAAGGGGCGTCTTCCGCCACCACTTCTGATGTTGGCTATATCCAGCCCCAGCTCTTGATAATAGGGTACCAGCGCTTTACGCCAGGCGGCTTCGCGCTGATCGTCGGGCAGCGGCGAGGTGTGGCAGAAAAAGTTCACGTTCCAAGGTCCGGGAGCCTGGTCTCGCATAATGGCCAGTTCTGCGAGCAGTGCATCAGGACTCAGCATGGCGGCCGGAATCGAGCCCAAACCGCCCGCACGGCATACCGCCAGAGCCAGCTTGCTATCCTGAACGCCAGCCATGGGAGCCTGAATAATGGGTAGCTGGGTGCCCAGCAAAGGGTGCGTACTCATCGGTTACTCCTCATCGACGACAAATCACAGTGTACAGCCTGGATGCATATAAATTCCTGTTGCCATCCGGATTCCCATCGTTCGTCAAATAAAGGATCTCTTGGCGGGAACTCTTAACGGGGTGCTACTGGTCTATGGTGTAGTTGAATATATATGTCAGCCATCTATTGGGAGAAACAAAATGACGATTCCACCATTGGGTTTTGGTACTTTTCGCCTCAAGGGTCAAGAGGTCATTGATGCGGTCGGCACCGCGCTCGAACTTGGCTACCGCCATATCGATACCGCGCAAATTTATGATAATGAAAAGGAAGTCGGCCAAGCCATCGCTGCCAGCGGCATCGCGCGTAAAGAGCTCTTCGTTACCACCAAGATCTGGATCACCAACCTGAAGCCCGAAAAACTGATTGCCAGCCTGCAGGAAAGCCTGCACAAACTCGGTGTCGATCAGGTCGATATGACCCTGGTCCATTGGCCCTCGCCAGAAGACAAGGTGCCCATGGAAGAGTATTTGCCGATGTTGCTCGAGGCCCGCGAGCAGGGACTGACCCGCGCCATAGGGGTATCCAATTTCACCATCAACCATCTGACCCAGGCCATTGATCTGGTCGGCGCGGAAAACATCGCGACCAATCAGGTCGAGATCCATCCCTTCCTGCACAATCACAAGCTTGCCGAATTCGCCCGTGGGCAGGGTATCCAGCTGACTGCTTATATGCCGCTGGCCGTGGGCAAGGTGATGCAGGACTCGGTACTCCAGGCAATTGCTAACGCCCATCAGATCACCCCGGCCCAGGTGACACTTGCCTGGCTGTTGCAGTCCGAGTATGTGGTGATTCCATCCTCGACCAAACGCGCCCATCAGCAGGCCAACCTGGACGCAGCCCATATTCAGCTCAGCCCAGAAGATGTGGCAGCTATTGCCGCATTGGACCGCGGCGAGCGAATTGCCGATCCGGATTTTGCGCCGGCCTGGGATTAACCTGCCCCTGGGCGGCGGTCAGCACAGGACAGACCGCCGCCCAGCACGTCAAAAGCCTTCCAGCACGATCTTGCCGCGTGACTGGTGGCTTTCCAACAGGCGGTGGGCCTTGAGCAGGTTGGCCGCATTTATGGTACCAAAATGCTCACCCAGGGTGGTTTGCAAGGTGCCTTGATCGACCAATTCAGCGACCCGGTTGAGTAATCGACTCTGTTCGATCATGTCCTTCGTCTGATGCAGGCTACGGGTAAACATGAACTCCCAGTGCAATGACAGACTCTTGGGTTTGAGCTTGAGAATATCCAGACTGTCAAAGTCATCAATCAGACCCAGTTTCCCCTGGGGCGCCAAGCACTCCACGTACTGGTCAAAATGCTCTGCCGTATGGGTTAACGAGGCCACCAGCTCAACCTGCTCTATGCCCTTGGCCTGCAATTGCGCCAACATGGGCTGGCTGTGATCAATCACGTGATGAGCGCCCAGATCACTGATCCACTGCACGCTCTGCGGTCGTGAAGCTGTAGCAACCACAGTCAGCTTGGTCAGCTGGCGCGCCAGCTGAACCAGGATTGAGCCCACACCGCCTGCAGCACCAATCACCAGCAGCGTTTGCCCCGTGCCGCCGCCTTCAATCATGCCTAGGCGTTCAAACAGCAGTTCCCACGCAGTGATGGCGGTCAGCGGCATAGCAGCGGCCTGCGCGTCGCTCAGACTCGACGGAGCACGCCCAACAATACGCTCATCGACCAGATGATATTCGGCGTTGCTGCCAGGCCGATCAATGGCACCAGCGTAGAACACTCGATCACCGGTTTTGAACGCAGTAACCTCCTTACCTGTCGCCTCTACCGTACCAACCGCATCCCAGCCGAGCACATCGAATGCACCGGTCAGCGGGGGACGGGTAAGGCGTATCTTGGCATCTACCGGGTTGACCGACACAGCGGCCACCTTGACCAGAAGATCACGTGAGCCGGGCTCGGGGCGAAGTAACTCAATATCCAGCAGCGCGTCTGACCGGTTCACATCACCGGCTTGCTGATATCCAACAGCTTTCATATCTGGCTCCAAGGCAATTTAATGGGCAGTTCATTCTGAACCCTGAGCCACTGACAGGGAAGCCAGCGTAAGCGGCAGCCTGTTGCAGCACCGTAAACAGGGGTTTGTGGCCCAGGAAATCCGCAACAATGTTGAGCAATAAGCTATTGCCAAAGCAGCTGATTCATAGCGATCTGGTCGAGGGCCTCGGGGTTGGCCAGCGCCTCCCGATTGGTAACCACCTCGTGACGCAGCAGCTTCGCAACAGCAAGCTCTACTTTTTTGCCACTGCGGGTGTAGGGCACCTGATCGATCTGGATGATCCGCGCTGGCACATGACGGGGGCTGGCGTGTTCGCGAATGCGCTGACGAATGCGCTTGAGCAGCACCTCATCCAGCACTTGATCTGCGTTCATGACAACCAACAAAACGACGCGTACGTCACCTTCCCAATCCTGACCAACCACCAGACTGTCGGCAATTTCGTAAAGCGTTTCTACCTGACGATAGATCTCTGCTGTACCAATACGCACACCACCAGGGTTTAGGGTAGCATCGCTGCGGCCGTGAATGATGCAGCCACCCTCGGCGTCAAATTCGATATAGTCGCCATGGGCCCAAACGCCGGGAAACCGCTCGAAGTAGGCTGCACGGTAGCGGCTACCGTCTTCATCTTTCCAGAAACCCAGTGGCATGCACGGCGCCGGCTGGCGGCAGACCAGCTCCCCGCGCTCGCCAATGACAGCCACGCCAGCATCATTGAACGCCTGCACGTCCATGCCCAGCATGCGGCACTGGATCACGCCTCGACGCACAGGTAACAGCGGTGTCGCGCCGACAAAACAGGAGACGATGTCCGTGCCGCCGGAGATAGAGGCCAACAGCAAATCTGCTTTTACTTTCTGATAAACCCAATCGTAATCCTCGGGCAGCAATGGGGAGCCGGTGGAAAACAGGACTCGCATGGGCTGAAGATCATATTGCTGACCGGGCTGCAAATGGGCATTGCGGCAGCCACCGAGAAACTTCGCGCTGGTACCAAAATGCGTGACGCAATAGTCCTCAGCCAATTGCCACAGGGTATTCATGTCCGGATGACCCGGATTACCATCGAACAGCACCAGTTCGGCACCGGTCAATAAACCTGAGGCCAACCAGTTCCACATCATCCAGCCACAGGTGGTGAAGTAGAACAATACATCATCCGGCCCCAGATCACCGTGCAGCATCAATTCCTTGCTGTGCTGCAACAACGTACCGCCGGCACCATGCACGATGCACTTGGGTACGCCGGTTGTGCCCGAGGAGTACAGAATGTAAAGCGGATGCTCGAAGGGCAGTACCGCAAAAACTGGCTGCGCGCCGGCGTGAGCCTGTTGCACCACCTGCCAGTCCACTGCGCTCTCAGGCAGCGCAATATCCACCACATTGCGGATCATCAGCAGCTGCTCTACCGATGGCATTTGCCGCTGAAGCTCCAACGCCTGCGTCGTACGGTCAAATAGCTTGCCGCCATATCCATAACCATTCACGCAGATCAGCAGTCTGGGTTCGATCTGGCCAAAACGATCAAGAATACCCGATGTACCAAAATCCGGCGACGCCGAAGACCACACAGCACCGATGCTCGCCGAAGCAAGCATGCCGATGATCGCTTCGGGAATATTTGCCACCACTGCCGCTACGCGATCCCCTGGCTGTATACCCACTCCACGCATCCAGGCCGCTAGCGCTGCGACCTGACCAAGCAGCTCGGCAGCACTCAGGGTAAAATCCGCACGGGTTTCGGAGCGGGCGTGCAGGGCGGGTCGTGCACCATCCCCGCGCAATGCGTGGCGCAGCAAGTTCTCGGCAAAGTTCAAGTGCGCCTGGGGAAACCAGCGTGCGCCCGGCAGGGCATGGTCATCCAGCACGGGGCCAGATGTGCTGACGCTGACCACGCCGGTGTAATCCCAGATGCTTTGCCAGAAGCGCTCGATATCCGCGATCGACCAGGCATGCAGGCTCTGATAACCGGTACCCGGTGACGATCCAGCAGCTTTCAGCCAGTCTTGATAGCGGGCCATGTGGCTGCGTGTCATCGCATGCTCGCCCGGTGTGTGCAGTATGGCAGGCAAAGTCATCGGTACTATTCTCCGCTGTTTGAGTCGAGATCAGTTAACGCAGCGAGTTGGCCCAGCCGCTCATCCGACGCCAGGTTACCGAGGCGTTCGACCTCCCGGTAGAAGCGCTGCCAGTCGGCATTTTGACGGCGGAATAACTCGGTGAATGCTGGCACCCATTGGTCATAAAGCCCAAATGGTAACAGGCTGGCATTGTTCAGCTCGCCATCGAACCAACTATCAAAGCGGCTACTGCCTTGCCATTTTTCATCGCGCCAGTGCTGGTAACCAGTGCGCAGCCGTGCAATCTCCTGCACCTTTGCAACGCGTATGGCCGGATCTGGAAGATCCATCGAATAGATGATTTGTAGACGCTCGCGGGCGGCAATGATCAGCGCGTTGAATTCTGCCTGTTGCCTTTCCAGGGCCGGATCCGGTGGTAGCAACCCGTTGTTGGCTCGCCACTGGCGCAAACCCTCCTGTCCGACAAAGCTGGCGAACGACTCGTTGAACGCAGTCTCGTCTTTCAGATAGAACTGTTGATGCGCCAGCTCATGAAACAACGTCAGGGCCACGTAGTCATCATCCCAGTGCAGCATGGAACTGAGCAGCGGATCGTCATACCAACCCAAAGTCGAATAGGCCGGAATATTACCGATAAACACATCCATACCCTGTCGTTGCCAGTCTTGCGCTGCCGCATCAGCGGCATCTCGGGAAAAATACCCCTTATACGCAAGACATCCGGTCATCAGATAACAGTGCTGGATTGGTTCAAGGGAGAGTTCGGGCGTGACAAACAGATTCCACAAGGCATAGGGTCGGGGCAGAGCGCTATAGCGGGTATAGCTGAGATTGTGGGGCAGCCCCAACGCTGCGCTGGCGAATCGGCGGGCGGCCAGCGCTTCGGCCAGACGCGTCTTTAAAGCGGGATCGGTCTCCGCGCTTTCCAGCAGTTCAACGATCGGCACACTGAGCGCCATCACCTCCCGCTGGCCCTGCCAGGATTGCTGGACGAAAGCGATGCTGCTGCAACCGCCCAGCAATAGTATGAACAGAATGACGACCAGCCTGGATCTCACAGGTTGGCCTCCAGCCATTGCGCCAATTGGCGGACTTGTGTCTGCGGTTGGCGCGCCGGACTCCACAGCGCCAACTGGTTGGACGTTTCGACAAACCCCCAGGGTGCGAGCAGCCTGCCACTGGCAATGTCGTCGGCCACCAACAACTGGGGCGCAATAGCCACGCCAAGACCCGAAAGAGCCGCCTCGAGAAGGTAGTATAGATGCTCAAAACCCTGGCCCTGACGCAGACGCTGGGGCGTTAGTCCGCTTGCCATAGCCCAATCTGTCCAGGCACTGGGCCGCGATAGTGTATGCAACAGTGCCTCGTCTACCAGAGCCTTGGCTGGCTGACGCTCCAATAGTGCCGCACGGACATAGCGCGGGCTGAATACCGGCCCGATACGTTCGGGCAACAACGGATACACCTGCATATCCGCCGGCCAGGGTGGCTCGGCAAACAGCAACGTAGCGCTAACCCCGGGCTTACGTGGATCCATTTCGCCTTCGCTGGCCGAAAGGTGCAGATTCAGCGCCGGTAGCTCGGCATTCAACCGATCCAGGCGCGGAATGAACCAGCGCGCCAGCAGGCTACCGGGGCAGGCAAGCAAAAAGGGCGCACTGGCTTGGTCCTGGCTAAGTTCAGCACAAACAGCACGCAAACTGTCCAGCGCTTCACGGCTGACATCGCGCAGACGACGACCAGCAGGGGTGAGCTGCACACCCCGCCCGGCTTTCTCGAACAGCACCACCCCCAACTCCGACTCCAGCATGCGAATCTGCCGACTCACCGCGCCATGGGTAACATGCAGCACTTCTGCCGCCTGGCTCACGCTTTCCAGTTGAGCTGCGGTCTCGAAAACCCGCAGAGCGTTAAGGGAAGGAAGGTCTCGACTCATGGCGACATGTCACTTTTTCTCACATATTGAAGCTATATTATCGGTTTTTTTCTGCTCTTGCCTAACCTAAAGTGGGCGCATTCCAAAAGAGGTAAATGACTATGCAAAACACCAGCCCCTTTACTCGCGGCGCCGATGCCCAAGGCCAATTCGGCTCCTTCGGTGGTCGCTTCGTTGCCGAATCCCTGATGCCCCTGATTCTTGATCTCGAAGAGGCTTTCAATACCGCCCTCGCCGAGCCGAATTTTCTCGCCGAACTGGATCGTTTTCAGGCCGAGTTCGTCGGCCGTCCAAGCCCGCTGTATTATGCCGAGCGACTGACCGAACTCTATGGTGGTGCGAAGATCTACTTCAAGCGCGAAGAGCTGAATCACACCGGCGCGCACAAGATCAATAACTGCATCGGTCAGGTGTTACTCGCCAAACGCATGGGCAAGACACGCATTATCGCTGAAACTGGTGCCGGCATGCACGGTGTTGCCACCGCGACTGTTGCTGCGCGCTTCGGTCTGCCTTGCGTCGTCTACATGGGCGCCACTGATATCGAACGCCAACGGGACAACGTCTCGCGCATGCGCCTGATGGGCGCCGAGATTGTGCCTGTGACCTCGGGCACCGGCACCTTGAAGGATGCAATGAACGAGGCCCTGCGCGACTGGGTGACCAACGTCGAGAATACTTTTTACATGATCGGCACTGTCGCCGGTCCGCATCCCTATCCGACCATGGTCCGCGAGTTTCAGGCGGTTATTGGACGCGAAGCGCGGAATCAAATTCTGGTCCGTGAAGGGCGTCTGCCCGACAGCCTGGTCGCGTGCATCGGCGGCGGCTCCAATGCCATGGGGTTATTCCATGCGTTTCTTGATGATCCCAGCGTCCAGCTGATTGGTGTGGAAGCGGCGGGCGAGGGTCTCGACAGCGGCAAGCATGCTGCTAGCCTGAAGGGCGGCGTATCCGGCGTGCTACACGGTAATCGCACTTATCTGCTGCAGGACAATGACGGCCAGATCACCGATGCTCATTCGGTTTCAGCCGGTCTCGACTATCCAGGTATTGGCCCCGAACACGCATGGTTGCATGAACAGGGCCGCGTCGATTATGCCGCTGTAACCGATACCGAAGCACTCGAGGCGTTTCACGTCTGTTGCCGTAAGGAAGGCATCATTCCTGCGTTGGAAACAGCTCACGCACTGGCCGAAGTGGCCAAGCGTGCTCCTCTCTTGCCCAAGGATCACCTGATGATCGTCTGTCTCTCGGGGCGTGGCGACAAGGATATGCCAACCGTATTGCGTCTGATGGAGGAAAAGGCATGACGTCCCGTTTAGCCGGCCGTTTCGCCGAACTGAAAAAAGCCGATCGCGCCGCTCTGGTTACCTACATCTGCGCCGGCGATCCCGGCTATGATGCCAGCCTGATGCTGCTCAAGCAGCTACCGGCTGCAGGGGCGGACATCATCGAGCTGGGGATGCCCTTCAGCGACCCGATGGCCGACGGCCCTACAATCCAAGCAGGTGCTGTGCGCGCCCTCAAAGGCGGACAGACGCAGCTGAAAACACTGGAAATGGTTCGCCAGTTTCGTGCTGGGGATCAGACCACACCCCTGGTGCTAATGGGTTACTACAATCCTATCTACCGCTATGGCCCAGAGAACTTCATGCGTGATGCCCTAGAAGCCGGAATAGATGGTCTGCTGATTGTTGACCTACCAGCAGAGCACGACAGTGAACTGGGCCCGCTGGCCCGCGAAGCCGGACTTGACATGATCCGCATGGCCACGCCGACCACCGATGCCAAACGTCTGCCCGCCGTACTGGATCACGCCAGCGGTTTTCTCTATTACGTATCGCTCAATGGCGTGACCGGAGTAGGCCAGGCGGATAACGCTACTGTGCGCGACGCCATTGGCGCGATTCAGCAACAGACCGATTTGCCGGTATGCGTTGGCTTTGGTGTACGCACCCCTGACCAGGCCGCCCGTTTTGCACTGGATGCCGAAGGGGTGGTGGTTGGCTCGGCACTGGTCGACTGCATCGCTAATGCGGAATCGGCGGAGCAGGGCGTCAAGCTCGTGCTGAATCTGGTATCAGATCTGGCAGCAGCGGTGCAGGGAGCGCGCAAGGGTTAATGCAGAAGGCCGAGACGCCGAGTTGCATCTCGGTCGGGCGTTTCGGCTGACGATTTTGTCGAGGTGAGACTGACGTTCCCAGAGCAGTCTCCTCGCCAAATCCTACCTCAGCGCTGCCAGTACGGGTGCTGTCTCAGGTCTAACTCCGCGCCATAACAGAAATGCTTCTGCAGCCTGTTCTACCAACATCCCCAATCCATCCAGACAGCGTTCCGCACCCTGTTCGGCTGCCCAGCGATTGAAAGGGGTAGGTTCGTTGGCGTACATCATGTCGTAACACCAGGTATGACCAGGGCGAATCAGTTTGGGCGAGATCTCAGGCAGATTACCGGCGAGACTGGCTGAGGTAGCATTGATGATCAGATCAACAGGCTCTTCGATCCACTGGAAGCCCGCTGCGCTGACCGGGCCTAAGTCAATAAATAACGCTCCCAGCGCCTCAGCCTTGCTCACCGTGCGATTAACGATGCATAGCTGCGCTGGTCCCGCGGCCAATATAGGTTGAATCACTCCCCGTGCGGCGCCGCCAGCGCCAACGAGTAATATCTTGAGTCCTGCCAGGGACAGCCCGGCATTATGCTGAATATCACGTACCAGACCTTTGCCGTCGGTATTATCACCCAGCAGGCTGCCATCGGCCTGACGCTGTATGGTATTAACCGCACCGGCGCGCTGAGCGGCCGACGTATGCTGATCAACCAGCGCCCAGGCCTGCTCCTTGAAAGGCACGGTAACGTTGATACCAAGCCCATCTGACAAAAAAGAGCGCAATGTCCCGGCAAAGTCATCGATCGGGGCCAACAGCGCTTCGTAAGACATCTGTTCGCCCGTCTGCTCGGCAAACAGCCGATGAATCTGCGGCGATTTGCTGTGTCCTATCGGATTACCGATCACTGCATAGCGATCCATCAGTTAACACCCTTGAGCCAGTCGCGGGGCACAAGAAACTCATCGGTCAAGCGCGCCTCCGGCGTCCCTGGCTCGGCTTGCCAGTTGTAATCCCAGCGCACCACCGGCGGCAACGACATCAGAATCGACTCCGTGCGCCCGCCCGTCTGCAATCCAAAGAGCGTGCCGCGATCGTAGACCAGATTGAATTCGACGTAGCGGCCACGCCGATACTCCTGAAACGCTTTCTGCTCGGCAGTGAAATGCGCATCCCGCCGACGCTCGATGATCGGCAAATAAGCTTCCAGGTAAGCATCACCAATCGCTCGAATGAACTCAAAACTGCGTTCAAAGCCCCACACGTTCAGATCATCGAAAAACAGACCACCTATACCCCGTTGCTCCTGCCGGTGCTTGAGATGGAAATACTCATCACACCAGGCCTTGTAGCGCGGATAAACCTCAGCACCAAAAGGCTCACAGGCTTCACGTGCAACCCGATGCCAATGAACACAATCCTCCTCGACAGCATAATACGGCGTCAGATCGAAGCCACCACCAAACCACCAGACCGGGTCCGCATCCGCCTTTTCAGCGATGAAAAAGCGCACGTTGGCGTGAGAGGTGGGCACATGGGGGTTCTCCGGGTGCATTACCAGCGATACCCCCATGGCCTGAAAATGTCGACCCGCGAGTTCAGGGCGATGGGCGGTGGCGGAAGGCGGCATGCCATCACCAAATACATGGGAGAAACCTACACCGCCTTTTTCTAGCAGGCCGCCCTTTTCCAGTATGCGCGAGCGGCCCCCACCACCAGCAGGGCGATCCCACAGCTCCTCAGCAAAGCGGCCGGAACCATCGGCGACCTCAAGGGCAGTGCAGATGCGATCCTGCAGACCCATGAGATAGTCTTGGACGGCGGCCACAGCATTGGCATCGGGCATATCTTTCACAGGCTTACCTCAGGCTAGGCGGATGATCTGATCTGTCTGCAAGTCACGGATGATACTGGGATTACGCTTATCACCCAAGGCGCCGGGTACTAGCGCATCCAGCGACTGATGAAAATATTGTTCGATGCGCAGCCGCGAGCGAGCCGGGGGGCGTCCGCTCGGGTTGGCTGAGGTGGACACCAGTGGCCCGGTAATAGCGCACATCTGGCGGATCAAGGGATGGTCGCTGACGCGCAGTGCGACTGTCTGGTGCACCCCGGTAATCCAGGGTGGCAAACGGTCGCGGTGAGGTACCAACCAGGTATTGGGGCCCGGCCAAGACAGCTGCAGCTTGGCGAGCAGACCGTCGGGGAGATCCCACAACAGGAAATCGAACTGCTCGATATCACCCGCCACCAGAATCAAGCCTTTTTTGACGGGTCGGTCTTTCAGCTCAAGTAGACGCTCAACCGCGTCTGCCTTCCAGGGGTTACAGCCAAGTCCCCAAACCGCTTCGGTCGGGTAGGCAATGACGCCTCCGGCGTGCAGTATCCGGTTAAGTTGCACCAATCGCCAACGCGCTAACATGTCGCCTCCTGCAATGCCCATGGCAACCCCGCGGGCATTGCCGGCTTAGGAGGTGCTCTGAATAAGTTCGCGAGGTGAGACAGTAGCCGAGCGGCGCCTACGGCTCAAGGGTGACTGTTCAGATCAGCCGAGAATATCCGTGCGATGTGTGTTGGACCAAGCCCTCAAGTTCCAAATCCATCAACTCCTGCATAACACGCTCTACTGGCATTTCGCTCCGCTGCCCCAGCCAGTCAACACTGACGGGGACATGACCCAGATGGGGCCAAAGCGGACTCCGCGGTGCAGCCGGAGCTGTTTCTGGACGGTTAGCCGACGCAGAATCAATCGCTGCAAGTAAGGGTAAACGCAATACTTCGAGCACATCGCTGATCGTTTCGACCAGATGCGCACCTTCTCGCAGCAACTGATGACTGCCACGGGCATGCACACTGTGGATAGAGCCGGGCATGGCAAAGACCTCACGGTTCTGCTCCAGAGCCAAGCGTGCGGTGATGAGTGAGCCACTGTTCATTGCTGCCTCGACCACCAGCGTTCCCAGACTCAGACCGCTGATAATACGGTTACGCCGCGGAAACTGCCCCGGCTGAGCAAAAGCGTCAGGTGGTTGCTCTGACACCAGCAGTCCGCCCTGTTCGACAATGGCGCTGGCCAGCGCTCGATGTCGCTTCGGATAGCAATTGTCCAGCCCCGTGCCCCATACCGCTATCGTTTGCCCGCCGGCATCCAGCGCACCCTGGTGACAGGCCCCATCAATGCCCAGGGCCATGCCACTAGTAATCAGAAGACCGTTTTCGGTAAAGCTGCGGGCAAACTGGCGAGCCGTCGCTGCACCGTGTGGGCCCGGATGACGGGAGCCGACCATGGCCAGTTGCGGATCATGCAGCAGACGTGCATCGCCCTGCAGATACAAGATCGGCGGAGGGTCAGGAATGCGTCGCAGTAACGCGGGATAATCCGCCGAGTCCAGACAAAGGACTTGGCAACCGGGGCGTTCCAGCCATTGGTGGACAGCGTCCAGCCGGCGGGAGAGCACAACATCGCCCTGCTGATAACGCTGAATAACATTCAACGTTGCCGGACGCAGACCCAGTGATTGCAAGGCTAACAAATCGGCAGCCAGAACATCGGCAGGAGAGGGGTAATTTTGCAACAATCGAGCCATTGTGCGCGGTCCAACCCCGTCCAAAAATGACAGGGTCAGCCACGCCTGCAGGCTGGAAGACGAAGACAATGACATTGATCATCCTTGATCAGATGCGGACACTACCGGGGGGGCAATGCCAGCAAGACTCGGTTACTCAGGGATTGCGGACCCTGTCCATAATAGACATCTGCCGGCTCGCATCCAGGACAATGCCATAGCTCATCTTGTCGTAGGCGCGGAAGACCATAACCATACCAGCATGCTCGTCAGGCAACTGCACACGTTCGTTCTGAATGCGGTCACGAACGACCTCGCCAGCCTTGAAGATGGACAGTACGCTGCCCTGCTCCAGGCCTTCGCGGGCACCCTTGTTGAGAATCACCACATCGTACAAACCAATCTGGGTAACGCCGTTGGGCACGCCAACAATCAAACCATCGATCTTGCTGGCTGGCTCCGAGGGAAAGAACGTCGAAGTGATTGGACGCTCTTCAGTTTGCAACAAACGATCGTTGACGCGCACTTCCTGATTACTGCGCGTCACATCCAGGCTGATTATGTCCTTCTGAATGTCGACCACATCGCCGTTACCGATTTCCTGAGCATGAATACCCAGAAACTCGCCCGTGACCGGATCAACATAAGCTTGGCCTCGACGAAAGATACCCATTGCCCGAATAGCGGGGTCTATCTGGCCGCGGGCGTAAACCCGGCTACCGGCGCCAACAACGACGCTTCCTGCTTCGCCACCAAGAATATAGGGAGCACCTTCCAACACGCTTGCGTCATCAATAATGCGCCCGGCGTTCAGGAATGCATCAATTGCTTCCAGGGGAATAGTCGGAATAGCTTCAGCAATAGGCGTGTAGCGAACCGCTGGCGACAACTTGATAGTACCGCCCTGACCGCGCCCTACAGTAAGCCGGGGTTGACCGTCGATGTAGACCAGCGAGATCATGTCACCTGGGTAAATCAAATGTGGGTTGCTGATTTGCGGATTGGCGTGCCAGACTTCAGGCCACTTCCAAGGCTGACTTAGGAAGCGTCCGGAGATGTCCCACAGGGTATCTCCCTTGACCACTTGGTACGTTTGCGGGTGACCATCCTTGAATACCGGCTCTTGTGCCTGCACCCAAAAGCTCAATGAGAGCAAGAGAAGGCCGACTAATGTTTTCCTCATGACATGAATCCCTTTATTATAGAGGCCAGCATCCGGTCTGAAGGCATTCTCGAATATGCCAGACCTGTGTTAATTCCAAGCTGCTCATCATCTTAGCAGCACAAATTAGATATATTCCACAACTGCATCACAAACTGACATGACCATATTAAATATCCTAGAATTTCCCGACCCCCGCTTGCGCACTATTGCCAAGCCAGTCGATCTGGTTGATGACCGAATCCGCCAACTGGTGGATGACATGTTTGAAACCATGTATGAAGCACCTGGCATCGGACTTGCGGCCAGTCAGGTCAATGTTCACGAGCGCGTTGTGGTCATTGATTTATCCGAAGACAATAGTGAACCGAGGGTATTTATCAACCCAGAACTGGAGCCACTGACCGACGATCTCGAAGAGATGCAGGAAGGTTGTTTGTCGGTTCCAGGTTTCTATGAAACGGTTACGCGGCCAGAACGTGTTCGCGTGCGCGCTGTAGGCCGCGATGGCGAGCCGTTTGAAGAAATTTGCGAAGGTCTACTCGCCGTGTGTATTCAGCATGAATGCGATCACCTGAACGGCAAGCTGTTCGTCGATTATCTGTCCAACCTCAAGCGCGACCGGATTCGCAAGAAACTGGAAAAGCTACACAAGCAGCAGGCTAATGCCTGAGGCATCGGTTGGGAACGCAAGGGCTTGCTTCGGCAAGCCTTTTTGTTTAGCCGCACCAGGAGCAGAATGAACTCTTCCACCCTTCGCATTGTTTTCGCTGGCACGCCCGAATTTGCCGCGGCTCACCTGCAGGCCATGCTGAATGCCGACCTTAATATCGTCGCCGTCTACAGCCAACCAGATCGGCCCGCAGGACGGGGGCAAAAGCTGCATGCCAGCGCCGTCAAGGAACTGGCCCTGCAACACGGGTTACCTGTGCACCAGCCTGCCAGCCTGCGCGACAGCAAGGCACAACAAGAACTGGCGGCGCTCAACGCGGATCTGCTGGTGGTCGTCGCCTATGGCCTGATTCTGCCTCAGGCAGTACTGGATATGCCCAGGCTGGGTTGCATCAACAGTCACGCGTCGCTGTTGCCACGCTGGCGCGGTGCCGCACCGATCCAGCGTGCGATCGAGGCGGGTGACAGTGAAACAGGCGTGACCGTCATGCAGATGGAAGCAGGACTGGATACCGGCCCCATGGTGCTAAAAGTGACCACGCCAATCTCGACTGGTGACACTGCAGGAAACCTGCATGACAGATTGGCAGCGCTAGGACCGCAAGCGGTACTTCAAGCAATAGCACTACTGGACCAAGGCAGTGCTCGTCCCGAACGGCAGAACGACGCACTTGCCACCTATGCCCACAAGCTGACCAAGGCCGATGCGCAGATTGACTGGCAGCGGCCAGCAATCGAACTGGACCGGCTGATCAGAGCGTTTAACCCCTGGCCTCAGGCCCATACAATCTGGCAAGAAAAAACACTGAAGATTCTGGCAGCCACAGTAACCGAGGACCACGGCGCTCCAGGGCGCATTCTGGAGTGCAGCAAGGCCGGACTGCTGGTCGGCTGCGGAACCGGCGCGCTGCGTCTGACCCGCTTGCAACTACCCGGGGGCAAGCCACTGTCCTTCGCTGACCTGTACAACGCACGACGGGATCAGTTTGCGCCCGGCAGCCAGCTAGGCAGCAGCCTGTGAGCCCACGACTGGCTGCCGCACATGCGCTGGCTACAGTAATGGCCGGCAAAGCATCTCTGGGCACCAGCCTGCCGGCTCAGCTAGCGCACGTAGAGGAACGCGACCAGGGTCTGGCTCAGGAGCTGGCATTTGGCACTGCACGCTGGTTTCAGCGCCTTGATGGTCTGGCCAACGCCCTGTTGGAAAAGCCGCTCAAAACAGCTGATCGCGACCTGCATGCTCTTCTTCTCGTGGGTCTCTACCAATTATTATTCACGCGCATCCCGGCTCACGCTGCGATCGACGAGACAGTCAATGCCGCCAAAGCGCTGAAAAAGCCCTGGGCCAAAGGCATGCTCAATGCTGTACTGCGTAGGGCCCAGCGCGAGCATGCCGAGCTGCTCCCCGCGCTTGAGCGCGACCCGACCATTCGCCTGTCCCACCCACGCTGGCTACAAAAGCGATTGAAACAGGCATGGCCGGAGCACTGGGAGGCCATTTGCGCTGCGAATAACGCGCATCCACCCATGACCCTGCGGGTTAACCAGCGGCGCATCACGCGTCAGTCGTACCTTATGAAACTCATGGATGCCGGCTTCATCGCCCACGCCACTCCGTTCAGCGCACAGGGGATCACACTCGAACACTCCTGCGACGTTCAACGCTTACCCGGCTTTGCCGCTGGGGAAGTCAGTGTGCAGGACGAAGCCGCCCAGCTTGCTGCGCCACTGTTAGACGCTGCCGCCGGTCAGCGGGTGCTGGATGCCTGTTGCGCACCCGGAGGCAAGACCTGTCAGGTCCTGGAGCAGGTGCCCTCTCTACAAGAGCTGGTCGCACTGGATCTGGAGCCCAGAAGACTGCAACGCGTGCGTGAAAACCTTCAGCGCCTCGGACTTACCGCGGTACTCAAGGCGGCAGACGCGCGCGACCTGGCAGCCTGGTGGGACGGCCAACCCTTTCAGCGAATTTTGCTGGACGCCCCCTGTTCCGCCACCGGTGTTATTCGTCGCCACCCCGATATCAAACTGACGCGCCAAGCCGAAGACATACCCCCGCTGGCCCTATTGCAGGGCGAGTTGCTGGATGCGCTCTGGCAAACGCTCGATGTTGACGGCATTCTGGTGTATGCCACCTGTTCGGTACTACCCGAGGAGAACAGTGAGGTTATCGCTGCGTTTCTGCAGCGTCAGCCACAGGCCCAAGAGTTAACGCTGGAAGGTCCGTACGGTCTGCAGCAGCCGCACGGCAGACAGCTGCTACCGGACCAAGCTGGTCATGACGGCTTCTATCTGGCCAAACTGCTTAAAGTTGGCGCCAGCCCCGGTGCCAACAGCTACACTGCGCAAGACAAGGGGACGTCCGCACTATGAAGATCATCATTCTCGGCGCGGGTCAGGTGGGTGGCAGCCTGGCCGCCGAGCTGGCAAGTGAAGCCAACGACATTACCGTTATCGATACCGACAACACGCGCCTGCGTGAGCTGAGTGATCGGCTGGATATTCGCACTGTAGTGGGGCGGGGTTCATTTCCAACGGTTTTGCGCCAGGCTGGGGCTGACGACGCCGACATGTTAATTGCCGTGACCAGTAGCGATGAAACCAACATGATCGCCTGTCAGGTCGCCTACACGCTCTTTCGTACGCCCACCAAGATTGCCCGCATCCGTGAATCGGCCTATCTGACACGGGGCGGCCTGTTCCATAACGAAGCAATACCAATCGACGTATTGATTAGCCCCGAGCAGGCAGTCACCACCTATGTGAAACGGCTTATCGAACATCCGGGCGCTTTGCAGGTACTGGACTTCGCCGACGGCAAAGTTCAGCTGGTCGCGGTGCGAGCCTATTACGGCGGGCCTTTGGTCGGCCAGGAACTACGTTTTTTGCGCCAACACATGCCTGGGGTGGATACACGGGTCGCGGCAATCTACCGCAAGGACCGCTCGATCATCCCCAAGGGCGACACCATCATCGAAGCCGATGACGAGGTGTTTTTCCTGGCGGCTACCCACGACATTCGTGCGGTCATGAGTGAGCTGCGCCGACTGGAAAAGAACTACAAACGGGTATTGATCGCTGGCGGCGGCAACATCGGCGAGCGCCTAGCCGAAGCGATCGAAAACCGCTACCAGGTCCGTATCATTGAGAAGAACAAGGCGCGGGCTGATTATCTGTCGCAGAACCTGGACAAAACCATCGTTCTGCACGGCAGTGCCTCGGACCGAGAGCTACTGCTGGAAGAAAACATCAAGGATGTGGATATTTTTTGCGCGCTGACCAACGATGATGAAGCCAACATCATGTCTTCGATGCTCGCCAAACGACTGGGCGCGCGCAAGGTGATGGCGCTGATCAACAATCCGGCCTACGTGGATCTGGTGCAGGGAGGCGAGATCGATATTGCCATATCGCCCTCACAGGCGACAATCGGCACCCTGCTGACTCACGTAAGACGCGGCGACATCGTCAACGTGTATTCCCTGCGCCGCGGAGCCGCCGAGGCAATCGAAGTTGTCGCCCATGGTGAGGCACGCTCTTCCAAGGTCGTCGGTAGAACTATCGGCGAGATCGACTTGCCACCGGGCACCACCATCGGCGCCATCGTGCGCAACGAGGAGGTGCTGATTGCCCATGACAACACTCTTATAGAATCCGAGGACCATGTGATTCTGTTCGTGATCGACAAGAAGCACATCCGCGACGTCGAGCGCCTGTTTCAGGTCGGCCTGACGTTTTTCTGATGATGACTCCCTTGACCCTGGCTTGCAGGTAACCGCGCATGCAGTACACCCAGATCCAGCGCATTATCGGCATTCTGTTAATGCTGTTTTCCACCAGCATGCTACCGGCCGCCCTGGTCGGTCTATTTTATGGCGAGCAAGCGCTGGAAGCCTTTCTGGTAGCCTTTGCCATCACCGCTGTATCGGGCCTGCTGATCTGGCTACCTGCACGCCACCAGCGAAACGAACTGCGCATTCGTGACGGCTATCTGATCGTAGTGATGTTCTGGCTGGTTCTAGGGTTGTTCGGTGCTGTGCCGCTGTACCTGATCGACATGCCGGATCTGAGTGTTGCCGACTCGGTATTCGAGTCTTTCTCCGGTCTGACTACCACCGGAGCCACCGTGATAACCGGACTGGATACCTTGCCGCGCTCGTTGCTGTTTTATCGGCAGCAACTCCAGTGGTTTGGCGGTATGGGGATTATCGTGCTGGCAGTTGCCATTCTGCCGATGCTTGGCGTCGGTGGTATGCAGTTGTACCGCGCAGAGATGCCGGGGCCTCTGAAGGAAAACAAGCTGACCCCGCGGATCGCCGAAACCGCCAAGGTACTCTGGTACATCTATGCAGGTCTCACACTGGCCTGCGCGCTGGCTTACTGGGCTGCTGGCATGAGTCTATTCGACGCCGTGAGCCACGCGTTCTCGACGGTCGCCATCGGTGGCTTCTCAACCCACGATGCGAGCATTGGTTATTTTGACAGCCCGCTAATCGAATTCATCTGCATCGTGTTCATGATCATTTCAGGGATCAACTTTGGCCTGCATTTTCTTGCCTGGCGGTTCCGTTCAATAGCCAACTACTGGCTTGACCCCGAGTGCCGTGCCTACGTCCTGATTCTGGCTACGTTGTTCATTGTTTGCTGTGCGGTGCTGATCAATTTTCAGCATTACGATGTCTGGACCTCCATCCGTTTCGCTGCGTTCCAAAGCGTTTCAATAGCCACTACCACAGGGTTTGGTGTAACGGACTTTTCAGCCTGGCCGACTGTGCTGCCATTCCTGTTGCTGTATGCCAGCTTTATTGGTGCCTGTGCCGGCTCTACCGGCGGAGGAATGAAGGTGATTCGCGTATTACTGCTATACAAGCAGGGTACACGTGAGACCAAAAAGCTGATTCACCCTAATGGTGTGTTCCCGGTAAAGCTGGGCAACAAGCCGGTACCGGACCGGGTGATAGAGGCAGTATGGGGGTTTTGTGCGGTCTACGTGTTCGCCTTTGCGATCATGTTCTTGATCCTGTTAAGCACCGGTCTGGATTTCGTCACTGCTTTCTCGGCACTGGCCGCCTGCATGAACAATCTGGGCCCGGGGCTGGGCGAAGTTTCTACGCATTACGGCGAACTCAGCTCGACCGTAAAATGGATACTCAGCTTTGCAATGCTACTGGGTCGCCTTGAGGTGTTTACCCTGTTGGTGCTGTTTACCCCTATGTTCTGGGCGCGATAAAAAGCCAGCATAACCTAGGCTACTGGGGCTCTTCCTCGTCGACAAACGCAAGCCCGGCGCCTTCGCCGCTAATACAGCGCTGCACGATCATCTTCAGGATTGGAGCTTCAAAGGGCATGTCCTGAACCTGCCCTTCGACGATTGTTCCCGCAGGAAGCCCAGCGAGGTGCGGATTCTCGACGAATACACCACCGTCAGACAGGTCGCGCGTCTGACCGTAAACATCGCCTAAATCCGGATGACTGATTCGGATCCTACATTTCATCGGGGTGCGAGGGTATTGCCTCTGGTTTGCCATGCTCTAGTTCCTGTCAGATAGTCGCAATTAGCTCAGTACCATTTCTGCTCGCCCGGCGGGCGTTTCTTGAAGCGCTTCATGCTCCACATATACTGGCTAGGCCAGCGTCGCACATAACGCTCGATAACCGCACTCATACTTGCCGTTGCCTGCGCTACATCGCTACTGTAAAGGGCTTCGGGGGCCTCTTCCACAATCACTTTGAAGCCCTGCCCATGGGGCAGCCGTAGACAATGCAGAAATAATGCCTTGGCCTCGCTACCGCGCAGTAGATTCGGGACGAACTTGCTGGTCAATGCCGCGACCGCGAAAAAGGGGACAAAGACGCCACTTTTCAAAGCAGGCTCTGGATCGGCGGGGATGCCTACCGCGCCGCCACGGCGTACTTCACGCATGACCATGGCAATACCTTCTCGGGTAGATGGCGCGACCTTGTTGCCCAACTGCGCTCTTTGGCGCCGTAACAGCGCATCAACAGCAGCCTGCTTCGGCGGTCGATAGAAAATCACCGGTGAGCATTGCGAACAATACCAGTGATTTAGTACCTCCCAATTACCCAGATGACTGGTGATACAGACCACTCCTTTGCCGCGCTCAAGCGCAGCATGCAAAAGGTCAGCACCCTCAACTTCCCGCACCAACGATAAACTGCTCTCGGGCTTCCACATCCAGGCGCAGGCGCTTTCGGCGAAGCTGCGGCCGCTGTCCAGCAATGTCTGATACACCAGTTGCTCGCGTTCATCCTCGGGCATCTCCGGCATGCAGTGACGCAAGTTGATACGCACGACTTCGCGGGAGCGATTTGGTGTAATCCACAACAGCCAACCGGCAACGGCTCCCAATTGCTGGGCCAACTTGAACGGCAGCAGCGAAAACACCTTGAGAAAACCAATGATGATTGCGCCCTTGAGCCGCTCCACAGATACCCCCAACTGTCCGAAAAATCTATTGTAGCCGTATAAGAACGGCTCAGAAACATAACATCAGGTACGCCAGAAAAGCCTGGAGCTCAGAGCCCAGCCAGATCGGCATAACGAAAACAATCCCGCGTGTGGTCCATCACCATACCGGTTGCCTGCATGAAAGCGTAACAGATGGTTGGCCCAACGAAAGTGAAGCCCGCTTTCTTCAAGGCCTTGCTCATCGCCAATGCCTGGTCTGTGGTGACCGGTACCTGGCTCATGTCGGCAAACCTATTAATCCGCGGAACGCCCCCGACAAACTGCCAGAGCCACCTGCCTGGATCACCCTGCTCAGACAGACGCAACCAGGCTTGTGCGTTCTGCCGAGCGGCCTTGACCTTAAGCCGGTTGCGAATGATGCCGGAGTCTTCAAGCAGGTCGAGCAGATCATCATCGCTTTGCTGTGCCATGAAATGCGGGTCAAAACCCCGATACACCTGGCGGTAGCGGTCGCGCTTTTTCAGAACTGTAATCCAGGATAAGCCCGCCTGAAATCCATCCAGCAACAGCTTTTCAAAAAGCCGTTGAGCGCTGTACTCCCCAACGCCCCATTCGGTGTCGTGGTAGCGTTGGTAGACCGGGTCCTGGGAACACCAAGCACATCTTGCACAGGCCCGCACCGTCGATTCTGCCACCGAATTCATCCTCTCTCCTTGTTTGTGATGCGTTGCCAAGGCTCCACTCCTGTATGTCCAGGCCTGTCTGATTGTATACTGCGCCCTTTCTTAAAATGCCAATTCGGACAGATAACGTGACTCAGACCAACCCAGCCACCCAAAGCTTCCAAGGATTGATCCTTGCCCTGCAAAGTTACTGGGCAGAAAAAGGCTGTGTACTGCTCCAGCCCTACGATATGGAAATGGGTGCCGGCACCTTTCATACCGCCACTTTCCTGCGCGCCGTTGGCCCTGAGGCGTGGCACGCCGCCTATGTGCAGCCCAGCCGACGCCCGGGCGACGGTCGTTATGGCGAGAATCCGAACCGGTTGCAGCATTACTACCAGTTTCAGGTTGTACTCAAGCCCAATCCGGCCGACATGCAGGAGCTGTACCTGGATTCGTTGAATCATATCGGTATCGATACCAGCGTACACGACGTACGATTTGTCGAAGACAACTGGGAGTCGCCGACTCTGGGCGCCTGGGGTCTGGGCTGGGAGGTCTGGCTAAACGGCATGGAAGTGACGCAGTTCACCTATTTCCAGCAAGTTGGCGGCATTGAATGCTATCCGGTCACGGGCGAGATCACCTACGGATTGGAGCGCCTGGCAATGTATCTGCAGGGTGTGGACTCGGTATACGACCTGGTGTACTCCGACGGTCCGTTCGGCAAGGTGACCTACGGCGACGTGTTCCACCAGAATGAAGTGGAGCAATCGACCTACAACTTTGAACACGCCAACGTGGAAAAACTGCTGGAGCTATTCGACTTCTACGAGTGCGAGGCCAATCGTTTAATGGTCACCGAGCTGCCCTTGCCCGCGTATGAGATGGTCATCAAGGCGTCCCACACCTTCAATCTCCTGGATGCTCGCAGAGCCATTTCGGTGACCGAACGGCAGCGCTATATTCTGCGCGTACGTGCCTTGTCACGGGCTATTGCCCAGAGCTATCTGCTTGCGCGTGCGCGCCTCGGTTTTCCGATGGCGACGGCAGAACTGCGCGATGAAGTTCTCGCCAAACTCAAGGAGGCCGAATAATGCAGCAGGACTTTCTGGTAGAACTGGGCACCGAAGAGCTGCCCCCGAAATCACTCAAACGTCTAGCCGAAGCCTTTTTGAGCGGCGTTGAAAAAGGCCTGCAAGAGGCTGGCCTAAACTATACTGCAGCGCGCTTTTACGCGGCCCCCAGAAGACTCGCGGTACTGGTCGATCAACTCGATACCCAGCAACCCGATCGCAGCAATCAAATGGACGGCCCCCCTGTTCAGGCCGCATTCGATGCTGATGGCAATCCCACCAAAGCGGCCGAAGGCTTCGCGCGCAAGTGTGGCGTGGACGTATCCGAACTGGATAGCAGTGGTCCAAAACTGCGCTATGTGCAGACCATTCCTGGTCAGGCTTGCGCTCAACTGCTCCCTGAGATAATCGACAACGCTCTGGCCGCTTTGCCTATTCCCAAACGAATGCGCTGGGGCGCCGGCAAGACCGAGTTCGTGCGTCCCACCCAATGGCTAGTCATGCTTCTGGGCGACTCTATCGTACCTGCCGAGATTCTCTGCCAAAGGGCTGACCGCAGTTCACGCGGCCACCGCTTTCACCATCCCGACCCGGTGCTCATTACCACGCCAGCCCGTTATGCCGAACAGTTGCGCGATGCTTATGTAATTGCCGATTTTGCCGAACGCCGCGAGATCATACGCCAGCGAGTCGAAGAACTCGCAGCGGCGGAGCAGGGGACCGCGATCATGCCTGACAGTCTGCTCGACGAAGTCACCGCGCTAGTTGAATGGCCGGTTTCACTGGTCTGCAGTTTTGAAGAGCGTTTCCTCGAGGTGCCGCAGGAAGCACTGATCTCGACCATGCAGGACAACCAAAAGTACTTCTGCCTGCTCGATGCCAATGGCAAGCTGTTGCCGCGCTTTATCACCGTCGCCAACATTGTTAGCAGCGATCCAGCACAGATTATTTCAGGCAATGAAAAGGTCGTGCGTCCGCGCCTGACCGACGCCGAGTTCTTTTTCCGTCAGGACAAGAAAAACTCGCTGCAAGAACGCAATATTCAACTGGCCAACGTGGTATTTCAGGCCCAGCTCGGTAGCGTGTACGACAAGGCGCTGAGAGTCGCTGGACTGGCCCGCTTCATTGCCGCTCGAATCAGTGGGGACCCTGATCGCGCAGCGCGTGCAGGCCTGCTGAGCAAATGCGATCTGGCAACTGAAATGGTGGGCGAGTTTCCCGAGCTGCAGGGCATTGCCGGGTATTATTACGCCCTGCATGACGGCGAACCGGAAGACGTCGCCCTGGCTCTGAACGAGCAATACATGCCCCGCAGTGCCGGCGCAGAGTTACCTACAACACTCACCGGCTCCGCAGTGGCCCTGGCAGACAAGCTCGACACCCTCGTGGGTATCTTCGCCATCGGCATGCTACCCACTGGCAGCAAGGACCCCTATGCCCTGCGACGTGCGGCTCTCGGTGTGGTGCGTATCCTTATCGAGAAACGCTTGGAACTGGATCTGACTACCGCCCTTGTCTTCGCCGTTGAGCAATATGCAAAAAAGATCACGGTCACACCGGACCTCGCATCTCAAGTGCAAGAGTTTGTGTTTGATCGCCTGCGTGCCCGATACGAGGACGAAGGCATTGATGTTGCCGTGTATCAGTCAGTGCGGACTGTCGCCCCTGCGTCACCGTTGGATTTCGACCAGCGAGTGCAGGCAGTGCAGCATTTCCGGCGTCTCCCCGAAGCCCAGGCTTTGGCTGCTGCCAACAAGCGCGTGTCCAATTTGCTGGCGAAGGCAGAGATGGAGGTCAGCCCACAGATCGACCAGCCGCTTCTGGTCGAGCCTGCCGAACGGTCCCTTGCCAACGCCATTGCCGCCGCCGAGCAAACAGTTGCGCCATTGGCTTCCAGCCGCGATTACAGCTCCACATTAGAGCACCTGGCCACATTGCGTGAACCTGTTGACGCCTTCTTTGATCAGGTACTGGTCAACGCCGAGGATGCACAAGTGAGAGCAAACCGCTATGCCCTACTGGCTCGCCTTCGCGGCTTGTTTCTGGGCGTAGCCGACATCTCCTTGCTGGGTTGATCCCAGAACAGGTGAGAGTATGCGCAAACTGATTGTTTTGGACCGCGATGGCGTCATCAACGAGGACTCCGACACCTACGTCAAGAGTCTGGCTGAGTGGATCCCGATACCGGGCTCCATCGAGGCCATCGGCCGGCTAAGTAGACACGGCTGGATTGTTACCGTGGCAACCAATCAATCGGGATTGGCCCGCGGTTATTTCGACCAATCTGCGTTGCAGCAGATGCATGACGCACTCCAGGCACAGGTAGCAGAGCAGGGGGGCAAAGTCGACTTAATCCGCTTCTGTTCCCATGGTCCTGACGACCGCTGTAATTGTCGTAAACCGCGCAGCGGTCTGTTTGTGCAGATTGCCGAACATTTCAATATCGAGCTCGCTGGCGTGCCCGTTGTGGGTGACAGCTTGCGTGACCTGGAAGCCGGCATTGCCGTCGGTTGCAAGCCCTACCTGGTCAGAACCGGCAAGGGGCAAAAAACGGCACTCCAACCCCTGCCTGCCGGCACGCAGGTGTTTGATAACCTGGCCGCCGTGGCCGATTACCTTCTGGATAACTGAATCATGTCACTGATGCCCTTACGCGTCGTCCTGTTCTACTTTCTGTTGGCAACCAGCGCTGGAATCTGGGGTCTGTTGATGTTGATCATCGCGCCCTTTTTACCGTATCGCTGGCGATATACGCTGATCGTCGGCTGGTGGAGCCGACTGGCGATCTGGCTGACCGTCCATCTGGTCGGTATTCGCTACGAAGTGAGCGGCTTGGATAATATTCCCGATCAGCCCGGAGTGGTGCTGGCCAATCATCAGAGCACCTGGGAAACCTTCTTTCTACAGCAGATTTTTCGTCCCCAGACCCAAGTGATCAAGAAAGAACTGCTCTATGTGCCTTTCTTCGGATGGGCATTTGCGCTGGCCAAACCTATTGCGATTGATCGTACAAAGGGCCTCGACTCATTGAAACAACTCAGCCAGATCGGTGGTCAACGTCTGGCAGATGGTATCTGGATTCTGGTATTTCCAGAGGGCACTCGCAGATTGCCCGGTGAGACTGTCAAGTTTTCCCGGGGTGGCGCAGCGCTTGCCTGTGCCAACGATGCGCCTGTCATACCTGTGGCGCACAATGCTGGCGAATTCTGGCCAAAGGTCGGCTGGGGCAAGAAGCCCGGTACCATAAAGGTCATGATCGGTCCTGCTTTGTATCCCAAGGGCAAGGATCCGCGTGCTATCGTAGAGCTCAACAAACGAAGCGAAGCGTGGATAAACCATGCCCTAGCGCCGACTGTCCAAGCCTGAAGATATAACTGCGCAGCGTTACCGTTACCAGGAGGCTTTATGACCATGGATATCGACGATTATCTGCGCCGCCTGGCAGAACTCAAGGGTTCTGACCTGTTCCTCAGCGTTGGCGCACCGCCCACTGCCAAGTGTGACGGTAGCTATGTGCGCCTAAGTTCCGAGCCTCTAGCCAAGGGTGCTGTTAAGCTGATGGCGCACAAGCTCATGAGCGAACGCCAAACGGCTGAATTCGAACGTGATCTGGAAATGAACCTGGCAGTCGGCATAGCCGACGTTGGCCGCTTTCGCGCAAATGTATACTTTCAGCGCGGTGAAGTGGCGATGGTTGTGCGCTATATAAACGATCAAATCCCCAGCTTCAGCGAATTGGGCTTGCCACCGGTTTTGGAAAAGCTGGTCATGCTCGATCGAGGGCTTATCCTGATTACCGGATCGACCGGCTCAGGCAAGTCCACTACCCTGGCTGCCATGCTGGACTACCGTAATACCAACCGCGCCGGGCATATCGTCTGCATAGAGGATCCAATTGAATTCCTGCATCATCACAAGGAATCGATCATTGACCAGCGCGAAGTGGGCTTGGATACCCATAGCTTCACTGACGCGCTGCATAATGTGCTCCGCGAAGCGCCAAACGTCATCATGATCGGTGAAATCCGTGATCGCGAAACCATGCAGCATGCCCTGCATTACAGCGAGACAGGGCATCTGGTGCTAGCCACCATGCATGCAACCAACACCGTTCAGGCAGTGGACCGCATGGCAAACATGTTTCCGGAAGATGCCCGCCAGCAGATTCTAGGTGATATATCGTTGAATCTTGCAGCCATCATCGGTCAACGCTTGGCACAAGGTATACACAAAAAGCGTATACCCGTTGTTGAAGTCCTTGTGCGCACCCCCTATATCATCAACCTTATTGCCCGTGGAGAAACCCAGGACATTCGCGCGGCCATGGCGCGGGCGACCGACGACAAGGCTCTACAAACTTACGACCAGCATCTATTTCAGCTGGTTACGCAGAAAGCAATAACGCTTGCGGAAGCGGTTCGCCTGGCGGACTCGCGCAATGACTTGGTTCTACGGGTGAAAATGGAAGCATCAAATGCCCATGCAGCCAAGTCAGTTGAAGCCGAGAAGCTAAAAGTACAACCGTCAGAGCTGGCTCTTTCCCCCACCTTCGACTCGGATCTGACAGACGACTTCCTCTAAACTTCGAACGTTGTGAATCAGCCGGAGCTTAGTGTAGATTTAGCGGCGGATTTCAGACGTCATGACTCATAAAAAAACCAGCCCCTGGAATATAATGGCTGGGTAAATGTCGACAGGCTATAAAGATGTCGTTTTACAGACTTTTAAAATCAATGGGTTACGAAGTAAATGGGCAGAGTAAATGTCATAGTTGAGTTATATCAATTGGCATTTCTCGACAAAATGACCGCCATTAGTAATATTCCTTGAGAAACACAAGATCCTTAGTAAATCGGCCATTTTTGCTGCAAGAACCATTCGCTAGCGTGCCACCGTTGCCAAGTCACCTTGAAGCCGTCACCTTAACGGTGTTTACGAATGTCAAACAGCTGAGACGCATTCGAAACATGGGGTAAAATTCTACAGCCGTAGCGCTTTGGCCGTATCGGGTTAGAAGGTGTTAGGCTTTAAGGATAGAGCTACAAGCAATCAGCCAGAATGTTAACAGCGTTGTATTGAACAGAAATTCAAAAACCAACGTAGCAATCGTCAGCGTTCAACTAATCTTGTTTACGTCGACCGATTCTTGAGTAGGCAGCTGAAGGCTGTCCGCAACCACACTGATACGGTAGAGCATTAAAAACGAGAATTAATGATAACGTTCGGCGAAGTGAAACGGAATAATAATAGCCTACGTTTTGTAAAACTCATGCAACAAACATACGAAGGTTTTATATATGACAAATAACACAATTATAAAAAAGACTTGGACGCTTATAGCCATTATTGGAGTATTCGTCGCTGTCTGCGTCTATATCTTTACTAGTACTAACAACAAACCTAGACCAAGTCCCACAGCCTTTTATGATGACGCATCAATTGACGTGAGCCCTCCTGCATCACGGTTAGAGATATCAGTACAACCGCCTACAGCTCAAGTACCTATGCAAGCCACCGGTGAGGTAGATGATTATCAAGTGCCAGGACGAGCTGCTATAGGCTTAAATCCATCATGCGATTCACCTACTAAATGGTCTTTGGCTAAAGATTACGAAGATCAACGTATTGCCGTGATCGGGAATGTTGCAGAATATGCGTATCTACCAGACATCAAGGGCGGCCCTACTTGGATCAATATTGGTGCGAAATATCCTGTCAGAGATCGCCTATCCATTGTGATCTGGGCTGACGACCGAGATAAATTTGGGCGCGCGCTTTCCAGCAATTTAGTTGATAGCCAGATCTGCGCCATCGGCACCGTTAAGTTGCAAGACGGCACCCCTGAAATTACCTTGGAATCGCCCCGTGAACTAGTGCTTATGTAGTAACGTCTATTTTGAACCATATGTAGTAAAACATATGATATTCATTTCTAAAAAAAGAGTTAATGTAAAGTGATTTTTTATCAACCCCTGAATTCATAGAATAAGTGCAACACTTGAAACCGTAGGCAGAGAGCCAACTACCGGTACAATCCAGGTTCCCACACCAAAGGATTCAAACGCAAATGACTGTACTTTACCGGCAACTGACTTAGAGTCAACGTTACCTGATTGAAGCAGGATGGGCTTCTGGAATGCCTCAGTCAGGCATAGCCAAACGAACAGACGCACATCCATCGACCGTCAGCCGAGAAGTTAGACGCAAGAGCTATGCTGGCCGTTACAAGGCAGAGCAGGCAGGTAACCAGTGCGATGACCGACGTGCCAATGCACGCAAGTACTGCAAGACCAGAGCATGGCTTACCCAGCGTTGCTCACCAAGCGGAAATGTTTAACCAATTCTAAAAAGTACCTCTGACTCTACGCTGGATGACGCACACAATGAGGCCTCATTTGGCGAATAGCTAGAATCTAGAAGTGCCTACTATGTGCGCGCCATCGATCTAGGTGAGTACGTAGCTTTATTCACAGCCAATGCATCCGCTAGAAAAAAAACCCCCGGCAGATGTAAATCTACTTAGGGTTTTCTAGTCCGTACTGCGGACATTAACTTTGGCCGACCCACATAACTCTCGCCGAATGGGCAAATAACTTTGCCCACCTACAAAAAAATTACACGTCTAGGTTTGATACCGCCAGCGCATTGGTTTCAATAAACTCACGACGTGGCTCTACGTGATCGCCCATCAAAGTATTGAAGATCTGGTCTGCAGCAATAGCGTCTTCAATATTAACGCGCAGCATACGACGGCTATCCGGGTCCATTGTAGTTTCCCACAACTGGTCGGGGTTCATTTCGCCAAGCCCTTTATATCGCTGAATAGTGTGCCGGCGAGCGGTCTCACTCATCATCCATTCCAAACCTTCCTTGAAATGAGTAATAGGCTTTTTCTTTTCTCCGCGTTGCATATAAGCCCCTTCTTCAAGCAGGCTCTGCAGTTTCTCGCCCAATACGGCCATCGATCGATAATCGTTGCTGGCGAAAAGGTCACGGTTAAAAGTGACGTAGCTGGATAAACCATGGGAAATGGTCTCGACTTCCGGCAACCACAAACGCCGCTCGCGATCCTCGTGCAAGCTGACCTGGTATTGCTGACCGGACTTTTCACCCGTCTTAACCATGGTTTCAAACTGGGTAACCCAGTTGTCCATAAACACTTTGTCTGCCAGATTCTCCTGGCTTAACCGGGGCAGATATATAAAGTGCTCCATCAGCTCCAGCGGGTACAAGCGTGCCAGGCGCTTGAGGGTTTTCATCACCGCTCTGAATTCCTGAACTATACGTTCGAGCCCTTCGCCAGTAATACCTGGAGCATCTTCGTTGACAAACAGATAAGAATCTTCCAGTGCGGACTGGGTCAGATATTCTTCTAAGGCGTCATTGTCTTTCAGATATTGCTCTTGTTTGCCTTTCTTGATTTTGTAGAGCGGCGGTTGGGCAATGTAAATATAACCGCGCTCAATAAGCAATGGCATCTGCCGGAAGAAAAACGTAAGCAACAAAGTACGGATGTGTGAACCGTCTACGTCAGCGTCAGTCATAATAATGATGTTGTGATAACGCAGTTTGTCGATATTGAACTCATCACGGCCAATACCACAACCCAAAGCAGTGATTAGCGTGCCTACTTCAGCGGAGGAGATCATCTTGTCGAAACGGGCTTTCTCTACGTTGAGGATTTTGCCTTTGAGCGGCAATATAGCTTGGGTTTTGCGATTACGTCCCTGCTTCGCTGAACCACCTGCGGAGTCACCCTCCACTATGTAAAGTTCAGACAGTGCAGGGTCTTTCTCCTGACAATCTGCCAACTTACCGGGTAGCCCTGCAATATCCAGAGCACCTTTGCGGCGCGTCATTTCGCGCGCTTTGCGCGCAGCTTCACGGGCCCGCGCCGCGTCAATCATCTTGCCAACTACTGCCTTAGCTTCGTTCGGCCGCTCAAGCAAGTAGTCAGAAAACGCCTTGTTCATTTCCTGCTCAACAGCGGTTTTCACCTCGGAAGAGACCAGCTTGTCCTTGGTCTGCGAGGAGAATTTGGGATCTGGCACCTTAACCGAAATGATCGCGGTTAAACCTTCCCGTGCATCATCACCGGATGTGCTGACCTTGAGCTTCTTGAGCAAGCCTTCCTGTTCGATGTAGCTATTTAGGGTGCGAGTCAGGGCGCTACGAAATCCGGCCAAGTGAGCACCACCATCCCGCTGGGGAATATTATTGGTGAAACACAGGATACTTTCGTTAAAGCTGTCATTCCACTGCATTGCCACTTCGACAGCAATGCCATCTTCTCGTTGGAAATCAAAGTGAAACACCGAATTAATTGTAGATTTATTGACGTTGAGATAATCAACGAATGCGCGCAGTCCACCTTCGTATTTAAATAGCTCTTTTTTGCCAGAGCGCTCATCGGATAGATTTATACCCACGCCCGAGTTAAGGAATGAGAGCTCGCGTAGCCGTTTGGCTAGAATATCCCAGCTAAACCCAATACTCGTAAAGGTTTCAGCTGAGGGTTTAAAGTGAATCTGGGTGCCTGTATTTTCCGTATCGCCGACGGCCTTCAGTGGCTCCTGAGGCACCCCGTGAACATACAATTGCTCCCATACCTTACCTGAACGACGGACTGTCAGAATCAACTCTTCAGAGAGCGCATTCACAACTGATACGCCAACGCCGTGCAAACCACCAGAAACCTTGTAACTGTTGTCGTCGAACTTACCGCCAGCGTGAAGAACGGTCATGATGACCTCGGCCGCAGATACGCCTTCTTCGTGCATATCTACCGGAATACCACGGCCATTATCGCGCACGGTAATGGATTCATCCGTATGGATCACGATCGTTATGTCGGTGCAATGTCCGGCAAGCGCTTCGTCGATCGAGTTATCAACGACCTCAAATACCATGTGGTGCAGACCTGTTCCGTCATCTGTATCACCGATGTACATGCCGGGGCGTTTTCGCACCGCATCAAGGCCCTTAAGGACCTTGATGCTTGATGAATCGTAGGCTCTATTTTCGGTCATTTTCTCGTCACTCCAGACAACGTTCGGTCTGCACAATGTGTCCATGTTCCACGTGGAACATGGTCAATAATGTTTCATCCTGCCAGTACCGGTCGAGCTGTTCTGCTTCTACACCGGTGATAAAAACCTGGCAGTTAAGGCCCTCGAGCAGTTTGCATAAGGCCTTACGATGATTTTCATCTAATTCAGAAGGCAGGTCGTCAACCAGAAAAACGCAATCCTGTTGACGCCCACGCTCCTTTAACAAATAACCCTGCGCAATTTTGAGAGCGCAAACGACTAATTTCTGCTGCCCCCGAGATAGAACATCCGCAGCATTCATGCCTTTAATTCTCAGTCTCAAGTCCGCACGTTGCGGACCCGCTTGCGTATAACCTAGCTGACAATCTCGCTCAAACTGGGTGTTAAGCACGTCCTGCAAGGGCTTGTCCTTGTCCCAGCCCCGGAAATAACTCAAGGTGAGCTCATCCAATAGGACCAAACGGGACAATACATCCTCGAACACTGGCTTTAACTTAGCTATATAAATACGCCGGTACTCGTCGATACGCTCACTAGCAATCACTAACTCAGCCTCCCAAGGAGCCAGTTGTGAACGTTCAATTCTACCACGTCGAAGCAGCGAATTCCGCTGCTTGAGACTTTTTTGCAGGCGCTGCCAGTTACCCAAAAACTGATGTTCCACGTGGAACACTCCCCAATCAAGATACTGTCTTCGTTGCTTTGGCGCACCTTCAAGCAAGCGGAAGCTATCCGGATTGATAAGTTGCAAGGGTAATGTCTCCGCAAGCTGGGCAGTACTGCGCACACTTTGCCCATCTATTCGGATCTCATAATCCGCTTGTTTGCTCCGAGTAATACCCATGGAGGTCGTGACACCATTATTAAGAACAAGCTCAGCGAAAACTGTGCACGACTCATGCTGGTGTTGAATGACAGGCTGAAGGCGGGTACTGCGAAAGGAGCGAGCAAGACCAAGAATATGGATTGCCTCAAGAAGGCTGGTCTTACCGCTACCGTTGTCGCCGCAGATGAGATTGACATGAGGAGAAGGGTAAAGTGTCACCGGGTGCAGATTACGCACCGCAGTGACTGATAAACGCTTGAGGGGCATGAAGTAACGATTTACCTACAGACGCATTGGCATAACGACATAAACGCTGTCGTCTGATTCGGATTCCTGCACCAACGCACTGCTGTTAGCATCGGACAAGATCAGTTTGACCTGCTCGTTACTCAACACATTCATTACGTCTAAAAGATAGCTCACATTAAAGCCTATCTCCAAAGCACTGCCGGTGTAATCAACCGCAATATCTTCTTCTGCCTCTTCCTGCTCTGGGTTATTAGCTTGGATCTTGAGTAACGAGTCACTCAACATCAGACGAATGCCTCGGTATTTCTCATTGGAGAGAATAGCAGTACGACTGAACGCATTGCGCAGTACCTGACGGTCCGCCAGAACAATCTTGTCACCGCCCCGAGGGAGCACACGCTCATAATCGGGGAATTTACCGTCAACCAGTTTGGAGGTGAAAGTAAAATCACCCGTAGTCGCGCGGATATGGTGAGTGCCCAAAACAATACTCACCAGGTCATCAGCCTCGCCTAGCAATCGAGCAAGTTCAAGAATGCCTTTGCGTGGCACAATAAGCTGGTAGCGCTCCTGATAGTCAATATCAGCATCGAGCGTACACATAGCCATACGATGGCCGTCTGTTGCCACCGCACGCAATTGACCCTTGTTGATCTCAAGCAACATGCCATTCAAGTAATAACGAACGTCTTGCTGGGCCATCGCGAAACTGGTGCGCTCAATCAAACGACGTAGCTTGTTCTGATTGACAGAGAAGCTCATCGAGCCAGGACCCTCTTCAACATTGGGGAAGTCAGAAGCGGGTAGGGTAGCGAGAGTAAAGCGACTACGCCCTGCCTTAATAACCGCTTTATTATCCTCCAGTTTAAAACTAAGCGCCGCATCATCAGGAAGCGATTTACATATATCCATGAGCTTGCGCGCCGGCACGGTAATTTCGCCCGCCTCGGCAGCCTCCTCAAGCTGAATACGACCAACCAACTCGACCTCCAAATCGGTACCGGTCAGCGACAGAGTGTTTCCATCCACTACCAGTAGAACATTCGACAGGACGGGTAAGGTCTGACGACGTTCAACGACCCCGGCCACCAATTGCAAGGGTTTCAACAGGGCTTCGCGCTGAATGGTGAATTGCATTGTCTTCCTTCGACCTCGTGCAGTATGGAAACGGATGCCGGTTGCTTGACCTTCAAGTGGTCAATGTTCTCAGCAGGTTTTTATAATCTTCGCGTATGTCCGCATCGGTTTCACGTAATTCCGCAATCTTGCGCGTGGCGTGCAGCACAGTGGTGTGATCACGGCCACCAAAAGCGTCCCCAATCTCAGGCAAACTGTGGTTTGTCAATTCCTTGGCCATGGCCATGGCTACCTGCCGCGGCCTGGCGACGGAGCGCGACCGACGCTTGGAGAGAATGTCCGACATTTTGATCTTGTAGTACTCAGCAACAGTGCGCTGAATATTGTCGATACTGACAAGCTTGTCTTGCAGTGCGAGCAAGTCTTTCAAGGATTCACGAATCAATTCAATAGTTATATCGCGGCCCATAAAATGCGCGCTGGCAATGACTCGCTTCAATGCACCTTCAAGCTCCCGGACATTCGACCGAATACGCTGCGCTATAAAGAAAGCTGCGTCATGGGGTAAATCAACCCGTGACTGCTCTGCTTTCTTCATCAAAATAGCAACACGTGTCTCGAGTTCGGGCGGCTCAACAGCGACAGTCAGACCCCAGCCAAAGCGCGACTTGAGTCGCTCCTCGAGACCATCGATCTCCTTGGGATACCTGTCACTGGTCAAGATCACCTGCTGACCACCCTCAAGCAATGCATTAAAGGTATGAAAAAACTCTTCCTGAGAGCGCTCTTTTTTTGCGAAAAACTGAATATCATCGATTAATAGGGCATCGACCGACCGGTAGTAGCGCTTGAAATCGTTGATGGCATTCATCTGCAGCGCTTTGACCATATCCGCAACGAAACGCTCAGAGTGCAAGTAAACAATCCTGGCGGCCGGATTCTTCTTTAAAAGATGATTACCTACTGCATGCATCAGGTGAGTTTTGCCCAAACCCACACCACCGTATAGAAACAACGGGTTGTATCCATGCTTGGGGTTATCTGCCACCTGCCAGGCTGCAGCACGAGCCAACTGGTTGGATTTACCTTCTACAAAATTCTCGAAGGTAAAACTGCGATTAAGGTAACTGGTGTGTTTTATAACCGGCGAACTCGGCCCGCCCTGGTCCGCGCGCTGAGGTGGTCGCGGGTCGTCATCTTCTATACGCGCATGCTGACCCTGCTGGGGCTGAGGCTGAAAGCCCTGGGCAATAACCTGGGTACGCGGCATAACCGGTACGCTAGCGGTCTTCACGGTATCTTGTGAGGCCGCCACCGATTGAGCCGGCATTGAGCGTGACGCAACCGCAGCAGAGGCCGCACGACGACTACCAATGAGCAGTGATACTAAAGGAGCCTGACCCTGGGACAGGTCGTCAAGGAGCTCCTGTACACGATTCAGATACTTGTCGTTGACCCAATCGAGTACAAAACGATTGGGGGCATAAAGACGCAGCTCAACCTGATCACCATCGACCTGCAGTGGTCGAATCCAGGTATTGAACTCTTGGGATGGTAGCTCATCACGCAGAAAATCGATGCATTGCTGCCAGAGTACAACCGACACGAATTCTCCCGGTCCTTCCATTAGGAACGACATTATTATGATGCTGGAAAAGCGAACGACCTGCTCACTCAACCGATTAAAACCAGAGTCCATTCTAGCCTCTTAAGGTGCAAGTTATCCACACTCTTCCCGGCTTTCCGATAGGACAATGCGAAGCCGAGAACAGATATCTTCAAAGATAAAAATAAGGATTTAAGACCTTTTTATCCGAATAAATGGGCCCTGAGGCCTGTGTACAGATGGCAAGGAGTTCTGTTAACAACAGGGCACTATTCCTGTGGATAAAACCCCCTGTGGACAGAGTGCCCTTTTATCCACAAGAAGCGCACATCATGAGAACCCATCCGACAACCGTTTCCACACAGACTAATCACCCGTGTAACTAACTGAATTACATGCACTAATTAAGGTTACCCACAGAAACTCGGGTTACCATTAGCATTAACATCATTAGTCTTTAATAAAAGATCTTTTCTATATTGTTTTTAATGAGATACAGCACTAAATCGAATTGACCTACACCTGGTTATTCTCTAGAATTGCCGGTCCCTTGAAGGGGCTCATTGCTCTAACGTGAATCAATCAGGTATCCGAAGATGAAAAGAACATTTCAACCCAGCGTTTTGAAGCGCAAGCGTAACCACGGTTTCCGTGCTCGCATGGCTACGTCTAACGGTCGCAACGTACTGGCACGTCGCCGGGCCAAAGGCCGCAAGCGCCTGTCAGCTTAAGTTCGGCAGAACAGGTGGATCACGGTTTCGAAACTGAATTCAGACTTCTCACGTCTGCACAATTCAAGATCGTATTCGATGGAGCCACCCGCAAGACGTCGGGAGCCTGCGTTTTACTGCTGGCCAGACCCAATGATTTGGGTCACCCACGTCTTGGTTTGGTCATTGCCAAGAAAAGTGTTCGGCGCGCGGTTGATCGAAATCGAGTCAAGCGTATCGCCCGTGAATCGTTCAGACTAAATAAGTCTGAACTAGGCACCCTGGACATCGTCGTCCTGGCCCGAAAGGGCTTAGGCGAACTTGATAACGCTGCGCTTCACGAAATGTACCAAGGCATGTGGCGCAAGCTGGCAAAGTCTGCTGACAAGCCACCCCGTTCACGCCAATCTGGACCCCCATCATCCAATGCGTAATGTCGCAATCGGACTGATCAAGGTTTACCGCTACGCTATCAGCCCGCTGATGGCTAGTCATTGTCGTTTCTATCCTTCCTGTTCCTGCTACGCTCAAGAGGCCATAGAGACCCATGGCCTGCTGCGTGGAAGTATGTTGAGTGCGAAACGACTTGGACGTTGTAATCCCTGGAACGCCGGGGGTTACGATCCTGTACCGCCTGCCACTGCCAATCATTCTTCTCAGATGAACAAGCCATGAACATGCAACGAAATATCCTCATAGCTGCCTTGCTCGTGATTTCCTATGTCATGGTCCTGCAGTGGAACAACGACTACGGGCAAACTGAACTGCCTGACGTCGCCGTCACCAGTCAAACGGCAAACGTTTCGTCTACCAACGGTCTACCGTCTGATGTACCGGCTGCTGCGGTGAACACAACTTCAAGCGGTCCTGCCGACGATGTTCCCACTGCTTTGGAAGCCGTTACAGAAGCAGTGCCCGAGGCCCCGACGACAACCGCAGCCAACGGTAATTTAATCAGGATCGAAACGGATACTTTGCTCGTTGCAATCGATCCACGTGGCGGCGACCTGGTTGATCTTTCATTACCGCAATACCCGGTACGCAAAGATCGTCCTGACCTGCCCTTTCCGATTCTAGAGCGTTCTGCCAGCATGACCTACGTGGCACAGAGTGGGTTAACCGGCAAAAATGGCGTTGACGCTCGACCCACCGGCCGTCCCTTGTATAGCTCGCGACAGCAGAATTACAGCTTGGGTGATGAAAACCAGGTCGTAGTAGACCTACGCTACGAAGACGCTGGAATTGATTACATCAAGCGCTTCACCTTCACCCGCGGTAAATATCTGGTTGAAATCGACTATCTGATCAATAACCAGAGTAGCGATACCTGGAGCGGTAATCTTTACGGTCAGATCAAACGCGATCAAAGTCCTGATCCATCAAGCTCCAGCGCAACAGGTATGGCAACCTATCTGGGAGCGGCTTATTGGAGTGCTGATGACTCTTACACTAAGGTCAAGTTCTCCGATATGGACGACGCAGCTCTGCGTGAGACAGTCAACGGCGGTTGGATTGCCTGGCTTCAGCACTATTTCGTCAGTGCCTGGGTGCCACCTGCAGACCAACAGCACGTGTATCAGACACGCAAAGATAGCTCCGGAAATTACATAGTTGGCTTTACCAGCCCAGCCACTGTGGTGCCTGCTGGGGCGCAAGCAACCATCTCCGCTGATTTTTATGCAGGCCCCAAAATCCAAGATCGCCTGGAAGAGATATCTCCAGGCCTGGAACTGACAGTCGACTATGGATTTCTCTGGTGGATTGCCCAGCCGTTATTCTGGGTACTGAGCTTCATCCATGGATTCGTCGGCAACTGGGGCTGGAGCATCATCCTGCTGACGCTGCTGATAAAGTTGATCTTTTTCCCACTATCAGCCACAAGCTATCGTTCAATGGCCAACATGCGTCGCGTTGCTCCCAAACTGGCAGCATTGCGCGAACAGCATGGCGACGATAAACAGAAAATGTCCCAGGGCATGATGGAGTTGTACAAGAAGGAAAAAATCAATCCGTTGGGTGGCTGTCTGCCCATTCTGGTGCAAATGCCGGTGTTTATTGCTCTGTACTGGACCCTGATGGAAAGTGTTGAAATGCGTCAAGCTGAGTGGCTTGGCTGGATCACTGACTTGTCTCTAAAGGATCCTTATTTCATCCTGCCGATTTTGATGGGCGCGACGATGTTCATTCAGCAGCAGTTAAACCCGTCACCTCCTGATCCGATGCAGGCCAAGGTGATGAAGATGTTGCCAATCGTTTTTACCTTCTTCTTCCTTTGGTTCCCGGCCGGTCTGGTGTTGTATTGGGTAGTCAACAATATGCTGTCGATTACTCAGCAGTGGTACATTACCAGGCAGATCGAAAAAGGCGCTGCCGCCAAGAACTGACCATAAACAGGTCCAAGCAAACGCCCCGATTACGGGGCGTTTTGCTGTGAGTCATCTAGTCAACGCGACCAACCGGAGCCGACCCATGAGCCTCAGCTATCACACCGATACCATTGCTGCTATCGCTACTCCCCCAGGACAAGGTGGCGTCGGCATTGTGCGGGTATCAGGCCCTCACGCACTCCAGGTAGCCCAGAACATCAGTCGATTGCAGCCAAGGCCAAGACACGCCCACTACGGTACGTTCTGGCATGGCAATCATGCGCTAGACCAGGGCCTGACACTGTTCTTCCCCGGACCGCATTCCTTTACCGGCGAAGATGTGCTTGAGCTACAGGGCCATGGCGGTCCCGTGGTGTTGGATCTGCTATTGAAAGCCTGTTTCGATGCCGGGGCCAGACCGGCTCGGCCCGGTGAGTTCAGTGAAAGAGCCTTCCTGAATGACAAGCTTGATCTAGCCCAGGCTGAGGCTATTGCCGATCTGATTGAGGCCAGCTCCGAGCAGGCAGCGCGCAACGCCTTACATTCCCTGCAGGGCGTTTTTTCCGCACGCGTGCATGCCCTGACTGAAGCCCTTATTGGCCTGCGTATCTATGTTGAGGCCGCGATCGACTTTCCTGAGGAAGAAATAGATTTTCTGGCGGATGGTCACGTACTTGGCCAACTACAAGCAATACGCGAACAGCTGCAGGGCGTAAAACGAGAAGCGGGTCAAGGGGCATTGTTGCGCGATGGTATGACAGTTGTCATTGCTGGCCGGCCAAACGCGGGAAAGTCCAGCCTGCTCAACGCCCTGGCAGGAAAGGATAGCGCGATTGTTACAGATATAGCCGGAACAACCCGGGATATCCTGCGCGAGCACATCCATATTGACGGCATGCCCGTGCATATTTTCGATACTGCAGGATTGCGTGATACTCAGGACCAGGTTGAGCGAATTGGCGTCGAGCGAGCAATGCTTGCAATAGCTGATGCCGATCGCATTTTATTGATGGTCGATGCTTCACAACCCGAAGCTCGCCATCCGGATCAGCTTTGGCCTGAATTTCTTACTACACCACCGGACCCCGCAAAAGTAACGCTAGTACTGAACAAAATCGATCTCACCGACGAAACCATTGGTCAGCATCAGGCTGACGATGGGACCGTTACTCTGCGTTTAAGCGCACGCAGCGGCGAAGGGGTAGATATGCTGCGTGAACACTTGAAAAGCTGCATGGGCTACATCCAGACCAACGAAAGCCTGTTCAGTGCACGCAGACGGCACCTTGAAGCGCTGGACGAGGCAAGTGTGCTGCTCGAGCACGGCCATTGGCAACTGACCACAGCGGGCGCTGGAGAATTACTCGCAGAGGATCTGAGGATGGCCCAGCAGGTTCTGGGTAGCATCACCGGCGAATTCAGCGCTGACGATCTGCTGGGGCGCATATTCTCGAGCTTCTGTATCGGCAAATAGCTTCACTGATGGGCAACAAAGATTCCTTCGTCCTTAAAAACCTTGGCATAAACATTGTGTACAAGTGCCCTTAAGACTGGGTCAAATAGCTGTGTATAAAGTGTGCCTGAAATAGCCTGTGCATAACATAGCTACTTATACACAGGTAAACCACCCGAAAAGAACCCATCTCACTGCAGGAAACACACAACCTTTCTTTGCTTTTAACTATATGAAATATATAAATATTTATGGCTTACCCACAGATAATGGCTTCACCATTAGCATTAACAATATTAAGCTTTTTAAATCTTTTCTTTCTATAATCTATTGATAGCTAGCCTGATTACGGTCAAAAGCCGTTGTTCAAAAAACAGCCAATTCAAGGCTGTATTTTTCTGTCCCAGGCCCTATAATCAGCGCCCTTTTACAATCCCGGCGAGAGCCTGGAATGAGGTTAGCTGTGAATTTCCCAAGTCGTTTTGACGTGATCGTGGTGGGCGGGGGGCATGCCGGTACCGAGGCAGCACTGGCAGCTGCCCGTATGGGTGTAAAGACACTTTTGCTTACCCACAACGTTGAAACACTGGGACAGATGAGCTGCAATCCGGCCATAGGCGGTATTGGCAAAAGCCATCTGGTCAAGGAAATCGATGCACTAGGCGGCGCCATGGCCAAGGCCACAGATCGCGCCGGCATACAGTTCAGGGTTCTCAACAGCAGAAAAGGTCCGGCGGTCAGAGCGACTCGGGCTCAGGCAGATCGGATTCTGTACAAAGCAGCCATTCGCGAGATACTCGAAAACCAGCCAAATCTGTGGATATTTCAGCAGGCCTGTGACGATTTGATTGTTGAGAATGACCAGGTGTGTGGTGTCGTAACCCAGATGGGCATGCGTTTTCATGCACAGAACGTGGTATTGACCACAGGGACCTTTCTTGGCGGTTTGATCCACATTGGTCTGGATAACTTTTCGGGTGGTCGCGCTGGAGATCCTCCAGCTATTACTTTAGCCAAGCGTCTGCGTGAATTACCGCTGCGGGTAGATCGCCTGAAAACAGGCACTCCTCCGCGGATTGATGGACGTTCGGTTGATTTCAGCAAGATGACTGCGCAACCAGGTGATACGCCGCTACCGGTAATGTCATTTCTGGGCAACGTGGAAGAACATCCGCAGCAGGTCAATTGCTGGATAACCTATACCAACGAGCGTACCCACGAGATCATCCGAAACAACCTCGATCGTTCACCCATGTACACGGGTGTAATCGAGGGTATTGGTCCGCGCTACTGCCCATCGATTGAAGACAAGATCCATCGCTTTGCCGATAAGAATCAACACCAGGTATTTATTGAGCCCGAGGGATTAACAACCCACGAGTTGTATCCCAATGGAATTTCTACCTCCTTGCCCTTCGATGTGCAGTTACAGGTTGTGCAGTCCATTGAGGGTATGGAAAACGCGCATATTCTGCGCCCTGGTTATGCCATTGAGTATGACTACTTCAATCCACAGGACTTGAAGTATTCGCTGGAAACAAAGGTCATTGGTGGACTGTTTTTTGCTGGGCAGATTAACGGTACAACAGGCTACGAGGAAGCCGCAGCACAAGGCCTGCTTGCCGGCATGAATGCCGCTCGGCGAGCAACTGACCAAGAAGCCTGGTGTCCACGCCGTGATGAAGCCTATATCGGTGTTCTGGTTGATGATCTCATCACCATGGGTACTCGCGAACCCTATCGTATGTTCACCTCGCGTGCTGAGTATCGTCTTGTGCTACGCGAAGATAACGCCGATTTGCGTTTGACTGAAAAAGGTCGCGAAATAGGCCTGGTGGACGACCACCGATGGGCCAGTTTTAGCGCAAAGCGCGAAGCGATTGATCTCGAACACCAGCGACTGCGTAGTACCTGGGTTCAACCAGCAAGTGATGCTGGTATAGCCTTTGCTGATACGTTTTTGACGCCTTTGAATCACGAATACAGTTTGCTCGATCTCTTACGACGGCCTGAAGTAGATTATCAAACACTCTGCGAGCTGACCGGAAAAGTAGATATTGCTGCTGATGTGGCTCAACAGGTCGAGATTCATACTAAATACGCGGGCTATATCGAGCGTCAGCAGGAAGAAATAAATCGATTGCGGCAAAATGAGCAGACAAAGCTGCCACAAAGTCTGGATTACCTGGCTTTGAACGGCCTCTCTAATGAGATAAAGCATAAACTCGCTGATGTGCGCCCGCAAACGCTGGGACAAGCCTCACGAATACCGGGTGTGACCCCAGCAGCTATCAGTTTGCTACTGATACATCTGAAGAAACGCGGTGCTGCAATCACCAGTCTTGCGCGTGAGGCTTGAATACAGTGTCTGACCATGCAGGCGAACTGAGTAGAGGAGCCACGGAGCTTGGTATCCCATTGACAGAGACACAGGGTCAGCAATTGCTTGCTTATCTTGAACTGCTGCATAAATGGAACAAGGCCTATAATCTAACCGCTGTGCGCGATCCGGACGAAATGGTCAGCCGACATCTACTAGATAGTCTGAGTATTCTGCGCTTCATCGAGGGTCGTAATTGGCTCGATGTGGGTAGTGGTGGTGGAATGCCGGGTATTATTCTGGCAATCATGCGACCAGAAACGAGTTTCATGTTATTGGATAGCAATGGTAAGAAAACGCGCTTCCTGACCCAGGTGAAACTCGAGTTGGGATTGGTTAATCTGAAAGTAACGCAGGGACGAGTCGAAGCCTTCCAGACCGAGGACGTCTTTGATGGTATTGTTTCGCGAGCTTTCAGTTCGCTAGCTGACTTTACTCAGATGACCCGTCATCTGAGTCACGCACAAACCCGTTGGCTGGCGATGAAAGGACAATACCCGGATGAGGAGTTGGCAGCTTTGCCGGTCGATTTCGACGTAGAGCAGAGTACTCGGTTAGTTGTGCCGGGTTGCCAGGGCAGCCGACATTTGCTGATACTACGACGCCAGGTTCAGGCCGTGAACGGATAGGAGATCATTGTGGGCAAGGTATTGGCAATAGCCAACCAGAAAGGCGGTGTCGGCAAGACCACCACGTGTATCAACCTGGCAGCTTCGCTCGCAGCAACTAAACGCAAGGTGCTTCTGGTTGATCTTGACCCTCAGGGTAATGCGACTATGGGCAGCGGTATCGACAAAGCCGATCTTGAGAACTCAATCTACGAATTGCTCACAGACCGTTGTGATTTTAACCAGGCAATGCAACGATCGGAAACGGGTGGTTATGATCTGCTGCCAGCCAACGGCGATCTCACAGCCGCAGAGGTCGAATTGCTAGCGATGAAGATGAAAGAAAGTCGTCTTCGTTATGCGCTGGCCTCGGCACGCAATAATTACGATTTCGTGTTGATCGACTGTCCTCCCTCACTGAATATGCTGACCGTCAATGGACTGGTCGCAGCAGACGCCGTAATCATACCTATGCAATGCGAATATTATGCGTTGGAAGGTTTGTCGGCATTGGTAAATACCATTCAGCGCATTGCTACGGTACTCAATCCATCCCTGAAGATAGAGGGATTGTTACGTACCATGTATGACCCGAGAAACAGCCTGACGCTGGATGTGTCGGCTCAGCTAACCAGTCATTTTGGTGAGCAGCTTTACCAGACAGTCATCCCTCGCAATGTTCGTCTCGCCGAGGCGCCCAGTTTTGGTATGCCAGCGCTTACTTATGACAAGCAGTCCCGCGGTGCAGTAGCCTATCTGGCACTGGCCGGCGAAGTAGTGAGGCGCAATAAGCAGGCTGCCCGGGCAACCGCCCAGGCGAGCGCGAACGACTAATCAAAAAAGGACGATAGACGCATGGCGGTCAAGAAACGCGGCTTGGGGCGGGGACTCGATGCTTTGCTGGGGCAACCTAACAGTACCGGTAAAGACACTGAAGCCCAGGAGCAACAGCTTAAGGACTTGCCCGTTGATCTGATTCAGCGTGGCAAGTACCAGCCGCGTCGAGACATGGATCCACAAGCGTTGGAAGAGCTGGCTAATTCGATCCGTGTGCAGGGTGTTATGCAGCCTATCGTGGTCAGACCCATCGCCGACGGTCGATTCGAGATTATCGCCGGCGAGCGTCGTTGGCGCGCGACGCAACAGGCGGGTCTGGATTCCATCCCCGCCGTTATCCGCGATGTGCCCGACGAAGCCGCCATCGCTATGGCGTTAATTGAAAATATACAGCGTGAAGACCTCAATCCGATTGAAGAAGGTATTGCACTGCAACGTCTGCAGCAGGAATTTCAACTGACCCAGCAACAGGTTGCAGACGCCGTAGGTAAGTCCCGCGTAAGTATCACCAATTTGTTACGTCTTATGTCACTGCCGGAAGATGTCAAGCTCCTGCTTGAACGGGGCGACCTGGAAATGGGCCACGCCCGGGCCTTGCTAGGTCTGCCAGCAGAACAGCAGACTCAGGCAGCCCGTCAGGTGGTTGCCAAAGGATTAACCGTCCGCCAGACCGAAGCCTTGGTCAGGCAATGGCTCAATCCCCGTCGTGATCCTGGGGATACCCGCGTCAATCCCGATATAGAGAGGCTGGAACAGGATCTAGCTGAGCGCATTGGTGCCGCTGTCAGTATCCAGCATGGGGCCAAGGGCAAAGGTAAGTTGGTTATTAGTTACAGCTCACTGGATGAGCTTGATGGCGTTCTTATGCATATTAAGTAATATGCATTAATCGGGTAGTGAGCTATACCGGTGCATTTTACCGGTTACTGTTGAACCTGAACTTTTTTCAACCTATACTCCTCGCGCTATTTAGCAGACGTAAATGCACCAGTGTGTTGCAATCAGCATCATGAAAAGAAGCAAAAAGTTACTCCCGCGAGGCGGTTGTATGGACGCAAGAACGCCCAACAAAATTCCGTTTCGCCAATTGCCCGCTTTTCCGGTGCTTTTTTTGCAATCTGTGGTTGCCGTGTTGGCAGCTTTGATTCTGTGGGTTTTCCAGGGTCATGTGGCCGGATATTCCGGCTTGCTCGGGGGGCTGGTTGCCCTACTCCCCAACATCTATTTTGCGTATCGGGTCTATCGCTATAGCGGGGCCCGATCGGCACGTGTCATCGTCAAGGAGTTTTACTCCGGCGAGGCAGGAAAGATAATTTTGACAGCCGCACTTTTTGTGCTGGTGTGGGTAGGTGTTGATCCTATGGAGCCGACCGCGGTGTTTGCCGGTTATCTCGCGGTACTGGCAGTGGGGGCCAGCGCACTACTCATCGTCCGACGTTTTCAAAAGCATTGAGTTTGAGGCAAATATGGCAACTTCTTCAGCGGATTATATCCAGCATCATTTGCAGAACCTGACTTACGGTAAGCTGCCAGCAGAATATGTGCGCGCGGATGGCACTATTGTGGAGCAAACCACCTGGACGATGGCAAAAAGTGGCGTTGAAGCATCAGACATGGGATTCATGGCGTTTCACGTTGATACCCTTGGCTGGTCGGTCTTCATGGGTCTGGTCTTTCTGTTTGTTTTTCGTATGGTAGCCAAAACCGCGACTGCGGGTGTTCCGGGTAAAACCCAGAACATGGTTGAGATGGTTGTCGAGTTTATACAGGGTGTGGTCAAGGATACGTTTCATGGCCGCAATGCACTCGTTGCTCCCCTGGCTCTGACAATTTTCGTCTGGGTGTTTCTCATGAATTCGCTGAAATGGATTCCCGTCGATTATATCCCTGGTCTAGCAAGTGTTCTGGGTCTGGACTACTTCAAGATTGTTCCCACTGCTGATCCTAATGGTACTTTTGGCATTTCCCTTGGCGTTTTCATACTGATCATTTACTACAGTTTCAAGGTGAAGGGGTTTGGCGGTTTTATCAAGGAACTCTCCTTCACGCCTTTCAAGCACTGGGCTCTGATTCCGTTCAACTTGTTCCTGGAAATCCTTGGCTTATTGACCAAGCCTTTGAGTCTGGCACTGCGACTGTTCGGCAACATGTATGCCGGTGAAGTCGTGTTTATTTTGATTGCCCTGTTACCCTTCTACCTCCAATGGGGGTTGAATGTGCCATGGGCCATCTTCCATATTCTTGTAATTCCGCTGCAGGCTTTTATCTTTATGGTATTGACTGTGGTGTACCTGAGTGGCGCTCATGAGGATGCTCACTGACCCACTTGAACCGTGTTCAATCAATCACAAACTTTGAACTGCAACCTTGAACTTTAGGAGTAATTATGGAACTCGTAATCATGTCTGCCGCCATCATGATCGGTCTGGGCGCTCTGGGTACTGGTATTGGCTTCGCCCTGTTGGGTGGCAAGCTGCTGGAATCTACAGCCCGTCAGCCTGAGCTGGGTCCGCAGTTGCAAACCAAGACCTTCCTTATGGCTGGTCTGCTCGATGCCGTGCCAATGATCGGTGTTGGTATCGCGATGTACCTGATCTTCGTTGTTGCCCCTGGCGTTGCCGCTTAATTCAGTTTGATCTTCGGTGGGGATACTTATTACAAGTATCTCGCCGAAACATCATCTGGATCGATATATCCGGGACTCAACGAATAGCACGAGGTAAATCGCTGTGAATATTAATCTGACGCTGTTTGGTCAAACGATTGCCTTCGCTATTTTTGTCTGGTTCACCATGAAGTATGTATGGCCGCCGATCACGCAAGCCATGCATGAACGCCAGAAAAAAATCGCCGAAGGCCTGGATGCGGCTGGCCGCGCCCAGCGTGACCTGGACCTAGCCCAGGAGAAAGCTTCCCAGACCTTGCGTGAAACCAAGGAACAGGCTACTCAGATCATCGAGCAAGCCAACAAGAGTGCCAACCTCATTATTGAGGAAGCGAAAGGCCAGGCACGTTCCGAAGGTGAACGCTTGATTACAGCTGCCAAGGCTGAAATCGAACAGGAAGTAAATCGCGCCAAGGATGAACTCCGTGTCCAGGTAGCTGTGCTAGCTGTACAAGGTGCTGAGCAGATTCTGGGATCCGAAGTGGATGCCAAGGTACACAGTGAGCTGGTTAACAAACTGGCCGCACAACTCTAAGCGAGGCGAGCGATGGCTACTATTAATACGCTAGCTCGACCTTATGCAAAGGCGGCGTTCGAGTTCGCTTCTTCTGCCAATATGCTGGATGCCTGGTCGGGTATGCTAGCGTTGGCGGTAGCGGCGGTCGAAGATGACGCTTTTGCTCAGAGGATGCGCAATCCCGGCTTGACCGATGAGCGCAAAGCGGACGACCTGCTCATGGTGTGTGAAGGTCATATTGACGAGGGGTTCGGCAATTTTGTCAGAACGCTTTCCGATCATGATCGCTTGCCCCTGATCCCGGTAATTGCCGAGCTTTACGAGCAGCACAAGGCAGAACACGATCGCCGCGTGGCAGTAGAGGTGGAATCCGCCTTTGAGCTGAGCGACGATCAACAGAAAACGCTGGCAACCGCATTATCAAAGCGGTTAGACCGGACAGTAACTCCTCATGTGACCATCAACCCGGCCTTGATAGGCGGTGTGTTGATTCGTGCGGGTGACTTGGTCATCGACGGTTCGGTCCGCGGCAAGCTGGATAAGCTGGCCGAGGCGTTGAAATCCTGATTTGAGGGACATGGCATGCAGCAATTGAATCCTTCCGAAATTAGCGAAATTATCAAGCAGCGCATCGAAAAACTCGATGTGTCTTCGCAGGCTCGCAATGTTGGCACCATCGTCAGTGTTTCTGACGGTATCGTGCGCATTCACGGCCTTGCTGATGTGATGTACGGTGAAATGATTGAGTTTCCCGGTGGCGTATACGGTATGGCATTGAACCTGGAGCAGGACTCCGTGGGCTCGGTCGTGCTGGGCGACTATCTGGGTCTCGCTGAGGGTATGACCGCCAAATGTACCGGTCGTATTCTAGAAGTCCCGGTAGGTCCGGAATTGCTCGGTCGCGTTGTTGACGCCCTGGGTAACCCGATCGACGGTAAAGGCGTTATCGACGCTAAATTGACCGATGCAGTAGAGAAAGTGGCGCCGGGTGTGATCTGGCGTAAGTCGGTAGACCAGCCAGTTCAGACTGGTTACAAGTCAATCGACGCCATGATCCCGATCGGCCGTGGCCAGCGTGAGCTGATCATCGGTGACCGTCAGACAGGTAAGACGGCTATTGCGATCGACGCGATCATCAACCAGAAAGATTCCGGCATCAAGTGTGTCTACGTAGCCATTGGTCAGAAGCAGTCGACCATCGCCAACGTTGTACGCAAGCTCGAAGAGAACGGCGCGATGAGCAACACCATCGTCGTTGCGGCTTCAGCATCCGAGCCTGCTGCTCTGCAGTTCCTGGCTCCTTACTCTGGTTGCACCATGGGAGAATACTTCCGTGACCGTGGTGAAGACGCTCTGATCGTCTATGATGATCTCTCCAAGCAGGCAGTGGCATATCGTCAGATTTCCCTGCTGCTGCGACGTCCACCAGGTCGTGAAGCCTACCCCGGCGACGTGTTTTATCTCCACAGCCGTCTGCTGGAGCGCGCATCGCGGATCTCGGCTGACTATGTCGAGAAGCTCACCAACGGTGAAGTGAAGGGCAAGACTGGTTCGTTGACTGCTCTGCCAATCATTGAAACACTGGCTGGTGACGTATCCGCCTTTGTACCGACCAACGTGATTTCGATTACCGACGGCCAGATCTTCTTGGAATCCAACTTGTTCAACGCAGGCATCCGCCCGGCGGTTAACGCTGGTGTATCGGTATCCCGCGTAGGTGGTGCTGCTCAGACCAAGATCATCAAGAAACTGTCCGGTGGTATTCGTACTGCGCTGGCTCAGTATCGTGAACTGGCGGCCTTTGCACAGTTTGCTTCCGACCTCGATGAGGCTACCCGAAAGCAACTTGAGCACGGACAACGCGTAACCGAACTGATGAAACAGGGCCAATATGCACCCATGTCGGTTGCTGAAATGGCCATAGTTCTTTACGCAGCTGAAAAAGGCTTCCTGACAGACGTCGAGATGAACAAGATCGGCGCGTTCGAGAAGGCGCTGCTGGCCTACTTCAAGCGTGACAAGGCCGAGCTGGTTGCCAAGATCAACGAGAAGGGCGACTACAACGACGAGATCGAAGCCGGTATCAAGTCTGGCATCGAGAACTTCAAGGCGACCCAGAGCTGGTAAGCCGAGCGCGGAGCCTGACGAGTTCAGGCTCCGCATCGTGCGATCTGGCCGCAGGCTAACCTGAAAGGTGAGACATGGCAGGCGCAAAAGAGATACGCGGTAAAATTTCGAGTATTAAGAGTACTCAGAAGATCACCAGCGCCATGGAGAAAGTGGCGGTCAGCAAAATGCGCAGAGCACAACAGCGCATGGCAGCCAGTCGACCCTACGCTGAGCGCATTCGTCAGGTTATCGGCCATTTGGCCAATGCCAACCCCGAGTATCGTCACCCGTTCATGCAAGAGCGTGAAGTAAAACGGGTAGGCTATATCGTGGTAAGTACGGATCGTGGTCTGTGCGGGGGCCTGAACTCCAATTTGTTCAAGGCTCTTATTACGAACATGAGAGAGTGGCGTGATCGTAACGTCGAGACCGAGTTGTGCGTTATCGGCACCAAGGGCTCCACGTTCTTCCGCACCTACGGCGGCAACGTCGTCGCGGCAATCAACAACCTGGGTGAAAAGCCCTCGCTGAACGATCTCATTGGTAGCGTCAAGGTGATGCTTGATGGTTACAACGAAGGTCGAATCGATCGTCTGTATCTGGTCTCCAACTCGTTCGTCAACACCATGGTGCAACAGCCTAAGGTGGAGCAGATGATTCCATTGGTTCCCGCTGATAAAGAGGAACTCAAGGGTCATTGGGACTATGTTTACGAGCCAGACGCAAATGAGTTGCTGGATAAACTGTTGACCCGTTATATCGAGTCGCAGGTGTATCAGGCAGTGATCGAGAACAACGCCAGCGAACAGGCGGCACGTATGATCGCGATGAAGAGTGCGACTGATAATGCGGGCGATATTATCGATAGCCTGCAGCTTATATACAACAAGGCTCGTCAGTCAGCGATCACCCAGGAAATTTCGGAAATCGTCGGCGGCGCCGCGGCGGTCTCCTGAGACCCGGTCAGACGATAGCGGTTTCATACCACTTAGAGGAACCAAACATGAGTAGCGGACGTATCGTTCAAATCATCGGTGCCGTCATCGACGTGGAATTCCCACGCGACGGCGTGCCGAAGATATATGACGCGTTGCTGGTAGACGAAAAGGGCCTAACCCTTGAAGTTCAGCAGCAGCTCGGTGATGGCATTGTACGGACCATCGCAATGGGTACCACCGAAGGTGTCAAGCGCGGCCTGGCGGTGTCCAGCACCGGCGCAGCCATTTCTGTACCGGTGGGTGTCAAGACCCTGGGTCGGATCATGGATGTGTTAGGTAACCCGATTGACGAAGCAGGTCCAATTGGCGAAGAAGAGCGCTGGGGCATCCATCGTCCTGCACCTTCCTACGCGGACCAGGCCAGCTCCAACGAACTCCTGGAAACCGGCATCAAGGTTATCGACCTGATCTGCCCATTCGCTAAGGGTGGTAAAGTAGGTTTGTTCGGTGGTGCCGGTGTCGGCAAGACTGTCAACATGATGGAACTGATCCGTAACATCGCAATCGAGCACAGTGGTTATTCTGTGTTCGCTGGTGTTGGCGAGCGGACTCGTGAAGGTAACGATTTTTATCACGAGATGAAGGATTCCAACGTTCTGGACAAGGTAGCGTTGGTTTACGGTCAGATGAACGAGCCTCCGGGAAACCGTTTGCGCGTCGCTTTGACTGGTCTGACCATGGCCGAGAAGTTCCGTGAGGAAGGACGTGACGTACTGTTGTTTATTGACAACATCTACCGTTACACCTTGGCCGGTACCGAGGTATCCGCACTGCTGGGCCGTATGCCTTCAGCGGTAGGTTACCAGCCGACTCTGGCCGAGGAGATGGGTGTGCTGCAGGAGCGTATTACCTCCACCAAGCAGGGCTCCATTACGTCGATCCAGGCGGTATACGTACCAGCTGACGACTTGACCGACCCCTCGCCAGCGACCACCTTCGCGCACCTTGACGCGACCGTGGTATTGTCTCGTGATATCGCATCCCTGGGTATCTATCCTGCAGTTGATCCACTGGACTCCACCTCCCGTCAGCTGGATCCACAGGTGATTGGTCAGGAGCACTACGATACTGCCCGCGGTGTTCAGTACGTTCTGCAGCGCTACAAGGAGCTGAAGGACATTATTGCGATTCTGGGTATGGACGAGCTGTCTGAAGAAGACAAGCAGTTGGTAGCCCGCGCTCGTAAGATCCAGCGCTATCTGTCGCAGCCATTCTTCGTAGCCGAAGTCTTCACCGGTGCAACGGGTAAGTATGTTTCGCTCAAGGACACCATCCGTGCTTTTAAAGGCATTCTGGATGGCGAGTTTGACCACCTGCCAGAGCAGGCGTTCTATATGGTCGGCACTATCGATGAAGCCATCGAGAAAGCGAAGAAAATGTAATGCGAGCGCCCGCGAAAGCGGGCGCAGAATCGAGGCAATGAAATGGCTATGACAGTGCACTGCGATATCGTTAGCGCGGAAGAAGAGCTGTTTTCAGGTCTGGTGGAGATGGTCATAGCGCACGGCAATATGGGTGACTTGGGCATTCTGCCCGGCCATACGCCGTTGCTTACTGATCTGAAGCCGGGCCCGGTTCGGGTGATCAAACAAGATGGCAGCGAAGAGATATTTTATATCTCAGGCGGCTTTATTGAGATTCAGCCGAGCATGGTCAAGGTGCTTGCCGACACGGCTGTTCGCGCCGGCGACATTGACGAAGCTGCTGCTGTAGAAGCAAAAAAAGCCGCAGAAAAAGCGTTGAGCGAGAAAGGCGCCGAGTTCGATTATGGAACTGCCTCCGTTCGCTTGGCCGAGGCCGCAGCTCAGCTGCGTACAGTCCAGGAATTACGCAAGAAATACGGTGGTAGAGCGCCTAACAACCGCGGATAAGATGACAAGCAGAAAAGGCAGCCCAGGCTGCCTTTTTTGTGCCTGAGCTTTGCCGACGATCTGCTACATGCGAGCTGTCAGTAATTTGCTATCCTCCAAACACTTTTCTTAGTTATGGTTTTCCTATGATATTGGACATCGTTATTCTCGCTGCCGGACAAGGCACACGTATGCGCTCCGCGCTTCCTAAAGTCTTGCATTCGGTGGCAGGCAAGTCGATGTTAGGACACGTTATCGATTGTGCACGAGCACTCTCGCCGCGACTCATCCATGTAGTTATAGGGCATGGTGCCGACCTGGTGCGTGAGACGTTGGATGGCAATGATCTGAACTGGGTGCTTCAGGGTGAGCAGCTGGGTACTGGTCATGCTGTTGCGCAAGCACTTCCATACATCATTGATGCTGATCAGATCCTCGTGTTGTACGGCGATGTGCCATTACTCAGAAGCGATACACTGCAACGATTGAGTAATCAAGCAGGCTCAAGCACATTGGGTCTATTGACCGTCACGATGGACGATCCCACAGGTTATGGCCGCATTGTTCGTAATGGGGCAGGACAGGTTCAAGCCATCGTTGAGCAAAAGGATGCCAGTGCCAAGCAACTACTGATTACTGAAGCCAACACCGGAATCATGGCGTTGCCGGGCAAACAAGCAGCGGACTGGCTGACTAGTTTGTCAAATGACAACGCTCAGAGGGAATACTACCTCACCGACGTGGTGGCGCTGGCGGTCGCTAGCAAGACGGGCATCGAGGTTGCGCAGCCCGAAGATGAAGTGGAAGTGATGGGCGCCAATAACCGTCAACAACTCTCTGTTCTGGAAAGGTCTTTTCAAGCGCGCGAGGCACTGCGCTTGATGACCGAAGGAGTAACGCTGTCGGATCCGGCGCGGCTCGACGTGCGCGGTGATGTTGTGGTTGGGCGCGATATCTTCATGGATATCAATGTGGTGCTGGAGGGGCTTGTCACCATCGAGGACAACGTCGAGATCGGTCCCAACTGCGTTATCCGCAACAGCGTGATACGCCGTGGCAGTGTGATCAAGGCGTTTAGTCATCTTGATGGCGCCGACGTTGGTGAAGGATGCGACATTGGTCCATATGCCCGTCTGCGTCCAGGTACACGCCTTGGTCGTGGTGCAAAGGTAGGCAATTTTGTTGAGACTAAGAAGGCCGATATAGGTGCTGGATCGAAGATCAATCACCTCTCCTATTTAGGTGACGCGGTGGTGGGAGAGCAGGTCAACATTGGGGCAGGCACCATTACCTGTAATTACGACGGGGTAAACAAGTTTGTTACCCATATTGGCGACAACGTATTCATCGGTTCCAATACGGCGCTTGTAGCACCTCTCAAAGTGGGTGCCGGGGCTACCACAGGTGCGGGCTCAACGATTACCCAGGATGTACCAACGGGCGCGCTTGCAGTAGGGCGCAGTCGCCAGCGAACGATAGAAAACTGGCAGCGCCCCCTGAAAAAATCCGATTAGACAGCGTTGAACCTAGGGGCTTTTGCCCCAGCGGTCAAAGAATGAATACATCCTCGCCGATAGTGTCCTATATTGATAATAGGAGTAGGAATAGATGGTGGAGATTTTCCGATGCTGGAACAACTTTCTGATAGCCTCAGTAAACTGCAACTCCCCTTGCGGCTTGCTATCACTAACGGGCCCAGTCTTGATCTGAGCCCCAATCCTGCTGTCACCCTGGAAATCATTGATCCGCAACTGCTGGCAGAACTTGCCCATCTAAGTCTGGACATACTGGGCGAGGCCTATATTGACCGCCGCCTGGATATCCAGGGGCCGATTATGACGTTCATGGAGATCGCCGACAAACTCAGCTCGGGCACGGTCAACGAAGACACCCCAGCGACGATGGAACACACTGCACATGACAAGGTCCTAGATGCCGAAGCTATTGCCTACCATTACGACCTCTCCAACGAATTTTATCAGCATTGGCTTGATCCGGAGATGGCGTACTCGTGCGGCTATTTTCGCAGCCCGGATGATAGTCTAGCGCAGGCTCAGTTAAACAAATTTGATCATCTCTGCCGCAAACTAAGATTGCAACCAGGGGAACGTCTGCTTGATATCGGTTGTGGCTGGGGCGGTCTGGCACGTCATGCTGCGCGACATTACGGTGTTAGTGTCTATGGCATTACCCTGAGCAAGGCCCAGCTGGAACTGGCCCGGGAAAAGAACGCCGAATCAGGCCTTGATGACATGATTGACCTGCATCTTCAGGACTATCGTGATTTACCCGGCCAAGAGGAATTCGACAAGATTGTCAGTGTCGGTATGTTTGAGCACGTGGGGCATGCCAATCTTGCTGAGTATTTCTGCACTCTGCATGAACAGGTCAAACCTGGTGGTCTGATCATGAATCACGGCATCACCGCCAAGCACACAGATGGCCGACCTGTTGGCCGAGGTGGGGGAAAATTTATCAGACGTTACGTTTTCCCTAACGGCGAGTTACCGCACTTGTCCAGGGCTATTGCTGAAATGTCAGAACAGGGACTCGAAGTAGTCGACGTGGAAAGTCTTCGTCGACACTATGCCCTTACGTTGGAACACTGGAGTAGTAATCTCGAAGCGTCGCTTGAAGATGCAAGCAAACTGATATCAGACAAGGCCCTGCGCATCTGGCGCATCTATCTTGCAGGTTGTGCTTATGGGTTTCGCAAGAACTGGATCAATATCCACCAGATTCTGGCGGTGAAGCCATATTCCGACGGGCATCACGATTTACCCTGGACCCGGGCCGATATCTACTCCTGAATAGGCTTACAGGAGCATAGTCGAATAGCGGCAATGTGCTAAATTGGCTGCCTATCGCATACAGGTGATGAAGAACCGGGGTGACATTGATACCTCTTAAAGAAGACGAAATAGAGATTGATAGCCCACTACCATGGTATCTGATGGACGTCGAAGGTAATGTATTGATGAAGCAGCCGCGCATGATCGATGGCCAGCCACTGCCATCTCAGCTGTTCAAGCTGGGTACTTACCGGGCAGCGCCAGAGCGCAATGCGACAGCAGAAAGTGCGCTGAAGGTGAAGCACCTCTTCCCAACGAGATGCAGGTCTCGGCTCTTGAGCAGATACACCTCGCTCCAGGCGATATGTTCTATCAGAACCTGTTGAAGGATAACCTGTGAGGCCACGTTTGTTGGTTATGCTCAAAGAGGCTGGTTATTTCGGTGCATGGCTAATCCGATGCCTGGCAATCGCGATCATGGCAGGCTCTGCAGCGGCTCAATCAGGTACAACGCCGGTAGTGGAGTTGGATCTTGCAGGAAGTCTTTTCCAGGTAGAGTATGTGGCCGACCCTGACTCGCGCCGTGAGGGATTGATGGGACGCACCGCGCTCGCGGTGGGAACCGGTATGTTGTTTGATTTCCCCGAGGGAACTCGTCCAGCAATCTGGATGCGAAATATGCTTATTAGTCTGGACCTGGTATATATCGACCAGAACGGCAGGATAGCGCAGATATTTCGTCGGGTACCGCCCTGTAGAACCCTGCCTTGCGAGATATACCACGCGGCTCAACCTGTACGATTTGTACTGGAAGTGCCTGCGGGAACCGCTGACACTTTGTCGCTAGCAGTGGGTCAGGTGCTGGCTCTGGACGCGTTTGCCAGAGTGTCGGCGCCCCGTGAGTGATTGAGCATCCGTATTACTGTGGACCTTGCCACACACCCTTGCTGATCTGCTCGCAATAACCCTTCAGAACCGGTGCATCTGCTGGATCACTGTAGTAATGAATCGATTGCTCATAGGCCACGCCTTGGGCCTTGGCTCCTCGGCAGATGCCATAGGCGCCTTCCGGACAGGTGTCTAGCAACGTAATGTCAAAACGGCGATCAGGAATCTGTGGTTGGCAGAAGCTGTTGACGAACAGCGTTTCAGGAATACTTATATTTTGCTGGCACATGCGAATCGGGAGTTCATCATCGTCGGACGTGATGATGCAGGCTTCGGCCAGAACTTGAGGGCTGAAGAGGATCATCGAAACGGCGAAAAAGAGAGCAGGTATTCTCATGGCCAGGTCCTTGAGTCTGATACAGGCGATAGAATGAGTGCAGCGCGCAAAGCGTGTTCAAGTTTATCGTGGTTGAGGGGGGCTGTAGCAATCAGCTCCAGCCGATTGTCCTGCCTCCATTCGCTTACGCGCCATTCTCCGATGTTGCCATCCAGGCCATTGAACGTGAACCAGCCCTCGTCCGTATGTAACGCGCCTTTGGCTCTTTGCCACTGGAAGGAGGCAAGCCAGTCATTCACCGCTGTAAACCTGAAGGTTGCGTGCGGGTGCATCTTCCAGCCGATGCTGTGGTAATCCCCGTGTTGCCTAGCTAGGCAGTGCCAGTCCAGGGCATCACGCCAGATCTCGCCTGGTGGCACGCTATCGTGGGACATTACTTGGGGCGCGGTATGCAGTGATGGTGTTGGTGCGTGCGGCAGCTGTGTTAACGACAGATTAGCCTGTAGACAAAAAATGCTGGGGGTGGGTAGTAACTGATCAGCTAGCCAGGATCGTTCATGCAACGACAGATTTTCTGCTTTATTCAGTACAACTAGACCGGCCAGAGGCAGTGCTTGCTGTTGAGCCGGGACCAGTTTGTGCCCGGAGACTAGTTTTGGTGCGTCAAGCACCATCACCAGCGGCTGTAATGCGAGCGTACCCTGCCAAGGCGGTGCCGCCAATTGTTGCAGAAGGTTCTGTGGATGGCCAAGACCTGATGCCTCGATGAACAGGCGATGAGGGCGAACCTTGCGTAGCAGTCGACCCAGGCCGACCTGGAAGGGCACGCCGTTGACGCAGCATAGACAGCCGCCCGGTATTTCAGCCAGTTGAATTCCAGAGTCTGAGGTTTTCAGTAGCGCTGCATCGATGCCGACCTCGCCAAACTCGTTGATCAGAATCGCCCATTGCTCGTTATCAGGACGTTGCTTCATCAAATTGCGCAGCAAAGTCGTTTTACCTGAGCCCAATGGGCCGGCAATCAGGTGCGTCGGGACATTTTCGATAAGGGGTGTTTGGCTCATGGCGACAGCATACCGTTTGGCATCGGGGGGTTCCACGTGGAACCAAGAGACAAAAGCTCGAAGTAGCTCTTACTCCAGCGAGCCATAGGCAACAGCAGGACCGCCGCCGGGAAACGGGTGCGGAGCCAGCTCGATATGTCGTAGTCTCGACCCGTACAGTTCGATATAGCCGTTATAACGCCGCTCGCCAGTGACCGTGAATTCAAACCCATAGTGGCGAACGATCCCAAGGCGCAGTCCTTTGCTACGCCCAATACGCAATTTGTTCAGATAGATACTCTCGTCGAGTAACTGTACGTCAGCCTGTTTGCAATGTTGCCGCACCAGGATCAGAGCCTGGTCGCGTAGGCCAAAACCACGCCAGATCCAAGCACCGATAAGACCCATCAGCATCAGAAGAGCCACGTGCCTCAAGTCAAACATCTGCGGTCCCCTTATGAAGGTCCTCTGTCCAGAGCACGACGCGGTTACGTCCACTCGATTTAGCCCTGTATAAGGCTTGGTCAGCGCGTTTAAACAGGCTGTCGAGTGTATCACCCGGTCTCCAGGATGCCACGCCAGCACTGACCTGCAAACCGAAGGACTCCGTACCCTGGTGCATAACCAATGCGCTGAACTCCTCCCTCAGGCGTTCGAGCAACAGTATGGACGCTGCCGCATCTGTCTCCGCTAGAAGCAGTACAAACTCCTCGCCACCGAAGCGAGAGAAGATATCACCCTGACGCATCAGAGTGCGGCAGAGATCTGCAAATTGTTGAAGGGCCTGGTCGCCTGCCAAATGGCCATACTCGTCATTGATACGTTTGAAATGGTCCAGATCGAGTACTGCGAGACTCAACGGGCGCTTATAGCGGTCCGCTCGTTTGAGCTCGAGTTGCGCCTGAGCATTGAATGCACGGCGATTTAGCGCAGAGGTTAATGAATCCTGGGTAGCAAGCAATAACAGCTGTTCTTCCAACGCTTTGCGATGGGTGACATCCCTAATTTCCAACACCAAGTCGTCGCTTTCGTCGCTGAGTGGAGCAATGCTTATCTCGGCTGGGAAATGCTGGCCACTGGCGTGCAGTGCATCAACGTCCAATTGGCTGGCTTGGGGGCGTGAGAGATGATCCTGAATCAATTCGTGACTCTGGCTGGGGAATAGGGTTAATACCGGTTGTTGAGACAAGCGTTTGCGCGATAGACCGCTGAGCTCTTCAAGGCGTTTGTTGGCATCCTGAATGAGTCCGGTCTTGACGATCATGACGGCGGATGTAGAGGCGCCAAGCAAGCGCTCGAAGCGCATGGCATTACTCCGCGCCTGCTCGGCGTGCAATTGGCTGTTGGCAAGGATGCGCTGCATGGTCATCAGCGTAACCCCGATAAAACCCATGACCAAAGCAGGGATGGCGAAATTGTAGGGCAGCAGGTAACTGAACGACTCATACGGATTTACATAGGGCGAGCCTTGCCACCAGTCGTGATAGCCCAAAACGCCGCGTACCAGGGTAACACCGGAATAAATCAGCAGACTGATACCGACGAGAAGACGGGCCGGACGCGTGGCGGGATCCGACTTCTCACGCAACAATAGCCAAATGGCCTGTATCGGCAACAAGCCGGCAATCGTCGAATAGACTCCCATGAGAAAGTCAGAATTGCCGCTGAACATCCAGTAATGGATATTGAACAGAACAATCAGGCTGACACTGAGGGGTACAATCCACCATGGTAAGGGTCGACCCATAAAGCGGAAAATGCCCAGTAGGAACAATGCCTCGCCTGCCAACTGTCCCGCGTTGCCCAGCACATTCAATATTGGGCTACCGGTCAAGATGAAGCCGATAAACAGCATGATACCGCCGATCAGCGACCAACTGCCGGCCATCCAGAACCCAGGGCCAGAATAGGGACGAGACATACGCCATAGGGCCGTTGACGCAATTGCTACGGCAAACAGCAAACATAGGCCCAACAGCATGGGTGAGTAGTACAGCAAATGGGGTTACCTATAACGCATTTATTGGGCGAGTATAGCTGTTGCTGAGCGCTCGGTCGCGGTTAGGGCTGATGTCGATTAAGCGCGAATGGTTTGCAACTCAGACTGAGACGCTCGGCTGTTGTTTGACTGACAACACCCGTATGCAGTTAGGCTGAGGATAATGCCAGCTAATATTCAGATCCCAGAAACGGACGCCGTAGTGGCGTTCCGCAGTCGGTCTCTGGTAGGCCGGCTTGGGATCTTGCGCGAGGCATTGTTCTATTAGCTCGACAACCGGCTGTTGCAAACGTTCGGCGTGCTCGCGCGCAGCCTGCCAAGCGATATTATCCCAGGTCACGGGTATCAGGTCGGGCACCGTTGCCGCCATACCGTTATGCGCCTGCGGCACACTGTCTGCGTAAGGTACATAGGGTTTGATATCGAGCACAGGTGTGCCGTCGAGCAAGTCGATACCTGAAATCAGCAAATGTCCCGGTTCGATACTGTCGAGTCGGACAACCGATTGGCCCAGTGGATTGGGCCGGTGGGTGGACCGGCTGGCAAATACACCGACACGCTGGTTGCCACCCAGGCGCGGGGGCCTGACTCGTAAATGATCTGGGCCGGATGGAGCAGCATGGAAGACAAATAGTAACCAAAGATGGCTGACTTCTTCTAGTCCCGCTAGAGCCTCTGGTTTATCGTAAGGGGGATACAATTCGAGAACGCCCCGGGCCGCTACTGCGAGGCTGGGTTGTCGCGGTATGGCAAACTTCTCATGAAAGCACGAGTGCACTATACCGATGGGGTCAAAGCTATAGCTCACGGATCAGCCCAGCGACAGCGGCGGGATCGAATCGGGGTTATCCGTTATTACGAAGTGACTACCACCCTCTATTTCGATCACTTGTAGACTTTCGGCCTGATGAGCACTGGATCGCATTGCATCGGCGCGCAATATCCGATCCTTACCGGGTATCAGTATCGCGCCGCGTTTCACATGCTGGTAGATATCACTGTCGTTATGATCCATCCAATGGGCCATGTCTTTGAGATTGACGAGCATGGTAGAGCAATGCCGGGGATTGAATGGCAAGCCCATGATCAGCTCACGCTTGCGTTGATTATCCAGCGGACCCCATAACGGGCGATTGCGCGAAGAAATAGGCTGTTGCTGCCACATGGGCAGGTAGAAAGGTACAAACCAGCGGGCTATCGGCGGCAGGGGAGCGTAGGGCTTACCTTGAGGCAGGACGGGCGCTTCCAGAATCACCTCGATATTCTCGAACAAGTCCGACGCCTGGCGCGCTGCTTCCAGAGTAACTGCACCACCGCGGGAGTGACCATGCACGCGGACATTGTCGGTGCTGACCAGGTGGCGCAAGGCCAGATTGAGTACCGCTGCATCATAGGCTATCGAACCTGGGGCTGACTTGGGGGTCTCGCTCCATGCGGGAACGGTAGCACGGAGATTGAGTGCCGGCACATGGTAGTCGGCGCTGGTGATAAGGATCAGCTCAATCGACGGGTCAGCATAATACTCGGTGAAGTACAGGAAGTTTTCCATGAAGCCGGGCATAACGATAACGCTGACTTTCGGCGGCTGCCGTGAAGTAGCGCGGGCCACGGTGGCTTGACCAACAGTAAATAGCTCGCCCTCGAAAGAAGCTCCCTGTTGTTGAGGTATTTCACGACGCAGCAACCAGCGGCGTAAATAGACAATGATCAGTACTGCCAGCCCCAAAAAACCAATCAGTGATTCCATCTGTACAGCTCCATCAGAACGTCCGACGACCCTAGAGTCAAAACGATATCATACCGGATTTAGCGTTATTGGAACCCACCCGAAAGGGCTATGAACGGCTGCAGTTTCACTCTCCGTCGTAGACCCACACCTTGTCAGCGCTGAATCGATAGCTGGCATCGGCGAGTGCGTTACTGGTCTGGTCAACCAGCAAGGTTCCGGTCATCCAGAATGGCTCGTAAATATCTTCGATGGCAATACCCTGCGGATACTCCACCAGAACGATCTGGTTTGGCGGCGGCGGCGGGACATGAATGCAGGCGCCGGCATACGGCACCAGAAAGAAGGTCGTGTAGAGCCCGCGTTCATTCATCTCAAGGGGAACCGGATATCCGGCAAGTCGCAGTTCCTGGCCATCGAGGTCGGCTACTACGCGGGTCGAGTACATGACTTCTGGCAGGCTGTCATCGCGCTGGCGCATTCCGGAGGCAAAATCCGCAGGTGCGTCTTCGCTGCCGGCATGGCCTATCTCTGGCATGTCGAGCATGGCCTGGTAGTCCTCTTCAGGCAGAAGATCCAACCAGTCAACGGTCCGGGGTGTGGCATTAGCCGGCATTGATAGCATGAAACTGCAACACAGAAGCGCAAACAGACGCATGGCAATACTCAAGATTAATGGAAGTAGTAAATCAGTTGTCGTGGATGAAACGATTCAGACGCTGTCTGAGATGAGCATTATCCGAGCGCAATTGCTCGACTTCGTCGAGCAGGCTTAGAATCAGCGGTATGTCCGTCCACTCCACGGTTAGATCACGATGCAAACGCGCAGCCTTGTGCACCAAGGTAACGCAGCCGCTGTCGAACTCCCACTCGTCCGGGGACTCACCCACCGTTGGAGTGACTATGCCCTCGACTATGAGGCTGAGTACCCGATCCTCACTGACGCTGACACACTGACATAGTTCTGCGAAGCTGACATGCACACGGGTTACGCTGTTCATGAGGCTTGGCTCCAGTCGGCGCGTGGATCAAATTTGACCGTATCGGCCAGTTGAGTCCACAGTTTTCGAGCTGCTTCGTCGGCATGCTCGGGCATGACTACTTTCAATATCGCAAACAGATCGCCTTGATGCTGTTTGCGCACGAGACCTCTGCCCTTGATTCGCAGACGCTGGCCAGACTGACTGTTCGGCCGAATAGTTAACTGAATCTTACCGTTCAGTGTAGGGACAGTCACCTTTGCGCCCAGTGCGGCCTCCCAGGGTGCAAGCGGTACTGTGATGATCAGGTTGTGGCCTTCCACATCAAACAGTGGATGCGGCACAAGGCGAATATGCAGGTACAGGTCGCCGTTTGCCGCGTTGCCTGTACCGGGTGCTCCCTGGCCTTTCACCCGGATGCGTTCGCCATCACTGACGCCCGCGGGAATTTTGACCTTGAGCGATTTCTTCAGCTCCTGCATACGTCCGTGTTCGTCACGGTACGGCAGCAAAAACTCGACAGGTTTGGTGGTGTCCTCTAGGGTTTCCTCGAGAAATACCGGCATTTCTATTTCCACATCGCGGCCCTTTTGGGCAAAGTGATTGTCGTCAAAGCCAGAATGACGTGCCCGCGCATTGCCGAACATGGACTCGAAAAAATCGGCAAAGTCCTGATTGTTTTCAGCTGAGCTGGAAGAATTTCCGTGTTGCTTGCCGGTGAAATGCTGGCGTTGCTGACGGGCCTGACGCAGTTGATCGTATTCGGCTCGCTTCGACTTGTCGTGGAGCACCTCATAGGCTTCAGCGACTTCCTTGAACTTGTCCTCGGCGCCCGGGAGACTGCTGACATCGGGGTGATATTGCCGCGCGAGTTTACGATAAGCCGTCTTGACGGTCTTGTCGTCGGCCTCCGGTTCTACGCCGAGCGTAGCGTAGTAGTCCTTGAATTCCATGTAGGTCGCCTGCTGTCATCGAGCACACTGATAATCCCAATGCCGAGCATAGAGCATGTTGCAGGATAAAGGGCGGATACTTCTTGGATCGTGGGCCAAGCAGACGGCCTCTGGAAGGGGGGCGCTTGTAGTCGCTCCCCTTCTGGATCAGGGTGTTATCAGCTGCTGAAGCTCTGCAATACGAGACGCCAGGGTCTTCGCATCTGGACAGCGCAGGGTGGCATGTCCGACTTTCCGACCGATCTTGAAGGCCTTGCCATAGTGGTGCAAATGGCAGTCGCTGATCGCCGTGACCTTTTCGATCGCGGGTACTTCGCCAATAAAATTGAGCATGGCGCTTTCACCCAACTTGGCCGTGGAGCCCAGGGGTAATCCCACGATCGCCCGTAGGTGATTTTCAAATTGGCTGCATTCGGCGCCTTCGATAGTCCAATGGCCGGAGTTGTGCACGCGCGGGGCGATTTCGTTAGCTTTCAAGCCACCATCAATTTCGAAATACTCAAAGGCCAGTACGCCGACATAATCCAACTGCTGGAGCACTCGGCCAGCATATTCTTCGGCCAGGGTCTGCATGGGGTGATCAGTACTTGCCACTGACAGGCGTAAAACGCCCTCTTCATGAGTGTTGTGCACCAGCGGATAGAATGCAGTGCCACCGTCACGACCGCGCACGGCGATCAGGGAGACCTCGCCGGAAAACGGTACGAACGCCTCGAGGATACAAGGCACGCTGCCCAGCTCGGCGAAAGCGCTCGTCACGTCATCGCGATGGCGCAAAACCTTCTGCCCCTTGCCGTCATAACCGAGCGTGCGGGTCTTTAATACGGCAGGTAGACCAATGCGTGTGACGGCAGCATCCAGATTGTTCTGAGACTGAATGTCAGCGAACTCAGGTGTGGGTATACCCAGGTTTTGAAACATTGATTTCTCGAACCAGCGGTCGCGAGCGATACGCAAGGATTCGGCGTTGGGAAAGACCGGTACGAATTGGGAGAGAAAGGCGACCGTCTCGGCAGGCACACTTTCAAACTCGAACGTCACCACGTCTGACTCATCGGCCAGTTGGCGCAGATGATCCCGGTCACTGTAGTCCGCCCGGATATGCTCTCCCAGTGCTTGCGCGCAGGCATCTGGCGCTGGATCCAGAAATGCGAACTGTTGACCGAGCGGGGTACCCGCCAATGCCAGCATGCGACCCAGTTGGCCGCCACCGATTACGCCAATTTTCATAATAGTATTCCTCAGCCCTGGCGTGGATCGGGGTTATCCAGCACATTGTCGGTCTGCTGGGCACGGAAATCCTGGAGTGCCTGGTGAAATTGCGGGTGCTTGGCGCCAATGATACTCGCCGACAACAGGGCGGCATTGATGGCTCCGGCCTTGCCGATGGCCAGTGTCGCCACTGGAACGCCAGCAGGCATCTGCACAATGGATAACAGCGAGTCCATACCCGACAGCATTGAGGATTGGACAGGCACACCCAGTACCGGCAAATGTGTTTTTGCCGCGCACATGCCCGGCAGGTGTGCGGCACCTCCGGCTCCAGCGATGATTACTTCTATCCCCCTGCTGGCCGCCTCTTCAGCGTACTTGAACAATAGATCCGGTGTTCTGTGAGCAGACACTACCTTGACCTCATAGGGAATACCCAGTTGTTCGAGCATATCGGCCGTATGGCTCAAGGTGGACCAGTCTGACTTGGAGCCCATGATCACGCCAACCAATGCGGTCATCTATCGGTGCCTCGCTTGCTGTTGTGCCGCCGGTCGACGGCAAAAACCAACAAGCCACGACAGAGTAACTGGCGTGGCTTGGCGGAGCAGATCGGGTTCCCGGCTGTCGGGTGCGGCCTGCTATTTATATGAAGCCGAATAGTATAACCCGAATCTATAAATATCAGAACTTCTGCGGTCGCAGTACCTCTACGTCCGATAGGTAGCAAATCATTGCGTAGTTATTGTAATAGCGTTCCTGCAGATGGGCGACTATCTGTTCGGCACGTTCGCGGCCACAGACAACCTCCAGACGAATGTTGCCATCGTTGTCCCAGCCAGCGCTGCGCACGCCACGGGCGCCGCTGCCGCGTGCATCCGATAGCGTCCAGCCAGGGGCGCCAAGACGCTCCAAGTCCTTCAGAATCCGGGCTTCGAGGGCTGCTTCGCAGATCAGTGTGAGCAGGGTACGGGTTGACATGCTCATGGGTGCTCCTCAGTTGGCCAGCCATTCGGCCAACGATAGATAAAGGGGAATACCGATCAGTATATTGAACGGAAAGCTGATGCCCAGTGATGCAGTGAGCGAGAGCGCAGGATTCGCTTCGGGTAATGCCAGACGCATTGCTGCGGGTACAGCGATGTAGGAGCCGCTGGCCGCGAGCGTTGCAAGGACGGTAACGCCACCAACCGTCAACCCAAGTGCGGTGCCCAGCAGCGCGCCAGTGACTGCGCCAATGAGCGGAAACACTAGCGCGAAAATCACCAATCGTGGACCGGTAGTACGCAGGCTGCCCAGGTGACGTGATGCGATCAACCCCATTTCCAATAAAAAGAACGCGAGTACCGGTTTGAACATGCTGGTATACAGCGGAGACAGGGGTGCTATGGCTTCTTTGCCAGCCAGCACCCCAATAATCAGGCCACCCAGTAGCAGCATGATACTTTTGCCCAGAAAGACCTCATGGCTTAGCGCTTTCCAATCCGTGTCGCGGCGTATGCCTTTTGCCAGCAGAATACCGACAATGATAGCGGGCACCTCAAGTACCGCTACGAACAGCGGCATGTAGCTCTCGAACACAATGTCGCGGGCCAGCAGATAGGCTATGACAACAGCGAAGGTACCGGCACTGACGGAGCCATAGTGGGCTGCAATGCTCGCTGCGTCCACTCGAGGAAAGCGCAGTGCGCGTAACAGCGGGAAGGCCAGCAGCGGTAGAGCAATACCCAGGGCCAGTACGGCGAGCGTTTGACCCAGGAGCGCTGGGCTGGCCTGGGCTGCCAACTCAACGCCGCCATGCAAACCAATCGCCAACAGCAGGAGAATGGAAAGCGTGTCGTAGAGCCCCGGAGGGAGCTTCAGCTCGCTTTTGACCAGACCGGCGATCAGGCCGAAGATAAAAAACAGGACTATCGGATCAAAACCCATGCTGCCTCCAGGTAAGCGGCTTCTATGCCCTATTCGATTTCAATCAGAATCTCGCCAGGATTGACCCGGTCGCCCTTGGCCACATTCACTGCCTTGACTGTTCCGCCGATACTCGCCTGAATCTCGCTCTCCATTTTCATCGCCTCGCTGACTAACACGGCCTGACCTGCCTTGACTGTATCACCGACCTTGACCAGCACATCGACCACGTTACCCGGCATGTTGGTTGTCACGTGACCGGGCTGGTTTGCCTGTTTGCGCTGGGTGCCACCGCCAGTTCCGCTAAAGGTATTCAATGGCTCGAACACCGCTTCTTCGGGCATGCCGTCGAGACTCAGATAAAAATGCCGCTTGCCATCGCCCTTGACGCTGACGCCGGTGATATCCACCCGATAGGTTTCGCCGTGCACGTCGATGATGAATTCGGTAGGTGCTCCGTCCTCGACCATCGGCTTGCCTGATACCCCAGGAGCAGGTAATAACGCTTCGGGCTTAAGAGTGCCGGCAGCGCGCTCTTCCAGGAACTTTCGGCCAATGTCTGGGAACATAGCGTAGGTCAGCACATCTTCTTCGCTTTGCGCTAAAGTGCCTACTTCCCCGCGTAATTTATCCATCTCCGGCTTGATCAAATCTGCCGGGCGCACGTCAATCACCTCTTCGTTGCCGATCGCTCGGCGCTGTAGATCAGTGTTCACCTTACCAGGAGCCTGACCATAACGGCCTTGCAGGTACAGTTTCACTTCGTTGGTGATGGTCTTGTAGCGCTCGCCGGCTAGTACGTTGAATACTGCCTGGGTGCCTACTATTTGCGATGTCGGGGTGACCAGCGGCGGAAAACCGAGATCGGCGCGTACCCGTGGGATTTCTTCGAAAACTTCCTGAATCCGGTTCAACGCGTTCTGTTCCTTGAGTTGGTTGGCCAGATTGGACATCATGCCGCCCGGCACCTGGCTGACCTGCACACGGGTATCCACACCGGTGAACTCGCTTTCGTACTGATGGTACTTCTTGCGCACGGCATGGAAGTACATACCGATTTCCTGCAGCAGCTCCAGATCCAGGCCGGTGTCATATGGCGTACCTTTGAGAGCAGCAACCATGGACTCTGTGCCCGGGTGGCTGGTACCCCAGGCCATACTGGAGATAGCTGTGTCGATATGATCGGCGCCATTGTCGATGGCCTTGAGCTGACACATGGCGGCCATGCCAGCGGTGTCGTGGGAGTGGATGAACACCGGAAGTGACTGCTCGGATTTCAGTGCCTTGACCAGTTCGCCTGTGGCAAAGGGCGTCAGCAGTCCAGCCATGTCCTTGACCGCAAGCGAATCACAGCCGAGCGCTTCCATGGCTTTTGCTTGCTTCACAAAGGCTTCGACTGTATGCACCGGACTGGTGGTGTAGGCGATGGTGCCCTGTGCATGTTTGCCTGCGTCCTTGACCGCCTTGATCGAGGTTTCCAGATTGCGCACATCATTCATCGCATCGAATATGCGGAATACATCGATGCCGTTATTCGCTGCTTTAGCAACAAAAGCGCGCACGACATCGTCGCTGTAGTGCCGATAACCGAGCAGGTTCTGACCCCGAAGCAGCATTTGCAGGCGCGTATTGGGCAGTGCTTCACGTAGCTGGCGCAGGCGCTCCCAGGGATCTTCCTTGAGAAAGCGAATACAGGCATCAAAGGTCGCGCCACCCCAGACTTCAAGGGACCAGTAACCCACCTGATCAAGCTTGCCACAGATTGGCAGCATGTCTTCGGTGCGCATGCGAGTGGCCAGCAGCGACTGGTGGGCATCGCGCAGAATAGTATCGGTAACGGTAATTTTGCGTGTAGTGCTCATCTTGATTCCTCGTTAGCGGCTAGCTGTGAGCGGGTTGGGCGACGCAGCTCGAAGCTTGGAATGTGCAGTGATTATTTATAGTCCAGCGTGCGCGGCAATGGCCGTGGCAATCGCCAGTGCCAGTTCTTCGGGTTTACGCTTGACCGAATAGCGGGTAAGTTCTGGGTGGCTCTCGACGAAGCTGGTATCGAACACGCCGCTACGGAATTCTTCATTGCGCAGAATCTCCTGGTAATACGCACTAGTGGTTTTCACACCCTGCAGGCGCATGTCGTCCAAGGCGCGCAAGCCGCGGTCCAGCGCCTCCTCCCAAGTCAATGCCCAGACAATCAACTTTAAACACATCGAGTCGTAGTAGGGCGGAATGCTGTAGCCGGTATAAATAGCTGTATCCACTCGCACACCGGGACCTCCAGGCGCGTAGTAACGGGTGATCTTGCCAAAGGAGGGTAGAAAGTCATTCTTAGGGTCCTCGGCGTTGATCCGAAACTGAATTGCAAAGCCGCGGTGCTGGACGTCCTCCTGCTTGACCGACAAGGGCAGGCCGGAGGCAATGCGAATCTGCTCGCGGACAATATCGATACCAGTGATCTGTTCGGTGATGGTATGTTCCACCTGCACCCGGGTGTTCATCTCCATGAAGTACACCTCGCCCTCGGCGAGCAGGAACTCCACGGTACCTGCGTTCTCGTAGCCGACTGCCTGGGCTGCACGTACTGCCAGATCACCGATATAAGCCCGTTGCTCGGGTGTCAGCTGTGGGCTGGGGGCAATCTCGATCAGTTTCTGATTCCGCCGCTGTATGGAGCAATCACGTTCGAACAGGTGCACGGTGTTGCCGTGGCTGTCAGCAAGAATCTGGGCTTCGATGTGCCGGGGATTGACGATGCATTTTTCCAGAAATACGTCGGCTGAACCAAATGCCTTGGTGGCTTCAGAAATGACACGCGGCCAGGCTTGCTCAAGCTCGCTGCGATCGTTGCAGCGGCGGATGCCGCGTCCGCCGCCTCCGGACGTCGCCTTGAGCATGATCGGATAACCTACCCGCTCGGCTTGGGTCAAAGCCTCTGCGAGATCAGCCAGGTTGCCTTCGGTACCCGGTGTGACCGGAATACCAGCTTTGATCATGCTGCGCCGGGCTTCGGTTTTGTCACCCATACCGCGGATAACCGCTGCGGATGGGCCAATGAATTTGATACCTCGTTGGCTACAAATATCCGCCAGTTCGGCGTTTTCAGAGAGAAATCCATAGCCGGGATGCAAGGCATCGCATCCAGTCTCAACGGCCAGGTTGACCAGCTGGCGGGCATTGAGATAGCCCGCGAGCGGGTCGTCGCCCAGGCTGTAGGCTTCGTCGGCACGCTTGACATGCAGGGCGTAGCGATCGGCTTCGGAATAGATGGCGACTGAGCGGATGCCCATTTCGGCGCAGGCGCGCACGATACGAACAGCAATCTCGCCACGGTTGGCTATGAGAATTTTCTTGATCACGTCCTGCGTCCTCCTGGTGATGACCGGATGAAGTTAAATTACGCCAGAGCGAGCAACAAGAGAAATGAATAAATATTGGATTATCTATTAGTAATTACTTATATATAATTCTGATAACGCTATAAAGAGGATACACCCGCATGCGCAGATCGCTTTTGCGAATGACTTTGCGGCAACTTCAGGTGTTCCAGGCGGTTTGCCGCAACCAGTCCTTCAGCCGCGCCGCAGAAGAAATGGCCCTGACCCAGTCCGCGGTCAGCCAGCAGGTTCGCCAGCTCGAGGAGCAAGTAAACCAGCCCTTATTCGAGTACGTTGGGCGCAAGCTCTATCTGACAGAAGCTGCAACCAGTTTGCTTGCAGCCAGCGATGATATTTTCACCCGGCTGGAGAGTCTCGACATGAGTCTTTCCACTTTGCAGGGTAGTCTCCAGGGCGAACTGCGGCTGGCCGTAGTCAGTAGTATTCAGTACCTGACGCCGCATCTGCTTGCGGCATTCCGCGGTCGTTACCCGGGGGTGATCTTTCGTCTTGAGGTGACCAGCCGAGCGCAGGTTATCCAGCGTCTGCGCGACAATCAGGATGATGTCGTACTCATGGGTCTGGTGCCGGAGGATAGGGCACTGGAATTTTTCCCTTTTCTGAATAATCCCATCATTGCGGTTGCGAACCCTAGTCATCCTCTAGCGGGAAAGCCCAGGTTGGCGTTGGCGGAAATGGAGCAGGTAATGGTGCTGCAACGTGAGCCTGGTTCTGGAACCCGAAAGGCCGGCGATGATTTTCTGCAGGAGAAGCGCGTACATTTGCAGCAGCAGATGCAGATCGGCTCAGGCGAGAGCCTGATTCAGGGAGCGATCGCCGGACTTGGCATGGCGCTGGTTTCCGAGCACGGGGCTGCGCCGTTTCTTCGCAGCGGTGAGTTGGTATGTCTGAGCTTTACCGAGTTGCCGCTTTACCGCAGTTGGTGTGCTGTCCACGCCAGAGGCAAGCGGTTAAGCCCGGTGGCCCAGGCCTTTCTCGACTTTCTACGTACCGAGCGAGCATTAATACGCACGCTGGCCGAACGTTTCACCGGCTGATTTAGCCCTCGGTCTGGGCGGTTCAGCGTAACCAGAGCCCTGTGTGGCGGGACTCCGTCAGCTCAGGAAAATCACACACCAGTGCATGCAGCGCCTGGCTTTCGCGATATTGCTCGATAGCGCGGCGGTAGCCCATGCGCTTGCGGTCTTCCTGCTGGCGGCGCTGTCTGCGCATGTTGCCGGTGCTCTCGTCTGACATTTCCTGGCTGTAACTCATCGCAATATCCTCCGATTCCAAAATTGACGTTAAGGATATTCATCTTCGCCGACCAGGCATGACAGGCGTATTACGGTAACGAGGGTTGCAGCTGGCGGGCGGGGTAGTGCTGGAGGGAGAGACGCGAGTCCCAGTTGCCGTGGCTCTGCCTCAGACAGTCCTCCTCGGTATCGAAGTGCATCTTCACATCGATGCCGTCGATCTGCATCCGGGCCTCGCGCATGGCAGTCGCACTCAATTGATACAACAGTCTGGCGCAGCCATCTTCCAACGCCAGCGCAAGGCTGCGCCTGCAATCAAATATCCATACCACATGAATCCCGGAGGGTTCGATTTGAGCTTCTGTCATGGGCACTACAGCACGGAGCCCGCTGATTTCTGGCGTGGCGATACTCAACGCATGAGCTAGGGCGGCAACTAGGTATTGTTCGATTAATTGTTGCTCTGGATTCACGATGACGCCTCCCAATCGAGTGGACTTACCAGGCATTGTTTCATGTCTCGCGAACATGGGGCTCACAGGGTTCATAACGCTGGCTGATCAAGAGGTTTTTGAAGAATGCCTGCCAGGATTCGTTCATATACTTTTCGCCAGGTTGTGTAAGGAGCTCTTCCATGGTTATTGGAGGGGGTGTTCATGATGGTCGGCCTGTGTTGTTTCCTAGCCTATTTTGGAGGGAGTTTTAAGGGTAAAAGTTCCGTGATGCCGATGTCGTGAAAGGTTGGTCACTACGATTTAATGTTTCGCTATGTGCCTCTACCGACCGTGTTGGTTGGCTAGTAGGTCCGCAGCTAGTTTGCGGATAACCGATACTGGAGCACAATATTGATTCGGGATGCAAAGCAGATAAGGATAAGTTGATGGAGCAACGGGGCAGGTTACTGAACTGGGATGACGGCAAGGGTTTTGGATTTATACAGCCGAAGGGTGGCGGACCCAAACTCTTTGTGCATATCTCGGTTATGAGGGGTGATGCCCGTCCAAGTGAGGGCGACAGCGTTCTGTATCTCGCAGGCAAGGATGAAAAGGGCAGATTACGGGCGACCCATATGCGCAGGGAAGGGCTCAGCATTGATCAGCCGTCGATCCGAATCAATCCTCGTACGATTGGCTCGGGCAATCGACAACAATCGCTTCGCTTTGCACCACGCAGTACCCGATCCAAACGCCTTAAGGCCAATATCGGCATACAGCATCCGGTGCCCAAGTTGGTGATCTGGTGTCTGCTTTGCATTCTGCCGTTGCTCGGCTCACTGGCGCTATACAGCCAATTGGGCTGGATAGGGCCTCTGGCGGCGTATTGCAGTGTCAGTTTGGTCAGCTTTTTCATGTACCGATCCGACAAGCGTCGAGCACAGCAGTCCTTGCAACGTACCCCGGAAAACCTGCTGCATTTGGCGGAACTGCTAGGGGGGTGGCCGGGTGCGTTAATCGCCCAGCAGATATTCCGACACAAGACCCGCAAGGCCTCTTATCAAACAGTTTTTTGGTTGGTAGTCGCAGCACATCAGCTTTTCTGGGCTGACAGGCTGCTATTCGAGGGGCTATATCTGACGCGACTGATCGGTGGCTGAAGCTCAGACCGCCACACCCAGTTCGCGCAGATAATCGTCGTAAGTACCGTTGAAATCGGTCATGCCATTTTCATTCAGTTCTATGATGCGCGTTGCCAGGCTGGAGACAAACTCGCGGTCGTGGCTGACGAAGACCAGCGTGCCAGGATAGTTCTCCAAAGCCAGGTTCAGGGCCTCGATGGATTCCATATCCAGGTGGTTGGTAGGCTCATCCATGATCATGACGTTCGCTTTCTGCAGGATCAATTTACCGAACAGCATGCGACCTTGCTCGCCACCGGAGATCACTTTCACCGATTTGAGAATGTCATCATTGGAAAACAGCATGCGGCCCAGCGTACCGCGCACCAGTTGTTCGCCACCGGTCGTCCACTGTGTCATCCAGTCGAACAGGGTCCAGTCGTTTTTGAAGTCGTCAGCGTGCTCCTGGGCGAAATAGCCCAGATCGGCACTTTCGGCCCACTTGACGGTGCCGGACATGGGTGTCAGCTCGTTGACCAAGGTACGCAGCAAGGTAGTTTTGCCGATACCGTTAGGCCCAATGATCGCCACCCGCTCGCCTGCTTCTATTTGCAGACTGAGATTTTTGAACAAGGTTTGGCCGTCGAAACCCTGGCTGACCTTGTCAAGGATGACAGCTTGACGGTGCAACTTCTTGTTCTGATCAAAGCGAATGAACGGACTGATCCGGCTTGAGGGTTTGACCTCGTCCAGCTGGATCTTGTCGATCTGCTTGGCTCGACTGGTAGCCTGCTTGGCCTTGGATGCGTTGGCCGAAAAGCGGCTAACGAAGGTCTGTAGTTCGGCAATTTGCGCTTTCTTCTTGGCATTGTCCGAGAGCAGGCGGTCACGGGCCTGTGTCGCCGCGGTCATGTACTCGTCATAATTACCGGGGAACAGGCGCAGTTCGCGAAAATCCAGGTCGGCCATGTGAGTGCAGACGCTGTTGAGAAAGTGCCGATCGTGAGAAATGATGATCATGGTGCTGTTACGCGTGGTCAGAATCGTTTCCAGCCAGCGGATGGTGTTGATATCCAGGTGGTTGGTCGGTTCGTCCAGCAGCAGCACTTCAGGATTGGAAAACAGCGCCTGAGCTAATAAAACCCGGAGTTTCCAGCCCGGTGCTATCTCGCTCATCGGGCCACTGTGCTGGTTCAGGGGAATGCCCAGGCCCAGCAGCAACTCGCCGGCGCGTGCCTCTGCGGTGTAGCCATCCATTTCGGCGAACTCTGTTTCCAGCTCTGCGACCTTCATGCCGTCTTCTTCGCTCATCTCCGCCAGGGAGTAGATCCGGTCGCGCTCGGCGTGAACGGTCCACAATTCTTCATGGCCCATGATCACCGTGTCCAGCACGCTGTAATGCTCATAGGCGAACTGGTCCTGGCGCAGCTTGCCCAGACGGACGTTGGGCTCCAGCATGACCTGGCCGCCCGAGGGCTCAAGATCGCCGCCGAGAATCTTCATGAAGGTGGTCTTGCCGGAACCATTGGCGCCGATCAGTCCATAACGGTTGCCTCCGCCAAATTTGGCTGACACGTTCTCGAAAAGAGGCTTGGCCCCAAACTGCATGGTGATATTGGCGGTAGAGATCAAAAGAATGTCCTGCGGGAAAAGAATGGAGTCGCTGCCGAACGGCATACAAGGCCGGGAAAGCGGGTCGCGTATTGTACTGGCTAAGCTGCGTCATTGACAGGGGCGTCCGACAGGCGTAACGGGTGCCCATCGCTTGCGAGATCTAAGTGTCGGGCGGCTGTCAGGGAGCTATGAGAGGCAGCGATAGACAGAAGGTGATCGAACCCTCGGCCTGTTCGGCGCTGACTGAGCCGTTATGCGCTTGCACAATAGCGCCACATATATACAGCCCCATGCCCAGGCTACTCTGGTCAAGCAGCCGACCGTCCCCAGCGCTCGGTCGGAACAGCCCGGCCATCTGCTCTGCGGTCACCGGCTCAACCTCGCTGGTAATGGTCAGATGGCTGTTCTCGTCATTGGTGTGCAGATGGAGCGTGGTCGCGGTGCCGGGTTTGCTCTGTTGGCTGGCATTGCCAAGTAGGTGCGCGATGACCTCGGCATAGCGCTGGGCATCCACCAGGGCCTTAATGGAAGGCTCGATGTCGGTCTTGAGGATCAGCTCCGGATATAGGGTTTGTTCATCCTTCAGAACCGAGTTGACCAGCGCGGACAGGTCGGTTGGCACCGGATTGACACTGATCCGTTTGCCCGACTGCAGCTCATTGAGGTCGCGCACCTGACCGATCAGCCGTTCCAGCCGCTTTCCGGCGGCGATGATATGCCTGCTCAGGTCGGTATCACGCTGACTTTGCGGCTTTAGTAGCGCGGCTGACATGGTAATGGACTGCAACGGATTGCATAGGTCGTGCGCCAGCGTGGAGATCAGTTTTTGTTGCACCCGGCTGGCCATGGTTGCGCGCTGCAGACAGGCTGCAAGCAGGTCGGCACGCAGCGTTGCTGCAATGCCGATGTCTGATTCAATCCAGTGTTGTTGGTCCTTGCGAAACCAGAGTAACCATCCGTCCTCGGGCGGGCAGAATCGGATTGCCAGAACACCGGCACCGCTGGATATTTTCGTTTGCACGTGATTGCTGTGGAACACGCCTGAGTCATCCGCCTTATGCAGTGTGTTCAGTATCTCTAGCGCCAGAGACTCGCAGTCGCCGCGCAGGGATACCACTGCCTGATTGACGATGACCGCAGAGGCGTCGCACGTAACCAGCCCAGCCAGGTCGAGCTGCGAATTGCTCAGAGCGTCGAGGAGGTTATCGGCTTCGTTCACCGCGAGCACAAGCTCTGATCGGCTGTGCATTGCATTATCTGGATGCGCGGAGTTATCGACGCTACTGGCTTCTGTGCTGGTCGAAGACGTCATGGCAAGACCTGAAAATGGGGGCTTAGTGGGCATAAAGATGCATATTGCGTGCGTGCAACGTGTCGCCGATTGGGCGTCGCAATACACCCTCATGTGAACTCTAAAACAGAGTAGCCGCTAGGCCGGGATCTACCCCTTTGCTCTTGGGGGATTGTTCCCAGTTGTTGCCTAAAAAGGAAGCATTTTTTGACACATCTGGTGGCGACGCGTTAGACGTTCACTTATCTGCGAGTCAGTTGTAACAGGGTGTCGACAAGTGATTGAGTATCGTAGGGCTTGCTGAGTACAGGTTGACTCTTCCACATTGCCGGTAATCCTGCGGGTCCATATCCAGTCGTAAAAGCGAAGGGCACTGCGCGCTCGAGCAGTATGTGCGCGACTGGAAACACTTCGTCACTGCCCAGGTTCACATCCAGCAGTGCAGCGTCTACCTCGAGCGATGCAGCAAATGCCTTGGCCTGCTCTAGGCTCGAAGCAATTGCCGCTATTTCATAGCCCTGATCAATCAGCATTTCCTCCAGGAGCATTGATATAACGGGTTCGTCTTCTACGATCAAAATTCGGATCATTTACGTACCATAATATTGTATATGGAGATGCCGCTTGCGCTGACATCTCTGGATGATCGTTGTCGCTTATGAATGGGATCGTTTTAAACCGCAGGCGTTCAACAAAAAGTCATGTCCGGCCCTGTTACTTCGGATCATGGAGGAAGGGAAACAGCCAGACTAAGGTTGGCGCGCGGCGTCATCTGAAGGGTCGGAGTCTACGAACGGAGGCTACTCTGAACTATCCACAGACCGCTGCCCGGCTTTATGTGTCAGGCGCAGAGCCCGCAGGCTGCGCTTCACGCTTTTCAAGTGATTGACCAGCGCCGGCCCTCGGCGCATGGCCATACCCATGGCCAGCACATCGATGACGACCAAGTGCGCGATACGCGACGACAAGGGTGTGTAGATATCAGTATCTTCGATCACATCAATGGCGATGTGAATCTGTGCAAGTTCGGCCAGCGGTGTGTGACTGGGGCAGAGGCTGATAAGCGTGGCACCGGTTTCTCTGACCAGTGCCGCCGAGTGAAGCAGATCTTTGGTCCGTCCCGTCTGGGAAATGGTCACGGCGACATCCTTTGGACCCAGGGTAACCGCCGACATGGCTTGCATGTGCGGGTCCGAATAGGCTGCGGTGGATACCTGAAGTCGGAAGAACTTGTGCTGAGCATCGCTGGCCACTGCGCCGGACGCCCCGAATCCGTAGAACTCGACTCGCCTAGCGTTGCTTAACGCATCAATCGCCTGCTCTAGCGTGAGCGGATCGAGCTGTTCACGCACGTCCATCAGTGTCGCTAGAGTGGTGTCGAAGATCTTGTGCGAGAGCTGCGCCACGTTATCGTCTTCGCTGATGGAAAACTGCCCGAAGCTCGCCCCGGCGGCCAGACTTTGCGCCAGGCGCAGTTTCAAATCCTGAAAACCGGTACAACCAATGGCCCGGCAAAATCGCACGATAGTTGGCTCGCTGATGCCCACTTCCCGTGCCAGGTCGGCCATCGATGAGTGCATTACGTCGGCCGCGTGACTGAGCACATGGTCGGCGACCTTGAGTTCGGATTTTCGCAGCTGCTGGCGACTGGCGGCGATATGCTGGAGCAGGTTCACGTGGACTTCATGGGTTCTGGCTTCGTGGTAGGCTGACGTCGGTCAAGTCTTATCCTTGTAGTTATACTACAAAAGCAGTCCCCCTGCTTTACTCGGGAGAACACCTGTGGTGACGCAACTCAGCGAACCTTGCGACATAGTGGTTTTTGGCGGAACCGGGGATCTGGCTCTGCGTAAACTTTTGCCGGCCTTGTATTATTTGCACCGCGACAAACATTTGCATCCCGATAGTCGGGTGCTTGCTCTGGCTCGTGCGCAACACGATGAGACCAGTTATCGGCAGTTGGTACGGCGTCACCTGGGGCAGCATGTGGCGTCCGGGGATTTTGATCCGGCTATCTGGAGCACTTTTGCTGACCGTCTGGATTACATGACCCTAGATGCGAGTCAGCGAGTGGAGTTTCCGCGCCTGGCCAGGTCGCTTGCCGCCCGACCAGACCGGGTCAGGGTATTTTATCTGGCTACCTTGCCCGAGCTTTTTGCGGCTACCGCGCAGCATCTTGCATCCGTTGGTTTGGCTGACAAGCACGCCCGAATCGTGCTGGAAAAACCCCTGGGTCAAAGCTTGGACACGGCCAATCAGATCAATGATGGTATCGGCGCCGTGTTCGACGAGTCCCGGGTTTTCCGTATTGATCATTACTTGGGCAAGGAAACGGTACAGAATCTGCTGGCATTGCGGTTTGGCAACTCGCTGTTCGAACCCTTGTGGCGTAATGCCCACATAGACCACGTGCAGATCAGTGTGCTGGAAACTGTGGGTGTGGAAAATCGCGGTGGCTATTACGACAATGCCGGTGCGATGCGCGATATGGTGCAGAACCATCTGCTGCAGTTGCTCTGTTTGGTGGCCATGGAAGCACCGGTGCATTTCGAGCCCGAGGCGGTGCGCAACGAGAAGTTGAAAATACTCGAAGCGCTGCGTCCGATTACCGGCCTTGATGTGCAGGATCGGACTGTGCGCGGCCAATACTCCCGCGGTATTCGCGCCGGCGAGAAGTTACCCGCCTATTATTTTGAAAAAAGCGTGGACCACGACAGCAACACCGAGACCTTTGTGGCGCTCAAGGCAGAGGTTGATAACTGGCGCTGGTCCGGTGTGCCATTTTACCTGCGCACGGGCAAAAGTCTGGCGCAGCGCAAGTCCGAGATTGTTATCCAGTTCAAACCAGTGCCGTATCGTTTGTTTGGTCAGGGCAGCGAGAAGCCGGCGCACAACCGTCTGGTCATACGGCTACAGCCGGATGAAAGCATCCGATTGTCCTTGATGGCGAAAAGTCCGGGTCGCGGGATGAGCCTGCAGGATGTGGACCTAGACCTGAACTTCGCCGAAGCGTTCAAGAGCCGCCGCTGGGATGCCTATGAGCGGCTGTTGCTGGATGTAATCAGCGGTGATGCAACTTTGTTCATGCGGCGCGATGAGATAGAAGCTGCCTGGCGCTGGGTTGATCCGATTATTCAAGGCTGGGAAGACTGCTATCGCTCACCCAAGCGCTACGCAGCCGGCAGTTGGGGGCCGGTAGCGGCCGACAGCCTGCTGGATCGGTTGGGCCATCGCTGGCTTGACCAGCGCTGAGGGGAGTACTGATATCCTCATGCCTCGACGCTTTCCGTCAATAGTGCGGTAAATGCAGATGCCGGTACCGGCCGACTGATCAGGTAGCCCTGCACTTCGTCGCACCCATTGTCCTTGAGGAACGCCAACTGGCCGTCGTGCTCGACACCCTCAGCTACTACAATCAGGTCCAGGCTGTGTGCCATCGCGATGATTGCGCGGATAATTGCGGCGTCTCTATTTTGCGGGCTCTGCGTAGCCTTCTCTTCCAGTTCACCGACGAATGTGCGGTCAATCTTCAGCGTCGAGATCGGGAAGCGCTTGAGATAGGCGAGGGAGGAGTAGCCGGTACCGAAGTCGTCGATCGCCAGTCGAATGCCCATTTGCTGCAAACGCGAGATGTTCTCCGAAACGGCGTCGGTGTGTTCGAGCAGCATACTTTCGGTCAGCTCGAACTCCAGCATGCTCGCTGGCAGATCAGTGTCGGTGAGAATCTGCTGAACCCGCTCGGCGAAGTTGTACTGGCGTAATTGCTGTACCGATAGATTGACGGCGATACAGATTGGGCTGGGTCCGTGGTGATACCACTCGCTTGCCTGCATACAGGCCTTGTTCAGTACCGCATCACCCAGCGCGACGATCATGCCGGTTTGTTCGGCGATCTCGATGAACGCCCCGGGCATCAACAAACCCTGCTCCGGATGTTCCCAGCGCACCAAGGCTTCTGCACCGTTTATGCGGTCATTAGCCAGTTGCAGCTTGGGCTGGTAGTGGACGATCAGCTGGTCATCGTCGAGCGCCTTGCGCAGTTGATTTTCCAGTTGCAGCCGCTCCAGACTGTAGCTGGGCAGATGGCCGGTGAAAAACTGAAAACTGTTTCCGCCCAGATGTTTGGCATGTTGCATAGCCTGGTTTGCCTGGGTGATCAGTACCAGGCTGTCTTGGGCTGATTCGGGAAACTGGCTGATGCCGATGGAAGCAGTAACCACCAGCTCATGTTCATTGATGGTCAGCGGCAGGCGAAGATAGTCAAGAATCAGATCAGCCCTATGTTTCAGACGTGCGTGGCTGGTGTCCTGTTCAATGATAATTATGAACTCGTCAGCCGATAGCCGTGCCAGCATATCGGTGGCCGGAGTCACCTCGCGCAGGCGCACCCCAACCTGGCGCAGCAGTTCGTCGGCCACAGAGTGCCCTAAGGTGTCATTGATATGCTTGAAACGATCGAGATCCACATGCATCAGCGCCATCTTCAGGTTCTCCGGCCTCGCCCGGGCGATCGTTTCGTGTAACCGTTGGGTGAACAGACTGCGGTTTGCCAGTCCGGTCAGGCTGTCGTGGCTGGCCAGGTACTGCAACTGTTCTTCGGTTTGACGGCGCACACTCAAATCAGCAAAAAACCCGACGTAATGAGTGATAATGCCGTTGCTGTTTCGCACCACGGTGAGCTCAAGCCATTGCGGATAAAGTTCGCCGCTGCGCCGTTGGCTGAGTCGTTCGCCTTCCCAGCGATCGCTGCGTTGCAGCAGTTCTACCAGGGCTTTGTAGCTGACCTGATTCTTGGTCGTTTTATTGGTGTCGGCAATCGGTTGGCCGAGCACTTTTTCAGCGGCATAGCCGGTGATAGCGCTGAACGCGGTATTGATCCTGAGGATCCGTAAATCCGTATCGAGAATGAAAACACCCTCAGCGGTTGCCTCGAATACGGTGGCGGCGAGCTGCGCTTGTTCGTCCTGGATTTTGCGAGCGCTGATATCACGTCGGGTGCCTATCATGCGGAGCGCGCGACCATTGGCATCGCGCTCGACAGCACTGCCACTGTCTTCAACCCATATCCAGCGGCCTTCCGCATGTTTGATTCGGTACTCGATGCGGTAGGACGGTGTCAGCATCTTCATATGCTGGACCAGTGTTTCACGCACAAGTGCCGTATCGTCTGGATGTACTCGCGGCGAGAGGTCTGTACGCATGAAGCCAACCGACTCGGGGGGCAGACCAAAGATTTCTTCCAGGTGAGAATGGGCGACGCTGTCGGTATCGAGATTCCAGTCCCAGAGTCCGAGCTGACTGGCTTCCATTGCCAGTTTCAGTTGCGTTTCGCTGGACTTGAGCGCGGTGCTGGCCGTTTCCAGCTCGGCCGTACGCAAGGCCACTCGCTCCTCCAGCACCCCATAGCTATCACGCAACCCCTGCTCGGCCTGGCGTCGTTGCTGGATCTCATGGGTCAGTTGTTGGTTAAGTGCTTCAGCTCGGCTATGAGCTTCTTCCAGCCGCTCCACTAGTGACTCGTTATGCAGGCTGGCTTGCAGGGCAATACCTATTGCGCGGTTAACAAACACGGCCCCCACAACCAGGCAGCAGAAAAGAATCGACCCCGCTAGCCCCCAGTAAGGGCTGGCGGGGTCGCTCTGCGCCAACAGGTACAGGCTTGGCATTAGCAATGCGGGCACTGCAAAAGCCAGAAAGCTGCTTAAGCGGTAAGCATAGATCGCGCTGACGCAAAGTGTAATACCCAAAGTCAGGGCGTACGTGGGTGCCTGGAGCATGAGATTTTCAACGGGTACCAAGCCGATCGGCAGCCATCCCAGACACAGGCCGGATGCTAGGTTGCCAAGGTAGAGCATTGCCGGCCAGCGCAGACGAGCACGTTGTGTACCTGAGCCTGTCTGATAATGACGCACCAGCAATAAGCGCAGCAGGGTCAGGATGGCAACGATTACGACCCATACAAGGAGGGGGGCATGGGCGGTGTAGCCCCACAGCAGCGGGATCATCGCTACAGCATTAAGCAGGATCAGCCACTGCGGGAGTCGAGCGTAGGCAAACAGTATGTCAGGCGTGCGCACATCCAAGCCCTGCCGATGCACCGTTGATTGTGATAGTGGCACAAACGTCATTGTGACGTGATTCCCCTGAGAACTGGCTAGATCTTATTGTTTTAGATAGGTGATTACCCTACACCACAGCTTAAGCTCGGCACAGCCCAAAGCCGCTTTATAAATCAAAAAAAGGCGTCTAGGCTGCGCTTTACAGCCATTTATTCCGGCTTTGCTGCGTGGGCTGGTAGAATGTGCCTATGGATATTTCGCATCTACTTAATTCTCTCAACGACGCTCAGCGCCAGGCGGTGACCGCCGCCCCTGGGCAGCAACTGGTTCTGGCTGGCGCTGGGTCGGGCAAGACCCGCGTATTAGTGCACCGTATTGCCTGGCTGGTCGAGGTCGAAAAGGCCTCGCCCTGGAGCATTTTGTCGGTCACCTTTACCAATAAAGCGGCCCATGAGATGCGCCATCGCATCGAGCAGTTACTCGGCATCTCGCCCCAGGGCATGTGGGTGGGCACTTTCCATGGCCTGGCGCATCGGTTACTGCGTGCCCACTGGCGTGAAGCCGGGCTGGCAGAGCAATTTCAGATTCTCGACAGTGATGACCAGTTACGTATTGTCAAGCGGGTCATCCGCGAACTGGGGCTGGACGAGAATCAGTGGGCGCCAAGACAGGCCCAATGGTGGATCAACGGGCAGAAAGACGAGGGCTTGCGTGCGCAGCACATTCAGCCTGCGGGCGATGTATTTCTGACTACCATGCTGCGTATTTATCAGGGATATGAGCAAGCTTGCGCCCGCGCCGGCGTAGTGGATTTCGCCGAACTGCTACTGCGTTCGCTGGAACTTTGGCGCGACAACGACTCGTTGCGCGAGCAGTATCAGGCACGCTTCAAGCATATGCTGGTAGACGAGTTTCAGGACACCAACGCAGTTCAGTACGCTTGGTTGCGGCTGATCGCGGGAAAGAGTCCGAGCCTGATGGTTGTAGGTGACGACGACCAGTCAATTTACGGCTGGCGCGGTGCAAAGGTTGAAAATATTTATCAGTTTCAGCGCGATTACCCTCATTCCGAACTGATTCGTCTTGAGCAGAATTACCGTTCTACGGCCTGTATACTTAAAGCGGCCAACGCGCTCATCACCCAAAATGCTGGACGTATGGGTAAAGAACTGTGGACTGAAGGGAGTGAAGGCGAGCCGATCTCGGTCTACGCCGGATTCAATGAGCAGGACGAAGCGCGGTTTATTGTCGAGCGCATTGATCAGGCCGTATCGGACGGTATGACGCGCAGTGAAATCGCTATCTTGTATCGCTCAAATGCTCAATCCCGGGTACTCGAAGAAGCGTTGCTGCGTGCGGCCATTCCCTACCGTATATACGGGGGCCAGCGGTTCTTCGAGCGTGCCGAGATCAAGAACGCAATGGCCTATATGCGTTTGGTTGCTAACCGCGGTGATGACGGCGCGCTGGAACGTATTATCAATCTGCCGACGCGGGGTATTGGCGATAAAACGATTGAAGCGCTTCGCCAGCATGCCCGCCAGCAAGACGTCTCCATGTGGCAGGCCGCGTGCGATCTGCTTGATAACAAAGGGCTGCCCGGCCGCGCTGCTAATGCAGTGCAGGCATTTTGTGAGTTGATCGAAGAGATTACCGTGCGGGTCGAGGGCGTGCCTTTATACAGCATGGCCCAGCAAGTCATTGAACAGAGTGGCCTGCTGCGCTTCCACGAAAACGAAAAGGGTGAAAAGGCTCAGGCTCGAATCGAAAACCTGGAAGAGCTGGTTTCTGCCGCCCGTGCATTCGAGAATGACCAAGCTGACGAGGAAGCGGAGGGCGACACATTGCTGGCCTTTCTTTCCCATGCCTCCCTGGAAGCCGGTGAGACCCAAGCCGATCGTTTTGAGGACAGCGTGCAATTGATGACGCTGCACAGCGCCAAGGGTTTGGAGTTTCCACTGGTTTTTCTGGCCGGTGTTGAAGAAGGTCTGTTTCCGCACAAGATGAGTCTGGAGGAGCCCGGGCGCCTAGAGGAAGAGCGTCGCCTGGCCTATGTTGGTATTACCCGGGCAATGCAACTGCTGGTCATCACCTGGGCCGAGACTCGACGGCTCTACGGCAGTGAGACCTTTAACAAGGTGTCGCGCTTCGTTCGCGAAATTCCTTCCGAGCTGATTCGTGAAGTGCGCATGGGTAATCAAATCAGTCGCCCGTTCGGCCCGGCAAAGACGGGCATGTTCGCCGCAGAAGCAACCGAAAACACCGGATTTGCACTGGGCCAGCGGGTCATCCATACGCTCTTTGGTGAGGGTGTGGTGCTGAATTACGAGGGCCAGGGCGCCCAGGCGCGTATACAGGTCAATTTTGATGATGAAGGCAGCAAGTGGCTGATGGTGGCCTACGCCAAGCTGCAGGCGCTATAACTAACCTTAACTGTATTGGCAGCAAGGTTTGCCCTGCTGCGCCAGGGGATAAGAATGAAAAGACGTGAACTTCTGACTGTTGCAGGACTGGGCCTTGGCGCGGTTGCGTTGAGCGCATGCCAGGACAACAGCACCCCGGACAGCAAAAACACGACCGAGCCACAGCAGCGTTTCCGCTGGAAGATGGTGACGTCCTGGCCAAAGAACTTTCCCGGTCTGGGTACCACTGCCGAGCACTTTGCCGAGACGATCAATGCCTTGTCTGAGGGCCGCCTGACGGTACAGGTGTTTGCGGCTGGCGAGCTGGTACCCGCTCTTGAGGTATTCGATGCGGTGTCCAGTGGCACTGCCGAACTGGGCCATAGTGCCGCCTATTACTGGAAAGGCAAAAGTGCTGCAGCGCCTTTTTTTACGGCGGTCCCTTTTGGTATGAATGCTCAGGAAATGAACGCCTGGCTATATGAAGGGGGTGGGCTGGCACTCTGGCAGGAAGCCTACGCCAGCAGTGGCGTACTACCGCTGCCCTGTGGCAATACCGGCGTGCAGATGGCGGGTTGGTTCAACAAAGAGATCAACAGCCTGGAAGATCTGCGCGGCCTGAAAATTCGCATGCCCGGCTTCGGTGGCGAAGTGCTCGCCCGTGCTGGCGCCACGACCGTAAACCTGCCAGGCAGTGAAATCTTTAGCGCATTACGCAATGGCGTGATTGATGCCACCGACTGGGTCAGCCCCTATAACGATCTGGCTTTTGGCCTGCATCAGGCCGCGAAATATTACTATTACCCTGGTTGGCAGGAGCCTTGCGCGGTGTTGGAATTAAGCATTAACGAGCAGGCTTTTGCGCAACTACCCGATGATCTCAAGGCAATGGTCCGTCAGGCCGCCCGTGCTACCAATCAGTTCATGCTGGACGAGTACACGCGGCGCAACGCCGACGCGTTGCAAACGCTGGTCAACGAGCATGGCGTTCAGCTGCGACGATTGCCCGATGAAGTTCTCGAGCGTCTGCGCGAGCTTTCCGCCGACGTGCTGAAGGACACTGCTGGTGCCGACCCGCTCAATCAGCGCGTCTGGGATTCGATGGAAGCCTTCAGAGAAAAGGTCTGGGCCTATCACGCGATCAGTGAAGGGGCTATGTACGGGTTGCGCAGCTGATCAGAGTAGCCCTGGTAGCCAAGTCACCAGTCCGGGCCAAAGCGCAACAATGCCCAGCATGATAATCTGGATAATGATGAATGGAAGCACGCCACGGTAAATTGCCGAAGTGGGCACCTCCGTAGGCGTGACGCCACGCAAGTAGAACAAGGCAAAGCCGAAGGGTGGTGTTAGAAACGATGTCTGCAGGTTGAGCGCAATCATTACCCCAAGCCAGATCGGATCAATGCCCATCATCAGCAAAACTGGCCCGACGATGGGCACTACGACAAAAGTAATCTCGATAAAATCAAGAATAAAGCCGAGTAGAAATATCACCAGCATCACCAGCAGTGTCGCGGAAAAAGCACCACCCGGTAGCTGTTGGAATAGGTTATGAATCATCTCTTCCCCGCCGAAACCGCGAAACACCAGCGAGAAGATTGATGCGCCAATCAGAATCATGAACACCATGGCACTGATCTCGGTAGTCGCTCTGCTGACCTCGCGCAAGCGTACGACCGACAGCTGGCCATTCAGCAGAGCCAGTAGCATCGCGCCGAGCGCACCCACTGCCGCAGCTTCTGTGGGTGTGGCGATGCCGCCAAGGATCGAGCCCAGCACGGCCGCGATTAACAGAAGCGGGGGTAGTAGGCTGGCCAGTAGCGCGACCCAGTTTATCTTGCCGCGTTCGTTTGCTGGCAGCGCTGGCATTTTGCTCGGTTGCCAGAGAGCTACTCCGATCAGATACAACAAGTAGAGCCCAACGAGCAGCAAACCAGGCAGCAGCGAGCCGATAAACAAGTCCCCAACAGTGACGGTGTCAGGCGAGTAGATGCCCATGCGCAACTGGGCCTGCTGATAGGCATTGGACAACACATCCCCGAGCAGCACGAGAATAATCGAGGGGGGAATAATCTGTCCAAGCGTGCCGGTGGCGGCCAGAGTGCCGGTGGCCAGTGCGGGATCGTAACCGCGCCGCAGCATGGTCGGTAATGCAAGCAGCCCGAGGGTCACGACGGTAGCCCCCACAATCCCGGTGCTGGCTGCGAGTAACGCGCCGACCAACAGGACAGAAAACGCCAGCCCGCCGCGCAGGCCGCCAAACAACTGCGACATGGATTCGAGCAGCTTCTCGGCCACTTTCGATTTTTCCAACATGACGCCCATGAACACGAACAGGGGTACCGCCAGTAGCGTCTGATTATTCATCGTGCCATACAGCCGGCTGGGCAGTGCACCAAAGAAGCTGGGATCGAACAGGCCCATCGCCACGCCTGCCGAAGCGAAGAGCAAGGATATGCCGCCCAGGGTAAAGGCCACTGGATAACCCAACATCAACGCCAGACAGAGGCAAACAAAGAGACCAATAGCCATCAGCTCGGGCATTACACGTGTTCCTCGTGCCGGACGGGAAGATGGCTGAACAAGGTGCCGTTCAATACGCACAGTGTCTTGATGGTCTGCGCCACAGCCTGAATCAAAAGACTGGCGACCAGCAGCAGGATGATGCTCTTTTGCAGATACAACCACGGCAAGCCGCCGGCATCCACCGAGCGTTCATTGCGTGCCCAGGAAACGGCCACATAGTCCCAGCAGTTCCAGGCCAGAAACAGGCATATGGGCAGCAAAAAGAAGAGCCCGCCAGTCAGGTCAACCAGCGCTTGGCGGCGCGCAGACATCCGACGGAAGAAAATATCGACTCTGACGTGAGCGTCACGCTGCAGCGCCCAGGCTGCAGCGCCCATGAATACCAGTGCGTGAGCGTACATGACCAGCTCCTGTAGAGCCGTGCTGCCGATGCCAAAGCCGTATCGCATCAATACCACCGCACCGGTTAACATAACTATGACCAAGCTAAGCCAGGCCAGCGATCGGCCAAGCCAGCCGTTCAGACTGTCGATACGAGTGGCTAGTGTCAGCCAGTGGGATGCAGAGAGACCTGGCATGAGTTACCCGGTAGTGATGCAACGGTGAGTCCGGCTGATCAGGAAGGTATGACCCGCGTACGACCACGATCATCGATCGCGACGAATACGAAGATGGCTTCGGTTACCTTGCGACAGCCGTCATGGGAGAGGTCTTCACTCCACACTTCAACCGCCATTTTTACCGAGCTACGACCGACTTCCAGTACATCGGAGTAAAAAGCCAGTTGAGCGCCGACGGGCACGGGCACCATAAAGCCCATGCGGTCTATGGCTACGGTGGCTACTCGGCCGCGCGCCAATCTCGAGGCGGTGCTGGTGCCAGCCATATCCATCTGGGAAACCAACCAGCCACCGTAGACGTCGCCGAAGCTGTTGCTGTCACGGGGCAGTGCAGTAATCTTCAATGCTAGCTCCCCCGCTGGCACCGGGTCCTTGTCTAGTTCTTGCATGAATTGCTCGGTTTTTCTCATTGTAATTTTGTAGTCACACAGACTGTGAATGGTCGTTGACATTCACAAAACCTGCCTATGGTAAGGGATTGATGGCTGCGCCTCAATGTTTGTCTGCCGAGCAACAGACTGGTGTTGAGGCGCGACATTGCAGAGCCTCGCTACTGTGATGCCTTATGTGCTGTGAGCCAATCGAGCTGCGATCGAGCCTGACATGCATCACTGGGCTCGTCATCCGGATTTGCCCAATACAGTCAAGCTGGAAGCCTCTGCTTATAAACACCTCTTCCTTGACGTCCGCAACGGCTACTTTAAGCAAAGGTTCAACTTGTGCCCTGTGGTTTACAGATGGTCTGCGCTAAGCTAGTTGGGTAATCAGGCGAAGAGAAATCAGATGGCTAAAGTGTCGGCTCTGGTCGTGGATGATGCCCCCTTCATCCGTGACCTTATAAAAAAAGCATTGCGCAGTCAGTTTCCCGGCTTGCAGATCGAAGAGGCAGTGAACGGTCGCAAGGCGCAACAAACGCTCAGCAGAGTGGCGTTTGACCTGATTCTCTGCGACTGGGAAATGCCCGAGATGAGCGGACTGGAACTGCTGCAATGGTTCCGCGGTCAGCCGGGATCGGAGAAAACGCCTTTCATCATGGTGACCAGTCGCGGCGACAAGGAAAACGTTATCGAGGCGATTCAAGCCGGGGTCAGCGATTTTATCGGCAAGCCATTTTCCAATGAGCAGCTTGCGGCGAAGGTCAAGAAGGCACTACATCGCAGTGGTAAATTGCAGCTGCTTCAGGGTCGTCAGACACAAGCAGGTGGTGGCGCCGCGCAGGATTCGATAGCCCACTTGATGGGCGGCCGCAAAGCCGAGACGCCCGCTACACCTGCGCCACCTCCGGTTATCAAAAGTGCGATCAGCGAATCTGGTAGCACGGAGTCCGACACCACCGACTCCCGGGATCGGCAGATCACTCAGCACGTGCGCGGTCAAGCTCAGCTCCGGCTGGCTAATGAACAGTTTGCCTGTGTGGTCAAGACCCTGAGTTTGCGTGATGCGTTGGTGGTTGTGCGGCGCAGCGATTACATACCCCGGGTCTTCGAGAGCGGAGTTCTGGATCTGGAGCAGGACTCGGATAAATCCGTAGCGCGAATTAACGCCTATGTGCATGGGGTGTCGTCTATGGAGCCGAATATGGATTGCGAATGGCTCAAGGTCACGCTCAAGTTTGTCGATCAGGATCCGCAGAAGCTCGATTACCTGTCACGACTGATCGCCTCGGGCAGTGCGCAAAAGCATTATTCGCCCAGTGCCTGATTTCCCGTGCGTGCTGATACAGATCTCCAAGACAATCAGGCGAGCCGGCTTACCGGAAAATGGCATGTGAAGGTACTACCCTTGCCGACGGTACTGCTGATATCCAGGCGTCCGTCGTGACGCAGCAGAACATGCTTGACAATGGCCAGGCCGAGACCGGTTCCGCCAGTATGAGTACTGCGGCTGGAGTCCACACGGTAGAAACGCTCTGTCAGACGATTGATATGCTGAGCGGCGATGCCAGCGCCGTTGTCGCCGACGCTCACATGTGCGCCTTGTTCATCCAGCCAACAACATAGGCGGATTTCACCCTGGTCCGGCGTGTACTTGACTGCATTGAAAGCCAGGTTGGAAAAAGCACTGCGCAGCTCCGCATCTGCCCCACTCAGTTTTATGCCACTGCCGGTTTCCAGAATGATCTGATGCCCTCGCTCTGCGGATAGGGCTCGCGCGTCCTGGGTAATGGATTTCAGCATCTCGCTGATATCGACGGGTCTCTGCTCGATAGTGCGATCTTCGTTTTCCAAGCGAGCCAGCAGCAGCAGGTCGTTCAGCAGATTCTGCATACGCCGGGATTGCTGCTCCATTTGCTGCAAAGCCCGCTTCCAGCGCGGATTTATTGGTTCGTCGGAGTCCTGCAGGGTTTCCAGATAGCCGACGATGACTGTCAGCGGCGTGCGCAGTTCGTGGGAGACGTTGGCCACGAAATCCTTGCGCATCTGCTCGAGGTTGTGCAGCCGACTGGTGTCCCTTACCACCATCAGGTGTTCGCCCTCGCCGTATTGGGTAATCGTGTACTGAAGGCGGGTACTCAGATTCAGATGGGAAGCAATGTCCAGCGGTTCGCCAAAGTGGTTGGCTTCGAAATACTCAACGAAACGGGGATCGCGCAATAGATTTGTAACGTGCTGGCCACTGTCGTCCGGTGCGCGCAGCCCCAGTAATCTTTCTGCGGCACGGTTCCACCATTCCAGCCGACCCTTGGTATCGACCATGACCACAGCATCGCTGAGTGCTGCGGTGGATGCTTGTATACGGTCGATCACCAATTGTTGTTTGCCACGCATCCGACTGTCACGGCGCTGGATATGGTGAATGCGATCAAAAATATCACCCCACAGACCCCGAGCTTCGGGAGGCAGCTCATTTCGACCGGCGTCTAACCACTGCTGGAAATGAATCATTTGGCGTAAATGCCAGGCCTGATATAAGACCAGCCCTGCCACCAGTGCCCAGGCAATCTGATTAATCAACAGGCCTACCAAGGCGCTTGCTAGCAACACCCAGAATAGTGTCTTGAAAGCTCTGCCGGCCCAGTGTGTGCGCAAACCCTCATTCTCCTTTGTTTGGCCGAATCGACCATTGCCTGGTGATCAAGGCGAGGCACATTAGGATACAGGAATCAGCCCTTGGTCGAGAAACGGTATCCCGTCCCGCGTACCGTTTGCACCAGATACTCATAGTGTTCACCCAGGGCTATGCGCAGGCGTCGGATATGCACATCGACGGTTCGCTCCTCGACATAGACGTTGCCGCCCCATACCTGGTCTAGCAACTGGCTGCGGGTATATACCCGCTCTTGGTGGGTCATGAAAAATTGCAGAAGGCGGTACTCGGTGGGACCCATTTCAGCTGGCTGATCATCAATGGTGACGCGGTGACTGGCCGGATCAAGATGTAGGCCGTCGACTTCAAGCGGCGAGTCGCTATCTGGGGGGCCGGCACGACGCAGGACAGCCTTCAGTCGTGCAACCAGTTCGCGAGGAGAGAACGGTTTGGTTATGTAGTCGTCGGCACCCATTTCCAGGCCCTGGATTTTGTTATCTTCCTCGCCCTTGGCCGTCAGCATGATGATCGGAATATCAGCGGTCAGTTCGTTGCGCTTGAGTCGCCTGGCCAGTTCAATGCCCGTGGTGCCGGGAAGCATCCAGTCGAGCAGGATCAGGTCCGGCTGACGGTCAGTGATGCAGGCATGCGCCTGTTGGGTATTTTCCGCCTCAACACAGTCGTACCCGGCCATCTCCAGCGCTACTGCGATCATTTCGCGTATGGGCGCTTCGTCGTCGACTATCAGTATGGTCTTGCCTGCCATGGAATCACCATCCGTTGCTGGATCTCAGATGCAACGATTAGATAACACTTTTGTTGCAGTTGTGTGACCTCGATGTGGCAGGTCAATGAATCAACCTAACATCATATCCAGCGCGAGGCCTATGAACACCACCATGCCTGCCCAATGGTTGGATAAAAAGGCGCGCAAACAGGCTTGAGGTTGGCGATCGCGAATCAGCCATTGTTGCCAGACGAATCCGCCGAGCATACCGATTAGCCCCAGGTGGAAGTACAGACCCAGGTTGAAGCGCGCACCGACCACCAGCAGGCAGAGGAGGGTAAGGCCCTGGAGAATGCCAATAATGGCGCGATCTGCTTCACCGAACAGAATGGCAGTCGATTTTACCCCAATCCTCAAATCGTCCTCGCGATCGCACATTGCGTATTCGGTGTCGTAGGCGACAGTCCAGATCAGATTGGCCAGATACAGTAGCCATAGGGTGTGCGGTAATTCGCCGGTCTGGGCCGCGAACGCCATGGGGATCGCCCAAGAAAACGCAGCACCGAGAACCAGTTGAGGGTAAAAGGTGAAGCGCTTGCAGAAGGGGTACAGAGCGGCAAGAGCAAGACCACCCAATGACAGAAAAAATGTCAGGCCGTTGGTCAGCATGACTAGAAGCCCGCTGATCGCCACCAGTATTCCAAACGTGATCAGTGCTTCTCGCGCACTGATTTTGCCGGTAGCCAGAGGGCGACCTAGGGTACGGGTTACATGGCCATCAATATGACGATCTGCGAAATCATTGATAACGCAACCGGCGGCACGCATCAGGACTACACCGAGGATAAATATCACCAACACGCGGATATTGGGCAAACCATCGGCTGCCAGCCACAGGGCCCAGAGTGTTGGCCAAAGCAAAAGCCAGGTACCGATAGGGCGGTTCAGGCGCATCAGCTGGATGAAGTCTGGGGCGCGGGGGTGGATGCGGGCAGCTAGGGTCATCATCAGGCCGGACACGGGAGTTTCTCCGAGAGCGTGGGTGTTCAGGCTGGCGGCCAGCCCGGCAAAAATACTTCACAGACCAGCAGATGCAGCTTGCCGTCGCTGAACAGTGAGCGTCGGGCCCAACATGACTCCTGGCGCAAATCCGCCGGTAGCCAGGCGGCCGGGTAGAGGCTGATTTCTAGGGAGCCACGACTGATATTTGGGGTGCCAAATAGTAGCTCACCCAGACTGCGGGTGCCCAGTTGTTGCAGGTCCAGGCTCGATTTTTCGAGCAACCGCAGTGGGGCAACGCTGCGAGCAAACACCCGCGCTGCGCCCCGCGTATGCAGGAGAACTTCACGTACCCAGACCGGTTCCATGTTGCTCAGATCCAGCGCCGCAGCCTCGTCGGTCCGGGCCTCTTCGACCCCCTGATGCAGGACTTCCACTGCAAAATCGCAGTTGCCAGCTGCCTCCAGTCGTGCTGTCAGCGAGTGCTGGTCACACAGCCAGTCCAGCAGCGGATTAGCCGGGGGTGAAGGATGAAGGGGGGTAACGTACCAGTCAGGCAGGGTCACGGCGTAACATCTTCACAGAACAATTGATCGAAGGTACAAGGTTAGCATGAATGTAAGGTGGCCCGCTGAGGGATGCACCCTTGGCGTGCCGCGGCAATTGCGGTAGTGTCAGGGTATTCCATTTAAAACCTTTTTTCAGGATAGCTGCATGAAGAAGTGGCAATGTGTTGTATGTGGTTTCATCTACGACGAAGCAGAAGGATGGCCGGATGAGGGCATAGCGGCAGGTACGCGTTGGGAAGATGTGCCGGCAGACTGGCAATGCCCGGATTGCGGTGTCGGTAAGGAAGATTTTGAAATGATCGAGATGGGCTGAGCTTTTACTGAAGGAGTTTGATGTGCCCGATAATGCGCCGCTGATCATTCTGGGGACCGGCTTGGCCGGCTACAACCTGGCCAAAGAGTTTCGCAAACTGGACGGTCAGCGGGAGTTGATACTAATAACCGCTGACGATGGCCGGTTCTATTCCAAACCCCTGCTTTCCAACGGCTTTGCCAAGGGCAAGCAGGCTGACGAACTGGCCATGCAGGATGCTGTGACAATGGCCGCGCAACTGGACGCGCGGATCATCACTCACAGCCAGGTGACGCATATAAATGCTCAGCAGCGCACATTGCAGACATCGTCAGGCGCGTATGACTACGGTGATCTGGTGCTGGCATGTGGTGCCCATCCGCGCTTGTTGCCTCTGGCTGAGGAGATGCACGAGCACGTGCTGTCGATCAATAATCTAGCTGACTATGCTCGATTTCGTCAGCGACTCGAGGGCCGCGAGCGGGTAGCCATTATTGGCGCCGGTCTGATCGGTAGCGAGTTTGCCAACGATCTGGCGTTAGGCGGCCTGGAAGTCCAGGTCATAGCACCGGATGCACAGTTGATGGCCGGGCTGGTTCCGGCGCAAGTGGCCGCTCCGGTTCAGCGTGCGCTTGAGGATCTGGGAGTAAGATTTCATCTTGGGCGCTCGGTTGCTTCGGTACGACCCTCCGGATCAGTGTTGGATCTGGTGCTGGACGATGGAAGCCAGGTCGAAGTTGACCAGGTGCTGTCGGCCATTGGCTTGTTGGCCAACACTGCGCTTGCCAGCGACGCGGGCGTTCTTTGCGGCCGCGGCGTTCATGTTGACCGAATGTTGCGCACATCGGATCCCCATATTTATGCACTGGGCGATTGCGCCGACGTCATGGGCTTGCAGCTTATGTATGTCATGCCTTTAATGACAAGCGCCCGTGCTTTGGCACGCACGCTGACCGGTCAGCCCACTGAGGTCACTTATCCGGCAATGCCGGTTATGGTCAAAACGCCGGTATGTCCGTTGGTGGTCTCGCCACCGGTATCCACGACGAGTGGTCTATGGACGGTCAGTGGTGAGGGCCAGAATATTCGCGCGGTTTTTCACGATGCAGAAGGCACGCTGCACGGTTACGCTCTGTCCGGTACAGCTGTCAGTGAAAAACTGCAGTTAAATCGTCAATTACCGGCCTGGCTAGCCTGACAGGTCGGGTAATTTGATAGGGCATATTGCCTTTTGTCCGGAAAACAGTGTAACACCGCACAGGCCGCAGGCTATACGACTGGCACATCATGCTGAGTCGTGCCATGCTGCCAACGCAGTACAGGCCCTGCCAACCAGCATTGATCGGCAAGGCACCCGTTGTGCGGATGCAGCGGTGAAAAAACAAAAACAACATGACGAGGCTTCATATGCGTAAACCGGATCTCGCTGCAGCTATTGCTGACAAAGCTGACCTGACCAAAGACCAGGCAAACCGTGTGCTCAACGCTGTACTTGACGAAATCAGTCAAGCCCTGAGTCGCAAGGACACCGTTACCCTGGTAGGCTTTGGTACTTTTCTGCAACGCCACCGTGGTGCCCGTACCGGGAAGAACCCGCAAACTGGCGCTCCTGTCGATATCAAAGCCAGCAACACCGTGTCCTTCAAACCTGGTAAAAGTCTGAAAGAATCGGTTAACTGATTCGCCCAGTCCGGAGGCCGTCCGTTATGCCAAGCCCTTGGACGGCCTTTTGCCGAGGTTTGCCCGGCGCAGGGATTGAACCTTGCCCCTGTCTTAGCCTTGCTGGTATTGCGTAGCCAGCGTACGCAATGCATCCCGCGCATCCAGAACCTTGTGAACCACCTCAGTCGCATCTTCCGCAGACAAACCAAGCCGCGCGAGTAGACTCGCGGGTATCGGCATAGGCGCGCCTTCGCCGATGTTTTGATCCTGAAGCAGAGCCTGGGCGAGATAGACCAGGTTGGCATAGACATGATCGTCGCCTGCATAGTTCGCGTTATGTTGATAGCGGATGGCAGTAGAGACTTCGACTGGCATGTCCCAAAAACGCATCAACCAGCTACCGATCTGATCCCGATTGACGCCCAGCAAGTGCTGGTCAATCAGGTGCGGCTGGACATGAGGGTTGGCCTCCTGATGCCGGCAAATAGTATGAAAATACGACGGAAAGATATAAGCCAGCACCAGATAGCCGAAATTATGCAGTAGGCCGGCGAGGTAGTTCAGACCCAGTTCGGGGCGCGCAGCTCGAGGCATGGCTTTTGCCAGACCCTCGATGACGGAGGCAGTATAGATCGCCTGCTCCCAGTAACCGGTCGCGCCTTCTGGACCATCCTTGGGCAGCTTGAACGTTTTACCCAGGGCCAGCCCGATCGCCAGGTTGATGACCAGATCAAAGCCAAGTACCCGTCCGATCGCATCCTCGACGGAGCGTATTTTTCCAGGTGCTGCGTAGAAGGGTGATGATGCCCAGCTGACCACCTGAGCCGCCAGACTTGGATCAGTTTCCACCACATCCGCAAGCTCTTCGATGCCGACGTCTGGATTGACTCGCAGTTTCATGACTTTTTGCGCAGTAGCGGGCAAGGGCGGGATCTCGATGGTCTCTTCCAGGCGCTGGCGCATGCGCAGGGCGGTAAAGTTGGTTACCGCGCGGCTGAGATCCTGTCCGTCCTGATCTGGATCGTTGGTAAGGACGTTTAGATCGGCAAGAGGCACAGCAAAATGCGCGGCGCTGGCCTTGGCCAGCAATATATGCGCGGCCTGCTGATCCAGCTCCAGACTCCAGCCACTGAGGCCGCTGCTGAGCCACAGGCTTGGCTGTGACAAAAGACTGTGTTCGACCACACAGGGAGAGCTGAACAGCAGCGGCAGCCCCGGTAACTGATTGAGCTGATGTTTGGCAAGAATGCGTTGCAACTGCGCTGCGCGGACTGGCTCCAGTTCACGACTGAGCAGCGCACCGGCTTTTTTCAGATCCAGCAGATGGTTCTTGGGAAAAAGAGCCAGGACAGTGCCGTTCGAATCGCATAACAGACAGGCCTGAACCTGCTGGCTTTCAGGTATGTGCAGCGGCGTGGGTCGCAGCTGATATTCAATGGCCTGTTGTTGCAGCAGCTTCTCGATCAGGTGTGGAAGACTCGCGCTGGCTTGCGCCGATGCAGCAGGTGTATTCATTGGCACGTTCCTTAAGTCGGGTTCCGAAGGCGCGAATCCTGTCGTCGCATCTGCATGAACCGGTATCGTTTGTTAGCGTTTCCAAGATACTAGCACGGTCGCGTCTGCGGTGCGTCCAGCGGACTACGCGCTGAATCACACCCTGGCAAAATCCTGTCCCGCAGCCAGCCAGCGGTTGATCAACAATTGGCAGCGCTCGGGATAGTTCTGTTGCATCAGGCTCGCAGCTTGCTGTACCCGGGGGAGCAGATCAGCATCGCGCACCAGGTCGGCCACCCGAAATTGCACCACACCGGTCTGCCGGGTGCCGAGTACTTCGCCGGGCCCGCGCAGCTGCAAATCCTTTTCCGCTATGACAAACCCGTCAGTGCTTTCACGCATGATACCCAGCCGCTCGCGACCGAGTGCCGAAAGGGGGGCGTGGTAAAGCAGCACGCAATGGCTGGCGATGCTGCCGCGTCCCACGCGGCCACGCAACTGGTGTAGTTGAGCCAGTCCCAGTCGTTCTGGATTCTCGATGATCATCAGGCTGGCATTGGGTACGTCTACCCCGACCTCGATGACGGTAGTGGCTACCAGCAGGTGTAGATCGCCGCCCTTGAACGCGCTCATTATTTCGGCTTTTTCGGCGGGCTTCAGGCGGCCATGAATCAGGCCGATGGAGAGCTCTGGCAGGCTTTCGCGTAGCAACTGCCAGGTACCTTCTGCTGCCTGAGCCTGTAACTGCTCGGACTCTTCGATCAGAGTGCAGACCCAGTAGGCTTGACGACCCTCCGCGCAGCCTATGCGCACCCGCTCAATAACGTCCTCGCGGCGACTGTTTGACACCAGAGCGGTATTCACCGGGGTTCGCCCAGGAGGCAGCTCATCCAGCACTGACGTGTCCAGGTCGGCATAGGCACTCATTGCCAAAGTCCGTGGGATGGGTGTGGCGGTCATGATCAGCTGGTGCGGCGCGAACCGACCAGCTGCTCCCTTGTCCCGCAGTGCCAGGCGTTGCTGCACACCAAACCGGTGCTGCTCGTCGATGATCACCAACCCTAGATTATGAAAGTGCACTTCGCTCTGAAACAGCGCATGGGTACCGACGACCATGGCGGCATCACCGGTAGCGATCAGCTGCACTTGGTTGAGGCGCGTTTTGCCCTTGAGCTTGCCTGCCAACCACGCGACGGATATGCCGAGGGGTCCCAGCCAGGCGCTGAAATTATTGAAGTGTTGCTCGGCGAGAATCTCGGTGGGCGCCATCAGGGCCACTTGCCAGCCGGCTTCCAGTGCCTGCAGTGCGGCCATTGCAGCAACAACGGTCTTGCCAGAGCCAACATCGCCTTGGATCAACCGTAACATGGGTTGGCGTTGTTGCAGATCGGTAGTAATTTCGTGGCCGACCCGTTTCTGCGCGCCAGTCAGGGGAAACCCTAGGCGTGCCAGAAACAGGCTGGGTAGCTCTTTGGCGGGCGGCATCGCAGGTGCTTCGTTGCGGCGGATCTGGGCGCGTAGACGGAGCATGGCCAGTTGGTGGGCAAGCAGCTCTTCGAATGCTAGGCGATGCTGCGCCCAGTGACGGCCATCCTCAAGCGCCTGCAGATCCACGGACGGCGGCGGCCGGTGCAGGGTATTGATAGCAGCATGCAAAGGGGCCAGATGGTATTCCTGCAGCAGTTTCGGAGGCAGCAGTTCGGTCAGACTGTTGCCTTGCTGGAGCCAGGCCAGCGCCGCCTCGCTCAGGCTACGCAGCCGTTGCTGGGATAGCCCTTCGGTGCTCGGATAAATCGGCGTCAGCGTCTCGGCGACCGGCAATTCAGTGGCCACATCCAGGCTTTGCAGTTCGGGGTGATAAATTTCCAGACCGGACGCACCTGGCCGGACCTCGCCGTAGCAGCGCCAATGACTCCCGCGCTCAAGATTGGTCTTCAGTGCACCGGAAAAATAATAAAAGCGCAGACTCAGCCCGCCCGTACCGTCATGTAATCGACACAGAAGGCTTCTACGCCTGCCCATGACGACATCGGTACCTTGCACCACGCCCTCAATAACCGCATCCATACCAGGTCGCAAGGCGCCGATCGGTGTGACGCAGGTGCGATCCTGATACCGCAGTGGCAGGTGAAACAGGACATCCTGTACCGAGCTCAATCCGAGCTTGGTCAGTTTTTCTGCCAGCGCCGGGCCGACGCCCTTGAACACCGTCAGAGAGGTCCTTTCCAGAACAGTCACAGGGAAGGGCACACGGCTATTTACGCGCCTGCGGCTGACCGACAGAGCACAGCCTGATCGAATCGCTGAGTATTTCTATGGCCTTGGGGCGAGGAAAGCTGGCCCGCCAGGCGATCGCAACGGTTCGATAGGGCGCGGGTGTCTTGAATGCCTTGGTCACCAGCAGGTCGGAACTGTAATAACGATCGTCGGCGGCGGACATGGGCAGAACCGTCATGCCGATACCGGACGCCACCATATGCCTGATGGTTTCCAGCGAGCTCGACTCGATTGTGGTCTGGCGCATTTGTTCGTCGCTTTTACGCAGGGTCGGACAGGCTTCGAGTACCTGATCACGGAAGCAGTGGCCCTCACCCAGCAGCAGCAGTTTGTTGTCGTCTAGCTCTTCAAGACTTACGTGTTCGCGGTTGGCCCAGGGATGATTCGCCGGAATGAGGAGGCTGAACGGTTCGTCATAGAGGGGTCTGGTCAGGACGTCAGGCTCGTTGAATGGCAATGCAATAATAATCGCATCCAGATCGCCATTGCGCAGCTTGTCGCGCAATACATGGGTGAAGTTTTCTTCGATGTAGAGTGGCATCTCGGGTGCAACATTGTGCAGTTGCGGAACCAAATGCGGAAACATGTAAGGTCCAATGGTATAGATCGCACCGACTTTCAGCGGAGCCGACAGTTGATTTTTGCCGGCGGTGGCCAGTTCGCGTATTGCCAGCGATTCTTCCAGTACCTTTTGCGCCTGGGCAACGATACGCTCGCCTACTGGAGTGACCCGCACGGCGCTTTTGCTGCGCTCGAATATCATGACGCCGAGTTCGTCTTCCAGCTTCTTGACGCCCACGCTTAACGTCGGCTGAGACACATGACAGCGCTCGGCGGCGTGGCCAAAATGCTGTTCCTGGGCAAGGGTCACTATATAGCGTAATTCGGTCAAGGTCATGACGTCGCGGCCTGCGCTGGGAGCTTGGAAAGATGATCTCTAGCATAGCTCTTTGATCGATAGAGTAAAACAATCAGATGGCTCTGTATGTGAGGTAGTTTGCACGGCTCAGGCTGGTAAAGTGTGGTACTGGAAATCATGGGAGAGGTGGTTATGAAGCATGTCGTTATTGCTGGCTGTGGTGATCTGGGCACAGCGCTGGGTCAACAGCTTTTAGCGCGCGGCTGGCAGGTGTACGGGTTACGACGTGATCCTTCGCAGTTACCGGCAGGTATTATGCCGATTGCGGCTGATCTGACCCAGGCGCAGAAACCTGCCGATTGGCCCGCCAAGGTCGATTACCTGGTTTACTGCCCAGCGGCTGGTAATCGCGATGCAGAACTGTATCAGCAGCTGTATGTCGAGGGGCTGGAGCACGTGCTGGCGTGGACTCAGAGTAGTAGTCAGCAATTGAACTTTCTGCTGCAGGTTTCCAGTACCGGCGTCTATGCGCAATCGGAAGGAGAATGGGTTACTGAGAACAGCCGGGCATTGGCTGATTCGCCGACCGCAATAAAGTTGCTTGCCGCTGAAGATGTGGCCCTGCGCAGTGGCGTGCCGGCGAGTGTTGTGCGTCTGGGAGGTATTTACGGACCGGGCCGCAATAGGCTGATTGAGCAAGTACGTGGCGGACTGCATGTGCCAGAGGAGCCTGCTCAGTACACCAACCGCATTCACCGCGATGATGCCGCAGGTTTACTTGCGCATCTGTTGGCGCAGGCTGATCAACAGGAACTGTTGGCGCCCTGTTATCTGGGGGTCGATAATGAGCCGGCCGCGTTGTTTGATGTCACCACGTGGCTGGCCGAACAGTTGGGTACCAGCCTGCAGACAGACGGTGCGGTGTCTACCCGCTCCGGCAGTAAGCGCTGCAGCAACGAATTGGCCCGGGAGTCAGGCTGGCAGCCGCAGTACCCGAGCTTTCGCGAAGGCTACGCCGAGCTGCTCAAGACCTGATGATTGGGAGTCAGGGTTGCGTGGCGGCGCTGACTCGCCAGATCACATTACCGACATCGTCAGCCACCAGTAGCGCACCCTGCCCGTCGATGACCACGCCGACCGGGCGGCCCTGCGCCTCTCCCTGACCATTGAGAAAGCCATCCAGTACAGTATAGGGCGCATCATTCGGACGGCCTTCCTTGAAGGGAACAAAGAGCACCTGATAGCCGCTGTGCGGTTTGCGATTCCATGAGCCGTGCTGGCCAATGAACAGCCCTTCGATAAACGGGGCCGGCAGACGACTACCGACTGCGTTGCTTAGGCCCAGTGACGCAGTATGGGCGCCGAGAGCGTAATCGGGTACCAGCGCGCTGGCGACCTGAGATGGATTAGCCGGCTTGACGCGGCCATCCATATTCTGGCCGAAGTAACTCCAAGGCCAGCCATAAAAACCGCCGTCCTGGACCGAGGTCATGTAGTCCGGTACCAAATCATTGCCCAGTTCGTCGCGTTCGTTTACAACGGTCCAAAGTGCGCCACTGAAAGGCTCCCAGGCCATGCCAACCGGGTTACGCAAACCCGATGCGAACAGTCGCTTGCTGCCTTTGGCAGGATCGATTTCCCAGATGGCCGCGCGTCCCTGCTCCGCTTCCAGCCCATTCTCTGCCACATTACTGTTAGAACCCACGGCGGCGTACAACACTCTGCCGTCGGGGCTGGCAATCAGGTTCTTGGTCCAGTGATGATTTATCGGACCGCCGGGTAGCATGGTCACCAGCTCACCTGGAGTCGTTATCTGTGTCTGATCGGTCTGGTAGGGAAATCGCATAATACCGTCGGTATTGGCAACATAGAGATTGTTGCCCACCAGGGCCATACCGAAGGGCGAGTGCAGGTTGTCGAGAAATACCGTGCGTTGGTCCGCCAGCCCATCGCCGTCGCTGTCGCGCAACAAGCTGATGCGATCGGCGCTCACCGTCACTGCGCCCGCTTTGGTCATTATTTTCTTGGCCACCCAGCCCTTGACGCTGCCGCTGCCATCAGGCTTGGCTGGTGCATTGGTTTCCGCCACCAGAATATCGCCGTTGGGTAGCACATGCAGCCAGCGCGGATGGTCCAGCCCTTTGGCAAACGCCTGAACCTGCAACCCTGGCGCTGTCTGCGGCTTTGCATCGCCCTGCCAGCCGACTGCCGGAGCGATATTAACCGTTGGCAATAAGCCGCCCTCTGGCTCCGGTAAAGCCGGGTGGGGACCCATGCCAGAGCTGATCGGCAGGGCTGGTTGAGAGCCGCAGCCAGTCAGTGTCAGCACTATGCCGATAAGGGAAAGAGTGAGTCGTGGGGAATTAATCACGGGATTACCTTGTCGGTATATAGGGTGACCGGAAAAAAGGTTCAGCTTGTTGGAGGGGCGCAGCAACCTCTATAACTGACCTGTCTAGGGTGACAACATTCACCCGGCAGGCCTCATTTTGCAAGACGTCAGTTGGCCAATCGGTCATCGGGTCACTCGCCATACGAGGAGAAATAGATGAATAAGTCAGCATCAGCCCATTGGCAGGGTTTATTGAAAGAAGGCAAGGGCACCATCTCTACCGAAAGCGGGGCACTTAAAGCCAACCCCTATGGGTTCAATACCCGGTTTGAGAATGAGCCAGGAACCAATCCGGAAGAACTGATCGGTGCAGCCCACGCAGGTTGCTTCTCCATGGCTTTTTCCATGCTGTTGGGCGAGGCAGGCTATACGCCGGACAGTATTGATACACAAGCGGTAGTCACGCTGAGCAAGCAGGCCGATGGTTTTGCAGTGACCGCCGTGGCATTGCGCATGAGCGCGGCGATTCCCGGGATTGAGCAGAAGGAGTTTGCTGAGATTGCCGGCAAGGCCAAGAGTGGCTGCCCGATTTCCAAGCTGTTAAAGGCCGATATCAGTCTTGATGCCAAGCTGAAAAGCTGACATCCGAGGACGACAGCCTTTCGTCGATGAAGGGCTGTTTAGCTGACGACCATGATGCCGTCCATTTCTACTGGCACACCCTTGGGCAAAGACGCGACGCCGATGGCGGCGCGGGCAGGATAGGGCTGTTTGAAATAGCGAGTCATGACGTCGTTGACCAGACCAAAGTGGGTAAGATCGGTGAGGAAGATATTCAACTTGACGATATCCTGCAGGCTGCCACCGGCGGCTTCAGCAACCGCAGTCAGGTTATCGAACACCTGGCAGATCTGACGCTCCATCCCTTCAACCACTTCCATGGTATCCGGGTCCAGAGGAATCTGACCCGATAGGTAAACAGTATTGCCCACTTTCATGGCTTGGGAATAGGGACCAATGGCAGCAGGTGCCCGGTCACTCGTGATGACTTGTTTGTTCATTGAATCTCCGATGTCGGATCAGTTTTTGAGACGTGTGATGCGCATCACGCCGGTCAAGGTTCGTATGCGCTTTATCAATTTTGAAAGGTGGAGGCGGTCGCGGACACGCACTACCAGTTGGACGACGCTAACACGTCCGTCGCGTTCGTCGACGCTGATTTTGTCGATACTTGCATCGGCCATGGTGATACCCGCCGCGAGCTGCGCGATGATGCCACGCTCATTCTCCAGCTCGACCTTAAGCTCGACGGTAAATTCGCCGCTCACGTCCTTATCCCATGTGAGATGCAAGGTTTTTTCATTACTGTGACGATTCTCCGCCAGGTTGCTGCAATTTTCCTGATGGATGACCATGCCCTTGCCGGAGGACAGGTAACCTACTATAGGGTCTCCCGGAATCGGATTACAGCAGCGGGCAAAGCTGACAACAAGGCCTTCGGTACCGCGAATGGACAGAGGTTTTTCGGTTGTTCTGCCGGGTTCCGCGGCGGTGGGTTTTTTCGACTCGGGGTCGATTGCACCTTCGCTGGCGAGAAGACGGCGCCCAACCACATAGGCCATGCGGTTGCCCAGGCCTATATCGGCTAGTAGATCTTCCATCAGCTCCACCTTGCAGTCCTTCAGGACCTGTTTGATGTTGCTCTCAGGGATCGCCGTCAGGCTGGTGTCGAAGCTTGCCAGAACCTTATCCAGTAGCCGCTCTCCCAGTGTGATGGACTCGGAGTGGCGTTGATGTTTGAGAAAATGTCGAATATTGCTGCGCGCTTTGCCAGTGATGACAAAGCTCAACCAGGCTGGGTTGGGGCGTGCGCCAGGCGCGCGAATCACTTCTACCGTCTGACCGCTTTCCAGTGGCTCGGATAAGGGTGCAAGCCGGCGATTTACCCGACAGGCGATGCAGCTATTGCCCACGTCGGTATGCACTGCATAGGCGAAATCAACCGGTGTAGAGCCTTTAGGCAGCTCCATGATGCGGCCCTTGGGAGTAAATATATAAACCTCGTCGGGAAACAGGTCGATCTTCACATTCTCGATGAATTCCAGCGAGCTGCCCGCGTTCTGTTGAAGTTCGAGTACATCCTTGAGCCACTGCCGGGTACGCGCATGATGGCCGTTGATGACCTCATCCTTGGATTTGTAAACCCAATGCGCGGCGATGCCATTATTGGCCATCTCCTCCATTTCCTCGGTACGGATCTGGATCTCGATGGGTACCCCATGCATGCCGAAAAGGGTGGTGTGCAAGGACTGGTAACCATTTGCCTTGGGAATTGCTATATAGTCCTTGAAGCGCCCTGGAAATGGCTTGTAAAGGCTATGAATTGCGCCAAGCACCCGGTAGCAAGTATCAGGCTTGTCGACGATAATACGGAAGGCATAGACGTCCATTATTTCGTGGAATGCTTTGCGTTTGCCGCGCATCTTCTGGTAGATGCCAAACAGGTGCTTTTCGCGACCCATGACCTTTCCGGGCAATCCCTCGCGCTCAAGGCAGTTCTGCAGCGAGTCGAGAATCTTGTTCAGCAGTTCCTTGCGGTTGCCCCGGGCGCTACGTACTGCACGATGGATCAGGTCCGAACGCATCGGGTACATCGCCCTGAATCCCAAATCTTCGAATTCGGTGCTCAGATTGTGCATGCCGAGCCGGTTCGCAATCGGGGCGTATATTTCCAAGGTTTCCTTGGCAATGCGTCGACGTTTTTCGGCCCCTAGGGCATCCAAAGTCCGCATGTTATGCAGTCTGTCCGCCAATTTCACCAGAATCACGCGGATATCCCGAGCCATAGCCAGAGCCATTTTCTGGAAGTTCTCTGCTTGGGCTTCAGCCTTGGTTTCGAAGGTCATCTGGGTCAGTTTGCTGACGCCATCGACTAGCTCGGCCACTGTTTCACCAAACTGTGCGACCAGAGCATCCTTGGGAATACCGGTGTCTTCGATCACGTCGTGCAACATGGCAGCCATCAGGCTTTGATGGTCCATGTGCATGTCGGCAAGAATATGGGCTACTGCAAGAGGATGCGTGACATAAGCTTCGCCACTGCGTCGTGTCTGTCCGTCATGGGCTTGTTCGGCGTAGTAATAGGCGCGACGGACCAGATTGATCTGGTCCGGCTCGAGGTAGTTCGCCAAGCGCTCGACAAACGCCTCTATCCCCGATGTGCCGGCAGGGACATCAGTGTCTATACCTTCCGGAGCCCGCATGGAGGGCGCTTTTACGCCCTTCGTTGACGTGCGGGTCTGGTCCGACATCGACCTGCCCAAGGAGTTACTCCTCGAGGTCGGATTCCATCGAGTACAGCGGCTCCTGCTGATCCTGAATCGCTTCCTGCGCCAGTATCTCGTTGGAAATCAGACCTGCTGCTATTTCGCGCAGTGCGACAACTGTGGGCTTGTCATTCTCCCACGCAACCTTGGGCTCTTTGCCGCCCGTGGCAAGCTGACGCGAACGCTTGGTGGCCAACATGACCAGCTCAAAACGGTTTTCTACATTTTCCAGGCAGTCTTCTACAGTAACGCGGGCCATGGTGTACTCCGGAACGGCTTGACTATCTAAACGAGAGGCGCCCAAGAACGGAACGCAGGACCAGCCAGTGTACTGAATTGACAGGCACTATGACAAGAGCGCCGTCAATAGTTCCTGATATCGATCCTCCTGGTGGCCGATATTGAGTCGGGCGCTGCGCAGTATCGACTTAAGGTCATCTAGGGCGGTATTGAAATCATCATTGATCACCAGATAGTCGTATTCGACATAGTGACTGATTTCGTCAACGGCCAATGCCATGCGCCCGTCTATGATGCTTTCCTCGTCTTGGCCGCGGTTTGTTAGGCGCTCACGCAGAGTAGTACGCGAGGGGGGCAGGATGAATATTGATTTGGAATCGGGCATTGCCCTGCGGACCTGCTGTGCGCCCTGCCAGTCGATCTCCAGGATCAGGTCGTTGCCCTGCGCCAAGGTTTTTTCTACAGCGCTCTGCGATGTGCCGTACAAATTGCCAAACACTTCGGCGTGCTCAAGGAAATCGCTCTGAGTCACGAGAGCAAGAAAGCTTTCGCGGCTGGTGAAGTGGTAGTTCACGCCGTCGATTTCCCCGGAGCGCATAGCTCTGGTGGTATGCGAAACAGACACTCGCAAGCTGTCGAGTTGATCGATAAGTGCCTTGACCAGGCTGGTTTTGCCGGCGCCGGACGGAGCGGAGACGATATACAGGGTGCCGGTGGCGTGAGTCATTGGTCAGGATGTCCTGCAGATTAACGGCTAGAATGATGGGCACGATTATAGGGACATTGATCCCTGCCGTCATGTGGCGTTGCCGACGGTTCCGCGAGAGGAGTAGACATGATTTCCAAATGGCAGTGGTTGGCTTTGCAGTGGACGCGCACGCTCTGGGTGCGCGCTACCCTTTTTGCCCTACTCGGTGTCGGCGCGGCTCTGGCCGCTGCCGCGCTGGAAGGCGCTCTGCCTGCTTGGGTCGATCTTAGTCTGGGCCAGAACGCTGTCGGCGACATCCTGAATATTCTTGCTTCGAGCATGCTGGCGGTGACCACCTTTTCGCTCAGTATTATGGTGATGGCCTATGGCGCGGCAACCAATACAGCTTCGCCCAGGGCCACCCTCTTGCTGATGCAGGATACGACTACGCAGAATGTGCTGGGCACCTTCATCGGCAGCTTTCTGTTCAGCCTGGTGGGGATCACGGCTCTGAGTACCGGTACCTATGACGATAGCGGTAGGGCCATCCTTTTTCTGGCCACCCTAGTGGTTATCTTGCTTATAGTAATCACTATTTTGCGCTGGATTGAGCATCTGTCGCATTTTGGGCGCGTGGGCGACACCATTGGGCGGGTCGAGACAGTCACTCTTGCCGCTCTTAAGGAGCGTATATGTAATCCGGGACTGGGTGGGGTGACGATTAGAGGAGCTCAGGACGTACCCCCGGACTCTGCCCGGCCGGTTTATGCGCAGTCAACCGGATTGATCCAGCATCTGGATATGGTCGAGTTGTCGCGTCTGGCGGAGGCGCACGATTGGAGGATATGGGTTTCCTGCTTGCCTGGAGCCTTCGTCAGCCAGCCGCGGGTGCTTGCCTGGATCGATGGTGTGGGGGGCGATAAGGCCGACGAGTCAAACGAGGCAGTATATGGCGCATTCACTCTGGGCAATGACCGGTCCTTCAAGCAGGATCCGCGCTTTGGTCTCTCCGTTCTCGCAGAAATTGCCTCGCGTGCGCTTTCACCTGCAGTCAACGATCCTGGTACCGCGATCGATGTGCTTGGGCGTGCTGTGAGGATTCTTTCCTGCTATTCAGAGCAGAGCGTCGCCGAGATGCAGGTTGCACCCATTTACCCGCGCGTACACGTACCGACATTGGAGCTCGATGACCTGTTCGATGACATATTTGCGCCGATTGCACGTGACGGTGGCAGCCTAATCGAGGTGCAGATGAGATTGCAAAAGGGATTGCTGCTGCTGGCCGGACAGGGCGTCGAACTGGCGCGTAGCGCTCGGCGGCAGGCGCTGTTTGCGCTCAGGCACGCCGAGTTGGCAATGGTGCTAGAGGATGATCGTCAGCGGTTGGGTGATCTGGTCGCCGGGCACCGTGTCTATTGAAACGGTGCTGTAGGTGAGGTTATTTTATGTGTTCACTTGACTTGCTAGGGCCATACGGGCGGTCTAACCTCACGGTCACGATAATGGGAACGATTCGCTTTAAACTTCTCCAGTAGCTGAGATAAAAACGAACCATCCTGTTTTATCTTCATGATTTCGTCATCTTCGAGGCGGACGCTGACGTCAATCTCAACAGGGCCCCCCAGTAAGAACGTTAATATCCAGTGCGTCCCATTATCGAAGAGCACATAAGACCAAGCTTGCTCTGATATGATTTTCATTTAGCCGATACCTTTTACTTCAGATTGGATTGAATATTAGCAAATAAAGCACTTTGACTGAAAAAGCTATTCAGCTTGTATGCATATTACTTGGCCATCCTCCAAAGTTTGTTCAACACATCCCTCGGCAGCTAGTACAGATTTTCTTAGCCGATCACGCGCTCTCAATCCAGTGCCCTCGCTATCTGGAGTACCCGATTCATTAGCGACTGTTTCAGTGACAGTTGGATCAGCCGGTTGAGGCGTGACCGATTTGGTAGGCGCGGTGGCAGCAGCAGCGTTATCTTTCAGCTTTTGTACCGATGCGGTTAATGAGGTTTCAGTATAAGACCCCGTCGGTATCTGATTAACGACGGCCTCTAGCTGGCCCGTTGGTAACTTGCCGCCTGGGACCCACAAGTCATTAGCGCCGCTCTCGTTGCCATCGGGTAAGCGTAGTGACAATGACCGTGGATCTGGAATGTCGATCCTTACGAATTCTTGACCTTGCCATGAGCCTTCCGGGATGCCCAACTCTTTTTCTATCAGCGCCAAATCCCCATCAGCTTTAAGTAATAATGCGTCCAGTTGTTTCCCTGACATAACGAACTGGCCATCTGGACGGCCAACGTTATCTTTGCCTTTACTGAAACGATCGAATGCTGCTTTAGACACAAGGTAAGATGCACCACCGTCAAATTCTGCCAATTGATTATCGATTGTCTCTTTGGCTAGGTAGGTAGAAGGATCTGGTCGCTGACCCTTTGGAATGGCTCTAACGGTGTCTACAATCTTTTTAGAAACACCATGGACCGTTTCAGTGTCAGCGGGTTCAGCTGCTTTGGGCGTTATCGTCTCAGTGGACGTAACAACTGAGACAACTGGAGCATCTATATTAGGGTTTACTGTCTCAGTAGGCGTCACAGCCGGTACAACTGGATCAGCTGCTTTGGGTGTAACCGTTTCGGTAGACGCAACGACCGGGGCCACTGGATCTACTGCTGGAGGCGTTATCGTCTCGGTAGACGTAACAACTGAGACAACTGGAGCATCTATATTGGGGTTTACTGTCTCAGTAGGCGTCACAGCCGGTATAACTGGATCAGCTGCTTTGGGTGTAACCGTGGCGGTAGACGCAACGTCCTGGGCCACGGGATCAACTGCTGTGGGCGTTATTGTTTCAGTAGACGTCACAGCCGGTACAACTGGATCAGCTGCTTTGGGTGTAACCGTTTCGGTAGACGCAACGACCGGAGCCACTGGATCAACTGCTGGAGGCGTTATCGTCTCGGTAGACGTAACAACTGAGACAACTGGAGCATCTATATTGGGGTTTACTGCCTCAGTAGGCGTCACAGCCGGTACAACTGGATCAGCTGCATTTGGTGTAACCGTTTCGGTAGACCCAACGACCTGGGCCACGGGATCAACTACTGTGGGCGTTATTGTTTCAGTAGACGTAACAGCCGGGACAATCTGATTAGCGACATTGGGATTTACTGTCTCGGTAGACGTCACAGCCGGTACAACTGGATCAGCTGCTTTGGGTGTAACCGTTTCGGTAGACGCAACGACCGGGGCCACTGGATCAACTGCTGGAGGCGTTATCGTCTCGGTAGACGTAACAACCGAGACAACTGGAGCATCTATATTGGGGTTTACTGCCTCAGTAGGCGTCACAGCCGGTACAACTGGATCAGCTGCATTTGGTGTAACCGTTTCGGTAGACCCAACGACCTGGGCCACGGGATCAACCACTGTGGGCGTTATTGTTTCAGTAGACGTAACAGCCGGGACAATCTGATTAGCGACATTGGGATTTACTGTCTCGGTAGACGTAACAGCGGGGACCGCTGGATCAGCTGCTTTGGGCGTTATTGGCGCAGAAGGCGTGCTGGGAACGACATTGATATCAACCGAAGTCGAATTGTTAGCGAGTAATTGATTAGAAGAAGCGCTAGCAATAGAGGGTATGGAATCACTAGACGGTGAAACAGGAGTTGAGGTTTGAATCGTATTTGCTGTGCGGTCCGTGACGACCTCAGAGCGAGGCCGCGTTACCGGACTGAGTTCACCACCGTCAGAGCGAGGCCGCGTTACCGGACTGAGTTCACCACCGTCAGAGCGAGGCCGCGTTACCGCACTGAGTTCGCCACCGTCAGAGCGAGGCCGCGTTGCCGGACTGAGTTCGCCACCACCAGAACGAGGACGTGTTGCCGAACTGATATCGGCGCCGTCAGGGCCAGAACGCGTAGCTCCTGGGGTTCCAGTGTTGTTTGGTGAATCCCCACCTGATTTGATACGCGCCTCAGCGCCAAAAGTAAACTCGCTATTTTCAGCTTCGGTATTAGTCACTATGCCGGTCAGAGTTTCTGTGCCGTTAGTAGAGTTAATGTCCGCAGCTTGATTATTAATATTTTTAGCGACTATCGATACTGACCCGAGCGACTGAATCCCAACCGTTGTTGAGGCGGTGCTATCCGCAACGCTCACACCACCGCCAACAACCCCTTCTACATCTCCGCCTTTACCCTTGCCCGCGTCGCCAGAAAATTCAAAATTAACGTCTGACGTTGTATTCTTTGCAGCATTGAGGTTGACAGCGCCGCCCGCAGACAATGACGTATCGCCGTCAGAAGCAAATTGAGTTCCCTCGAAAGTCGCATCGCCCGCTGACTTAATTTGGGTGCCACCAGCGCCGGACTTGATGATGCCGACCACAGCGGTACTGCTGCTACTTTCATTGTTTTCATACCCGCCACCGATGCCAACGCTTTGATCTTTTACTGTCGAACTTACTGATAGACTGACGTTAGCCTTACTGCCCGACGATGATGTGGTGTCTCTCGCTGCTTGGACATCTAAGCTTCCTCCCACATCGAGATTTGCTTGATTACCAGCTTCCATATTGGTGCCAACGAAGGTTGCATCCTTTTTAGTTGTAATGTTGAGATTATTACTAGCTGTCACTGTTCCAACACGTGCTTTACTAGACGATTCCGTATCAGAACCACCACCATACGATGCATCTAGCTTTGCTCCAACCGAGCCAGCAAGAGAAACTTTGCCATCCACTGACACCTCGCTAGAATCTCTGGTGCTGGTTGAAGTATCTTCTGCCGCTAGAAAATCAAAAGATCCAGCGTTGATATTAATGTCCCCGCCCGCTATAAGCTCGGCACCGACTAACGTTGTTGCCTCTTTAGAAGTCGAATTAATATTGCCACCTGCTTTAAATCGACTGGTGACAGCTGTTGTGGATTCTGATGAAGAATACGAATATTCATTTTCATACTGCGCTTGCAAGCCAGCGCCGGCTTCAGCACCCGCGTCAGATGACCCACCCTGCATTCCAACACTAGACATGCCTGCTTCAGCGCCAGCCTCTACCTTAGCGCCTGCATAAACACCAATTCTTGCATCATGTTCGCTCGTATCACTGGTTGAATACGTTGTGTCTTGAACTGCTTCATCACGAATTACATTAGCCGATTGGTTAAAATCGCGAGTGGCTTCGATATCCGTTGCCTGATCTACAATTAAGTTTGTGGCTGTTCTGGAAAAGTCAGTACCTGCCTTGAAGCTATTGCCTACAACTGTAGTACTGCCTTGCGATGTAGTGCTGGACTGATTGTTATAACGGAGGCCTGCTCCAGCTTCAGCCTCGGCTGACGCCTGAACACTTCCATCTACGCCTGTTACTAAGCCTGTTTGGGCATTGGCTTCAGCGCTTGCTTGAGCACTCGCTTGGCCACTGAGGTAAACCCCGACTAGATCCCGATTACTTGTCGATGTTGTTTCTATAACATCGATTGCCGCTTCGTTGATAATATCGGTGGCAACAATAGTTAACGCCTTACCTGTTTCAATTTCAGCACCAACAAATCTTGCAGTATTCGCGGCAGTAATAGACCCGCTACCACCGATCTTGATAACCGATTTGCTGTTAGTTAAAGCATAGTTTGTTGAGGTATCTTGCTCAATCAGTACGCCCATTGTTCCGACAGATGACGCAGATGCATTAGCCGTCGCTGATGCACCAGCATTGGTGGCTAGTACACCGTTAGCATTAGCTTCTGTTTCAGTACCGGCATTTGCGGCAGCGTCATTTTCTGCAAAAAAACCAACACTGGTTCTGTCCGTTACAGTCTCATCCCAGGTTTCATTTCGGCCAGTTAGCACTTCTACACGGTCAGCCGCTAATGTGGCATCACCCCCCACATCGATAACTGAGCCCTGAACAGTGAGCGCGCCAGCTGTTTCTGCTTTTAAATTACCTTTGACATTGAGTGTGCTGGCAACGCTGGTTTTACTACCCGAATTGGTTGTGGTTGTAGTTGTTTCTTGTAATTTAAAATCATGATCTGATTCAGCTATGGCATTAGCCGATGTGGCCGCGTCAGCGTTTAAGGATTTTGCAGATGAGCTAGCTGTACTCATAACATCTGAAACAGCATTCCCTTCTCCTTTCAAGAATGCGGTGGTCTGTGTCACGGTCGTAGTTTTTACTTCATCCAGACCGTCCAAAATACTAATGCCGCCTACTGCATTAATATCAGCATTGCCGTCGATATTGACATCGGAGCCTTGAAGTAAAAATGTACCGTCTGAGTCAATATTGGCGTTTCCTTTTACCACTAATGTAGATCCTGCGTTAGTGCCAACAAAATTATCAGTTGTAGTTGTTTCACTTCCAAAGACACCTCCACCTACACCCATGCCTGCTGTAGATTCAATGGTGTTGGTGGTTACACTGTCTTGCCGTGCTATTACGCTGAAGCCACCGTTAGCATCGACATCAAGGTTACCATTCACTTCTAGAACACTGCCGGCAATTGTTGTTTGGTTTCCACTCTCGAGTGCTAAGTCACTTCCAAACGTTAATGCTGATCCAATATTTTTTACAGTAGTTGTTGTAGTAGAAGTAGCAGAGTTATTACTGCCACTACTTGAACTAGTCGAGGTCCTGTCAACAATGGTATCGACAATAATATCATTGCCTGCCTTTAACGCTGCCTTGCCACCGGATGTAAGGGTAGCACCGAGGATTTTGATGTCTTTTTCTGCACTTAATAATAATGTATTCCGGGATTCTATTGAGGCAGTCCGGCCTATAATTGTGTTGGTATTGCCTTCGCCCCCTGTCGTTTCAGACCACGTTTGGTTGATAATGCTACCTTCAGTCGAAACGAGTGATACATCCCCTCCTATTATTTTGCCACTGGTGTTAGTAACATTATTAACCGCCGTTATTGCCAGTTTCTCGTTGGCAGCAACAGTGCCGCCTGTATTGTTAAAGGATGCTACGCTAATATCAATATTGCCTGCAGCAATGACGGCACCGCTTAAAATATTGTCTTTTGTATTTTGAGACAGAAATACTTTTGGTGCCAGAACCTTTTCACCATTAATAGTAACCTCTACCATCCACACTATGTCAGTAGTTAAATCAGCTAATTGTTTGAGTGTTGGATTTGTACCCCAAATAAATCCGAGCCGTAATGCTTCGTCAGCACCTTGCTCCATCATGCTTTGCAGCAAGACTGCTTCAGTTTCATAGCCGGCCAGCATATTATTGCCGGTTTGAGAAATTAGTTGTTGCCGAATTAAGTACGCTTCGTAGTTAGCGTCACCTAAACGTTTTTGTAATACTTCTGGATCAAAGCCGTAACGTTGAACGAAGAAGTCGGATCCTCCGAAAGTCGATCCTACTTGGAACAGTGGGTTAGTTTCTATTAAGTATCCTGAGGAAGGGTTTTTACTCGTGATGAAAAAACCATTGGGACTGGACGGTAGCGCAAGAAATAATGGGTCAATTGTTATTGGAAATACTGCTGTATTTGTACTTACATTTATGTTGCTCGCTGACGTTGCTGATGCGGGGTCAATGTTAGAAGTCGTATCAACGTTTGTGTCATCGCTTCCAGTAATGTCACTCTCTATAGAAAAAATAAGGCCAGGCGCGATAGATGTAAATGTATCTCTAGCATATATCCCAGAATTGGAAAGAAATGTTGTATACTGAAGTTTGGAGTCAGCTATGCCCAGATACTTATTCGAAAACGTGGATATCGCCCCAAAAGTACCGCTCCATGTAATTGTATCTGTATACGTTTCTGTTTTAGTAATACTTCTAAGTGAATAAGCATCATGTTTAAACTGTGTAAAGCCCGTGTTAGAAACTGTAGCCGGTTCAAGCTTTACATTTACACCTGAAATTATGCCTGCTAGGTTAAGTCCTCTCGTAAAGTCAGATATAGTAATATCGCCGGTTGTTGATGTGATTTGTGGGCGATTTTTATCATTAGGAACATTACCATTATAGCTCTGTGTTTCGGTCCAGCTTCGGGAATAATTGCGTGACTGATTAATACCCAGCTCTAATTTAACGCCATCCTCTGATGTAACAAAAAGTACACATGGATCAGGGCAAGGAGTCGGCCACGGGTCATAAACGAAATTTGCTTGCGCCTCAGTACTAATTAATATGCGAGTATCTCCACCTGCTATCTGATTATTAAAATCAGTGGATGATATTATAATATTTTTCTCAGCCACAATTTTATTATTGTTATTAAAGTAGCTGCTAGTGAGTGTCACATTGCCGCCAGAGATTATTTCTCCTGATGCATAGTTTTCGAGGTTATTAGGGCTAATAATTGATGTGGCAAGCCCCGAATAAACTATCCCCGAATTGTAAAAATCAGCGCCTGTGATATTCAATGTGTTGATTGCAGATATGGAACTGCTTAGGCGATTTTGTATAAAATATATCACTGGCGCTGTATTATAACTTATTGTTAGCGAATCTTTAGAATGAATTATCCCGTTGTTAATAAGATTGTTGCCTAAAATGAAACTACTCATGCCCCCAGTTAAAATGGTAGATTTAACAGGCATTAGTAATGTATTTACATCAATTAACATGGTGCCGACAGAATCAAGTTGCCCGCCTCCTGCGATACTTAGTATGCCGGCGGTAATCTGCAGTGTGTTACCTTTAATTATTGAAGAGT
>NZ_JBLIAB010000003.1:0-428743 GCF_047631575.1 Halopseudomonas sp. | reverse complement strand
AAAAATTACAATTCGATGATCAACCTAGCCGCAAAGTCATCAATCGCCTGCTCATTGCGCCGGTAGTAAGTCCACTTTCCGATGCGGGTGGTTAGCACGAAGCCTGCACGTTGTAAGATAGCTAAGTATGCAGCCACGATAGAAGGTGAAAGCTCGGCCTTGCGATTCATATGGTTTTCGCGGACCCCACTGCAGGATCGCCATGGTTCTGCAGTGGGAAATTACTGAGTGGGTCTCTGAGCCACTCCATCATTTGCATGCGAGTGTAATTTCCCAAGGCTTTGAACTGTTCAAGTATTAGGGTAGGCAATAAAACGCTTTTTTACAAAATTTTCAATAAGTAAAATATCGCCCTTAACAAGGGTTTGAAATCAAAAAACGCATCCAGTTGAATCGACTCTGCTCTTGTAGACGCCCTGAATGACTGCTTGGACTACCCCGCTCTGGGAGACATCCCCGGTCTATGCTTGAACGACCGCTTCTGGCCGATAACGGCCTGTGTAGACGGGCTGCTATCGGCCAAGAAGCGAACATTAGCAACGTCTTGGAGCAAAACTGGAGGCAGTCGATAAGATCAGAAAAATCAAATGAACCAGCACAGGATCAAAAGAGTTAATTTTCATCTGACCCCAATTACTCCGATATCATTGTCAAACGAATGAATGCTCAAATTAAGCAGGACGGAAAATTAAGTCTATGGAGAGATACGAACGGATCGAAAAAGCAATAAAAAATTCTGGAAAACAGAAAAGCCAGATTGCGAAAGAGTGCGGCGTTGCTAACTCTGCGGTTTCTCAGTGGATAAGTGGAGAGACCAAAAGCCTAAAGCCGGAGAACCTTTTCGCCCTCGAAAACTCAACTGGCTTCAGTGCCAGGTGGCTTGCTATAGGTGAGGGTCCCGAACGCATGGTTTCCGAGATCGAGATTAGAGAGCGTCTTTCTCCACGGGGGAGCCACACTCCGGCCGACTCGGATGAGGTCTATGTACCCGTGTACAAGGAGGTCGAGTTGTCAGCTGAAGCGGGTACAACTGCTATACAAGAGTCATCCGGCCACCAGATACGGTTCGCGATATCCACGCTAAGGGAATGCGGAGTGCAACCAGAAAATGCCGTTGCTGCACATGTAACAGGCACGAGCATGGAGCCGCGCATAAGTGAAGGTTCAACAATAGGAATAGACACTGGAATGACGTCTATAGTCGATGGTGAAATCTACGCGATTGATCATGATGACATGCTGCGTGTGAAGTTCTTGTACCGGATGCCCGGAGGATCTGTTCGACTCAGGTCCGGGAATTCAGAAGAGCATCCTGATGAAATCCTGAAGCCAAAAGAGTTGGGCTCACTAAAAATCATAGGTATGGTTTTTTGGTGGTCCACGGTCCGGCGAAAAAGGATAGCAACGCTCCGCTAATTCCCGATTCAACAAAGTCCACTGATGCGGATTTTTTTGTGCCCACCTAGATTACTTTCAGCGTAACTAAATTAGCTTGTTAAACAGGCTTGCGCTTATGATTTCAGAATATTTAAATAACCTCCATGCCTTGATAAAAGGCAAGTCCCCGTCCCGAACGCTTTTTACACAACTTAAAACCCCGTGACCGTCCAGGCTTGACGGCGAGATTAAAAGACAGTCCGCGCTGCGACGTGATGCGCAGCCGATTACAGGCCAGATGTCTAGATCACAGCCCTAGCCGGCCACGCATTGAGATGACTCCGCGCGTACAGTCGGCCAGCGAATATACCGCTGGCAATATTTCCTCCTGCACTTGGCCGCCCACCACCAGGAGGGGGAAGCATAGCAATAGAATCAGAGATCCTGCACGTACCGAAAATAGCCAAGATGCTGAGCCGGTCAGAGTGCGCAATCAGATCAGCAGTACGCGACAGAGCAGCGTGGATGCTTCCCCATTTCAAGCAGGACGTGAAGTTGTGCTGGCGGCGGTCCAGTGTGTTGACGTTCCTAGGCGAGTATGAGGCGGTATGCATCAGCCGGTCAGGAAAGGAAGGCCAAGAGCTGTACCAATCAGCTTACGTCCTGGCCATGCGGTCGGCTAGATCATGCGGGGAAAGGTGGGTGTACCTCTTGAGCATTGCCAGGGTCTTGTGGCCGGTGATGGATGCGACTTCCATCACATTGAACCCGGCCTCAAACAATCGGCTGGTCGCTTCATGGCGCAGGTCATGGAACGTCAATCCTACTATGCCGGCATCACGGCAGGATTTGGGAAAGGTATTGCTGACAGCGTTAGGGATCATTTCGAACAGGCGCCCGTCAATGCGTGTCGGCAGCGTGGCTATCAGGTTGCGGGCCTTCTGCGACAACGGCACACTCCGGCGCTCCCCGTTCTTTGTGTCCTCCAGATAGGCCACCTTGCCCCGGATCTGGTCCCTGCGTAGCAGGTTCAACTCAGACCGGCGCATGGCCGTCTCGACTGCAAGCTGGATAATGATCGGCAGTTCACGATGATGCTTTGCCGCAGCATCAATGACAGCCGCCGGCTCTGCGGCGCTTGGTCTGCGGTCGTGTGACTTGCTGGGCTTGGGCATTCGAAGTGCGGCGCAGAGACTTGTAATACCCTGAATGCCCCATTCTTTAATAGCGATGGTGTACAGGTGGCTAATGATGGCCAGGTTAAGTCTGACCGTGCTGCCGGCCTTCCCTTCCTTCAAGTGCGCATCGCGCCAAGCTGCCAGGTCAGATGACCGCAGCGTGGCCAATGACTTCTTGGCAATACCATCCTCGAGCCAGCGGTCGACTCTGACAGACTCCTGCCGGGCGCCTTTCTTCGTGTCGGTGATTTCGCGCCGGTATCGTCGCAGGGCATCGGCAACGTTTGTCTGTTCTGCATCCCGAATATCAAGAAATCGTGCGCGTGACATATCGCCTTCAATCTCGGTCGCCCATCGCTGGACATCGGCCTTAGAGTCAAAGGTTCCTGAAATAGTGGGATAGCTCTTTCGCCGGATCCCCACTCGCCAGGCTTCGCCGCGCCGTTTGATGGTTGCCATGGGAAAATATTACTCCAGCTTCGGGGAGTGCGCCAGCGGGGTTTGGTGGAACTAATTCCCCCAAATGGCCCCGCTAACAAAAAAAGCTTAGCCTCCGAAGAGTGCTAAGCTTTTTATTTATGGCGGAGAGTCAGTCCTCCAAGTATCAATCTAAAGCCTTCCATACAAAACCATCAAAGGAACGATCAAGCACCCGCAAGACTAGTAATTACGAGAGCTGCAGCCTAGTATCTGTCCAATGAACACCAAAGCCCCCTTTTGCCTTCTAAAATTAAAGTGTGGGAACAAGTGTGGGAACAATACTTGGCGGAGTAATTTTCAATGGGCAAGCTCAACCCCAAACAGGTAGAGAACCTGACCGACCCCGGCACTTATGAGGATGGCGACGGCCTGCGCCTGGTCATCAAAAAGACCGGCCGCAAGTATTGGGTACTGCGCTACCAGCTCAACGGTAAACGCCGTGATATTAGCCTGGGCGTTTACCCCGACGTATCGTTGAAGACTGGCCGAAGTAAATCAGCCATTCATCGTGAACGCATAAGCGCCGGCATTGATCCTATCGACGCAGCGAATGCCGAGCGGGCAGCCAATAAGGCGGCCGCCATCCTCGAAGCTGCAAAACAGATCACCTTTGACGACGTAGCCACCGATTACATTGCAGCCCACCGCCCCGGCTGGAAGAACGCCAAACACGCACAGCAATGGGAAAACACGCTGAACACCTATGCATCACCCTTCATTGGCAAGCTGTCACCGGGCGAGATAACCACCGAGCATGTCTTGAAGGTGCTGCAACCCATCTGGACCACCAAGCCAGAAACAGCCAGCCGCGTACGCAATCGCATTGAGCTGGTATTGGATGCTGCCAAGGCCCGACGCCTGCGCGAAGGCGAGAACCCTGCCCGTTGGCGTGGACACCTAGACAAGCTTCTGCCCAAACGCGAGAAGATCCAAGCCGTAAAGCATCACCCTGCCCTACCCTGGTCTGAAATGCCGGGCTTCATGGCCAAGCTGCAGAAAATGAATAAGGTAACGTTCAAAGCTATGCAAATGACCATCCTCACCGCCTGTCGCACCAGTGAAGTGTTGGGCGCGACCTGGGATGAAATCGACCTGAAAGCTCGCATGTGGACCATACCGGCTGAACGCATGAAGATGCGCAAAGAACACCGCGTGCCGCTCTCTAATACGCTGGTAAAGCTGCTGGAGCAATTGCCGCGGCAAGACGATAACCCGCACATGTTCCCTGGCACGAAAGCAGGCAAGCCTCTTTCCAACATGGCTATGCTTATGGGGCTGCGACACATCAAACGTGACGACCTGACCATGCACGGCTTTCGCTCCACTTTTCGAGACTGGGCTGGCGAATGCACACCGCACCCACGTGACGTTTGCGAGCAGGCTTTAGCTCATAGCCTAGGTAATGCAGTAGAGGCCGCTTACCGACGTGGAGACCTGTTCGAGAAGCGCCGGGCTCTGATGGACGATTGGGCGCACTACATCACCACCGCGCCAACTGAGAAAGTGATTCAGGGAAATTTTTCAAAGAAGTCTAGTTGATTGAGCCAGACTAAACGAGTACGACCAGCCTAGCCCGACGGGGCGAAAAGCAGGCTTCCCACCCGCCTGGACGTTTGATCTACTTAGGAAGTGGGAGCACTTGGGAGGGCGATAGAATGCGTGTAAAAATTACTGCAAAAGGCACCATCTACCGGAAGGCGGACGGCACGTACACTACCCCCTTAGAGTCGCCCGAGGAACTGGCCGAACTGAGCAGACAAGCTGAATTGAATAGGGATGACCGGCAAGTAAGCGCCGCCCTGAATTGCTCCCGGCAACATCGTGACTTAGAACCACTGTTGGCGCAGTTGCTGGAAGCAAACCCTGGCATTTTGAGGAACCGTGACGCCCTCGAGCTAATAGCCGCCGCCGCCCGAGGCGAAGCACGCAAAGGGCGTGGGCGCGTGAAGTCGATATACGCGCTCGAGCGTAATAGAAAAATTGCCGCTTGTGCTTACTGGCTGCGACAGGCCGGATTACCACTCAAGAACAACCCAGACAAGGGCCGCGCAGGGCAACCCCAAGTAGCGAGCGCCTGCCGCCTGATAGGCGAGCGCCTGAGCTTGTCTGAGGATGCGATATACAGCATCACTCGCATAATCCGCTATAAGCCGCCCTTCTTCGAGATTTTGCCCTTTCGACTGCTGGAGGAGTCCCCAGCGCCTGAAAGTGTGCTTCGACACTATCTACCAACCAAAGACGAAGCAGTCCCGAGTTACTCCTTCGGGCTCCTCTGTTGCTTGCTTCGACCGAGCATCCTGCGGGCGGCTAGGCGCGCATTGGAAGTCAAAGGCATACTCCCTGCCTCCGAAGGGTGAAGAAATCCACGTTTTTTTCCACTCAGGAATAACTAGGCCCGCGTCATACCTTCTGTAACCACAACCCAATACGCGCCAACAAGCGCAAAGGAGTTCTGGTTATGTCTACTCGCTACATCATGCGTCTGCCTGAGGTGATTCAACGCACCGGCTACAAGCGCGCCAGCATCTACAACTTCATGAAGGACGGCACCTTTCCACAATCTCGCCGCATCGGTCCACGCGCAGTCGGCTGGGACAGCCTGGAAATCGAGGCTTGGATTGCCAAGCAGCTGGGGGATATCGACCCAGTGAAGCAGTCACCCAAATCCTATCCATTGTCGTAAGTTTCGACGCTGCCATGAAATCTCTGGTATCCAAACTACTAAATCGTGGTGATGACCTGCGTATCGAGAATGGTCGGCTACTAATCGAGCCCGCCAGCGGAAAGGAAGTACCGGCTGACTGGATATACACACACACAGCTCAACTATTGCGCGAGCTCTCGATAAGCGAAGGTTTTGATGCCTACCTGTATCAGGGCTATTCCACCGGCCATTACCTCAAAAACAAAAGTGGAGGCATCACGCTCAATTTCGTTTCTGTTCGCACGGGGCAGTCTGCGTACACCATTTTTAATGTCGACTTAACACGCATACGCAACACCTCTAATGCCAAGGCAGGGTCACTATTGCCCAAAGGTCAATTTCGGATAAAAAAGCAAAGCCTTTTTTACAAATTTTGGCAGAGTACTAGTATCCCTTTCCCTCGCAGGCTATCCGCCATGCATGACTACATGGGGCACCTGAAAGAGATTATTTTTATCGGTCAAGCCACAGGAGAGCGAATCAAAAAGCGAAGCCTGAGACCGTTAAACCTCTCTTCCGATCGCATCAATGATGTGTTTTTGCCGGACAAACGGCAGACAAGTGACGGACATTTGGTGGACAGCATCCGGACAACTGTGCCGGACAAGGATTATCGCCAACCCTTTACAACAAGGGGGCTCCAAACGAATACAGCTACGGGAGCGGATAACCACGGTAATACGGTAACAAGGGAAGAAGGTATTACGGGTAATGGATTAACTGCCTACAAGCCACCTGCTGAGCAAAGTGATGAGGAGTGGTTCGACGAATATGATCGGACGGCAAAGCTCTAGACAAAGTGATGCTATCAGCCATATGGCTGATCGAGCTGAAAGCTGCCAATTTGCGCCCCTGGAAAAAGGAAACACACCCCACGGGTGTGGGAAAAACAGCGGCCTGTAGGACAGGTTTCGTCAGGTTCTCCAAAAAACCACACGGGCGCGGGAAGACCGTATATCTTCACGCACGATGAGGCCCCACGTAGAAACACCCTCACCGTCGTAAAGAAAACGGATTGCCGATCTGTTTACGGTAGATCGCCCAGGAAACACACCCACGGGCGTGGAGAGGCCCATACCGGAAGCCCAAGGGAAGTTGATCAATTTATCCTGATAAAGAACCCATTCCTGAGGTCAATCCGTGGCATCGGTACGAAGAGTTTTGCAACCAATACGCGCACGCGCGCGGGCGAGCAGGAATCTCCTGGAATTTTCCGAGCCCTTAAAAAGTTCATAAAGTTACTCTGACCCCAATTTCATCAAGGCACAGGGCTTCACGCGTACGCGTGAGGGGTGCGAACCAAAGTGCGAACCAGCAAATAAGGAAACACCCCCCGTGCGGGAGAGTAGAGCAACAAAATTTCTCAAGTAGAAAGGCTTGCTAAGCTCCCCACTGCTCGCGAGGTCCTTACTTACACCCTGCCAACTAACGCAATCGCTCAGTCGACGCCAGGGGTTCTCGAGCCTTTGTCTGCAGGGATCGATGCACGCCGCTTGAACTTCTGAGTAATATTCAACTATGGCAGGTCTCGCCCTTTACCCACCTTGGGCAGGTTGATATTGTGAATCAGCCCGCATCATGGCAGGCTGCATAGCATTCAGGGATGACTCTTTATAAAGGCGCAGGCGACACTATAGGCGCCTCTGATCCTCATCGTTGTCAGCCCATACCTTCTGCGTATTGCAGAATTTGGCACGATCTTTCGTGCCTCCCAGGACTGGATCATGGACAAGAAGTTGCTTTCCGAAAGGGACATCTGCAGCAAGTACATTGCCCCCGCCGTTCAACGCGCTGGGTGGGACATGCACCGCCAGGTGCGCGAAGAGGTCAGCTTTACCAAGGGCCGCATCATCGTGCGTGGCAAGCTGCACAGCCGAGGCGAATCACGCCGCGCCGACTTCATTCTCTACCACCAGCCCAACCTGCCCCTGGCCGTAATCGAAGCTAAAGTGAACAAGCTATCCATCGGCTCCGGTATGCAGCAAGCCCTGGGATATGCCGAATCGCTTGACGTTCCTTTCGTGTTTTCAAGCAACGGCGACGGTTTTCTGTTCCACGACCGCACAGGTACCGGCAGCCAGGTCGAAACCCAACTTACCCTGGACCAGTTCCCGAGCCCTCAGGAGCTCTGGCAACGCTACTGTCTATGGAAGGGCCTTGACCAACAGGCTCAGGAGAAAGTGGAAGCGCCCTACTATGATGACGGCTCCGGCCGTATGCCGCGCTACTACCAGACCAATGCCATCAACCGCACCATTGAGGCGATTGCGCGCGGCCAGGACCGGATCCTGCTGGTCATGGCTACCGGCACAGGCAAGACCTACACCGCCTTCCAGATCATCTGGCGGCTATGGAAATCACGCCAGAAGAAACGCATCCTGTTCCTGGCCGACCGCAACATTCTGGTCGACCAGACCAAGAACAACGACTTCAAACCCTTTGGTCAGGCGATGACCAAGATCGCAAAGCGTCAGATCGATACATCCTACGAGATTTACCTGTCCCTCTATCAGGCCGTTACCGGTACTGAAGAGGAGATGAATATCTACAAGCAGTTCTCCCGCGACTTCTTCGATCTGATCGTGATTGATGAGTGCCACCGAGGTAGTGCTGCAGAGGATTCTGCGTGGCGCGAAATACTTGAATATTTTTCCAGCGCCACCCACGTGGGTCTGACCGCCACCCCCAAGGAAACCAAAGAAGTTTCCAGCATCACCTACTTCGGCGAACCGGTGTACAGCTACACTCTAAAACAGGGTATCGAGGACGGCTTTCTGGCGCCCTACAAGGTGGTGCGCATTGATTTCGATAAGGATCTTCAGGGCTGGCGGCCACCCAAAGGCATGCTCGACAAGAACGGCGAGCTGATCGAAGACCGCATCTACAACCTCAACGATATGGATCGCACCCTGGTCATCGAGGCGCGCACCCAACTGGTCGCGCAAAAGGTAACCGACTTCATCAAGGCGACCGATCCGTTCCAGAAAGCCATTATTTTCTGCGACGACATCAACCATGCCGAGAGGATGCGCCAGGCTCTGGTTAACCTCAACCCCGAGCGCGTAGCGGAGAACCGCAAGTACGTCATGCGCATTACGGGTGATGACCAGGAAGGCAAAGCCGAGCTGGACAACTTCATCAACCCTGAGGCCCGCTACCCCGTCATTGCCACCACCAGCAAGCTGATGACCACGGGCGTGGATGCGCAAACCTGCAAACTCATCGTGCTGGACCAACACATCAAGTCGATGACCGAGTTCAAACAGATCATCGGTCGCGGCACGCGCATCAATGAAGATTTCGGCAAGTACTGGTTCACCATCATGGACTTCAAAAAGGCCACCGAACTCTTTGCCGATCCTGCCTTTGATGGCGAACCTGTAGTGATCTATACCCCCGGCGCCGATGATTCCCCTGTACCGCCGGACGACCTGATGGAGGGCGAAGACGGGATTAGCCTCGGCGATGGCGAGCAACCCAGTGACGTCGACTTTCCTGAAGGCGAGGAAGGCACCAAGCGGATTAAATACGTGATCGATAACGTACTCATTTCCGTCATCGCCGAACGCGTCCAGTATTACGGGCCAGACGGCAGGCTGATTACCGAGTCACTGCACGATTACACACGGACCTGTGTAAAGAAGCAGTTTGTCTCTCTTGATGACTTCCTGCGCCGCTGGAGTGATGCTGAGCAGAAGAAGGCCATCATCGACGAAATGGCCGTACAAGGCGTGATGTGGGAAGCCCTGGCCGAAGAAGTGGAAAAGAAACTCGGCCAACCGCTAGACCCTTTCGACCTAATCTGCCACGTCGCCTTCGACCAGCCGGCACTCACGCGTAAAGAGCGCGCCGAGCAGGTAAAAAAACGCAACTACTTCGCCAAATACTCCGGTGCCGCCCGTCAGGTGCTGGAAGCCCTGCTGGAAAAGTATGCGGATACCGGCATCGAGCATATCGAAGACATCAAAATTCTCCAGCTCGACCCGTTCAGCCAGATCGGCGCGCCGATTGAATTGGTGCAAGCCTTTGGCGGCAAGGCCGGCTACACCAAGGCCATTCATGAACTGGAGATTGAGCTTTACGCGAGTTAAATCAACTAGCTGCTTTAAAGCTGGGCAGCTCCGCGCTGTCCGATAATATCCGGCCTTTTTTGCAATGCCTCACTGAGAAAACCATGTCTATTAGCTCCACTATCAAATCCATCCAGGACATCATGCGCAAGGACGTCGGCGTCGACGGCGACGCCCAACGTATCGGTCAGTTGGTCTGGTTACTGTTTCTCAAGATATTCGACGATCGCGAGCTGGAATGGGAGCTGATGGATGACAGCTACCAATCACCCATTCCCGAACGCTGCCGCTGGCGTAACTGGGCTGCCGACCCAGAGGGTGTGACCGGCGATGAGCTGAAGGACTTCCTTGATCGTCAGCTCTTCCCTACCCTGCAGAATCTCAATGAGTACAGCACCACTCCGGCGGCCTATGTGGTGCGCGGCGTATTTGAGGACGCCTACAACTACATGAAGTCCGGCCAGTTGATCCGTCAGGTGGTGAACAAGATTCAGACCGGTATCGACTTCAACAAGGCCCAGGAGCGTCACGAGTTCGGCAATCTCTATGAGCAACTGCTGCGTGATCTGCAAACTGCTGGCAACGCCGGTGAGTTCTACACGCCGCGTCCGGTTACTGAGTTCATGGTGCGCATGGTCGATCCCAAACTGGATGAAAAGGTCATGGACCCAGCCTGTGGCACCGGCGGCTTTCTTACCTGCACTATCGAGCATAAACGCAGCCTCTATGTAAAAACCGCAGACGACGAACGCACCCTGCAGGCCAGCATCTTTGGCGTAGAGAAAAAGCCGCTACCGCACCTGCTGGCCACTACCAATATGATCCTGCACGGCATCGAAGTGCCCAGCCAGATCCGCCATGACAACACCCTGGCCCGCCCACTGATCAGTTGGACGCCCAGCGAGCGCGTGCACTGCATAGTCGCCAACCCGCCTTTTGGCGGCATGGAAGAAGACGGCATTGAAACCAACTTCCCCGCTACCTTCCGCACCCGTGAGACGGCTGACCTGTTTCTGGTGCTGATCATGCAGCTGCTGAAAGACGGTGGCCGCGCCGCCGTGGTACTGCCGGACGGTTTTCTGTTTGGTGAGGGCATCAAGAGCCGCATCAAGGAAAAGCTGCTGACCGAATGCAACCTGCACACCATCGTTCGCCTGCCCAATGGCGTGTTCAACCCCTATACCGGCATCAAAACTAACCTGCTGTTCTTTACCAAGGGCATCCCGACCAAGGACGTCTGGTTTTACGAACACCAGTACCCAAAGGGCGTGAAGAACTACAGCAAGACTCGCCCCATGCGTATCGAAGAATTCGACGTTGAAGCCGCCTGGTGGGGCAACGAAGCCGACGGGTTCGCCATCCGGGAAGAGAACGAATTCGCCTGGAAGGTAAGCGTTGAAGAGCTCCAGGCCCGTAACTGGAACCTCGACTGCAAAAACCCGCATATCGGTGAACAAATCAGTCACGACCCGGATGAGCTGCTGCGTGAGTACGCCACTCTGCAAGACGACATCAGCGATCTGCGTGAACAGCTAAAGGCAGTGCTAGCCGAAGCGCTGGAGCGCGAGGTATGACGGCGTTGTTGACCGAGAATCTGCCCCTGCTGGCCGGTGCGCCCAATGGCATCAAGAAATTGCGTGAGCTGATTCTGGAGTTGGCGGTGCGTGGGAAATTAGTGCCACAAGACCCGAATAATGAGCCGGCTAGTGGGTTGCTAAAACGCATTGCCGAGGAAAAAACGCAGTTGGTGGCTGAGGGGAAAATAAAGAAGCAGAAGCCGCCGGTGGAGATTGCTGAAGAGGAAAAGCCATATTCCATACCTACTGATTGGGAATGGGTACGACTTGATTCTCTGCTGAAAAAAATTGGGGCTGGTAGTACTCCGTTAGGGGGGAAACAGGCTTATGTTGCAGATGGGGTCAAATTTCTTCGGTCACAGAACGTTTGGAATGAAGGGCTTCGCCTAAATGGCGTTGCTTACATAACTGAAGAGACACACGAAAAAATGTCGGGGACACATGTTGAAGCTGGCGACCTGCTGTTCAACATCACGGGAGCATCTATCGGGCGCTGTGCCGCAGTCCCTTCTGATTTTGATACTGGGAATGTAAGTCAGCACGTAACTATTGTGCGACCAGTTTCGCAGGGGACTCAGCCTTTCCTTCATGTGGTGCTGATCTCGCGACTAGTCCAACAGACCGTAATGGATGTGCAGGTCGGTGTATCGCGTGAAGGTCTCAGTATTGGGAAGCTGTCACAGTTTCTAATACCTTTCCCTCCCGAAGCCGAACAACACCGCATCGTCGCCAAAGTCGATGAGCTAATGGCCCTATGCGACCGCCTGGAAGCCCAGCAGGCCGACGCCGAAAGCGCCCACGCCCAACTGGTACAAGCGCTGCTCGACAGCCTGACCCAAGCCAGCGACGCCATCGACTTCGCCGCCAACTGGCAACGCCTAGCCGAACACTTCCACACCATGTTTACCACAGAATCCAGCACCAACGCCCTCAAACAAACCCTATTGCAACTAGCCGTGATGGGCAAACTGGTACCGCAAGATCCCAGTGATGAGCCGGCCAGTGAGTTGCTAAAGCGGATTGCCGAGGATAAGGCGCGATTAGTGGCTGAGGGCAAGGTCAAGAAGCAGATCTTTCTTGCAGACACTGTGGAAGAGAACAAGCTATTCGAGATGCCAAAAGCATGGGAATGGTGCCGGGTGAGCGATCTTATTTCCATAAAGCATGGTTATGCTTTTTCGAGCGCATATTTTTGCGAGTCAGACTCACCATATGTTCTGACTACGCCAGGTAGCTTTTTTGAGGCGGGTGGATTTCGGGATCGGGGTGCTCGTACAAAATACTACTGCGGGCCGGTTGACCAAGAGTTTGCTCTTCGTGCCGGTGATCTTATTGTTGCAATGACCGAGCAGGCTGCGGGTCTTCTAGGAAGTACAGCTTTTGTTCCGAAGGACGAAAAGATCTATTTGCATAATCAGCGCTTAGGAAAGCTCATTTTTGATAGTGAAACTGTTTTTTCGGGATATATTTTTCACTATTTCAACGGGGCATATTTCAGATCGTGCGTTGCTGATAGTTCGACTGGAATGAAAGTTAAACACACATCTCCAGGAAAGATTGGAGCCGTCTTTTTCCCCCTCCCTCCACTCGCCGAACAACACCGCATTGTCGCCAAAGTCGATAAACTCATGGCCCTGTGCGACCAACTGAAAATCCGCCTAACTCAGGCCCGCCAACTCAAAGAACAACTGGCCAGCACACTGGTCGAGCATGTAGTGGCCTAGGGGCCTCCAGACAGCATTAAGTTGAGAACAAACTCATGCCTATCAAAACGCAAATCTGGACGGTCGGCAGTCAACCTAGCCAACTGAGTGAGTGCATTCTGCCCAGCGAGCAGTTGCTGGAAGACATGATCGTCACCGCACCACGGCTGTTGTCGGAGGAATGGATGCTGATCGGCCGCCAGGAAAGCACCGGACTGGGCGGGCGGATTGATCTGCTGGCTATCGCCCCGGATGCCTCCCTGGTGCTGATCGAGCTCAAGCGCGACCGTACCCCCCGTGATGTCGTGGCGCAGGCACTAGACTATGCCTCGTGGGTGGAAAAACTAGCTGCCGAAGATATTGCCGCAATCTACAAACGTTATCGCCAGGGTACCGATCTGGCGGCGGACTTTCAGAGTTACTTCGGCCTGCCGCTAGATGAAGAGGCGCTCAACCAAAGCCATCAGATCATCATTGTCGCGTCCGGGCTCGATGCCAGCACCGAGCGCATTGTGGCGTATCTCAGCGAGCGGGATATCGCCATCAACGTGCTGTGCTTCCAGGTGTTCCAGCAGGGCGAGCAACAGCTGATCAGCCGCTCCTGGCTGCTCGACCCCCTGGAAACCCAGGCGATCGCCAGCAACACACGCAACGACGGCCCTAGCGAACCCTGGAATGGGGAGTTTTATTGCTCTTTCGGGGAAGGCGCTACTCGATCCTGGCTGGATGCACAGGAATTCGGTTTTATCTGTGGCGGTGGCGGCACCTGGTACAGCAAAAGCCTCAAGATGCTCGCACCGGGCGACCGGGTTTGGGTCAATATCCCTCAGCAAGGTTACGTCGGTGTCGGCCGCGTAACCGGCCTAGCCACAGCCGCAGCAGACTTCACCGTTATCCAGAACAGCGTCGATACGCCGGTGCTGCAAGCTGCCACGCGAGGCACTTATCACGCCGAACACATCAACGACCCAGCGCGGTGCGAATACTTCGTGGCTGTGGAATGGATGCAAGCCATGCCGGTTGAACATGCCATCAAAGAAGTTGGCCTATTCGGCAATCAAAATACCGTCTGCCGCCCCACGACACCCAAGTGGCGCTGGACGATAGAGCGTTTGAAAGAGCGCTTTTCTTTATTTGATAGACACTAATACACGCAGCCTGCGCTGTGCGTAAAAGATCAACTGAAAAGGACGGCATGGGCATGAAGAGGGATGGTAAGAAGCTATCTTGGGCGCGTGCCCTGCAAAAACAAATTCTTGAGAAGGCAGACCATGCAGCAGAAGCGCTGGGTAAGGCTAGAGGCGCTGCCAGTGATGTTCTGCAGAAAATCGACCAGACTCATGGCATCACCGATAAAGCTAAAAAAGTCGGCGGGCAAGTAACCGAGCAGACGCGAGCGCTTGACCAGCGATATGGGCTGAAGGATCAGGCCGGTAAGGCCGGCGATTATTTAGGTACTGCGACCAGCAATGTGGCCAAGGCTGGGAGAGCCCTGGCTAAAAGGTCGGGGGCGGAAGAGTTGACTCAAAAAGCTACTCAACGTGCTCAGAAAGCAGTAGTTGAGCCAGCCAAGAGAACTATAAAGAAAAGCGGCGCTAATTTAGCCCTGGCAGCGGCACTCCGAAAAATGGAGCTGCAATATGGCGCCGCCCGCGAAATCATTAAGCCTTATTTCGCAGCAGAGGACCCGCTGGAGCTTCTGGAAAATACCCGAAGAGAGCTATCGAAGGTTTCCGCCTGCCTAATGCAGATCAGTAGCAGCGACTCCGACAAGCTTGCGAGCCAGTTTAGTAACGCGGTGCTAGCTAAGGTGTCAGGCGCGGTGGCGTCTGGATCGCTTATCGCGTTAGTAGCTGCCTATGGCACCGCAGGCACAGGGACCGCCATTGCGTCCCTATCTGGAGCGGCAGCAACCAATGCAACTCTTGCTTGGGTGGGTGGGCTCCTAGGCGGCGGTATGACCACTGGAGTCGTTCTTACTGGCGGTATTGGCCTGGTCGCCGGTCTCGCTGCTTACAAGCTGCTGGGCTCAGAACGACGCCCTTTCGAATCGCTCAGTGAAGTCGAGCAAAGGGTTGTCCAGTCGTGCTGGCTGACTATGGCCATAATCGACGAATATCTCGCGAGTTCGTCCCAGCAGTTTACCGAGTGGGATGCAGAGCAATTATTGGAAAACGTGCTTCGTCCTCTGCTGGAGGAGCTGCATGGTCACCAGGATGTGATCTGTACCAACCTGGATGGCAAAAATGCGGTCGCCTTGCGCCAACATATCACTACTGACTTTCGGCGCGTAGTGATTGGTGGCTTCGAGGACTTCATTGAGGACTATCCATTTAAAGGCTTTCCCCGTGCCGAGTTTGCTGTCGGTGGCCTGTTCTACGCCTTGCTCACCCAAACCGCAGTCGGAAACGACCTCGAAAGCCAGCTGGTATTGGATGCGTTACGCAGATCAAACAATCTACTGTCCGATGCCACTGAGAACGAACTGGGGGATTACCTACGTGATTTCTCACCAGAGGCTTTGAGGGGCGTAAGTTCGAACGTCAAGGGCATCTACCACGAACTCTTGTATGTGCATAATTACAATGCCACACATACCGATACCCAGGCAGAGGTGTTCGGCTCCACGAATAACCCTGGCGCAGATATACAGATCCGAGACACAGAGACCGGTGAGATCGTCGGAGAATTCCAGCTAAAGGCTGTTATGGACGCGGCTAAAATTGAACTTCATTTAAAGAAACACCCAGATATCTCGGTGTTGGCGACCAACGAGGTGGCTGGTCAACAGACCGATCCGCGGGTAGGTACCAGTGGACATGATAACGAAACTTTGCAGGCACAGGTCGAGCTTGATATGTCAGCCATGGCTGACAATTCTTTTGGTGATCGTACCGGCGATGCCGCACTGTTGGCAGCAGGTATTGCATCTACCCGAGAGCTGATGGAGATGCTCCGCGGTGAACGGCGTTTTCCGGATGCATCTGCCAACGTGCTCAAAGGAACAGGCGTTGCGAGCGCTGCTACTGTGCTGACCGCATACTTATTCGGTTGAGGGTCTGGTCGATAGCTGCCGTTGTGGCGGGCGGCTATCGGTCAAAAACAGCATTTAAAGGGGTTGAAGAGAAAGATATCAATCCAGTAAGAGATTACGCGAACTCCCACTTTACTCTGCCTGAAAAAATAAATTTGAGAGACTCTCTTGAGTACCCTGTAGAAGATGAGCGCGGGAATGGAGGCCTTAGCTACTACGATCCGTAGCCCAGACTGTGCTGGGTGCTGTTAGAGTAGGAGCGGATAATAAAAGAAAGCATACGAGCGCACTTGTAACTTTATAAGATGCCTCTCCCCGGAATGTCCGTCTTACAAATATCAATGAGTCACTGCTGGCGGTATTAGAAGCAGCCGGGCTGTCCGAGCCTTCTCAAGAGTTCTGCACGTGTTTTCTTGATGTCTGTGAATATGCTTTATTTGTTGTCTCACCCATAACCCGGCATAGAAGGTCTATCCCTTTCTGTTCAAGTTGTTTGAGATCGTCAACCGTAAAGACCGTTATTTCTTTTTTGAAAGAATCCAACATTACCTCAGCATCTATGTCAGTAATGTTTGGACTCTCTACGACAAACGTTGAAAACTTTTCTATTGACATGCGGTACACATTTTCATGTTCATCCTCATGAGACCCCCACAATCCGTGAGCAATAGAATTGCGCTCTTTTGCGTAAGAAATAACGTCTTTCATCAGGTCATCAAAATGTTGACGAAGCGATGCGTCAAGCACCTTCTTTCCGATTCGCCTGACTGCTTCGACCCTGCTGCTGTTGTTCCTAAAACTTTCGAGGATAGCGAGCGCTGCGCGGTGGTCATCGTGCATCATCAACCCTAAAAGAGCAGTTATGGAACTTTCGATCAACGACCAGCTTGTGAAAATGCGTCCAAGTACTGCTGCATGTACGGGGCGATCAACCAACGACAGTTCGCTAAATTCGATCCCATCAATTTTTATACCAGTTGCCAAAAGTCTCTCCATATAGGCTCGGCCCACAGAGCGCGGTAGAGCCACCGAATGTTTTCCTAAAAAGCAAGAACCACTCCCGACAGATATAAATTATGGCAAAGTCACAACCCAATTGTCAGCAATCGGTGTGATTTTTTGATTGACCGATTTTGGCCGTTACCTACCGTACAGTATTGGCTGCTATCGGCCAGAGGCAGTCAGTCATAGCTTTTTTCCTAGCCCGCAATCTCAGGCTGAGATGCTGCCAGTTAACGGTGATCTCCCCAGTGCCAGCATGCAAGTAAATACTCTTTTGTATCCACCGGCTTGAGGCTGGCTCCTAGAATTAACCATCGATAGCTCAGGCGCCTGCTGGGGGATAAGACGGTGGTCCTAAGCCTCGTTGCAGAAACGCCAACAAGGCTCCAAGGAATCCGCCCAACGCTCACGTCCAACTAGCGAGCTATCCGAGACCGTGGGCTACCAAGTCTTCATACGAAAAAGACGGCCCTCATCATCTTCGTCGTGCAGGATAAGCACGACCTCGTCGGAAGCAAATACGGGGACCGTTGCCTCTATGCGAGGCGGCATGTCTGAGTCGATTAGCGTGATGATCGACTGCACGCCAAGCTCTGCGTACTGACGGATAACCATTAGAAGATTGATCTTCTTGCGGTCGTCCAGCGACTCGAACACACCGTCGTGATAAACGAAGTTGGGGAACCTGTCCTGAAGGTGGGCACGAAGCACCGCCAGATCAAAGGCTATGCACAGCAGTTTCCGGTAAGTATTTCCCAAGTCCGCACTCGTGGCTTTGCCCTTGTCGTCTAGAATTTCGGCCCGAAATTCAAGATGACCTTTAGCATTCGGAGAGACGCTAAGCAATGCCTTGTGGGCCAGGACCTCTTCGACGATCTCGCTGAAGTACACGCGGATCACTGAAAACAGGCTTGCTCTGTCCGTATTCTGCGATTCAACGTCCGCCTCAATCTGTGACTGCAGATGCCCACAGGCTTTTGTCAGCGAGCGAATTTCTGTACGAAGCTCCTGCAGTCGGCGTAGGAAACCCCGCTGCTTTTCAAGCGTCGCAATGTCAGCGCGCAGAGTTACGAGATCGTCAGTAACCTGCTTGTACTTGGCGAACACATCGGTGCTACTCAAGAAACCTAGCACGTCCGACCGCCGCTTGCCGAGGTCATCAAGCTCTTCCGCCACTCTCTTCAGCTCGACCTCGATTTCAGCGCGCTCCTCTTGCAGGTATCCGCGCCGCTCTTCCGTGATAGCGCGGTTGAAAGCGATGAGCTGACTGAAATCCTTCTTGATCTGTCCGGAAAATAGGATGCCTGCTTCATTGAACAGCTGCTCTGCCTGATCAGGCCTGAAAAGAATCTGGTCTTCTTCCAATGAGTCCATGATTTTACGGCGAGCCTGGTTGAGCGAATAGCGCTGCGCGTTCAGCTCAGCGACGCGCACATTGATTTCCTCGACAAGGTTCTCAGTCTGCCCCTTGTCCTGCTCACGGAAATCAAACGCGTCAAGCAGTTGCTGCTTCTTGTCAGCATCCTTCTGCTTCAACAGAAGGATGCCTTCAATCTTGCTCAAATCACCGACTGATCCGCCCAGTTCGGTCTGTACGGTCTGCGCAATGGCTTTTTTACTTTCCATTTCTTCGAGCTTTGAGTAGTGCTCCTCAATCAGCTTATGGTCGAAGCCAAGGATGTGTGCAACGTATGGTTTCCAGTCCTTGTGCTTCCCTATCGCAAATCTTCGCAGCTGAAAGACGTCTTGGTAGTCGCCTTGGCCGCGCAGTTGGTAGCCTAGTCCCTTGCGGAAGTCCCACGGTGATACGGCGCGCCAGTCAAGCAAGCCATCAAGCATCTCCCGGGCACGATCAAACGGCAAATTGAAGTGATCCCAGGAGGCTTCGTAAAGCTCGGTGAAATTCTGATGTGCGGCCTCGTGCTTCTTGAAGCTTATCTTCGTGTGTTCGCCTACACCTCGTCGGACAGTAATGTAAGTGCCATCCGGGAGCCCAATTTCCAGGAAAAAGACGAAGTCTTTGAAGGTGTCTTTCTGCTTAAAAAGAAAGAAGTCCTTGTCACGCCCGGCCAGGAAGCAGAAGTCGATCATGCGTCCCAGCGTCGTCTTACCGAGATTGTGGGTATCCTTGTCCTTGTTCTCGGGTAGCCTGATCTCTGCGAAGACTACGTTTAGGCCCGCACGGAACTCGATAGGCCCGAAAAGATCGGGCTGGTTGCTATATAGCCTAGAGAGCTTCATTGGGCCCCACGTATTCAATAGCGTCGGTTTTAGGCCGGTACTCGATTAGCCCAAGCAGAAATAGAAAGTTGAGCGCGGGTAGGAACAGAATATCTCCACCTGTGACGGCCTTCTTGGCGAATGCTCGAAGGTCACCATAGCGATCAAGTCGACGCTTACGCAAATGCTGCAGCAATAGGAGCGCAATATGCACGACGGTGCGATCAGGATGGGAGTGCTTAGTGGGTCGAAGCATCTTCGCCCTCCCCGATGTCACAGTTCCAGTACATGTAGAAGAGCATGATGCGCGTTAAGCGTTTGTTAGCTCGCAGCAGCGGATCTCGCTCCAGGAGCAAACGCGCGAGATGGTTCATCAACTCGTCAAATGTCTGATAGTCCTTCCGCTTGGCGATGATGCTGAGTTGGAACTCTTCGACGACAGACTCATACAGCCCTAAAAGGTTTTCGTTCTCGGGCGCAGCAAGAAAGGATTTCACCTGGGGTGTGTCCTTTAGGTATCGTCGTCGAAGCTCCCTCGCGTATTCCGGCGTCATGTTATTGAGGACGTTCTTAACTTCGTAATTCGTCCGCGGAGTCGGTGATGTATCGATCTCAATCGTCGCGCTCTTCAAGTGGCGAGCAAGAGCCTGTACCACTTCAGATAGCTCATCGGGGCTCACGATCAAAGGCGAGTCAAGTGGATCGAGATTGACCTGTGTGGCGACCTCAGGGAAGTCCTTTAGCCAGCCCTCAAGCTGCTCAATCCCACACAGCATGATGGACGACTCCGGAATGCCGCATTCTTTTGAAATATGCGTGCAGATACTGCTATCTGCGCCGCCCGTCAGCTTGCGATTGGCGAACAACATGTAGTGGTCCAATTGCTTCGCCACCCGTAGCCTCTTGATCCGAGGGACCTCTTCACCGAGAACGTTATTTATAGACTTTGGATTGAAAAAGTCGGTCTCGGAGAAGCTGCGGTTGTAGCCGTAGGTGTGCTTGGCCTGAACGATGACAGTTCCGTTCCACGGTGCCCGACTGCTCGGGAGCAGCTCTGCGGTACCTACGAACTTGGCATCACGTCCGCCGTCGGGGCCTTTTGCAAAGCCTTGGGCGGCCATACCTAAAAGACGTCGGCACAGGGCTACAACAAGTTCTTCAAACCGGGCGTCTCCTAGGTCTTCGTACGCGTACTTCATGCGATCGCGACCTCCGCCGCCGTGTTTCCCTGCATCAGATAGCCCTCCTTTGGCGAACTCCGATCGTACCGCTTGCAATGCCTTTCGCTGTTCCGCGTCATCGTCGAACCAGCGCGCGAGCCGAAATCCTGAATCCTCGATGATCGCACGCTTGCCGTTCACGTTCTGCGTACGCGTGAAGTCACTGTGTCATCTCTGTCGGACTTACCCAAGGGATTCAAGCTTTTGCTCCAAAATTTCGCCTTGTTGGCGAGCTGTTGCAGTCATCCGGTCCTCTCCTTGGGTAGGCTCGACTGTGCTGGCTCCGCTTTCCTTGTGGTTCTAGTTTAGAAGGATCTCGTGCCAAGGGCGCTACTCGTCAATTCTATCAGAACCACCAAACCTTCGCCCTCCGGATCGGGGATGGCTTGACACCCATCCATACCGTCGTCGTCTCGGCCACTAGAAAAGCGCTCAATGCGCTGAACCGCGCCGTCGAGGACGGTGACCGTCCGATACGAAGTCCCAAAGTGGGAATTGGGGGCAGAAGAACATTCATGAAATGGCTCATCTGACTTTAGTTTTCCTGCGGAGAATAACGGGGTGTTATCCTTTTTGGATGACGTTAAGGTTGTTTTGGAGATTAGCTGGTAAAAGGCTTGAGAACCGGTTCTTTCAGTAGGAGATACGATGCGAATTCGTCGGTTTTATCACTATATCGGGTCTAAATATGCGCTAACCGCTCTCTCGGAGAAACGATTGAAAATTGCTCGAATTAGTGAGCTGAATGACCCGTTTGAGTTCTTGTGCGTCAATATGCGGGACAGGACTACTAGAGGCCGGTTGGTAGAAATAAAGCAATTGCTCAACCAGCAAATAGGAATTATTTGCTTTAGTGAGACTTTCAGAAGCCCAGTCATGTGGGCGCACTATGGTGACCGTCATACCGGCCTTTGTCTGGGTTTTGATGTGCTTGATGGTGGAGGGGTATTAGACGTCGAATACACGTATAGTCGTCTCAACGTGACTGCTCAATTGAAGCCTGGAGTTAGTGCTTACGACGACTTTGGGAAAAATCTTCTGGCTACGAAACACCAGCATTGGTCTTACGAGCAGGAAAGTAGGCTGATTTGTGATTTGAACATGCCCGATAACGGTCTCTATTTTGAGCCGTTTTCTGGGAAAATGAGGCTCAAAGAGATCTTCATTGGTTTCAAATCAGATATTAGTCGAGACGAAGTCGAAAGGCAGTTTGGCGAGGCTAGTAATAAAATTAAGACTGCCTTTCTTCGGCCGGCTTTCGGTGAATACGAGATGACCGTCGATAAGCGGAGATGAAAGCCATTGACCTCCAGAGTTTGGTTGTACTACATCGTGGTCGTCCGCTTCTGGCCGCTCTTGGCCCTATCCTTCAGGCTGGGTTCGGGCCCGGAGCAGACATTCAAAGCAGCTAAGAAAGCCGGGCCGCTGCACTAGCCTTGCAGCGATAGCAGTAACGCTACGAAAATTTTGTGCCGAATCCTGGAATGGACATCCCGTGCAACCGAATGAGCAAAACCATCCCGATGCCGTGCTAGATCCCGCCCAACTCAAACGGATCGAGTCTGTACATAAGGGCTTTCTCTACCAGCATCTGTACGCTGTGGGCTGCCTCTTCCTGGCTCAGTCCTCTGGGGTTAACGAGGTGCTGGTCGAGTTAGATGAAGACTTAGAACTCAGCACCGACTCCGGTCGGGTCTACGTACAGGTTAAGACGCGCTCCCGCGCCCTTATGCCCGGCGACGCCGCAGGCGCATTGGAACGTTTCGACCTGATCCGGCAGGAGCATGGGCCAGGGCGGCGTGCTGGCAAACCTCAGTTCGTTATCGTTGCTAATCAGCCACTAGGGAAAACACTTCAGACTCAGGTAGACGAGAAAAAGACGGCCTCGGACTTGCTCTACCTTCATCCTGATTCAAAAGCGCCGCACCCAAGTTGCCTTCCGCCGGCATGGGCGACCGTGGAAGAGGCGGCACAGTGGTGCGTCGTGCAGGCTGAGAAGCTGAATTTTTCAGTCCTGTCACCTTCTTCCCTGACCTGGAAAATGGCGGGATTGGTGATGTTGGCGTCCGCCGGCGGTAATGGCAACTCTAGGCACGTCTTTCGCACTCCAGATTTGCCGGACCTTTTTGAGCAGTTGATCGTTCAGCTGCAAGACTTTCCCACACCACCCGCTTCATACAGGCCACAACAGAACGAGCCTACACTCACGTCGGAGGAACGGGTCCGCATCCTTTGTGGATTGTCTGGTGCGGGGAAAACCACATGGGCCGCTCATGCTGCACTGCATAGCACTGAACCTTGTGCCTATTACGATGTGGGTGACCTACCTGGGCCCACTATTGCAAGCTCGCTCGTGCGAGAGCTTGCCTCGAAGTACTCTAAGCGAGACCCGGAAGGCGTCCGGCAAATTCTCCTGCCTGGTGCTAGCGGCTACGAGGCGATTCGGACGTTCGATCGATTCATGGAGCAAGCTGAGGCTCCATTGGTCGTCGTTGTCGACAATGCCCATCGCATTCCAGTCGCGAACCTGCGAGATCTTCTGAACGCGACTCGCCACATCCGTTTCATTCTTCTATGTCAGCCTCATGAGAATGTCCGGGAGCTCGAGGCGGTCATGATGTTGCGACGCGACACACTGCTAGGGTGGGATCTCGATACAGTGGCTCGGGCGGCTAGTGGTGCAGGCGCGTTCGGTAATGCTCAGGCATTCGAACAGCTTCGGATTTATTCAGGTGGGCTGCCGCTATACGTCGACAGCGCCATTACGGTGGCTCTGTCGGAATACGGCGGGGACATCGAGGCACTCTGCGCCGATCTCGGCCAGCAATCGAACGTAGTGGAAACGGCTCAAGAGGTCATCCTGGCTCGTGTTTACGATGGCTATGACGAAGTTACCCAAAACGCCTTAGCTATCGTCAGCCTCGGTGATACAGGGCTCACGCATGAGGAAGTCGTCCGTCTGCTATCGGCTACGCTCAAGCTGTCACAGGGCGGCGCAGCTGTTGCCATCAAGAAGATCCAAGCCACAGGGACGGTTGAGGTGTTTGGTGCCAAAACACTCAAAGTCCATGATGCCGTCCGTACTCTAGGCCTACGCCATCTAGAGCTCATGGGTGAGCCCGTCGTCACTAGTGCCTTGGTGACGTTGAAGGAGCTTCTGATTAAGGGCCTGGAGAAAAACCGTGATACTTCGCGGTTTTCTCTTCTTACTCGGGTATTCATCAGACTCAACGACGTGATGACGCTCATTGGGCTGGCAGGCGAGGAACTTTTCTACGAGATGGGCATATCCGTGGATATCACCTCAAGCTTGAAGCGTGCGCTTGAGGCTGGTGAACTGAGTCCTCGCCAGGCTTTCTGGGCGCTTGATGGGCTTGTGTTTTCCTCCATGCGAGAAGGACGCTTCGATGAAGTGGCTGAACCCTTGCTCGCGATGGAGCAGCTTCTCAATGAACATGGATTTGAGGTCCGCGAGCAGGTCGCGTGGGCGATGAGAAAAATACTGTTTGCCTCAGACCAAGGCCGTGAGGGCGAGGTGAGGCGGGCATTGGCGTACGCCACGCCAAAAATTCCTGACGCTGATCACCAGCGGGTATTTGATTACAACCACGCGATCGCTCTATGGAAGTTGAAGCGTCACAAACAAGCTGAAGCACTGTGCAAGAAAGTAGCTGATGAATACTTTGAAATTCTGGGGCTGACGCCTAAGGAAGTCATGGGCAAGAATCCAGATATCCTCTGGAAGGTAATCAAGCGACCACCTAATGTCCATGAGCACATCAAACATCTTGCCGATGCTTTAGAGGTGTATGCCAAGGCCCGCGAGGATCAAGGGCTGCCTGCGCCTTTTCAACGAATCCACGCCATGAAATTCTTTCAAATGGTTGAGGGCTATGAGTCAGTTGTCCGTGTGGGCCAGGATTTAGCGGATGTGTTTGTGGGCATCGAGGATTTCGAGGGTGCCAAAGAAGTCATGGAGCAGCATGTTTTGCCGGTCGTTGCCCAAGCAGGCCTTATCGGCAAGATGGTTCAAGTCAAGAGTCAGTATGCGGTGATCCTGGCTTGGTGCGGTGATCACCAGGGGGCTATCTCCGAAATAAAACGCTTGCATCCTTATCTGGAGGGGTTGGAGGAGGATCAAAGGTTGGAGGTCGAGAGTCAAACTGCCTTAATCTCCAGCATCATCAGGGAAGCTAGGCGTGTGACGGGTAGGCAAACGATGGGGGTGGTGGGACGGAATGAGCGGTGCCCGTGTGGATCGGGGCTGAAATTCAAGAAGTGTCACGGTGTGTAGTTTTAGATTTGTAACTGATCCATTCGGTGCCAACGTCGGCCTCCCCCTTAGGAACCTTTATGGATACGCAAATCCTTTACGTTATCGGAAACGGCTTTGATCTTCACCATGGTCTGCCTACCCAGTACAAACATTTCAAAGCCTTCCTGAGCATGGTCAGTCGGCAAGTATTTAACTGGGTAGATGCCTATGTTCCCGCCGATGAGGATTGGTCTGACCTAGAACTTGCTTTGGCCGATATGGACACCGAAAGCGTCGTCTCTGACCTGACAGGTTTCCTTGCGTCATACTCCGACGAGAATTGGAGCGACGCAGGACATCATGATTTCCAGTACGAAGTTGATCGAGTCGCCACCGGTTTATCGCGGACGTTGCAATCACGATTCGGTGATTGGGTCAGATCCATCAAAATTCCTGACTGCAGTCCAACCCATCAGTTACTGGATTCGTTGGATAGAAACGCCCTATACCTGAACTTCAACTACACCAGTACGCTGAGCAGGCTCTATAACGTCCCGACAGAAAATATCCTGCATATACACGGTGAAGGAGCACAGCCTAGCTCTGAACTGATTCTTGGTCATGCCTGGACTCCAGATGAGCGTACGTCGCTTCATAAAGGCCTCGACGGAGAATCAGCAGATCATCGGGTAATGGAGGCGCTCGGCAGATTGGATGACTACTTCGAGCAGACTTTTAAGCCAAGCGAGCAGATCATCAACAACCACTCGGGCTTTTTTTCCACCCTGAGCTCAGTCACTCACGTCATAGTGCTCGGCCACTCCCTTTCGGAAGTGGGTAGAGCCTATTTCCTTGCGATAACCGAGGCGCTGGAGGGACGACCCGTAATCTGGACAGTGGCGGTCAGATCACATGGTGAAGAGTCTCACAAAATTCTGTGCCTCAATGGCTTCGGAGTTCCTAAAGAGCAGATCTACTGCAAACTCTGGTCTGAGCTATAGCGACACGGCGAGGTGCCTGCCTAGCAGGATTATTGGGGGCAGAGCACGATATTGATTTTCGATGACCGGCCGCTCTTGGCCGATAACGGCCTTTATTAGCGCGCTGCTATCGGCCAGGAGCGGTCATCGCTTGTTTACAGAAACAGGGGCAATTCAAACAGTAGATAGCACGAATATTAGGCTTAACCAGTGATCCCGAGCCAGCGACCTGCTCTGCCAGCTTCCGTAACCGCTCAATTTACCGCGCATTTAGGATGCGTACCACGTGCGTACCAGCAAAGTCAGAATCGATCCACCAGACTATATGCAGTGCCAAAAAATGAACCGCTCCTATCTCGTTAGGCTCCGCATACTCCCCCATCGGATCATTTTTGATCTGCGATGGAAACTCGGCCTATTCAAGAAAACGAAATCAACTGGTGGCGAGACTGTGACCTATCTTCCCGACGGTGAGCTGTACTTCATACCGTCGCAAGACAAAGCCCGAAACGCCCATACAAAGCCGTTGGAATAACAGAACATGGTGGGCAACATACTGCTCACGAATGAAGAAATTGTGGGAACAAATGTGGGAACAGGGAGCCCAAGAAACAAAAAAGCCCCGAATAACGGGGCCTTTAGGTATACATCTGGCGGAGAGTCAGGGATTCGAACCCTGGGAACTGTTGCCAGTTCAACGGATTTCGAATCCGTCCCGTTCGACCACTCCGGCAACTCTCCGATCGGCGCACATCATAACAGTTTTGCCTGATGCGGCGGAAGGGGTCAGCCGAGCGGAACACCCAGACGCTTAGCTACTTCTTCATAGGCTTCGATCACACCACCCAGTCCCTGGCGGAAGCGATCCTTATCCATCTTCTTACCGGTGACCTTGTCCCAAAGTCGGCAGCCATCGGGGCTGAACTCATCGCCCAACACAATCTCACCCTTGAAGAGACCGAATTCGAGCTTGAAATCCACCAACATCAGACCGGCGTCATCGAATAGCTGCTTCAACACCACGTTCACTTGGAGTGTCAGCTCTTGCATACGTTTTAGCTGTTCAGCGTTGGCCCAGCCAAAAGTAATGACGTGGGATTCGTTGATGAAAGGGTCACCCTTGGCGTCATCCTTGAGAAAAAGCTCGAAAGTCGGAGGTGTTAGCGCACGACCTTCTTCGATCCCCAGGCGCTTGACCAAGCTGCCAGCCGCGTGATTGCGCACTACACACTCAACCGGGATCATATCGAGCTTCTTGACCAGCACCTCTGTATCAGACAGAAGTGCATCAAACTGGGTCGGAATGCCAGCCGCTTCCAGTTCCTGCATGATAAAGGCATTGAATCGATTATTGACCATGCCCTTGCGATCCAGTTGCTCGATCTTCTTGCCATCAAAAGCGGAGGTATCGTTACGAAACAGCAGGATCAGGCGATCCTGATCGTCGGTGGTAAATACCGACTTTGCCTTGCCGCGATAGAGTTCTGTGCGTTTTTCCATTATCGGCTCCCGCTGGACGCAAAAAGTGGTTGGGTCATGCCCGTTATGTCTTGCCAGGGCAGTCCCTGGTTTTGTTCAGCCAGGTGCAACTCACCTGACCATCCGGCTAGAGCACTCTTTAACTCGTCGAGCGCGAGGTCTGGCCGATTGTTCTTCTCGCTGATGTGTGCAATAGCCACGTGGCGGAGGTTACTACGATCTATTTCAACAAGCAGACCAGCGGCCTGCTGATTACTCAAATGCCCCAGATCTCCCGCTACCCGTGCACGCAGGCTAGGTGGATAAGGCCCAGTAGCGAGCATATGTGGATCGTAGTTGGCTTCAAGAAAAAGGCCATCAAGACCACGGTAGCGATCAATTATCCAAGGCGTGATGTTACCCGTGTCGGTCAGGATGCCGAAGCGATGCTGCCCGCTGTCTAGAATATATTGGCAGGGCTCGCGCGCATCATGCGGCACCGCGACCGGCTCCACGTGCAACTCGCCGATACTGAATCCTTCATCCAGTCTGACAATAATAACTTGCGCGTCGAAATCACCCATCGCATGCAACGTACCGTGAGTCATGTAGACGGGGATCTGATAGCGCTTGGACAGACGTTCGACCCCTTTTACATGATCGGCATGCTCATGGGTAACCAGGATGGCACTCAGTTGTCTCGCACTCAGGCCAACCTGTGCCAACCGCTGCTCCGTAGCACGCAGACTAAAGCCACAGTCGATCAGAATCCGGGTTTGACCAAACTCGACAACCGTCGCGTTACCACGGCTGCCGCTGCCAAGTGAGCAATAGCGCATAGGCTACTTCCGCTCGATCAATTAAGGTTCGACTGGATACGCTCAAGTACATCGGTCGCAACTCTTGGGTCCGCGGCGGTGTCGATACTCTTGTCCACGGTGACCTGCACACTCCCACCTACGGCGGTGAGTCGTACTTCCGAGCGTTGCGCAGTGTCCTCTTCCGACTCCTCGTCGCTGCCAAATAGGCGTCCAAAGAAACCAGGCTTGTCCTGACGACTGGCTGCCTCTGCGAGATCAATGTAATAAACGCCGGCGCTTCGGTTGAGATCGGCGATGCGAATATCTGCTTGCCCCAACGCCTGCCCAACGGCCGACCAGGCCCGATTATAGTCGCTTTGCATAGTCAGCACCGGGTTACCAGCACCGTCCTTGGCCAGCGTCGCTCCGGGACCAGCCTGGGCAGCTGCCAGTGACGTGATGGAAGCGCCGCCAGGAGTCTGGTTCAAATACGTCTCGAGTTCGGCTAACACTGCCCGTTCGAGGTTACCGTTGTCAGAATTATCTGGCCAGTCAGAGCGCGAACCGCCTTGGCTGCGTGACATGTGAGTAATGAATATTTCACTACTGCCACCCTGCACGCCCGGCTCCACACGCAGGCGAAAACGCAGTTCCTGGCCTTCGACCTCGCGGCCCTGACCGATAGCCGGCAAAATGCGGCGAAGCAGGGGGTTATCTGGCTGCAGATCGAACGCCACCCAACCCGTTTCCAACTCTCCGAGACTCGGTGTTTCAGTGGCTATCGCAATATTGTAGTCATTCCAGAAATTGCGTACCAACGGCCATACTTCTGTTGGGCTGCGTTGGGCCTGAACCCAGCGTACGGAGCCATTCTGCTGCAGCGAATACTCCGCCGCATCGGCACTGACGATCATCGGTTGCGGACGCGGCAATTCGAACTTCTCATTGCTGGATCCTGTTTCAAATTGGCCAGGAACAGGCAACAGATCACCCATGGGCTTGCTCTCGATACCAGCGGGCACTGAAATTCGAGGATCAACCTGAACCTCCTGGTAATCCGATCCACGATCACGGAAATAGCCATCATTGCCTCCGAGATAACCACAGCCGCTCAGAACCGCGAGCAACACTACCGTTACAACACCCAGAACAGGCTTCATAAACATTTCCTTGGTATACATGGTTCGAGAGGGGCTCACAGAATGCCGCATTCGCGGAGCGCTGCGCGGACCGTCTCGTGGCATCGGGCGCTGAGTGGCGTCAAGGGCAAGCGTAATGCGTCGGCCATCATGCCCATCTCGTGCAGCGCCCACTTGACCGGGATCGGGTTAGATTCAATAAAGAGCGCTTTGTGCAACGGCATGAGCGCATCATTCATCTGTCTGGCAAGATCAGCGTCACCGGCCAAGGCCGCTGCGCAGAGCTCGTGCATGGCCTGCGGAGCGACGTTGGCGGTTACTGAGACATTCCCCTTGCCTCCCATCAAAATAAGTTCGACGGCGGTGGGGTCATCACCCGAGTAAACAGCCATACGATCAGCTACCCGGTCGATCAGCTCGCGGGCTCGCTGCAAATCGCCAGTCGCTTCCTTGATACCAATAATATTACTGATATCAGCCAGGCGCTCGACCGTTTCCGGTAGCATGTCGCAGGCTGTGCGGCCGGGAACGTTATACAAGATCTGCGGTATGGCGACCGCTTGCGCAATGAAGCGAAAATGCTGATACAAGCCTTCCTGGGTAGGCTTGTTGTAATAGGGCGTCACCAGCAAGCAAGCATCGGCGCCGACACTGCGTGCAGCCTCAGTCAGCTCTACCGCTTCACGCGTGGAGTTGGCGCCGGTGCCGGCAATGACTGGAATCCGGCCCGCTACCTGATCTACGACACGACGAATGGCTTGCTTGTGCTCAGACATGTCCAGTGTGGCTGATTCACCCGTAGTGCCCACCGCAACGATGCCGTCAGTGCCCTTTTCGAGATGAAAATCGATCAGGCGCTCCAAAGCTTGCCAGTCCAGCCCGCCCCGTGAGTCCATTGGTGTTGCCAGCGCCACCAGGCTGCCTGAAATCATGCAACTGCTCCAGTTGAAACATTGACCGGCAATGGTACTTTCGCCGTGCTGCCAGCACAAGGGAAGCCATGCACAAATCGCCGCTTAACCTTGCCGTGCAACGGCGCAATGCAGTGCGTATTGCGCAGCGAGACCGCACCCGACAAAGGGAAGTTGAACACTAAGCCCGACGGGGCGACAATACGGCCCCCTGTCGGTCTGCCGCTGCCCTGCGCGGCTGGTCGCGAACTTGCTCTCCGAGGAACATCATGTCGACCCCAGCTCCACAGAAAGAACAGTTTCTGGTTATCAGTGCCCTGGGCGGCCAGACCACAACGCTGGTCACCACATTTACCCGGCTGTGCATGGAGCAGCGCTGCCTGATCGTCAGCAGCAGAATGAGCCGGCACGGTACCTGCTCTGCGTTGCTACTACAGGTCAGCGGAAACTGGGATGCCCTGGCGCGTCTTGAGACACTGCTTCTTACTGTCGCCAGGCGCGAACATTTCACACTGTCAATGAGCCGCAGCTCCACACTGGACGAACGCCCACAGGCGCTGCCCTACAACGTCTTCGTAACAGCCGCACAGCGTCCAGAATTATGCGGAGAGCTTTGTGCTTTCTTTCAGCAGCTGGAAATAGACATTGAGGAGCTATTCAGCTTCACTTATCTTGCCCAGCATACTGGCACCGCTATGCTTAACATGACGTTGACTATTGCGATCCCGGCGAAAACCCAGCTGAGCTGGCTGCGCGAGCAGTTTTTGGATTTCTGTGACGAATTGAACCTGGACGCTGTCATCGAACCCTGGCGCCCAATACATTGACCGAAAAGGACCTCCCGGCATGAGTGCTCAATTGGATCACCCCATCCCCACCTTCACTGCCAAGGCCACGAGCGACTTGACCGTCGACTCCGAAGCGCTTCATGGCCAACAGTTTGTTGTGTATTTCTATCCCAAGGACAACACGCCCGGCTGTACCATCGAAGGTCAGGATTTCAGGGACCAGTACGATGGTTTTTCTGCCGCCAACACGCACATTTTTGGCGTTTCACGTGACAGTCTGCGAACCCATGAGAACTTTCGGAGCAAGCAGGGGTTTCCCTTCGAACTGATCAGCGATCAGGACGAGGCACTGTGCAAGCTATTCGATGTGATCAAACTGAAAAAGCTCTACGGCAAGGAATATGAAGGCATTGAGCGCAGTACATTCCTGGTGGATGCCCAGGGCGTACTGCGCGCAGAGTGGCGCAAAGTGAAGGTCAAGGGACATGTTGCAGAGGTACTGGACGCGGCCCGAAGTCTAGCTGGCTAACAATCGGACGGCGACTAGGGAGTGGCAACCGCCACTTCCGGCTCCGGCTCATGGCCACCCGGCCAGGCGTTTAATACCGCCTTGCACAGCGTTGCCAGAGGAATGGCGAAGAAAATCCCCCAGAACCCCCACAACCCACCAAAAATAACGACTGCCGCAATAATGGCTACCGGATGCAAGTTGACCGCTTCAGAAAACAGGATCGGCACCAGCACATTGCCATCGAGCGCCTGAATCACCGCGTACACGATCATTAACACCATGAACTCATTGCCTAAACCCCATTGGAACAGGCCAATCAACGCAATTGGTAGCGTGGCAATAGTTGCACCTATATAGGGTACCAACACTGACAGTCCCACCATGACCGCGAGCAACGCTGCGTAGTTGACGCCAAGAACCGCAAAGCATAGGTAGCTGATGCCGCCAACAATGAGAATCTCTACCGCCTTGCCGCGGATATAATTGGCAATCTGCTGATTCAGCTCAGTCCAGACTTCGTTCATCATGCGCCGCTCACGGGGCAGGCGACCAACCAGCCAGGCTATGATCTTGTCGCTGTCCATCAGAAAGAAAAAAACCAGAATTGGCACAAGCACCAGATAGACCAGAATCGTCAACAGCACAGGCAAGCCGGCCAGCGACTGAGACAGGAGCCATTGACCAAACTGGCCAAGCTCACCGTTGACTGAAGCAACAATACGGTCGATTTGCCCCGAAGAGACCAAAGCTGGGTACTGCTCGGGCAAATGAACCAGCTGAGCCTGCCATTGCACCAGCATACCCGGCAGCTCATTGAGCAGATTAGTCACCTGACGCCATACTAGCGGCACAACGATCCCAAACAAGGCTCCCAGCGCGCCAAGAAAAAGCAAAAAAACCATCCATACCGCGACTGCCTTGGGTACGCCCCACCTTTGCAGGCGGGTAACCATGCCTTGGAGCAAATAAGCGAATACAACGCCTGTGAGCAGGGGCGCCAGCTTGCCGCCAAAGCCGATAACGATGGCAAACCCCAGGGCAAGCAACACCGCCAAAACCACAGCCTGTTCATCGGAGAAATAGCGTTGTACCCAGCTACGGAATACCGTGATCATGCCTGTTGATCTCGCTTCTTACGCAGCCAATAATGAAATTCCGAATCTAGACAGGTCGATGCCATCAAAGCATGACCAGACAGCTCACTAAAACGTTCGAAATCCCGCTGCGAACCGGCATCAGTGGCCAACACATAGAGTATTTGCCCAGCCTCCATACTGTTCAGGGCCAGCTTGGCCTTGAGCAGCGGCAACGGACAACTCAAACCGCGGGCATCGAGCGTCTCGTCAGCGTTCAGCTCCGGTATATCAACAGACATGCATTGGCTCCTGAGTGGCAAGTGCTACAGTATAACCCCTGAGGGGTCGATGGCAGACAACCTTGTCCAACTGGATACACAGGCAATCATGCAATCTAATAAAACACTACCCGAAAAGCGTATCAAGGCCACGGTCAGACGTCTGACGTTATGCCTGGTTGTAAGCCTAGCCGTCCCACAACTAGCCAACGCAGAATACAACCTACCATCGCTGGGAGACACCAGTTCGTCGATCATGTCGCCGGAGCAGGAACATCAGCTAGGCCGGGCCTGGCTGTCCATGCTGCGGGGTGCAGTACCCACCCTGGATGACCCGCTTCTGAAGAATTTTGTTGAGAGCCACGTTTACAGCCTGGCCGAGACCAGTCAGCTGGACGACAGACGCCTCTCGTTTGTGCTGATCGATAGCCCTCAGCTCAATGCATTCGCGGCTCCCGGCGGTGTGATTGGCGTAAACGGCGGGCTCTTCCTAAACGCTTACACCGAAGCGGAATTCGCCTCAGTCATGGCCCATGAACTGGCACATCTGTCACAACGCCACTTCGCCCGCAACCTCCAGCAACAGGAACGCATGCGCATACCTATGATGACCGCCATGCTGGCCGGCGTTATTCTGGCGGCCGCAGGCGGCGGCGACGCTGGAATTGCGGCGCTGGCGTCCACTCAGGCGGCGGTCATTCAGGAGCAGCGGCGGTTTTCCCGACAAAATGAACAGGAGGCAGATCGCATAGGTCTGACCAACCTTGAACGTGCCGGATATGATCCTGAAGCCATGCCCGACATGTTCGAGCGCCTGGCGCAGAAAAGCCGTTTCAGTCGCAAACCGCCAGAGTTTTTGCTCACCCACCCGGTCACCCAGTCTCGTATCGCCGACTCCAGAAACCGGGCCGATCAGCTGAAAAGCGGAGGGCAAAAAGACAGCGTCGAATATCAGATGATGCGCGCGCGCGTGCAACTGCATCACGAACAGAGCCCGGGGCTGGCTGCACAGCGCTTTCGCATATTACTTGACGAGCATGACGGTGATCATGCAGCTGCCCGCTACGGACTCGTACTGGCGCTTACGCGCAGTGGTCAGTATGCCGAAGCGGCCGAGGTGCTTGAGCCACTCCTCGCATCACAGGGTAACAATGTCACAGTCAATCTGGCCGCAGTTGAACTGGATATATACCGCGGGGAGCTTGAACAGGCGCTTACTCGGGTTGATCGTCTACTGCAGATCAACCCCGATAATTACCCGCTGCAGGAAGCCAAGGCTGACATCCTGTTGCGCGCGCGTCACTATACCGAGGCGGAAAAAGTGATTAACCGTCTCGCCGCCCAGCGCGATAGCGATCCTGACGTTTGGTATCTGACGGCCGAAATACGCGGATTGGCCGGTAACATCATCGGCGTACATACTGCCAGGGCCGAATACTTCATGCTGGCCGGCGACCTTGATCAGGCATCCGAACAACTCGGACTTGCTGCCACTCGGGCCGCCGATGACTACGTGCAAAGCGCGCGCATTCAAGCAAGACAACAATACCTCGCCGAGCAACGCGCTATTATCGAAAATCTTTGATCAGGCGTTGCCGGGCGAGCTGAGGCGCGCCTGACGGGTGAACTTAAGCATGCGTTCAAGCGGCTGCACCGCACGAGGGACAAGTTGCGGATCCACGTGAATCTCGTTACTACCCTGCTCCAGACTCTGCAATAGCGCCGGCAGTGTATTCATGGCCATCCAAGGGCAATGGGCACAGCTGCGGCAGGTTGCCCCACTCCCGGCAGTAGGCGCCTCAATCAACAGTTTACCCGGCGCACCTTGCTGCATCTTGTAGAAAATGCCACGGTCAGTAGCTACGATGAACGTCTCATTGGGCAACGTTTGAGTCGCCTTGATCAACTGACTGGTCGAACCCACCACATCAGCAAGCTCGATAACAGGCATGGGCGATTCAGGATGAACGAGAATGGCCGCATCAGGATAAACCGCTTTAAGGTCCAGCAAGGCCTTGGCCTTGAATTCCTCATGGACAATGCACGACCCTTCCCACAGCAGCATGTCGGCGCCCGTCTCGCGCTGAATGTAGTTACCCAAGTGCTGATCAGGTGCCCACAGAATTTTCTCACCCTTGTCCATAAGATGACTGACAATCTCCAGAGCGCAGCTGGACGTCACTACCCAGTCCGCCCGCGCCTTGACCGCTGCGGATGTGTTGGCATAGACAACAACTGTGCGATCGGGATGCTGGTCGCAAAACGCAGAGAACTCATCAATCGGGCAACCGATGTCCAAAGAGCATGTCGCATCAAGCGTCGGCATAAGCACCCGCTTCTCGGGGCTGAGAATCTTGGAGGTTTCGCCCATGAAACGCACACCTGCAACGACCAACGTCTGGGCTGAATGCTCCTTACCGAACCGCGCCATCTCCAGCGAGTCCGACACGCAACCACCGGTTTCCTCGGCCAGGGCCTGGATAATCGGATCCGTGTAATAGTGTGCGACGAGAACCGCATCCCGCGCTTTGAGAGCGGCGCGGATGCGAGTTTGGAAGTCAGCCTCTTCGGCCGAAGTGAGCGGAGCGACCTGCTTAGCAGCTAAATGTGCCTGAACCAGCACTCGCTCGGGAATCTGTGACATGAGGAAAACCCTATGGCCGTATTGATGGGAGGCATCATACCACGATGGCTTTTACCTGATGCTTAGCCTCAACCTACAACCAGCTGCTTGATTTTAGATTGTGCCGGATGGGGAACTTCAGGGAATTTTTAATCATGACCGCGTGACTGATAATAAACAGAAAAAGGAATCGGGAGACTGAAGGGGAATACGATATAAAGAGAGGATATTAAGTAAAAATGGTGGGTCGTGTGGGATTCGAACCTACGACCAATTGGTTAAAAGCCAACTGCTCTACCAACTGAGCTAACGACCCGAGCGAGCGCTATAGTACTGATTTTTCAGACGAACTCAAGTTTTTTTTACGCTTAAGTGTAGCGAGTCGGGTCCTCGACGCCGGCGGCGGCAAAACCAGAGGCCCGAAGTCTGCAGCTATCACATCTGCCGCACGCCCGTCCTTGGACGTCCGCCTGATAGCACGAAACCGTCAAACTGTAATCGACTCCAAGCCGCAAACCCGCCTGGATAATCTGGGCCTTGGTCGAATTCTGCAACGGAGCACGGATTTGGAAACCGGCACCTTCCACACCCGCCCGGGTTGCCAGATTGGCTACGCGCTCGAATGCTTCAATAAAAGCAGGCCTGCAATCCGGATAACCCGAGTAATCAACCGCATTAACGCCGATAAAAATATCACCTGCCTCTAACACTTCCGCCCAGCCAAGGGCCAGAGACAGAAACACTGTATTGCGAGCTGGAACATAGGTCACCGGGATGCCCTGCTGAGGCGCCTCAGGCACCGCTATTGCGGTATCGGTTAATGCCGACCCGCCTATTCCATCCAGATCCAGTGTGATTGTCTTGTGTGCAGCTACGCAGGCGACCAGTGCCAGCCGATGTGCCGCGTCAAGTTCGGCACGGTGACGCTGGCCGTAATCAAAACTCAATGTATGACACTGATAGCCATCGGCTTGAGCCATCGCTAACACCGTAGCCGAATCCAGTCCTCCTGAAAGCAACACAACCGCTTTTTTTACATTGCTCATATCAGTGCCCCGGCTCATCATTCCAGAGGTATTTGTGCAGCTGCATTTGAAAGCGTACTGGCAGATTGTCCGCAATAATCCATTCTGCAAGTTCCCGCGGCTCAAGCTCGCCATGGCTTGGCGAAAACAAAACCTCGCAGGCTGACTTGCTAAATGTGTACTCATCAAGCTTGAAACGCGCCCAATCGTAATCTTCTCTGTTACAGAGAACGAACTTCACTTGGTCGCCCGCGCCAAGCATCTGCATATTGGAATATAGATTGCGGCTAACCTCACCCGATCCCGGCGTCTTTAAATCGATTACTTTACTGACGCGGGGGTCAACGCCACTCACGTCGAGCGCACCACTGGTTTCAAGCGAAACCTGATAGCCGGAGTTACATAACGCGTTGAGCAGTGGCAAGCAATTGGGCTGTGCTAGGGGTTCACCTCCAGTCACGCAGATGTAGCGCGCCGCGTACTGTGCAACATCAGCAAGTATGTGCTCCAGCGTATGCAGCTCACCACCCGTAAAAGCGTAGGCAGTATCACAGTACTGGCAGCGCAATGGACAACCCGTCAATCGCACAAAAACCGTTGGCAAACCCACAGTGCGGCTCTCGCCCTGGAGTGAGTAAAAGATTTCAGTTATTCGCAGCGTCGAACTCAGATCAATTGACATAGGATATCCAGGGCTCGACTGCTAGACAGGCAGAGACCCGCATGGGCGGCCTTCATTCCAGGGAATTCTGGATACGAGCATAACCGCCAATTGCAAAGCGCATAGTCTAAACCAACAAGAGAGGATTTTCAGGCGTTTGGCTAGAGCCGTTGGGCCGAAGCTACAAAGCGATGCCTGAGAGAAAACTAGTTCAGGTTGTCCATGTCACGCCGGGACAATTGGGCCGCAGAGGAATTAGGATGCCTGGACAGGACCTCCTGATAAAGCTGTACCGCCTTGTCACGATTACCCAGACGGCGCTCGACATCAGCGAGCTTGTACAGAGCATCCGCTTCCTTGCGGTGGCCTGGATAATCGCTGACGACCTTTGCAAAGGCACGTCCAGCAGAATCCAGATCAGATTCGACTAGGTGAATCTCACCCAGCCAATATTGAGCGTTCCCGGCATATTCGCTGTCCGGAAACCGCCTGACGAAGGCGCTAAACGCCAGTATCGCCTTTTCGAAATCTCGCGCTTTGACCAAATCAAAAGCCGCATCGTACATCAGTTTTTCACGCTCCGGATCGACCTCGGCCGTACCGGTACTGCTTTCTGGCATCGATGGAGCACTTGCTGTGGGTTCACTCGGCCTGCTGGCTGAGGGAACGCTCTGCGCATCGATTGGTGCCTGTTGATTGGCTGAAGCCTGCCCATCACCGCTAGACAATCTACGATCGATATCTTGATATCGATCCAGCTGGTCCTGCTCCATTTGCTTTACCAAATACTCCTGCTCTTCCAGCCTGCCGCGCAACATCGCGACTTCCTGCTGCAGCTGATAGAGCTGCTGCATAAGCTGGCCCTCGATAGAGGAACCAGCCTGGGTCTGTTGGGTAACAGGGGTAGACGACTGACTACCACGGACACCGCCCGCACTGCCGTCAATAACGGGAACCTGAGCCAGTACCGCGCACGGCACTAAAGCGAAGGCTGCTGCTAAACCCCTGAACCTTTTCATATGACCTCTTACTTACGCAGTTCTACGCGACGGTTCTGAGCGTAAGCTTCTTCGCTCGAACCCATGACTGCTGCCTTCTCTTCACCGTAGGAGACCAGCTCCAACTGCGAAGGAGAAACGCCCTGACCTGCCAGATAACGCTGAACAGCAGCGGCACGACGCTCACCCAGAGCCATGTTGTACTCACGCGAACCGCGCTCGTCAGTGTGGCCTTCCAGTACTACGCGGTTACCTGCAGCACGCAGGTCCTTGGCATGTACGTCCAAGGAGCGCGTTGCTTCGGGCTTCAGCTCGGCACTGTCGAGTTCGAAGTAGAAGGTAGTAACCGCGCGCAGGGCAGCTTCTTCGCTGGACATGCTGTCGTCGGTAGCAACCGGAGAGGTGTAACCGGCGTTCGGATCAACCGCGCCAGTACCGCCGGTGTCACCACCTTTGGAGGAACAACCAACGATAACGCCAAAAGCTACAACCAGCGCTGCGAACTTGCCAAATTTAATTGCTTGCATCATAAGACTCCTGGAAAACCCCATATGGTTTAGTGTTGTTACACCCTAGGGCAGGTATGGGGACCATGATGGCACGCGCAGGTCAGTGAATTGAGTCGGAATGACCGACCTAGCACGACCGTTGGTAGATACCAGCATGAGAACGCCCCGTCCCTGTTGACGGGTGGCATAAATTAACATGACTCCGTTGGGAGCGACAGTAGGCGACTCATCCAACGACGTTTCTGTTAAAACCCTCAAATTGCCGCGCTCCAGATCCTGGATGGCAATTTGAAAATTACGGTTACCCTCTTGGCGGTGCACCATAACCATGGTACGACCGTCCACCGAGAGCTTGGCATTGGCATTATAGTTGCCCACATAGGACAACCGCTCAGTATTTCCGTTATTAATATTCTGTTTGTATATCTGCGGACGCCCGCCACGATCGGAAGTAAAGACAAGGGTGTCATCATTCAACCAATCCGGCTCGGTATCAATCGCAAAATGATTGGTAATCCTGCGTAACTGTTTACTGGCCAACTCCATTACATAAATTTCTGGATTACCGTCCCGCGACAACACAAAAGCAAGGCGTTGGCCGTTAGGCGACCAAGATGGCGCTCCATTCAGCCCCTCGAAACTGGTAATACGCTCGCGCCGACCTGTCTGAATATAATGAACAAATATTTCAGGACGGCCAGATTCAAAAGAAACATACGCAATCCGCTGTCCATCTGGCGCGTAAGAAGGCGTCAGGATGGGTTCGCGCGACTGCAATAGCGTCATAGCGCGAGCACCGTCATAATCGGAACGTTGCAGCGTAAATCGGGTGTTATCCGCAGAGAATCGCTCAGCAGCAACATACAGAAGCTTAGTATTGAACGCGCCTTTGATGCCTGTAATTTCTTCGAAAACCAGATCACTCAAATGATGCGACATGTCCCGTAGCTGGCTGCTTGTTCCGCTGACAGTTCGAGTCATCAGCACTTCTTCGCGGATCACGCTGTAGAGGCTGAACTGCAAGCGATATTGATCCACCGCCGGGTCCACAATGACCTGGCCCGCGATCACATACTCGACACCCAATATTCGCCAATCACGTGGGAATATCTCACTGGCTTGGGTAGGGGTACTTAGCATGTTACGTCGATCAAAAGGCGTAAACATACCACTGCTGCGCAAATCGTTAGCGACCACCTCCGCCATATCCTCGGGAAGGGGTGTACTGCCCTGCCAGCCAAACGGAACGACGGCTATCGGCGCGGCCTTGTCAGACCCGCGGGTAATTTCGATTGCACCTTGTGCAAACAGGTTTTGCGCCATGATTAACAAGGCTATGGCGGTTAGCCAGATTTTCAACATTTTCATCAGAATGACAGGTCCTCTGGTTTGAAGCGCAATGTACGTTTGCGGTACAGGCTATCAAAAGTCGCCGGTTTTTCACGTGACAACTGCTGCATTTCGGGAATACGTCCTACATTTCGCACGGCCTGAACTGCAGACTGATCAAAGCCAGGGTCGCCACTCGTGCGAACGATAACGACATCCGTAATCTGCCCGGTAGGCAGCATGCTGATCACTACATCAACCACCATACCATTTCGCGCTGTGGGCGGACGTCTCCATTGCTCGCTGACATAGCGACGAATCAGATCATCGTAACTTGCTGCCACCTCATCACCGGACAAGTCAGCCTGGGCTTGCTGATACTGCGTTTCGTCCGCCAGCAAATCTGCAAGCGCCTTGGCCCGAGCTTCTTCCTGCGCGCTCTTTTGCTGCGCTACTTTTTCAGCTTCCGCTTTCTTGCGGGCTTCATCTGCGCGTGCGGCCTCAGCTTTACGCTTGGCCTCTTCCGCGGACTTGTTCTTTGCCTGCTCGGCTGCTTTCTGCTTGGCTGCTTCCTCAGCCGCTTTTTTCTTTGCTGCTTCTGCAGCCGCTTTCTTTGCATCTTCTGCTGCAGCCAGCTTGCGAGCCGCATCGGCCTTGCGCTGGGCTTCAGCCTCAGCTTGCTTGGCAGCTTCAACCTGCTTCGCGGCTGCCGCTTTTTGTTCAGATGTTGCTGCAGCCGCTTCCTTCTGTTGCTGTTCACGCTGCTGCTCTTCGCGCTTGGCAGCAGCTTGCTCACTCGCTTTTGCAGCCGCGGCAGCCGCTTCCTGCTGCTTTTGCTTCTGCTGATCACGCTTAAGCTCTTCGGCCTCATGGCGCTGGGCGGCGGTACGCGCAGCCTCACCCGCTATGCGCTGATCTGTCTGAGTCTGCGCCGGACTCTTGGAGTTCAATTGCACCAGGGTGGCCTGCACAATCGGTTTAGCCGGCTCAAATACAGGTGCACTACTAAAAGAGACGAAGAGCAGAAGCACCACAGCCAGATGAACCGCAAGCGCCTTGAGCACTGAGGGTGCATAACTGCCGGCTTCCGCCTCACGCGGTTCGCGAGTATTCACGGCGCCTCGGTGATCAGTCCGACATTAGGTACACCCGCTTGCTGCAACGCACCCATCGCAGCCACAACAAGACCATAATTGGCCTCGCGGTCACCGCGGATGTACACCAGCGTATCGGAACGTGCACTAATGATCTTGGTCACCCCTGCGGACATCTCTTCAAGAGAAATAGCGCTGTCCGTCTGATTTTCAGTATCGACAGTGTCGCCGAGATTCCAGTAATAGGTCCCGTCGGCCAACACCGACAACGTAAGCACTTGCTGATTGCTGTCCGAAGGCAGCACCTCACTCGATACCTGCGGCAAGTCGACCTTCACGCCCTGATTGAGCATGGGCGCGGTCACCATGAAAATCACCAGTAGTACGAGCATGACGTCGATATACGGCACAACGTTCATCTCTGCAACGGGTTTGCGTTTCCGGCGTCTACCTTGCACCTGCATGATGACTCCCGTTTACTCTTCGTTACTGGCGTGGACACGACGATGCAAAATGCTCGAAAACTCGTCGGCAAAAGTGTAGTACCGACTGATCAGTGTTTCTGATCGGGCCGAAAAGCGGTTATAGGCAATAACCGCTGGAATAGCTGCAAACAGACCAATGGCAGTTGCAATCAGCGCCTCTGCGATTCCCGGAGCTACAGTTGCCAATGTCGCCTGCTGTGCCGTGGCCAACCCGCGAAAAGAATTCATGATGCCCCATACAGTACCAAACAGGCCTATATAGGGACTAGTCGACCCTACCGTAGCGAGGAACGGGAGATGCTGGTCCAGCTTCTCTTCTTCTTTGGATATGGCAACACGCATCGAGCGCTGCACTGCGTCCATTACTGCGTCCGGATCGACACCCGGCTGCTGGCGCATACGGGAGAACTCCTTGAAGCCGGCGCGAAAGATCTGCTCCAGGCCGGAATTATTATCTGGATTACCGGTGACCTGCCGGTATAGCTTCGAGAGATCAATACCCGACCAGAAGCGATCTTCGAAATCATCCAATGCCGATTTCGCTGAGCGAATGAACGTGCTGCGCTGGAAAATCATGATCCATGACGCAATGGACGCAGCCACCAGGATCAGCATTACCAGCTGTACCAATACGCTGGCGGTAGAAATCAGGTGCCACATCGACATTTGATCAGCTTGCACGCGTTACCTCTCCTCGCTCGGTCTTGCTATCTGTTACCTGCCGAGCCTTGAACGCTTCTTTCAAGACCGACGGAATCCCTCTGGGCTTGTACTGGTCGGCACTGACACACGCGACCAACACTTCGCCTTCACACAACACTTTCCCGGAAACCAACCTGACCTGCTGACGGAAGCGAATGCTGGCTCGTTTCAACTCCAACACTTCAACACTGACTTCTAGCTCATCATCAAGACGCGCAGGCGCGTGATATCTGGCTGAAACCGAGTGCACAACAAAAATAATGTTTTCATCCTGCAGGACACTTTGGTCAAACCCCAGAGTACGGACCAGTTCAGTTCGCGAACGTTCCATAAACTTGAGGTAATTGACGTAATAAACGATGCCACCAGCATCGGTATCTTCAAAGTAGACTCGGACTCTTAGCACGAACGGCAGTCCGGAATAGTCAGCGCGCATAATGTAGAGCCAACCGTGAGTTTTGCATAGTCTTTCCCTGCCAATATCGATAATATTTTTCTATGGTGAGTCAGGATCATCGCCAGATACAAAAGAATCTCCGCTGGGTTGCATCATCCGTCCAGGCAGATCAAGACCAAAATGCTCGTAGGCGTGCCGAGTCACCATCCGACCACGGGGCGTTCGGGTAATAAAGCCCTGTTGAATCAAAAAGGGTTCCAGCACATCTTCTATGGTATGGCGCTCTTCACTGATCGCTGCTGCCAGACTATCGACGCCCACCGGTCCGCCGTCGAATTTGTCGATCATGGCCAATAGCAAGCGACGATCCATATGGTCAAAGCCCTTGGCATCAATATCCAGCAAGTTCAACGCCTGATCCGCCACATCCAGGGTGATATGACCGCTGCCACGCACTTCAGCAAAATCACGAACCCGCCGCAACAGTCGGTTGGCAATCCTCGGCGTACCGCGTGAGCGCCTGGCGATTTCATGGGCGCCACGGGGGTCGATTTCCAGCTTGAGGATACTTGCCGAGCGCTTAACGATGGTGGCTAGATCATCCACGCCATAGAACTCCAGCCGCTGGGTGATGCCGAAACGGTCGCGTAACGGATTTGTCAGCATGCCAGCACGGGTGGTTGCGCCCACCAGCGTAAAAGGCGGCAACTCGAGCTTGATCGAGCGGGCCGCTGGGCCTTCGCCGATCATAATGTCGAGCTGATAATCTTCCATCGCCGGGTAAAGAATCTCTTCGACCACCGGTGACAAGCGATGTATTTCGTCGACAAATAACACATCCCCGGCTTCCAGGCTGGTCAGCATCGCAGCCAGGTCGCCCGCTCGCTCGAGTACCGGGCCGGAGGTGCTCTTGATCTTCACGCCCATTTCCTGGGCGATGATATTAGCCAGCGTGGTCTTGCCCAAGCCCGGCGGACCAAAGATCAACACATGGTCGAGCGCTTCGCCGCGTCCCTTGGCTGCCTTTATGAACAGTTCCATTTGGGCGCGCACACTCGGCTGGCCGATGTAATCTGCCAACCGATAGGGGCGGATAGCCCGGTCGATAACATCTTCCTGCTGCTGCCGCGGCGCAGCAGCAATCAAGCGATCTTCTTCCAGCATGGATATCCTGTGCGTTATATGAAAAGCGGTTAAACGATGCCCTTGAGCGCGCGGCGAATCAACTCTTCGCTGCTCATGCCATCTTCTTCTACTGCAGCAACAGCGCGGCTCGCTTCCTGGGGCTTATATCCCAGAGACATAAGTGCACTGACAGCGTCACTGCTTTGCGAGGCTGGCGTCTGAGCACCTCCTTCTGAAGCCAACGGCTTGAATGTACCCGGCAAAGCCTCCCACGCCTTGAACCTATCACGCAGCTCTATCAGTAAGCGCTCGGCGGTTTTCTTGCCAACACCCGGCACGCGGACCAGCGCGCTTGTATCCTGCGCCTGCACAGCGCGAACTAATTCGTCGACGTCCAGACCTGACATCAAGGCCAGTGCCAGTTTCGGCCCCACGCCATTGAGCCTGATCAACTCACGAAAAATGTCACGCTCACGTTTTTCTGCAAAGGCATAAAGCAATTGGGCGTCTTCGCGCACGACCATGTGCGTATGCAAAGTGACCGATTGGCCCAGTGCAGGGAACTTGTAGAATGTACTCATGGGTGCATCGAGCTCGTAGCCTACGCCCTGTACGTCCAGCAATAGGTGCGGCGGCTGTTTTTCCAGCAGAATGCCTGTCAATCGTCCAATCATTGCAACTGCTCTCTCAAAATGCGTCTATCGATGGCGTACGCGCCCACTGCGCAAACCCAGCAAACCGCCCCCCAATTGCTGATTCAGTGCAACCGAATGAGCATGGCATAGCGCCGCCGCCAAGGCGTCAGCGGCGTCAGCCTGGGGTGTGCCAGAGAGTCCGAGCAGCTGAGTGACCATATGCTGAACTTGCGTCTTGTCCGCGGCGCCAGTACCTACCACCGACTGTTTTATCTGTCGCGCGGTGTACTCATGCACCTCCATTCCCGTATGCACTGCCGCGACTATCGCCGCGCCGCGGGCTTGGCCCAGCTTAAGTGCGGAGTCCGGGTTGCGAGCCAGAAACACCTGCTCGATGCTGAGTATGTGCGGTTCGAATCTGCCGATCAGTTCACTCAAACCCTCGAAGATGAGTTTGAGGCGACCCGGCAGTGGTCCGTCGCCAAGACGGATACATCCCGAGGTGATGTACTCGCACTTGCCGGCGTGCTCACGGACGATACCGTAGCCGGTGGTGCGCGAACCTGGGTCTATCCCCAATATCAGGGCCATGCGTTGTTATTTCCGCTGAGTGTATGAAGTCTAGTGTGCCATATCTGCTGCGCCTTTCGACAAAAGATCACAGATGTAAAAAAGGGAGGCCTGGGCCTCCCTTTGTTGCATCAGCGTGGATTTAACCAAGCTGCTCCATGACGTCGTCGGGTATATCAGCATTGCTGTACACGTTCTGCACGTCATCAAGATCTTCGAGCATATCGACCAGACGAATAACACTCTCCGCGCCGCCCAGATCAAGGGACACAATCGTCGCAGGAATCATGCTGATATCCGCAGCCTCACGGATGAAACCAGACCCATCGAGGTGATCACGCACCACGCCGAAGTCCTCAAAGGCGGTAAAGACATCAACTGAACCATCGCTGTTGGCGATGATATCCTCAGCGCCCGCCTCCAAAGCCTCTTCAATCAGTGCATTTTCATCCGTTCCCGGACCGTAGCTGATCTGACCACGGCGCGCGAATAAATAAGCTACCGAACCATCAGTACCCAGGTTACCGCCACATTTGTTGAAGGCATGTCGCACCTCGCTGACCGTGCGGTTGCGATTATCGGTCATTACCTCGACCAGTACCGCCACACCACCGGGGCCGTAGCCTTCGTAGGTAAGCTCTTCCACAGTGTCGGCATCTGTACTACCTAAACCGCGAGCAATGGCCCGGTCAATCGTATCTCGGGTCATATTGGCAGTCAGTGATTTATCTACTGCTGCACGCAATCGCGGATTGTCAGCCGGCTCCGGGCCGCCGAGTTTTGCCGCCACCGTCAGCTCGCGAATAAGCTTATTGAAGACTTTCCCCCGCTTGGCGTCCTGGGCCGCCTTGCGGTGCTTTATATTGGCCCATTTGGAATGTCCTGCCATACGGCTTACTCGACCTTGGGCTGTTCACGCAGACGAATGTGCAGCTCGCGCAGAGCCTTGTTATCTACAACGCCGGGAGCCTGGGTCATGACGCAGGCGGCGCTCTGGGTTTTCGGGAATGCAATGACCTCACGGATCGACTGCGCGCCGGTGACCAGCATAACCAGACGATCCAGACCAAATGCCAGACCACCGTGCGGCGGCGCACCATATTTAAGGGCATCCAGCAGGAAGCCAAACTTTTCCTGCTGCTCCTCGGCACTGATGCCCAGAATATCGAAAACCGTCTGCTGCATCTCTTTGCGGTGAATACGAATCGAACCGCCACCCAGTTCGGTACCATTAAGGACCATGTCATAGGCGCGCGACAATGCCGTAGCCGGATTGGCCTGAAGTTCCTCAGGGCTGCATTTGGGTGCGGTGAAAGGATGATGCAGAGCGCTCAGACTGCCGTCTTCGCTTTCTTCGAACATTGGGAAGTCGATCACCCACAATGGCGCCCACTCACAGGTCATCAGATTCAGATCCTGACCCAGCTTGATACGCAGGGCGCCCAGAGCTTCGGAAACGATCTTTGCCTTGTCGGCGCCAAAAAACACGATGTCGCCGTCTACAGCTCCAACCCGATCCAGAATCACCTGAAGATTGGCTTCGGGAATGAACTTGACGATCGGCGACTGCAGACCCTCAACGCCCTTGGCGCGCTCGTTGACCTTGATATACGCCAGGCCTTTAGCACCATAGATGCCGACAAACTTGGTGTAATCATCAATTTGCTTGCGCGGCATGCTCGCGCCACCCGGCACGCGCAATGCGGCAACCCGACCCTTGGGGTCGGTGGCAGGACCACTGAAAACCTTGAAATCCACTTCGGCCAATTGGTCGGCTACATCCACCAGCTCAAGCGGGATGCGTAGATCCGGCTTGTCCGAGCCGTAGCGGCGCATGGCCTCCTCAAAGGTCATATGCGGGAAGTCGCCCAGATCAACATCGAGCACTTCCTTGAACAGCTGACGGATCATGCCTTCGGTCAGACCGATAATGTCCTGCTCGTTCATGAAACTGGTTTCAATATCGATCTGAGTAAATTCAGGCTGACGATCAGCCCGCAAATCTTCGTCGCGAAAGCATTTGGCAATCTGGTAATAACGATCAAAGCCAGCCACCATCAACAACTGTTTAAAGAGCTGTGGCGATTGCGGTAACGCGAAAAAGCTACCCGGATGGGTGCGACTGGGAACCAGATAATCCCGCGCGCCTTCCGGGGTGGCGCGAGTAAGAATCGGCGTTTCAACATCCAGAAAATCATTCTCGTCGAGAAAGCGCCGCACACTACTGGTAATACGCGAACGTAATTTAAGCTTGGCCGCCATCTCCGGGCGACGCAGATCGATGAAGCGATAGCGCAAACGCGTTTCTTCACCCACATCAGAATGCTCGTTCAAGGGAAACGGCGGGGTCTCGGCTTGGTTCAGCACTTCCAGTTCATAGCCAAGAACCTCAATCGCCCCGGATGCCATATTCGGGTTTACAGCGCCAGCCGGACGAGTCCGCACTTTACCCGTGATCTTCACCACATACTCACTGCGCACTCGGTCGGCCAGGGCAAAGGTCTCTTGCCGATCCGGGTCGAACACTACCTGAGCCAGACCCTCTCGATCACGGATATCCAGAAATATTACACCACCATGATCGCGGCGGCGGTGAACCCAGCCGCAAAGGGTAACTTCCTGATCCGCCAGCGATTCATTCAACTGGCCGCAATAGTGGGTACGCATCATGTTGTGGTGTTCCTATCATAGAGATCGGGCAACTCGCGCCACCGCTCTGAACGGCGAGCGCAGAGTAGCGCGGAGAAAAGCGCCATAATATACCCGAAAGAGGGCTATGTCGGCGAGAACCTCTGGCTACAAATGTGCTGCACATGAAAGGCCGCTCTCCCAAGTGGACGCGCAATATCCCGTTTCGACAAAATCAGAGCAGCTAATGCACCTCACGTCAGAGTAGCTATACTATGTAGCTGAGAATACCAACGACCATCCAAAAGGAGCCATGATGAAAATAGATATAGGCATTAAAGAAAAGGATCGGGAAAAAATAGCTAAGGGTTTATCGCACCTGCTGGCCGACACCTACACGCTCTACCTGAAGACGCATAATTTTCACTGGAACGTTAAGGGCCCCATGTTTCAGACACTGCACATGATGTTTGAAGGCCATTACATGGAACTGGCACTAGCGGTCGACGATATTGCCGAACGCATCCGCACTCTGGGATTTCCGGCACCTGGTACATATAAGCAGTTTGTCGAAATGAGCAGCATCAAGGAAGAACAGGGTGTGCCAGAAGCCAAAGACATGATTCGTCTGTTGGTTGAAGGTCACGAATCCTGCGTGCGCACAGCGCGCGGCATATTTCCAGTTTGTGACGAAACCCATGACGAACCTACAGCTGACCTCTTGACCCAGCGCATGCAGGCTCACGAAAAAACCGCATGGATGTTGCGTAGCATGCTCGAGAGCTAAGTACGGCTACCGAGCAAACCCGGCACTGACTAGTCGCGTATTTATCAGTGCCGTGGATCTCTTTTTTGTACAGTCTCCAGTCATCCTGGCATCGACCGAAAATCCCCACTTTGAGCCACTGACAATTTCAGGTTACAGTGCGCGCCCCGACTAATAACGTCTGAACGTCGGGCGTAACTCTATTCCCATTAGTATTGTCATAGCATCCAAGGTGAATTTCTTGAATACGTTTCGTTATCTGCATCTTTTTATCGGCCTGGCCGCACTCATTACAGGGCTAATCTTTACGCTGCCCCTCTTCTCGCAAAACGTGTCGAACGACTATATAGGCATGCTCGCGCTTTTTACCGGCTTGCTCAACCTTCAACAGTTCACAGGACGCCAACGCGCGGACACTCCAGCAAGACGCGCTATTAACATTCTCGTCGCTGTTGCATTGATGCTTACCGCCGTTCTTCCGCTGCTGGCAATCTGGTTGATCCCAACGCTCGTTGCTTTCGGAGTTTATGCAGCTGGACTAGCCGTTGGAGCCGTTTGCCTGACAACAGTTATGGCTTTGGTGAGCCAGTTGCAGCAACTATCTTTCAGTCTCCCGGGCCGTAAATCGGATCGAGAGGCCGGAACGGTGAAATGGTTCAATACCAACAAGGGCTTTGGATTCATTTCCCGCGACCAAGGCGATGATGTATTCGTGCATTTTCGCGCCATTCGCGGCGAAGGTCACAGAGCACTTGAAGAGGGCCAGCGGGTCGAATTTGTAGTCGCTCGGCGTGAGAAAGGCCTGCAAGCCGAAGACGTGGTCATTCTCTAACCCGTCAAAATGCCTATTGAGTAGGTGTTCAATAATGCGGCGGCGGCTGATTATCGTCGTCGCTGCTGGGTAGAGAGCTAGCCAAATCAGCCTGTCTTCTGGCCAGAACTTCGACAGCTCTCCGTAACTTTTCCATTTCCATCTGCTGTAACGCCACAGTCTCGCTAAGAGACTGTATGGTGTCGTCCTGAAATACCAGTCGCACCTCCAGATCCGCTATCCTGTCTTCTACATCGCTCATCCAAACGTCTCCGAAAAGTCAAAATCATCAGTTAATACATCGCATAATAGCGCAAGTCGTTGTTGTATCTCCGCTTCAGAACAGGGCCTGACCGGCAATTTTCCCCATATCGGCGCGGGCCAGGCAACATCATTCCGGTAGCGGACCACATGGTGGACATGCAGCTGACTAACTACGTTACCCAGTGCCGCGACATTCATCTTGTCAGCAACAAAAACCTCGCTTAGCAAGCGACTAATCAAAGCCGACTCGCGCGAGAGGCGTTGCTGATCTGCCTCGCCCAACTGAAATACCTCGGTGATACCCTCGACTCGTGGCACCAGAACAAACCAAGGGTACTGCACATCATTCATCATCAGTAACTTACTCAAAGGAAAGTCACCTATATCGATACAGTCTGTTGCCAGCTGGGGATGGAGCTTGAACATAATCCGTTCTCTCGTGGGTGAAATATTGCGCCGGCAGCACGTCAAATGTCTCGACCTGAGGCATTTGCGACTCAAATCATTTAAAGCCGATCTTTTAGTCTACTATGCCCGGGTCAAGCACCACGGCGGAGACTAAGTCATGAAACTGCAGTATAGATTAAAGCCTCAAGAGCATGTTTTTGCAGCATAAAGTTTCGCAATTCATCTTTTGATGCTTTAATCTGTGATGATAATAAAAAAGATGATTGGTTGCGGCTCATACGCGACCACGGATAGTCTATAAAACTGAAGGAATTAAAAATGAAAAATGCTATCAAATGGAGCTCTATCGCTCTCGCAGTTGCAGTAGGCAATGGATTGATCGTGTCACAAGCCGCTGCTATCGATGGTAACGAAGGCTTCATTGAAAGCTCTTCTGCTACCCTCAGCAACCGTACGATGAATTTCAACCGCGATTTCCGTAGCCCTGGCGTAGCCCAGAGCAAGGTTGACGAAACCGCAACAGGCTTTGTACTCAACTTCGAGTCCGGCTATTCCCGCGGCCCCATCGGCCTGGGTTTTGATACCATTTCCATGCTCGGCATCAAGCTCGACAGCACCTCTGATGACGCTGGCACCCTCCTTTTACCCAGCACTCAGGGTGACACTGGTCCGAGCAATTACTCCGAAATCCGTGGCGCTGTAAAAGCCCACATCGTTGAAGACACAGTCCTGCGTTACGGCGTACACCTGCCATCCAACCCAGTCATCGCCTACGACGACATCCGTCTGCTGCCTAATCACTATAACGGTTACAGTATTACCAACACTTCTATAGACGGACTGTTCGTTGAAGCCGGTCGCATGACTGATCGCGGCGAGATGAATGATTCTTCCGAAGTCGACGGCGCGTTTACTTTAGACGAAGATGTCACCTACCTAGGTGGTACTTATGCCTTCTCTGACGATCTGAGCAGCAGCTTGTATACCTCCAAAGCTGACGAACTGTGGAAGCGGCATTTTTTGGGTCTGACTTACAACATGGCGCTGGCTAACGACATGTCGTTGGTAACCGACCTGGCTCATTACCAGACCTCGGATGACAGCCCGGCTGGTTCAAATTTTGACAACAAAGCAAGCTCTCTTGCGCTGACCCTGGGTGCAGGCAACCATGCATTCGGCGTGGCTTATCAGCGCATGGGAGGCGACAACGGTTACGAGTATTTTGACGGCGCTGTCTTCTTGGCCAACTCGATTCAGTACCTTGACTTCAATGCCAAGGACGAGCGCTCCTATCAGGCCCGTTACGATTATGATTTCGCCGGCCTAGGCATTCCTGGTCTTACGTTTATGACTCGTTACATCACCAGCGACAACATTGATACCGCTTTTGAAGGCGGTAATCGTGACAGCCGTTGGGAGCGTAACACCAACATCAGCTACACCGTGCAGAGCGGTGCTATTGAAGGTGTCAACGTATTGTTGCGCAACGCGACTGTCCGTCAAGACGACACTCTTGATGGTGGTGATGTTGATGAGAACCGCCTGATCGTTTCCTACACCTGGGATCTGCTCTAAGCAGCCCGGTTGTAAGAAACAGAAAACCCGGCTTCGGCCGGGTTTTTTATTGCCCGCCATACGGCCGCCAGCCTTTGGCCGGGCTATACGCCAACTGGTCACAACCGTACAATGTGTTCATCGCTTAAACTGCCTCAGGATCCACTGCCCCATGCGCACCAGCCAATATCTGATCTCTACGCTCAAGGAAACCCCAGCCGACGCTACGGTGATCAGCCACCAATTGATGCTGCGCGCCGGGATGATTCGCAAGATTGCTTCGGGTCTCTATACCTGGTTGCCCATGGGATTACGCGTTCTGCGCAAAGTCGAAGCCATTGTTCGCGATGAAATGAACAAAGCCGGGGCAATGGAAATATTGATGCCAGCCATTCAGCCTGCTGAACTTTGGCAGGAGTCGGGCCGCTGGGAAGAGTACGGTCCCGAGTTGCTTAGATTAAAAGATCGCCATGCTCGTGAATTCTGTGTAGGCCCAACCCATGAGGAAGTGGTCACCGACCTGGCCCGCAGCGAGATAAGCAGCTACAAGCAATTGCCACTTAACCTGTATCAGATTCAGACCAAGTTTCGGGACGAAATCCGTCCGCGCTTCGGTTTGATGCGCGCACGTGAGTTTGTGATGAAAGATGCCTATTCCTTTCACCTCGACCAGGCCTCGCTAGAACAAACCTACCAGGGTATGTACCAGGCCTACTCGAATATTTTCACCCGGCTGGGCCTCGACTTCCGGCCTGTGGTTGCAGATAACGGTTCTATCGGTGGCGAAGGGTCCCACGAATTTCATGTACTGGCAGACTCGGGGGAGGATGCGATTGTCTTCTCTGATACGGGCAGCTACGCCGCTAATATGGAAAAGGCCACCGCACTAGCACCACAGGGTGAGCGGCCTACCGCCAGCGCGCCAAAAACCCTGGTTGAGACGCCCAATCAGTTCACAATTGAAGCCGTATGCGATTTCCTCGACGCGCCCGCACAACACACAATTAAAACGTTGATCGTCCTGGGTGAAGCTGGCGAGAGCAAACAGCAGCCCATGATTGCCTTGATCCTGCGCGGAGATCATGAACTGAACACTATCAAGGCTGAAAGACATCCCGCCGTCCACTCACCGCTGACCTTCGCCAGTGAAGCCCAGATCCAGCAGGCTGTCGGCTGCAAACCCGGCTCAATAGGCCCAGTCGGTCTGGCAATCAAGGTCATTGCTGACCATGAAGCAGCTCACCTGGCAGACTTCATTTGTGGCGCTAACCAAGATGGCAGCCATTTCACTGGGGTCAACTGGGAGCGAGACGCTCAATATGATGAGGCAGCCGATCTGCGCAATGTAGTCGCGGGCGATGCCAGTCCCGATGGCCAGGGCACGCTGGAGATCAAACGCGGCATTGAAGTGGGTCATATATTCCAGCTCGGTCGCAAGTATAGCGAGGCAATGAAATGCACCGTACTCAACGAGCAGGGTAAAGCCAGCACCTTAAGCATGGGTTGCTATGGCATCGGCGTTTCGCGCGTTGTAGCCGCCGCTATAGAACAGAACAATGATCCTCGCGGCATTATTTGGCCCGCTGCACTGGCGCCCTTCCAAGTGGCTCTGATACCCCTGAAAATGGAAAGCTCCGAGGCCGTAAAGGTAGAAACTGACCGACTCTACAAAGCACTGCTTGCAGCAGGAATTGAGGTATTGCTGGATGATCGGGACAAGAAAGTCAGCCCAGGTGTGAAGTTTGCTGACATGGATCTTATCGGCATCCCGCACCGGGTAGTGATAGGCGACCGCGGGTTGGACGAAGGCCATGTCGAGTACAAGTATCGACGGGACACTGAAATCAGCAATATCAAGGTTGGCGGTATTCTTGAGTTTCTGCTGCAAAAAATCGACACGGCCTGAGATAACAAACGGCATGCACACTTCAGTATTACAGCGTCAGGCATCACACCAGGTCAGCATTCGTAAGAAAGTGAATTTCTGTCTGCTTTCAGCGATCACTGGCCTGCTTCTGATCGGCTGCTCCACACCGAACGAGCAAGCCGATCAGAATCGAGACCGGGTAGAACGCGCACTGGTCAGCCATAGTGTCCATATTGACATCGGCGAGCCCGCGGTCATGTCTCTGCCCCAGCGTAACGTGCGCGTCACCGAACAGCTGCTATATCACGTCCGCCTATTTGATGTGCGAGGCAACCAACTTGACGAGCGCGATGAGTACCAAAACCTGCCATGGTCAGAAAAGACGGTAACCGTCGTCGCCGGTAATTTTCAGACTACCCTGCAAACGGATCAGGACGGTCTCTTGCAGCTGAATCTGTTGAATGATGGTTTTCTCGATCTTGACTACCAGAACTTGCGGGTGATCCAGCTGAGTGCCCAGGTGGATCAATCATCGCGAAGAGAAGAAAACATCCTGATCGGTCGCGACCTGCGCAGCAAACTGCATGAAGCGGTAGCGCTGATATATGACAACCTGGAAGAAGACGACGTGGAGCAGTGGGCCTATCGCGTTCAGCGCCTAGCTGAGCTGGAGCTCGAGGTTGAATCAAACCAGTTGGAAAATATGCTAATTCTGCTGACAACGGGCGATCCGGTGCTGCAGGGTGAGTTCATTCAGGCTCTGGACGTCAACAAACGGCCCTGACATGGCAAACCGCGCAAGAATCGTGACCGCAATACTCCTTACCTGGCTGGCAGCCACGCACATCGCACAGGCACAGACTGCCGTAGAAGTCGATCAACAGCTCAAAGCCCTGCTATTGGAAACGGTGGCTCGCTCAGACAGTTTCGACGACCGCTTCGACGCCGAGGTCTGGCTGGTCGACATGTCGACCCGTATGCAACCCTACCTCCCGGAGCAACAGGAGCGCTTGGAATTTCTGCGGCTGGTTCATCAGGCTTCCAGCACAGCGGGTCTCAAGCCTGACCTGGTGCTGGCGCTTATCCACGCAGAAAGTCTGTTTGATCGGTATGCACTCTCCAGAGCCGGCGCTCAGGGGATCATGCAAGTAATGCCTTTCTGGAAACACGAGCTCGGCCGTCCGGAAGACAATCTGATAGATCTGGCTACGAATCTGCGCTACGGCTGCACTATCCTCAAATATTATCTCGACAAGGAAAACGGCAATCTACGGCGTGGTCTGGCCCGCTATAACGGCAGCTTGGGCAGCCAGAAGTATCCTGACAGGGTGCTCGACTATTGGTACAGCTACTGGTACGTCAATGAATAAGAGTCGCCACTCAGAGCTGCACAAACCCGGCAATGTCCTGCCAGATACAGGCTTCAAGATCGACTGAGTCAACTCTCGCCGCCTTTGGCCCCTCTTGCAGCCAGTGAGCCATCGCTTCAACGCCATCGTGCGTTCCACACAGCATGATTTCTACAGTGCCATCCGGGCTGTTTCTGACCCATCCATCCAACCCTAGCTTGTTAGCCTGCCGCACTGTTGCCTGACGAAAACCCACACCCTGGACATCGCCGTGTATAAAGCCTTGTACGCTGAGTCTAGTCATTATCTGCTCCTTCAATTGGCAACAAGGCCAGCAGATCCCGCTCGGTTTGGGGCCCCTGCAGGCTGTGAGCAACCTTCCCTTGCGGATTGATTATATAGGTCGTTGGCAAAACCTGAGGCAGATTCAAACCGTACGCCTCGGCAAAGTCATGTCCTACGACGGCAAAACGGATACCCATCTGATCGCTCAGGGCGCGTAATTCCTCACCTTCATAGGCGTCAAAATGGATACCGAGCACAATCACTTGATCCGACACCTCGGCCAACGCATTGAGCTCGGGTAGCTCTTCACGGCAGGGCGCACACCACTCAGCCCAGTAATTGACTACCATCCAGCGGCCCTGCAAATCAGTTTCTTGCACCTGCCCGCCCCGTTGGTCTGTCCACTGTTGGCCGCAACCCGCTAAAACGATGCATAAAAGCGATAATAGAATTCGATCAATCATGTTTGCAGGGCCTCCTTCTCAGCCGCTTGCGTCGCTGCACCATCGGCTGTTCCGGCAGTGTTCAGCCATTCCTTGACACTGCCACCCAAGGTGTCACGCCGCTGTTCCTCAAGCCGTGCCAATGCTGCAAGCAGTGGCGGATACCATGGGGCGTCAGGCTGCAGACGCGAGGGCAATTCACTTGTATTCGGGAGCCTATCAGGTAATCGGCCAAGCAAGTCTACCAGCTGCATCTGATCGAGATCGCGACTGAGTACGTAGCCCCCTGCCTGAGCGCGAATGATTATTTGTTCAGTCTCTAACCACCCTGTCTGTTCCAGCCAGAGCTCTTCGTGCATGATCCAGCCTGCATTATTAACGCGTCCAAGATCGACCACGTCACCCTGTTTGTGTGCACGCAAAAAGACCTGTAACAGACCCAGCATACTCAGCAGGCCAGGGAGCATGGGGCGTTTCCAGGCATTACTGTTACCCAAGTTAGCCACCAGTTCAGCGCCAAAAAGGATAATCATCCAACTGACATAGATCCACAGCAGAAAAAGCGGAAAGGCAGCGAAGGCGCCGTAGATCAATTGATATCCCGGGAACAAAGCTACATACAACGCAAAAGAAGCTTTAGCCCCCTCAAACAAAAGCGCCACCAGCACACCGCCGGCTAAACCGTGGCGCAGGGGCACCCGAGTGTTAGGCACAGCAACATAGACCAATGTAAAGGCAGCCACGCTGAGTAACAGCGGAATCCAGCCCAGCAGCAGGCGTGTCAGAGTATCTAGCGTTGCCCCGGTGCCAAAAAAATTAAGCGACGTTAGGTAGGTGCTGACCACGAACCCCGCCCCCAGAAGCAAAGGACCCAGGCTCAACACAGCCCAGTAGAGCAGGAAGCTGGAAATACCTCGCCGAGGCTGGCGGATACGCCAAATCGCGTTGAATGCGCGTTCGATATTCAGCAGCATTAGTAGGGCGGTAATCAACAGCAAAGCTACGCCCACACCGGTAAGCTGGCGGGCCTGATCGGAAAACTCAATCAGGTACTGACGCAATGTGTCGCCAGTGGATGGCACAAAATTGCTGAAAATAAAGTCTTCTACCTGACTGCCTACCTGGTCAAAGGCCGGGATAGCAGCCAGCATCGCATAACTGACAGTCATGACTGGCACGACCGCAAAGAGCGTTGTGTAGGTGAGCGCAGCCGCGTTCTTGACACAATTATCTTCACTGAACCGGCTAAACAGATAACGGCAAAAATGCAGTAACAGGTTGAGTCTTTGCGGCATCCATATACCCTGACAGCCAGAATGATTAGGGCTTAGAATAAACCTCACGCCCGGTATTAGCCACCCGGCACCCGATTACAGGAACGGAGACTCCCATGTCCGCGGCACGCATCTATCACAACCCCCGGTGCTCAAAATCCCGCCAGGCGCTGGCTCTGCTCGAAGAGCAAGGCGAAGCGCTGGAAATTATCGATTACATCAAAACGCCACTGGATAACGCATCGATAAGCGAACTTCTGACAATGCTCGACCTGAGCGCCCGCGAGCTGATGCGCAAGAGTGAGGACACCTACAAAGAACTGAATCTGGACAACCCCGAACTCAGTGAAGCGCAGCTTGTACAGGCGCTGGCTGACTATCCCAGGCTGATCGAACGTCCTATTGTGGTTCGCCACGGCAAAGCGGTTCTGGCGCGTCCCCCGGAACGGGCATTGGAGCTCTTTGCATGAGCCAGCCGACACCCTACGTTCTGGTCCTCTATTACAGCCGCCATGGTGCCACTGCCAAAATGGCCCGTCTGATCGCTGAAGGTATCGAGCGCAGTGGCCTGGAGGCTCGCATCAGGACCGTACCTGAAGTATCTCCAGAGAACCGAGCCAGTAGTCCCTCCGTTCCAGCCAGCGGGGCAGTGTATTGCACCGAGGACGACTTGAGGCAATGCGCAGCACTGGTATTGGGTAGTCCAACGCGCTTCGGCAACATGGCTGCCCCGTTGAAGTATTTCATTGATGGTACCAGCAGCCTCTGGCTCGCCGGGAGCCTGGTAGACAAACCTGCCGCAGTGTTCACATCCACGGCAAGCCTGCACGGGGGCCAGGAAAGTACGTTGTTATCGATGCAATTGCCTTTGATGCACCATGGCATGGTGCTGGTTGGGCTGCCATACACGAACAGTGAACTGACTGAAACCCGTGGCGGTGGGACACCCTATGGTGCAAGCCATCATGCCGGGGTAGATGGCGCCCGCGCGCTCGATAATCATGAATCTGCGCTTTGCCGTTCTCTCGGACAGCGGATCGCAATGCTCACCCGCAAGCTGCATGCTGGAGCCGCCCATGTCAAAAGCTGATAAACCATTACCGTCACTGGATTACCTCAAACCGCGTCTGTTGGTCTGCCGGATACTTTCGCTGCTTGGTTATCTCGGTGTGATCTTCGTGCTGCTGACCTACAACGCTCTGTTTGCTGACCTGCATGGTGCCAGTCCGTTGGTCATCATCGGCACCCTGCTGGTACCCCTGCTGATATTCCTGCCAGGCATGCTAATGGGTAACGTGCGCACCCACGCGTGGCTCTGCTTCGCCATAAATCTGTACTTTATCTACGGAGTTCTGGTGTGCTTCCAACCAGGAAGACTGCTTTACGGTGCTTTACTGGTCGGCTTCAGCGTGCTGTATTTCATTCCCGCCATGGGTTACGTACGCTGGGGTTTTCAAGCTAAGCGCGTGCAAGAAGAACAATAGCCGATCACCAATGCATGATGCGTTTGACAAAGGGAATGGTCAAACGATGCTGGGCTTGCAGGGATGCGTGATCCAGCTTCTCAAGTACCGCAAAGAGCTCACCCATACCGCGAGCACCGCGGCTGAGCATGAAGCGCGCCACTTCGTCGGGAAGCTGTAATCCGCGGCGCTCTGCACGCAGCTTCAGGGCTTCCTGCTTGTTCTGATCATCCAGAGGCTGCAGCTGGAAAACCAGGCCCCAGCCCAAACGCGAGATCAGGTCTGGGAGACTGAAACCCATATTTCGCGGTGATGCACTGGCTGCCATCAGCAAGCGTCCACCCTGCTCGCGTAGTCGGTTATACACATGAAACAGAGCTTCTTCCCACACTGCATCGCCTACCAGTACGTCCAGCCCATCCAAGCACAGCAGATCAAGATGCTCCATTCCTTCAAGCAAACCAGGACCGTGCTCAGCTACGTCAGTTAAAGGCAGGTACATACTCAGACCCCCGGTTTCAGCCATGCGATGACAGGCGGCCTGTAACAGATGTGATCGTCCGGTGCCCGCTGATCCCCAGAGATACAAAGAGAAGTCAACCGGACCTATATGCGGATCCGCCAGAGTTTCGACCGCCGTGACTGCCTGCCCGTTGGGTCCAATGAAAAAGTTATTCAGGGTTGCCTCATCATTCAGCTTAACGCTCAGCGGCAACTGTACGGGTATGCCTTTGGACATCAGGGGGCGGGGGTCTCCAAGTCGAGGACTGCTTGCATCTCGGCATCATCGGATTTCCCTGCCTGGCGCTCTCGATAGATCTCAGATTCCTTGTACCTGTGCAACATGTAGCGCACAAGCACCATCAATACTGCGGCTACCGGCAACGCCAGCAAGACACCGACAAAGCCGAACAACTGGCCACCGGCCAATACAGCGAAAATAACCGCCACTGGGTGTAAACCAATGCGGTCACCGACCAAAAGAGGGACCAGAACAGTACTCTCGATCACCTGCCCAATGCCAAAAACGACCACCACAGCTACAAGATAGAAGACGTCGCCGAATTGAAATATCGCCGCTATAAGCGCAGCGCCAACACCTACGACAAAACCCAGATAAGGGACGATACTCGCCAGTCCGGCAATCATGCCAATCAACAATGCCAGCTCCAGTCCCACAAACCACAATCCCACCGAATAGATAACGCCCAGGCACAGCATCACGAGTAATTGACCCCGGATGAAGGAACTGAGCACTTCATCACAGTCCCGAACCAAGCCAATAGCCAGCTCCTCGTGCTGTCTGGGCAGCAAACCGCGAATGCGTTGCATTATGTCTTTCCAGTCGCGCATCAGATAGAACGCCACAACCGGAATCATCGCCAGATTGACCAGCCAGGTCAGCAGAGCCATTGTCGAGCGGGTCGCCTGCTGCAAAATCGCACCGACAACACCGCCGGTCTTGGCCAGATTCTCACGGATGGTCTCTGTCACGCTCTCCAGTCGAAAGCTGCTAACGTCCACGTTCAGCCGGGACTGGAACCAGGGCAAAGCCGTCTGGTTAAACCAGGTCACCATGGACGGAATGCGGTCACGCAGGATTCCAATCTCGTTCATCAGCAGCGGTATCAGAATCAGTAACAGCATGGCAAAAACACTCGTAACTGCTGCAAAAACCAGCACCACGCCAGCCATACGCGGCACCCCGCGGCGCTCAAGTCTGCCCACGGCAGGGTCGCCCAGGTAGGCGAGCAAAATGCCAATCAGAAACGGTGGCAATATGGGTTGCAGCAAATAGACCATCAGCAACAGCGCGACCAATCCTGCCGCCCAATACCAGCGCGAATCTGTAATCATGTTCATTTCCTTGAATTGAAAAGCCGATACGAGGCTTAGCGCCAGCGAAAATACATTCTATTTTGCGGCGGTAGCGGCTCCGGCAAAGACTCGGTCTCAGACTCTCCCGTGGTGGCGTTCAAATCTGCGTCGCCTGACTCTTCAGCTGTCTCAGTAATAACTGGCTGCACAACATCTGCAAGCTCAGCCTTGGGAGCCGACATACGCCGCATGCGCTGATCCAGAGCCAACAACCTTTCCAGTTGCGCTTCAGTGCCGGGGAAATCGAGGGCCAGTCTGACCTGATCACCCTGGACGCTCAAAACCTGTGGCGCATTTTTGCTGCCCAGTTGCTGCAAGGTGCGCTGCAAGCCGGCGAACTCATCCACACTATTGATGCCATCAACTACCACTTCCCAGTCGGACCCCTCAGCAGTATCAGACGGTGCGACTGCGTATTGCTCAAACACCCTGTCAGCCACCGCGAGCATTAGCTCATCGGCCGCCGCGGCTGCGGATTGTGCGGTAATCTGCCCACTGTCAGCCTGATCATTCAGCCACCAATGCCAACTGAGTACTGCCGCATCAGCCTCTCCTTCGATCGTCAGCGCCAGCACTGCACTCGCATCATATCGTTTGCTAGCCTGCTTCAGAATGTCCCCGTTTGCTTGCGACACATTGTCCACGGCGACCAGACTGCGATCCTCCAGATCGGCCAAAGGCAAACTCAAGGCTACAGCGCGGCGCCTCGCGGCATCGTTGAGAACGGTAATCCATTCGCTACCATGACTCAGGTGATCGGTACCGAGCACACGACTCTCGACGGCCCAGAGCATGACGGTCGGCCGATTGGGTCCAAGCATTGGCAGGCCAGCACTTACCAGCAGACTGCGCAAAGCGGTTGACTCGAACTCGACACTGACCCCACCAGATTCCGTACCGGCAATGCGGCGCATATAAGCTTTGGGATCTTGGCGAGCGGCTGCCAGCGCTTGACTCTCAGCAGCAGCACTGCCCACCTGGCGCACCAACATTAGCTCGAACGCCTCAGTCAACGCCTGATCACGGGTCTGTTCCGTCCCTCCGCCTGCATCAACCCGATAGAAGTCCTCGAGTACAGCCGCCTGCAGCGCCGTGGGCATGAGCACGACAGCCAATAACAGTAGATTGATCTTTCTGCACAACTGGTACATGAAGGAATTCCCGAGGCCGGAACGACATGAATAATGCGCATACATTAAACGTGCGCCGCCACCGCGGCAACCAAGGGAACCAACTACCAGCGGGTATCGAGCGGCGAGCATGGTTCTCAGCCCGGCATGTTGCTAAACTAGCGCGCTATAGTGCAGCCGCCCGGAGCAAGTAGGCTGTTATTCCCTTTTCCGTCGTCGAGATCCCAGCATGAGCAGCCAAACCCCTCCCAAGCCTTCCATCAGCTACAAGGACGCTGGCGTCGATATCGATGCTGGCAATGCGCTGATCGACCGTATCAAGCATGTTGCCAAACGCACCAGCCGTCCTGAAGTCATGGGCGGACTAGGTGGCTTTGGTGCATTGTGCGAAATACCTCCGGGATATCGCCAACCGGTACTGGTATCGGGCACGGATGGCGTCGGTACTAAGCTGCGACTGGCAATGGATCTTGGCAAGCACGACACCATCGGTATCGACCTCGTTGCCATGTGCGTGAACGACCTGGTGGTGTGTGGTGCAGAGCCGCTGTTCTTTCTCGATTACTACGCTACTGGCAAGCTCAATATTGATATTGCCGCGGAGGTAGTAACCGGTATCGGTGCTGGTTGCGAGTTGGCCGGCTGCGCCCTGGTGGGTGGAGAAACAGCAGAAATGCCCGGCATGTACGAGGGCGAAGATTACGACCTGGCCGGCTTCTGTGTCGGCGTCGTCGAAAAATCGGAGATCATCGATGGCAGTCGCGTTCAAGCGGGAGATGTACTGCTCGCTCTCCCCTCCTCCGGGCCCCATTCCAATGGCTACTCACTGGTACGCAAGATCATTGAAGTGGCAGGTGTCGACATCAGTCAGGTACAACTTGAAGGTCAGCCCGTTACCGATTTGTTGATGGCGCCAACACGTATCTACGTGAAAGCATTGCTGAAATTGATCAGCGAGACCGGCGCAGTGAAAGCCATGGCCCATATTACCGGCGGTGGTCTTCTTGAGAATATTCCTCGCGTCTTGCCGACTGACGCGGTTGCCCGCATCAACTTAGACAGCTGGAAGCGCCCAGCCGTATTCAATTGGCTTCAAGAGCTAGGTAACGTAAATGAAACCGAGATGTACCGTGTCTTGAACTGCGGCGTCGGCATGATCATCTGTGTTGGCTCTGAAGAGGCTGCTCGTGCCTTGAAAGTGCTCGAGGATGCCGGTGAACAACCCTGGATAATTGGCAGCATTGAGCGGGCAGACGAAGGAGCCGAACCGGTAGCCTTGTATCGCGGGAGTCGCTGAAGTAGTGACCTTTCGCATTCTGGTACTTATTTCCGGATCCGGAACCAATCTGCAGGCGCTCATTGACAGCCTGCAGGCGCGCCCCGACGAGGGCCAAATAGTCGCGGTCATATCCAATCGCCCCGAAGCCAAGGGTCTTGAGCGTGCGCGACAGGCTGGCATTCCGACTCTGGCCCTGGACAATCGCGATTATCTCGACCGCGAACACTACGACCAGGCTGTGATTGAGCACATCGATCAACTCAAGCCGGACCTGGTGTTGCTAGCCGGATTCATGCGCATCCTTACTCCCACGTTCGTCGAGCATTACCGCGGATTGCTATTGAACATTCACCCCTCTTTGTTGCCCAAATACAAGGGGTTACATACACACCAGCGCGCATTGGACGCAGGTGATGGCGAGCACGGCAGCACAGTGCATTTCGTTACCCCTGAGCTGGACGGCGGTCCATTGATCCTTCAGGCCACAGTGGCCATCGCACCCGATGACACGCCAGCTTCACTTGCGGCCCGGGTGCAACAACAAGAACATCAACTCTATCCGCTGGTGATGGACTGGTTCATTCAGGGTCGCTTGAGACTCATTGATGGACAGGCCCAACTGGATGGGCATGCACTACCGTCCGGCGGATTGAAACTTCAAGATCATAATCACGACCTGCGAGAACATCACTATGCCTCATAGCACGTCACAATACCTGGCGATCAGACGTCCCTTACGCTGGCTGGCAGCCCTCGGCCTGAGTCTGTGTGCCGGCGCTCTGACAGCAGCAGAACTAACGCCCTTCACAGCCAGCTACGCCGCTGACATGAAGAAAATTCCGGTCAACGGCGAAGCCATCCATACCCTTACACAAAATACCGATGGTACCTGGAACCTCAGCTTCACCGCCGGCATGTTCGTCGCTCGTCTTTCCGAGGAAAGCACCCTGCGGTTTGAAGAGGGCAATGTAGTACCGCTCAGTTATAAGTACGAACGCCGTGGCCTGGGTCGAGGCCGCGAAACAACCCAGATTTTCGACTGGGCCAACAAACAGGTCACCGGTGAGTACAAGGGCGAGGCATTCACCCTGTCGGCCGAACCGGGACTGCTCGACAAGACAACCTACCAGTTGGCTTTACAAAGGGACCTGATGGCTGGCCTGATGGAGATGAGCTACCAGGTCGTAGACGGCGACGAAATCGACCAGTACAACTTTAAAGTGGTTGGCGAGGATCGCGTCACAACGCGTGCTGGCCAGTTTGACGCAGTGAAGGTGGAGCGCGTGCGAGACGCCGACTCCAAACGCCAGACCACCCTGTGGTTTGCCAAAGACTGGAACTACTTGCTGGTCAGACTCAGCCAGGTGGAAACCGACGGCCAACACTATCGAATCATGCTCAAGGAAGCGACGGTCGGCGGCGAGCCAGTCGTGGGTTCAGTCGTCTCTGATCAGCAGTAAAAGCATGCCCTGGTGGCTCAAGCCGTCAGCCAAAAAAAACCGCAGAGCTGAAAAGCCCCTGCGGTTTTTTTGTATCAGACCAAACTCAACTTTTGCTAAACCGCTCACCTAACTCCGCACGGCGAACCAACCCTTCAGCAGGCTTCCAGAACTCACCCTTACTGGCTTCAAGCTCACGAAGCTGTTTGAGGACTTCGTTCAGACCCAGGCTGTCGGCGTAGCTCATAGGCCCGCCACGCTCCGCAGGAAAGCCGTAACCGTAAAGATAGACACGATCAATATCCTCAGCTGACTCGGCGAAGCCTTCGTCCAGAATCCGTGCGCCTTCATTAACCAGCGCCAGAATGCAACGCTCGACGATCTCATCGGCGCCCACATCACGCGGGGTGTAACCAGCTTCTTCCGCGACTTCACGGGCAAGCATGTCGGTTTCCGGATCATGCATGGCCTGACGGCTACCCTTCTCATACTTATAAAAACCGTGACCACTTTTCTGCCCAAAGCGATCCATCTCACACAATTTATTGTCCAGCCAGACGATAGGCTCACCACGACCGACGCCGGCCAGTTGGCGGGAGCGCCAGCCCAGATCCACACCGACTACGTCATACATACGGTACGGGCCCATGGCCATGCCAAAGCCTTGAAGCGCCTGATCGACTTCCCACGGAGTGGAGCCTTCCAGCACTACCTCACGGGATTGACGGGAATACTTCTCAAGCATGCGGTTACCGATAAAGCCGTGGCAATTACCCGCCAACACCGCCTGCTTGCCGATCTTTGTGCCAACAGCCAGACAGGCATCCATGACGTCCTGCGCCGTCGCTTTTCCGCGGACCACTTCGAGTAGCTTCATGATGTGCGCCGGGCTGAAGAAGTGCAGACCGAGAACCTGTGACTTGCGATCTGTGGCGGAAGCGATTTCGTCAATATCCAGATACGAGGTGTTTGTAGCCAGAATAGCTGACGACTTAACGGCCTTGTCCAACTCGGCGAAGATTTTTTTCTTCAGGTCCATATTTTCATAAACGGCCTCTACGACCAGATCCATATCATGCAGATCGACGTAATTCTGGGTAGTAGTAATACGACCCAGGCGTGCCTGCGCCTCTGCTTCATCAAAGCGCTCCTGCGCCACCGAGCGCTTATAAACACTCGCGATGTCAGTCAGACCCGTTTCCAGCATCTCGCCGTTAACGTCCAGCCAGGTGACAGGATATCCGGCGTTAACGAAATTCATGACGATACCGCGGCCCATGGTGCCGGCACCTATTACACCTACCTTCCTGATTTCTTCAAAAGAAGCCATCGCAGCGTACCTCCAGATCGATTGGGATTAGCCAGAACCGGGCCACCAATCACGGTGGCCACAGAGTCCGTAAAACAAGGACCGACACAGTACGCAAATCCGCGCCAGATTTGAAACGAATAACCCTGATTAATACCATTCACGATGTGAATAAATCAGAAATCTGCGTTAGCCATCGGGCCTGAGCCTTTGGCTGGCTGGCGCATGCTCAGTGAGTATTGTCGGCCATGACAATGTTGGTATGCCCTTTTTGGCTAATATGGATACTTAACACGCACTCAAGCAAAGATTAATTTTCATGGCTGCTTTCAACACATTGCTCGCGCAGGTCAGAGCATGCATTCTCTGTCAGGCTCATCTGCCGCTGGGTCCACGTGCAGACATTCTGATCGTGGGTCAGGCGCCGGGACGCAAGGTGCACGAAAGTGGCATACCCTTTGATGACGCGAGCGGCGATCGTTTACTTGAGTGGCTGGGAGTCAGCCGAGAGCAGTTCTATGACCCTGCGCAGCTTGCCATTGTACCCATGGGCCTGTGTTATCCCGGTACCGGCAAATCAGGAGACAATCCGCCCCGGCAGATACCCATGCCCCATCCCAGCCCTCGCAAAAATGTATGGCTACGCAGCAATCCCTGGTTTGAGGAGCGAGTGATACCGCTACTGCACCAGAGAGTTGCCGAAGTGCTCGCACAAACATAACAAACACAATCGGTACCTACCCGCCTTGCTCTGCCGCGGTACGAGCGACGCGCGCACTACGACGACGCATGATCACCACCAACGTTGCTGTCATATACATCACCAGAGAATAGAGAGCCGCAGGCACCGCCAATTCGTCATCCTGCAAAAAGCTGGTAGCGATCAGCATTGCCAGCGTACTGTTCTGGATGCCGGTTTCCAATGTAATCGACGTCGTCTGCGCGGCGTCTAAGCGTAACAACAGGGCCGAAGCGAACCCCAACGCCATCATGATGATGTTGAGCGCCAACACCGCCAGTCCACTGGTCAGCAGCCCAACCATGAGCTGATCACCCTGGCGGATCAACACACCTAGAATCAACGCGCCTAAAAACAGCATGCCGAATAGGCTGATCTTCGGTTCTAACCAGCGAGCCAGTTTCTCGCTGCGTGAGCGCACCCACATACCCAGTCCGATCGGCAGCAGCGTCATCAACATCAGGCTGATCATCATCTGCGCGGCAGGCACACTAATACTCTGGTAACCCCCACCGAACACCTGGAACGCCAAACCAACCAACAGCGGAATACTGATCACCGCCAGTAGGCTGCTGACCGCGGTCAACGTCACCGACAACGCTAGGTCACCACGGGCCATATAGGTCACCATATTCGAAGTCACCCCGCCTGGGCAGGCCGCCAGCAAAACCAGCCCGATAGCCAGCGCTGGGGTTGGCATCAGCCAGGCCGCTAGGGCAAAACCGACTAAGGGCAACAACAGCATTTGCCCACCCAGACCGGCCAGCGCCGGACGCAGAACACGAAATATACGGGTGAAATCGCCGAGTGCCAGTGTCAACCCCATGCCGAGCATGATGATGAACAAACACAGGGGGAGCACAAGCTGATACAACAGACCGCCTGACATGACTTATCCTTGCTAAGGCAGATAACCCCGCCTCGGCGCTTTATTGTGATGGTATAGGAGCAGTGCAAAAGCTTCAGGCCGTGCCAACCGGTCAGCCTGATTGCAGTCTGGGCACATTAACGCAGCTATATCGATGTGTGTAATGAGGTTTTTTCAGGCCATCCCATGAGTCAAATTCATTCAAAAGGCGATCTTAACCTGTTTCGAGTGCTGCTGGCCGTTGCCGATACCGGCAGCATCATTGATGCAGGCGTGCAGCTCAATCTATCGCAATCGGCCGTATCCCATGCTTTGCGGCGCACTGGTGGACCTGTCCAGCACCACCCTGCATAGCACTCCATTCGACCCCTCCCGCTCGGCCATGACCTTCCAATGTGGACTGCGCGACGCTCTGGAGTATTTAATTATGCCAGCGCTGATGCAACGCGCATTCCCTCAGGTGCGTTGGATATGGCGGTCAGCATGGAGTACCCGGCAGGGGAGCAGATCGCCAGCCGCGAGTTACTCCGCGAAGAGCTCAGCGTGATGGTTGGCCCGAGCCATCCCGCGGCCAACTTAGCTTGCAGGACTATGTCGATAGCGCGCACGTGCTGGTAACCCTGACCGAGCGCGAGCGCGAGCGCGATTTGGTTGATCAGGACCTGCTAGGCTCCGGAGTCAACCAGCGCCAAGTGGCGCTGCACTGCGAGCATTACCACGCCGCCGCCCAGGTCGTTGCCGAGACGGATCTACTGCTGACCATGCCACGGAGCTACGCGCGCAGCTTGGCCCAGCTCAATGGCAATCGACTGCTGCCGGTGCCCTTTCCCTGCAGGACCATCGCGGTGCGCCTGTTCTGGCGCAAATCACTCAGCCAGGAGCCCTACATGATCTGGCTGATGACTGAGCTGGAAAACTTGCTGCGACAAATGCAAACCCAGAGCCGCCAGTTTTAGCTCTGCCCGGGCAAAACCACCCACTCAGGCTCATCAAATTCGCCAAGCAAAGTGATTTCGCAGTTGCGGGCATGCTTTTCCAGAATACCCTTGACCATCTGATCGCGGTTATCGTCCTTGGCGTCCCGAGCAGCCTTGGATTCCCAACTGGCAACCGCCAGCAACACATCCGGCTCGCCGATCTTGCGATGCAGGCGGGTGCCCAGGGCTCCAGGTGTCTGCTGGATCACCTCGCTCGCCTGCATCCAGGCATCGGCGTACTCCTCTACGCTATAGCCCGGCTTCACGCGAACTTCAAAAACGAACTTCATAAGAGTACCTCCTGTTTCTGGCCGAACGGGACTCAGGGCAGATCTGTCACCGCGCCTCTGGATGCACTGATAACCGAGCGCGCATATTTAGCCAGTACGCCGCGCGTGTAACGGGGTTCAGGCGCCTGCCAACGCAACCTGCGCTCCTGCAGTTGCTCATCGCTCACCTGCAGGTCAATCGTATTGGCTACGGCATCAATAACGATCCGATCACCGTCTTCCACGAGTGCGATAGGGCCGCCCTCAGCCGCTTCCGGCGCGACATGCCCAACCACAAAACCATGGCTACCTCCGGAAAAGCGACCATCGGTAATCAATGCCACATCGCTGCCCAGTCCCCTGCCCATAATGGCCGAGGTAGGCGACAGCATTTCTCGCATACCGGGGCCGCCCTTGGGACCTTCATAGCGGATTACCACCACATCGCCGGCCACCACGGAGCAGTCGATAATACTGGCTTGCGCGTCTTCCTCGGAATGGAAAACACGGGCTCGACCGCTAAAACGGGTCCCTTCCTTGCCGGTAATCTTGGCGACCGCACCCTCGGGTGCAAGATTGCCGTAGAGAATACGCAGATGACTGTCACTTTTGATCGGATTGTCGAGTGCGCGAATGATGTCCTGGTCTAGGGAGTAAGGAGCTACATCACGAAGGTTATCCGCCAGGGTTGCGCCGGTCACTGTCATGCAGTCACCATGCAAGAGCCCGGCATCGAGCAGCAGTTTCATCAACGGCAAAATACCGCCAATCGCAACCAGCTCCGACATCATGTATTGACCGCTGGGCCTGAGATCAGCCAGAACGGGCACACGCTCGCCAATCCGCGCAAAATCCTGCAGCGTCAACTCCACGTCGACCGTGCTCGCCATCGCCAACAGGTGCAACACCGCATTGGTCGAACCGCCCAGCGCGATCACCACAGTGATAGCATTCTCGAACGCTTCGCGGGTCATGATGTCCCGGGGCTTTATGTCCTTATCCAGCAGATTCAACACGGCTGCGCCGGCGGCGCGGCAATCTTCCAGCTTGCTGTCGGACGTGGCGTTTTGCGCCGAACTGCCAGGCAAACTCATACCCATGGCTTCGATAGCAGAAGCCATGGTATTAGCGGTATACATGCCGCCGCAGGAGCCAGGGCCGGGAATCGCCGTTTCTTCTATCTGCTTGAGCTCAATCAGGTCCATGTCGCCCTTGGCAACCGCCCCCACCGCTTCGAATACCGAAATGATATCCGTATGCCCCGCACCGGGCAGAATAGTGCCGCCATAAACGAAGACCGAAGGCCGGTTCAGTCGCGCCATACCCATCACACAACCGGGCATATTCTTGTCGCAGCCACCAATGGTCACCAGACCGTCGAAACCCTGGCAACCGGCTACAGTCTCGATCGAGTCGGCAATCACCTCACGGGATACCAGCGAGTACTTCATACCCTCGGTCCCGTTGGCGATACCATCGGATATCGTGATGGTATTAAATATCACGCTCTTGCCACCGGCAGCGTCAACGCCCTGCCCTGCTTCATCAGCTAAACGATTGATGTGCATGTTACACGGCGTGACCATACTCCAGGTAGAAGCTATGCCGACCTGCGGCTTTTCAAAGTCAGCGCTTTCAAAGCCCACCGCCCGCAACATCGACCGGCCAGGCGCCTTGCCCGTGCCGTCGACCACCTGTGCGGAATATCGACGTCTTTTGTCTTCGGTCATGCTGCTCTCCTGATGCCACGTTCAATGGATACTTGATAATGACAGACTATCACTCCTAGAGGTCATAAGGCAGAAGCAGTCGGCCCAAGACCAAGCCTCTCGACTGGTAACCGACTAGTCGATACTCTGTCGGAATTGATTTGAACCCACATACGCATTCACACAATCAGTCGTCAATCAGAGGTTTCAATGAACACTCGTAGCCTGCTGGACCAATTGCTCAATGCCGGTAAGGATATGATGCAAAATCAAAACACCGGTCAAACCAACTCGCAAAGCCGTTCCGGCGGTAGCTCACCACTGGGCGGATTACTCGGCAGCGTCGGCGGCGGCGCGCTCGGTGGCGGCGCAATGAGCCTGCTGATGGGCAGCAAAAAAGCGCGCAAAATGGGTGGCAAGGTAGCCGTGTATGGCGGCTTGGCCGCGCTCGGCGTCGTAGCGTTCAAGGCCTACAGCAACTGGCAGAGCCAGAATCAGACCCAAGCCGGCGCAGTATCTGGTCAGCCACAAACCGTCGATCGCGTCCCCACGGCGCAAATAGAACAACACAGCCAGGCAATTCTGCGCGCCGTCATCGGTGCGGCCAAAGCCGACGGACATATCGATGAGCGCGAGCGGGTGCTGATTGACGGCGAAGTCGAACGAATCACCGACGACTCCGAACTCAAGCGCTGGTTCGATCAGGAACTGGGCAAGCCACTCGATCCCGCCGATATTGCACGCTCAGCGGCCACACCGGAGATCGCTGCGGAAATGTATCTGGCCAGCCTGGTCATGGTCGACAAGCAAAACTTTATGGAACGTGCTTATCTTGATGAACTGGCGCGGCAACTCAAACTGGATCCAGCACTAAAAGTCGAACTCGAAGCCCAGGCAGCGAATAGTCTAGGCTGAGTTCATCGACATCACGCTAGTGCGAGGCCCTATGATATTTCGACAGCTGTTCGAGCCTATTTCCAGTACGTACACCTATCTTCTGGGCTGTGAAAAGACCGGTGAAGCAGTCCTGATTGATCCGGTCATCGCCAGCATCGATCGAGACCTGAAAGAAGTAAGTCGTTTAGGCCTGAAACTGGCCTACAGTCTGGATACTCATATCCATGCCGACCACATCACTGCCGCGCTGGAACTCAAGAAACGTGTTGGTAGCCGCATTGCAGCGCCCGCATTCGATCACTTGGCCTGCGCCGACATCGGCATCGAAGAAGGTCGCCCTTTTCAGGTCGGCAGTCTGGAACTCACACCACTGCACACCCCTGGCCATACCGACGGACACTTCGCCTACCTGCTCGGCGATCGGCTGTTTACTGGCGATGCGCTGTTAATTGACGGCTGCGGGCGTACTGATTTCCAGAACGGTGACGCCGAGACGCTGTACAAGAGTGTCCGGGAGAAGCTATTTGTGCTGCCTGACGATTATCTGGTCTACCCGGCCCACGACTACCATGACCGCCGCGTCACCACCATTGCCCAGGAGAAGAAGCGGAACCAGCGGCTAGGCATGGACAAGAGCCTGGAAGAGTTCAAAACCATTATGGCCAACCTGAACCTGCCCTATCCCAAGTTCATCGACCATGCCGTTCCCGGTAACAAACAATGTGGCGTTTGCCCCACAGACCTACCGGAGAATCTGCTGCAGTATTGCGAGCAGATTGCAGAAACGCCGCAGGGCTGAAGCGAGCTGTTTTTATTTGATGTTTACCGTCTCCGGATCCACCGACGCACCAGAGCCAAGTTCGGCAACACGTCTTGGGTCAGCGCCAGAGGTGCTAGGTAATCGACTTCAATCGGCTGCCGATACCAGCGGGGTCAAAAGGTGGGGGAATCAACTAAAATCTAGCATGTGAATTGACGAAAAGCGCTTCAAAAAGACCATCATCTGGTCTGCGCCAACTGCTGGGGCAGCCTTCTCAACATCATCATACAATGCGAGCGGCTCGCCACTGGTCACAACACGTGTCAGGGTATCCACAGGAAGGCCCAAATGTAATAGTTCGTCTGTCTGGATCACTATCACCAGAAACTGCACAGCCTTATCTTCCAGAAGTGACAAACATCGCGCGAAAAGCCCATCGTGGGCAATCACCATCAAGGCCCCCGAAGGATCCAGCGTTGTTGTGTGGCTTGTTACATAACAAGCCACACCCTGCGATTGCAATATCTGTTGGCGGTTTTGTGCCATGCTCATCGCTTTATCAGCCCCGACGTAGGCCTCGATGCAGATGCGGCCCCGACAAGGAAGCAGGCAATTTAATACCCGTGGCAATGTGCGCCTGGAGCTATCACCCTGACCGAGTACAGGCGCAGCATTCACTTCATTGATGACAGCACCATTTTCATACCACGGACGAGAGATATCCGGCGAAATAATATCAATACCTGCCATATCCAGACCAAAAAGCGCCGCAGCACGGCAGGCAATGGCTGCGTTATCGGGATGCAACGTAGTTGAAACATCTTCGTCCAGCCCACCCCACTGGGTTGACTCGAAAGGCCTCAACTTTACCCAAACACCAGCCGCCGGCACACTGGCAAAATCTTGATCAGCCCGATGCAAACAGGCCTTTGTCAAATCGTCAATTGGATAAAGTGGTGCCCGAGCCCAGCTAGGAATATCCATTTGAGCTATATTAGTCGAGGTTATCAGCTCGTCCACTCTGTGTTTGCCATCACCGCATACAGCAACGGGCAGCCTTTTTACTGCATAAATCAGCTGACCTCGTACCACTAGCAAACGATGGCACACGCCAACAACTTGGCGCTCCACTAATATCAGGGAGCTCAGTGCTGCGGCTTGCTGAAAAGCAATGACTAACTGTGATTCGTTAGTGATGTCCACGGACACTCCTTCACCGCGATCACGATCAGCTGGCTTTACCACTAACGGCCAGCCCAGCACTGCTTGTACAGCCCGCGCCTCCTTCTCGTTAACGGCCAAGCGATGCTGTGGCACTGGTAAGCCGGCGCGCCTCATCCATTCGGTAGCTACCCATTTGTTCTGTGCCACGGCGACGCCCAAAGCAGAGTCTGAACCAACTTTACTGTTATGCATGCGCAGACTCTCACTACCCCAGCCCAGCTGGAACATACCAGCGCCCAGATGACGCCAAGGGATGCCTCGCTCATAAGCACAAGCCAACAACGGTAAGGTTGATTTACCTACCGTCATTATAGAGCGCAACGGCTGCAGTACTTTGATATCTAACTGTTGGTAAAGCGCCTCTAAATTTGCAAACTGATTCGGGGCCGTGGCTACTCCCACTATTAAAAGCGTGGCCCCTTCATATACCAAGCGCGTCATTGACTTTGGCACATGGTCAATCTGCACAACACTTATGCTTGCAAACCAGCTACCGGGCCGTGTTTCATCTGCCTGCCATGAGAGTAATTTTCCTGGCTCGAATACCGGAATACTGGCCGCACGCTGAAGGAACGCAGCCAATAGCATAATCCGCCAGCACAACTTGCCCATATTATCGGCAAGGCTGTGGGCTACAACGTTTTCCACCTTTAGAGCGGGAGACTGCGGTACCAGCTGGAACTTCTCATGCAGCCAATTATCCAGTGCGGGCCAATCGATAGACTCTGGGCAAGTGGTCAAGCGCAAGCATAAAATCTGCTCTGGTTGACCCAACCGACCGTTAAAGCCAGCAACGGGAAAGACAGCCTGTGTCATAAGCGCAATAGTCCTGGTAAGCAAAACAAAAAAAGACAAACTGCAAAGCCAGGTGCTTAATCACCCCACATACGCATAAGTTCTTGGACGCACTGGCCTGTTTGAGTCGCCAGATCTGTGTATTTGGCATCTTTGCTTAATGTGCGGGGTACAAGGCTCAGCTTGGCGATAATCTCACGCTGACGAGCATCACGTATGTGGCTCTGTATCCAACCCACCACAGCGTGACGCACACCGCCAGTTACGACTGATACCCGATGAAGCTCACCCGCAGGATAAAGCACCATGCTGCCCGCAGGTAATTTAAAACTAAACGTCTGGGCGGTTGTCGCGACAACCAGCTCGCCACCTTGATATGTGGCTGGATCATCGAGAAACAAAGTGAATGCGACATCGGTCCGAACGTCGTGAATATAGGCGCCATCAGAATGCATTCCGTACGCCATACCTGACTCATAACGATTAACGATCGGTCTCCCGACAAAACGCGGTATCGCAAACGCCTGAACAACGGAATGTGATTGAATCATGGCAGCGATCGTATCGAGCAACTGAGCATGAGAAGCGCTGGATATCTGCAAATTACTTTTTGCCGCCTGCGCCATTCCCCGTGCAGTCAGTTTGCCACTATCGAAGGGGCCGCTCTGAATAGATGCTGCAATCGCGCCAAGAAGATCAGCTGACAAAGCGTTTTCAATGATAATGTAGTTCAAAGCGACGGCCTTTAGATAGATTTCATGACGTCAGGATTTTAGTCGATCGCACGAGGTTTTGTTGTACTCTTAAAAAGGATCAACCGTGTTCTCCATAAGATCTGCCAGTCTAGAAGACCTTCCGTCTATTCTTCGCGTTGAAAACAGCTGGCCTGAGGAAGCACGCGCCGGCGCGGATAAATTTCTTGCCCGACTTGAGACGTTTCCTCAAGGTGTTTTTTTAGCCTGCAACAGCGCGTCTAACGAGGATGTAGTGGCAACGATCACCGCTATGCCGACGCAATATCAAGCAGATGACATTAGCCACTTTAATAACTGGGACCAAGTAACCGGTAATGGTTATTTAAAACCTTTTCATCTTGAAGCGTGCAACTCACTTTATATCGTATCGGGCGTTATCGACCAGCGCTATCGCGGCCAGGATATTTTTGCACCCATGGTATTGCGCGAAGTGGCCTTGGCCCAGCAACTGGGCTTGCGTTATATACTGGCTGGCGCGGTGTTGCCAGGCTATGCTAAACATTGCCTAAAAAAGGGCGAATGCTCGGCTCATGACTACTGCAGCAGCCGACGCGGTCGTCATTTGCTCGACCCTTTACTATCGCTGTATGAGGCGCTTCACTTCAGGGTGCCTGATGCCCGGCACGTTATTCCTGAATACTTTCCGGATGACGCCAGTCGCAACTATGCAGGGCTGGTTGTACGCGATATGCATAGCCACCCTTTGCTCAACTAATAAGACTTAGAAACTCCTCGTATTTGCCAGACGGGCCGCGCGCAATATTATCGGGGAAACTGAAACGCACACGGAAAGGATGACCCAGATTGCGTTGCATCAAAGCGCGAACCTTAGCCTGCTCATCTGCATTTAATGGACGTTCCAACACCAGCTTCAACTCAATCTCTTCGACACTATGTTGCACGCACTGAAACTGATGCATCTTGACCCCAGTCAGCTGGGGAATATCTTCGTGTTCACCCAGATAAGGAAACAAGCTTTCACCCGATGGCAATTGTAGACGGCTGCGTTTGCGCCCATGGATACGGCGAATCACCGGCAGCCCACGCCCACACGCGCAGGGATCGCCAAACTCAGCCATATCACCCAGCTCATAGCGAATCAAGGGTGTGGCAAAGTTATGCAAACTGGTGATCAGCACCTGACCGATCTTGCCGGGCTGACAGGGAGCACCCTGTTCATCAACAATTTCCAGAATAACGTTTTCGGACTGGACGTGATAGTCACCGCTAACCGGGCACTGCAGTGCAAGATAGCCGGCTTCCTCACAGGTATAAATATCCACGACACGGGTCTTCCAGGCCGATTCGATTTGCTGACGCTGGGTATTGCTCAGCGACTCACCGATGCTACGTATCTCGAGCAAAGCCGGTAATGTGACGCCCATTTTTGAGGCATAGCGGACCAGTGCTATCAAGTTAGAAGGAAACGACACCAAATAATCCGGCTGTTCATCGCGCAGCCACTTCAGCTGTTCTGACAACGTCGCAGCTACGTTCAATGAGCAAGCAGGACCAGTGGCGAATAACGGTGCAACAATTACGCCCCAATGCGCCTCCGGTGCGCCTAAAGGGGGCTCGGCTACACCGCGAGGATACCAACGAATTGCACTTAGCTTGCCAGCGAAATGTCGCTCATGCCAAAAGTGATCACGCAAGGCAAAAGCAAACCAAAAGGTGCGTGTGACCGAAGTCCGGGCGAAACGAATCGGACGCCCAGTCGAGCCAGAAGTTGTATCATATTCCTTTGCGCCGTGCGCTGAAGGCAAAGCGGTACTGTCAAGCGCTTGCCCGGCCTGCTGGATGGCCAAACGGCCAGAAACGGGAATCGTCTGAAAGAACTTCGCATCTATTCGGTCCGGAACCTGTACTTCGTTCTCGGCAAATAGCCGCTGGTAATAGGGTACCGTGGCGTTAGCGTGAAGCAGCAAAAGACGTAACTGCTCGAACTGTTTAGCTAGCAGCTGATCGGCTGACCACCATTGAGAAGCATCCAGCTGATATTGCAAGGCGAGCTGCATTGCGCCGTGGCCATCTGCAATGGCCGGAAAGCTAATGCCCTGCATGTACGAGAGAGGAGAGTATTTCAGCATGCCATGTCTCCCTTTTTGATGGCGTGAAGCAGAGCAGACCGATAATAGCAACGTCCGGAGCATAAATTCATCAGCAGCAATGACCGTAGCAAAAAATATCTCTTTATTGTGGAGCTATTTTTATAGTAAATAAATTGCAAAGCGTTATTATTTCACCGCTACAAAACGGTCAAATTTTTCATTAATCAGGAAGTCGTTCGATGACACGCTCAACATCAGCTCGGCCTAATTGGAAAAAAACTGCACTGCATAGCGCCATTGCAGCTTTTTGTGCCAACGGCTTACTTACCACACAGGTACATGCAGACGTCATCTGTGCATCACCTATCAGCACCGATCAAGGGCAGTGTATACCTGAGAGCTCTGCTGACATTGTGATCCAAAAGGGTGTAACTGTCAGCGCATCCCCAAGGCCTGCTGTCCTGTATTTAGGCAATCTAGGCTCCTATGATGAGGGTGTTATCATCGGCAGCCTGACCAACAACGGCAATATTTTGGCGACTTCCAGTGACAGTGAGGGCGGAGAAGCGACAGGGGTACAAATTAACGAAGAACTATTAGGTAGGCTGACGAATAACGGACTTATTAATGGTACATCCGAGGGAGCATTCGCCAGCGCGTACGGTGTGCGGGTGGGGGGTGGGCCGTTCATGGAAGGTTCATTAATCAATAGCGGCACCATCAGCGCCAACAGCACTGCAGTGCCTGGCAATGGGGCCAGTGCAATAGCGATAAGTATAGGGTACGGAGTTAGTGGGAAGGCACTCATCGACAACCTAAGCAGTGGCGTGATAACCGCAACGGCTACTGGCAGTGGCTCCCTCGATGTAATTGGTATTCTTACCAATAATTCTTTTTACGGCACACTGAACAACGACGGCACTATCAGTGCGACAGGCAACGGCACAAACGAAACCAACGGTGATGGGAAACGAGTGACCGGCGTACTTGCCGGCCAGCTTTCAGGCACCCTGAATAATTATGGAACAATCAGAGCAACGCTTGTCGATGGCGGCGAGGGCCAAGCAGCTGGGGTCTTAATTGGTGACATGAGCGATAGCACCCTGAACAACTTTGGCACTATTGCTGGGGTTGCAACCGATGGAGGTGAAGGCTATTCGATACTAAATTACGGATCAGAGGGCTCCAGTAACATCAATAACATGCAGGCCGGCGCACTGCGCGGCCAATTGGTCATATACGGTCGCGATGTGAACGTAAATAACTCAGGCCTAGTTGACCTGCCCATGCTCCAAGATGCAGGGTTTGTGGGAGGTAAATTTACCCAAACTGAAACCGGTACCTTGCGGATAATGGCGTCAGGTAATAGGTCCGGAGAGTACAGCCAGCTCTACGTCAACAATACCGCCAACATTGCCGGCAAGGCTTTCGTTGATGTAAAACAAATCAACACATTGGTAATCGGCCAGACTTTGAATGCCGTCGTTGCGGCAAACTTACTCAGTGGTAACTTTACCTCCGTTCAAGATAATAGTGCACTTTTCAACTTTCAAAGCATCTCCACCCTAGGCGAAGACGGTCAAATCGACTTCAAGATTATCAAAGGTTTGACCACAGTGGATTCAGTTAATGCCCAGAACAACCCAAGTTCACTGGGTGTGGCGGGTGCTCTTGACAAAATCATTGACGGCGGTACCAGCAATCCTGCTTTTCAAGATCTCATTGATAAATTGGGTCAGCTCGAAACTGAAGAAGACGTGGCAAACGCAGCCGAACAGAGCGCCGGCCTGTTAGCCGGTAATATCAGGATAGCGACTCAGGCGGGTACTGATGGCATTCGCAGTGTTATAGAGCAGCGTCAACAGATGAACACTGGCAGTGGTGCTGCCGGGGGGGACGAATTCTACGGTGATCAAAAAGTATGGTTAATGCCTTTTGGCTCCTGGACTGACCTGGATGATCGCAATGGCGTGTCTGGTTTTGATGCCGACACCGCTGGTGTCGTACTCGGTGCTGACGCAACAATATCCGACTTGACCCGTATCGGTGTGGCTTTGGCCTACGCCAATACCGATATCGATAGTAACTCTAACACCGCGCCCAATAATGCTGATGTGGATATGTACCAAGTGCTCGGATACGGCAGTCATAGCCTTGATCAGACAACGGAGTTAACTTTCCAGGCTGGTGCAGGCCAAATGAAGACTGACAGCGAGCGTGACATTCTATTTCTGAATGAAACCGCCAAAGGCGATTACAACAGTCTTTTTGCCACAGCAGGCGTGGGCTTAGCGCGCACACTCACATTGGATAATAAAACCAGCTTCACACCCTCCGTACGATCTGACTACACATGGATCAAGGACGAAAGCTATACCGAGAAGGGCTCAAGTGCCAACCTCAAGGTGGATTCGCAAAGCAATGATCAACTGGTTTTTGCTATCGATGGCGAGCTGAGTCGTGAGTTGATGCCGGGTACTCGCATTGCCGGTAATTTAGGCTTGGGTTATGACGCGCTGAATAGTCAATCTACTATTAACGCTGCATTTGCTTCGCAGCCGGGTATCGGTTTCACCACCCGCGGCCAGAATCCTAGTGCATGGCGCCAAAGTGCTGGCTTAGGGCTAACCCATAGCACCGCAAGCGGCATGGACGTGTCTCTGCGCTATGATGCCGAGGATCGGCAGGGGCTGACCAACCAGACCGCCTCAGTTAAAGCGCGCTGGAACTTCTAAGAGTATTGGCATTAAACAATCCCCGGCTTGAGAATTCAGGTCGGGGATTTTTTTATAATGACCACACCGAAAAGACTTTTACGATTGATCCAAAAATAGATCATGTCGAATCACTGCTATGCCCTATCCTCTGCTAGCTGAACATTCATGTTCAACGAGCAACTTCCTCTAGCAACTGCGGCCAGTGCTCAACCCAACAGCAATGATGGTCAAAAGCAGGCAAAGTTTTTATGGTCAATGGCGCCGCCAACGGAAAATGTGCAGCGTAAGCACGGGCTACCGATATACTGACAATTGCATCCTGAGCGCCTACAAAATGAGTTTGCGGCAAGAATTGCAACCGCTCCCAGGCATCAGATGGATTCAGCGAACCTTCCAGAGGAGATAAATCAAGCTCTTGAGTCCAGGTTGGATGATCAAGGGTACCGGCTAATGTTATCAGTTGTACGACATCTCGACGCTGCGCAGCGACCAAACTGGCAACAGCCGCCCCCCCAGAATAGCCAACCAGCACCAAACGATCCGCTCCCGCACGCCGCTTCAGCTGTTCAACTGCATTGACGCTGGCCGCTACGACTTCAGGAGCAAATCGTTGATGAGTCCAGTACTTGCGCTGACAGCTGCGCTTATCGTCATTGGCGACAAATTGACAAGGACGGGCCAGGTAAGCAACAGCGTCAGAGGGGTCGCGCAATGCCAATTTCAACCCTACAGGATTTAAAGGCGTGGGATCGAGCGACGGCGTGGATCTACTGAGCCAGGCCAATCCATCACCTTCTATATAGATGGTCAGCGTGCTGGCCTGTTTTAGCTTTACCGGCGGCACAAAAGCGGTTAGAACAAAATCCCCCGTATCCAACTTGATGGGCTGCCAACCAGCATCTGTACCAACCAATGCTGAAGCCGCACGCCGCTCATCTAGAGCAGTTGCGCTACAGGCACTCAACAGTAAGCTGAGCGTGAGCGAAGTGACCAAACGACTCATGTGTTCTAAGTACGTAATCTGCATGAAAAAGGTCACATTTAAGGAGCCTATAAATAATATCAGGAGCTGTGAGTAGCCGTTTAATTTGTCAACAAGCGATAGTGCCAGATCATTTTACGCTCTTTCCTTGCTTAACTAATTATCCATTTCATTATCCGAAATGAGTACACCACTACAAAGACACATAGCCGCTTTCATGAATAACTAGAAACGCACGTCAGGTCGACAGCTCATTTGGAAAAACGCGTTAAATGCTACTCCAACGACGGGGCAGACGTGTTCGGTCAAGCCATCGACGGTAATACACTGGGTCAATGAATGCCTTGATTATCCGTATGCTACCCTTTGGGTATTCGCTACCTGATCCTGTGAGATGTGGAGAGTAAAATGGAAGACCCAAAAACAGTGGTAAAACATGAGCCCCGTAAAAGCCTGATTGTTCTGATCATAATGAGTATTGTCAGCATCGTACTTGGCACCATCATCTTGCTTGGCCCGAGCAGTGGCCCATCCGGTATGGGAGGTGGAGCCGGCTGGGTGATGATCATTGGCGGGGTGCTCGCAATGGGTATTTACTTTTACGGCCGCAAGTCCCGCCGACCCTGAACCGGGCTAGATCAGATCCGAGTCATACCCTGAAAAAAGAGCTGCGGCCCTTCGCTAATCGGGGAACAATCTAGAAGAGAAGCTCTTCTATGACATTTTCAAAACGATGATCGAAGGCAAGCTGTCCACCAAGAACAACAGAAACAAAAAAGCCCTGAATAATCAGGGCTTTTTGTAGTGGTCAACTAATCCCGGAAACGACGTTAAGTTTTTCTTCAGCCCGAGCCGGCGCCAACCCATCGTTGAATTGATGGGGACGTATCCAGTTGTACCGATGCATCAAAAAATGACTGATGTCGCGCTTGGCCTCTTGAGCAGTTCTGTAGCCCAGACTCGGTATCCATTCGGTTTTTAAACTGCGGAACACGCGCTCCATTGGCGCGTTATCCCAGCAACTTCGCCGGCGACCCATGCTCTGGCGTATCCGATAACGCCACAACCGCTGGCGAAATAAACGAATCGCATACTGCGACTCTTGATCCGAGTGAAACAGCAGGCCCTGAGGCCTTCCACGTTGTTCGTAGGCCATATCCAGCGCCTTAATAACCAGGTCGGCGTCTGGCTATTCAGACAGCGCCCAACCCACTACCCGGCGTGTGCATAAATCAAGAACGACAGCCAGGTAATGCCATTTCCCCTGGGCCCAGATGTAAGTAATGTCGCCGCACCAAACCTGGTTCGGTACTGGGACGTCGAACTCTCGATTCAAAATATTCGGAATATCCAATCGCTCAACCGTCGCTCGTTTATAGGCATGAGAGCCTGGCTGCTTGCTGACGAGATCAAGCTTACGCATCAAATTGCGCACTTTGAACCGGCCGAGTTGCTCACCATCCTCACGCATCAACGAGAGGATGCTACGGCTGCCGGCGGCACTGCGACTTTGCGAAAACAATTCACTCACCCGGCTGCGCAGTCGAAGTCGCTCAATATCCGGAGTCCGGCGTCTGAGACGCCGGGTGTAGTAACACGAGCGGGTGACTTCAAACATCTTGCACAGCCAATCAACCGGCTCGTGGACGCTCAATTGGTCAATTAATGCGAACGCTTGTGATCTTCCGACATCAAGAGCGCGGTAGCCTTTTTTAGTATGGATTTCTCTCGCTCAAGACGAGCGATCCGAGCTTCCAACTCCTGAATTTTCTGCTGCTCCGGCGTCAGCGCTTTGCTCTGCGGAGTAACGCCTGTGCGCTCTCGCTGAAGCTGATCGACCCAGCGACGCAGTGCCGACTCACCGACGCCGAGTGAACGACAGGCTTCGATGAAGCTGTAGTTTTGCTTGAGCACGAGGTCAGCAGCCTCGCGTTTGAATTCAACGGAAAAGATACGGCGTTGCTTAGTCATCTGACACCTCGATCTGGCGAGCATTCTCGCCTAAATGGGTGTCCGGTTTCATTAGACCACTACACGTTAACGCCGGGCTGGGGAATGAAGCGGTAGTTGAAGATTCACAGCTAAACGACTAAGTGGTCAGAATTATGGGAAGTGGGGTGTCAATGATTTGTTCAACTCCAAAGAACTAAATGAACGAAAAAAGACAATTCAGAAAAATATAGTCAGTCTGCGGTATCGCGAAGATTGCACGCCTGTCCGTGGATTTAAATGAGTTGAGCTAGTCGCGCGTATATAAATTCATAATAAATACGGCAGTAATGGCATAATGCCACTAATCATTTTCTTTAGAGATTTTCATGGCCAATCAATCCCGACCGGGCAGCGTCAAGATCGAGGTGACCCAGCTGACCATTGGCATGTATGTGGTAGAACTGGATCGCCCATGGACGGACACAAACTTTCTCTTCCAAGGCTTTCGTATTCGCCAGCAGCGGGAAATTCTCCTGCTGCATGAAGTATGTAATTACGTGTGGGTTGATGCTCGGAGCTCGACTGGCAAGCACGAACCGGGCCCAGAAAATCTCGTTGGGCCCGCCAGTCTGCAACCGATTGTCGGTAAGGTCGATTTCAATCTGGAAATGGAGCAGGCGACGCCCACCTGGCACGCTGCACGGGAGGAATCACTGCGAATTCTCCAAGCGGTGAAGATGGGCCAAGATTTAGATATTCATGCCGTTAAAATGGTTATCAGGGAATGTGTCGATAGCATCCTTCGTAACGCAGCCGCCATGCTTTGGTTGGCGCGGATCAAGAATAGCGATGAATACACGGCCGAACACTCCTTGCGGGTGGCCATTCTCGGTATTGCCCTGGGCAAAGAGCTTGGCCTACCGGTCTACCAACTGGAGCAGATTGGTATTTGTGGCATGCTGCATGATGTCGGAAAAATTAAAGTGCCTAGCGAGATACTTAATAAGCCCGGGGCACTCACAGTAGAAGAAATGCGCGTAATGCAGAGCCATGCTGCAGAGGGACGCAGACTACTCATGAGTAACCAGCAAATCACCCACGCCGCGGTCGATGTCGCTTACTCGCACCATGAGCGTCTGGATGGTAAAGGCTATCCGCGTGGTTTGGACGCCAGCAAAATCCCATACTTTGCCAAGATCATTGCCGTGGTCGATAGTTACGACGCTATCAATAGCGATCGGGTGTACAGCAAGGGCAAGTCCAGTCTGGAGTCACTGCGCATCCTGTATGACTCTGCCAATAGCCACTTTGATGAAAATATGGTCGGATGTTTCATCCGTCTAATTGGCATTTGCCCACCAGGCGAAATTGTTGAATTAAACAGTGGCGAGATCGGCATCATCATTGGCTGTTCACCTGGCAATAAACTCAAACCCAAGGTGTTACGCGTTCTAAATGCCGACAAAAAAATCTGCAAAGAAATTGTTATTGACCTAGCCAAAATGACCAACAACGCCAGTGGCTCGCGATATAGAGTTCATCAAGTACATAGCAGTGGGGCTTTTGGTATCGATATCGAAGCTTATCGCCGCAAGGGGCTGCTGATCCCGCCTGACCTCTAGCGCGCTGCCAGCAACCTCGGCTCCCGCTTGGACACGGCCATTGACTTTGAGCATAGCGTCGTACTCTATCCGTCGACTCATACTTGCTGAACTCATCAATTCGAAAACGACGGTATCGACACCACAGCAGCCCTTTATAGGCGGCAGTGGCAGCTTCGTCAGAACCGGCCAGAAGCTGGCTGAAGACAGCTACATTATCGGTGTCGGCCTCACCCTGCAGCAAGCCAACGGCAGCTCAGTCAGCCTACAACTGGACACTGAACAAGCCACTGTTCGCAGCGGCTTTAATGGTCAAGTTGCCACACAGCGGTTGCTCTAAGAGTCTGGTCACGCTCTTTGAGCGGGAGTACAAGTACGACTCAGGGCGCATCGCTCAATGGGCGCTGGGCCTTCTGACCCGCAACTAGTTTCATAAAAAGGCCATGACCACTCAAAGACCACCACCCCGGCAATCGCCAGATGATCCTGATGCTGGCGTGCAGCCTTCGCAAAGCAGGCCAGTAACGCGTCCTCAACGACCTGATGGCACTTTGGCTACCATGGGCGCCTGACGATATCGACCTGCTAAAGCGGTGGGCGGGAGGGGTGTGTAAAAACTTCAACCTTCACGAGCAGGAAACCGCATCCGTAATTCGCGCCCCACTAACCGCAACAATTTAGCGCAAACAGGTAGCGTAAAAGTTGAAGGCGAGAACGGAGTGGGAGTGTAGATCTTCCAGTAATGGCAGACCTGAACGACGGGGGGAGCTACATTTTACTACCGCAAAATTCATGTTTTGGGCTATTGAAGAAAAATCCCATGCATGAAGCATTCAAAAATCGGTCACGCGACAGCGAAGTGGGGGATCATCAAGGCCTGAAAACAACAAAACCCCTATTTACGGGGCTTTGCGCTACATATCTGGCGGAGAGAGAGGGATTCGAACCCTCGATACGCTATTAACGTATACACACTTTCCAGGCGTGCTCCTTAAGCCACTCGGACACCTCTCCGCAATTCTTGTCTCCGGCAGAGCCGGTTCCAAGGCGCATTAATCTACCGAAAACAGTGCTGTTTGGCAAACCCTTTCTCCCGTGACAGGCTCTTGCGCCGGACGCTGGCACCGAAACTGGCCGGTCAGTTTTATTTTGGTACACTGCATCCCATACGCGGCCATCCCGAGCCGTCTCCAGGCAAGAAGGAATCTTTCATGAGCGAGCTGGTTTCCTACCAATTCTCCGATGGCATCGCGCGACTTACCCTGAGTAACGGCAAGGTCAACGCCGTATCGCCGGCAGTGGTCGAGGCATTTAACAAGGCGCTTGATCAAGCTGAGCAGGACAAAGCGGTCGTTGTCATAACCGGTCAGCCCGGCATTCTATCTGGCGGCTACGACCTGAAGGTAATGACGTCCAGCGTTGAGGCCGCGAAGGATCTGGTAGCTGCCGGCTCAACACTGGCACGCCGGATGCTGTCGCATCCCTTCCCGGTCATCGTCGCCTGCTCTGGCCATGCTGTAGCCAAAGGCGCATTCATTCTTCTTTCGGCCGATTACCGGATCGGCATTGAAGGGCCGTTCAAGATCGGTCTGAACGAAGTTGCCATCGGCATGACGATGCACCATGTCGGCATCGAGCTGGCCCGCGCCCGCCTGACCAACAGCGCGTTTAACCGCTCGGTGATCAACGCTGAGATGTTCGATCCCAACGAGGCTGTCATCGCTGGATTCCTCGACAAGGTGGTCCCGGCTGAGGAGCTCGAAAACAAAGCGATGGAGATGGCGGCACAACTGACCAAACTGAATATGACAGCCCATCGCAATACCAAGCTGAAAACGCGTAAAGCCCTGTTGGAGTTGCTCGATAGCTCCATAACGATTGACAAGCAACACGCGCTTTAACGCGCAGGCGCGTAGCGACTGGAATCGATTTGCCGGCACTGCGCCTCTGGGCTTGGCTTATCCTGTGGTCTTTTATTCAGGAAACCACTAGATAATGGATTCGATCAGTCAGGCGGTACTGGGCGCCTCAATCGGAGGTGCCATGCTGGGGCGCTGGCATGGCCGCAAGGCCCTGCTGATTGGCGCCGCCCTGGGCACGCTGCCCGATATGGACGTCGTCCTGGACTTTGGCGATGCGGTCGCCGACATGACCTATCACCGGGGCTTTAGCCATTCCTTGTTCTTCCTAACCGGTCTGAGCCTGATGTTTGCCTGGTTCGTCCGGCGATGGCGACCTCATCCAGACTATTCAGCAATGCGGCTTTGGCTGTCGATCTGGCTGATTCTTGTCACCCATGTTCTGCTCGACGCCTTCACCAGCTATGGCACACAACTGTTCTGGCCACTAACCTCTGCGCCGGTGGCGATCTCGAGCATTTTCATTATTGATCCACTATATACACTGCCGCTTCTGATAGCGGTTATCGTCGCCCTGAGTATCGGCCTGGGTCGCACAGGATTGCGCTGGCAGCTTGCCGCGCTCACCATCAGCACGCTCTATCTACTCAGCAGCCTGGCCGGCAAGCAGATGGCTGATTATCGACTAGACCAAGCACTGGCCCGAGGCGAAATCGAGACGACGCGCCGATTCAGTTCTCCTACGCCATTCAACACGCTGCTCTGGCGTGTGGTGGCGGTCGATGGGGATGATTACTATGAAGGGCTGACTGGTTGGCTCGACAGCGATTTACCCGAACTCGAAAAGCTGCCACGCGGTTACAGCCATGCCGCGCCCGCACTTGAGGGCTCGGTTCAGCATCAGCGTTTGCGTTGGTTCACCCGCGACATCCTGCGTTACGACCTCATCGAGGGTCAGTGGGTGGTCACAGATCTGCGCCTGGGTATGTCCGGCTATCATCCGTTTCGCTTTGCACTCGCGACTATTACGGAGCCACAAGGCAAAAGCGAACTAATACAAGAGGTCGAGCAGTGGCCCACGCCGCGTGCCGATTTTTCCCGTATCGAGAATCTGTTCCGTCGTGCCGTGGATAGCAGCTACCGACTATCGCTCCGGGATCTGGCAAGTACGCTCGGTGACCCTCCGTTGCGTTAGCGATAATCCTGAGTGCTGTATAAACGCTGATGATGCCGGCTAACAGCGCAACGGCAGCCGCTCTCTGCGATAATGTGCGGATAAACGCAACGGACACACAGCATGACAGTTGAAGTGATCGCAATCGGCGGCGAAAATCGCCGAGGACTGGCTATGGTTGCCGCATTACTGGCGATCTTCACTACGATCTTCGCCAGCAACCTGCCCACCCCCCTGTATTCCTACTGGCAGGACAAATGGGGATTCTCTTCTACTGCGCTGACATCGGTATTTTCCATCTATGTGCTTGGCGTGGTGGCGACCCTGCTGACCTTGGGATCGCTCTCCGACAAGCTCGGTCGGCGTCAGATGATGGTGCCGGGACTGATATTCATTATCAGCGGGGCGACCAGCTTCCTGCTGGCTGAGGGGATCTATGGTCTGGGGCTGGCCCGTCTGCTCATGGGTATTGGCACGGGCCTGGTTACCGGGGCCGCTTCCGCTGCCCTAGTGGAGCTTGAGCCGAACGAAAACTGGACACGCGCAGCCACGCTGTCGGCGCTGTTTTTTACCCTCGGCGCTTTTGCTGGCCCCACGGTCAGCTCATTGGCGTTGTTCTTTGGAACCGGGGCTACTTTCTGGCCCTTTCTGGTTGTTATCGCTCTGTCGCTGGGCTCTATCGTTATGCTGCTGACGGCCCCCTGGCCGGAACATCTGGGCCAGCGCCAGCAGAACTTTCGCCTGCGCGCCTGGCGTCCCACTACTATCAAAGTCCCACGCGAGCTACTGGGCGCTTTCATCTTTGCCGCCGCAGCCATTTGCCTGGCCTGGTCGACAGGCAGCCTGTACGCCTCTCTGGGCCCTTCGCTCGCAATGAATCTGACCGGCATCGGTGACCGCGCGGTGGCCGGCCTGTTCGCCGCAGCCTGGCAGTTAATGGCCGGTTTGAGTCAGTTTGCCTGTCAGCGCCAGCCTCTGAACCGGCTGCTGATTGTTGGCCCCATTACCCTGATCACCGGCCTAATCATTATGGCCAGCTCGGTGCTGCTTAGCTCCTCGGTGCTATTCGCTCTGGCCACACTCGCTACCGCAACCGGTGCCGGGGCGACAGGTGTCGTCGCCATTGCCTCGATCAGCCAGGTGGCACCCCCAGCGGAACGCGGCGGCATCATCTCTGCGTTCTACCTGATGGCTTATCTGACCATGGCCTCGGTTGTACTTGGAGTCGGTTTGATCAGCGATATGATAGGCTTTGGTCCGACGGTACTGGGCTTCACCACGTTGATTTCGATCGCCGCGTTGGCCTTGATGATCACGGCCGTGCGCAGCGGCCGCGCTACTTTCTGGTGATCAGCCCAGCCACCAACGCCAAACAAAGAAACAGAGCATTGCACCGATAATGGTCACCATCAGATTGTGCCAGCGCGCGGCCAGCATGATGGCGACAGCGCCCCCTATCAGATAGGCGTTATCCACCGCCAGATTCAGGCGCTCACCATCGGGCATAAGCATTGCAGGGGCGACTATTGCGGTCAGCACAGCCACCGGCACGTAGTTCAATGCCTGTGTCACCCAGGGACTGAAACGTACCCGGTGTCCTGCGGCAAAAAGGGTGTAACGAATAGCGAACGTTATCGCAGCCATACCAGCGATCAAAATGACTTCATAGGGCGTCATCGATGATCTCCTCGCGCGTATTGCTTCTGTTATACAGCCGCTCAGCGAATATCCCTGCTGCAACTCCGCCCAATGCGGCCAGCATTAAACCCAGCTTATAGGGTAAGCCATGGGCGAATGCTGCTATCGCTGCCGCGACCAGCGCAGCAACCAGCATCGGGCGGGTGCGCAGCAGTGGTACCACAATTCCGATGAACGTGGCGACCATAGCAAAATCCAGCCCCCAGTCGGCTAACCCTGGTAGCGAGCGGCCAAGCATCACCCCAATCAGCGTGCAAACGACCCAGTTGCTGTACATCGCTATACAGGATCCGAGGAAGTACCAGTGTTTGTCTGCCACGGGTATGCGCGTATCCAGATAATGACGGTGAGCCACGGCGAAACTCTCGTCAGTTAACCAGAAAGCCAAGGGCACCCTCCAGCGTTGCGATAACTGGCGCACGTACGGCAGCAGGCTGGCGCTGTAAAGTAAGTGACGCAGGTTGACTATCAGGGTGGTGAGCAGAATGACCAGCAAACCCGCACCCGAAGCGATCAGGCCTATGGCGATGAACTGCGATGCACCAGCGAAAACCAGGATGGACATGGCCATGGTAGCGCTAGCAGAAAGCCCGGACGAAACGGCAAGCGTACCAAAAATAATACCGAACGGCAGTGCGCCGACCAGCATAGGAATAGTATCTCTGGCCCCAAGCAGCAAGGCTTTGCTACGCGGTGACATACCGTGATTCCTGACAATCGAGGCTGCTCAAACTACCCCCTGCACCCGCCATGCACAAGGTACAGTTGGACGGCAACAGCGCACTATTGCAAGGTCACATAGCGACTAATCAATGCCCGCAGCGCAGCCGGTTTGATGGGTTTGGGTAGAAAGTCCAGCCCGGCGGCACGCACCTCTGCAACCAGCTCACTGCGGCCGTCCGCACTAATGACCACACCCGGTAGATTTAGCCCTAGCCGACCACGCAACCAGTGCGCCAGTGCTGTGCCTGTATCCCCCCCGTCAAGATGGTAATCCACGAGCATCAATTGCGGCTCAAAGCCATCGCGCAACAGCTGCTCTATTTCGGACCGGTCACGTGCCACTGCGACATTGCATTGCCAGCGGCTAAGCAGGCTTTGCATACCCGTCAGTATCTTCTCCTCATTGTCGACACAGAGTACTTGGGCGCCGGATACAGTGGGGCTGACCTGAACAGCAGTCGGCACCAAGCGAGGTACAGGATCGTCAACCAAAGGTAGCGTGACGGTAAACACGCTACCTCGACCGGGCCAGGAGCGCACTGCCAGTTGATGACCGAGGACCCGGCAAATGCCGTCAGCGATAGCCAATCCCAGCCCCAGACCCTTCTCGGCCTGAGTACGGTGGTTGTCCAGTCGCTGGAATTCTTCGAATATGACCTGCAACTTGTCGCCGGGTATACCGGGGCCGCGGTCCCATACTTCGATACGCACCTGATGACTACCGCAGCGGCGGGCTCCCATGACAACCCGTGAGCGTCCCGCGTAGCGAAAAGCGTTGGTTAAGAAGTTCTGTAGCACTCTGCGTAATAGTCGCATGTCGCTGCGAACTCGCAGGCGACTGTCATGTATACGCAAATCCACACCCTGCTCTAAGGCTAGCGCACCCAGTTCAATGCGGAGCGGTTCAAGCAGCTCGACGAGGGCAAAATCATTCCATTCCGGAGTGATACGACCCGACTCGAGACGGGAAATATCAAGCAGATCAGAGATCAGATCTTCCGCAGAGCGCAATGAGATATCCAGATGATTGACCAGCTCTTCGGCCTCAGCTGGCATGTTGGGCTGATGGGACAGGGAGGCGGAAAATAACCGTGCCGCGTTCATCGGCTGCATCAGATCATGACTCACAGCCGTCAAAAAACGGCTTTGAGACTGGCTGGCACGTTCTGTCTGGGCCTTTGCCAGCGTCAGCGCCAAATTCAGTTGTGATAGCTCGCTGGTGCGTTCAGCAACCCTCTGTTCAAGCCGCTCGTTGTATTCCTTGAGGGCCTGTTCGGCGCGGCGGAACTCGGAAATATCAGTAAAACTCATGACGAAGCCCCCGCCGGGCATCGGATTGCCAATGATCTCGATCACCTGCCCGCTGGGAAATTCGCGCTCGGCGCGATGAGCGTTGCCTTGCCGCATCCAGTTGATGCGTTTAGTAACATGGTCTCGCGGGTCACCGCGCCCGCAGAGACCACGACCAGCGTTATACAGAATCAACTCGGCGATGGGCCGGCCAATCGCAATCAAACCATCAGGATATTGAAAGATGTCCAGGTAGCGGCGATTCCAGGCGACTAACCGCAAGTCGCGATCAACCACGCTGATGCCTTGGCTTATATTCTCGATCGCTCCCTGCAGCAAACCCCGATTAAACTGCAGTACCTCTGACGCTTCGTCGACAATACGCAGTACATCGTCGAACTGCATATCGCGCCCTTCGATGGCCGTTTTGACCACTGCACGTGCGGATGAGGCGCCCAAAACACCAGCCAAGAGTCGCTCGCTATGGGCAATCCAAGCGCTACCGGCCACCTGGGATACAGACAACGCACTGCCCTGGGTCAGCGCAAACCGTGCGAAGCTGCGCTCGGCTCGCTCCTCGCCGACAAACCGGCCAGCCAGCATCAACAGATCATCAATGGTCACTCTCAGTAGCGCGCGGCTTGGGCCTTCCTGCCAGGGTGGCGAATCGGGGCTGACAAAACGGCTAGCTTGCCAATGCTCGAGCACACGGGTGCGGCTGAACCCGGATACTAAAATAAACGTCAGCGCGTTGCCCACCAGCGCAATAAGACTCGCTAGCGTCAAATTATCAATAGGCAGGTCAACAGGTCCGCCGTAAAGCGTACCGAGTAGTGGCCAGCCATCCAGTTGCCAGCCAAGTAGCGGCAAGACCAATGTATAAAACCAGAGGCTGGCACCGACTGCCAGGCCGGCAAAAACGCCGGTCCGGTTGGCTTGCTTCCAGAACAAAGCGCCAAACATCGCTGGGGCCAGCTGAGCTATAGCCGCAAACGCAATCTGACCAATACTCGCCAGCGAGCCTGCCGAGCCGATCAGCCGATACACCACGTAGGCAAGCAAGAGAATAACCAGAATACTGGTACGTCGCACATTCAGCTGTAGGCCACGAAACTCCTCATAAGTGCGCTCGGGGCGACCCTTGTTGCGTAACAGTAGAGGCAGGACCACATCGTTCGACACCATAGTGCTCAAGGCACTGGCTGCGACAATCACCATGCCGGTAGCAGCAGAGGCCCCACCAATAAAGGCCAATAACGCCAACACGGGGTTACCTTGCAGTAACGGCAGACTGATGACGTATGAGTCGGCCGAAACGGATGGACCCAGCGTCATCTGACCCGCAAGACTGATCGGCAGCACGAACAGCCCGGCAAGAATCAAGTACGCGGGAAAGATCCAACGGGCCATGCGCAGATCACCCGGCTCTATATTCTCCACCACAGCCACCTGGAATTGTCGGGGCAGGCACAGAAACGCGAGGATGGCGATGAATGACTGAAAAAGCAGGTTAGTGAACAAAGTATCGCGCTGCCAGTAAGCCTGTAATTCGGTATGGGTCGCGGCTCTCCCGAGCAGATCATCTACGCCGTTAAACAGACTGAACGTGACGAAAACGCCCACGGCAGTAAATGCTAGCAACTTGACCAGTGACTCAAAGGCAATCGCCAGCATCATACCGCGGTGATGCTCCGTGGCGTCCAGGCTGCGCGTACCGAACAGCACCGTGAACAACGCCAGTACCAGCGTGATGACGAGAGCCGTATCCTCGGCACCACTGGTTCCGGCAGACGTCGCACCTTGAGTCACGGACGAGCCGCTAAGCAGGTTGTACCCCAACACGATGCCCTTGAGCTGAAGCGCGATATAAGGCAAAACACTGACTAGACACAGCAGACTTACCGCCACGGCTAGACCACGGGATTTGCCGTAGCGCGAAGCGATGAAGTCGGCAATGGAGGTAATGTTTTCCTGTTTGCTGATCGCAATCATGCGGGCGTAAAGGCGCCAGCCAAACAGAAACAGCACAACCGGTCCGATATAGATTGGCAGAAAACCCCACATCTGTTCGGAGGCCATGCCAACCGCACCGAAGAACGTCCAGCTGGTGCACCAGACCGCCAGCGATAGGCTATATACCCATACCCGCAGTCGTGGATTGAACTCACTTGTCTGACGGTCACCCCAGAACGCAATGGCGAATAGCAGCGCCATATACAAGAGAAAGATAGAGGCAACCAACAAGCCGGAAAGCATCACGTGTCTGAGCCTTTGGACGGTATAAGGAGTGTGTCAGGCCCCTGTGGATTTGCCCAGTCAGCCCGACTACTACTTAGGTCTGAGACCTGAGTTCAGAACAGGCGTCCTAGAAGCGGTCCAGCAACACCAGTAACCAGACCATGGATAGCATGATCAGACCAAGCATTTGCGCCGCACTGCCCATGTCTTTTGAGGCTTTCGACAAGGGATGCGTCTCGAGCGAAATACGGTCGATGGCCGCTTCTATCGCTGAGTTAAGCAGCTCGATTATCAGCGATAGAAGCACGCTGCCAATCAACAGCGCCCTAGAAATCAAGCCCACCGGCAGTATCAGCGCAACGGGAATTAACACAGCTGCCATCCACACCAGTTGTCGAAACGCCGCTTCGCCACGATAGGCGATAACCAATCCGTCGATCGAGTACCCGCACGCATTCCAGATACGTCTTAGCCCGGTCGCACCCTTGTAAGGATTAGTCATGCAGTCTTGCCCGGCCAACTCAATTCCATTTGCTGCAACACCAGAGCCGCTTGAGTCCGGGTGCGCACCCCAAGCTTGCGGAAAATAGCCGTGACATGTGCTTTCACAGTCGCTTCGGAAACGCTGAGTTCGTAAGCGATCTGCTTGTTCAACAGGCCGTCACACACCATCGTCAGGACACGAAACTGCTGGGGGGTGAGACTGGCAAGCTGCGCGCTGACCGTTGTTTCCTGATCGGAAAGCGGACCGGCATTGCCGGATAATGCCGGCCAACAGACGCCGCCTTCAAGCACCGTGCGTACCGAACCCTGAATGACTTGTAATGACGAGGATTTGGGAATGAAGCCGCTAGCACCAAAATCACGTGCGCGATTGACCACCGAGGCCTCCTCCTGGGCAGAAATAACCACAACCGGGATGTGTGGGTACTGGCCGCGCAGCAATACAAGACCGGAAAAGCCGTAGGCACCCGGCATATTTAGATCCAGCAGGACCAGATCCCAGTCAGTGCGTAACTCCAGACTGCTCTGTAGTTCGGCAATGCTGCCTACTTCAGTAAGCGCAACAGGTGCCTCTGCGCCAGCGAGCAGTGCCTGGCGCAAAGCACTGCGAAAAAGCGGATGATCATCTGCGATCAGGATATTGTAAGTAGTGCCCATACCTGGCGCTCTCAAAAATAATGTTGTTTTTATTGGCTGTGATGCCGCAAAGCCTGCCACCCGTCAAACATACAATTAACTGGGGAGCGCAAGCCTCGTTGGCAACCTGCAAATCCTGCGCAACTGTATCTGTTTTTGCACAAAAGCTGTAGGCATACTCCCCGGCTGATTAATTCAAGCGGAGCCATGCATGAAATCCAGCGCTTACCGGGCCGATGTGCTGATGCTGATTACAGCCGTGATCTGGGGCTCGACATTCGTCGCCCAAAGCATGGGCATGGAACATGTAGGGCCCTTCCTCTACACCGGCCTGCGGTTTCTGCTGGGCGCACTCGCGATCCTGCCGCTAGTACTACTGGTCAGACCTCGTGGGGGCTCCACTGGGCATCATTTTACCTGGCCCATGGTTCTTGGCAGCCTAGTACTGGGCCTGGTACTGACGCTGGGCATCAATCTGCAGCAAGTCGGCCTTATGTTCACAACCGTGACCAATTCCGGCTTTATTACCGGCTTGTACGTCATACTGGTACCCGTATTTGGACTTTTCATCGGTATGCGAACGGGCGTGGGGACCTGGGCGGGCGCTGGTCTGGCGCTGATTGGCATGCTACTGCTCAGTGTCACTGCCGACTACACGATCGCTCGGGGCGACTGGCTTCAGCTTACCGGAGCTGCATGCTGGGCAGTCCATGTGCTACTGGTTAGCGCCCTAGCCAGCCGCTATGACCCAGTGCGAGTAGCCTTCTGCCAATTTGTCGTCTGTGCCATTATCAGTCTGGCGCTGGCGATCATCTTTGAGCCTATTGTCTGGACTTCAATCGTATCGGCCGGCCCAGCCATCCTCTATGGCGGGTTACTGGCGGTTGGCGTCGGTTTTACTCTTCAAGTGGTCGCCCAACGCAATGCCATTGCCTCACATGCCGCTGTCATTCTGAGCCTGGAAGCTGTTTTTGCTGCCCTGGCTGGCTGGCTCATACTCAACGAGACGCTCAGCCTGCGCGGCTTCATCGGCTGCTGCTTGATGCTCGCCGGTATGCTTATTGCCCAGTTGGTGCCTTTGTACTTAGAACGCCGTCGGACCCTGGTACCTGTCCAGCATGAGCCTGCTGGACATCACTGAGTGCAGCAGAGGACGTTCCCAGATGATCCGCCAAGCGCTGATGGGCTAATGTACCCATCACCATGGCCCGATTGGCGCGCGATGCCAAATAGGCTTCAGTGAAGAGATCGAAGTAGTCCCCCAGCAGTTGCGCATCAACGTCATGACCCGCCAATGCCAGGCAGGCGGCTGCGACTTCCACGGTACATAAATGCTCTTCACGGCAGGATCGACGCAGGCGATAGCGTGACAACTGCTCGGTACGCAAGCTCAGAATCGGTAGGCCAGCTAGGCAGGGACTTTTGCGAAACATCTTGCGCGCCTGGGTCCAGGTACCATCGAGAATAATCAACAGAGGTTTTGTACCCTCTCTCTCGAATACATCCCTATGTGGGAGATCTGCAACGACCGGCTGACCTGGCTGGCCGTACTCCTCAGGAAAGACGACATAGGCCTGCCATTGAGGATCTGCAAGTAATTGCTCCAGCTGCGGATCCGTTTGCATACGTGACCATACATAGGCGTACGTGGCCTCCACACAGTCGGCAATCAGCCGCCCGGTGTTGGTAGGCTTGAGAGGCTCGAGTGGGTGCATGAGCAGTGCAAACCCGACCGGCGTTGCGAGTTGTGGTTGCCAGCCGCACAGGCAGACACGCAGCGCCAGGAGACAATTATCGCAACGCTTGAGATTGGAGCCTCTGGCCATGAACGGCCGAGTCGACCGCTCACTCATCTGTTTTCTCAGTCGGTGTACGGCATGTTCACGGCTGTTAAACGTCATTGGCGCATCCTGACAATGGGAGTTGGGTGAAAGGCGGGCATTCTGCCACAATTGCCTTACCGGCCAACATGGTAGCGAACCCTTGTACGTCAACGCTGTCCAAACCGTGTGTTCATCGATAACCCCCTTAAATGGAGAAACATATATGCGCTGGTTAACCTTGGCGACAACCCTGGTTCTCGCTTCATTCACTATCCTACCCACCCAAGCTGAATCACTCCGAGAGATGCGTCTGCAGGAAACCCTCAATGACGTTGCCAAGGAAAGCAGTGCCGGTACGCCGCGTCGCCTCAACGACGACATCGTCGATGAGGGCTTCAGGGCGCAGGATGGTCAATTGATCAATTTTCTGTCAGTCAATGAAGCGTATGCTTCACAACTGCAATCCGAGCCGCTGGTAGTACGTAGTCAACTGCAGGCGAGCGTGTGCTCCAACCAGCAATTTCGTCGTCTGATGGATATGGGCGCCACCTTGACGTATCACTTCGTACTTACCGATTCCACTCAGCCAGTTCTCACTCAGAGCTTTGTTGCCGAGCATTGCCAATCACTCTAATTTGTCACAGATCAATATTCACTCCTTCGGCAACCGGCACACTGTGAGTTCTCAGGCGGAGGATAATATATGGCTCTACTAACTTTCAAAGGTGCGATTCGTCAGGTTACTGGCTCATGTTATTTACTCGAGGCCAACGGTTGCCGGGTCCTGCTTGAATGCGGCATGACCCAAGGTTACCGCCGCGACGAGGCGCAAAATCGCAATCACTTCGACTTCATGCCAGAGGATCTTGACGCTGTTGTCATTTCCCATGCCCATCTCGATCATTCAGGGCTTTTGCCCAAGTTGGTAGCAGAAGGTTATACCGGCCCAATTTACATGACGCCCGGCACTGCGGCGCTGCTGGAACTCATGCTCAGCGATGCGGCCTCATTGCAGGAGCGTGACAGCGACTGGGAAAACAAGTGGCGCAAGCGGGCAGGCAAACCACTCGTCGAACCGCTATATACTCAGGCGGATACCGATGCAGCACTGGCATTACGCAAACCCAGCGACTATGGCCAAGAGACTATCGTCGCCGAAGGTATCAGTGTCATCTTTCATGAAGCGGGTCATATTCTGGGATCGGCAATCGTTGAGATCATCCTCCACGAAGCGCACGATCTCACTCGCAAGCTAGTCTTTTCCGGTGACCTGGGCAACAGCTGTTCGCCCTTTTTAAGGCCGCCTGCTTATCGGGAAGAAGCAGATCTGCTCCTGCTGGAGTCCACTTACGGAGACCGCGATCACCGTAATCTCGATGAGACCCTAGCTGAGTTCCAGGAGATACTCGATGCCGCCTGGGCAAGTGGCGGCAACGTCCTGATCCCCTCTTTTGCGGTAGGTCGAACTCAGGATCTTCTGTATTACCTGGGTCAGTTCTATCAGGCCGGCACTTTGAAGCAACAAGCCGTGTTTCTCGACAGCCCCATGGCCATCGCTGCGACAGAAATATACGATCGTTTTCACCAGGATTTTAAGCCGTCTGAAAAGTCACTCATCGAAGGCCAGCACAAAGGAGATCTTAAGCACTGGTTGCCGATCCTCAAATGCACACCGACAACAGAGGAATCAATCGCGATTAACCGGATAGCCGGCGGCGCAATCATCATTGCAGGCTCGGGTATGTGCAACGGTGGCCGTATTGTGCATCACTTCAAGCACAACCTGTGGCGCGACGATTGCCATGTCATACTTCCTGGCTTCCAGGCCAAGGGCACCCTGGGTCGTCGGCTGGTAGATGGCGAAAAAAATATTCGCGTTGTCCACCAAAGCCTGGCCGTCAAGGCACACCTGCACACACTGGGCGGATTTTCCGCACACGCCGGGCAATCCCAGTTGATTGAATGGCTCGGCCATTTCAAGCGTAGCCCCGAAATCTATCTGATCCACGGTGAACTGGAAAAAAGTCAGACTCTGGCACAGGCAATCAAAGATCAGTTGGGCTGGAACGCAACTATCCCTGAGCTGAATGAACAAATTGCGTTCTGAAGTATGAACCCAAGTGCAAGGAGGCAGAATGATCGATGATAAAGACCCGGCTGATTTTCTGATCCGGCATCTACATACAGGTGGTTCAGGACTCCAGCAGAAAATCGACGAACTGGTCGCAGTCAGTGCCGGGCAAAGCAAGAATTCATCGCTCTACCGCGAAATGATTCTTAACGTCGTGCGCATGGCCCAGGCGGATCGGGACCACTGGGATGCCAAGATCATGCTGCAAACCATTGCGGAGTTGGAACAGGCATTTGCCCGACTTGAACAGTTCAAGAGACGTCGTAAGGTCACTGTCTTTGGTTCCGCTCGAACGCCCATAGATCATCAGATGTACGCACTGGCTCGTGACATGGGAAGAGCTCTTGCTGACTACGATTTCATGACCATTACCGGTGCGGGCAATGGGATTATGGGAGCTGCTCATGAGGGCGCTGGCCTGGACAATAGTCTGGGATTCAACATCACACTGCCCTTCGAACAGCGATCTAATGCTATCGTTCATAACACTGATCATGACCTGAGTTTCAGATTCTTTTTTCTGCGCAAACTGTTTTTTGTCAAGGAAGCCGATGCACTGGTGCTATGCCCCGGCGGATTTGGCACATTGGATGAGACGCTGGAAGTGTTAACACTTATCCAGACAGGCAAAAGCCCCGTGGTACCGGTTATCTTGCTTGACCTACCGGACGGCAGCTACTGGGATGGGCTCCTGGCTTTCTTCAAGGGTCAGATGTGTGATGAAGGCTACATTCTGGAGGCTGACTTCAACCTGATGACACTCGCACGTTCGCCGGATCAGGCAATGCGAGAAATTCTAAATTTCTATAGCAATTACCATTCATCCCGATGGATGAATGGTAGGTACTTGCTACGCATGTACAGGCCACTGACCGCTCAAGCGCTTGAGCAGATTAATGATACGTTTGGGGATATATGCAAGGAAGGTTCATTTCGAAAAAGCCCGCCCACTGACATTGATCCAGACGAACCTGAGCTAAAGAGCATGCACTGCCTAGAGTTCAACTTTAACGGACGGCATCAGGGTCGACTTCGAGCACTTATAGATTTTATCAATCAAACTGAAAATCTGGAAAGCCCCGATATTGCATGAATCGTAGCTGACGAGCTCGTTCTTTTGCATCCTGGCCCGGACCTTGCGGAAAACGTTTGGCGAAAGTGGTGCTGGCCGTTTCAGCCCAGCGCCAGTCCAACTTCAGCACTGAGCTGATCAGGGCGTCGTTCACTCCCCGCTCACGCAACTCTTCACCCACCCGCTGTGGCCCGAAGCCACGCTGGACACGAGCGTGCACGTAGGCCTCACAGAAACGCGAATCACTGATCAGCCCATCTTCCTGCAACTGATCAATCACCGCTTCGCATTGGTCTGTTGCTGCACCTCGCAGCCTCAGCTTACGCAGCATTTCAAATCGGCTATGCTCACGCCGCGCCAGGAGATCCAACGCGGTACGCCGAATTGCCTGGGGTGTTTCGAGCTGTTGCTGGCGACCGAACATGACTCCGTACCGGATCAGCTATCGGCGTCGGCACTGACTTCCGCAGGCTCTGCCTTGGCATTACTGGGTTTGGGCAACAACTTGTCGCGAATAGCTTTTTCTATTTCGTCTGCGATAGCCGGATTCTCCGACATGTACTTGGCAGCATTAGCCTTGCCCTGACCGATCTTGTTGCCTTTATAGGCATACCAAGCACCGGACTTCTCCACCAGGCCAATTTGTACGCCCAGATCAATGATCTCAGCATTGTGATAGATACCCGAGCCGTAGAGTATCTGGAATTCAGCTTGTCGGAACGGTGGAGCTACCTTGTTCTTGACCACCTTGACACGGGTTTCACTGCCGACTACTTCGTCCCCTTCCTTTACCGCACCGGTGCGGCGAATGTCCAGTCGGACAGACGAATAGAACTTCAGTGCGTTACCACCCGTAGTGGTTTCCGGGTTACCGAACATCACACCGATCTTCATACGGATCTGGTTAATAAAGATAACCAGGCAATTAGCATTCTTGATATTGCCGGTAATTTTACGCAACGCTTGGGACATCAACCGGGCCTGAAGGCCGACGTGGTGATCGCCCATCTCGCCTTCGATCTCTGCCTTGGGCACCAGCGCTGCTACCGAGTCGATCACGATCACATCCACTGCGTTGGAACGCACCAGCATGTCGGTTATTTCAAGCGCCTGCTCACCAGTATCCGGCTGTGACACCAGCAGATCGTCGACATGGACTCCCAGCTTACCAGCATATTCGGGATCCAATGCGTGCTCTGCGTCTACAAAAGCACAGGTCGCACCCTGCTTCTGCGCCTGAGCAATGACCGAGAGGCTTAGCGTGGTTTTACCCGAGGACTCCGGGCCGTAGATCTCGACGACCCGACCCCGCGGCAAACCGCCCAGGCCGAGCGCGATATCCAGACCCAGCGAACCAGTGGAAATCGACGGTATGGCCATGCGTTCGTGATCGCCCATGCGCATCACCGCACCCTTGCCAAACTGACGTTCAATCTGACTCAAGGCAGCCGTAAGCGCCTTTTTCTTGTTGTCGTCCATTGTGCATCCTCTTGGAGTGGTGGGTACGCAAGTGCCCTGAAAACTTAAACTACTGTATATATGGTCAGTATTATTCCACAGAAGTTTGTCGCCGCCTACCCCCTGCGTGATCAGGTTGAGGACTGGCTCACAGCCAGACGCTCTGCGGCCTTGATCAGGCCTTCTAGCGCATGCAGCACCGTTTGTGCCCGGACCTCCCGACGATTGCCCTGCAAACGTCGACATCCGGTACTGACAGTACCGTCGCCCATGGCCCAGGCAAACCATACGGTACCCACCGGCTTCTCCAGACTGCCTCCATCCGGGCCGGCGACCCCGCTAACCGCCACGGCGATATCAGCGCCTGCCGCCTGTAACGCGCCACTGGCCATGGCACGCACCACCGGCTCACTCACTGCGCCATGGGTCGCCAGATCTCTTTCATCCACTCCCAGCCAACGACTTTTGCTCTGGTTGGCATACGTTACAAAGCCGGTCTGAAACCAGGCCGAGCTTCCACCTATGCGGGTAATGGCTTCGCAGATACCGCCTGCCGTGCAGGATTCTGCAGCTGTTACCTGATAACCCTGGCGGCGCAAAACGCTACCAAGACGCGCTGCCGCAGAATCAATCAGGGGGTCATACTGGGACATATTACCTGCCTCTTAAAATTGCGCTTAAAAGCTGAGAGTGCATTGCGTAGACTAAGCGCGGCCAACCATTTATACATCAGGGATCTGCATGAGCCGCGCCGATAAATCCGTTAGCCACACGCCGATGATGCAACAATATTTCGCCATCAAACAGCACCATCCGAACGAACTGCTGTTTTACCGCATGGGTGATTTCTACGAGCTATTTTTTGACGATGCAAAAAAGGCTGCGCGCCTGCTGGACATCACTCTTACCGCCCGCGGACAATCGGGCGGACAACCAATTCCGATGGCTGGCCTTCCCTACCACGCGGCGGAGGGCTACCTTGCCAGATTAGTAAAACTGGGCGAATCAGTTGTCATCTGTGAACAGATCGGAGACCCCGCCGCCAGTAAGGGACCGGTAGAAAGACAAGTCGTTCGCATCCTCACGCCCGGTACAGTCAGTGACGAGGCGCTGCTTGATGAGAGGCGCGACAATTTGCTGGCGGCGCTGGTTGGCAGTGAGCGCGCCTTCGGACTTGCCACGCTGGATATCAACAGTGGCCGGTTCTGCGTAATGGAACTTCAAGGTTGGGAGACCCTGCTCGGCGAGCTCGAACGCCTGGCCCCTGCGGAACTGCTTATTCCAGACGATTGGGAGACCAGCACACCGATTGAGCGGCGCCGCGCCGTGCGCCGTCGCGCACCCTGGGAGTTTGATCGCGACAGCGCTTTCAAGTCTCTCACTCAGCAGTTCGGCACCAAGGATCTCGTCGGCTTTGGCTGCAATGATTTGACGCTGGGGCTGGGCGCAGCCGGCGCGCTGATGTGCTATGCCAAGGAAACCCAACGCACAGCACTGCCGCACATCCGCAGCATCCTGCTGGAACGTTTCGAGGACAGCGTCATTATCGACAGCGCAAGCCGGCGCAATCTCGAGATCGACAGCAACCTCTCCGGTGGGAGGGACAACACGTTGCTCGACGTACTCGACCATACCGCAACCGCCATGGGCGGACGCCTGCTGGCCCGCTGGCTGAACCGGCCGTTGCGTGACGGGCTGATTTTGCAAGCCCGTCAGGACAGCATTAGCACGCTGCTTCAACAGCATTATCATGAAGAGCTGCAGCCGGCTCTCAAGGGCATAGGTGACATCGAACGTATTCTCGCGCGCATTGCGCTGCGCTCCGCCAGACCCAGGGACCTGGCCCGTCTGCGCGACTCTCTGGCTGCACTGCCTGCCCTGCAAAAAGCTCTAGAGCCTCTCGAAACGCCCCATTTGCGACATCTGGCCAGCGAAGTCGGGGTCTATCCGTCACTGACCGAATTGCTCCAGCGAGCAGTCATCGAGAATCCACCAGCGGTGCTGCGTGACGGTGGTGTGATCAAGCCCGGCTATGACGTCGATCTCGATGAGCTGCAAAATATCAGCGAAAACGCCGGACAATACTTGATCGACCTGGAAAATCGGGAGCGTGAGCGTACCGGACTCTCCACCCTCAAGGTCGGCTACAACCGGGTTCATGGCTACTTCATTGAACTGTCCCGCGGCCAGTCGGCCCAGGCGCCTGCTGACTACATTCGTCGCCAGACTCTCAAGGGCGCCGAGCGCTTTATTACCCCTGAACTGAAAACCTTTGAAGATAAAGCTCTCTCGGCCCGCAGCCGCGCCCTAGCCCGGGAAAAGCAGCTTTATGAAGAATTGCTGAATCGCCTCAACGAGGATCTTGCACATCTGCAAGACAGTGCGGCCGGCCTCGCCGAGCTGGACGTACTGGCAACCCTCAGTGAGCGAGCCAGCACGCTTGACTACCAGCGCCCTACCTTCGTTGAGGGCAGTCAACTATACATCGAACAAGGCCGGCATCCCGTCGTAGAGCAAGTACTTGATGGTCCCTTTGTCGCAAATGACCTACGACTGGACAACGATACCCGTATGCTGATCATCACCGGCCCGAACATGGGTGGTAAGTCGACCTACATGCGGCAAACCGCGCTCATCGTGCTGCTAGCGCATATCGGCAGCTTCGTCCCCGCACGGGTCGTGGAGATGTCGATGGTTGACCGCATCTTCACCCGTATCGGTTCCAGCGACGATCTGGCCGGCGGTCGCTCTACGTTCATGGTGGAAATGAGCGAGACGGCGAATATCCTGCACAATGCAACCGACGCAAGTCTGGTACTGATGGACGAGGTAGGTCGCGGCACCAGCACCTTTGACGGCTTGTCACTAGCTTGGTCGGCAGCAGAGTACCTTGCCCGGATACGCGCCTTCACTTTGTTCGCAACACATTACTTTGAGCTGACCGGCCTGGTCGATACGGATAAGGTCGTCGCCAACGTTCATCTCAATGCCACAGAGCATAATGAGCGAATCGTCTTCCTGCACAGCGTTCTTCCGGGCCCCGCGAGCCAAAGCTACGGCCTCCAAGTAGCTCAGCTTGCCGGTGTTCCGCGTCAGGTAATTGACCGCGCGCGCGAGCATCTGACTGCGCTGGAACACCAAAGTCTCAGCCAGCAATCGCGGCCGACTGCTAAAGCCGGCAAGGCGCCGCAGCAGGATGATCTTTTTGCCATGGCGCCCCACCCACTGATCGAACAGCTACAACAGCTCAATCCAGATGAACTGACCCCCAAACAAGCGCTAGAACTTCTGTATAAATGGAGAGCAGAACATCGACTAGAACGTAAATGAGATATATTTGCATTAAGGCGCAGCGAACATGATGCCAACTTCTGCAAATGTCTCTCACAGTCTGTACCCTGAATGAAAAAATGCTAGACTACGCGCCATTAATCAAGACCGCCTGATACCGGAGACTCCCACCATGACCTTTGTTGTTGTTGACAACTGCATCAAGTGCAAATACACCGATTGCGTTGAGGTCTGCCCCGTCGACTGTTTCTACGAAGGACCTAACTTCCTCGTTATTCACCCCGACGAATGTATCGACTGCGCACTATGTGAACCTGAGTGTCCGGCCAACGCCATTTTCTCTGAAGACGAAGTGCCGGAGGACATGCAGGAATTCACCGAACTGAACGCCGAACTGGCGGAAATATGGCCTAACATTACTGAAAAGAAAGAAGGCCTCACCGATGCCGAAGAGTGGGATGGCGTGCCGGACAAGCTGCAATATCTTGAGCGCTGAAAGCACCCAAAGATAAATCGAAAAGTCGGCCTTGCGCCGGCTTTTTCATACCTGGTCAAATTTCAGACAAAAAAAGGGGCGGGATAACCCGCCCACTCTTTCATTCCCTATGTGAAATCCTTATCCAGTCGTCCTGACTCCATCACCCTGATGATCCTTGCCTGGCTTCCTGCCTGACTGCGTGATCCGTCACACATGTGTACATAATACTGCTCGGAAAAATGTAAGCAAGTACGATGCAAGACGACCAACGTAAGCCACCTTAAATAATAATTGTTTAAAAACAGCTATTTATATTTTTTCCTAGAGGAATTCGACCCGCTACTGACAGCACATGACAGCTATCACTTACAGACCTTGTAGGTAAAAGCTTACGTAAGAACTCTAATCTGATGGGAACAACCCACTTTTTTAGCAGTCATGCACGACGTACGGAAGAAAGTACGAGCAAAAAAAACCCGGCGCCTCACGGCGCCGGGTTAGGGTTTCGAGGGTCAGTCGACTTACATCATACCGCCCATACCACCCATACCGCCCATATCAGGCATAGACGGCTTGTCGTCTTCAGGCAACTCAGCAATCATCGCTTCGGTGGTAATCATCAGACTGGCTACGGACGCTGCAGCCTGCAGCGCGCTGCGGGTTACTTTAGCCGGGTCCAGAATGCCCATCGCGATCATGTCGCCATATTCGCCAGTAGCTGCGTTATAACCGTAGTTACCTGTACCAGCCTTGACGTTGTTCAGGACGACTGAAGCTTCATCACCGGCATTCATCACGATCTGACGGAAAGGAGCTTCTACTGCGCGACGCAGCAGGTTAATGCCGACAGTCTGGTCGTCATTGTCGCCAACCATGCCTTCGATAGCTTGCAGGGCACGTACCAGGGCAACACCGCCGCCAGGTACCACGCCTTCTTCGACAGCTGCACGGGTTGCGTGCAATGCGTCTTCAACGCGGTGCTTCTTCTCTTTCATTTCGACTTCAGTTGCAGCGCCGACCTTGATCACCGCAACGCCACCAGCCAACTTGGCCAGACGCTCCTGCAGCTTTTCCTTGTCGTAGTCAGATGTGGTGTCTTCAACCTGCTTGCGCAGCTGACCCACACGGGCTTCGATATCCACCTTGGAACCGGCACCATCGATGACAGTCGTATTGTCCTTGTTGATCTGGACGCTCTTGGCCTGACCAAGATGTTCCAGTGCAGCATTTTCCAGACTCAGGCCCACTTCTTCGCTGATCACGGTACCGCCAGTAAGAATAGCAATATCCTGCAGCATGGCCTTGCGACGATCACCGAAGCCAGGCGCCTTGACGGCTGCTACCTTGACAATACCGCGCATGTTGTTGACTACCAAAGTAGCCAGCGCTTCGCCTTCAACATCTTCGGCGACGATCATCAATGGACGACCGGATTTGGCAACAGCTTCCAGAGTCGGCAGCATCTCGCGGATGTTCGAGATTTTCTTGTCAACCAGCAGGATATATGGGTTATCAAGCTCGGCAGACATGGTTTCTGGCTTGTTGACGAAGTAAGGCGACAAGTAACCACGGTCAAATTGCATGCCTTCTACAACAGACAATTCGTTATCCAGACCTGAACCTTCTTCTACAGTGATAACACCTTCCTTGCCTACACGATCCATGGCTTCAGCAATAATCTTGCCGATGGATTCGTCGGAGTTGGCGGAGATGGTGCCCACCTGAGCAATGGCTTTGGAATCGGCACAGGGCTTGGCCAGATTCTTCAGCTCGGCAACAATAGCAATAGTTGCCTTGTCGATGCCGCGCTTGAGATCCATCGGATTCATGCCGGCAGCAACCGACTTCAGACCTTCAGTAACGATCGCCTGAGCCAAAACAGTCGCGGTAGTGGTGCCATCACCTGCGTCGTCGTTAGCGCGTGAGGCAACGTCTTTGACCAGCTGGGCGCCCATATTCTCAAACTTGTCTTTCAGCTCGATTTCCTTGGCAACGGTGACGCCGTCCTTGGTGATGATCGGCGCGCCGTAGCTACGCTCGATCAGGACATTGCGGCCCTTTGGCCCCAGTGTTGCCTTGACCGCGTCCGCCAGGATGTTTACGCCAGCCAGCATCTTGTTGCGGCCGGAAATACCAAATTTAACTTCTTTAGCAGCCATTTTCGCTTTCCTTAATAATGTCTTTCAGAGAATGCCGGAACGGTTTAACTCAGCTTTCCAACACGCCGTAGATTTCTGACTCGCTCATGATCAACAGATCTTCACCGTCGATCTTGATGGTGTTACTACCTGAGTAAGGGCCGAAGACAACCTTGTCACCTTCTTTGAGAGCTGGAGCGCGGACATCGCCGTTATCCAGAATACGGCCAGTTCCTACGGCCAGCACGACGCCTGTGTTCGGCTTTTCTGCAGCAGAACCTGGCAGCACGATACCACCAGCGGTCTTGGTTTCTTCTTCGCTGCGACGGACCACTACGCGATCATGTAACGGACGAATCTTCATCGTTGTATCTCTCCCAATATTGATGTCAATTGCCGGCGAACCGGCCTCTCAAGTTAATCAGGCCTCACGGCCCGAAGGACGCGCCAACGGCAACGTCACTGTTTCGTACGGCTCCACTACCCGAGCCATTCAAACTGGTGATGCGTTAATGGGGCCCGGCCAGTCGATTTCAAGTGCACTGAGCAACTTTTTTCACTCGTGATCAACCCGCTTGCCAGGCTCCAGTGGCTCTTCACGGCTCTGCTCCCACTCGCCTTCGATGATATTGTGATCATCACCGCGCCAGACTCCCGGCTCACCCGGATCACCTGGCTGCGGACGGCCCCGATGACGCCAGGCAAGTATCAGGCAAGGCAGCGCAGCAGCATCGGTCAGAACACCAGGAAAGACGAGCAATAGCCCTGCCAGAACGCCCCACATACCTGATTTGAGAACACCAAAAGGGGAGCTTTCATTAGCCATGCGGACCTGCAATTGTTGCAGCATGGTCCAACCCTGCGTCTGGATAACAGCCACACCAAGAATGCCGCTAACTAAAACCCACAGCAGTGTAAGACCAACCCCAATGGATTGGCCCAGTACAATTAGACCGGCCAGTTCGATCAATGGAATAGCCAAAAACAATAAACGCAAGAAGGGCATTCGAAACCTCGAACAATTGTCCTATTAACTTTCTATATGGGTGCACCTACCTCTGCTTTCAACCCGGCATTGCATCTCGTCTTCGACACAATACGAGGTCAAAAAGTGACCAATGTGCTACTTCGGGTATTCTAAAGTCCATTGGACTCAGGCATGCTTGCCACCGTTAATTTTTCCCTTTTGGCTGTAAGGAGTGCCCTATGCAAGTGAAAGACAGCGTGATCATCATTACGGGTGGCGGACAGGGTCTGGGCCGCTCCATGGGCGAATACTTGGCCGCGCGCGGCGCGCGCCTGGCGCTTGTCGACCTGAACCAGGAGCGCCTGGACGAGGCAGCAACAGCCTGCGCGAAGGTAGGCGGAGAAGCCCGTACCTATATTTGTAACGTGGCAGACGAAACCCAGGTAGGTAACATGGTCAGTCAGGTTGTAGCTGATTACGGGCAAATCAATGGTCTGATCAACAACGCCGGTATTTTACGTGATGGGCTGCTGATCAAGTCACGGGACGGCGAGATTCAGAAAATGAGCCTGGCGCAGTGGCAGTCAGTGATTGATGTCAACCTGACCGGCGTGTTTCTTGGTACACGGGAAGTCGCCGCGAAGATGATCGAGCTCGGCAATAAAGGATTGATAATCAATATTTCGTCTATTTCGCGCGCAGGCAACATCGGCCAGTCAAACTATTCAGCAGCCAAAGCGGGTGTGGCAGCACTGACCGTTACCTGGGCAAAGGAACTGGCGCGTTATGGCATCCGTGTTGCTGGCATCGCTCCCGGCTTCATCGAAACCGATATGACCGCGGGCATGAAACCCGAAGCGTTGGAGAAGATGACCTCAGGCATCCCCCTCAAACGTATGGGCAAGCCTGCTGAAATAGCACACTCAGCGGCTTACCTGTTCGAAAACGATTACTATACCGGCCGTATTCTGGAGCTGGACGGCGGCATCCGGCTCTGACAACCGGCGGCAGGGCTAACATCAGTCAACCCTGCCCATTCTACCAACCTATCCCGAATGCCAGCCGGTAACGCGTATCATTAATACTGTTATTGGCTTCACCGTTTATATAGTCCCACTCCGCGAGCAGACTGAGTGAAGCCCAATTATTAACCAGGTAACGCAGGCCCGCCTCAGTATCCAGCGCAAAATTGATCGCCGGGTCACCGGTGACTAGCGCCTCGGCGTTATGAACCGCCTCGAATCGCTTGCCTAACAGATAACGACGCAACTCCCATTGCAAGCCCAGAGCATTGAAGCTGTCGGTACTCCCATCGCGATTTTCGAGTTCAACTCGATCCAGGCGCGTTGATGTCTCAAACCGGCCCAGCGCGTTATTCCACCACTCATAGCCCGGCCCCATACCAAATTGTTTACGCCGGGCTATATCGCTGAGATGGTCTCGCTGATAACTAGCTGCGGTTTGCCAGAACCATTGTTCATCGAAGAACCAGCTCAAGTCATAATCAGCCTGCCAGAGGTGTCGGTTTTTTACATCATCCCGGTAATCCCGTTCGAACTCACCGCCCAGAACATGGCGCCAGTCCCCATGACGGGCCCGTGTATCGAATGCCAGATCTAGGTCGCGTTGACTCGTTTCCGAGTTTTTGATGTCCAAAGCCGCTGCTGCGTCTCCCGTCCACGTCCAGTCCAGTCCTCAATGATAGGCTTGGGCTCAAGCATTTGCTGAATCTGATCTATCTTCAGTTCAGTTATGGCAGGCCCTCCGTTGACGACATTGATTGTTCCGGCCGTTTTCGAAGCAGATACAGACAAGGCGCGCTCAGCCTCACCACCGGCTTTAATCAACATAGCGTTGACTACATCAAAGGTGCCAACATCCTCTACATCGATGCGCACGCGGCCTGCCAGCTCCGTCTTCATGACCAGTTTACCGCCCTCCAGCAGCTCGATTGTGCCGCTGATACGGTCACCATTATTCAACCACAACGTGTCGCCCAAGGCGGGAACCGACAGAATCAGCAGCGGAATAAGGATCAAGACAAGGCGGCTACTGGACATGGAAAACCTATATGATGGGCAAATAAAGAGGCGACATTATCCATGTCTATAACGCTAAAGCCAGTAATGCCCGGTGATGCGAGCCAATTTGCCAAAGTCAGTGTTCGCGAGACCTTCTGGCAGGTGCTGGCGAGCATCCCCTCTGGGCGGGTCACCAGTTATGGCCGCCTTGCCAGGCTTGCAGGCATGGGCCGTGGCGCTCGCCTTGCCGGGCGATGGTTAGGTCAGCTTCCTGAGGACACCACCCTGCCATGGCACCGCGTAGTCAACAGTCTAGGGCAACTATCCCTGCCACCGGATACGCCGGCCGATATCCAGCAATATGAACGCCTGCTTGCCGAGGGTATTATCGTCACCCATCGCCGAGTCGACATGAAACGCCACGGCTGGCCGGACTGACTGACAGGAGCAGCATGAATACACCCGAAACGATCCAAAACGACCCGCCGGAGACGCATGAACGCGAGGGTCTGCGGGTCTATCTCAAGCCACGCGTTATCGGCATGCTTTTTCTGGGCTTCTCTGCCGGCCTGCCACTTCTGTTGGTTGGCGGTACGTTCAGTGCCTGGCTGCGTGATCTGGGCGTAGAACTGACTGCTATCGGCTTTCTCAGCTGGGTCGGCATGGCCCATTCGATCAAAGTGCTATGGGCGCCGCTAGTAGATCGTGCGCCCCTTCCGTTATTGAGTCGTTGGCTGGGCCGGCGTCGGGCCTGGATGCTGCTGGCTCAGCTGGTTATCGCTGTGGCACTGCTGGGCATGGCGTTCACCGACCCCAGGGAAAACCTCACCCTGGTTGCCCTTTGGGCTGTATTGGCAGCATTTGGCTCGGCAACACAGGACGTCGCAATCGATGCCTACCGGGTAGAGGCGGAGGCCAAGCACCGGCAAGGTGCCATGGCAGCTACTTACGTAACAGGCTACCGAGTAGCCATTCTTGCTGCGGGTGCCGGCGCACTGCATCTAGCCTCCCTGGATAGCTGGAGCATCGCCTACGTGGCGATGGCGGTGTTGATGGCCATAGGGGTGATTACAACACTGATGATTGCCGAGCCCACTGTACATGTAACTCAATCTACTCAACGCCTGGAACAACGGGTCAGCGATTACCTGGCGCACACCCTGCATGCCGGATGGCGGCGGCGTTTGACAGCCTGGTTCATTGGCGCGCTGATTTGCCCCTTTGCTGAATTCTTCCAGCGTTATGGCAAGGCTGCACTGTTAATACTGGCGTTCATCGCCACCTTCCGTATCAGCGATATATTCATGGGCGTGATGGCCAATCCGTTTTATCTGGACCTGGGGTTCAGCAAGGCCGAAATTGCCAACATAGCTGCAGCATTCGGTTTGGGCATGACATTGCTGGGCGCCGCACTCGGCGGGTTACTGGTAGCTCGCTTCGGTATTGCACCCATTCTGCTACTCACCGCGTTCATGGCTCCGGCCACCAACCTCACCTTTGCCTGGCTCGCGCACATTGGCCCCGAGCAATCGGGGCTGATTCTTGCAATCATTGCGGACAATATCACTGGAGGTCTAGCCATCTCCGTATTTATAGCCTATCTGTCGAGTCTTACCAACACGGCGTATACCGCCACGCAGTATGCGTTATTCAGTTCGATCATGACCTTACCCGGCCAGTTTGCTGCCGGCTTTACCGGCATGCTGGCAGCCAATACCGGATGGGTCACTTTTTTTACGTTGACCGCACTGACCGGACTGCCGGCGATCGTTCTCGCTTTCATGCTGTTACGCATAGCCCATCCGGATCGCCTTAAGCGGCCAGGGATGGACTGAACTGCAGATGAGCTGAAAAAAAGCCCGGCTAAGGCCGGGCTTTGGTCGTCCAATGTATTCTTATTCTGCCGCAGCTTGGGACACCATGTGAACCGTGCGCTGAGGAAAGGGAATGGAAATTCCTTCACGGTCAAAGTGCTCTTTGGCCAATTCCTGAATACCCCAGAACACGCCCCAGTAATCATCAGTCTTGGTCCACATGCGCAGCGACAGATTAACCGAGCTGTCACCCAGTGATACCAACCAGACGACCGCTTCCGGATCCTTAAATACGCGCTCGTCGGCGTTAGCCAGTCCAAGCAGAATCTCCCGTGCTTTCTTTACACTATCGCCATAATCAATACCAATATTGACGTCCACACGACGGGTCGGCTGGCGGGAATAGTTAATGATATTGCCATTGGACAAGCTGCCATTGGGAATAGTGATAGTCTTGTTATCCGGAGTCTTAAGGATGGTGTTGAATATCTGGATACTTTCGACGGTTCCGCCCACGCCCTGAGCTTCGATATATTCACCAGCACGTATTGGTCGAATTATGAGTATCAGCATGCCCCCGGCGAAGTTTGACAGACTGCCTTGCAGGGCCAGACCAACAGCGAGGCCAGCTGCACCAATCAGCGCGATAAAAGAAGTGGTTTCAACACCGATCATTCCCGCCACACTCACCAGCAGGATAACCTTGAAGCCTATCCCGACCAGAGCACCGATGAATCCGTGCAGGGTTTTATCAATGTGACGCTTTTCCATCAACACGTGAGTCGCAGCGACCATCCGGCCGATAATCCACCAACCAATCAGCAGTGTCAAAATGGCCAGCAACACCTGGCTACCGTACTCAACAACCATTGGTAACCAGGCTTCCTGGAGATCCGCCAGCTGAGTCATTACTTCTTCCATCCGTTATACCTCTCTGCTGTCCGCTTCAATCGCGGAAATTATTGAATTGCAGGGGCATTTCCACATCGGCTCCCCGCAGCAACGCCATTACTTCCTGAAGATCATCGCGCTTCTTGCCGGTAATACGCACCTGCTCACCCTGAATAGCTGCCTGTACCTTGGCCTTTGACTCCTTGATCATAGCGACAATCTTTTTCGCCAATTCCTTGTCTATGCCTTCCCTGAGCTGGACATCCTGCTTGACCTGCTTGCCTGATGCAAAGGCGGTCTTGATCTCCAGACACTGCACATCGATCTTGCGCTTGGCCAGATTGACCTTGAGAATCTCTAGCATCTGTTCGAGCTGAAACTCGGCATCACCGGTCATATGTACCAATGATTCCTTGTCCTTGAATTCGAAGTTACCCTTGCCACGCAAGTCATAACGGCGCTCAAGGTCCTTCATTGCGTTTTCCACGGCGTTGGTGACTTCGTGCTTGTCCAATTCAGAGACAACATCAAAAGAAGGCATACATTTACCTCAACTAAACTTGATTTTTATGACATACATTGTAAAACAACAGTATATGCTCGTGGCATTATAGCGCGATCAGTACATTAGACTCGGAGTTCCCTCATGCCCAACCCGCAACTCAGTATCATGGTGGTCGATGACACCAAGTTCAGTAGTGCGGTCATCGGCCACAACCTGACACGCGCAGGTTATGCCGATATCCGATTTGCCAGTTCCGCGATGGACGCCCTAGCAATGCACGAAGAGCGCCCAGCCAGCGTCATGGTTGCTGATTGGTTAATGCCGGAAATGGACGGCCTGGAGTTGACTACCCGGATTCGCCAGACCGATGAGCAGACCGACCATTACACTTACGTGGTATTGCTCACCGCGCGCGAAGGGGACAACGTCCTCAGCGAAGCATTCGACCGCGGTGTAGATGATTTCATCAGCAAATCCTCAATGAACGAGCAATTGTTGCCACGTATTTATGCTGCCGACCGTACGTCTCAACTGATCAATCGCCTTCTCGATGAGAATCAACTGCTGGCCAGTAACAACAGCCAGCTGGAAAAGCATAATCTGGTAGACAACCTGACCTCGCTAGGTAACCGACGTTACACGCTGCAGCGCTTGAACGACATGTTGCGCACTGTCGAATCGCGCGGCGGGATTTGCTGCACGCTCGTACTCGGGGTTCAGAATCTGGATGAACTGACAGGGCGTCTGGGCGAAGGTGTGCAACATGAGTTGCTCAAAGGGATTGCCCGTCGGCTGCAGCAACTTGTCCGCCCTACGGATGTGATAGCACGGGTGGGGAACAATACCTTCGCTATCGTGACCCTCGCGGACGATCCTGCTGATTGCAAACCGGCAAGTTTCAAACGTCTTCACGACGGATTGAACCTCAAGGCGTTCAAGACCAGCGAGGGCTATCTGACTTTGCGCGCCGGAATGGCATTATGTTCAGTGAATAACAAACAGGCCTTGCCCACGGCGGCAGAGTTACTTGATCGTGTTGAGAAGCACTTGAGTAAAGCCTACGAGACGAGTCTGATTACCGAAGTGCGCTGGACTGCGACGAGCTGAGCGCAATGAAGTTCGATATTCTCGGTGCCGGCAGTCTTGGGCTTCTCTGGGCAGGCCGTCTGGCGCGCGCTGGCTACGACGTTCGCTTATTACTGCGTAACAAAGACGCCCTGAGAGCCTGGGAGTCAATTGGCAACCGTCTTACTCTGGAACAGGATGGTGTGGCGCAGCAACTGCAGATAAATGCCATATTGTGCAGCGCCGAGGAACCGCTGAATCATCTGATCGTTGCGACCAAGGCCTATGCCGTCCCCGCGGCGCTAACATCCTTGGCTAATCGTCTAGATCCGCAGAACACTGTTGTCATGCTGCAAAACGGTCTCGGAAGCCAGCAATATGCGACCGATCTTTGCCCAAATCAGCAGGTGCTGTGGGCCAGCGTAACCGATGGCGCCTGGATGGCTGCCCCTGGCCATGTGGTCTGGGCGGGCAAAGGCATCACCCGCATTGGCGACGACAGCGGAGGCGAACGCCCGACATGGCTGCAAATGCTAACGCCGGATGCGCTCGAATGGCAGTGGGAGCCACGTATTTCACGTGTGCTGTGGCAAAAGCTAGCTATCAACTGCGCAATCAATCCTTTCACCGCTATATTCGATTGTCCCAACGGCCAGGTACCCGCAAGAGCAGGCGCCGACCTCACCGCGCTAATCACCGAACTACAGATGCTGCTGCGCAGCCAGGGTTGCCTGATTGAAGCAACGGAACTGCCCAACACACTGGTGCAGGTTATCCACAAAACTGCGGCAAATAGTTCTTCAATGCGTCAGGACCTGCATGCCCGTCGCCGCACCGAGATAGATTTTATACTCGGGCATGCCTGCCGCACGGCGGCCAGGCAAGGTCTTGAAGTGCCTGCGATGCAGCGCCTCTATGCGGCGCTAAAGACACATCTGGCAATGCATGGACTGCCGACTAACTGAGCGTAGCCTTTAACCGGTCAGACATACGGGCTAGGCTTTGCAATTGAAAATCATGCACAAAATCAACCCTACTTCGCACAGGATATCCGCATCATGGGCTTTCGTTTGAGCAAACTCTATACCCGTACCGGCGACGAGGGAAAAACCGGTCTGGCCGATGGCAGACGGATTGATAAGGACCATCCGCGCATTGAGGCGATGGGCACTGTCGACGAGCTGAACAGCGTACTCGGCGTATTAATAGCTGACCTGCAGATTCAGCACCTATCAGCACTTTGCGCAGTCCTGGCACCGATTCAACATCGATTATTCGATCTCGGAGGCGAATTGGCGGTACCGGGATACGACATCATTGGAGAGTCAGACGTGACCCATCTGGAAGAGATGATAGATGGTTACAACGCCGACCTCGAACCGCTCAAGAACTTCATCCTTCCCGGCGGCTCACGCTGTATTGCTAGTGCCCATCTTGCCCGCAGCGTCTGTCGACGCGCGGAACGCCGCTACTTGACGCTAGCCAACGAAGAAACCGTGAACACTCAGGCAAGAATCTATCTCAACAGGTTATCGGACTTACTTTTCGTGCTGGCTAGGACCATTGCCAGGCAGGAACAAACGCCTGAAGTACTCTGGCAATCGAAGCCACGGCCTCAGGAGTAAGGGAGATACCAGGCAGTAGCGCTTGAAAACGCTTCTGCCTGGCCAGAATCAGACGCGAAACGCGCTGATGATCAGCTGCAGCTCTTTGACGAGCTGCCCCATGCGATTACTTGACTCTTCAGTCTGACGCGCACCTTCAGCAGTACGGTCGCTGACCTGATTGATCTCGACAATATTCTTGTCGATATCGTGACTGACTGCTGTCTGCTCTTCGGCCGCCGCGGCTATCTGTTCGCTCTGATCGACGATCTGGTTGACTGCCCTGAGAATATTGGCCAGGGCGTCCTGCACCTTCAGCGATGAATCCACTGTAGCACCGGTCATCCCGTGGCTGGCACCCATCGCTTTAACCGCACCACTGACGCCACTCTGCAGTCGCGCAATCATCTGTTCAATCTCTTCAGTCGATTGCTGCGTGCGCCGCGCCAACGTGCGTACCTCGTCGGCGACAACCGCAAAACCGCGACCTTGCTCGCCCGCTCTGGCGGCTTCAATGGCTGCGTTAAGCGCCAACAAATTGGTCTGCTCGGCAACCCCCTTGATGACCTCCAGTACACGGCTGATGGAAGAGCTGTCATCGGCCAACTGATTAATAGCTTTGACCGAGTTCTCGATCTCGCTCGCCAGCTTTTCGATGCCATCCACAGAGGATTCAACGAGCTGTCGGCCAGCCAGCGTCTCTTTGTTAACCAAACCAGCACTGGTCACTGCATTCGCCGCGCTGCGGGCAACTTCCTGAGAGGTTGCCGACATTTCGTTCATCGCGGTGGCTACCTGCTCGATCTGCGACCGTTGTGAGGCGACAGCCTTACTGCTTTCGCCGGAGATTATTTCCACTTGACGCGACTGTTGATCCACTTGGCCCGCGGTCTGACTAACCTGAGTAATCAGGTCTCGAATGCGCCGCACGGTGTCATTAAAATCGTTCGCCAGAGCACCTAGCTCATCACGGCTGTCCACCTCGACATGCACCGTCATGTCGCCATCTGCTACTTGACCCATCAAGGTAGACAGGCGTTTCAGCGTGCGACGCGTAGCCATGTAAAAACCGGCGTACAAGTAGATGATCAGCAAACCAACGGCCGACAACGATATAATCAGAACTGTCATAGCTCGAATATTTTCCCCTAGCCGCTGGGTTAGTACCTGAGTCAGGGTTTCCAGTACGTTCTGATTGAACGCATAGGTCTTGTCAATCTCGGTGGTAAGCTGGCTGAAGTAATCCAACCAGCTTCCAGGCAACGTACTGGCCAAAATGATGTCGTCCTCAAAGATACGCGCAGCGGTATCAAGACTCTCAAGACTGACCTGACCTGCGCCGCGCAAGCCACTCACTTCATCCCCTGCGAGCACCATTCCCAAGGTTTGCTCGTAGTCACCGCGCAACTTCTGCATGCTCTCGAACAGATCATCCATGTCGCGGCTGGCATCCGAATTGAGATAGCCCAGGCCAATGGAATAGGCGCCAACCGAGCGGCCGCTGCCTAGTGCCTGGGTAATAGGAGGAGTAACGTTGATCAACAGATCGGAGAGTTGTCGAATATTGCGATCATAATCCTGCGGCAGTCCCGCGTAGGCCGCACTGAAACTCAGCAGCGAAGACAGCTCACCCAAAGCCAGACTCGTCAATGCACCCCGGTTGCGAACAGACTCCTTGGCCGCCTGCTGGTAGGCCTGCACCAACCCATCGCGTTTAGTGCGCAGATCACTCGCCTGAGGGTCATCCGGATCTAGGTCCAGCCCCTCAAGTGCAGCGATCACTCGGCCACGCAGGACCTCGGTACGTTTTTCCAGATCAGCTGCGTACTCGCCCTGGCCCAACTGATTAAGGACCATATCCAGATCGCGCAGCATTTCGGCATCACGCATGAGCGTCAGGTTCTGCTCAACCAGTGTCATGCCGTCAAGCGCCCGCTGGGTGATCTGAACGCGATCATAAGCTTGCTGGACAAGCATGCTACTGACGATGCCGAGGGGTACAAAAAACAGAACACTGATCAAGCAGAATTTCATGCCGTAGCTCAAACGGTTCATCAACGCTATGGCTGGGGCCATCAGACTATTCACGCATGCTTCTCCTCAACTACACTTTTCCCGCCAATCGCGAGAGGAAACGACCCTGTGACAAATCCAAGTCGGGCCAATTTTTTATTCTATCTGAAGCTCAAGTGCTTTCTTTTCTTTCCATGCAAGCGGTGGACGCACCATTAAGGGTCGCGCCTGCTGTCTCTTACTGAGCTATCGGCGCTAGCGCTGACATCTTTAGCCAAGCAAACTAATGAAAGCAATACAGACAGCCCAAACCGCCAAACTACGCACCATCAGCGTACGCACCGGTTTCAGGATTGCCATTAAAGCACAGTCGTTGTGCTGGTCATCGCCCAGGGCACTTGAGGTGCAGCTTGCAACCACCGCGTCCGCACTGGAGTCCCAACGCAATAAGCCTATTCTGAGAGAACCCAGCGTGCGATCAAAATCACCTACCAATGCCATACTAACAACGAACAATCGCGCCGGGAGCCATTCAAGAGCGTGGGTGATTCGCCTTACGGAGGCCAGCGCCGGATGCTCACCCAGCGATTCAAACCTTTCCAAAAAGCGATAGCCCAGCGGTCCTAGCGGCCCCAGCAGGAGATACCAGAATACGGGCGTGACGTAGTCTCTGAAAGTAGCACGGGCAATGCAGGCATCGACACTGTGCAGCAGTGCTTCAGGACCATCGCTGGCCAATTGCATATCTCGAAGGGCGATGTGGTTGGCCGCTTCTTTATCGCCACGCTGCCAGGCTTCCTCGAAAGCGCTTGCCATCGTTCGCAGGGGGTCCCTGCGGCCCACCGTGACCAATACCAGAACCACATGAGCCAACAATGTCAGCAAGCCATAAGCATGCCCCTGCAAGACCCAAAGCAGCCAGCCCGCCACAAACAACGGCAGAGCCATCATTACCAACACCTGCCATACAGGTCTCAGCTGACAACGGTCCCGTGCAAAACGCACCCAGCGCTCGACCAGGTCGGTCGGAAAACCATGGCGCCACGGAGTGAACCGCAGGATCAATACCACCAACAATAGAACCAGAAAACTCATCAGACTTGCTCCCATGTCACCCTGCCAAAGCGGCCAGATAACGACGCCAATCAAAAGAAGGACCCGGATCAGTCTTGCGCTGAGGCGCTATGAACTCATGGCCGGTTATACGATAAGGACTAATGGCAGGGAACGCCTCGCGAAGCCCTCGAGTGAGCTGCAGCAAGCTGTGATACTGCGCATCGGTGTAAGGTTGAGTATCGGTACCTTCAAGTTCGATCCCAATGGAGTAGTCATTACAATCGGGGCGTCCGTTATACAAAGACGTACCAGCATGCCAGGCTCGTTCGAGACACGAAACGAATTGAGTAATGTCGCCGTGACGCTCGATAAGGAAATGCGCGGACACCCGAAGAGAGGCTATCTGGGCAAAATAGGGATGTTGCTCTGAATCGATTGAACCTAAGAAAAACGCCTGCACAAAACCACCACCGAATTCACCCGGAGGGAGACTGATATTGTGGATGACCAGTAAAGAAATTAGCTCGGCTGGCAGACGACTATTGCAATGAGGCGAAGGGCATATCTGCACTCCGCTCGCCCAGCCGTCCTCGATGCGTATGTGCATAGCGTAGGGTGTCCGACAAAACCCCTATGCTAGCAGGCTGCTCGTCGGATAGCACAGCCCGTATCACGGATTTTTGCCAGCCTGCAATTGGCGTAAATTGCCAATAACCGACTCCAAGGCGCGATCGAAAAGCTGGTTGTCGTTCAATAAACGGATAAGACTCTGGGTGTGATGCCTGGCAAGCTCCACTGCAGAATACTCAGCCACCTTCATGCCTCCCCGATTAACAAAGATATACTTGCCACTGAAACTGATAATAGCGGCCAGCTTACAACGCTGCGGTAAAGCTTGCGTATTGATCTGTAACTCGAACCAGCTACCTGTGTGCAACTGTTCTACCCAAGCACTCGCATGCGCGTCGGGAGCGGCAGAGGATTGCTCAGCAAACGCATTGCCTTCGCGCAATATGGGTTCACGAATCTCGACTACGGGCATCGGGACGCCTTCGGCAGGCTTGAGAGTCGGACCCATTTCCTTGGAACTGACACTGGCATCTGATATTGGCATTTTGGCCTGAGTCCACTCCAGCGCTTCTCCCGCCTCAACTGACGGCAATTCCTGGCGCTCATCGGCCTGAGACTCGGCTTGCAAACTCACAGACTTGTCTATGTCAGCGACCGGTTCAACACCTTGCAACATGACCTGTTGTAGCTGCTTGAGTCTCACCAGCAGTGGGGCTCCCTGCTGTGCGTGCATACCCAGTAGGCTAAAGCCGTCAGCCAGGGCCTCACGTACAGCCAGATTCAAGGCTTCACGCTGGACTGCATCACCCTGACCCAGTTGCTCAACACTGTCGAGCAACTGCTGCGCAGTGTTTTCAGCTGCCAGCACAGCGGGAGAGTCCGGCCCCTCGCGCAAGCAGGTCATCTGCATCACCTGGCTCCAGGTGTCGCGCAACAAGTCCACGACAAATACCGGGAGCGTCCTGCCCATAAGCATACGATTGAGGGAAGTGGCCACCTGAACTCTCGCTGCGTCGATCCGTGCCTTACCTTCTTCGGCGTCACGGGTGCGCTGCTCCAGGAGATCGGAGCGGCGCCTCTCGACTTTGACGAAACTGGTCAACTCCCCATGCATGACCGAGAAAAGCTCTGGCTGAGGATCAGCTTCGGCAAGCAACCGCTGAACGATACTCTCAAGCAATACGTGCAGCTGATCGCGACGCAGGTCGTCCTGATCATTCCAGCCCATGGTGGCGCGCGCCAGTTCATTCAACAATCTGCGCGCGGGATGACTTGACTGACCGAAGAAACGCTTGTCAGCAATGGCCAGTCGCAGAATCGGGAGCTGCAACCGGCCGATCATCGCTTTCAGCGCAGCAGGCAATTGCGGATCATCCAGAATAAAATCAAACAGCATAGACACCAGACTGATAACGTCTTCATCAATCCGGTCCAGTGAGCGTTGATGGCCTTGATGATCACGCCGGGCACGCAGCAACTGATTAATGTGGATACGTAGATCCTGACGTATTGACCCGTTTCCGCTCATTTCTTCCACGGGTAATTGCGCCAAAACATCCAGCAGTTCGTTACTGTGTAGCGGCGCAAGGGATGAGCCCGATACCCTCGATAATGCAGAGTCACCACTCGCGTGCCGCCAATTGCCTATCAGCTCGCTGAACAGTGAGAGCACACGTTGTTGGTCATCGCTTTCATGGCCAGAAGGCGTACTCTCAGCGGAGCGGCCTAAGAACCCAGAAGTCGGTTGCTGCCGTCGCACAGGACTGCTAGCTTTTAAATCGGGGAGTACACCTGCATTAATCAACTGTGTGTTGGCCGCTTCAATGAACGAGTCAACCGAATTGAATACATAACGTTCGAAGAGTTTGAGGACAATCAACCGGACTTTGATGTCTAGGGTCATATCGCTCAGGGCATCAACAAATATCTGTGCCAGCATTGCTGGCCCTAAGGGGTTGTTTTGCTCGTCGACCGGCGCTTTCACCAAACTGTTCAATCTGATGGCAAGATAGGTCAAAGCCTGCTTATTGCGGCCAATCACCCGCCCCACCATGCTATCCAGCGCGACCGTTTCTTCCAGCTCATCGGGCTGAACCAGAGCCAGAGAATCCACTGCGAAGTTCAGCTCCGGCCTTACTGGCGGGACCGCAGCCAAGCCATTGAGCGCTTCCATTTCCCGCACAAAATGCTGGCAGCAACGGGTAGTAATTCCGTGGCGCTGCAAACGCAAGGCTCGCATGGCCTCAAAGAAAAGAGTCTGGTCAGTATTATTGCCAGCACGATCGGCCATCTCAAACAGGCTATCGTCAGCATTATCAAAAAGCGCTGTCAAGCGCGCCTTGATAAATTCTACAGCGTCCTTGCGTAGCGCTATCAGCGAAGCCGGGAGCGTTGAGAAACGCTCAGGATTCACCTTATTGGTCGACCCTGGGGCGGACAAAAAGTTGATGATTTTTGGATCGCGCACCATACCCATTCTCCAGACGATCTGAGACCGTCATGACCAACGCCAGCGGAGCTCTCATAAACCGCGATGATCCATCTCGCACTGCTTTCCGTATGTCATATAGTTGGCGTCAAATTAAAAATTAGTATACATACTTTTAAAGAATCATCAGGCCCGTGTTCTATTTCCTTGAACAGGTTCACATTTCCTACCCTGTAGACCGAACACCACCCGACGCATTGGTGACACAAATAGACGCCAGCCCGCAGGCCCCAGCAGCCGACACAGGTTATTCTGTGCCAGCACGTAAAAATAAAACATAGCAGACTTCTGGAGCAGTATTTCAATGGATGCAATAGTTGCGTACATCGGCACTATCAATGGCGTTGTCTGGGGACCGGCTATGCTGGCGTTGCTGGCAGGCACCGGCCTGTATCTGACCCTCGGCCTCAAGTTGATTCCCCAGCGCAGACTGGGTTTCGGCTTCAAAATGCTGTGGCGTGGACGTAAAAGCACCGCTGAAGGTGACATAAGCCCCTTCAACGCGCTGATGACTGCTCTGTCTGCCACCGTTGGCACGGGTAATATTGCCGGTGTCGCGACTGCTTTGTTCTTCGGCGGCCCCGGCGCTCTTTTCTGGATGTGGGCTATCGCCATAGTTGGCATGGCGACCAAGTTCTGTGAAGCGGCGCTGGCAGTGCATTTTCGCGAAAAAGACGCCCTCGGCAACCACGTCGGCGGTCCGATGTACTACATCAAAAACGGATTGGGCAAGAAATGGAAGTGGCTGGGCGTGCTCTTTGCCATCTTTGGCATGCTTGCCGGCTTCGGCATCGGCAACACCATCCAATCCAATTCGGTTGCCGATGCGCTGGAGAGTACCTTCGGCATTGCGCCGTTGATGACCGGAATAGTCATCGCTGTACTTGTCGCTCTAGTCCTGATAGGGGGAATTAAACGCATCGGTGATGTGGCTGGCAAACTGGTGCCGATCATGGCGTTATTTTATGTCGGCGGAGGTCTGATCATATTGATAATGCACGCATCAGAACTGCCCGAAGCCTTTGGACTGATTTTCTACCATGCATTCAACCCCGCCGCAGCCGCTGGCGGTTTTGCCGGTGCGACCATCTGGGCAGCGATGCGTTTCGGCATAGCCCGTGGCGTATTCTCTAACGAAGCAGGCCTGGGCAGCGCCCCGATTGCCCACGCAGCCGCTAAAACCAGCAACCCGGTTCGTCAAGGTACGGTAGCGATGCTTGGAACCTTTATCGACACCATCGTTATCTGCTCGATTACCGGCCTGGTTATCATGGTTACCGGTGCATGGCAGAGCGGTGAAAATGGCGCATCCATGTCCGCACATGCCTTCAATATCGGGCTGCCGGGTGGCTGGGGGCAATATATCGTGAGCATAGGTCTGGCCATCTTCGCCTTTACCACCATTATCGGCTGGAGCTTCTACGGCGAAAAATGCACTCAGTTCCTGTTTGGTGAAAAGTCGAATATCCCGTTTCGAATACTCTGGGTGCTGGCGATACCATTGGGCACGCTACCCATTGTTGATCTGGGTAGCCTGTGGCTGGTTGCCGATACACTCAACGCGATGATGGCCATTCCGAATTTGATTGCTTTGCTCCTGCTTAGCCCGGTGGTATTCAAGCTGACTCGGGACTATTTCAACGATCCAATCAACCGGCTCGAGGACAAATAGGTCCGCCGTATACACCCGCCCTCCCCGGGCGGGTCTTTTGCGCTTGATAAGGTATACTCGCCAGCTGACGCCAACCGCGACGGAGCCCCGCCCATGCCCAATCTGACCCTAGACAGCCTGCACCATGTCATCGAAAACGACGTACGTCGCGCACTGGCTGAAGACGTCGGCTCCGGTGACATCACCGCGGAGCTGATCCCCGCCGATCGCCATGCCAGCGCCCGCATTCTCACCCGTGAGGCGGCTGTTTTCTGTGGATCCGCCTGGGCTAGCGAGGTATTCCGCCAGGTAGACCCACAGATCAGTTGTCAGTGGCTGGTTAAGGACGGCGACGCCATGAAAGCGGATCAGGTGTTTTGCGTTCTCAATGGTCCGGCACGAGGCTTGCTGACTGCCGAGCGCAGTGCGATGAACTTTATCCAAACACTCTCGGCTACAGCCACACGCAGCCGTCATTTTGCAGACCTTGTAACCGGTACCGGGGTGCAGCTGCTCGATACCCGCAAAACGCTTCCCGGCCTGCGCATGGCACAAAAGTACGCGGTGACCTGTGGTGGTTGTCACAATCATCGTATTGGTCTATTCGATGCTTTCCTCATCAAAGAAAACCACATAGCTGCTTGCGGCGGCATTCCTGAAGCAGTCCAGCAAGCACGTAGTCTGTCTCCAGGCAAACTGGTAGAAGTCGAAGTCGAAAACCTTGATGAGCTGCAACAGGCGCTTACTGCCGGGGCTGACATCATCATGCTCGACGAACTCAGCCTCGACGAAATGCGCGAAGCGGTCAGACTGACTGGCGGCCGAGCGGCTCTGGAAGCCTCCGGAGGTATTACAGAGGCAACACTGAGAGCCGTGGCGCAAACCGGGGTAGACTTTATTTCGATCGGCAGCCTGACCAAGGACGTCAAGGCAGTGGACTTATCCATGCGCCTGAGCATGTGATGAAAAAACCGGCCTGGGCCGGTTTTTTCATGCCTTTCGATCAGTCACGAACGTTCTCGTAAAGCATGTAGCGTGAGGTTTCATAAAGTCCGCGTGTCAGCGGTAAGAAACGCAGGTATTCCTCCGGATAACGCTCAGCCACATTGTCCAGCGGTGTGTCCGAATGCAGATCATGCAGACTGGGTTCGCTACCGTCATAATTCATCTGTAGCAGGAAATCCTTGCTGACAGCGCCAATCAACGGAAAAGTACCTTCACGCAGTACGAGTGGCACCACCCGCTCACCCTCCGGGGCAGGCTGCAATAGATCGCGCCCCAGCGTACGGTTGTCATATTCGTAACCAACCAGGCTCGCGATGGTAGGGAGCAGGTCAGTCAGGCCAACAGCTTCATCGAACTCCCGCGGCGCCAGCAACTTGGGTGCGTAGATCAGCAGCGGCGTATTGTTGCTTTCCAATCCCAACTGGGCAAAGGCGGGTTTCATATAATCAATATTGGCGATACGCGTATTGTGGTCACCAAACATCACGAAGATAGTGTTATCGAAATATCCACTTTCCCTCGCCATGTCCATCAGCCGGCCCAGATTAAAGTCCAGCAGGCGCGCCGCATTGTACTGCTCCACACTCCGCGAACCCGCTGCCTGCACTTCCTCCAGACTTGGCTCGAGCACTTCAAAACCATCATTATCGGGCGGAATAGTAAAGGGTCGGTGATTACCCGCTGTCTGGATATAAGCGAAGAAGGGCTGATCACTGGGTAACTGGCGGAGTAATTTGTCAGTCTCCTTGAACAGATCCAAATCGGAGATACCCCAGACGTCTGCATTCCTTGCTTGCCAGAAACCTTCCTCATACAGAGTCACGCCATCAATGCTCTGGCGGATCAGCCCGTTCATATTCGCCCAACCGGAGCTGCCGCCGATGGTGTAGATCTTGTTGTACCCCTCCAGCGCATTGATCAGCGTGTGCTGATTGGTTATCAGTGGATTGCGCGTTGCGGTTTCGGAACGAGACACGTCAGGAATACCGGTGATACTTGCCCATACCGTTTTAGCTGTACCGGTTACCGGCACATAAAAATGTCGGAAGAACCAGCTTTCGGAGGCCATCCGATCCAGGTTCGGCGTCGGGTTAATAGGATTCCCATAGGCGCCTACTGCGGTGGTACCCAGAGACTCAAGCATGATGAACACCACGTTAGGACGCTGGGGCGTATCCAGACGATGCGGCTGCATAGTCACTTGCCGATCTAACGTCAGTTTTTTCGCATCTGGTTCGGCCACGCCCAGGTAAGCACTTACCGCGGAGTAATGCGCACGAACTTGTGCCAGGTCGTAACGCTCCTGGGGGATGAAAATAGTGTCATAGAAAAAGATAACCGGGTTGATGCCAAGGGCGCCTACCTGACTGTCGCCCGAGAAAAATGCATCGCTCCAGCGTAACGGCACCGGGTTTTCCAGATTGATGTTGCTGAAACGTCCAAGAATCGCCAAAAAGACGATAACCACCATAAGACAGCTGCCCCAGATCCGCGATCCCAGCCCGATACGGGTATCCGACCGGTCCAGGGTTGCACGTTCTAACCGGACTAGTGCCCAGAAACTGCCCAGTAACATCACCAGCCAGGCCAGCGTAATCCAGATCACTGGATAGCTCTCCCAGACCATCTGCTGGGAAATACCCGCATCTTCGATAAATTTGAGGGCTGACGCATTCAGGCGTACACCAAGATAGGCGTAGTGCCCGAAATCAATGATGTACATGAAAAGCACCACTGCCAGCGCGATCAGCAAATAGACGCGACTAACCCAGCGCAGCGAGCTGACTCGCATGCTATTCCATATTGGTAACCAGGCCAGCAACATGGCGGGCAGCAACAGCAAAATAGCCAGCCTGAGGTCAAAGCGGACGCCTATGCCCAGCGTCTCCAACACCACCGCCCAGGATTGGCCTGCTCCTGGACTAACTGATGAAAATCCAAATAGAAATACCCCCCGCAAGGCCAGCAACAGAGACCATAAAATGGCCACGCCACCCAAAAAGTAATGCAGGCGGCGAGATCGTAACCAACCCATAACACACTCCTGATAAAAGTTTTTTTGATGCGATAACGGCTGTCTTTAGTTCTTGCGACCCTCAAGACGAGCCAGGACCTTCATTGCCAATACGAAAGCGCTGTCTCCGGCTGCAGCAGTTTCAGACTGCGTGTCGGGCACGGGCAGACGATCTCTGGTTTGCAGGCAATGAAACTGACTCAAATGCTGCGCCCGATTCAGCCGCAGGGTATCGGGCGCAAGCTTTGGCACAGAGGACTCGCAGAGTTGCTCCAGCATGACACAGGCCGCATCAGGGAAATCCCAGACTCTAACAACCCGTGAAGTCAGTTGTCGGGCGATTTTCAGCCAACGGGTCCGAAACAATAGACTGCTTGGCAACTGAGTGCCGTCATACGCGTTATCCAATATACGGCATCCGATCACCAGACCAAGATTGCTGGAGATACCCGCCAGATAAGCACTGAACTCGTCGGCTTTGCATCGACCGGCAAGCGCTGCAGCGACCACTGCGGTCTTCTCTGACTGCTCCCACAGGAGTGCGCCAGCGATCGCGCTGAAATGCCCCTGACGCTCGCTGAAAATAGGCCTGACAAGCAAATTGGCAACCATCTGCTGCAAGCCTATACGGCCGATCACATTGACTGCCTGTTCGACGCTACGGGTTTCAATGGCTCGTCGATAGAAGGGACTATTGGCGAGCCGAATGACCTCGCTGAGCGTCATAATATCTCGCCCGATCAAATCTGCCATTTCTTTGGAGGTGGTGGTGGGGTCGCGAAAGGCGCTCATCAGCCGAGGTAGCACCGTAGGCAAACGCGGAACCAGTTGATTATCCGAAAGGTTAGCATCCAATACCGCAGCAAACGCTTTAAGTGCCTTGCGTTCAAAACCATTGAGTGGCGCATCTTGCGCAGGGCTTATGCCAAACAGCATGTCCATGAACACCTGCTCGATGCGCTCGTCTGCGTCCAACGCCACGCCCTCGTCCAAAACGACAGGCAACTCGATAGCAGTCGCTACAGACGATCGGGGCGCTCGGCGCTGACCGGGAAGAAAAAACGTCTTTATTTTGATCCACATTCAGAGCACTTCCGCAAAGCTGGATCGGTGAATCTTTAACCGCACATGATAGCGTCTCATATAGGCATACCGAGAAACATCGATAGCGGCCAGGGCAGGCTCAATTGCTACGGGATGAATCTTGCAAGCGGCCGAGTAAATTCTCACAATTGTCAAAATGCCAGTCGGCCAGGTCAGGCCAACTATTGTCTGCATGGAGCAGACAGGTTCGACAGCCAGCCGCACGACCAGCCTCAAGATCAAAGCGAAAATCGCCGACCATTATGGCGTGGTCTGGCGAAACCGACCAAAGATCGAGCAAATGATGAATGCCTGCTGGATCCGGTTTCGGTGAGGCCTCGTCTCGCCCGAGAATACTCTGCGGGGTAAAGCAGTCGGCAATACCCAACACCTCTAGGGACGATACCGCTACCGCGTGCAGATTACGAGTAAGAATACCGACATGCTTACCACTGCTGCGCAAGTGGCGAATCAACGATGCAGCGCCGGGAGCGGGCGCCACATCTCGGGCTAGGCGCAACTCGATAGCGTCGAGCTGTTTATTCAGGACCTGGGCCTGCGCTTCGGGCAAACCTTTCAGATAAGTCAGGATATCGTCTTGCGCGGGTATGCCGAGCTCTCGGCGTATGGCTGGAAAATCGTGTTGAGCCAGCGTCAGCGTGCCATCGAGATCGAATATCCATGCTTTTATATCATTCATAGGTTAACGCTCGACCTTACGCATCAGCGATTCCTGAGTCACCGAAGCGACCAATACACCCTCACGGGTAAATATCTGGCCGCGCGACAGACCTCGGGAGCCACTCGCCGAGGGACTGTCCATTGCGTAGAGCAACCAGTCATCCATACGCAGCGGCTGGTGAAACCACAGTGAATGATCCAGGCTCGCCACTTGCATGTCACGCGACCATGAGGATATGCCGTGGGGCAGCATGGCGGTGCCAAGCAAATGAAAATCAGAAGCATACGCCAGCAGGTAACGGTGTAACTGAGGGTCATCCGGTAGACGACCATCGGCGCGGAACCAAACATGGCGCACCGGCTCCGTTGGCTGGGGATCAAACGGATTGAAAACACCAACCGGACGGATTTCGATTGGTTTTTCGACCAGAACCTTGTCTCGCACTTTCTCATTAAGCAGATGCTGATTATCGCGAGTTAACTGGGTTTCGCTGCGCAAGGTTTCCGGTGCAGGGACATCCGGCATCTGGGACTGATGGGTAAAACCTTCCTCATCTCCCTGAAAAGAGGAGATCATCGTGAAGATCGGCTTGCCTTTCTGGATCGCCTGCACCCGCCGGGTGGTGAAGCTGCCTCCGTCGCGCAAAGGATCCACTTGATACACGATCGGTAGAGTGGGATCACCGGCACGAAGGAAATACCCATGCACCGAATGCACATGACGTTCGGCGTCAACCGTCTGGCTAGCCGCAGACAGCGATTGGCCCAATACCTGACCGCCAAATAGTTGCTTGAAGCCCAGGTCCTGACTTCTCCCGCGAAACAGGTTTTCCTCGATCTTCTCCAGCGCCAGGAGGCTAACCAGGTCATCCAGCATTTTGGTCATGATAATCGGTTCCTCGACAACAGCCGCCCAAACGGACGGCAAACCTATTGAGCATGCGACAGTGTGTCGCAAAGCGGGTCATTCTAACCATTAACCTGCAGTTTTTGGTAATGCTTGTACGCTTGTTGCGGCGTACCCGACGCATCCATAATGGGATTGTATTTAGTAACAGGCCTCAGATTCATGGATTTGCCTCTCGTCTATCATCCCGATTACAGCTTCGTCTTTCCTGCTGCACACCGTTTCCCGATGGATAAATTCGTGAGGCTACACGACCATCTGCGCGCCGCCGGCATATTACATGAAGGCAACCTGCATCAACCCGACGCAGCTGACTGCCATATGCTCGCTTTGGCCCACGACGCGGGCTACGTCAATCGCTTCTGCGCCAATGCTCAGGCACCGGCAGAATTGCGACGCATGGGACTGCCATGGAGCGAAGCATTGCTGCAGCGCACGACTCGCGCCGTTGGGGGTTCCTTGCTGACCGCCGACCTAGCGCTGCGACACGGACTCGCCTGCCATCTAGCCGGGGGAACCCATCATGCCCATCACGATTTCGCCTCAGGCTTCTGCATATTCAATGACCTGGCTATCATCAGCCGTTATCTGCTGGCCAGTGGCAAGGCCGGAAGGGTACTGATCTTCGACTGTGATGTGCATCAGGGCGACGGCACAGCGCGAATTCTAGAGAACGATACCGACGCTATTACGGTTTCGTTGCATTGCGAAAACAACTTCCCCGCACGCAAGGCCGCCAGCGACTGGGACATCCCGCTGCCGCGTAATACAGATGATCATGCCTATCTGAAGGTAGTCGACGACGTACTCAGTTATCTTCTGCCCCTATATCAGCCTGACATCGTCCTGTACGACGCCGGCGTTGACGTGCACAAGGATGATGCTCTGGGCTATCTGGCGCTAACCGATGCCGGCATTGCCAATCGAGATCGAATGGTGATTGATCACTGTCTGGCTCGGGACATTCCCGTATGCGCTGTGATAGGAGGCGGCTACAGCAATGATCGCGAAGCGCTTGCCCGTCGTCATGGCTTATTGCATCACAGTGCCGCGCAGATTTGGCGTGAGCGCGGTTTGGGTTAAACTGGCTAGCCGCCGTCAGCGCCCCATTAGACCCAACCGGATCATTCATGTCAGCCAGCCCTAATTACTCCTCTCGTGTTGCCATCATCGGCGCCGGCCCAAGCGGACTGATGGCCGCCGAGACGCTGATTAATCGCGGTCTAGAAGTCGACATCTACGATGCCATGCCATCTCCGGGACGCAAGTTTCTGCTGGCCGGCATTGGCGGTATGAATATCACCCACTCGGAATCCGCTGATTGCTTTTCCGCCCGGTATCAGGAAGCCAGTCCATGGGTGAGCGCATGGTTGCATCAACTCGATGCGAGCGCCCTGCGTCAGTGGGTGCATGGTCTAGGAGTAGACACCTTTGTCGGCTCCTCGGGCCGGGTTTTCCCGGTCGAAATGAAAGCAGCCCCGCTGTTACGCGCCTGGTTGCGCCGCTTGCGCGAGACAGGCTTACACCTGCACACCCGTCACCGCTGGACGGGTTGGGATAATGAGCAACAGCTGCAGTTTGATACGCCAGGCGGTGCAGTGCGCAAACAGCATGCTGCAACCATACTGGCGTTGGGCGGCGGCAGCTGGGCACGGCTGGGATCGGATGGCGCCTGGGTTGATACGCTCCTCGAACGGGGTATTGATGTAACGCAACTGATACCCGCCAACTGTGGATTTATTAGTCATTGGAGCCCCCACCTGAGCGAGCGCTTTGCCGGTAAGCCACTAAAACAGGTGATCGCGACGGTCACTCGGCCGGATGGCACCGAGCTGAGCCGGCGCGGCGAGTGCGTCGTTACCTCTGACGGCCTAGAGGGTAGCCTGATTTATTCATTATCTGCACCGCTACGTGAGCAGCTAATGAATACCGGAAAAGCCCATTTTTTTCTGGATCTGGCTCCCGATCGCAGCCAGTGCGAACTCTTCAAGACGCTGTCCATACCGCGCAAGGGGCAATCGCTGGCGTCGGTGCTGCGTAAGCGCGCCGGACTCGATCCGCTCAAAATAGCGCTACTGCACGAATGCCTGACGCCGGACATTCTGGCCGACCCGCAAAAGCTCGCGCAGGGTATAAAAACAGTGCCTGTATTACTACAGGGTACCCGCCCGCTGGACGAGGCGATCAGCAGTGCCGGCGGGGTAACCCGTGTCGCAACGGATGACCGTTTGATGCTGAACGGCATGCCTGGCGTATTTTGCGCGGGTGAAATGCTCGACTGGGAAGCGCCCACTGGCGGCTATCTCCTGACGGCCTGCTTCGCCAGTGGGCGGGTGGCCGGCAACGGTGCCGCAGACTGGCTCAGCGCTGGAGCTTGACGCCGGAGAGCCTTGGCAGCATCCAGCGTTCGAACAGGCGAGGGAAAAAGCGCGAGAGGAACCGCGCGCGCCAATCCACGTTGGACAGCACCAACAGCCGCTTGCGCTTTACTGCTCCAAGATAAATATCATCGGCAACATCGTTGGGCGAAGCCACCTTGAAAGGGGTAACGATACTCGCCTGATTGATTGATCCGTCGCCTACCAGCGCATTCTTGCGAATATCCGTAGCGGTATAGCCCGGGCTGACGAGCATTACGTTAACACCCCGCTCGCGCACTTCCAGCCTCAGGGTCTCAAAGAGACCATGCAAGGCATGTTTGCTGGCGTTGTAGGCGCTTCGATACAGCAACGGCGCAAAGCCAGAGATCGAACTGAGAACGATAATCTGACCCTTGCGCTCGATTAGGCTATCCAGCGCGTGCCGCGTGCAATGCAGTGCGCCGAAATAATTCACCGCCATGATGCGCTGGAAGACCTCCAGATCCGTATCGGCAAACTCGCTGCGATGGGTAATACCTGCATTGTTGATCAACACATCGACACCGCCAAAATGCTCGATCACCTGACCAATCGCCTGCTGACAGGCGCTATCATCAGCCACGTCGCAATGAATAGCGAGCACCTCGGCGTTGATCTTGGTCATCAACTGTTCGCGAAACGCGACCAGCGGCTCGTCCTGCACATCAAGGATCGCAATGCGCGCGCCGGCTTGGGCAAAGCGCAAGGCCAATGCCCGCCCGATGCCAGCACAGCCGCCGGTCACAACTACCACTTTCTGTTGAAACGCACCTCTGGACATCAAGCTTCCCTCCCTCTGCCGTTATTTCAAAGAGTGGGCCAAAACTGTCTGGGCCGCAAGAAGTCCCCTAGGGCGCCAGGCGCTCGCGAATCCATTGCCCATCAACCAGTCGGTAGTTCAATCGATCATGCAGACGGCTGGGCCGGCCTTGCCAGAACTCGATCAGTTGCGGTTTAAGCCGCATACCGCCCCAGTGCTCCGGGCGCGGCGGAGATTGATCACTGTACTTCGCTTGCAGTGCGGCCAGATTGTCTTCCAGTACCTGACGACTGGCGATCACTTCGCTTTGCGGTGACGCCCAGGCTCCCAGTCGGCTACCGACGGGTCGGCTGTGATAATAGGCATCGGACTCCTCGTCACTAATACGCTCCACCTCGCCTTCGATCCGAACCTGACGTTCTAAATCATGCCACCAAAAAGTCATTGCGGCCTTGGGCTGAACCACCAGTTGTCTGCCCTTGGCGCTCTGGTAGTTAGTAAAAAATACAAACCCACGCTCATCGGCACCCTTGAGCAGCACAGTTCGCACGTGCGGCTGGTTCTCGGCATCGACACTGGCCAGCATCATTGCATTGGCCTCACTAGACTCAATTTCCACTGCCTGCTCAAACCAGCTCGCGAACAAGCTCAGCGGGTCGTCCGGAGTCTTTTCTTCAAGCAGACCATCGCGGGTGTAATTACGGCGCAAATCAGCAATATCAGACTTCATCTAGCACTCTCCCTGGAATCATGTATCAATCCTAGCATCGCCAACCCGGCCTGCATTGATCCCGGACAAGGCTTGTTTCAATCGCTAGCCTGCAGGCACTTGTAGACTTCACGGCTCAATGCAAGTGCGCGAGGGTCCATCAGTACGTAGGGGCCCATTGCATTGGTGACATAGCCGAACCCGACCTGTGCGGCCGGGTCGCAGAAACCCAGTGCACCGCCTGCACCCGGATGACCATAGGCCTGCGGACCCATGCCAAAGCTGCCACCCGCATAGTCCTGTTCAAGCATAACGCCCAGGCCGAAACGCGTTGGCGCCAGCAGTGTGCGATCCATACCCTGCGAATGCTCCCGGCGCACCTGGGCGACCAACTCAGCATCCAGCAAGCGTACATCACCCAGACTGCCGTCGTGTGCCATTAACTGCCAGAAACGCGCCAGTGATCTGGCGTTGCCTGTACCGTTCGCCGAGAGTATTTCCGCTTGCTGCCACTGTCGCTCATTAGTGCTCACCATCATGCTCGAAGGATTGCCAAAGGCCTTGAAGCCAAGTCCTTCTGGCTGACCCATGGAGGCAAACAATGCGCGGGCATACTCGTCGCCAGCCTGATTACGCAGACGCGACACATGAGCAACTCGCAACAACGCGTCATCCGGCACGCCCACAAAGAAATCCATCCCCGCGGGCTGACAGATGTACTCCTGTATATAGTCCCCCGGCCGTACGCCACTGACCCGCCGCAACGGCTCGCCGACCAGCCAGGCGTAGGTTACCGGTGCATAACCGTGAATCTCGTCGGGGGTCCACCAGGGGCGCTGCGCAGCCAAGGCATGGCACATTGCATCCCAATCAAACAGGGCTTCGGGCGGCAACGTTGCGCTGATTGCTGACAGTCCAGACTGATGACTCAGAACCTGGCGCAACGTGATGTCTTCTTTGCCCGCCTGTCGGAACTCCGGCCAGACATCAGCCAAGGGGCCATCCAGCTCAATCTTTCCTGCTTCTACCTGCTGCAGAATCGCTACTGCGCCCAGCGGCTTGGTGCAGGAAAACACATTAACCAAGGTATCCTGCTCCCAGGGCTGTTGATTTTCCTTGTCGACAACCCCTTGCCACAGATCCAGCACGGTGTCTCCACCGATCATTACGCACAAAGCACTGCCACGTGCCTGGGCATCCTGTTGCTGCTCAGCAAAGATGGTGCGCACAGACTCGAATCGCGGGTCAAAATAGCCCTGGACATTGCTCATGAAAACTCCTTTTTTGTGTTTATTGATGGCCTATATTTAATCGCAGATTCAAGAGCGCTGCAGCCCGCAAAGAGGGGGCTAATCAATGTCGCGGCGGAAGGGTGGCAACGCATTCAGGATCGCCTTGCCATAACGCTGGGTTACCAGACGGCGATCGAGCAACGTTACTGTGCCGCTGTCTTCTTCATTGCGTAGCAGGCGGCCGCAGGCCTGAATCAAGCGCAGGCAGGCATCAGGAACTGCAATCTCCATGAAGGGATTGCCACCATTGCGCTCTATCCACTCCGACAGCGCCGCTTCCACCGGGTCATCTGGCACCGCAAAGGGAATTTTTGCAATAACCACATGTTCACAATAGTGGCCGGGCAGATCGACGCCCTCGGCGAAACTGGCGAGGCCAAAAATAATGCTTTGTTGCTTGTCGTCAACGCGCGAGCGATGCTGGCGGATCAGTTCCTGCTTGGATAGATCCCCCTGTACGAAGATACGCTGGCGAAAAGCCCCACCCAGGCCGGCGTAGACTTCGAGCATCTGTCGCCGCGATGAAAACAGCACCAGACTGCCCAGCGCCTGCTCAAGGATGGCCGGCAAATGCACGATAATAGCGGCGCTGTGGCCAGCACTGTCACGTGGATCCGCCCCGAGGTCGGGAATACGCAACACGCCCTTTTCCGCATACTTGAATGGGCTTGGCGCCATAGTGCAGACCGCGCTTCGGGGTAAGCCGGCACGCTGACTGAAGCGGTCAAAACGTCCCAGTGCTGTCAGCGTAGCGGATGTGACCAGGCAACCGAAGGCGCTATGCCAGAGAAACTGACGCAGGGTGTCCGCTGCCAGAATCGGACTTACATGTACTTCGATATCATTTTGCTCAGTGAGCGTCAGCCAGCGCGCAGTCGGCGGTTTTTCAGGCGGATCTATCAGGCAAAACTGTGTCCACAACGTCCAGTTACCTTCAGATCGTGCCAACAGCGCACCGAATAGGGGGTACCACTCTTCAGCTTGATGCGAGGTGACGCCAACGGCCTCGCCATCCATCGCCTCCTTGAGTTGATCCACAAGACGCTGCAACATGTCAGTAATACGTCCGAATCCTGCTTTAAGCTCCACACCCATATCGCATAGGTGCTCCGGAATGACGCCGTCCTTGAAGCGATGCTGCGGTCGCACCTGTCCGCTGGGATCCTCGACATTGGCAAAATCCGACACCTCGGTCAGAGCCTGGGCCATAAACTGCTGGTGGGGCTTGAGATCACGGGCGACCTGCGGTACCTGCTCGAGGGTGCGACCAAAATCGCCCGGGAGTGGATTCTGCGCCAGCAACTTGCTCAGATTCTTATCCAGTTGCTCGAGCCAGTCGGCAGTTGCCGCCATGCGCGTATGGTGAGCAAAATGGGCGATCGCCTTGTCCGGAAGATGATGACCCTCATCGAAGATATACAGGCAGTCACGCGGGTCAGGTAGTATCGCTCCGCCGCCCAATGCCAGATCTGCGAGTACCAGATCGTGGTTGGTCACGATCACATCGACTTTCTGCACACCTTCGCGCGCCTTGTAGAACACGCACTGATTAAAGTGACCGCAACGGCGGTTGGTACACTGGATATGATCAGTGGTCAGTCGCGACCAGTCTTGATCAGCCAATGCCGTAGGCCAGGAGTCGCGTTCACCATCCCATTTGCTGGTGGCCAGGGACTCAACCATGCTGGTGTAGAGCTTCAACCCCGCCTCGTCCACCTCGAGGTTGAATCCCTCGTCGGCGAAGCCCTGCTGGCGACTGGCCAACGACTGGTTATCACTCAGTAACTGGTCGAGCTTGGACAGGCAAACGTAACGCCCCCGACCCTTGGCAAGCGAGAACTGGAAATTCAGCCCTGCGTTACGCTGAATATCCGGCAGGTCCTTGAGGACAATCTGCTCCTGCAATGCAACGGTAGCCGTCGAGATCACCAGCGGCTTGCCTAGATAGCGGGCAATCGGAATCGCTGCCAGGCAATAAGCCACCGTTTTGCCCGTGCCTGTACCAGCCTCGACCACAGCCACTGCCGGCTCGCCATCACGCCGACCCTCGTCATCCAGCTTGATACCGCCAAACAGCTTGGCCACCTCGGCAATCATCACGCGCTGGCCATAGCGCGGCTTCAGCGACTTGTTTTCGAGGAAGGTACGGTAGGCCGTCTGGATCTGGCTTTTCAGTTCATCATTCAGCATGCGGGCTCCAGGCAAGGGCGGCATCATATCACTTCGCGCCATCACGGGCTTGCTGTGGCAAGGGACTCACAGGTAACCTCTGGTTGCAGTTTTCGCTTGCGATAACCCGCTCCAGGCCGGACTCTGATTAATTAACCACTGCTATTCGGAAACCTCATGTCCACCACCCCGACCCACGCACTGCTCGGCATACTCGATCAATACCAGCCCAAACGACTGCTGTGCATCAGCCGTGGCTCAGTCCCCGCCGTAACAGCCTATGTAACAAAACATCCGGATTGCGAGCTGATTACGACCAGTGAAGCACCCTTGCCGGATGACTTGGCCAATCAGCGCTACGATCTGGCAATCGTTGCCGACCAATTGGAGCAGTTGAGCAAACGAGAAGGGACCGAATTGCTGGCCGGTCTGCGCAATCTGTCAGTTAGCAGAATGGCGGTGCTTGTGGAACTTGCAGAAGCCCCACAATGGGAGACCAGCGACTTCTACGGGTTGGCCATGCAGCGTGAGGCCCATTTCGAAAGGGACGAGCGCTGTCTTACCCTGTTTACCTATGACTTGGCGGAATATAAAACAGTACCCGACTGGCTGAACTCCAAATACTGGGCCAATCCGGAAAACTTTGATAAGTACTGGTGGTAACTGTGCGTCCAATTGGGCCTACCACCCTCTGCCCCTGTGGTAGCGACCAACCCTATGATGCATGCTGCGGCCTTGCTCATGGAGGGCAGCCGGCGGCAACCGCCCAAGCGCTGATGCGCTCTCGCTACACTGCATACACCCTGGGGTTGATCGACTATCTGGTGGCGACGACACTACCGACCCAGCAGACGCAGTTGGACGTGCTTGCAATGAATAAATGGAGCCAGGAAAGTCACTGGCTCGGTCTTGAGCTGGAAGCTGTGACCAAATCCAAAGCAGATCGCGCTCAAGTCACCTTTACCGCACACTGGGCCGATCCAGACGGGACTCGGCACCATCACAGAGAGCGGTCCGACTTTCTCCGTCATGCAGGCCAATGGTACTTTATCGATCCCAATCACCAGCCTGACATTAGCCGCAACACTCCCTGCCCCTGTGGTTCCGGCAAGAAATTCAAACGTTGCTGCGCAACCTAAGCACTTGCGATGGCACTTGCACCTTAATGCTGAAGCTTCAGTCCTGCAGCTTCAAATGATCGGTATTGGGCACCACTGCGTCGGCTGAACGTTTCAACTCGTCAAGGTCGGCACCGGGCGGGGCCAGACTGAATGCAGAGAGATCGATCGGCAACGCAGTGAATTCAACATAGTCGTCCTGCATATCACTGCCAACTGGGGCTATAGCAAAATCCGGGGCCTCGACATCCTTGAATGCAGCCACGTATGCGTCGCGAGGTTCCGCCTCGGAGGCCCTGTGTGGGTTAGGGCCTGGCTGCGGAGCATTACTTGATAGTAATTTCGATGGAGATGTAGGGGGCACTTGGGCATCATTCGTTTCAGGCTCCACCGCATCAATATTGCACAACGCACCAGCGCGTTCGATAGCTTGCCGGTATTTTTCCGCCGCAGGCTGATCCAGACCCTGTTTGATGACTACCCGGCGCCCGGAAAAGAGTACATCGAGCTGTTCGCCGCCCACCTGAAACAGCTGACCAATCCGCGCTCGCGCCTGCTCCTGGGTCACCCCGGATCGCAGCTGTCCTTGAAAAGCAATCTCGAAAAGAGGCATCTTGTCTCTCCCTGGTAATGAATAGTCCTGCACTGGAGGCAGTATTTGATTAGTATGGACAGACGTAGGCGGTCCCACAACTCTATAAATAGACAGCTTGCGGCATACAGGAGGAATACGTGCTCAGATTCACTTTGGCTACTGCACTGCTGATCAGCCTGCTCCTGTCGACCGGCTGCGCCATGTTCGGGTCATCCTATGTCAAGCCTGAGGTATCACTGGCCAATGTCGAGATGCTCAAGGCCAATCTGTGGGAACAGTCCTTCCGTCTTCGATTGCGCGTGGACAATCCCAACGACCGCAGCCTTCCTATACGCGGCATGCATTACGAAATCTACCTGAACAATGCTCACCTGGCGACGGGAGTAAGCGATCAATCATTCAACGTACCGGCCTACGGCTCGGAATATTTTGAATTGAATGTGCGCTCCAACCTGTGGCGCCACCTACGCGACATGACCAAACTGGTAGAAACCCAAAAGCCGGTCGATTATCGGATTGAAGGTCACATCCGAACCGGCTTGTTGTTCTCGCCGACCCTTACGTTGCGCGAGAAGGGCACACTGAATCCCGCTGACCTGAGTTTCTGAACTATGACAATATTGAACGTACTTGCCCTCGCGGGCCTGGCCATTATCGTTGGTCTAGCAACCTATGCTACTGTTCTGTGGCGCAGGGTAAACTACAAGACACAAGCCGATAAAATGTCGCAAATCGAGCTGGAGCGACGCTTGGCCGTCGATATAGAGTTCCTGGCACAGAGTCTTGCAACCGGACAGATTCAGCCGATTGAAGGGGCCATCCGCATCAAGGTGCTGCTGGATAATTATGCGGGGCCGCGGCGAGAGCTGCTAGATCTGACCGTATTTGAAACGGTCTATGATGAAACGGCCCACATTCCGACTCACCAGGCCTGGAAAGACCTTCCGCGCGAACAACGTATTGCGCTTGAACGGGAAATGAAGGCTATTGAACAGACTCACAAACAGCGCCTCGAAAGGGCTGCCGCTGAGTTGAGCAAAGGCCTAGCCAATCTGCGTAATATGTCGCACCCGGCTTAGCTGTAAACAGTGTCAGGGTTCTACTGGACTGAATCCGGCAGCCCTGACACATCTCGCTTCAAACGACCGAATTGCCACCATCTACTGCGATCGCCTGACCGGTGACGTGTCGCGACGCTTCGGATGCCAAAAATACTGCCGGGCCCTTGATGTCTTCTTCACCGCCAATCCTACCCAGGGGTGTGCCTTCCTTGATCAACTCTGTCACCTTCTCCAGGCCTTTGGCCATCTTGGTAGGGAAGTAGCCAGGGCAAATAGCGTTTACATTGATATTGTAGGTGCCCCACTCGCCTGCCAGGGCGCGAGTCAAGTTGATCGCTGCTGCCTTGCTGGTGTTGTACGCCACGGTGTGGATGCCAGAGTTAGCGCGGTTACCCTTGAAGCCAGCAATGGAAGCAATGTTGATGATCTTGCCTGAGCGACGCGGGATCATAAAACGGCGAGCTACTTCCTGGGCCATCAGGAAACAGACGTCAACGTTCAACGTCATTACTTTCTGCCATCCCTCGTAACTATGCTCTTCCGCTGGCTGTCCCCAGGTGGTGCCGGCGTTGTTAACTAAAATATCGATGGTACCGAATTTGGCTTCGACCGCATCAACCAGTGTTTTGACCGGATGAGCGTCAAGTTTGCCCAGGTCACAGGCAATCCCACCCGCCTCCACGCCCTGGGCGTTGAGCTGAGCGACGACCTCGTCGACTTCGGCTGCGTTGCGGGCGCTGATAAACACCTTGGCGCCCTGCTCACCCAGTGCTTCGGCCATTTGTAAACCCAGGCCCTTGGTACCACCGGTGATCAGCGCAACCTTACCAGTCAGATCGAACAGTTGTTTAACGCTCATGAGATATCCTTCTTTTTAGTGTGACGTAGTACATGTGTGAGGACATCATAGCCGCTCCCAGCCAACCTACCGACCATCAGTGATCCGGGTGATATACAGCCACACTCCGGTGTTATCATGGCGCCTTCATTATCTGGTGACTATCCATGGCTCAACACGACTTCAGACACAGCTTATTTAAGCCGACTCATACCCTAATAGAGTGCCGCACACTGTCTGCAGGCCTCTATCAGGTTACCGGTCAGGGAGGCGGAATAAAGCCTGGAGACACGCTGATCTGCACGATAAAAGGCAGCCGTGATCTGCCAATGCCTCTGCTGGTGGACAAGGTACGCTACCTGATCAATCCACCAGGACAATGGACCGCTACCGCGAAAGGCCCTGACCTGCGCGGTCATGCAGTACTCGGCTGGTCGATTCAATGCGACCAATGTGCCAGAGAGCAGGCTTTTGAGTTTCTGGTTCTGGATGCGGACAATCTGACGACACGCACAACCAAAGCGGTCGAGCGGATCAGTGAGCTGGGCTGGGTTCCCCAGGGCGAGAATCATCTGTGCCCGGCCTGCGCAAAAAAACAGGCCTGAGACAAGTCAGAACAGGCTCATTTGCTCGCCGAGCACACTGTGCGCGTGATCCAGGCGTACCCCCACACCGATCAAACGCACAGGACGACCACCCCGCGCAAACGCCTGGATGCAAAGGTCGCGATAGCCTTCGGGCGTCACCGGCGCGCCTACCTGCTCAAGGGTGGTCTGAGTAAAGTCATGAAACTTCAATTTGATAAAAGGCTTGTTTATGCGGTACTCACCGTCCAGCCTACCCAGCCTCTGAGCCAGCTTCTCAAGCAATGGCGCCAGCGCATGCAGGCAAGCCTCAAGATCGGGGAGATCATGATCGTAGGTATTCTCCACGCTCACTGACTGACGCTTGCTTTCCACTTCAAGCGGTCGATCATCTATCCCCCGAGCCAACTGCCACAAGCGTTCACCAAAACTGCCGAATTCCTTGGCTAGATCCTGTTTGCGCCACGGTAAAAGCTCTCCGCACACATCGATGCCCAATCCTTTCATCCGCGCCGCGGTGACTTTACCCACACCGTGCAACCGCTCGATTGGTAACGTTTTAATAAACGCCTCAACCTCGTCCGGCAGTATCACCTTGAGGCCATCCGGCTTGTTCCAATCGCTGGCGATCTTGGCTAGAAACTTGTTCGGCGCAACCCCGGCTGACACTGTTATACCTTGGCTGGCGAAAGCTTTGCGGCGAATTTCCTGTGCCATTAATGTCGCACTGCCACGACAGGCGTCACTGTTACTTACATCGAGGAATGCTTCGTCCAGCGATAGAGGCTGAATGAGATCAGTGTAGTCACTGAAAATGGCCTGAATCGCCTGCGACGCCTCGCGATATACCGCCATACGCGGCGGAACAATCAGCAGATCGGGGCATAGCTTGCGGGCGTAGGCGGATGCCATTGCCGACCGAACACCATAGGCACGGGCTTCGTAATTGCAGGTAGCCACGACCCCGCGCTTACCCGGATCGCCTCCTACCGCCAGCGGTCTACCCCGCAGTCGCGGATCATCACGCATCTCAATCGCTGCGTAAAAGCAATCACAATCTATATGGATAATTTTGCGCACTACTTCGGAGTCCGTTGCTACCAACCGCACCAGTGTAACCGATCAGGACTTAACCTTACGTTTGCGACCAGCCAGCATGCTTTCATACCTGAATCTTGAATAAGTCAGACAGCCATTACCCGATTCCGACCTGCAGCCTTGCCCTCGTATAGGCCTTTGTCTGCACGACGTATGACATCTTCAATAGCGGCATCGTCGTTGCTGACCTCAGTGACGGCGAAGGTCGCGGTAATGCTGACCTTCTCATCCTCCGACTCGACCACCTCCTCCTGGAGTCGTGTGCGCAGGCGTTCAACGACCAGAAGTGCACTTTCAATCCCGGTGTCAGGTAACAACAGAATGAATTCTTCACCACCAAAACGTCCGGCGATGTCCGAGTGGCGCAGAGTATCAATAAATAGCTGGGCCACCTGCTTGAGTACCTGGTCGCCCACATCATGGCCGTATTGGTCATTGATCCGCTTGAAATAATCCAGATCCACTACGCAGAGTGATAACTCACTGCCATGCCGACGGACACGCTCCAGTTCGCGGCGAAACAGCATTTCGTAATGACGTCGATTGAATAATCCGGTAAGGGGGTCAGTGGTGGCCTGCAGCTTGAGCTCGACCTCCAGCTCTTCGCGTCGCTTGATTTCCAACTGTAGCGACTGGTTGATCTGAACCGTTTCGATGAACAGTGCATATTGCTGGCGCTGGCCCAGGTTAAGTCGCAGGGCAGCAAAGTAACCGATGATAGTTGGCAGGCAGAGAATAAAAAAGGTACCCACCAGTGTCGCTGAGCTCGCATCGCGCAACCAAATGCAGTAGAGCGTGCCGATAATGCCGAAAATCGCGACAAGGCTGGAATTGACGACCCGATTGGGTATAAAAATAAAGATACTGATAAGCAGTATTAAGCTGACACCGATATTCCAAGTCACAATGTCGGGACGTACGAAATAAATAAGGAAGAACAGCAGGAAACCTGTCGCTTCGATAAGGGTGACAACACCCCCATCACTAGCTAACCGAGGCAGACGGCGGACAACAACTGAAAAAGACAAGATCATCAACGCGGAAAACAGTCGTGATCCCATCAGGTGATAGAAACCATCACTCAGACCCAGCGCTAGGTAGTCCAACCAACCAAAGCCAACCAGTAGAAAAGCCCATACCCGCAATGCGACGATTAAATGTCGGACAGTAATACCTTCGACATGCTCGCAATAGGCCCGTTCAGTTTCCTGATCAACAAACTCGCCGCGTCTGGCAGACAGCGCATACCGAACTGTTTCTTTTTCCACCGTGGACTCCATCACTACCAAGGGCTGCTTCTTATTTTCTTATTGCTCCTCGCTGACGAAGCATACTTCAGCGCAAGAATTATAGCCAAATTTCGATAATGGCACTATGACACACGTCAGGTAAACAGGGCTCTGTCGATTGCTACGCTGGATACCCGAGGAGCTATTGACCCAGAGCTAAAGCTAAGGAAAATATCTTTTCTGTTCAATCGCTTGACAGCACAGCGCCAATGAGTAGAATGGCGCCCACAGACGCGGGGTGGAGCAGTCTGGTAGCTCGTCGGGCTCATAACCCGAAGGTCGTAGGTTCAAATCCTGCCCCCGCAACCACATTAAAGACCGTCGATTGGATCCTTTCCTTCGACGGTTTTTTTTGCCTGGATTTCCTCCTGACACATCGCCTCCAGCCTCTTTCGGATCGAGGTCAATACCTGACAATAAGGTACCGCTTCACTCGGAGCGCCCCATTCTTGGGAAAATCAAATCAGAATGATACCTGCGCTGACACTCGATTGCGTGATAGTCCTGCCTGCGTCGGTTTTCACGCTGTATCAACTGCGTCGCGCCAACTACCATGATTTATAACACCAACAAAAACACAAGGGAGCAGCCAACATGCATATCGGCTTTATTGGTCTGGGTAATATGGGTGGCCCCATGGTTCGCAATCTGCTGGCAGCGGGTCATCAGCTCAGCATCTTTGATCTTTTCAAGCCGGCCGTTGAAGCACTGAGAAGCGCTGGTGCCAGTTCGGTAGATTCAATCACAGACTTGGCGCAGAGCGATGTCGAGCTGATCATAACCATGTTACCGGCGGCATCCCACGTCAAAGCCGTCTACCTCGGTGAAAAGGGATTGTTGGCTAGTATAGCCCCCGGAATACGATTGATTGACAGTTCTACCATCGACCCCATGTCGGCCCGCGAGGTGGCTTCTGCTGCTCAGCAGCAAGGCAACCCCATGCTCGACGCACCCGTATCCGGCGGCACCGGCGGCGCCGAAGCGGGCACTCTGACCTTTATGGTTGGAGGTTCTGTCGCAGACTTCAACACTGCGCTCCCCGTATTACAGACCATGGGGAAGAATATTGTGCATTGCGGGGCGGCCGGCAATGGTCAGGTCGCCAAGGTGGCCAATAACATGCTGCTTGCCATTTCCATGATTGGCGTGGCCGAAGCGATGTCGCTCGGCGTATCCCTGGGGATGGACCCAAAAACCCTGGCAGGCGTAATCAATACCTCCAGTGGTCGCTGCTGGAGCTCGGATACCTATAACCCCTACCCCGGCGTTATCAATGGAGCACCTGCGGCCAGGGGCTACAGCGGTGGATTTGGCACCGATCTCATGCTCAAGGATCTGGGACTGGCCACTGACGCGGCGAAACAGCAAAAAAAACCCGTCATACTGGGTGCGGTAGCCCAGCAGCTTTATCAAACTTTCAGCGCACAGGGCCATGGCGCGCTGGATTTTTCCGCGATTATTAAGATGTATACAGGAGAGGATTAATGACCGAACCGCAAGCAGTCATAATGGCCAAAACGCGTAACCATATAGGATACTTGACCCTTAATCGCCCGGAGGGTCTCAACGCGCTGACGCTGGAGATGGTGCGGTTGCTGCATAATCAATTGAAGGTCTGGGCCGGGGATACATCGATCAAGGCCGTCATTTTGCGTGGCGCAGGTAATCGTGCCTTCTGCGCCGGTGGTGATATTCGCGGTCTGTATGACCTGCACAAGGCGGGCAAACGCGGTATCGAAGAATTCTTTAGGCACGAGTATCTACTCGATCAATACATCCATGACTACAGCAAACCGGTATTGGTGCTTATGGATGGCTTCGTACTGGGTGGGGGGATGGGGCTTGCCCAGGGCGGCAGTCTCAGGCTGGTCAGTGAGCGGGCACGCATGGGTATGCCCGAAACCGGTATAGGTTATTTTCCGGATGTTGGCGGCAGTTATTTCCTACCTCGCTTACCTGGCGAGCTGGGTCTCTACCTGGGTATCACCGGCAATCATATAACCGCTGCCGATGCCCTCTATGCCGGGCTCGCGGATGTGCATCTACCCAGCGAGCGCATGGCCAAGCTGGATCATCATTTCGACAATCTGGACTGGTCCCTCACGAGCCCCGAGCAATTAGTGCGCGACCTGGGGGTAACCGAACTCCCCAATAGCGAATTGGCAAGATTACAGCCCGCGATTGATCATCACTTTATCGCCAATGATATACCCGCCATACGCCGGTCCCTGCTTGAAGAACACCGTAGCGAGTTCAAAGAATGGGCACTGGCAACGGTTACCACCATGGACAAGCGCTCTCCCCTGGCGATGGCGGTCACCCTCGAGCTGTTACGTCGCGGACGCCAACTCAGCTTGCCGGAATGCTTTGCCATGGAACTGCATATAGACAGGCAATGGTTCGAGCATGGCGATATCGTCGAAGGGGTTAGAGCCCTGCTCGTCGACAAAGATAAAAACCCACGATGGAACCCTTCTACTATCGCGCAACTCGATCCAGCCAGGGTCAAAGCTTTCTTCAAGGGGTTGTAAATGAACGATCTGGAGTTTAGTGAAGACCAACGCATGGTCCGAGAAATGGCCCGTGATTTTGCCCGTGCCGAACTGGCGCCGCGGGCGGCGCAATGGGACAAGGACGGATGGATCGACGATACAGTGGTCCGCCAAATGGGCGAACTGGGGCTTCTGGGCATGGTGGTTCCGGCGGAACAGGGTGGTAGTTTTACCGACTACAGCGCCTACGCACTGGCTGTGGAAGAAATATCCGCAGGTTGTGGTGCCACTGGGGCCCTGATGAGCGTACATAATTCGGTTGGCTGCGGCCCACTGCTCAAGTTCGGTTCTGCCGACCAACAGAATACCTGGCTTGAGCGATTAGCGACCGGTCAGGCTATTGGCTGCTTTTGCCTCACTGAACCCCATGCAGGCTCAGAGGCACACAACCTGCGCACCCGCGCTGTGCTGGAAAACGGCGAATGGGTGATCAATGGCGCCAAGCAGTTTGTTACCAACGGCAAACGCGCCAGCCTGGCCGTGGTATTTGCGGTAACCGATCCAGACTTGGGCAAGAAAGGCTTATCTGCTTTTCTGGTGCCTACCGATAACCCGGGATTTCGTGTGGAGCGCATGGAACATAAGCTGGGAATCCGCGGTTCTGATACCTGCGCGATCACACTGGACAATTGCCGCATCCCAGAAGGTCATCTGCTAGGTGTGCGTGGCAAGGGGTTATCGATCGCATTATCCAACCTGGAAGGCGGGCGCATTGGTATCGCAGCTCAGGCACTGGGCATTGCCCGGGCAGCGTTCGAGGCGGCACTGGGCTATGCCCGTGAACGCACCCAGTTCGGCCAAGCACTGACCGAACATCAGAGTATCGCCAATATGCTGGCTGACATGCATATGAAGCTAAATGCCACGCGATTGCTGATCCTTCATGCAGCGCGCCTGCGCACCGCCGGGCAACCCTGTCTGTCGGAGGCATCACAAGCAAAACTGTTTGCCAGTGAGATGGCCGAGGATGTGTGCTCCAAGGCAATTCAGATTCACGGGGGCTACGGCTATCTGGAGGATTACCCCGTTGAGCGTCTTTACCGAGATGCACGGATCACACAGATTTATGAAGGTACCAGCGAGATTCAGCGCCTGTTGATCGCCCGGGAACTAAGGCACTACAGCCTGTAGGCAGAATCACGACGGACGACTATAACTCAACAGCGCAAGCGTGCCAGCCATTCTAGGTCTTCCGGACAAGTCACCTTGATATTGTCCGAGCGGCCTTCTACCAGGCGTGGCGCGTACCCAGCCCGCTCCATGGCCGACGACTCATCGGTGATAGCCGCACCGGCTTCAAGCGCATCCGTCAATGCAGCATGCAGTGGACCGAGGCGAAACATCTGCGGGGTGAAAGCTTGCCAGAACAACGAACGGTCTGGCGTTGAAGCAACTCGACCCAGTCCATCAGTGCATTTCAATGTGTCGCGCACCGGCACCGCTAGAAGGCCCCCGACCGGATCACAGGCAAGGGTATTGAGCAGGTGATGCAAGTCCGATGCGGCCAAGTTCGGCCGAACCGCGTCGTGTACCAATACCCAGTCATTCGCTGACGCCCCCTCAATCAACAATCTTTCCAGGCCTGCGAGGACCGAGTCGGCCCGTTCGACGCCACCCTCTGCCCGCCAGATGCGTGTGTCAGTCGCGCAGCCTAGTTGAGCCCACCACTGATCGTGCGGTGCAATACAGACGACCAGGCCGCGCAAACCGGGCTGATCAAGAAAGCATTCAAGGGTATGTTCAATCAGTGCGCGATCGCCGAGACGCAAATACTGCTTGGGACGATCAGCCCGCATGCGCGAGCCAATACCGGCAGCTGGAAGGACCACCCAGAATGGAGTCGTTGTCATTCGGTGCTTAACTGGAACAGGGTCTCGCCCTCGCGGATCATACCAAGCTCATGCCGGGCACGCTCTTCAACCGTTTCTAGGCCCTGCTTCAGCTCCTTGACCTCGGCGCTCAGTACGCGATTGCGCTCGAGCAGCTGCTCGTTCACCTGCGCCTGTTCGGAGATCTCCTGTTTGAGCTGGGTCACCTGCGCCAGGCTGCCCTCGCCCACCCACAAACGATACTGCAGACCCGTAAGCAGGATAAGGGCAACTGGCCAGAGCCATTTCAAAGCGCATCACCCACATGAAAACGCCGAAACAGATCCGAACGCAACCTGATGGGGGTTGCGCCTGAACTGAGGCTCGACGTGCCAGGCGTCATAATGAACATGATGAGCGTCTCTCAGCTACGGAACTCGGCGCGACCCTTGTACTGCGCTTTACCCTGCAGTTGTTCTTCAATACGCAGCAACTGGTTGTACTTGGCGACACGATCAGAACGGCATAGGGAGCCGGTCTTGATCTGGCCAGCCGATGTACCCACTGCCAGATCGGCGATGGTGCTATCTTCAGTCTCTCCGGAACGGTGCGAAATAACCGCAGTAAAACCAGCAGCCTTAGCCATCTGAATGGCTTCCAATGTCTCGGTCAATGTACCGATCTGGTTGAACTTGATCAGGATCGAGTTCCCGATGGACTCATCAATACCTCGCTTGAGGATTTTAGTATTGGTCACAAACAGATCATCACCAACCAACTGGACCTTGGCGCCGATCTTCTGCGTCAGGACCTTCCAACCTGCCCAGTCGGACTCATCCATACCGTCTTCGATCGAGATGATCGGATAGCGTTCGGTCAGCCCAGCCAGATAATCGGCAAAACCAGCTGCATCAAACACCTGACCTTCGCCAGCCAGATCGTATTTACCGTCCTTGTAGAACTCACTGGCAGCGCAATCAAGCGCCAGCGTCACGTCATCACCAAGGCTGTAACCCGCGTTGGCTACCGCTTCAGCAATAGCAGCCAACGCATCTTCATTGGATGCGAGATTAGGCGCAAAACCGCCTTCATCACCGACTGAGGTACTTAACCCACGGGCCTTGAGTACAGCCTTGAGGTGATGAAAAATCTCGGCGCCCATGCGCAGCGCTTCGGCAAAGCTCTTGGCACCAACCGGCTGAACCATGAATTCCTGAATGTCGACGTTATTGTCGGCATGCTCGCCGCCATTGATGATATTCATCATGGGTACCGGCATGGAATACTCGCCGGGAGTACCATTCAAATCAGCGATGTGCGCATACAACGGTACACCCTTGAACTGCGCAGCGGCCTTGGCGGCAGCCAGCGAGACCGCAAGGATCGCGTTGGCACCGAGTGTTGCCTTGTTCTCGGTACCGTCCAGCTCAATCATCGCACGGTCCAGACCAACTTGGTCGGTCGCATTACGGCCAACCAGTAGTTCACGAATCGGACCATTGATATTGGCTACTGCCTTGAGCACACCCTTGCCCATGTAGCGGCTATTGTCACCGTCGCGCAGCTCAAGAGCTTCACGCGAGCCAGTGGAAGCGCCAGAGGGTGCGCAGGCACTACCGGCAGCGCCGCCGTCCAGAATGACGTCGGCTTCTACGGTTGGGTTGCCGCGTGAATCGAGAACTTCCCGACCCTTGATATCAATGATCTTTGCCATGGTTGCTGCTTGCTCCGTCTAACTGAAAGACTGTGGTATGAAATAGAGACTGATGATCAGGCGGTTTCCAACGTCGGGAAACCTTTCACCAGATCATCCAGTGCCTTGAGCTGGGTCAGGAAGGGTTCAAGCCGATCCAGCCGCAATGCACAGGGTCCATCGCACTTGGCACTATCGGGTTCGGGATGCGCTTCAAGAAACAGCCCGCCCAGGCCCTGACTCATACCCGCCTTGGCTAAATCAGTCACCTGAGCGCGTCTGCCTCCGGCTGAGTCGCTGCGTCCACCGGGCATTTGCAATGCGTGGGTCACATCAAAGAAGACTGGATAACCAAATTGCTTCATCACGCCGAAGCCGAGCATATCCACCACCAGATTGTTGTAACCAAAACTGGAGCCACGCTCACACAGGATCAGCTGGTCGTTGCCCGCCTCTTCGCACTTGCTCAGAATGTGACGCATTTCCTGGGGAGCCAGAAACTGCGCTTTCTTAATATTGATCACGGCGCCAGTACTCGCCATGGCAACGACCAAATCAGTCTGGCGGGACAAAAAGGCCGGCAACTGGATAATGTCGCAGACTGCGGCCACCGGGGCAGCTTGAGCGGGCTCGTGCACGTCGGTAATGATCGGCACTTGGAAGGTTTGCTTGATCTCTTCAAAAATTTTCAGCCCCTCGTCCAGACCAGGCCCGCGAAAGGAGTTGATCGAGGAACGATTAGCCTTGTCGAAGCTGGCCTTGAACACATAGGGAATACCCAGTTTCTCGGTTACGCGGACATAGGCCTCGCAGATTTGCATGGCCATGTCCCGAGATTCGAGCACATTCATGCCGCCAAACAGCACGAAAGGCTTATCGTTGGCGATCTCGATAGCACCAACCTGGATCGTCTTGTGTTGCATCTGCATACCTCAGCTCTTGAGTTTGTGCTGGGCCAAGGCCGCCTGAATAAAGCCACTGAACAACGGGTGGCCATAACGCGGCGTCGAGGTAAATTCCGGATGAAACTGACAGGCGACGAACCAAGGGTGGTCACCCACCTCGATCACCTCAACCAACGCACCATCAACGGAGCGTCCGGTCACTTTCAAACCGCCAGCCTCCAGGTCGGGAAGCAGGTTATTGTTGACCTCGTAACGGTGTCGGTGGCGCTCGACTATCACATCCTTGCCGTAACAATCGTGGGCATTGGAGCCCGGAGTCAGAACGCATTCCTGTCCGCCTAAACGCATGGTGCCGCCCAGATCCGACTCCTCGGTGCGCAACTGGCGATCACCGGCAGCGTTCGCCCATTCGGTAATCAAACCGACCACTGGATGTGAGGTGGTCTTGTCGAACTCGGTCGAATTGGCATCAGCCCAACCCAAGACACTGCGTGCGAACTCGATCACTGCCACCTGCATGCCCAGGCAGATACCCAGGTAAGGAATCTTGTTTTCGCGGGCGTGCCGCACCGCGGCGATTTTGCCTTCAACGCCGCGCAGGCCAAAACCGCCGGGCACCAGGATGGCGTCCACTCCGTCCAACAGACCGAGGCCTTTGAACTCAATTTCTTCGGAATCAATGTAGCGCATGGTGACTTTGGTCTGGCTCTGGATACCGGCGTGACTCAGCGCCTCTATGAGAGACTTGTATGCCTCGAGCAGCTCCATGTATTTGCCAACCATCGCGATGACTACTTCTTTATTCGGGTATAGCTTGCCAGCCACCACGCGATCCCACTCGGACAGATCGGCCGGGGCGCACTGGATACCAAAACGCTCGATAACGAAATCATCAAGCCCCTGGGCATGCAGCACTGCAGGGATACGATAGATGGTATCGACATCTTCCAGACCTATGACCGCGCGCTCTTCAACGTTGGTGAACAATGCAATCTTACGCCGCGAAGACAGATCAATAGGATGATCCGAGCGACAAATGAGTACATCGGGCTGCAGACCGATGGATCGCAACTCCTTGACCGAATGCTGGGTAGGTTTGGTTTTTGTCTCGCCAGCAGTAGCAATGTAGGGCACCAGAGTCAGATGCATCAACATCGCGCGCTTGGCGCCGACTTCAATACGCAGTTGCCGAATAGCTTCAAGAAATGGCTGTGATTCGATGTCGCCAACTGTACCGCCGATCTCGACCATCGCCACGTCGGCATCGCCGGCACCCTTGATGATGCGGCTTTTGATCTCGTCAGTGATATGCGGGATGACCTGAATGGTCGCGCCCAAATAGTCGCCGCGGCGCTCCTTGCGCAACACTTCCTCGTACACTCGGCCGGTAGTGAAGTTATTGGCACGACTCATGGTCGCGGAAATAAACCGTTCGTAATGCCCCAGATCCAGATCGGTCTCAGCGCCATCATGGGTAACAAATACTTCGCCATGCTGGAACGGACTCATGGTGCCCGGATCGACATTGATATAGGGATCGAGCTTGAGCATCGTGACTTTCAGGCCCCGCGCCTCAAGAATGGCGGCCAGGGAAGCAGAGGCGATGCCTTTGCCCAAAGAAGAAACAACACCACCCGTGACGAAGATGTAGCGCGTCATGAAAAACCCGTTGAATGATCTGTTAAGCGGCCATGCCGCAGGAAATCGAAGGGAGGCCGGGGGAAGCAATTGCTGATTCCCAAAGTCTCGTCAAGATGGGAAGTCAGGATACCAGACACCCCCCAATTGCTCAATCCGCAAGAACGGCGAGCAGCGTTCTGCAAGCAGCTTTTGTATGATTTCATGAGCAATCGGACTCTAAGGTACCAGTATTGCCAGCCCCCTGATCACCACACCGGCTGCGCAACTGCCAGCGGATGTGCCAGCCGGACCCAGCCGTGCTGAGCAAATAGTCTGATGCATTCCAGCGCCCACCGACCGAAACCAGAGTGCCTGCATGATAGACCAGTGGGATTTTCGGCCTCAACCAGGTCGGGATATCCGCTTCCTGAAACAGATTCTTGAGCGACTGTGCCGGCCTGCCCGGTAATTTAATCTGCTCACCGCCGCGCCGATACGCCACCGACCAGTCTTGTAGGCCAGCCTGGGCCATACCCGATAAATGGACCGAAAGGACGCCATTATCGCTGCACAGAATTGTTTCGCCCTGAGCTTCGATCGGCTGCCCAGCCGCGGGCGTCATATCCGCACCACGCAGCAACCACAATCGACCCGACGAACGGTGCAGCCGCCCATCTTCAAGATCAATCACCGGCTGACTGTCGTCGGCACTGAATAGCTGCGCATCAAGAGTATGAAGACGTCGTTGCGGCAACCGACAGGCATGCGTTCGCAGCCAGTAACGCAAGAGATTCTTGCGGCGGGCAACGGTAAGACGCAGCAATTCTGGCACCGCGAGGCTGGGCCAAGCTGTCAGCCAGGGGTCAGCGACACCGACTCCCAGTGTCAGCAGGTCTTCTGCAGCACGCTCATCCAACAGCTCGTTGGCTTCTCGGGCATGGATGATAAGGCTCAACACATTAGCATCCACCGCCGGCCAGTCCGTCCTGAGCATGGGTATCAGCTTATGTCGCAGAGCCGTGCGAGCAAAACGAGGATCCTTGTTGGCGGGGTCTTCTATCCAGTTCAGCTCGCGCCTGCGAGCCCAGACCAACAACGCATTGCGCGACTGGTCCAGCAAAGGTCTAAACAGTCGTCCGCGAGCCAGTGATCGGCCAGCAGGCATACCGGCCAGACCACGCAGCCCGGTACCCCGAAGGAGTCGAAACAGCAGGGTTTCGACTTGATCGTCGCTATGATGGGCCAGCAGTAGAATATCGGCGACGCCCATATTCCGCGCGAAAGCGGCATAGCGCGCATCGCGAGCCTGGTCCTCGATACTCGCACCCGACGCCAACTGCACGCGCTCGATAACCAATGGAATCTGCCTGACTGCGGCTTCATGGACACAGTGCTCCGCCCAGCGATCTGCATCCGGGTGTAATCCGTGATGTATATGAATAGCGTGCAGAGGAGGCAAGGAATGCTCTCGACGTAGTTCGACCAGAGCGTCGAGCAGCACCATCGAATCCATGCCGCCGGACAACCCCAGCCACCAGACCGGGGCGTCCATGCAGGGCAGCAACTGCCTGAGCAGCTCCTGCTTGGAGAACATCTACTTCAGACCAAAAGCCATCAGGCGGTCATAACGGCGATCGAGCAGCTTGTCTGCGGGAAGTTGCTCCAACGCATCGAGCTCGACCAACAACTGGGCTTTGAGGCGTGCAGCCATCTCTTCCGGCTTACGGTGTGCACCGCCCAGTGGCTCGGCAATCAGATTATCGACCAGTTTTAGCTCTTTCAGACGTTCAGCAGTGATACCCATGGCTTCTGCCGCATCCGCTGCTTTCTCGGACTTTTTCCAGAGAATCGATGCGCAACCTTCAGGAGAAATAACCGCATAGGTGGAATACTGCAGCATCATCAGACGGTCGCAGACACCAATTGCCAAAGCACCACCGGAGCCGCCCTCACCGATAACAGTGGCAATGATTGGGGTCTTCAATCGGGCCATGATCTGCAAGTTCCAGGCAATAGCTTCGCTCTGACCACGCTCTTCTGCATCAATTCCGGGATAGGCGCCAGGGGTATCGATGAAGGTCAGCAAGGGCATATTGAAACGCTCAGCCATTAGCATCAGACGACACGCTTTGCGGTAGCCTTCAGGCTTTGGCATACCGAAGTTGCGACGCACTTTTTCTTTTACATCACGTCCCTTCTGGTGACCGATGATCATGACTGGCCGACCATCCAGACGTGCAATGCCGCCCACGATAGCTGCATCGTCAGCAAAATGCCGATCTCCATGCAATTCTTCGAAATCGGTGAAAATCTCGTTAATGTAGTCCAACGTATAGGGACGCTGCGGATGACGCGCCATTTGAGCGATCTGCCAACTGCTTAAGTTGCCAAAAATACTCTCTGTCAGCGATCGGCTCTTGTCCTGAAGACGAGAGATTTCATCAGTAATATTCAGGGAGTTGTCGCTGCCAACCAGCCGCAGCTCTTCGATCTTTGCCTGCAGATCGGCTATCGGCTGTTCGAACTCCAGGTATTTCTGGCTTTTGCTCATAAGCATCCATCATCCACGTGGGCCCTGCGACAGGGCGTACGATTTTTGCATTACCTTAAGGGATTGGCGGCTCGACGTCGAGCCAACAGCCTCCAAGGCTTGTTATCTGTAGTGTAAAGAGACGCTATCTTTACCCAACTGGTCACGCAATCCCTGCACCAGATCATCGGCCGGCTCGACTTGCCAGGTCTCTCCCAACCGCAGCTCTGCTGCAGAATCAGGGCGCTGCAGGTCAACGGTCACAGCGCAGTTACCGGGGTGCTTCTTTAGCAGACTGGCGATATGGCTGAGACTTTCAGGGCCGTGGCGGCTAGTGTCAAGACTGATCCGCACGCTATCGAGCAATGTGGTGCGCGCATCCTCGAGACTCATCACCCGCTTCACCCTCATGCGCAGACCGCCAGAAAAATCATCCTGGGACACTTCGCCCTCGACGACCAGCAGCGCGTCCTTCTGCAGTAACGCCTGAGCAGCCTGGTAAGCCTCGGCATACAATGAGACCTCTATACGGGCCGAGCGATCATCCAGCGTAACGAATCCCATCTTGTCACCGCGCTTGCTTTTCATCACTCGCAGATCGAATACCAGCCCGGCTACCGTCTGGCTGTCGCGAGAGGGTTTGAGGTCGATGATCCGCTGCCGAGCAAAACGCCGTATCTCTTTTTCGTATTCGTCGATCGGGTGTCCCGTAAAGTAAAGCCCAAGCGTCTCTTTTTCGCCACGCAAGCGCTCTTTGAAAGACCACTCACGGGAACGTCGGTAGGCCTCATACACATCCCGCTCAGTAGAGGGACCGAGCAATTCGCCAAACAGGTCGGCATGACCACTGTCGGCACTTTTAGCCGTTTGCTCTGCCGACGCAATAGCCTCTTCCATGGCGGCCATCAACGCCGCCCGGTTACGATCAATCTGCTTGAGAAAGCTCTGATGCTCGGTATCGAAGAAAGGGCCCAGACTGTCCAGCGCGCCAGAGCGAATCAAGGCTTCCATCACACGCTTGTTGATCCGTTTCAAATCTACCCGTGCGCAGAAGTCGAAGAGATCGAGGAAAGGGCCTCCTTCACGGCGTTTCTCGACAATGGTCTCAACCGGACCTTCCCCCACTCCCTTGATGGCACCCAGGCCGTAAACCACGCCCCCTTCGTCATCGACGGTAAATTTGTACTCCGAGATATTCACGTTGGGCGATTTGAGCCGCAGCTTCATGCTGCGAATCTCTTCGATCAGGGTGACCACCTTGTCGGTATTGTGCATATCCGCCGACAGCACCGCAGCCATGAAGGGCGCCGGGTAATGCGCTTTCAGCCAGGCCGTCTGATACGAAACCAGACCATAAGCTGCCGAGTGCGACTTGTTAAAACCGTAACCAGCGAACTTTTCTACCAGATCGAAGATGTTGCCGGCAAGATCGGGGTCAATATTATTATTCGCACAGCCCTCGAGGAAAATCTCCCGCTGTTTGGCCATCTCTTCCGGCTTTTTCTTGCCCATCGCCCGGCGCAACATATCGGCGCCACCCAGTGTGTAGCCGGCCATTACCTGAGCAATCTGCATCACCTGTTCCTGATACAGGATGATCCCATAGGTGGGTGCGAGAACGGGCTTAAGGCTATCAAGCTGATAGTTGGGGTGCGGATAAGACAGCACTTCGCGACCGTGCTTACGGTTGATGAAGTCGTCCACCATCCCAGACTGCAGCGGTCCAGGCCGGAAGAGCGCCACAAGGGCAATAAGATCTTCCAGGCAATCGGGCTTGAGCTTCTTGATCAGCTCTTTCATACCGCGTGATTCCAGCTGGAACACGGCGGTGGTCTCGGCCTTCTGCAGCATCCGATACGTTGGTTGATCGTCCAGCGGGATAAAATTGATATCCAACGGCTCACCACCGGTTTTGGCCCGCACACGATTGATCGTATTAATCGCCCAATCAATGATGGTGAGAGTTCGCAACCCGAGAAAGTCGAACTTGACCAGACCAGCAGATTCGACGTCATCCTTGTCGAACTGTGTTACCAGGCCACCACCGGCTTCGTCGCAATACAGTGGTGAAAAATCGGTGAGCTTGGTCGGTGCGATGACGACCCCGCCGGCGTGTTTGCCGACGTTACGAGTGATTCCTTCAAGCTTAAGCGCCATATCCCAGATTTCCTGGGCCTCCTCGTCGTTGGCGAGGAAGTCTCGCAGTATTTCTTCCTGCTCAAATGCTTTGGTCAAGGTCATGCCGACTTCGAAGGGGATCATCTTCGATAGCTTGTCGGCCAGCCCATAGGACTTGCCCTGCACCCGAGCAACGTCGCGCACGACCGCTTTTGCAGCCATGGTACCGAAAGTGATGATCTGCGAGACGGCATTGCGTCCGTAGGTCTGGGCGACATACTCGATGACCCGGTCACGTCCTTCCATGCAGAAGTCGACGTCAAAGTCGGGCATCGATACCCGCTCGGGGTTAAGGAACCGTTCGAACAACAAATCGTATTGCAGCGGGTCAAGGTCAGTAATCAGCAACGAATAAGCGACCAACGAGCCTGCCCCGGAGCCCCGGCCGGGGCCTACTGGCACGCCGTTGTTCTTGGCCCATTTGATAAAGTCCATCACGATCAGGAAGTAACCGGGGAACTCCATCTGAATAATGATATCCAGCTCGAAATTCAGTCTGTCAATATAGACTTGGCGGCGCTCGTGATAGTTATCCGAGTCTGCTGGCAGCACCAATTTGAGGCGTTCTTCAAGGCCCTCAAAGGAGACCTTACGGAAAAATTCGGCTTCGGTCATGCCATCCGGCGTGGGGAATGCCGGCAAAAAGTTTTTGCCGAGCTGCACGTCGATATTGCAGCGCATAGCAATTTCGACACTATTGGCCAACGCTTCAGGTATATCTGAGAACAGCTCAGCCATTTCCTCGGGCGTCTTCAGATACTGCTCTTCGCTGTACTGTCGTACCCGCCGTGGATCATCCAGGGCGCGACCCTCACCGATGCAGACTCTGGTTTCGTGGGCTTCGTAATCTTCACGCTTGAGAAAGCGCACATCATTGGTAGCTACAACAGGGCAGTCATGTTTCGCTGCGAGAGCGACGGCAGCGTGAAGGTATTCTTCGTCGTTGGGCCGACTGGTGCGGTGCAGTTCTAGATAGAAACGGCCGGGGAAGATCTGCATCCAGTAACGCAAAAGTGCGTCTGCCTCTTGAGGATTGTTCGATAGCAATGATTGGCCTATCTCACCTTCGCGTGCGGCTGAAAGCACAATAACGTCTTCACTGGATTCGGCGATCCACTCCCGACGGATTGTCACTACGCCGTTGCGCTGGCCCTCGGTATAGCCGCGCGAGATCAGCTCGGTCAGGTTACGGTAGCCATTGCGGTTCATCGCTAGCAAGCTAAGGCGTGTTAACTGGTTATCGTCATTCTGCCCTACAAGCCAGACGTCAATACCGGAGATCGGCTTGATGCCGCCAGCCATCGCCGCCTTGTAGAATTTGACCAAGCTGCACATGTTGTTCTGGTCAGTGACCGCTACGGCAGGCATTCCCTGCTCTGCTATGGCCTTGATCAGGGGCTTGATCTTGACGATGCCGTCGACCAATGAATACTCGCTGTGGACGCGCAAGTGGACGAAGGAGTGGGTCATGGTTTTCCTGTTTCTAAAGGCTACTACAATGCTGAGATTGTAACGGTGGGGAAAGCCGAGGGCTAGCAGACAGTGACCTTGGTATGGACTCTCACCCGTCCTGCATGGTGAATTTTTAGCCAATGTGTTACCACGCTAGCTAGACTAGGCGCCACCAGCCTAACCTGGCGATAACTGATTTATTCAGTGGTTGCCGAGCGCACGCAACATCCGGGCCGGGGCGTGCCGATCCTAGTCTGTGCGGGTTAACTGGCAACGGCGTGATGCGGAGTTCGCAGTTTTGGCAGCTGATACCTGCGCCAGAGCTTCACGGACAGGCGCGAAGGAACGACGATGAATATCCGAAGCTCCAAGCTTGCGAAGAGCCAACAGGTGCATCGGCGTGGGGTAACCCTTGTGTTGGGCAATGCCGTACCCGGGATACTGGAGGTCCAGTTCTTTCATTTCCCGGTCGCGTGCCACCTTGGCCAGGATGGAAGCAGCGGCAATGGCCGGCACGCGTCCGTCACCCTGGATAACCGCCTCGCTAGGCATGGGCAGTGCTGGGCAGCGGTTACCGTCAATCCACACGCGATCGGGTTGGATAGATAGTCCGGCTACTGCACGCTGCATGGCCAGCATGGTGGCATGCAGAATGTTCAACTGATCTATTTCCGCCACCTCAGCGCGGGCGATACACCAGGCTAATGCGCGCTCCTGAATCAGCGGAAAAAGCGCTTCGCGTTTTGCTTCGGTGAGCTTTTTGGAGTCCTTCAGGCCTTCTATAGGTCGTAGAGGATCAAGAATGACGGCCGCAGTGATCACGGCGCCGCACAGGGGGCCCCTCCCTACCTCGTCGACACCGGCTACTAGCTCGCTGCCAACTGCAGGGTTCCAGTTCATGAGTATCTGGCTCATGGGAGCTTGCCCTTTTGCCTTAGCAGGTCGAGCACGGCCTGAGCTGCTGCATGATCTGCATTGCGCTTGAGCATTTCATGTAACTGCATAAACGTAGCCTGTGTATCGGCACGCTTCTCGGTTGGCGCCAATAGCTGCATCAGAGCTGGCCCCATGCTTTCAGGCGTCGCTGCATCTTGCAGAAACTCGGGTACCACTTCGCGCTTAGCCAGCAAATTGGGTAGCGAGACATGGCCTACCTTGACCAACCGTTTGAGTATTTTGAACGTCAGTCCAGCCATGCGGTAAGCCACAACCATCGGCCGCTTGAATAACATGGCTTCAAGGGTGGCTGTACCGGAAGCAATCAACACCGCATCACAGGCAGCAAGGGCTGCATGGGCCTGACCATCGAGTAGCTTCAGGGGCAGATCGATACCGTGTTCAGCAATGATTTCCTGCATCTGCTGCTTTCTTTCGAGACTGGCGCAAGGCATCACAAAACACAATTGGGGCTCGCGTTCAAGACACCAGGCAGCGGTCTGCAGGAACAGTAGACCCAACTTGCGCAGTTCTCCATCCCGACTTCCGGGCATCAGTGCCAATAGTTTAGTTTCGGCCGGGATGGCTAATATCGCTCTGGCTGCTTGTCGGTCAGGCTGGAATGGAATCTGATCAGCGAGGGTGTGACCCACGCATTGCACTGCCACCTGATGTTTGCGATAGACTTCCTCCTCGAACGGAAAAAGCGTCAGCATCAGATCGGTAGACTTGCGGATACCCAGCACACGCTTTTCGCGCCAGGCCCAGACCGAAGGGCTGACGTAGTGAACAGTCGCTATGCCTGCGTCACGCAGCTTGCGCTCAACCCCCAGGGTAAAATCAGGAGCATCAATACCGATGAATACGTCGGGTTGCTGCTCGATCAGCCACGCGACCAAATCTTTGCGAATGCGTAGCAGCTCGCGTAATCGACCGAGCACTTCAACCAACCCCATTACTGAGAGCCGCTCCATCGGCACCCTGCTGTGCATGCCTTCGGCAAGCATCCGTGGACCGCCTATACCAATGAACTGGATGTGGGGGTGCAACTCTTTCAAGGCATGGATCATACCCGCCCCGAGCGTATCGCCCGACGCCTCACCCGCCACCAGAGCGATACGCAATGGCTTTTCGGTTGACTCGTGCTTCGCAGCCATGGCTTAGCGGGTAATGCCGCGGGTCGAAGCGAGGATAGAATCACGATAAAGCGCAATCTCGGGATATTGCAATGCACTCTCTTCGATAATGAGCAGAGCGTCGACGAGGGTCAAACCCTGACGATATACTGTTTTATAGGCCTTGCGGAGGGCAGCGATCAGTTCGGGACTGTAACCGCGTCGGCGCATGCCTTCGAAGTTCATACCGTGAGCGCTGGCAGGGTTGCCGCCAACCATGACAAAAGCCGGAATGTCCTTGAAAACGGCACTGTTGGCTGCGCTCATAGACCAAGGGCCCAACTTGCAGAACTGATGAACTGTAGTGTAACCGCCGAGAATTGCGCCATCACCAATTTGCACGTGGCCGGCAATGGTCGCGTTATTCGCCATGATAATGTGGTCGTTAACAATGCAATCATGGGCAACATGAACATAGGCCATGAGTAAGTTATGGCTGCCAATACGCGTTACACCCTGATCCTGAACGGTACCGCGGTGCAGCGTACAACCTTCACGGATAATATTGTGGTCGCCGATTACCAGCCTGGTTGGCTCGCCGTTGTACTTCTTGTCCTGGCAGTCTTCACCCACCGAGCAAAACTGGAAAATGCGATTATGCTGACCAATGGTAGTGGGCCCGCGAATAACAACGTGCGGGCCAATCACCGTTCCAGCACCAATTTCAACATTGGGCCCGATCAGACTCCATGGCCCAACCTCGACGTCTTCAGCCAGCTGTGCAGCTGGATCAACGAGCGCCAGGGGGTGAATCCGACTCATATAGTGTGTTCCGCACAGATAATTTCGCCGGAACACGCTTCCTTGCCATCTACCATTGCACGACAGGCAAACTTCCAGATACCCCGTCGATTACTCAAATGTTGAGCCTCGAGTTGCAGCTGATCTCCTGGCACAACCGGTTGCCGGAATCTTAATTTGTCAGTCCCGACAAAATAGTAAAGCGTGCCGTCTGCAGGTTTGACATTCATCATCTTGAATCCCAGCAAGCCGGCAGCCTGGGCCATGGCCTCAATGATCAAAACCCCGGGCATGATGGGATGTTCCGGAAAATGCCCATTAAAAAAGGGTTCATTAACCGAGACATTCTTGTACGCACGGATATTCCGGGTTTCAAGATTCAGTTCCACGACCCTATCGACCAACAAAAAAGGATAACGGTGTGGCAAGTATTCTTTTATTTCCTTGATATCCATGTATTCACAGGCCTTGCAATAAACATTAATAGGCGCTTAAAGGGCGCGGCTCAGGACTGCGACCAGTCTTGAGAATCCTGAGTCACCGCCAGCAATTGCTTTTCTAGCTGCTGGACTTTTTTGGCCAAAGAATCAAGCTGGCGGAACCGAGCAGCACTCTTGCGCCATTCGGCTGCTGGCTGCATTGCCGTACCTGATGAATAGGCGCCCGGCTGAGTAATTGACCGCGTAACCATTGTCATGCCAGTTACAAAAACGTTATCACAGATTTCGATATGGCCAACCATGCCGACGCCACCAGCAATCGTGCAATGCCGACCAATGTGCGTGCTGCCAGAGATGCCAACACAGGCAGCAATCGCAGTGTGATCCCCGATATGTACGTTATGCGCGATATGAATCTGGTTATCTAGCTTTACGCCGTCACCCAGACGAGTGTCCGACAGTGCACCGCGATCAATGGTGGTATTCGCTCCAATCTCGACATCATGACCGACAACCACGCCTCCAATCTGGGCGATCTTTTCCCAATGCCCGCCATCATTAGCGAAGCCAAAACCTTCAGAGCCCAGAACAGCGCCAGACTGAATAACCACACGATCGCCTACGTGAACGTCGTGATAGATACTCACCCGCGAGGCGAGCCAACCCCCTGCTCCGAGGCTGGAGCGCGCACCAATAAAACATTGCGCTCCAATCACCGTTTTAGCACCAATGCGCACACCGGATTCGATAACCACTCCAGCGCCAATACAAGCTGACGGATCAATCACGGCATCGACCGCAACAACGGCCGTTGGATGAATTCCGGTAACCGATTTTGGCTTGGGGTCAAAACGATGGGACAGGCGCGCGTAGGCTGCATAGGGGTTAGCTACAATCAGGGCGTTGCCTGCAAACGCCTGGGCGTCCGTCTCGGTCAGCAACACAGCGCCAGCTCCTGTTGATGCTAGATACTTGCGATACTGGCTACTCGCCAGGAAGCTCAACTGATCGTGACCAGCGTCCTGCAACGTTGCCAGGCCGCCGATCATCTGGTCGGGATTACCCACCAGCCGCGCATCTGCCATCACCGCAAGGTCAGACAACGACAGCTGGAAAGATGAACTCACCTGCCGGCTCAACGTGATGCGTTCAAGCGCTCGATAACCTGGCGCGTAATATCATATTCAGCTTTGACATCGACGACAGCGCTGCGATCAATGACCAAATCATAACCGCCGCCCTGCAGAACAGATTCAACTGCCTTGTCCAACTTGGGCTTGAGCGTTTCAAGCATTTCACGGTCCGCCCGAGCCTTGGCATCATTCAACTGTTTGGATTCGGCTTGAAAATCACGCGCCTTCTGACGGAATTCCAGATCAAGCTTCTCCATCTCGGTCTGACCAAGCTTTTCACCATCTTTTTGCATACGATCCTGCAACCGTTTGGCTTCAGCCTCAAGGTTTCGCAGGCGCTGCAGCTGGGTACCGAATTTCTTCTCAGCATCGACCGAGTAGGCCTTCGCTGAGTCGGACTCCAATAGGGCCATCTGGTAGTCCAGTACCGCTATTTTCATTTCAGCGGCGACAGTAAAGCTGGCCATTGCCAGGGCAGAAATCAAAGCAACCTGAATAAACTTGCGCACTCTAAAACTCCTGTTAGCTGTATAGGATTCCGGCTCAGAATGTCTGACCCAGAGTAAACTGGAATACTTGGGTATCGTCTTCAGACTCACTGTTCAGCGGTGCGGCCAGACTGAAGCCCAGCGGGCCAAGTGCGGTCAACCACGACAAGCCGATACCAGCGCTGTAACGAAGGCTCGCCAGATCAACCTCGCCACAACCAGGGTTGTCTGCGCCATTATTGAGCACATCATTGGTGCAGTAAGTATCGTAAACGTTTCCCACATCAACGAACAAGACTGTCCGCAATGACTGTTGATCCTTGATGAATGGCACTGGGAATATAAGCTCGCCACCACCCACCATCTTGATATTGCCACCAAATGGCAGCTCATCCTGGTCAAAGTCGACTACAGCCGGCGTGCTACGCGGCCCAAGCGAGCTTTCCTTGTAACCACGGACCGACCCTATACCGCCAGCATAGTAATGCTCATAAAAGGGCAAGCTTTGCGTAGAACCAAAACGACGGGCAAAGCCGAGATTGGCATGCAGCCGCACTGTGAGATCGTCGTTTACCGGGAAATAGCGCTGGGCGCGATAGTCAATCTTGTAGAAATACAGATCACTGCCCGGGATAGTGGTTTCGAAATTCACGCTTTGGGAGCTGCCACGATCAGGAAATACACCTCGGTTCAGAGTCGATTCTGACCAACCTGCATTGAATTTGAAGTTAGTGAAGCTGTCCCCTTCGCGCCTGATGAACTGGTCTATTTCTTGAACAGCGAAAGAACCTGACTGGATGTCATCTTGCTGGGCACTGAGACCAAAAGAGAGCCGTGCGGTGTCGCTAATCGGATAACCCAGATTAAAGCCACCACCATAGGAGTCCACTGAATAACTGGATACGTCTACATTAAGCTTGTCGTAATCGGTTGCCCGATAAAAGGCGTTATATCCAAGGCTCACACCATCAGCGGTAAAATAGGGATCAAGAAAACCGAACGACAAGGACGTCTGGTATTGGGACCGGTTAGCACTCAGGCTGACACGGTTACCTGTACCGAAGAAGTTGTTCTGGCTGATCGAGCCACCCAGAATCAAGCCGGTTCCCTGAGCAAAACCCAGACTAGCGGTAATTGAACCTGAAGGCTGTTCTTCCACAGTGTAATTGACATCAATCAGGTCGTCCGCACCGGGTACAGGAACAGTTTCCACGTCCACTTCCTTAAAGAAGCCAAGACGCTCCAGACGCACTTTCGACTGGTCAATCAGGTAGGTAGAAGCCCAGCCACCCTCCATCTGCCGCATCTCTCGACGAAGCACTTCGTCTTCAGTTTTGGTATTTCCACGGAAATTGATCCGGTTCACATAAGCGCGCTTGCCGGGATCGACGAAGAAGGTCACCCCGACGGTCTTGTTTTCTTCGTTGATTTCAGGAATGCCATTGACGTTTGCAAAGGTGTATCCTTCGTTGCCCAATCGGCGACTGATCAGTTCGGATGTGGCAGTCATGACTTGACGCGAGAAAATCTGACCTGGCTCCACCAGTAACAAGCTTCGCACGTCCCCCTCCGGCACGACCAGATCTCCGGACAGGTTGACGACGCTGACAGTGTAAAGATCACCTTCATCAATATTGACCGTGACGTAAACATTTTCCTTGTCAGGGGTAATGGTGACCTGCGTGGAAGCAATATTCATGTTGATGTAACCGCGATCAAGGTACCAGGAGCGCAGGCGCTCGAGATCGCCGGAAAGCTTTTCGCGGGAATATTTGTCATCACTTCGAATAAAGGATAACAACCCTGAGCTCTTCAGTTCGAACAGGTCAACCAAATCATCTGTACTAAAAACAGTGTTGCCTACAACGTTGATGCTTTTGATCGAAGCGATGGATCCTTCGTCAACTTGAATTTTAATGGAAACACGGTTGCGAGGCTCGGCAATGACTTCCGTTTCGATGTCGGCAGAATAGCGACCCTGAGCCACATACTGACGCAGCAGCTCATTGCGCACCCCTTCCAGAGTAGCTTGCTGGAAAATCTCGCCCTCAGCGAGTCCTGCCAAACGCAGGCCATCCAGCAGATCGTCGCTCTCGATGGCCTTGTTACCCTCAAGCTCGATTGCTGCAATCGAAGGACGCTCGACAACGGTTATCACCAGAGCGTCATTCTCTCGGCCCAATTGTATATCTTGAAAAAATCCGGTTCGGAACAGCGATCGACTCGCCTCAACCAACGTCTGATCGTCTACCTGATCGCCGATATTGAGGGGTAGCGCAGCGAAAACGCTGCCAGCTGAAACCCGCTGAAGCCCGTTGATGCGGATATCGGAGATCCGGAAGGCGTCGGCAAAGGCCAATGGCGCGAGAAGTATCAGCAATAGCGCAGGCAATAGGTAACGTTTCATGAAATCCGTTCTGGCTGACTGGTTAAATTCTATCCACCGCGTGCGGCAGCTCGTGTTTCTTCGTTCCGGGCTAACTACCCAATCGACTGATATCGTTGAATATGGCAAACAACATCACACCGGCTATCAACGCCACCCCAATCTGCAGGCCCCAGGCCTGAAGTCGCTCAGATAATGGCTTGCCTCGAATCCACTCAGCCGAGTAGTAGACAAGATGACCGCCATCCAGAACCGGAATGGGCAACAAATTCAACACGCCAAGGCTAATACTCAGGTAAGCAATGAAGTTTAGAAAACTTTCAGGTCCCGACTTGGCCGAAGCGCCCGCCACTTTAGCAATGGTTATCGGGCCACTCAAGTTTTTTGCCGAGACCAGACCGGTTAGCATCTTTTTCAGCGAGTCCAGGGTCAGTACCGTCATGTCCCAGGTTTTGCCGACAGCGACCGGAATGGCCACCAATGGATTATAATTGATCTCGCGAATCATATTGTCCGGCCACTCGAAAGCCGCCACCCCGAGACCGGCGAAACCGGACACTTTGCCGTTTTGCTCGCGCCCCTGCGGCACCATAGTAACGTTCTGGTGCTGACCGTCACGTTCGATACCAATATTTAGTGCTCGATCGGCGTTGCCCTGAATCGCAGGGACTACTTGGGTAATCCAGTTATTCACTGGCTCGCCATCAATGCTGACGATCATATCGCCGGACTGCAGTCCAGCCGCTTGAGCGGCGCCGCCATCACTGACCTCGCCAACCAACGGAAGGACGTCTGGCTGCCAACTAGCGAGCCCCAGCGCACGGATGGGGTCAGGCTGATCAGCACCACGGAGCCATTCTGACAACACTAGAGTATAGGTTTGCGGTGTTGCACCAACGGCTTCAATAGCCTTGATCTGCATCTGACCGGTCTCACCCAAGCGACGCACTAACTGAAGATTAACCTCCTGCCAGCTGCGCGTTGGCGTGCCATCGACTTCAACAACTTCCAGCCCTTCGACCAGACCGGCACGCGCCGCTACACTCCCCTGTTCAACGGGACCGAGGACCGGGGCGAGTGTAGTGATACCGAAAACTGCTATCAGCCAAAAGGCAGCAATAGCGAGTAAAAAATTGGCTAACGGGCCAGCGATCACCACGGCGATGCGCTGTTTGACATCCTTGCGATTGAATGCCTGATCCAACTCCGCTGGATCGACCGGGCCCTCGCGTTCGTCCAGCATCTTCACGTAACCACCTAGGGGAATCGCTGCGATCGCATACTCGGTACCCCGCTTGTCGTGCCAACTATAAAGCGCCGGACCGAAACCGACAGAAAAACGCAGGACCTTGACGCCACAACGTCTGGCCACCCAAAAATGGCCATATTCATGAATTGTCACCAGCAGACCCAAGGCCACGACAGTTGCCAGCAGGGTGAATAAAAGATCCATCCGATGCCTCGTTCAGGGAGAGTGGAAGTCGCAATCTGATCGATTGATCAGCGGTGATTAGTCAGCCAGTTCAGAGCGTGCTCACGCGCAAGGCGGTCTGTCAGCAGGATGTGATCCAGATCCTGGACGGATTCAGGAACCAAGCTTTCAAGCGTGTGTTCAATGATAACAGGGATATCAGTAAAACCAATGCGCCTTCCCAGGAAAGCCTCGACGGCCACTTCGTTGGCTGCGTTCAATACAGCGCATGCGGTACCGCCCACCTCTGCCGCTTCTCGGGCAAGACGCAGACATGGAAACATTACTGGATCCGGCGGCCGGAAATCGAGCCGCGCCACGGTGAGCAGGTCCAGAGGGCTAACCCCGGAGTCAACACGCTCCGGCCAAGCCAGAGCATGAGCAATGGGGGTCCGCATATCCGGATTGCCTAGCTGGGCGATAACCGAGCCATCTATGTAGTCAACCAGCGAGTGCACCACACTCTGTGGGTGAATAACCACCTCGATCTGCGACGGACGGACGTTAAACAGCCAAGACGCCTCGATCAGTTCCAGACCTTTGTTCATCATACTCGCAGAATCAACCGAAATTTTCTGACCCATCGACCAATTTGGGTGCGCGCAGGCCTGCTCCGGCGTAACAGAGGACAAGTCCCCTGCTTGCATATCACGAAACGGACCGCCCGAAGCAGTAAGCAGTATCCGCCTGACTCCGACGCTGGCCATGCCACGAGCATAATCGAGCGGCAGACATTGGAAAATAGCGTTGTGCTCGCTGTCTATGGGCAATAGCACTGCGCCATGCTTCTGTACCGCCTGCATGAAGAGCGCACCGGACATGACCAGGGCTTCTTTGTTGGCGAGTAGCACCCGCTTGCCGGCACGCACTGCCGCCAACGTAGGCCGTAAGCCTGCTGCGCCAACAATAGCCGCCATTACAACATCCACTGACTCCGCTGCGGCTACCTGCTCTAACGCATCACCGCCAGCTAGGACTTCTGTCAGACAACGGGCCTCACGCAGGTGCGTTTGCAACACCAGCGCCTGCGCCGCATTGGCGACAACGGCATAACGTGGGTTGTGAGCAAGGCATTGGGCCTTCAGCACACTCATGCGGCTATGGCCCGTGAGCGCAAAAACAGCGTAACGCTGGGTATGCCGACTGATGACATCCAGGGTGCTAACGCCTATCGACCCGGTCGCACCGAGCACGGTTACCCAGGTTACGCTCACGCCAGACGTTCTCCGATGACAATCCAGCATAAGGCAAAAACCGGGACCGCCGCCGTCAGACTATCTATACGATCGAGCACACCACCGTGACCAGGCAGCAGACTGCTACTATCTTTAAGACCCTGTTCACGCTTGAAGAGACTTTCGGTCAGGTCACCGACGATAGAAAAAAGCACGACGATCGCCGCCGTCGCCAGACCCAGCAACAAAGCCACCGGATTCCAGCCAAGATATAGCAGGGCAAGCAATGCTAGCAGCTGGGTAAAAACCAGTCCGCCAATCAGACCTTCGACCGTCTTGCCAGGGCTGACCCTGGGTAGCAGCTTGCGACTACCCCAAGTCTTGCCAGCCACATAGGCGCCTACATCGGCCGCCCAAACCAGTATCAGTACGGCCAGAATCAACCACAAACCGTTATCCAGCGCGCGCAGCCAAACCAGTCCGTACCATGCGGGCAGCAGAACAAACAGACCAAACAACTGACTGATCATTGATCCGGCCCAAAGCCCACGACCTTTCGGATACCGGCTGATCAGCACCAGAGCAACCATCCACCAGACCAGAGCGGGTATAAGCAGGTATTGAGCAGGCCAGGCATCGCGATACAGTCCAACCATGAACAGTCCCACTACCAGTGCATAAACAACTCGACCCTTCTGACTCGTTTCACCAGCCAGGCGCGCCCATTCCCAGGCCCCCAGAACCACAATTGCCCCAACGAATAATGCGAAGCCACCTCCCTCAAGGAAGATAAAGCCAGCAATGGCCAATGGCGCAAGAATAACCGCTGTGATGATTCGTTGTTTAAGCATCAGGTCTGCGCTCCGTGTATCTGTTCGCTGGTTTTGCCGAAACGACGTTGCCGCCGTGCAAAATCGGCCAATGCTTCACGCAGCGCATCATGCTTGAAATCCGGCCAGTACAAGTCGGAAAAGTACAGCTCGGCATACGCTAACTGCCAAAGGAGAAAGTTACTGATCCTGTGCTCCCCACCCGTACGAATACACAGATCCGGAAGTGGCCAGTCCGCAGTACTCAGACAGGACTGAAGGTCCGCTTCGGTAATGGATCCAGCTTCCAGTGTGCCATCAGCCACCCTGAAAGCCAGCTGTCGGGAAGCCTGAGCGATATCCCATTGGCCTCCATAATTGGCAGCTATTACCAGTGTTAGCCGACTGCATTCAGCGGTTAGCGTCTCGGCGGCGTCCATCGCATTGCGTAAATCCGGCGCGAAGCGGGACCGATCACCGATAATACGCAGGCGAATATCGTTTTCACGCAGGCGCCGGACCTCTCGACGCAACGCCCCGAGGAAAAGATCCATAAGTGCACCAACCTCGTCTTCGGGCCGTCGCCAGTTTTCACTGGAAAACGCGAAGAGTGTGAGAACTTCGACACCCTCTTCCGCGCAGACTTCAATCGCCGCCTTTACCGCATCTACACCGGCCTTGTGGCCGGCGACGCCCGGCATGAGTCGCTTGCGTGCCCAGCGGTTGTTGCCATCCATAATGATTGCAACATGGCGGGGTATTGCTGCAGTTTTGTCACTCATTGATAAGCATGTGGAATCCAACCATCAGATGGCCATCAGATCCGCTTCCTTGGCTTCCAGCGCCTTGTCGATCTCGGCGATGTATTTATCAGTCAGTTTCTGGATATCGTCGGCACCCCGACGCTCTTCATCCTCACTGATTTCCTTTTCCTTTTGCAGATCTTTGATTGAACTCAGCGCGTCGCGGCGAATATTGCGAATGGCAACGCGCGTATTCTCCGCTTCCGAGCGTGCGGTTTTGGTAAAACCCTTGCGCGTTTCCTCAGTCAGCGCCGGCATCGGGATACGAATGGTGGTTCCAGCCGTTGCCGGATTTAGCCCGAGATCGGACTTCATGATCGCCTTTTCCACCGCTTGAATCATGCTTCTATCGAACACAGTCAAGGCCAGTGTGCGGGAATCCTCGACGTTGACATTCGCCACCTGGCGTAGCGGTGTATCACTGCCGTAATACGACACGATAACGCTGTCGAGAATACTCGGGTGCGCCCGCCCCGTCCGAATCTTGGCAAAAGCATGGCCCAGGGATTCGACTGACTTCTTCATGCGCTCCTGCGCATCTTTCTTGATTTCGTTGATCATCGTTAACCCTCGATCAGTGTCCCTTCGGCGCTACCTACTACCGCATTGAGCAGCGCACCCGGCTTGTTCATGTTAAACACCCGCAGGGGCATCTTGTGATCGCGAATCAGACAGATCGCGGTGAGATCCATCACACCGAGCTTTAGATCCAGGACCTGATCGTAGGTCAGAGTATCGAACCGCTCAGCATTCGGATCCTTCATCGGATCCGCGTTATACACACCGTCGACCTTGGTCGCTTTGAGCACCAGATCAGCGTCCATCTCGATACCGCGCAGGCATGCAGCAGTATCGGTGGTAAAGAAGGGGTTGCCCGTACCTGCGGAGAATATTACCACGTCCCCACCGGCAAGATAGCGCATAGCCTTGCGCCGATCGTAGTGTTCGGTCACCCCTTCCATGGTAATGGCAGACATGACGCGCGTCTGAATGTTAGAGCGCTCCAGGGAGTCACGCATGGCAAGTGCGTTCATCACCGTCGCCAGCATACCCATGTGATCGCCGGTAACCCGGTCCATGCCCGCAGCGTGCAGTGCCGCACCACGAAAGAGGTTGCCGCCACCGATGACCAGGCCGATCTGCACGCCGATACCGATCAGCTGGCCGAGCTCCAGCGACATGCGGTCCAGAACCTTAGGATCAATACCAAACCCTTCGGTCCCCATAAGGGCTTCACCGCTTAGCTTGAGTAGGATTCGTTTGTACTTGGGCTGACGACTTCCGGGTACCTGGGCCATGATGACTCTCCTGCTGGGAATGGCGAAACGCTCAACAAGTTACATCCGGGGTCAGCGTCGGGACTTACCGTCTGCGGGCATACTGCAGACTCCTCGCCAACATGTCCTGACCGTGACGACTGCCACTTGTTCAGTGTTTCCTAAAAAAGAGGCTTCACGCCTGCGCGGGAAGCCTCTATCTGAAACCGTGTTACAGGCCACCTCGCGGGTGGCCTGTCATGCGCCGTTCCGGTCGCATATCCACTACTTAGTCGCCGCAACCTGTGCAGCTACTTCAGCAGCAAAATCCACTTCGGCACGCTCGATGCCCTCGCCCACTTCGTAGCGAACGAAATCGATGATTTGCGCTCCGGCCTTCTTCGCCAATTCACCAACTTTGACGTCAGGATCCTTGATAAAGGGCTGCTCGATCAGACTGGCTTCGGACAAGAACTTATTGATGCGGCCTTTAATCATGTTTTCGACAATATTTTCTGGCTTGCCGGCAATTTTCTCAGCATTGAGTGCCAGGAAAATTTCCTTTTCCTTGGCTACTGCTTCATCGGACACCTGAGTCGGATCAAGGAACTGAGGATTGCTAGCAGCCACGTGCATCGCGATATCCTTGGCCAGCTCGGCATCACCACCTTTAAGGGTAACCAATACACCAATACGGTGACCGTGCAGGTAAGCGCCAATTACATCGCCTTCGACACGGGTCAAGCGACGGATATTAACGTTTTCACCACACCTAGCGATCAACGCTTCGCGGGAAGCTTCCTGATCAGCAATCAAAGGCGTTGCATCGGTATAGCCTGCAGCTACAGCCTTCTCCAGGCTCTCGCTGACAAAACCCTTGAAATCATCCTGCAGAGCCAAAAAATCGGTCTGCGAGTTAATTTCGATAATCACACCGCTCTTTCCATCATCTGCAACCTTGGCGGCAATAGCGCCTTCGGCAGCGATATTACCAGCCTTTTTGGCGGCCTTGATCGAACCGGCAGCACGCATGTCATCAATGGCCTTCTCAATGTCGCCACCGGCAGCTTCCAGGGCTTTCTTGCAATCCATCATGCCTTGGCCAGTGCGCTCGCGCAGTTCCTTGACCATGGCTGCAGTAATCTGTGACATGAATTGTTCCTCTACTTGCTTGATTTGAGGCTGCCCCTTCATCGCTCGACAGCCGTATCATGTTGCTTTCAATATATGACAAAAAGGGGGCATGGCCCCCTTTCTGTTACAGCGTCAAACGGCAGGAAAACAACCGTTAGCCCTGTGAAGCCTCTGCAGCTGGAGCAGCTTCTTCGACGAACTCGTCGCCAGCGCCACCGCCGTTCTTGCCGCTGAGGATCGCGTCAGCCATAGCCGCAGCGTACAGCTTGATGGCGCGAATCGCGTCATCGTTACCGGGAATAACGTAATCAACGCCATCCGGGCTGCTGTTGGTGTCGACGATACCGATAACCGGAATACCCAACTTGTTGGCTTCGGTAATGGCGATGCGCTCGTGATCTACGTCGATGACGAACATGGCGTCAGGCAGGCCGCCCATATCCTTGATACCGCCAAGGCTGCGATCAAGCTTCTCTAGATCGCGGGTACGCATCAGCGCTTCTTTCTTGGTCAGCTTGGTAAAGGTACCGTCATCGGCCTGGATTTCCAGGTCGCGCAGACGCTTGATCGATGCACGAATGGTCTTGTAATTGGTCAGCATGCCACCCAACCAGCGATGGTCAACGTACGGCATACCAGCGCGGGTTGCTTCTTCAGCGATGATCTTGCTGGCAGCACGCTTGGTACCAACGAAAAGGACCTTGTTCTTGCCGGAAGCCAGTTTCTCGACGAAGCTCAGGGCATCGTGGAACATCGGCATGGTCTTTTCGAGGTTGATGATGTGAATCTTGTTGCGGGCGCCGAAAATGTATTTACCCATTTTCGGATTCCAGTAACGGGTCTGGTGGCCGAAGTGCGCACCGGCCTTCAGCATATCGCGCATTGATACTTGAGTCATGACAGCTCCAATGTAGTTCGGGTTGAGCCTCCACGCATCCCAGTGTCCAACCCCGCGGGGCACCCAGGACAATGTGTCGATACGTGTGTGGTTTCGGTTTAGGCCTGAAAGCTCCTCGAGGGATACTCCCCGTTGATCTTTATTCAGGCGCGGCGCTTTATACCATACAAAAGGTAACGAATAAAGGCGCAGATGCCCAACGGTCATACCGGACGACCCTCAACAGCACGCGGCATGTCTGTTAACATAGTCGATTGACTTCCTCGCCAGCTGGCGTCACAACAGAGAGAACCTGCCATGACTGTTACCATCAAGACCCCGGAAGATATCGCTGGCATGCGTATAGCCGGACGCCTGGCGGCTGAGGTACTGGAAATGATCGGCGAACATGTGAGACCCGGCGTGACAACAGAAGAGCTGGATCGGATCTGCCACGATTTCATAGTCAACGTGCAGAAAGCGATCCCCGCCCCTCTTAATTACGGCGGCGCCCCAGGACGGATTCCATTCCCCAAGTCAATCTGCACTTCGATCAATCATGTCGTCTGTCACGGCATCCCGAACGAGAAACAGCTTAAGAATGGCGATGCACTGAATATAGATGTTACCGTCATTAAGGATGGATATCACGGCGATACCAGCAAGATGTTTCTGGTCGGCGATACATCCGAATGGGTCCAGCGCCTAGCTCGGATTACTCAGGAATGTATGTACAAGGGTATAGAGGTCGTACGTCCAGGTGCCCGACTGGGCGACATCGGTCAGGTAATCCAGGACCATGCACATGCTAATCACTTCAGTGTTGTGCGTGAGTATTGCGGACACGGCATCGGCAAGGTATTTCATGAAGATCCTCAGGTTCTGCATTACGGTCGCGCCGGCACGGGCATGGAGCTCAAGGAAGGCATGACCTTCACCATTGAGCCCATGATCAACCAGGGTCGACATGAAACACGCCTGCTCGGCGACGGCTGGACCGCGATCACCAAGGATCGCAAGCTGTCAGCCCAATGGGAGCACACCATTCTGGTAACGGCCGACGGCTATGAAGTACTCACACGCCGTCAGGAAGAAAGCTTCCAATAACCGATCTTCGGGGTAGCTCCGTGCAAAACGAGTTGTTCGATCCCGGCCAATTCCAGGCCGAACTAGCATTAAAAAGCAGCCCTGTGGCGGCATTCAAGAAGGCCATCCGCAATGCAGATGCGATTTTGCGTGCACGCTTTGAAGCTGGTCGCGATATTCACCTGCTGATCCATGAGCGAGCCTGGTTCACCGACCAGATTCTGCGCAAGGCGTGGTCGATCCAGGCAGCTACCGACATGCCCGGCATTGCCCTGCTAGCCGTCGGCGGCTACGGTCGCGGGGAACTGCATCCTCACTCTGACATTGATCTTTTAATTCTGCTGCGTGAAAGCAATACGGACGCTTATCGCGACTCGATAGAACAATTTCTAATGCTGCTTTGGGACATTGGTCTGGAAGTGGGCCAAAGCGTTCGCTCGATCAGTGAATGTCAGGATGAGGCACGTAGCGATATTACGGTCATAACCAACCTGATGGAGTCCCGTACCCTCTCCGGTGATGAGAGCCTGCGCCAGGCAATGATCGAGGCGATCAGTGCCAAACACATGTGGAGCGACGCCGAGTTTTTCCGCGCGAAACGCGCCGAGCAACAAAAACGCCATGCCAAGTTCAATGACACCGAATACAACCTTGAACCTAACGTCAAGAGCTCGCCGGGGGGCCTGCGTGACATCCAGACCATCGGTTGGGTTGCGCTGCGGCATTTCGGTACCAACGACTTGCGAGAACTGGTCGATCGCGGATTTGTGAACGAACCAGAATACGACATTCTGACTGCCGGCAGGGCATTTCTCTGGCAGGTCCGCTTCGCCCTCCACAACCTCGCTGGACGCGCGGAGGACCGCTTGCTGTTTGATTACCAGCGTACCCTCGCTACGCTGCTTGGCTACGAAGATAACGACAGCAAACTGGCTGTCGAGCGATTCATGCAGAGATACTATCGTGTAGTCATGTCGCTATCTGAGCTCAACGATCTGCTGATGCAACACTTCGAAGAAATTTTGTTGCGTAATGCGGAAACGACTGAAATCGAACCGCTGAATTCGCGCTTTCAGGTGCGTAATCATTATATTGAAGTGACCCACCCGGATGTGTTCAAACGAACACCTTTCGCGCTCCTGGAAATTTTTCTGCTTATGGCGCAACACCCGGAAATTCGAGGAGTGCGCGCCGACAGCATTCGGCTGCTTCGTGACAACAGGCGGCTGATCGATGATGATTTCCGTGCGGACATACGCAATACCAGCCTGTTTGTTGAACTTTTCCGCTGCAAGGAAGGCATACACCGCAACCTGCGCCGGATGAATCGCTACGGCATTCTGGGCCGCTATCTGCCGGAATTCGGCAAGATCGTTGGGCAGATGCAACACGACCTTTTTCATATTTATACCGTGGACGCCCACACCCTCAACCTGATCAAGCACCTACGCAAGCTCAATCAGCCTGAATACCAAGAGAAATATCCTTTAGCATGGCGGATATTTTGCCGCCTGCCCAAGCCCGACCTGCTTTACATGGCTGGGCTGTACCACGATATAGCCAAGGGCCGCGGCGGTGATCACTCCGAACTTGGAGCGGTAGACGCGAGGTTATTCTGCCAACGCCACCAGCTTCCCGCCTGGGATACCCACCTGATCAGCTGGCTAGTCGAAAATCACCTCATAATGTCCACCACCGCGCAACGCAAGGATATATCCGACCCCCATGTGATCCACGACTTTGCGGTACATGTGGGCAACCAAGTGCGTCTGGATTATTTATACGTGTTGACCATCGCCGACATCAACGCAACCAACCCTACTCTGTGGAACTCATGGCGTGCCTCCCTGCTGCGCCAACTCTATACTGAGACCAAGCGCGCACTGCGCCGCGGCCTAGATAATCCACCTAATCGCGAAGAGCATGTACGACAGACCCAGCGTGCCGCATTGGATATTCTGGTGCGCAGTGGCGTGGAAGAGGAAGACGCCGAGGAGCTATGGGAGCAGTTGGGCGAAGACTATTTCCTGCGTCACACCGCCAGTGATGTCGCATGGCATACCGAAGCAATCGTTCAGCACCCCGATCGTAACGGGCCGTTGGTATTGATCAAGGAAACCGCTCAGCGCGAATTCGAAGGGGCCACGCAGATATTCATTTATACCCCGGAGCAGCATGACCTGTTTGCGGTCACCGTGGCAGCGATGGACCAACTGAATTTGAGTATTCAGGACGCGCGTATTATCACTTCGACGAACCGCTTCAGTCTGGACACCTACATTGTGCTCGACGCAGATGGCAGCTCGATCGGGGACAGTCCCGATCGGATACGCCAGATCAAGCGGAACCTGATTGAGGCGCTGGCCGATCCTGATGCCTATCCCTCAATTATTCAGCGCCTGGTGCCGCGACAGCTCAAGCATTTCTCCTTCGCTCCGGAGGTGACGATTTTCAATGCCCCGGAGCGCCAGCATACGATTCTCGAACTCAGCGCACCTGATCGACCCGGACTGCTGGCACGCATGGGGCGCATCCTGCTGGATTTCGACATCAACGTGCAAAACGCCAAAATTGTCACACTCGGCGAGCGGGTGGATGATGTTTTTGTCCTCACCGATGCCAACAATCAGGCGCTTTCGGATCCGGAAATATGCCGCAGGCTGCAAAATACCATTGTCGAGACCCTCGGCAACAACAGTGATCAGACCCAAACAAGTCTGTCCACCCAGATCCTGATCTGAGGACCATTACCAACATGAATACCGATCTGGAACGTCTGCAGCCCTACCCGTTCGAAAAGCTGCGTGCACTGCTAGCCAACGTCACACCGCATTCTGGACTGCGTCCGATCGCGCTGTCGATTGGCGAACCCAAGCATCCCTCGCCTCCGTTTGTACTGCACACCCTGGCCAACAATCTCGACAAGGCCGCCGTTTACCCCACTACACTGGGTATCGTTGAGCTGCGCCAAGGCATTGCAAGCTGGCTAGAGCGGCGCTTTGATCTAAAGCATGTAAATGCAGCGACGCAGGTAATTCCCGTCAACGGCACCCGCGAAGCCCTCTTTTCATTCACCCAGGCCATGGTCAATCGCGACTCTAGCGGCCTGGTAGTCAGTCCCAATCCGTTCTATCAAATCTACGAAGGCGCCGCTTTTCTAGCAGGTGTAGAGCCGCATTACCTTACCTGCAACGAAAACAACGGATTCATACCCGACTTTGACCAAGTCCCTGACACGGTCTGGCAGCAGTGCCAAGTACTGTTCATCTGCACGCCGGGCAATCCAACCGGTGCTGTCATGCCGTTAGCGACGTTGCAGCGCTTGATCGAATTGGCTGACGCACATGACTTTGTCATTGCCTCTGACGAGTGTTACAGCGAGATCCACGCGCCGGACAGTATGGGCCCCATCGGTCTTCTGCAGGCATGCTCTGCAATGGGTCGCGACGACTACGCACGCTGCGTGGTATTCCACAGCTTGTCAAAACGTTCGAACCTGCCTGGCCTGCGTTCGGGCTTCGTAGCAGGGGATGCCAGATTGCTGGCACCTTACCTGACCTACCGCACCTACCATGGCTGCGCCATGCCGGTGCAAACCCAGATGGCGAGCCTTGCAGCCTGGCAGGACGAAACTCACGTGGTGGAAAACCGAGCTCAGTACCAGGCCAAATTTAACGCTGTTCTCGACATACTGAAAAACGTGATGGATGTGCAGCGTCCGGATGCCGGTTTTTATCTATGGCCACGAACACCCATCGATGATCAGGACTTTACCCGCCGTCTGCTCGCCGAACAGAATGTGTCCGTGGTGCCGGGGAGTTTCCTCTCCCGCGATGTTGATGGGTATAATCCCGGCGCCGGTAGAATTCGCATGGCCCTTGTCGCACCTTTGACAGACTGCATAGAGGCAGCGCACCGCATCCGTGAATTTATCGAGAGCCTGAACAAATGACTACGATGTACGGCATCAAGGCCTGCGACACGGTAAAGAAAGCGTGCGCTTGGCTCGACGACCAGAATGTCGAATATGCCTTTCATGATTACAAGAAAGCGGGCATAGACACTCAGACACTGGCTGCATGGTGCGCCGAGCACGGTTGGGAAACAATCCTCAACCGGCAAGGAACCACGTTTCGTAAACTGAACGAAGAGCAAAAACAAGACATCGATACGGAAAAGGCCATTGCATTGATGCTGGCCAATACTTCGATGATCAAAAGACCGTTACTTGATACCGGTTCACGGCGCCTAGTGGGGTTCAAACCGGACCTTTACGCCGCCGCCTTTGTCTGACCAACGCATCAACAGCACCGAAGGAATTACGCAATGAGCGAATGTTTCAGCCTGGCCTTTGGCATCGGCACACACAACAGCGAGGGTGAATGGCTCGAGGTTTTTTACCCGCGACCCCTGCTCAACCCCGAGCCCGAGATGGTCAAAATTGTTGCTGAACAACTTGGTTACAGCGGCGGCAATAAGGCTATTACCTTGTCCCCGAGCCAATGCCGCGTCATCGGCGAGGCACTCGGCCAGGGTGGTTTTATCGAGGTTGGCGCAATCCTTAGCCAGCTCGAGAGCAGCAATCGTCCAATCGTTGCGACGCTACTCGAGACCGATGCTGCTCCCGTCTCCACGCCTGAGGCCTACTTGAAATTGCACCTGTTGTCTCACCGTCTGGTCAAGCCGCATGGCGTTGTGCTCGCCGGCATTTTTCCGTTACTGCCCAACGTGGCCTGGACTAACCAGGGAGCAATCGATATCAACGAATTACCCCAGCGGCAGCTTGCTGCTCGCTTGGCTGGTGAGACACTCAATGTATTGAGCATCGACAAGTTCCCCTGCATGACCGATTACGTGGTACCTGCTGGTGTGCGCATCGCTCACACTGCACGGGTACGCCTGGGCGCCTATGTGGGTGAAGGCACCACGGTGATGCACGAAGGCTTTATTAACTTTAACGCTGGAACAGCCGGTACCAGCATGGTTGAAGGTCGCATCTCCGCAGGCGTATTCGTTGGCAAGGGGTCCGATCTCGGCGGCGGATGCTCGACCATGGGTACGCTCTCAGGCGGTGGCAACATCGTCATCTCGATTGGTGAAGGCTGTCTGATCGGGGCGAACGCTGGTATCGGTATTCCACTGGGCGACCGCTGTACTATCGAAGCGGGCCTGTACATCACCGCCGGCATCAAGGTTGCGCTGCTTGATGACTCGGACAATCTGGTAGAGATCGTCAAGGCTCGTGATCTGGCCAGCCAACCAGACCTACTGTTTCGCCGTAACTCGCAAACCGGCTCGATCGAATGCAAGACCAACAAGAGCTCGATCCAGCTGAACGAGATGCTGCACGCGCACAACTGAGCAGCCCGAAAGGCAGTCATAAAAAGGCCCATTCCGCTAGTCGGACGGGCCTTTTGTCTTTCTTAATCTAGGACCTGCCGACCGCTGCTTTGAGCAATATCCGGTCAACCAGTCTCGCCGCCAGCACCAGGCCGAAGGTACCAGTGACCATCGATACCGCGCCTAGCCCACCCTCACAGTCGAGTTTGACCGTCTCACCATCGAAGCTTTTTTGCAGGCAGACAGTGCCATCCGGAGCCGGATAACGCAGTTGCTCGGTAGAGTACACACAGGGCACACCAAAGCTACGTTTGCTGTCAGCACCGGGGAAATTATGGTTGCGTCGCAACTGCGAGCGCGCCTTCGCGGCCAGCGGGTCATTTGTCGTTCGGGAGAGGTCCGCCACCGTCACCTTCGTGGGATCAATCTGCCCACCCGCACCCCCTGCCGTCACAATGGGAATGCGTCTGCGACGACACCAGGCAATCAGCTCAACCTTGGATTTCACACTATCAATACAGTCGGCAACACCGTCGAGGTCTTCGGTAATGTAGTCTGGCAAAGTGCGATCTGTGACGAAATCCATTACGGCTCGTACCTCGCAATCCGGATTGATTGCCCGCAGCCGCTCGGCCATCACCTCAACCTTAGGTCGTCCGATGTGTCCGGTCATGGCTGGTAGCTGCCGATTAGTGTTGGTCTGGCACACCTCATCCAGATCAATCAACGTGATACGCCCGATCCCGGTACGGCCCAGCGCCTCGGCTGCCCAGGAGCCCACCCCGCCGATACCGACCACGGCAATGTGGCTACGGCGTAATTGTTCAAACGCTTCTCGTCCATACAACCGAGCGATACCAGCAAAACGCGGATCATCGGTAGTGGGTTCTTCAACTGTAATATCTTCGGCCATGGGCACCTCTGCAAAACACCGCGCAATTATAGCCCAGCTGAGTCCTGCCGGCGCGCAGACGCCGTAGTGGTGTTAACATGTTCGCCGCAATTATTCATCCGGAGCGCTCATGGGTTTGCTGTTTGAAGAAATCGATATCCAACCCTCTGTCATTGGCGAAATCTCCCTGCGCCGCCGGCGAATACCTGCGCTCGGCGACCGTGATATATACGAGGTCAAGCTCGGCGACGAGTTCCTAATGTCGAGCATGTTTTTCGAGGCAGAAATAGCGCTGGCCGACTTGGGCCTAGCGGCACTGCAGGGCGATAATCTGCAAGTCGTCGTTGGCGGCCTGGGCTTGGGTTACACCGCCGTCGCCGCACTGAAGGACCCGCGCGTCAGCGAACTGCTGATAGTCGATTACCTGGAGACGGTAATCCGCTGGCATCAGCAGGAGAAAGTACCACTGGGCAAGGAGCTCAACGCCGACTCTCGCAGCCGCTATGTACACGGCAGTTTCTTCGAGCTGGCCGTAGCGCAAGACAAGGGCTTTGACCCACAGTGCCCGGCTAGAACCTTCGATGCGATACTGCTGGATATCGACCATTCGCCTCGCGCGCTGCTGCACCAGTCCAACGCCAGTTTTTACACGGTTGCCAATCTCGCGCGGATGAGCCAGCAACTTAGGACCGGCGGTGTATTTGCACTTTGGTCACAGGACCCGCCAGATAGCGAATTTATGCAGGTAATGGATGCGGTCTTTACTCGGGCCGCCGCTCATGTTGTTCCTTTCTTCAATCCGTTTCAAAACGGTGAAGCCACTAATACTATTTATCTAGGAGTCAAAGCCTGATGCCCTTCCATTCTCGCAACAAGCACAAGGGGCATTACAACTTTGGCGCCCTTGCCGCCGCCAATCCGGCACTAAAAAAACTCATCATAGTGGGCAAAACCGGCGACCGGACGCTGGACTTCAGCAACCCTGAATCCGTGCGTGAGCTCAATCGCGCATTGCTGTCGGCACAATACGGCATCCTAGACTGGGATATACCAGCCGGTTATCTGTGCCCGCCGATCCCTGGTCGCGCTGATTACCTGCATACACTGGCGGACTTGCTTGGCGACAGCCATGACGGCCAGATCCCCACCGGTCCCAAACTGGTTGGACTGGACATCGGCACCGGGGCGAATCTGGTGTATCCATTGATTGGCCAGAATGAGTATCAGTGGTGCTTTGTCGGCAGCGACATTGACCAGAATGCACTGGAGAATGCTGCACGCATATTAGCCGCCAACCCCAAGATGCAGCCGCATATCAGCCTACGCCTCCAAGCCGATCCCGATCGCGTTTTTCATGGCATTGTCGCGGCACAGGAGCAATTCGACTTCACGCTGTGCAACCCCCCTTTCCATCCCAGTGCCGGTGCTGCCAAAGACGCTAACCGGCAGAAATGGCAAAAGCTTAACAAGGGAAAATCGCTGGAAGAGAGCCCAGGCCTGAATTTTGGTGGCCAGAGTAACGAGCTGATCTGTAATGGTGGCGAGAGTGGATTTCTTGCCCGCATGATCGCCGAGAGCGCAGAGCTCGCTGGCCAGGTTTTCTGGTTCAGCAGTCTGGTGTCCAAGGCATCCAACATACCGGCGCTTGAACAGCAGCTGCGCACTCTGGGTGCAACCGATGTGCGCAGCCTGGAGATGGCCCAGGGCGAAAAGCACAGCCGACTGCTCGCCTGGACCTTCCTCGACAAGAAGCAGAGACGCGCGTGGCGCAAAGCGCGCTGGCCACAGCCGCACAAACCTTGACGGTCGGCCCGATGCTGCGTGATTCTGCTATCATTGCGCGGTAATCCAGCCACTGCGAAACCACCATGACCGAACTTTCCCCGACGCTTGAACTCGCCTGCGAGCTGATCGCCCGCAACTCGACCACACCGGATGACGCCGGCTGCCAGCAGTTAATGGCCACGCGCCTCGCTGCCTGCGGCTTCCATCTCGAGTCCATGCGCTTTGGCGAGGTCGACAATCTCTGGGCACGTCGCGGTAACGAAGGTCCGGTGCTCTGTTTTGCTGGCCACACCGATGTCGTCCCCACTGGCCCGCTTGAGCGCTGGGATAACCCGCCATTCGAGCCAACCCTACGCGAAGGCATGTTGCACGGGCGTGGTGCGGCCGACATGAAGGGCAGCCTCGCAGCCATGCTGGTAGCAGTAGAGCGTTTCGTCGCGGCCTCGCCGAACCACCGGGGCTCGATCGCCTTCCTCATAACCAGTGATGAGGAAGGGCCCGCCAATGACGGCACAGTCAAGGTTGTCAATACCCTAGTAGAGCGCGGCGAAACGGTCGACTGGTGCATTGTCGGCGAGCCTTCAAGCACGGAGCGGGTGGGCGACGTGGTCAAGAATGGTCGCCGCGGATCACTCAACGGCCGATTGATGATTATGGGCAAGCAGGGCCACGTCGCCTACCCGCATCTAGCGCGCAACCCCATCCATCTGGCCGCCCCTGCTCTGGCAGCTCTGGCAGCGGAAAACTGGGACGCGGGCAACGCGTTTTTCCCGCCGACCAGCTTCCAGATCTCCAATATCAACGCCGGCACAGGCGCCACTAACGTGGTCCCCGGAGAACTGGTCGCACTGATCAACTTTCGATTTTCTACCGAATCAACCGCCGAGGGCCTGCAGCTTCGGGTACGCAACCTCCTCGACCAGCATGGTCTTGACTACGAATTGGACTGGACCCTCTCGGGACAGCCCTTTCTGACTGAACCAGGCGCCCTACTCGATGGCGTCAGTGCCGCCATCCTTCAGGTAACCGGCCGCGAGACTCAACCCTCCACCACAGGGGGTACGTCCGACGGCCGTTTCATCGCGACCATGGGAACCCAGGTTGTTGAGCTCGGACCAATCAACGCTACCATTCACCAGCTGAACGAGCATGTCAGTGCCGCCGATCTGGACACCCTTACCGATATCTACCAGGCGACCATGGAGCGGCTGTTGACCTGATGCTTGAGCTCATCTGCCCCCTTTGCCATAAATCACTGCAGCCCGACGCTCACCACTGGGGCTGCATAAACAATCATGGCTACGATCGGGCCCGCCAGGGCTATCTCAATCTCCATCTGGTGCAGCATAAAAAGAGCCGCCAACCCGGTGACACACCAACGATGCTCGCCTGTCGACAGGCCTTCCTGAATGCCGGTCATTATCAGCCAGTAAGTGATCGTATTGGTGAACTGCTGGGTACAGCCCAGCCGGCGGCGTTACTGGATATGGGATGTGGCGAGGGCTATTACACGGCGCAACTGAAGCAGGCACTGGTCAATTGCGCGATCGGCGGCCTGGATATAAGCAAAGACGCTATTATCAAAGCGTGCCGGCGCACGCGGGATATACAGTGGCTGGTAGGATCCACGGCACGCCTGCCTGTTCCGAACGCGAGCCTGGATAGCGCCTTGTGCGTTTTTAGTCCATGGACCTGGGAAGAGTGCCTGCGTTGTCTGAAGCCTGGCGGCCAGCTGCTGCTGGTCGGCCCCCATCCCGATCATTTGATGAGCTTGCGCGAGCAGCTCTACGAAAGCATTCATCCGACTCCCGAATTGATCAAGGCATTACCCGAGGGTCTTAACATCGTCAACGACCAGACCCTGCGCTATGCTCTGGATCTGACACCGGCCGATCTGGCCAACCTGATCGGCATGACGCCACACGGATTTCGCAGCAGCCCGGAGCGTCAACGGGCCGTGATCGAAACAGGCCTGACCGGCCTTGAAGTGGCCATGCGACTGGTCTTGCTGCAACGCTGCTGAGGACATTATTAGTGCGCCAACCCGATATCGAGATTTATCTGCGTGAAGAACACCTGGACGCGCTTACCGCTTGGTTGAACCAACAGATCGGCCCGCTGGAACTCAAACCCTGGCACGAGCTGGTGCGGCGGGGCACACTGACCTGCGACAAACATCAGATTGCACTGATGATTATTCGCAAAGCGGCCGGCAAGTGGGCGAGCGTCTGGTTCGACAGCGCGCATACACCATGGGAAACTGATCTGGACTGTGCCCGTGCTATTTTTCAGGGACTGCAGGAAGAAGCACGTTGCTCTGTGGGAGGTTGGTCAGAGGAAGAGGATGACCCAGAGATGGACCGTTGGATCAAGGTGAATGCCAGCGGCGAAGTTGAATTTACCTGGGCGATCAAGGCCTAGCCTTATGACACCGGATCACTTGATCGTTGCAGGCGCCACAATGGGACTCGTCCTGCTGGCGATGCTCTTGCACTACGAGGCATCCTTTTTTCTTCGCTTGCGGCTTAAACGGTATAAATCACTCTCACTCCGTACACGAATAATAACCCTGACCGGTGGCCTTTTTTGCGCTCACGTTGCGCAAATATGGCTATTCGGCGTTGGCGCTTGGCTCCTGGTTGACGTCGGCGATACCACAGGCACGATTGGCGGGATGGTCGATGCGGACCTGCTTGACTTCATCTATCTGTCAGCGACCAGCTTTACGACAGTCGGTTTCGGTGATGTCTACCCAGTCGGCCATCTGCGCTTCCTGTTCGGCACTGAAGCCCTGGTCGGATTCATGTTGTTGACCTGGTCGGCGTCCTTGACCTTCGTAGAGATACAGACCCACTGGCGCAATTTGGACAGCGGCTAAAACGTCCTTAACCCAGTAGCCGACAGCCTGCCCTCCGACTCATTACCGATTAAAGGAATCAGCCATGACTCAGATGATCATCGCATGCCCACATTGTCACCGAAAAAATCGTGTCGATGAGGCCAGACTCACGGAGGGGCCTGTTTGCGGTGTCTGTAAGAAAACCCTGTTCACTGGCCAACCACTCCCCTTAGGTGCTAGCACGTTCAACGCCCATGCAAGTTCAGATCTACCGTTGATAGTGGATTTCTGGGCACCCTGGTGCGGCCCTTGTCGCCAGTTTGCACCGGTATTTGAAAAAGCCGCTGACACTCTGGAACCGCATGCAAGACTGGCAAAGGTGAACACCGAAGATGAACAGGCACTGGCAGCCCGTTTCGGTATTCGCAGCATTCCAACTCTACTGATAATGCAGCGCGGCAAGGAAGTCGCCCGCGTAGCGGGCGCAATGCCGGCCGGACAATTCACCCAGTGGGTCAAACAGCAACTCGGTTAGTGTCTGTTGTGAAAAAGCCCGGCAGAGAAAACTACTGGCGGGCTTTCAAGCACAATAGACTATTCAACCTCGGCGCTACGAATGAGATCCGAACGACGTTTGTTTAAACTCTCAACCTGAGCAACCCCAAGCTGAAATGCCCAGCGCGGATCTGCATTCACGCCAAACTCGCCATCGACTGGCTGTTCAAAACGGTCAATGATCAACCAAAAACGACCGGACACGTCATAGAGGCTGGCAGCCAGTTCAGCACCATTCCAGGTCATGACTTGCATTTGCACGTTAGGCTCGCCCAGCTGCAGATCACTGCGTAAAGCCACATCCTGGGCGTTAAGCCCAATCAATGCCAGAACCATACTGTTGATCCAACGCTCACTGCCCTGCTGTTGCGCTGAATCAGGACCCGTGAGTCGAAGGTTATAATCACCCTCGGAGGCCTTTTCCAACTCAATAACTTCTCCGTCAGGATGTTCCCAGCGCGCTTTTGCGACACTTTCCATCGGGATCTGCGCAACGTTCAAATCAAGCCATTCACGCGGGTTGAGGCTCATACCAAAGGGTCTGTTGATCAACCACACCTGGTCTTCCCCAGCAAAACGCACGAGCTGACCCGACCCGACTGGATTACCAAACAACAGGGTAATAACGTCGCCATTGTGCTCCAGACGAACCTGAAGCGGCGAACCCCTTGATTGCTCGACATTCAGGCCCAGTCGCGCATGGTAGTCCGGATTATCGGTTTGTTCTTCGATCACCCGCGCACCGCGCATGGCATGTAACAGCGCTGCAATACGCGCCGCTTGAGCCGGGAACCGGTCACTGCTAACGACGCCCCAACGGTCGTCCTCGCGGACCAGATCAACACCCCCGTCAGTACCTTTGCTCAGACTGATGCGATCCACTTGCCCAAGTAGCTCCATTTGCGCTTCGGACAGGAGCGAACGGCTCTGCAGATCCTCTACCCGATTATCACCCTGACGCTGAAGCGCCAGAGCGATCAACAATACCGAGATGACGGCTAATATGGCGAAAAGCTTCATCTTCATCGTGCAGCCTCCTTATGCAGAACGTCGGCGCAGGCGACGGATCAGCCACCAAAGCAAAATCCCTAGCGTCAGCAACGCCGGTACCAAGGCAATATTGATCACCTTGAGCCAGGTGCCTAACTCCTCGATGTCTGCGTTAAGCTGGAAACGAACATCACGCAGCTGCTTGCGAATGGCCAGCTTCTCATCAATGAAACCTTGCACCGCCTGTTGCTGATCGGCACTCATTTCCGCCATTTGCGAAGGATCCTGGCCCTGCTGGAGTTCGGCCAATCGTTGCTCCGTTACGGCCAGCTGCTGCTGCAGTCGCTGTTCGCTGGCACGATAACGACGTTCAGCGGTGCGCTGCAGATTCTCGACCACGGTGAAGGGGCGGCTGAAATCCCCACGCGAGCGCACACTGATCAGCGCTTCAGAGCCCGATAAATTATCCAGCGCGTTGATCACCAGTCCACCGTTGTCTGCCCATGGCTGGGGTACACGTTCGCCAAAGAAATCCTGCACTTGCACCCACATGCGATCGGTCAACAGATCCGTATCGGCAATCACCATCACGTTGATATTGTCAGCTGATTGAAGACCCGGCTCACTCCCTTCCGGCGCATCAGGATAGGCCGATACTGCCGGGCCCTGCAGGCGCGCAGCAAAGTGATAGATATTCGAATCCGGCGCGAAACCATCGAGTAGCACTTCCGGATCCTGCATACGGGCGAAAGCACTGCTGGCAATCAAGGCACTCTTTGCAGTGCTTGAGAACAGGGGCGTGAACTGGGTCATCGCCCCTTCAATTGGCACCAACGCACCGGCGGTTGCGACAGTCAGCAGGCTTAACGGTGCAGTGACGGTATCTTCTTTATTAAGCTGAGCTTGTTCGACTTCAAGCCAACCTATATGACGCGCTGGCAATTGCCCCTCACCTCGACTGACCGACATACCCAGACGAGCGTCCAGTACGACCTTCTCGGCATCGAAATTAACCCCCCAGTTTTTCAGCAGAGGCGACAGGTCCGACGACTTGCCGTCTGCCATCCCCTCCATCATCGCTTCCTGGCTCTGGTCGGCCTCAGCCAGCGGGTCGATAAATGCTAACAATTTACCGCCACGCAGCACAAACTGATCCACTGCGTGCAGGGCCTGTTCGGTCAATGCTTTAGGGTGCACCAGCATGAGCACGTCGATATCATCAGGCACCTCGGTCATATCGCTTTTGAGGTTGCTTATCTCGAATAATTGGCGGATCTGTTCAAATACCACCCAGGGCGCGGCAGGCTGCCCGGTCATTGGATTCATGCCACCACCCAGGGGCAAACCACTTATGATGCCAATGCGTGCCTTTTCCGGTTGGGCCAGGCTATTGATCAGCCGGCTGAGCTCGTACTCAAGCAACCCTTCCTGTTCCAGTGCGAAAAAGGGGATCACTTCACGCTCACCCAGCGTATTGCTGCCCGCCAGGCCGAAATACAGCTTCTCTCCGCTCTGCGGAAGCGGGATCGCCTGGAGTCCGAACTCTGCAGCCCGATCTTCGGCTTCGGAGAAGGGTTGCGGATCAATAATCTGCAGATCAATCTTGCCCCCTGCAACCCGCTCATATTCTTGCAGGAGCTCTTCTACCCGACGTGCATAGTTGCGCAGGATGACCATATCCTTGCTAGCGCTGTCTGAGAAAAAGAAATACAGCGTGACCGGCTCTTCCAGTCCCGTAAGGATTTCGCGGGTACCATCGGAAATGGTGTACAGCTTCTGCTCGGTCAAATCGATCCGCACCCCTGGGAGAAGGGTGTTAGAAGCCATGTTAAACGCGAGGAAGGCCAGCAGCAGGACCAGCAGGCCAGTGCCTGAATACATCAAACGTTTCATTATTGTGTCTCCTTCGCCTCAATCGGCCTTTTTCAGGTCGATGACAATCGCAGTAGCCAGTAACCACACAGCCATGAGCGAAATAAAATACAGCAGGTCACGCAGATCCAGGACGCCCTTGCTGATGGCATCGAAACGAATCAGGAAGCTGAGTGAGGCAATAGCGTCAAGCAGCCACTGAGGCGCCCACCCGGCAAACAGGTCGAGCCACAGGGAGAATCCACTGACGATGAAGATAAAACAGGCGACCACACTGACGATGAACGCAATCACCTGATTCTTGGTCAATGCTGACATGCACGAGCCAATGGCCAGATAGCCTCCGGCGAGTAGCCAGCTACCCAGATAACCGGTGAAAATCGCACCGTTGTCGGGGGAACCCAGGTAATTGACCGTAATGATGATCGGGAACGTTAACAACAAGGCCAGGCCAATGAAAACCCATGCTGCCAGGAATTTGCCGAGCACCATGTCAGTCCGTGAGACCGGCAGAGTCATCAATAACTCGATAGTGCCGGACTTGCGCTCTTCAGCCCACAACCGCATTGCCACCGCGGGCACCAGAAACAGGTAAAGCCACGGATGGAAATTGAAAAAAGCGTTCAGGTCAGCCTGCCCACTTTCGTAAAACCCGCCCAGATAAAAGGTAAATACCGCCGCCAACACCAGAAAGATCACGATAAAGATATAGGCCAGCGGCGTAGCAAAATAACTGCCCAGTTCACGCTTGAAGATAACACCTAGATTTTTCATGCTGCGTCCTCCGCAGTCAGACGGCGGAAGACTTCATCCAGACGACCACGCTCTACCGATAATTCGAGCACTGGCCAGCCATGGTCTTGGGCATATTGCCCCACAGCAGGAAAAATCACTTCGCCGGGTTTAGCGATAATGGTCAATAGATGCCCGTCAGGCCTCACTTCCACTGCGGCAACCCCAGGTAGTGCCAGCAGCGGCTGACTGTCCACCGGTTGCTCAAGGGCGACAGTTACCGCCTGATGATAGCGAGAGCGGGCTTCAAGCTGCTCCGGCGTGCCGTCAGCGAGCAACCGGCCATGGGCAATGACCACCGCACGGGTACACACCGCACTGACCTCTTCGAGAATATGGGTCGATATGACCACAATCTTGTTGCTGCCTTCAGCCAGCTGCTTGATCAACTTGCGCACCTGATACTTCTGATTGGGATCAAGTCCATCAGTGGGCTCGTCCAGAATCAGGATTTTGGGGTCATGCAAAATGGCCTGAGCGAGACCTACCCGCCGCTTGAAGCCCTTGGACAAGGTTTCGATGCTCTGCCCCATGACTGCACCCAGCTCCAGTTGCTCCGCTGCCCATGCCACCCGCTTGTGCTTTTGCGCACCGCTGAAGCCACGAATCTCAGCGATGAATTCCAGGAAGCGCTTGACGCGCATGTCGCCATAACAGGGTGCGCCTTCAGGCAAGTATCCCATTTGCTGCTGGGCAAGCAGTGTCTGAGTCTGGATATCGAATCCGCCAACAGAAGCAGAGCCACCATCAGGCGTGAGAAATCCGGTCAGCATTTTCATTGTGGTCGATTTGCCGGCGCCATTCGGGCCGAGAAAGCCCAATACTTCGCCGGGACTCACGTCAAACGACAGATTATCCACGGCAGTGTGTTCGCCAAAGCGTTTGGTCAGGCTGTTTATCTTTATCATGGCCTCTTCCGTTATCCCCAAAAATACAGATGCGCCGCAAACAGGCGGGCAATGCAGTGCGCAAGAATACATTGATTTACGTGAAAGTGGGGCAGGCATTGGACGGGCACGAACGATCAGAGACCAGAAAGGTCTGTAGGCCGAGGCCGCGCCCCAGCTCTGCTCGGACTGGCAGCAAGGAATGGTTCAGCGCTCAAGGCGACGACTATATGAACCTGTTACGCTTATTTCAAGGGGTGCGTCATTATTCTGCGAAGCTTACCTCAGCGCCAGCTGTAACCAACCCACAAAACCGCTAGAATCCAGCTGCGTATGCCTTGCGCGCAGGGACCGCGAATACCTTTCCATTCAGGAAGCCCCATGCCAGCTGTTTACTCATCATTTTTCGGTCGCTTACGTTTTGGTTCACTGCGCCGACTGCTTTATCTCTGGGCGCGTTCCGACAGTATCGGCAACGGCGCATTCAACCTGCATCTCGATCAGAACCAACCGATTGTCTATGTGCTGCCCTACCGCTCGCTGGCGGACCTGATCGTGCTGGACCGTGAATGCTTGAAAGCGGGTTTACCGCGCCCGGTACGAGCACCCCATGGCGAGCTGATGGAACGCGAATCCTACGTCTTTCTGAGTAATGCCAGAGCATGGGTGAGCAGGCCCGATCCGCGTGACCAGTCGCCTCAACTGTTGCGAGCACTTCATGCGGTTCAGCAGCACCACTGCGAGGAGGTACAGTTAGTACCAGTCAGCGTTTTCTGGGGTCAGTCACCGGATGTTGAGTCTTCCCCGCTGAAGCTGCTGTTCGCCTACAACTGGACTGTGACCGGGCGCCTGCGCAAGCTGCTGGCGATCGTGCTGCATGGCCGAAAAATTCGTGTGCATTTCGGCCGCAGTCTGTCGCTGCGTGAGCTGATGCACGAGGATCTGGGCCCAGAACGCAGCCTGCGACGCATTAACCGTTTACTGCGTGTGCATTTTCGCCAACAGCGCGGCGCGGTGATCGGCCCTGACTTGTCGCACCGGCGCACGTTGCTAAAGGGACTCCTGCAGTCGCCACAGGTTCGCCAGGCGATTCAGCTCGAAGCGCAAGAGCGCAACGTGGACCCTGCGAAGACCCGCAAGGAGGCTGCACGCTACGCCAACGAGATCGCCTCGGATTTTACCTACAGCACCATTCGCTTCCTGGAGGTGGTACTTTCCTGGTTCTGGAACAAACTCTACGATGGCATCCGTGTTAATCACATTGAGCGGGTACAACGCATCGCGCCGGGCAATGAAATTATTTACGTGCCCTGCCATCGAAGCCATATCGACTACCTGCTCCTGTCGTCACTGCTCTTTCAGAACAATCTGACACCGCCGCACATTGCAGCCGGCGTCAACCTGAACATACCGCTAGTCGGCGGCATCCTGCGACGCGGTGGTGCCTTCTTCATGCGCCGCAGCTTCCGAGGCAACCAGCTGTATACGGCGGTTTTCAACGAATACATGCATACGCTTTTCAGCCGCGGGTTTCCTACGGAATACTTTATCGAAGGTGGCCGCTCGCGTACCGGGCGCACATTGAATCCCAAAACCGGCCTGCTCTCGATCACCCTGCGCAGCTTTCTGCGATCCTCCCGCCGACCGATAGTCTTCGTGCCTGTATATATTGGTTATGAACGGGTGCTCGAAGGCCGGACCTACCTGGGCGAGCTGCGCGGTCGGGAAAAGAAAAAGGAATCGGTTTTCGATATTTTCCGAGTGCTCTCAGCCCTGAAACTGCGTTTTGGGCATGTTGCAGTCAACTTCGGCGAGCCGGTATCGCTGCATTCCTTTCTTGACCAGCAGCAACCCGGATGGCGTCAGCAAAGTCATGCACCCGATTATCGGCCTGACTGGCTGCCCACCGTCACCGACCAGCTGGCTCGTACCCTGGCCAACGCCATAAACGCCGCCGCCGATGCGAACCCGGTCAACCTGGTGGCTTTGTCGATGCTGTCTACTAGCCGTTTGGCACTGGATGAGCCAGCGCTTGAGCAGGTGCTCAACCGTTACAGCGCGCTGTTGCGACGGGTGCCCTACAGTAGCAGCGTTACCCAGCCGGACATGGGTGGCGCGCAGTTGATCCGCTACGTCGAAAGTATGGGTATGATCGGTCGCCAATCTGATGCCCTGGGTGAGATTCTCTACCTCGATGAGCCCCAGGCAGTTCTCATGACTTACTATCGCAACAACATATTGCACCTGGTTGCGCTGCCCGCATTGATCGCCTGTCTGTTCCTGAATAATTCAAGAATGGGACGCGAGCAGATTAGTCGACTGGTGACCGGGATCTATCCCTATCTGCAACGTGAACTTTTTCTTCAGTGGGATCTAGATGAGTTGCCCGGCGTAATCGATAACTGGATCGACGGACTTATCGCTGAGGGATTACTGCATGAAAAAGTCGGTCAGATTGCCCGGCCGGAAACCAGTTCCGGGGAGTTCGTCTTGCTCACGCTGCTGGCGCGCAGCATCCTGCAGACGCTGGAACGCTTTTACATGGCCTCTGCATTGTTGTTCAGTCATCCCAATGGCAGCCTAACCGCGGAGGAGCTGGAAGCACTCTGCTCCGTCATGGCCCAGCGCCTGTCGATTCTGCACGGTCTGAATGCACCTGAGTTCTTCGACAAGATACTGTTTCGCCAGTTTATTCAACGGCTAAACGAAATGGCGGTAGTAAGACGTGATAGTGAAGGACGTCTCAGCTATTCACCGGACATGGAGGATATTGCTGAAAATACCGCCAGAAGAGTACTCAGCGCGGAAATAAGGCTGTCGATCAGACAGGTGGCACGGGCCTCGAAAACACCAGCTTGACCGTTGAAAAGATCTAGACTTCGAGCTTTCTGATGCCGTAGATGTCGTAGCGGCTCGACTGACCGCTGAGCTCAGCGGTCGGCGCCGGCCCTGCAATGGCCGACGCTTTGCGGGGCCGTTTGACTACCACGCGGTGGCTGGCAAGCTTCCGGGCAGCTGCCAGGAGCGCCGGAGCGTCCAGATCATCGCCGGCCAAAGGACGAAACACGCGCATTTCTTTTTTGACCAGCGCCGACTTGTCCCGGTGCGGAAACATCGGATCCAGATGTATGACCTGGGGCACCGCCATCTGCCAATCGGCCATTGCACTAATGGCGTCCGCCTGAATCAGCTGCATGCGGCTGGCAATCTCTGCGACCTCGCCTCCCGCGTGCCGAGCACGCGCGAGGCCATCAGCCAGTAACGCAGCTATCACCGGCTGCCGCTCAATCATCGTTACCTGGCAGCCTAGCGCGGCCAGCACAAAAGCATCTCGCCCTAGACCGGCCGTCGCGTCAAGTATGGTTGGGCGCATTGAGCCGCGCAAACCCGCCGCTTTAGCTACCATCTGCCCAGTTCCACCACCAAATTGACGCCGGTGCGCTAGCGCACCCGCGACGAAGTCCACCTGAACGGCCCCGGGCGCATCCGCACCAGTGAGCTGCAGTCTAAGCCCATCGTCGCCCACCTGGAGAAGCAGCAAGGCACCTCCTGCCAAAGGCTCGACCAACGGCAGTGCCAATGAGGCCGCCAGTTCGCCTGCGTGCACACGCAATTCAGGCTGCAGCCAAGTGACTGCGACGACGCAAGCCGAGGGTTGTTCAGGGCGCAATATGTTCACAGGAGAAAGCCGGAGAGTAGGGAGTAAAATCAGGCAAACAGATCGACGCCAAATATACTGTCCGCCTGGTCGTTGACTGGCAGGTTGGCAGTGGATTGATAGCTGGCCAGCGCACGGTTGGTTCCGCCATAGACCGGCTCCTGAGCCTCACGCCTGGCGGGTATGTACTCGGCATTGGCGGTGGAGGCGTTCACGGCACGGGGTGTAAGCGCTCTGGGTGGCTCGACAGGTGCTGCAGGTGCAGTCTGTCCCGCGCGCGCAGGTTCACTGTTGGCCACAGGGACCACAGGACGAGCACTGCGCTCTGGAAGCGCAGTGAATGGAATATAACCATCCAGACGCATAGGGAAACTCCAGGAGATACGGCCGCAAGATTATCCTGCATTGCGGAAAAAGGCAAAGTCAGCCGGATTGCCGGGGGGAGGCCACTTTGTCACGCAGGTAAACCGGTTGCGCGTCGGCCGCGTCCAGTACGGCACCCGCCTCCCAACGCGGCAAGGCCAAGTCCAGCAGATCTCGGGCATCAGGCAGCATCTGTGGCCAGTTGCGGCCTACCCTCACCGCCAGGCGCTCGGCATACTGCCAACCTGTGCCCGCCCCGTCGGGCACCAACATTCCGGCAGCGAGCATGACCTTTTCCGGCGCACTGACACATTCCTTACCAACCAGCTGCATTACACTGCCCTGCAACTGGTAGCATCCCCAGTAAACCTCATCCATGCGCGCATCAATCGCCGCACAGACGTATTCAGACTGGTGCTCACGCCAGGCCCGTTGAGCCAGAGCAGCCAGATTGGAAATATCGATAACGGGCTTGCCGGTAGCAAACGCCATCCCCTGGACCATGCCGGTAGCAATCCGTACACCGGTAAAAGCACCAGGGCCTCGTCCAAACACCAAGGCATCGATCTGGCGCAGCGTAATACCGGCCTGCTCCAGCAGCTCCTCGATCATCGGCAACAACCGCACAGCATGCATACGCGGGATTACTTCAAAACGATGGATCACCTGACCTTCATGTAACAAAGCAGCCGAACAGGCCTCGGTTGCAGTATCCAGAGCAAGTAATGTAGTCATAGCGGTCTGTTTCAAGGATTGACAAGAGAAGGAGAAAGACCGTGACTGCCCAAAAGCAGCACTGGGTATATTCTTCAGCGGGCCACCTAGGAAAGGCGGCCCTGGCACATCAGCTTAGGGCACTCATAACCTGCTGAGTGATAGCATCGACGCTGCCCACGCCCACGACCCGGCTGCAGTTGGGTTTGCCGTCTGTATCAGACAGCTTCTGATAGAAAGCGACCAGCGGTTGAGTCTGCTCATGGTAGATTTTCAAACGGTTGCGTACGGTAGCTTCGACGTCGTCATCGCGCTGCACCAGGGGCTCTCCGGTAGCATCGTCCTTGCCGGATACTTTGGGCGGCTGATGCTTGATGTGGTAAATCCGACCGGATCCTGGATGCACACGACGACCTGACAAACGCTCGACAATTTCCTCGTCGTCGACGGCAATTTCCAGGACGTGATCAATCGAAACTCCAGCCTCAACCAAAGCCTGCGCCTGTGGGATGGTACGCGGGAAGCCGTCCAACAGAAATCCGTTTTGGCAATCTTGCTGAGTGATGCGCTCGCGGATCAGACCAATAATCAGGTCATCGGAGACCAGACGTCCGCTATCCATGACTTCTTTGACCTGCTTGCCCAACTCAGTGCCGGCCTTGATCGCGGCACGCAGCATATCGCCAGTGGATATCTGTGGTATGTCGAAATGCTTGCAAATGAACTGGGCTTGGGTGCCCTTGCCCGCGCCAGGCGCTCCCAACAGGATGACTCGCATATTCAAACTCTCCTAATCTAACTGAAATCGGGCCACCGGCGGCAGGCCGCCCCCGGCTGGCAAACGCCCGCACTTAGGCCGACGCAACAAAGTCATCGCACCCGCAAGGCATGCGAAAAGGGCGTTAAACATACACTTCCAACCTGGCACGCACAAGCCAGACCATCGTCGTACCACGCCCTGCGGGCTCTTCAGCCCGTGTTACGCATTCCTGCTGCTATCCCCGCGACAGTAACCAGTAGCGCCCGCTCAAGATCCGGATCAATATTCTCACCCTGAGATCGGGTACGTCCCATCAGCTCTGCCTGCAGCAAATGAAGCGGATCGGTGTAGGGGTTGCGCACTGCTACCGACTCGCTTAGGGCTGGATTATGCGCCAACAGCTGCTCGGTCTGGCGCAACGTAAGCACCGCCTCGGTCGCCTGCTGTAATGCCGCACGCAACATCGCGCCCAAGGGCCAGAGGTCCGGATCCGCCAGCCGCTCCTCGTAAAATCGGGAAATACCTGCGTCTGCCTTGGATAGCACCATTTCAAGCATCTCTATCCGAGCCCTGAAAAACGGCCACCGATCCATCATCAGCCGCAGCTTATCTTGCTCCCCCGCTTCCATCGCCTCCGTCAGTGCCTGCCCAGCTCCCAACCAGGCGGGCAACATCAGACGGGTCTGGGTCCAGGCGAAAATCCATGGAATCGCCCGCAGGCTTTCTATTCCACCCTGGCTTTTGCGCTTTGCCGGCCGGCTGCCCAAGGGCAAACGGGCCAGTTCCTGCTCCGGTGTGGCCTGGCGGAAATACTCGACGAACTGTGGCTCATCGCGCACTACGCCGCGGTAGACCACCACCGAACGGTCAGCCAGGCCCTGCATCATCTCTCGCCAGGCGGGCTCGGGGGCTGGAGGCGGCAATAGGCTCGCCTCGAGCACGGCACTTGTATACAGCTGGAGGCTTTGCACAGCGATCGCCGGCAGACCGTATTTGAAACGGATCATCTCACCCTGCTCCGTCACCCGAAACTGACCATTAACCGAACCCGGTGGTTGCGAAAGAATTGCCATGTGCGCCGGTGCACCACCTCGCCCCACCGTGCCGCCCCGACCATGGAAAAGCCGCAGTTGTACCTTATGCTTGGCGGCAACCGCCACTAGAGCCTCCTGCGAACGGTATTGTGCCCAACCAGCGGCCAGAGTACCGGCGTCCTTCGCGGAATCCGAGTAACCGATCATCACTTCTTGCTCGTCCCCGGCGATGTTTCGGTAGCCCTGCAAGGAGAGCAAACTGTCAATCGCGGTGGCGGCGTTATCCAGGTCAGCTAGCGTTTCAAACAGAGGTACCACCCGCATCGGCCAACTCACCCCGGTTTCCTTCAGTAGCAGTTTGACCGCCAGAACATCCGAGGGACTGGATGCCATGGAAATAACATAGGAACCCAGCAGCTCTGAAGGTTGGGAAGCCACTATACGACAGGTTTCGAGTACCTCGGCAACCTCCGGAGACGGCTCCCAGGCCGGAGGTAAAAGGGGTCTACGATTGCTCAGCTCCTCAATTAGGAAATGGCAACGCTGCTCCTCATTCCAGTCACTGTAGCGGCCCAGTTGCAAATATTCGGTCAATTCAGCCAACACGTCAGCGTGCCGCCCGGCGTCCTGACGGATATCCAGGCGTACCAGACCCAGGCCAAAGGCATTGACCCTGCGCAAGGTATCTAGCAATGGACCGTTGGCGATCAACTCCATGCCCTGCTCGACCAACGAGGCATAGCAGTCCTCCAGCGGCTGACGTAATGAATCCAGACTGCCGAGCACCTTATCAGGAGCCGGAGTGTCTTCGACGAGCGACGCTTCGGCCCAGTCCCGGGTTGCCCCAAGTCGCTCGCGCAACCCCTTGAGAAGAGCACGATAAGGCTCGTCTACCAGCCCAGTCTGCTCCAGTACCTTCGCACTGGCCGCTTGCATCGACAACTGATTACCCAATGCCTCTACATCACGCAGATACAAGTCAGCTGCCATCCAGCGGCCCAGAAGCAGGACTTCACGGGTTACCCGCGCAGTCACGTTGGGATTGCCATCGCGATCACCGCCCATCCAGGAGGCGATACGTACAGGCGACGTGCGCGGTGCCAACGGCGCGCCGGTAGCTGTTCGGACGTCATCATCCAGCTGGCGCAAAAATGTGGGCAAAGCGGACCAGAGGGAATGCTCAATAACGGCAAAGCCCCATTTGGCTTCATCCACTGGCGTGGGACGATTGCGACGAATTTCATCGGTATGCCAGGCTTCGCTGATCAGACGCGCCAGATCCGCTCGCACATTCGCCTGCTCGGCAAGACTCAGGTCGTCATGGTCCCGGCGGCCAAGCGCGAGCGCAATGGCATCGTATTTCTGAATCAGGGTACGCCGGGTCACTTCAGTTGGATGCGCGGTCAGGACCAGTTCGATATCCAGCGCCTCAACGTTTTTACGGATAGCCGCCCCGTCAAAGCCTTCCTCTTTCAACCGCACCAACAAGTCACTGACGCAGCGCTGCTCGAAGCGGACCGGCTCGTCTGCCCGTTGACGGCGATTGCGGTGATACTGTTCGGCAATATTGGCAAGATTGAGAAACTGGTTGAAGGCGCGACAGACGGGTAGTAGCTGGTTATCGGGCAGATCTTTCAGCGCCGCGATTAATGCATCATGGGCTGCCTGGTCAGTACGACGACCCTGCTTGGCTCCCAGACGTATGCGCTCGATACGTTGAAGAAATGCCTCACCCAGGTGCGCCTTGATCGTCTGACCCAGCAGCTCGCCCAACTCGTGAACATCTTCGCGCAGACGCGCATCTATCTCCGCCATCGTCATCTCCTATTGTCTCGATGCCTTACAGCATGCTGTCGCAGAGCACTTCCTGACAAGGGCCGCGTTAAGACTTCTTTAGCGGGCGACGGGCGAGCTCCTGAAGAGTCGTGCAGAATCGGATCGATGCGCTATGCTGTGATCATCGCCACAAGCGAACTTATACAGATAGCGTTGGGAGAAAACATGAAGATCCGTGAACTTACCCAGGAATGGGAGCGCAACGCCAAAGGCGCTGTGACGCACAGCACCTACGAGGTCCAACTGCCACTAGAGGATGCGGCTCGGCTCGGCGCACTCCACGAGATGTACCCGCGACGCCACGTGGAAGAGCTGATTACCGACCTGTTGTCCTGCGCACTTGAAGAGCTCGAGGAGAGCCTACCCTATAAGACCGGAGAGGAGGTGGTTGCCGTCGACGAAATGGGCGACCCGATGTACGCCGATGCAGGCATGACCCCGCGTTTTCTCGAACTGAGCAAGAAGCATCTCCAGACGCTGCGGGGAGAGAAAAAAAAGTCGGCCTGATCAGGCATTCAGGCTCTGTCTGCCAACCTCAGAGCCCGACTTGCTTGGCATCGTCCCACAACTGATCCAGTTGCTGCAAATCCACATCTTTCACCTCCAGCGCCCGCTCGGCAAGCTGTCGCTCAATATAGCGGAAGCGGCGCTCGAATTTGTCGTTGCCTTGACGCAGAGCCGTTTCGGCATCGACTTCAAGATGTCGCGCCAAGTTAACCACCGAAAATAGCAGGTCTCCCATTTCATCGGCCACAGCCTTATTATCACCTCTGGCCAAAGCCTCTCGGACCTCATCCAGCTCCTCGGCAATCTTCTCGACAACGGGTCCCGACTGAGTCCAGTCAAAGCCCGACCGCGAAGCGCGCTTTTGCAATTTCTGCGCTCGACTCAAGGCGGGCAACGCGTGCGGGACGTCGTCGAGTAACGAAAGCTGCTCTGGCTTAGTAGTCTTTTCAAGGCGTTCCTGCGACTTGATTTCCTCCCAGCGTTGTTTGACCTGATCAGAATCGAGTGTAAAAGTCCCCGCAGGTGTGCGCAAATGTCCATCTAGAAACACATGAGGATGACGCCGAACCAGCTTGCGCGTAATGCCATCAACCACTTGATCCCAATTAAAATGATCTGCCTCCCGACCCAGCTGTGCGTAGTAGACCACCTGAAACAGTAAATCTCCCAGCTCTTCGGCAAGCTGAGGATAATCACCCTCGGCAATCGCATCGGCTACCTCATAAGCCTCTTCCAGCGTGTGCGGCACTATGCTTTCAAAGGTCTGCTGTTGATCCCATGGGCAGCCATGTTGCGGGTCACGCAAGCGCTCCATCAAATACAGCAAATCATCTAGCTGATAGCTCACGACTGAATTTCCTTACGATTACGACGTGCTTCAATGATGTTCGGCAGTTGACTAATACGCGCCAGCAAGCGCCCCAGCATATTGATGTTGGGCACTTCTACCGTGAGTAGCATGGCCGCGTAGTTATCATCCTTGTTGGTTCGGGTACTGACTTCGAGTACGTTTATCTTGTCGTTAGCGAGCATCTGCGACACATCGCGCAGCAGACCAGAGCGGTCATAAGCCTTGATGTAAATTTCGACCGGATAGGTCTGGACACGTTCGCTGCCCCAGTTGACTTCTATCAGGCGATCCGAGTCCCGATCCTGCAGCTGCATCGCGGTGGCACAATCTGCACGGTGCACGGTCACTCCACGGCCGAGCGTAATGTAGCCGGTAATGGGATCACCGGGGACCGGCTGGCAACAGCCGGCCAGTTGGGTAAGAAGGTTACCGACACCCTGAATGGATATGTCACTCCGGCGACTCGGCTTGCTCGGGCGCCGCGGAATCAACTCCAACTGCTCGCTGTGGCGGTCTGGCTCGAGCAGCTGCTGGGCCACATTGACCACATGCATCAGACGTATGTCACCGGAACCAACCGCAGCAAACAAATCGTCCTGACTGCGAATGTTCAACTTGTCGATCAGCTGCGCATAGTCGGCACCATTGAGTGCCAGGCGGGTTAATTCACGGTCGAGCATAAGTTTGCCGGCCAGCACATTCTGCTCCCGGGCCTGCTGCTTGAACCAGTGCTGGACCTTGGCCCGGGCCCTGGACGTATTGACGTAACCCAGATTGGGGTTGAGCCAGTCGCGGCTCGGCCCACTGTGTTTGCCGGTAATGATCTCGACGTGCTCACCGGTCTGCAAGATATAACTCAGCGGCACGATACGTCCATTTACCTTGGCGCCACGGCAGCTGTGCCCTATTTCCGTGTGCACCCGATACGCGAAGTCCAGCGGCGTCGCACCCTTGGGCACGTCCAGTACGTGGCCATCGGGAGTAAACAGATAGATGCGATCGGGCTCGAAGTCCACCCGCAACTGTTCGGCCAATCCACCAATATCACCCATCTCCTCGTGCCATTCGAGCACTTGACGCAACCAGGCGATCTTGTCCTCGTAGGCGCTGGAAGAAGAGCTTGGGGTATCCGTGCCCTTGTAGCGCCAATGAGCGCACACCCCCAGCTCGGCTTCCTCGTGCATGCCCTGAGTGCGAATCTGCACCTCCATCACCTTGCCACCAGGACCAACCACCGCAGTATGCAGGGAGCGATAGCCATTCTCCTTGGGATTGGCGATGTAATCATCGAACTCCTTAGGGATATGCCTCCAAAGACTGTGCACTATTCCCAAGGAGGTATAGCAATCCCGCACTAGCGGGACCAGCACTCTTACCGCCCGCACGTCGTAGACCTGGCTGAAATCGATATTCTTGCTGCGCATCTTGCGCCAAATCGAATAGATATGTTTAGCGCGTCCGGTGATCTCCGCCTGTATGCCTGCCTCTTCCAGTTGTTCGCGGAGCTGGCCCATCACCTCGTCGATATATTCCTGCCGATCCAGTCGACGCTCATCGAGCAACTGGGCAATCTGCTTGTACTGCAAGGGCTCGATATACCGGAATGACAGATCCTCGAGTTCCCATTTGATATGACCAATACCCAGTCGATGGGCCAGAGGTGCGTAGATGTCGAATACTTCGCGCGCGACGCGATAGCGCTTTTTTTCCGGCGCATCCTTGACCGCGCGGATAGCACAGGTACGTTCCGCCAGCTTGATCAGGGCAACGCGTACATCATCAACCATAGTGACAAGCATTTTGCGCAGGTTCTCGACCTGGGACTGGGAGCTGAAAGCCGCCGCTTTCGACGGATTCTGCGAAACGCTGATCGCAGCCATGCGCTGCACACCGTCAACCAGTCCGGCGACAACCTCCCCAAAGCGATGTGCCACAGCAGGCAGATCAGTCTTGCGCTCACGAACCGCCCGATAAATGACCGCTGCAACCAGTGAGTCCTGATCCAGCTTGAGCTCGGCCAGTATTTCAGCCATTTCCAGACCGGTGGTGTAACTGTTAGCGCCTTCGGCCCAGATATTCTCCGCGGCGACAGCGTCCTGCTCGAGCTGTGAGGCCCACTCACAAGCCTCACGCAGAACCTGAGGCGAGGAAAGCGGCACCCTCTGGTGAATACGCTCGATCCATGCGTCGATATCGACGCTGCCATCACTGTTGGTGGGGTATATAGCCCTAACCTGTACCATCAGGACAGATCACATGATTCGTGCAAATTGTTTGACACTTTTTTCACTCTATTGGGCTTTGTGCTTGGCACCGGAGGGGGTGCCGTGAACAAACAATGCCATTGCCTCGACATGAGCAGTCTGGGCAAACATATCCATCACTCCGACCTTTTGCAGCCGATAACCTTGTGCCGCTAACATGCCTGCATCACGCGCCAGGGTCGCCGGACTGCAGGATACATAGAGAATCCTCCCCACCTTCATTCGCGCTAGCGTTTCTACCAGTCGCTCAGCCCCGTCACGAGGCGGATCCAGTAGCGCCGCATCGTATTCTTCATCAAGCAATTGCTGATCAAGCTGCTTGGACAGATCCGCCTGTAAAAAGTGCGCCGACAGTAAATTGTTATTTTGCGCGTTCATACGAGCGCGCGAAACCATCTGCTCATCGCCTTCAATACCGGTCACAAGCGCGCCCGCATGAGCCAAAGGCAGGCTGAAATTACCTACGCCGCAAAATAGATCAAGAATACGCTCGCCCGGTTGAGGCGCCAGCCACTGCATAGCCTGATTAATCATCTGTTGGTTAACTGCCGCGTTCACCTGAATAAAATCTCCTGGGGCAAACTCCAGCCTCAACCCCTGATCGGCGAGCGCGTAAGCAGGCGCAGAGCCTGTCCCAGAGATACAATGCAACGTATCGATATCACCCGGCTGGAGCCAGCATTCAGCGCCATGCGCGAACACCACCACCCGAAGCCGCTCAAGATCAATCAGCGACAAGGGCTGCATATGACGCACCAACACAACGGGTGCCTGAGCGGCAATCAGCTCTACGTGACCCAGTCCGGCACGGCCATCCATTTCGGACAACACCGGGCCTAAAGCCTGCACCAACGCCTCCAGCTCTGGCACCAGAATCGGGCACTGAGTCACCTCGACCAGATCACTACTAAATCGTTGCCGGTAACCCACCTCAAGCCGACCCTGTCGCCTATCCCAGCGCAGCGCTAAGCGCGAGCGCTGCCGATAACCGTACGCCGGCCCCAGCAACGGTGGCATCCACTTTTCAGGCTCAACCCCGGCAAAATGCTGCAATTGCTGGGCCAGAGCCTGTTGTTTGACCTGGAGTTGTGTCGTGTGCGGCATATGCTGCAGGCTACAGCCGCCACACAGATCAGCATGTCGACAGGCAGGCTGCAACCGCTCAGGACTGGCCTGCAATATCTTATCGACGCGCGTTTCGATCAGCTTGCTGCGCGCCTTGAGCACCCTCGCCAGAACTTTCTCGCCAGGCAAGCCGCCATCGACAAATACCGTCCGGCCCTGCCAGCGGCCTATACCCCGGCCATCATGGCTGAGACGCTCCAGCTCCAGCTCGATGCGTTGCCCAATCGCTGCGGGCGCATCAGCGGTTTTGCGCGGTCGCCCACGGAAGGCTTTCATGGTTTGGGGTCGTGCACTCCGGTGGACAGGTAGCGATCACCACGATCACAGATAATCGCCACAATCACTGCGTTCTCGACCTCGCTCGATAACTGCAACGCAGCAGCCACGGATCCGCCGGAAGACACGCCAGAGAAAATCCCCTCCTCGCGGGCGAGACGACGCATCATGATTTCCGCCTCTTCCTGGCCCATATCTATGATCCGGTCCACCCGCTCCGCTTCAAAAATGCCCGGCATGTAGGCCTCGGGCCAGCGGCGAATACCGGGAATCGACGCACCTTCAACAGGTTGCAGACCAACAATCTGGATCGCCGGGTTCTGCTCCTTGAGGTAACGCGAGGTCCCCATAATGGTCCCAGTAGTCCCCATTGAGCTGACAAAATGGGTAATAGTGCCGTGGGTATCGCGCCAGAGCTCAGGCCCGGTTGTGCGGTAGTGCGCCTCGGCGTTGTCGGCATTACCAAACTGATCCAGCACTTTGCCCTTGCCCTCACTTTGCATTTGCATGGCCAGATCCCGGGCACCTTCCATACTGGCCTCGCGGCTGACCAGAATCAGTTCCGCACCGTAGGCGCTCATCGCTGCCTTGCGCTCGGAACTCATGTTATCGGGCATGATCAACACCATGCGATAACCCTTGATCGCCGCTACCATTGCCAACGCGATACCGGTATTGCCGGAGGTCGCCTCAATCAGGGTATCGCCGGGGCTTATCTCACCGCGCAGCTCGGCCCGCTCAATCATCGACAGCGCCGGACGGTCCTTTACCGACCCTGCAGGATTGTTGCCCTCAAGCTTGGCCAGTATGGTGTTACTAGTATTGCCGGGGATTCGCTGCAGGCGAACCAGCGGCGTGTTGCCGACAAAATCGGCGACGGTTGGAAAATCAATAGTCATCTTGCACCTTTAGGGCCAGGAGCCGGGTTGCACGCCCGGTGCTGTGCTTTTCATTCAGTCCGCCTATGATACCGGCAACGGAGTGAGGGATACACAATGAATGACATAAGCCTCAAGGCGCGAATCCTGTTGATGACCCTGTTACCAGCAGGTGCGGTGCTACTCGCACTGGGCGGCTATTTTAGCTGGCAGGCAATCACTGATCTTAACCGACAGTTGCTTGAACGTGGCTTCATGACAGTCGAACACCTGCAGAGCAGAGCCGCTAACGTCTTACTCGCCGGCGAGCCTGAACAACTGAGAACTCACTTGTCAGCCACGCTTAACCAGCCCGACGTACGTGCTGTAAGTCTATATGACAGCGATCGCTTGATACTCGAGCATAGCGGTCCCCAAATGCATGCACCCGAACTGACCCTGGGAGTTGATAATCTTGGCGCAGGAACCGGACTGCAGGTACGCCAAAGCGATAATAGTAGCCGCTTCCTGCTGCCCCTGTTGGCCACCAGCGAATTACGTACGATCACTTCACCCGATTATGAGGCTGATGGACTATTGGGCTGGTTGGAGGTGGAACTTGGCCACGGGAACCTCGATTTGCGTCGCTACCAAATCCTGCTGCATACCTTGGTGCTGATTCTGATCGGGCTAACGTTGATCGGACTGGTTGTCAGCAGTCTGGCGCGGCGTATCAGTGATCCGATCACCCGAGCTAACCATGCTGTGAGCAGGATCAGTCGGGGACAGCTGGATGTTCGACTGGGCGAACAGGGCAGCCGAGAGATCGACGACCTGGCCAATGGCATAAACGCAATGGCTGAGACACTGCAAAGTGCCCAGGGGGAGCTGCAACAGAATATCGACCAGGCCACAGAAGATTTGCGTCAAACCCTCGAAACCATTGAAGTGCAGAACATCGAGTTGGATATGGCACGTAAAACGGCGCTGGAGGCCAGCCGCATCAAGTCGGAGTTCCTTGCCAACATGAGCCATGAGTTGCGAACGCCACTCAACGGCATAATCGGCTTCAGCAATCTGCTGCAGCGCACCGAAATGAGCAATCGGCAACAGGACTACCTGGGGACAATTGAAACCTCGGCAGACAATCTATTGGCAATCATCAATGAAATTCTCGACTTCTCGAAGATTGAAGCGGGCAAATTAATACTCGAAGATCTGCCGTTCAACCTCCGCGATCTGATTCAGGACACCCTGACCATGCTCGCGCCAGCGGCTCACCTGAAAAAACTCGAGCTGGTCAGCATCATTTACCGCGATACACCCATCGGCCTGAGTGGCGATGCACTCCGTCTCAAGCAAATTCTGTCCAACTTGATCAGTAATGCCATCAAGTTCACCCAGCGAGGATCGGTGAGCATCAGGACCATGCTTGAACAGGAAGATGAAACCCAAGCATTACTGCGCATCAGTGTGACCGACACCGGTGTCGGCCTGACACCGATCCAGCAAAAATCACTCTTCCAAGCCTTCAGCCAGGCTGATAACTCGATGTCCCGCCAGGCGGGCGGGACTGGCCTAGGGTTGACGATAGCCAAGCGACTGGTAGAGCAGATGCAGGGCGAAATCGGGCTGCGCAGCGCAGCGGGAGAGGGCTCCGAGTTCTGGCTTACGGTACGTTTACAGAAATCCAGTCAGACGACCGACGACTTGCCGGAAAAACCTCTGGTTCGTTTACGCGCTGCGGTTCTAGAACCCATGGTTCTGAGTAGCCAGACCTTGCTGCACTGCCTCGAGGACCTCGGGCTTGAAACGTGCAGCTACGAACATACCAGCCTGCTCGAAGAAGACTTGGCTGCCCGACGACACACGCCCCAGCACGTCGATCTGGTGTTGATCAGCAGCGCCGTGACCGACCGATCCGAGACGTTAATAGAACGGGTCAATCGTCATTCTGGTGTGGGCGGCTGCAAAACCATTGTGCTTACCGATACCACTGAGCAGTACCCTGAACTTGATCAACTGTCGCCCGGGGAATGTCAGGTTCTTTCTCGTCCCGTGTGCGTGCGCAGGTTATCGCGGGCTATCAACCGTCTGTTCAGACCAGAACCAGTCACTCTGCCCCAGCAAACAGTCAGCACACCCCCATCGGTTCGCATTCTATGTGTCGATGATAATGCAGCCAACCTGAAACTGGTCGAGACTTTTCTTGAACAAATGGGTGCGCAGGTAGTCACCGCTTCCAGTGGTGACGAGGCACTGGAGCTATTGGCTGGCGAATCGGTTGACCTGATTTTCATGGACGTCCAGATGCCGGGTATGGACGGTCGAGAGACCACGACCGAGCTACGGCTGCGCGAACAGCTCGCAGGATGCGAACCTCGGCCTATTATCGCGCTGACCGCCCACGCCCTTGCTGATGAGCGGCGCAAACTGCTGCAGTGCGGTATGAACGACTACATGAGCAAACCCATCAGTCCGGAGCAACTTAGCCATTGTGTGCTGCGCTGGACTGGCGTGGCACTCAACCTGGGGCCTATCACTAGCCAGAACGGCCACCCTACACAACGCCCTGAGCGCCGAGAGCAGGTAATAGACCGCGAGGAGGGGCTTCGATTGGCTGCCGGCAAGGCAGATCTCGAGGCCGACATGTTACGCATGCTAATCGACAGCTTGCCAATTGAACAGGCGCGCATCAAGGAACACAACTCAGCCAGCAGGCCGGACTTACTACTGGAAACAATACATAAATTGCACGGCGCCTGTCGCTATTGCGGCGTTCCAGAGCTGCGCACCTACTGCCAGCGTGCAGAAGAACTCCTCAAACGCAGCCAACCCCACTACGCTGCTATACACGAGTTAATCGCTGCGATTGAACGACTGCAATTAGCCTACGCGAGCGAACCAGACTAGGTTGGCGGCTCTGGTGACCAGACCGCGAAGGCCAAAGCCTGCTCGCGTTCGTCGCTCAGGCTCAGCAAAATGACGCCTCCCCCACCGGCGTCTAGACGGGCCAGAGCAGCACCACTAAGTACGACCTTTGGCGCCCCGAGTGGGTCCCGATCAATCTGGATACAATGCCAGGACATACCCTGCGCCAGACCCGTGCCCAGCGCCTTGAGAATGGCTTCCTTGGCCGCAAAACGCTTTGCAAGAAAGCGCCCCGGCTGGCCATGAACAGTAAAACGCTGCCATTCAGCCTCAGTCAGAATACGACGAGCAAAACGGTCACCCTGCCGACTGAGCACCGCTTCTATACGACTGACCAGCACCATATCCGTGCCTATTCCTCGGATCATCGGTCGCTCGAAGCGCCCAGAATAAGTGCTCGCATTTCCTTGACTGCTGTCGCAAGCCCAGAGAAGAGCGCGCGGGCAATTATGGCGTGACCTATATTCAGTTCGTTGATACCAGGCAGGGCCGCAATAGGTTCGACATTATGATAGTGCAGACCATGCCCAGCATTGACCACCAGACCCAACTTACGCGCGTAGATACATCCTTCTCGAAGTCTGATAAGAGCATCGCGTTGCTGTGATCCAGTGGTGTCGGCGTAGTGACCCGTATGCAGCTCAATGACCGGAGCGCCAGCGCGCTTGGCTGCTTCGATCTGCTGCGGATCAGGGTCAATAAACAACGAAACTTCGCTGCCTAAAGCGGACATATGTTCAACTGCCTCCTGAATTCGGGCGCTATTTCCGGCGACATCAAGTCCGCCCTCAGTCGTCAGTTCCTCGCGTCGCTCCGGAACCAGGCAAATATTAGCTGGACGGATTTCCTCAGCGAAACGCAACATCTGATTAGTCACAGCCATTTCCAGATTCATGCGGGTCTGGAGTACATCTGCCAGCATGCGAACGTCACGCTCCTGAATATGCCTGCGATCCTCCCGCAAATGCAGCGTAATACCATCGGCGCCAGCCTGCTCAGCCTCGATAGCAGCCTGAACAGGGTCGGGATAACGTGTCCCGCGCGCCTGACGCAATGTGGCCACGTGATCGATATTGACACCTAGAAGTACACGTTGTGGATGGCTCAAGACCTGTCTCCTTTAAAAGTACTGCCGGGGGATGAGAATAACTGCCGGCTGATCAATGGCCGATCCCCCAAGTGTATCGCCAATGCTTGACGCATGAGACTCTTGGCAGTTCTCAGCGCATAGGGTGCAGTCCAGTCTGAGTCTGCCATGGCGAGCAGGCCTGCCCCTGAGAGGCCTGGCCGAGCATCACCTGGACGAACATCAGTCAACCTCATCAAACCCTCTTCGGCAAGCCAGACATATACCCCTTCCGCTACCACAGACGCACCTGATGCATCTTCGGTTAGACTGAAACCATAGCCCAGAACGTCCAGCAGTTGCCATTCAAAGCGTCGCAATACTGGTTCAACGTGTGTTCTATCAGCCAATGCCTGAAGCGCTGACTGGTAAGCCGCAAATATCAAGGTCTGTGGATCTCCAGGAGCAAGCAGCCTGACCAACAGTTCGTTCAAATAGAGGCCACTGAACAGCGCATCACCCTGCAGCGGGAGGTAAGCTCCAGCCGTTTCGGCCTGAGCCACTGTTTTCAGCTCACCACGGCCGGCAAGAACAACCAGCAGGGGCACAAAAGGTTGAGGAGATACGCCGCTGCGGGGCTTTCTGGCTCCACGCCAGACACCACGCACGACACCATGGTGCAAGGTTAACAGGTCAACCAAGGCACTCGTATCGCGGTAGGGACGGCTGTGCAGGATATAGGCCGGTGTCAGGAGTGATTGCATAGCGACCTCCAAGGGCCGGCTATTTGTCGAAGTAATAGCCCAACGACGTCAGCGCGCGCTCATCATCAGACCAACCGCGACGTACTTTGACCCAGAGATTGAGCATGATCTTGCTGCCAAACAATTTCTGCATGTCCAGACGCGCTTCCTGACCGATTTTCTTCATGCGATCACCGTTGTCACCGATGATGATCTTTTTCTGACCATCGCGCTCAACCAGTATCAACGCATGGATATGCAGGATCTTTCCCTCCTGCTTGAACTGCTCAATTTCAACTGCAACCTGATAGGGGATTTCAGCACCCAGTTGGCGCATGACCTTCTCGCGAACCAGTTCGGCTGCAAGAAACCGGGAGCTGCGATCAGTAATCTGATCTTCTGGATAAAAATGCTCGCTTTCCGGCAAGCGCTCGGCAACCAGCTTCTCAAGCTGTTCGATATTACGCCCATGCAGTGCTGACACAGGTACCACCTCAGCATCAGGGAGTTGCACCGCTAACCATTCCAGATGGGGTAACAGCTCCTGTTTGTCGTCCATGCGATCGACCTTGTTGACCACCAGCAGCACTGGGCGGGTCACGAAGCGAACCTTGTCCAAGACCATCTGATCTTCATCTGTCCAGCGGGTACGATCAACGACGAAAAGCACTACATCAACATCACGCAAGGCCTGACTGGCGCTTTTGTTCATAAAGCGATTGAGTGCTTTTTCGTTTTCCTTGTGTAGACCCGGGGTATCGACATAAATAGCCTGCACCTCGTCCTCGGTTTTGATCCCCAGCAGCGTATGACGCGTGGTCTGAGGCTTACGCGAGGTAATAGCCAACTTTTGGCCAAGGATATGATTGAGCAATGTGGACTTTCCCACATTGGGCCTGCCGACAATGGCCACATAGCCACAGCGGGAAATAGGATCACTCATCTGCTTTCTCCACACCCAGCGCGATAAGGGCTTTTTGGGCTGCTACTTGTTCTGCCAGCCGGCGACTATTACCCACCCCGAAGGTGGCATGCTCCAGGGGACTAACCTGACACTCAACCCGAAAGGTACGGCAATGTGCTTCACCGCCACTCTCGGTCACCTCGTATCGAGGTAGATCACAATGCCGCGACTGCAGATACTCCTGCAGTCGCGTCTTGGGATCCTTGTTGTTATCGACCAGAGTAAGGCTCGCAATATGCTCGTCCAACCAGTGAAGGATCCGCTCGCGCGCCACTTCCAGTCCACTTTCCAGATAAATGGCACCAATAATAGCCTCGGTGGCGTCGGCCAGAATGGATTCACGCCGAAAGCCACCGCTCTTCAACTCACCCGAACCGAGCCGCAGATATTCTCCGAGGTCGAAACCCTTGGCTAGTTCTGCCAGGGTGACACCCTTCACCAGACGTGCCCGCAAACGTGACAGCTGGCCCTCTCTGGCCTGGGGAAAGCGCTGGTACAGAGCCTCGGCTGCCACAAAATTGAGCACCGAATCACCGAGAAATTCCAGCCGCTCGTTATTACGGCCCCCCAGACTGCGATGGCTAAGGGCCAGGTTCAACAATTCTGGGTCGCTGAAACTGTAGCCTATTTTACGTTCGAGGCGGTCTAGCTTATTGGTCACTTAATAGGTCTGACTATGTGGGTTTCATCAAAATGAACCAACAGGTCCACGTTTTGCAATGCCGGCGCACGCACTTCGTAATTGATTATCACAGTATATGCATCCGTTCCGCTCGCGGTTATCGTAATTGCTTCGCGCGCATCGATATCGCGGATGCTGTTGATCCGCATCCCTTTATCGATGTAACTGTTGAAGTCGCGAATAGAATTAATCTTGATGGTCGGGTCTTCGTTAATCTTGGTAACCATTTCACGCAGGGAGAAATGGTCCAGATATATCGGTACCAGCTTCATCGCAATAACCAGGCCAAAAATCAGCAGTGCTATAACAGCCAACAAACCAAAGAATGACATGCCTTTCTGGGAGTGGCGCATGAATAACCTCGTGACGTCCGTTGTTAAAATTATAGATCCAGCCCATCTTCAATGAATCAGAGCAACTCGTGAAAAACTCGGTAGGTTACGCAGCTTTGGTTCCGGCCAATGCATCCAAACGGCGAAAGCCTTACCTACAATATAGTTGTCAGGGACCATGCCCCACAACTCCCGTGGCATATCCGGTGCATTCCAATAGCGACTATCGTTGGAATTATCACGGTTGTCACCCATCATGAAGTAATGCCCGGCTGGCACTCGCCATTCATTCGGCGCAGGCGTTCCAGCCAGTCGCTCTACTCTGATCAGGTGCTCTGTCTCACCAAGCTGCTCTTGCATAACACGCACTTCAGCCATGTGCTGCATTGGATGTCCTGCTGGTAGCTCGTCGTCCAGTTTCATCTCCACCAAAGTGGTGGATACTTTCTCACCATTGACGAACAGCTCCTTGTCGACATAACGCACACGATCACCGGGCAGCCCTACGACGCGCTTGATGTAGTTTATGCGCGGATCATTGGGATAGCGAAAGACCATAACGTCACCGCGTTCGGGATCGCTAATCGGGATGATCTTGCTGTCGAGGACAGGCAACCGAATACCATAGGCAAATTTATTAACCAGGATAAAATCGCCCACCTCCAAAGTCGGCTTCATCGATCCCGAGGGGATTTGGAAAGGTTCGACCAGAAAAGAGCGCAAAAACAGCACTACCAGCAAAACCGGAAAGAACGATTTCCCGTATTCAACCAGCATCGGCTCTTTACCTATACGCCCCAATATCTCGGGATCGGCAACAGCCACCTGAGACTCATAAGTCGCTCTTGCCTTGCGCCGCTTAGGAGCTAGCCAAATCAAGTCGAACAGCGCGAGAACACCGGTGATGGCAACCGCCAGGACCAGAAGCAATGGGAAATTGATATGCATATTCGAATCCATTTAGCTATTGCTAGCTGTCAATTTTTAATACCGCCAGGAAGGCTTCCTGAGGTATTTCCACATTGCCGACCTGTTTCATCCGCTTCTTGCCGGCCTTCTGCTTTTCAAGCAACTTCTTCTTTCGACTCGCATCACCGCCATAGCATTTGGCGATCACGTTCTTACGCAAGGCCTTGACAGTAGAGCGCGCCACAATCTGGCCACCCACGGCTGCCTGGATCGCCACATCGAACATCTGACGCGGAATCAGCTCTCGCATCTTCTCAACGAGTTGCCGGCCTTTGTATGCAGCATTATCACGATGCACAATCAGCGCCAGAGCATCGACTTTCTCGGCATTGATCATGACATCCAAACGTACCAGCCGAGCACTCTGGAATCGATCAAAGGCGTAATCCAGCGACGCGTAACCACGGCTCACGGATTTCAGTCGATCAAAGAAATCCAACACCACTTCATTCATCGGCAAGTCATAGGTTACTTGCACCTGGGTGCCTAAAAACAGCATGTCATGTTGAATACCACGCTTTTCTACACACAGCGTAATGACGTTGCCCAAGTGATCCTGTGGAACCAGGATATTCGCCCGCACGATCGGCTCGCGCATCTCCTCGATCATCGAGGGATCGGGCAGATGGGAAGGGTTGTCCACGTAAACAATGCTGCCGTCTTTCTTAACTACTTCGAATACAACGGTCGGCGCGGTGGTAATCAGATCCAGATCATACTCACGCTCGAGACGCTCCTGGATGATCTCCATGTGCAACATGCCTAGGAAGCCACAGCGAAAGCCGAAACCCAGCGCTTCTGAACTTTCTGGCTCGAAATGCAGCGAAGCATCATTCAGCGTAAGCTTAGATAGCGCATCGCGGAAATCCTCGAAATCTTCCGAGCTCACCGGGAAAAGCCCCGCATACACCTGCGGCTTGACCTTCTTGAATCCAGGCAGTATGTCGACGTCAGGGGTGCTGGACAAGGTCAGCGTATCGCCAACCGGTGCGCCATGGATATCCTTGATACCGGCGATAATGAAGCCAACCTCACCTGCTTTCAGGTTTGCCGTTTCGCTCGGCTTGGGGTTGAACACACCAACACTATCGACCTGATGAACCTTGCCGGTCGATTTGACCAGAACCTTGTCGCCCTTGCGGATACGCCCGTGCTTGACGCGTACCAACGAGACGACGCCCAGATAGTTGTCAAACCACGAATCGATGATCAAGGCCTGTAATGGCGCCTCAATCTCTCCCACCGGAGGTGGAATAACCTGAATTAGTCGCTCAAGCACATCTACCACGCCCTGCCCGCTCTTCGCACTACAGGTAACCGCATCTGTAGCGTCGATACCTATTACACTCTCGATTTCCGCCATCACCCGCTCGGGCTCAGCTTGGGGCAGATCAATCTTATTGAGTACCGGCATTACCTCGAGACCCTGCTCGATGGCGGTGTAACAGTTAGCTACCGATTGGGCCTCGACGCCCTGGGCAGCGTCAACCACCAGCAAGGCACCTTCACATGCCGCCAGTGACCGACTGACCTCATAGTGAAAGTCGACATGGCCAGGGGTATCAATGAAGTTAAGCTGGTAAGTTTTGCCATCTTTCTCAGAGGTGTAATACAGCGTAACGCTGTGTGCCTTGATGGTGATGCCTCGCTCACGCTCCAGATCCATGGAATCGAGCACCTGCGCCGCCATTTCTCGATCTGCCAGACCACCGCATATCTGAATGAATCTGTCAGCAAGAGTCGATTTACCGTGATCAATGTGGGCAATAATCGAGAAATTACGAATTAAACTTAGGTCACTCAAAACGGGGATCATCCAGACATGATTGCAAGACTGGGAGCCTGAAAGCTCCGAGCAGTAGACGGGGACTCCCCCGAAATCAGCTCGCGAGTGTACCCGAATAAGCGGTTGTGCGCTATCGTGCCACCAGCAAACCTGGGGTACTCAGAAAACTGACTGACCCAAAGTTGCCGGAAGGCTGTGAGAGCTTAATCCGCCAGCCTGAAGGTGATATAGCTTGCCCGTCCCTCACGAATGACCCGCATGGACACTGAGCGATTCGTCGGCAGCTTCTCGGTCAGTTGCTCGAACTGCTTGACCGACTCAATCTGCTGATTATCAAGGCTGGTGACCACATCACCAGGCCGCAGGCCGACCATGGCTGCCGGACCCTGACGCACTTCACGCACCGCGATACCGGCAGAAATATCCAGCGCTTCGCGTTGCTGCTCTGTCAATTCAGCGACTACTACTCCCAACCGATTGCTCGCGACAGATGGCACCGCCTCCGCTGGCGCCGAGCTGGCTGCTACCGCATCATCCTCGGGCAAAGCACCTACTTTTAACTCGATAGTCCGGCGTTTCTTGTCACGCATTACCACCAGACTGGCTTCCGTGCCAGGCCGAACCCGGCCAACAGCATGCGGCAGATCGGAAGACATATTAATCTCTTTGCCGTCGAACTCGAGGATCACATCCCCAACCTCCAGACTACCTTCGTCGGCAGGACCGCCAGGCATAATTTGCGCTACCAGCGCACCCGCAGGCTTGGGCAGACCAAAGGATTCAGCGAGGTCCTTGTTAATCTCCTGAACGACCACACCCAGCCAGCCGCGCTGGACCGAGCCGCTTACTTTAAGCTGCTCTACAACATCCATTGCGACGTCAGCAGGGATCGCAAATGAAAGGCCCATAAAACCGCCCGAGCGGGTGAAGATTTGCGAGTTGATGCCAACCACCTCTCCTTTGAGGTTTAACAGTGGCCCGCCAGAATTACCGGGATTAATAGCGACATCGGTTTGGATGAAGGGAACATAGTTCTCGGTCGGCAGACTGCGTCCTTTCGCGCTGACGATTCCCGCAGTGACCGAATGGTCGAAACCGAACGGCGATCCTATGGCTAACACCCACTCTCCGGGCTTGAGATCCGACGACTTACCAATACGCACGGAGGGCAGGTCTTCATCGGTTTCGATCTTCAATAATGCTAAGTCAGAGCGGGGATCAGCACCGACTAGCTTAGCTAGTAGTTCGCGGCGATCTGAAAGACGAACAAAAATCTCGTCAGCGCCTTCAACGACGTGATTATTAGTCAGAATATAGCCATCCTTGGACAGAATGAATCCCGATCCCAAAGACTGAGGCGATGGCTGTTGCTGGCGGGGTTGTTGCTGAGGGCCCTGAGGAAAGCTGTGTTCAAAAAACTCACGAAATATCGGAGGCATACCTTCGAGATCAGGCATACCGGGGGCGCCTGCCATGGGCGAACTCGTCGCCGCTCGGCTGGTGCTGATATTGACAACTGCAGGCGACACCTCTTCAACCAAATCGGTAAAGTCAGGCAAGCTCTGGGCCATGCCCAGAGACTGCCAACCCAATAAAGCCGTGGCAACAGTGACTGCCATCATGCGCTTCAGCAAAAACATATTTTTTTCAGCCTCTATCTAGAGTGAGCCATTAACCGTCACAAGTTCAGCCGAACTGGAAGGCAGTCTGCATATGACGCGAGCTTGGTAAGCAGGGTTGCCTCGTTCGCGTTTAGTCCACCAAGCTACAGTAAAAAAGCCAACACCCAGCCCCCCCGTAGCAGCCAATATCACCAGCACTTCCGTGAGGCCAGACACATCAGCCAGCAACGCGAACACAAAAAGCATTATCAGAGGCAAGGCGTACATGAGTGCCGACGCTTTAAGCACCGCGTCTTCCGGTAAGCCGATGATCACCTCATCACCCACCTGCAGAGTCTGGTCGCATAACACACGAATAAAACCAAACCGCGCTCCAGAGCCTAGCTTCTGCAGCAGTGCCTGACCGCATCCCGCACGCGCCTGACAGTTGCCACAGGTGCTTTGGCGTATGGTTTCTACCCACACAGCATCTGGCTCAATGCTAAGAACTTTGCCTTGCTCTTCAATCACGCTTTCGTCCTGGTTAGGTCAGTGCACCCGCTGTCCGATCAATGTTTATTCAACGGGCGATATCTATAACAGCATTGGGGTGGAGTCCGGCGATAGCGAAGCAGCAATATGCTCTGCTGCAAGGGCCGGCACCTCACCCACAACCGTAGCCATATAATACCCCTCGGGCAAAGCCAGGCCGCGACTGATCGCTACTGTCGGTCCCATCTGGGCGCATAAATCACCTACTATGCGGTCATCTGCCGAAGGTTAGATGAACACAGTAAAGCGTGCGAGGCCATCGGTAAAGACTTGGGTAAATACAGGTGTATCAGCGTCATTCAGATGCCTTACTTCGCGATAGATTGCAGCAAAGCTCGGCGGCAGCTAGGCAGGCAACCAACCATCACTTGCGGTCATTTCGGTGACGGTTTTTTTGCTAACAGGAAGGCAAGTACTCATTACGTTCAGATCGTCCAGCTCCACCGGACCAGGATGCAGAGTGGTAAATTGGAATCCTTCCTACAAAGTGCCGCTGTCATTGATCAACAAAGACTGCAACAAAAGGCCGGCTTCAAGATCAAGATAAAGCTCGTAGGCGTGTCGGAAGGGATCGCGGGGTTTAACCGCTATGACGGTAACAGGTCGATTGGCGACACGGCTATTTTCAAGCACCTGAAGGACATACCACCGATCAAGGACGGCGCGCTGGCTTTGAGGTATTGCACCAGCACGCCAGACATTACCCGAATTGAGCGCGCTGCTACATTGTAGCCGCCCGTCATGCCTCAGCCATTCCTCAACTAACCCATCTGTGCGCAGTAATCGTTCGGCTACGACACCGTCTGCCCGTCGCCAAACCCGGTAGGTACTGAAACAAGCCCTCCTGGCAGCAAGCGCCTTGTCACACCCCTGGTTGCTGACAATACCCGCACTTATCGTCCTTCCATACTCGCGGCTCGCGCAGGGGGAAGCAATTGCGGTTTAACCTGCCCGCCCTCTTGACTGGCGGGCTCGCGCAGGTAATCGCCGGCACGCTCTTCCTGCCATTGCGATGGAGTTTCGGACTGTTCCTGCACCGCATTGTCCGCTTGCGGGTAACCAGCGAGCACTGCACCCGGCTGTGCCGTCGTCACGGCAGGCAGACTTATTGGAGGCGCCTGATCTGCAACCATCGGGTCTACCGCTGCGCCATCCTGCTGGAACATATTGAAACCGACAAGTACCGCTATTGTCACCGACGCCGCAACGGCAAGACGCCCCAGACCTTTCCACAACCGGGAAGCTTTCTCAACCACGGGTTCAATTACGAGTGTCGGGGTTGGATCACTAGCAATCGCAGCAGCAATACCTGCCGACAGATCGATAGTCTTTTGCCACGGCTCCTTGTGCATCAGCGCACGTGCGGCCTGGTATCGTGCCCAGTCGCTGCGCAAAGATGAATCATCCCCGCTCGCTTTGAGAATGCGGCGTACTTCAAGCTCATCCGCTTCATTGTCCATCAGCGCGGAGAGAGATTCCCTCAAGGATTCACTGCTCATTGCTATACCTCTGCTTTTGGCCCATCGGGCTCTCTGCATTTGACCCTAGAATCCCAACTCAATATTCCAGCAGGGGCTTAAGGGCTTTGTCGATCGCCTCGCGTGCTCGGAAGATGCGGGATCGTACCGTACCAACCGGGCAACTCATCACCGCGGCGATGTCTTCGTAACTCAAACCTTCAAACTCGCGTAACGTCAAAGCAGTACGCAAATCATCTGGTAGCTGCTGCAGGGTCTTGTTGACCATCTGCTCGACCTCATCACGCAGCAAATCGCGTTCCGGCGAGTGAATATCCTTGAGGGCGCTATCTCCTTCATGATACTCGGCTTCATCAGCTGCGATATCCGAGTCGGGCGGTCTTCTACCGCGCGCGACCAGATAATTCTTGGCCGTGTTTATAGCTATACGGTACAACCAAGTGTAAAACGCGCTGTCTCCGCGGAAATTAGCCAAAGCCCTATAGGCCTTGATGAACGCTTCCTGCGAAACGTCCTGCGCCTCATGGCTGTCGTGCACAAAGCGCATGACCAGTGCCAAAATCTTATGCTGATATTTCAGCACCAGTAGATCAAAAGCCCGTTTGTCACCACCTTGAACCCGAATGACCAACTCTTGGTCGGTCTGCTCAGCCATGTGGCGGCTCCTCACGGCGCAGGATTTGTCCTGAGTTGTAATGATAGACCCGCAATGTAGGCAAAAGTTCTCCCCTCGTAAGGAACAGAATTATGAACGGCAGTTGTATAGAAAAGTTCCATAGCATTGAAAAAAATTGCCATCATCACGCAACATGATGCTGCATACGCGATGGTGCTGAACTGTATTGTGTCGCAGTGCCCTTCTATATACTACATCGTTACGGGTAATCCCCGTCCCGTTCATCTGCCCCAGACAGAGACATCATGGTACAAACCAAGAACTACGACGTACTGGTCATCGGTAGTGGCGCAGCTGGCCTCACACTGGCCCTTCATCTGGCGGACGGTCTGCGCGTAGCAGTGATCAGCAAGGGTCAGCTATCCGAAGGTTCCACATTCTGGGCCCAGGGCGGTGTCGCCGCCGTATTGGATGATACCGACACCGTCGAAGCCCATGTTCAGGATACGCTGGACGCCGGCGGTGGCCTTTGCCGCGAAGATGCGGTCCGGCAAATCATCGGCAGTAGTCGCGAAGCCATTGGTTGGCTGATTGACCAAGGGGTCCCCTTTACTCGGGAGAGACTTGCCGACGGCACTGAAAGCGACGACTTTCATCTAACCCGAGAAGGCGGCCACAGTCACCGCCGCATCATCCATGCCGCCGATGCGACCGGGGCTGCGATCTTCAACACACTTTTGCTCAAGGCCAAAGAACACAGCAACATAGAACTCCTTGAAGATCGGGTGGCAGTCGACCTGATTACCAGCGAGAAGCTCGGTAGACCGGGTAACCAGTGTCTGGGTGCCTACATACTTGATCGAAACAGTGGTCGGGTAGAAACTTACGCAGCCCGATTCACGGTATTAGCCACAGGCGGAGCAAGCAAGGTCTACCTGTATACAAGCAATCCTGACAGCGCGTCCGGTGACGGTATTGCAATGGCTTGGCGCGCCGGTTGCAGTGTCGCCAATATGGAATTCAATCAATTTCATCCTACCTGCCTCTATCACCCCAAGGCCAAGAGCTTTCTAGTAACTGAAGCACTGCGCGGTGAGGGAGCACTACTCAAGCTTCCCGATGGATCGCGATTCATGCCGCGTTTTGACCAGCGGGCAGAACTGGCACCGAGGGACATCGTTGCCAGAGCCATCGACCATGAAATGAAGCGTCTGGGCCTGGACTGTGTATTCCTTGATATCAGTCACAAACCGGCTGATTTTATCCGCAGCCACTTCCCGACTGTGCACGAACGCTGCCTGACGTTCGGTATCGACATCACCCGCGAGCCCATTCCGGTTGTACCTGCTGCTCACTACACCTGCGGCGGAGTCATGGTAGACGCAAACGGACGCACGGACATGGACAGCCTCTATGCTATCGGGGAAACCAGCTACACAGGCCTGCATGGCGCAAACCGCATGGCCAGTAACTCGCTCCTTGAATGCATCGTATATGGCCGTTCCGCCGGTCAGGACATCCTCAATCAGTTGCCACAGACAAATATGCCAACCGACTTGCCCCACTGGGACGAGAGCAAGGTCACTGATTCAGATGAGGATGTGATCATTTCGCACAACTGGGAAGAGCTACGCCGTTTCATGTGGGACTATGTCGGCATTGTCCGCACCACCAAGAGACTGCAACGAGCTAAGCACCGCGTCGACATGCTGCTGGCAGAGATCCATGAGTTTTATAGCAATTACCGGGTAACCAGGGACCTTCTCGAGCTGCGTAACCTGGCAGTTGTAGCCGATCTGATCATAACATCAGCCATTGAGCGCCGGGAAAGCCGTGGCCTGCATTACACGCTTGATTATCCACGACTGCTACCCGAGGCAACCGATACTATTCTGCGGCCGCCCAGCGCTGACGACTGAAGCGCAATCGTAACCTTAGACGCCGCAATGCATCATCTGTCGCTGCATCGGTTGGGAGAATAACTGACACTGGCCACCAGCGTCCCGGCTCGCGCAGCCGGACCACTGTCAGAAAAGCGCTGACAAAGGTATCGGCCAGCAACCGCGCACCACTCTCAGAACCATCATTACGCATGACATGCCAACCCTGACTGTCGAAACGTAACCCGGTGACGGACTCGGCGTGTCGCAGGCTGACCTGCCTTGGCCAGAGCCACACGCCATAACCCACCACAACGAGCATGCTGACTGTTGCCAACAGAGGATGCAGTCCACTGCGCAGCGTTGCAATGCATGCCAACACGCTGAGCAATATCACTAGCGCACCAAGCAGCCGCGAGGGCTGACGCTGTAAAAAAAGATAATCAGGCTGGCTGAACACGATCCAGTATCATCCTTACCATTCGTTTAAGATCCGGGTCGTCCGGTTCGTTTCGCTGCATAAACCAGCCAAACATATCTTGGTCTTCGCTTTCCAGAAGCTTGCTGAAGAGCAGCTTGTCTTGCGCATCAAGACCACTGTAGGCTTCTTCTAGAAAGGGCCCCAGCAGCACGTCAAGTTCCAGCATACCTCGCCGGCTGTGCCAGTAAAGGCGTTTCATCTCTATGTCAGCCAACATCTTTATCTCCGCAGTAGGGTGAAAGCGCGACAGAATGCACATTAGACATTATAAGCGCAAGGCAACACTGACAAGGCGCCAGCGCAGCCCTATGATGTAACAGTTGAATTCACCAGACAATCAGAGTTTATGACCGAAAAAAATCCACTTTTTATCAGACTGTCTGAGCGTTTTTCCGTTGAGTCGCCAGACCATGCGCCCGCTGCTGCGCTAACGTTGCTTGATCATGAAGGCATATTGGCTGTCAACGGAGTCGACTCGGCAAAATTCCTGCAAGGGCAAATAACCTGTGACGTGATCAAGGTAAAGGAGCCCGGTAGTATTCTGGGCGCCCGATGCAATCCCAAGGGACGCATGCAGTCGAGCTTTCGCCTGGTGCGCCATGGGGAGTCCGATTACCTGCTGGCAATGACAAATGAACTGCTTGCTCCCCAGATTGCCGATCTCGGTAAATATGCTGCTTTCTTCAAGACGCACATCAGCGACGCCAGTAACCAGTGGGTAAGACTGGGGCTGCATGGCAATAAAGCAACGAAGGCGCTCCTCGGTGCCGGACTGGCTGAGCCTCATGGGGCGGATGCAGTAGAGCGAAGCGAAGCAGGCATGGTTTTACGCCTGCACGGGGACGCGGTCTATGAGCTCTGGCTACCCGTCGAAACCGCGCAAGCGACGATCGATCAACTACTTTCAATCGCGACGCCCACGCCGCTGAATGATTGGCAGTTGCAACAGATAGGCAACGGTGTTGGCCAGGTCTTTTTCGAAACACGCGAAAACTTCATCCCACAGATGCTCAATCTACAGATTTTCGATGCGGTTAGTTTCAAGAAGGGCTGCTACACCGGCCAGGAAATCGTCGCTCGCATGAAGTATCTGGGCAAACTGAAAAAACGCATGTTCCGACTAACCAGCGACAGCCGGCAGCGTCTCCCACCGGGCACACCGGTGGTCAACCGCGAAACAGGGCAAGCGCTGGGTGAAATAGTGATGTGCGCGCTTGGCCCACAGCACATGGAAATACTGGCGGTTGTGCAAAAGGATGCGGCACAATTAGTATCGCTAAGCGCAATTGATGACCAAGGGCCAAGATTGGCCCTCGCTACTCTGCCCTACGACACTGATATGGCCGATACAGAAGCAGGCCCGGCACATTGACAAGGAATCCCCATGACTGACCTGGCCCAACGCGTACAGGATGAACTGATTCAGGCGATAGACAAGGATCAGCTGGTGCTACCCACTCTGCCCGAGGTTGCCCTGCGCGTTCGAGAGGCGGCGGAAAACCCGAACGTCAGCATTCCCGACCTGGTGCGCGAAATCAGCACTGATGCAGCCCTGAGCGCGCGGTTGATCAAGGTCGTCAATAGCCCATTGCTACGCACCCGCCAGGAAATCACTGACCTGGGCATGGCAGTGAATCGCATGGGAATAAACTATACCGCCAACCTGGCGACTGGCTTGGCGATGGCGCAAATGTTCCAGGCTACATCTGACATCATTGATCGCAAAATGCGCGAAGTCTGGGCACGCAGCACTGAAGTGGCAGGCATCAGCCATGTACTGTGCCGTCACTACACCCGGCTCAAGCCGGATCAGGCCACACTGGCCGGTTTGGTTCATCAAATCGGCGTTCTGCCTATTTTGAGCTACGCCGAAGAAAACAATCAGCTGATGGCAGATTCGATCAGCTTGAATCTGGTTATTGAGCGGATTCACCCGGTCCTCGGTGACCGCATCCTGGCCGCATGGGATTTTCCGGTGCCATTACGCCATATTCCTACCGAGCATCTGGATTTCAACCGCAGCACCCCCACTATCGACTATGCCGACATTGTTCAGGTCGCGATGTTGCAAAGCCTCAACAGCGAACACCCGCTGGCTCAGATGGACTGGAGCACGATTGCTTCATTCAACAAGCTGGGACTTGCTCAGGACGAAGAAGGCAGCGAAGATCTGTCGGCCGAAATGGAAGCCGCCATGCAGCTGCTGGGCTGAAACCCGGCAGCTGAGCGTTACTCCCTAACGATTGCGCCATTGCGGCGGTCGCTTCTCGAAGAACGCGTTTACCCCTTCCAGCGTGTCTTCGTATTCGAAAAGATCAACGAAGCGCTCGCGTTCCTCAGGCAGCAGGCTATTGAGCGGTTGTCTGCGGGCGCCTTGAATCAGCGCTTTGCATGCCTTAACGGCCATTGGGCTCTGCCTGCCTACCTGGGCTGCCAGGCGTAACGCTGTTGCCAGAGCCTGATCCTGCTCGACGACCTCTTCGACCAGGCCAATACGCTCGGCTTTTACACCGTCAATGCGCTCTCCACACAGAATCATCCGCTTAGCCCAGCCCTCGCCGACCAACCAAGCCAGCGCCTGGGTTCCGCCGGCGCAGGGCAGCAGGCCCACACCCGCTTCAGGCAAGGCCATTTGCACTTGCCGCTCGGCTATACGGATGTCGCACGCCAGGGCGCATTCTAGTCCGCCACCCATCACGTAACCATTGAGTGCCGCGATGGAGACACCAGAAAAATCACGCAAGGTTTCAAATGCCTTGCCGAACAGACTCGCCATTTCCCGGGCACGCGCCTTGTCGCCATCGGCAAAAAGCTTCAGGTCCGCACCTGCCGAGAAGAAGCGATCCCCACGCCCGGTAATCACCAGCGCAAAGATCTCTGGATCATCACCCAGATGCCCGACTAACTCGACCAGGCCGTGCAGCGTGTCGCTATCCCAGGTATTAGCCGGCGGGTTATCGATAGTCACCAGAGCAGTATGGCCAACTTTCTGCACCACCAACTTGTCGGTGCGTGGCACCAAGGCTGTGTAGGGTTGCAACGCATGATCCATGGAAGCCTCCTGGGGAAGTGATCAATTGAAATTCAGACTGCGCTTTCCGGCAGGCGCCAGTCAACTGTAGGCCGCCCATGGGACTTCAGATATCGATTCGCGGCCGAAAAGTGTCCGTTACCCAAAAAACCTCGATAGGCCGACAACGGTGAAGGATGGGCAGAACTGAGCACGCAATGGCCGGACAGATCGAGTTGATCTGCTTTTTTATACGCGTAATTACCCCACAGCATGAACACCAGATGCTCATGCCGTTGCGCGACCACTTCGATAACTCGGGTAGTAAACTGCTCCCAACCGCACTTCGCATGGGATCCTGCGCGGCTCTGCTCCACAGTCATGACAGCGTTGAGTAGCAATACGCCCTGCTCTGCCCACGAAGTTAGGCAACCGTGACCCCGCATCGGTATCCCCAGATCACGCTGAAGCTCCTTAAAAATATTCTGCAAGGAGGGCGGTGGCCTGACCCCCGGCGGCACCGAAAACGCCAATCCATGTGCCTGGCCCGGTCCGTGATAAGGATCCTGGCCAATAATCACCACTCTGACGCTGTCCAGGGGCGTAGTGTCCAGCGCGTTAAAAATCAGTGGGCCAGGCGGATATACCAATTTTCCCATGCTCCTCTGCGTATGCAGAAAGTCCCGCAGCTCACGCATGTATTGTTGATCAAGCTCGTCTTTTAGCGCATCCCGCCAGCCGGCTTCGAGCTTGATCTCGCCATCACTCACGTCTTATTTCGCCACCGGAACCGACTGGGCATTGCAACGCACCACTCGCTGGCGATTATTGACCAGCAAGCCAGACAGGCCATTGTGCTTGCTGTCATGCAGCATCAAGATGCCATCGACGCACTCGGCGACCTGATCAGCAGACCGGCTGCGCACTTGCCCTGCCTCTTCTGAACCCACTGTGACCAGACTGAAATCGGCAACCACCATCCCCTGCTCCTGCCGCGAGAAATTCAGATAACCATAAAAATACAACACCATCACCGTAGCAAAAATCGTGATGAATACGGTCAGGATCAACGGTAACTTATTAATCTCTTTACTATTACTCATAGGCTTTTACTCATATTTGCGTATTTATTCGGATGTATTCAGGGGCTCTCTTGAGCTCGATGCTCAGAGGATATTCGCGTAATCTGCCTCAATCCTGTCGAGACTGAGATTATTTAAAAAGCCGGAAAAACACATCCAGGCACTGAGTGCGTTCAGATCGGCAAAAGGTTCCGGCAGATAACGCGGTGGCACTACAAGACCTTCCTCAACCAGCTGCCCCAGGGTACGCATATCTTCCAGAGTGGTCTTGCCGCAGAACAGCAGGGGTATCTGCTGCAGCTTGCCTTTGCGCACTGCCAGCTGGATATAGTTGTAAGTCAGGATAAAACCCTTCAGATAAGCCAGATCCTTGGTAAAGGGCAAGCCATTACTACTGGACCCCCGAAACACGCGACTGGCATTGGTATAGCTGTTTTCGCGTGAGTATTCCTGATCCCGATAGAACTGAAAAACATCCATGAAGTCACCACCGCTTTCCGCCAATTGAATGGCACGGGTGCGATCGGTCAGCTTGCGCAGACGCGCTGGATAAGAGGCGAAGGTAATCACCTCCATCAGAATCGCCAAGCCTTCTTGGGTCACCGTCGACGACGGTGGACCCTTGGCTAGAAAAGTACATATTGGCTGGTGCTGACCATTCAGACTGGTCGCCACATGCACCATGCCCTCATGCACCGCAAGAATCTTCAGGTCGCGCTGGTTGAACATGGCGTCACTGCGAATCTTAATATAGTCGGCGCCCGCCGCGGCGTCCGCGACGATACCATCAGATTCGAATACCCGTACGGCCTGGTCATCTGGAAAAGCTTCGTTCATCCGCGCTTGCAGGATGGCGACCGCCTCGGGCGCGGCGATAATCTTAGGCTCGCTGAGCAGTTCGGCCTTACCTATATTAGCCAGCGATTCGCTGAGCATGATGCTCAGATCCGTGAGTGTCGGATCGCCGGCATGAAAGGCGTCCGAAGCCGAACCGTAAAGCTCCTGGGAGATCAAGCCCATGTCGGGTGTGCCGCGCGCCTCAAGCATGCGGATGACCATACGGTATTCCTTGCACATGCGCCGCATGATCTGGCCAACCGGATTGAAGGTGCCGAGTTGTCGGGTAATGTCGCGCTCGATGTCCTGCAGCACCTGCCGGCGTTCGGCCGGATCAAATCCCAACGGGCGTTTGGCGTAGTAATCCGGACCCACATCAGGAATGCTTTTGCAGCGTTTGCGGAAGAACTCTTCACGCAGGCTATCGTCCCACTTGATCGCGTCCAGAATCCGAATCGGCGCCTGGGCCTCGACAATGCGGTCAGACAGACTGCGAATCACCAGTTGGTACTGCTCGCTCTGTTTTACCGTCATAGGAATCCTGTTTTAGTGATGGCGTTTGATCGGCGCTTCGACATTAGGGTGACCACGTATTTAGTGCAACGCGGCGTCGGACAGCCGCCATGCTGGACATGCCACAAGGGCTAGCCAAGCTCGCGCTCACACTTAATCCAAACGATCGGGTATTCCTGCACAACCTCAAACCTTAAGCTTCAGGCCGCATATGCGGAAACAGAATCACATCCCGAATCGACGGAGCGTCGGTCAACAACATCACCAGACGATCAATGCCGATACCCTCACCTGCTGTTGGCGGCATACCGTATTCCAGCGCGCGAACAAAATCTGCATCATAGTGCATCGCCTCATCGTCACCTGCGTCCTTGTCCGCCACCTGGGCGTGAAAACGGTCGGCCTGATCTTCGGCATCATTGAGCTCCGAGTAGGCGTTGGCAATCTCACGGCCACCAATAAACAGCTCGAAACGGTCGGTCACGCTCGGATCATCATCGCTGCGGCGCGCCAATGGCGAGACCTCGAACGGATAGCGAGTAATAAAAGTCGGCTGCTCCAACAGATGCTCCACCAGCTCCTCGAAAATCATCACTTGTAGCTTGCCCAGACCCTCGAAGCCCTTAACCGCCGCACCCGCCTTCTTGGCGATAGCGCGAGTGGCATCCAGATTCTGCAAATCAGCGGCACTGATCTCGGGGCAATACTTGAGGATTGAATCAAACACCGACAACCGGACAAAGGGCTCGCCGAAGTGGAATACCTTGCCCTGATAGGGCACATCGGTGCTGCCCAGTACATCCAAGGCCAACTCGCGGAACAATTCCTCGGTCAAATCCATGTTGTCTTCGTAGTCGGCGTAGGCCTGGTAAAACTCGAGCATGGTGAACTCAGGGTTATGCCGGGTCGAAACCCCTTCGTTACGGAAGTTGCGGTTGATCTCGAATACCTTCTCGAAGCCGCCGACTACCAGCCTCTTGAGGTACAGCTCCGGCGCGATACGCAGGAACATCGGCAGATCCAGCGCATTATGATGCGTTTCGAACGGCTTAGCCGCAGCGCCGCCGGGAATGGTCTGCAGCATCGGCGTTTCGACTTCGAGAAAATTGCGCTCGGCGAGAAAGGTACGAATGTGCGCGATGACCCGTGAGCGCACCAGAAAAGTGTTACGCGTATCTTCATTGACGATCAGATCAACATAGCGCTGGCGGTAACGCTGCTCGGTATCAGTCAGCCCGTGATGCTTATCCGGCAGCGGCCGTAGCGACTTGGTCAGCAACGTTGCCTTCTGCATCTGAACATACAAATCGCCCTTACCCGAGCGCTGTAGAATGCCTTCGGCCGAGACAATGTCACCCAGGTCCCAATGCTTGATCGCATCCAGCGTTTCGGCAGGCAGACCCTTGCGATCAACATACAGTTGAATGCGCCCACTGACATCCTGCAGCACCAGAAAAGCACCACGGTTTAGCATGACCCGCCCAGCCACCTTGGCTGGAATCGCCGCTTCTTCAAGCTCTGGCTTGGTCTTGTCCGCATAGGTTTTCTGCAGATCGGCGCAATAGCTGTCGCGGCGAAAGTCGTTCGGAAATACACGGCCCTTAGCACGTTCGTGAGCCAGTTTTTCCTTGCGCATCGCGATCAGGCTATTCTGTTCCTCGTGATGGGCGTGCGAGTCTTGCGGCTGGTCGGTCATGTTTGCATATTCCTGGGTGTAGCCATCTTGAATCAATGGGGTAGCATTTTGGCGGTCGTTACGGGGCGCATTGCGGCGCTGTCAAAGCCCCTGCTTCAGGCTCGCCTCGATAAACTCGTCGAGATCGCCATCAAGCACCGCATTGCAGTTACTGTTCTCAATATTAGTGCGCAGATCCTTGATACGTGACTGATCCAGTACATAAGAGCGAATCTGATGTCCCCAACCAATATCAGATTTGCTGTCTTCCATCGCCTGGGCGGCGGCATTGCGCTTCATCATTTCCTGCTCGTATAGCTTGGCACGCAGCATCTTCATTGCGGTATCGCGGTTAGCGTGCTGAGAGCGCTGACTCTGGCAGCTCACTACCGTATTACTCGGCACGTGGGTAATACGCACAGCCGAGTCGGTGGTGTTAACGTGCTGACCGCCGGCGCCTTGGGACCGATAGGTATCCACGCGCAGATCGGACGGATTGATATCGATTTCAATGTCATCATCAATCTCCGGCGACACGAACACAGCGGAAAAAGAGGTATGCCGGCGATTGCCCGAGTCGTAAGGACTCTTACGTACCAGACGGTGCACACCAATTTCGGTACGCAGCCAACCAAAGACATACTCGCCTTTGATATAGACGGTAGCGCTCTTAATACCGGCTACTTCACCGGCGGACAATTCGACTATCTCGGTTTCAAAGCCCCGCTGATCTGCCCAGCGCAGGTACATGCGCAGAAGCATGTTGGCCCAGTCCTGCGCCTCTGTACCACCGGAGCCAGCCTGAATATCCAGGTAGCAATTATTGCTATCCATCTCGCCACTGAACATGCGCCGGAATTCAAGCTTTTCAAGACTGACTTGCAGGCGGGACAGCTCAGTGACGATGTCCGCAACAGCGGATTCATCCCCCTCTTCGGCAGCCATCTCCAGCAGCTCGGAGGCATCTGCCAGACCCGAGCTCATTTCATTCAAAGTTTCGACGATCTGCGCCAGCTGCGCACGCTCTTTGCCCAACGCTTGAGCGCGCTCGGGATCGTTCCATACGGAAGGGTCTTCGAGCTCACGTTCAACTTCAGTCAGACGATCATATTTATGATCGTAGTCAAAGATACCCCCGAATGGACTCGGAACGGCCACGCAGATCTTTGATGGTATTGAGAATTGGATTGATTTCCATGGTGACAAATCCCGTCAGGCAAAAGGCGCCATTATAGCTGAATTCAGGCATCACGTGCAGTACTGCCTAGCTCGCAGGCTGGCGCCGGCCGGGTCTTCCGGGAAGCCCCAACCGGACAGCGTTCATTCAGTGCGGCAGCACACGAATGAATACGATGGTTCCCAAGCCCCAGAACGCATTAAGAATAAACCCGATAATAAAACGACCTGGCAATTGCGCCACATCGAAACCATAACCCTTGAGCGGGAAGACCACGATCAGAGCGACCAGGGTTAACGCAATGCCACCGAACAGCGCCGCTTTCAACCAGATCAGGCTGTGCCCAATCCAGTCAAGCACGGCAACCATCACCAGCGCCCACAGACCACCCCAGAAACTCGCCGAGATGACCGAAGGTATACCCAGCGGAGCAGTCGGCTGCAACGAATAAGGCGAAAAAGGCACAATGCCGGCCGAGCTCAGTAGTCCCAATGCGGCCTGATGGAAGCACAGCACTGCCAGGAAACCGGCGACGAAAACAAATATCCAACGTTGCATGGTCACACCTCGTTTTTGTTAGGAAGCAAGACTATAGCAGGCTCGCAGTACTACGACACAAGTGGGCAAATGGCTGAAACCAATGTCATGCAAAGGGCCTTGACGCAGATCAGTAGCCTTTACTTCCTGACCCTCTAGACTAAAGCCATTAGGTTCTCCACCTGCAACGGAGTATTAACCGTGAGCCAGCTATTACCCGACCAGCAAACCCTCGACGATCATGCTGACCTGTGTCCTGCGTTCGCTCGTTGGCGTGCAGGTCATGGTGTCATCACGCATACACCCGACACTCAGGCGGCAGCGTATCGGCTAGCCAGGCAGCTGCTACAAGATGGCATGCAACCAACTCTGGAGAGCGTATACAACAAACTCATTGCTCTAGACCACCTGACAAGCGCCGGCATGTGGTTGGTGGTGCATATGACGTATGCCAAGCGTTGCGAGACTGACGGCACTCCGTTGGCGGCAGAAGACTTCAAGTCCCGACCCGAGGGACACACCGGCGGAGCTCTGAATATGGTGCCAGCCTATGCGGCTTATCTGGCACTCAACAGCCTGACCGGCACCACCCGCAGCTGGTTGATGGGCCAAGGGCACTGCGTGGCAGCAATCGACGCAATCAACGTATTGACCGGCAATCTGCATCCCGAACAGGCCAATCGTTATGCCGGTGATGCTGGGCTGAACCAGCTGTTGCGCGATTTCTACGGTTACGCGCAGATGCCCAATAGCCGGCCAGCAGCCCCGTTGGGCAGCCACGTCAACGCTCATACCGCGGGTGGAATTATTGAAGGCGGCTATCTCGGCTTCGCCGAACTGCAGTATGCGCACATGCCGCTACCCGGCGAAACACTGGTCGCCTTCCTGTCAGACGGCGCCGCGGAGGAACAGCGAGGTAGTGACTGGATCCCACGCTGGTGGCGAGCCGAGGACTGTGGCATGGCGCTGCCGGTGATTATTGCCAACGGCCGACGCATCGAGCAACGAACAGAGCTGGGCACCGAAAAAGGCCTGGATGCCTTCGCCAAGCATCTTCGCGCCTGCGGCTTCGATCCGATGCGCATCGATGGGCGCGACCCGGCAGCCATTGTCTGTGCCTTGAGCGAGATGGAGCGCCGGCTAGAGCGCCGCGTAGAGGAATATCAAGCGGGAATCCTGCATTATCCGCTGCCTATCCCCTACGTCATTGCCGAAACGGTCAAGGGATTCGGTTTTTACGGCGCGGGGGAAAATGCCGCACATAATCTCCCGTTACCCGGCAACCCCCGGTATGACCAGAGCGCACGTGATCTGTTTAATCATCACGCCAACCGGCTATGGGTGGCGCCCAAAGATCTGCAGCAGGCGCGCGAACAGCTCAACCAGCACAGTGCAGACCGACGACCGCGCGAACGCGACCACTCCCTGGCCCAGCGCAATCCTGCCGAGCCGGTCATCCCACCCTTTGAGTGGAGCCAGGACGCCATCTCGCCCATGTGCGCAGTGGATCGTTTTTTCATCTCGTTATGCAACGCCAATCCGAAGCTGCGTGCCCGTGTAGGCAATCCTGACGAGCTGACCAGCAATCGCCTGAGTGGCGTACTCAAAGCACTCAAGCACCGCGTGTTGGAGCCAGAAAGTGAATTAGAAGCAATAGATGGCAAGGTCATCACGGCGCTTAACGAAGAGGCCGTGGTCTCTGCCTGCCTGGCCAACAAGGGCGGTATTAATCTGGTGGCCAGCTATGAAGCCTTCTGCGTCAAAATGCTCGGGGCCGTTCGGCAAGAGGTCATCTTTGCTCGCCATCAAAAAGAAGTGGGCCGTCCCGCACAATGGCTCGGATTTCCGCTGATTGCCACCTCGCACACCTGGGAAAACGGCAAGAACGAGCAATCCCATCAGGACACCACTTTCTGCGAAAGCCTCCTTGGCGAAATGCACGACGTTATGCGGGTACTCTTTCCGGCTGATTACAACAGCACACTGGCGCTGCTACCGAGCGTGTATCAGTCACGCGGGCAGTTAAGCTGTATGGTAATCGCCAAAGGTGAATGCCCGGTCTGGATGAGTCCACAACAGGCGCACCAACTGGCCGACCAGGGCGCCATCGTGGTCAGCGCACATCAGGGTCAGGGCGAGCCTGTCATGCTTATCGCCACGGGCGCCTACCAACTGGGGGAAATGCTCCGTGCTGCCCTACGGCTCTCCGACCATGATCAAACCTGGCGGCTGGTCTACCTGCAGGAGCCAGGACGCTTCACCGCACCGCGCGATGACCATGAGGCCGCCTGCAGCGCCAGCCCGGAAGAGATCGACGCGTTATTCCCCGCAACTATTACCCGGCGCGTCATGCTGACCCACATGCGCCCGGAGGTCATGCGCGGACATCTGAGCGATCTGCTCCCGGACCCTGCCCGCAGCCGGGTACTGGGTTATATCAACCAGGGAGGAACTTTCGATCAGGCAGGCATGCTGTTCGCCAACCGCTGTACCTGGGCCCATGTACTGGCTGCCGTGGCGCAGGTCACTGACAACCAGCCGATACGCTGGCTGCAAGAACAGGAGCTCGCTGCCGTGAGCGGCATCGGCAATCCGACAGTATTGCGCTGATAGCGAATCAAGGGCAAAGCAGTGAAGCAAGCTTCTCGGCAATCATCAAGGTTGGCGAACAGGTATTACCGGAGGTAATAGTCGGCATGATTGAGGTATCCGCTACCCGTAAACCCTGGATGCCATGCACCCGCAGTTCGTGGTCCACCACCGCGTCGGGACCTTGTCCCATCGCGCAGGTACCAGCCGGATGGAATATCGTGGTACCGATCGCCGCTGCGGCATCCGCCAGCTCCTCGTCACTCTGTAAAGCAGGCCCCGGCAGGTATTCTTCTGGCCGATAACGGGCCAATGCCGGCGCTGCGGCTATACGCCGGGTTAACCGGATAGCCTCAGCGGCTACCTGCAGGTCGTCGGGGTGACTCAGGTAATTGGGCTGTATATGCGGTGCAACCGAAGGATCGGCACTGGCGATCTGTACCCGGCCCCGGCTTTTGGGCTGCAGATTACACACTGAGGCAGTGAAAGCCGCAAACGGATGCAGCGGCTCACCAAAGCGCTCCAGCGACAACGGCTGAACATGGTATTGCAGATTGGCCCTCGGCTGTTCTGGATCCGACCGGGCGAACGCACCCAGCTGGCTTGGCGCCATCGCCAGCGGTCCGCTGCGATCCCATGCATAGCGCAGCCCCATACCCGCCTTACCCCACCAGTTGGCCGCCATCTGGTTCAGTGTGGGCACACCCTGAACCTTGAAAATCAGGCGCAGTTGCAGATGATCCTGCAGATTCTCGCCCACGCCGGGCAATTCATGTTGCACCTCGATACCATGCGTCTCAAGCAACGCCCTTGGCCCGATACCCGAGCGCTGGAGTAGCGCCGGTGAGCCAATGGCTCCGGCGCACAGAATGACTTCGCGCTCAGCACGAACCTCTATCGTGCGGCCCTGCCAACCAATACGGACCCCGCGTGCATGCTTACCCTCAAGGATTATTGACTGGGCTTCGGCATGGGTCAGCACCGTGAGATTGGAGCGTTGACGTGCAGGCTTGAGGTAGGCCTTGGCCGCATTCCAGCGAACACCACGGCGCTGATTGACCTGGAAATAGCTACTGCCTGCATTATCACCGGTATTGAAATCCGCTACCGGCGGGATACCGTTCTCGTCTGCCGCTACACGAAAATCATCCAGCAGGGTCCAATGCAGGCGCTGGGTCTCAACTCGCCATTCGCCAGCATCGCCATGATGCTCGGTGGCCCCGCCGTAGTGATTCTCTGACTTGATGAACAGTGGCAACACATCTTTCCAGGCCCAACCGGGATTGCCAGCCGCCGCCCAGCCATCGTAATCGGCCGCCTGCCCACGCATATAGATCATGCCGTTGATCGAGGAGCTGCCACCCAGAACCCGACCCCGTGGATAACCCAACCGGCGTCCGCCCAGCCCAGGCTCAGCCTGAGTCTGGTAGCACCAGTCCGTCCGCGGATTACCGATACAAAACAGATAGCCAACCGGGATATGGATCCAGGGAAGATTGTCGCTGCCCCCCGCCTCAAGCAACAGGACCTGTGTTGTCAGATCAGCTGATAGCCGATTGGCCAGCAGACAGCCAGCCGGGCCAGCGCCGACGATGATGTAATCGTAATGGGAAGCAGGAGCGCGCATGGGTCACCCGTATTGTTATTGGTATAGATGGTGGCACAACAACTGAGGCCCGCAAAGACATCAGATGCGTTGCAAATGCCTGACCATAAGCTGCAGACTTTGGCGCCCGCGAAACTCGTTTATATCCAGCGTATATGCCAGCAAAACCCGTTTTACCTCAGGATTTGGCCATATCTGGGGATCAATATTGAACGCAATGGCATCCAGCACGTCGCTGCTGCCCGGCACCTGCAGGACCATCTTCAAATGGCGCTCGCCAACCAACCGCTGTTGGATCAGGGTAAACTCGCCGTGAAAGCCTGGCTCGGGAAAATGCTGGCCCCAAGGGCCTGCTTCACGCAGATCGGAGGCCATATCAAGATTGAACTCGCTCTGGGTCAGCTCGCCGTCGGATAACAGGCGACCGGTCAGATCCTCGGCGCTGAGCTGGCGGCGGACCTCATTGTCGAAGGCAATGCGAAAAGCCTCGAAGTTGGCCTCCGGCAAGGACAGCCCAGCGGCCATCGCGTGGCCACCAAACTTGCTGATCAATCCCGGTTGACGCGCTGCAACCGCATCCAGCGCGTCACGAATGTGCAAACCTGACACTGATCGCGCCGACCCTTTGAGATTGCCGTTTCCAGCATCGGCAAAAGCGATGACCGGACGGTGGTACTTGTCCTTGAGCCGCGACGCCAGGATGCCAATCACCCCTTGATGCCACTGCGCATCGAACAGGCAGAGACCGAATGGCAGATCGCTGTCCGCCAGATCCATCGCCTCAAGCGTCGTCAGCGCCTGCTGCTGCATATCCCGTTCGATCGACTTGCGGTCGCGGTTGAGGCTATCCAGTTCGCGCGCGATATCCAGCGCCAGGGGCTCATTATCGGTGAGCAGGCATTCGATACCCAGACTCATGTCATCCAGCCGGCCGGCTGCGTTAAGGCGCGGCCCGACTATAAAGCCCAGATCAGTAGACACCAGACGCTGCGCCGGACGACCGGCCACTTCCAGCAAAGCGCGAATCCCCGGCCGACAGCGACCCGCTCGGATACGCGCCAGCCCCTGATGCACCAAAATACGATTATTCGCATCCAGTGGCACCACATCGGCCACTGTGCCCAGTGCGACCAGGTCCAACAACTCGGCCAGATTGGGCTCCGGCCGCGTCGCGTTGAACCAACCCTGTTCGCGCAAGGCGGCCCGCAACGCCATCATCACATAGAAGATAACGCCGACACCGGCGATCGCCTTACTCGGAAACTCACAACCAGGCTGGCTCGGATTAACGATGGCGTCGGCAGCGGGTAACTGCTCAGCCGGCAAGTGATGATCCGTCACCACCACTTTAAGACCCGCAGCCTTGGCGGCAGCGACGCCTTCAATACTGGATATACCATTGTCCACTGTCACCAGCACCGCGGGGTGGCGGGTTAACGCCACCTCGACTATCTCCGGTGTTAGGCCATAACCGAACTCGAACCGATTGGGCACCAGATAATCAACCGGCCCAGCTCCCAGAGCGCGTAACCCGAGTACAGCAACACTGCTGGCAGTAGCGCCATCGGCATCGAAGTCACCGACTACCAGAATGGGTTGTTGCTTTTGCAGTGCTTCGACCAGAACGGCCACTGCTTCAGGCATACCCTTGAACAGCGTAAATGGCAGCAGGGCCTGTAAGCGTTTGTCCAGATCAGCCAGGGAGCTGACACCGCGGGCAGCATAGAGGCGGGTCAGTAACGGCGATAGATTGCCCAGCAATGGCAGATTTGCAGGCGTTGGGCGCGATTCAATGCGCATCAGGACTTCAACGCTCGGCCTGAAGCCAGTCGAGCGGTAACTCGACCTGCACATCAGCCGCGTTCACATATAGAACGCCATCGGTAATCATCAGGCCCCAATCAAGAGTGCGCGAAAGACTGTCGGCCAGCACATCTAGCGGCTCCTGCGGCAACGCGGCGATATGCAGATTCTTCAGACCGGCCAACGCCGGCAGCACCTTGGCCGACCAGGCACGGGCATTGCCATATACCAGCAAGGAGACACGCTCGGCCCGACGCGAGCACCAGATCAGGCGTTCGGCATCGGGCTGACCTACCTCAATCCAGTGCTCGATACGGTCATCCAGGCTTTTATGCCAGAGTGCAGGCTCGTCCACTTCAGACAAGCCTCGCCCGAAGGCAAGCCGCTCCTGATACCACAAGCCATAGGCCAGTACGCGGGAGATCATCCGCTGACCCGTTTCAGACGGATGTCGGGCAACGGTCATACGCAAATCTTCGTAGATACTGCGGTCTGTATCGGTCAGGCTCAGGTGAACCTTGTAGGGCGTTGCTTGCTGAGCCATGGGCATCTTATTCAACTAAAGTGGATAAGCAGTGTACCTTAGAAAGAAGCGCAAAAAATCGTCGTTCGAGTCCTTGAGCTATCATCACGATTGATCCTCCCTGTGTTGTTGCGCTGCAGCAGGGAATGACCATTTCGGCCTAAAGGGGATTCAATGCAGGAACCGCCATCAGTGCCGCGAGTCAAAATCTGTACATAACCGTTGATAATTACCTTTTAATTCAACGCAAACGAGCGAGCCCACATGTTAAAAAATCTGATTCCCCTGTCGAAAAAGCCGACTCACCACACAGTCGAACAGCTCATGTCTCTGAGCGGCGGAATGATGTTGCTGCGCAAGGGTATTACCCGCCCTGGAATAATCGGTGCAGTCAGCCTCGCGGCGGGCGCCTATACCCTCTACCGAGGCGTCAAAGCCTATAGAGACAGCCATGATACCGGCATAAATAGAACCATGCGGCCAGCTCTCACTGCTGACAAGCATGCAACAACCGAGCAGATCACCACACCTGCAACCCCGGTTAAAAGTCCTCTGGATTAATGTCTGAACAGGCACACACGGGTCGTCTTACCAAGGCGACCGCGCCAATTACTGCCTCTTGAGGACTGTCTGACTCGAAACAGAACTCACCGCTCTACCTGATGGGTATTTCATAGAATAGACTGATGCCCCACCCCGAGAATCAGGAAGCATCGATGAGTACTGCCCAGCCCCTCGCAGGTCTCAAGGTCGTCGAACTTGGCACCCTCATCGCAGGACCTTTCGCCGCTCGTATTTGCGCCGAATTCGGTGCCGAGGTGATCAAGGTCGAATCCCCCGATGGCGGTGACCCCCTACGTAAATGGCGCAAACTGTATGAAGGCACTTCCCTGTGGTGGTTTGTTCAAGCGCGCAACAAACAATCCCTGACCCTGAATCTAAAGCATCCGGACGCTGTGAACATTCTCAAAAAGCTACTCATGGATACCGACGTGCTGATCGAGAATTTCCGCCCCGGCACCCTGGAAAAATTGGGGTTGGGATGGGACGTTCTGCACGCGCTCAACCCGCGACTGGTCATGGTGCGCTTGTCCGGCTTCGGACAAACCGGGCCGATGAAGGATCAACCCGGTTTCGGAGCGATTGGCGAGTCGGTTGGCGGCTTGCGTTATATCACCGGCTTTGAAGATCGGCCGCCTGTACGCACCGGCATATCGATTGGCGATTCGATCGCTGCACTCTGGGGGGTAATTGGTGCACTGATGGCGCTTCGGCATAGAGACGTGGCGGGCGGTAAAGGCCAGGTAGTCGACGTAGCATTGTATGAAGCGGTGTTTGCCATGATGGAAAGCATGGTGCCAGAGTTTGATGTCATGGGCTTCGTGCGCGAACGCAGTGGCAATATCATGCCGGGTATCACGCCCTCCTCTATTCATACCTGCGCCGATGGCAAAGCTGTTCAGATCGGCGCCAATGGTGATGCAATTTTCAAGCGCCTTATGGTCGCAATCGATCGTTGCGACCTTGCCGAGGACCCGATGCTGAACGACAACGCCGGCCGTGACGCCCGTCGAGATGAACTCTATGCAGTAATCGATGCCTGGGTAGGATCCTTGGAACAATCGGTAGTACTTGGCACATTAGCGAAGGCTGAAGTTCCCGCAAGTCGGATTTATTCAGTGGCTGATATGTTCAGCGATCCACAGTTTCTGGCTCGAGATATGTTCGTTGAAGGCAACCTGCCTGACGGCAAGCCATTCAAGATGCCTGGCATAGTACCCAAACTGTCAGCAACCCCGGGAGAAACCAACTGGGTAGGGCCGCAATTGGGTGAACACACCGAAGCGATATTGACAGGACTAGGATACAGCGCGGATGCGATTGTTAAACTGCGCGCTGAGACGGCTATTTAAGCGGGCCGCAAGCGCGTCAGAACGTTCTAAGGTCACGACGCGCCGCAGTCGTCCTGCATCGCAAAGCTGATCTAATCCGCCGCGGGACTAACTTAACGAAAGCCGAGGAACGATAGAATAGCGAGAACAATAACAACGGCGCCAACTATATAAACGATATTATTCATTAGACCTACTCCTATGTGGGAAAGAACCGCACCCCGAGAGGGCTGCGGATCCATATTTGGACAACAAAATCATGGAAAGGTTGTTTCCCAATGTTATCCAGCCCCAAACAAGCCACAGAATCAGGTCTACCTCCGTGCTCAGATCAACTGAAATCCTGCTTTTTCATCCACGGGATAATCCGCTCGAATGCGCGCTCGATATTATCCAGCGAAGTCGAATAACTCAGCCTCAAGGCATTACTGCAACTATTACCAAAGGTCTCACCCGGAATTGTGCACACGCCCGTTTCCTTCAATAAACGCAGCGCTACGTTGGTGCCATTGACCCCTTCAGGCAGTGAAGGAAAAAGATAAAACGCACCCTCTGGCTTGTAGCCAGTGAGATGGGGCGTCTGCTCGACCAGCTCGACCAGACGATCCCGGCGCCGAGTGTATTCGGCCAGCATGCTGTCAATGAACTGGTTACCGCCATGCAACGCAGCGACGCCTGCCCATTGGCACGGCGTATTGGCCACTGTAGTAGTAAACATGTGGTAGCGGCGCAGGCGCTTGATAGCACCCTGACTGGCGATGATCCAGCCAATACGCATGCCCGCCATGCTGTAAGTCTTGGAAAAACTGCTGACAACCATCACATTATCTAGATCGGTGACATTGCTGAGCACCGAGGGATACTCTTTGCCATCATAGATCAGGTGATCGTATACCTCATCGCTGATGACCTGAATGCCTCGGTAGGCCGCTTCTTGCAAGATAGCTTCCAGCGTCTCCTTCGGGTACACGGTGCCAGTGGGGTTGCTTGGTGAATTGAGAACGATGGCATAGGTATTCGGCTGGATCGCGTCGATTACCTCTTGCGGATCCAGTTGATGATTTTTCTCCGCATGTGTCGCTATCTCAGTCACTTCACCGCCATTCATCCGCAGCAAGGGCGCGTAAAGCATAAAAGCCGGATCCGGCACAATGAAGTGTCGGCCCGGCGCTGAGACGGCGGTCAAAGCCAAATAAAGCGCTTCGGTAGCGCCGGTTGTGATCATTATATTGTCCGGCGACAGCGGACGTTGATATCGGTTGCTGTAATACGCCGCAAGCGAATCAAGCAATTCCGGCAAGCCAGCATCCATGGTGTATCCGGTCTGACCGGCCCGCAGGGCTTCGACCGCCGCATTGACGACGTTCTCAGGCGCGGGCAGGTCAGGCTGGCCAATCGACAGATGGATGACGTCCTCCATGCTCGCCGCCATGTTGACCATCTTGCGAATGCCCGGTACCGGGATAGCCATCATCGCCGGGTTCCAGATAGGATCTTCGGATTCGTACAGGTCGATATCCAGCGTGTTCAGTGGCATAGCGGATACTCTCTCAGGAATTGAATAGGTCGGGGCGTCGATCCGTCAGTGGCGCTGCCTTTTGATAGGCATGACCGGCCTGGAGCACCAACGCATCATTGAAGCGCGCACCAACCAGCTGCAGACTGATCGGCATCCCGGACTTATCGAAGCCGCAGGGGACTGACAACCCAGGCTGTCCGGTCATGTTGAATGGGTAAGTAAAGGGCGTCCAGGTCGGCCAGCGCGTGCTCGGCCAGTCCCGCGGTACCTCTCGGCCGGTGTCGAAAGCCGTGATCGGCAAGCTCGGCGTCAATAGCAAATCATACTTGCGGTGGAAGTTGGCCATGCGTTCGCGCAACGCCATGGATTCGTTCACCGCGCCCATGTAATCGAGCATACTCAAACGTGCCGCTTTCTCAGCCACCTTGACCAGCTCCGGATCCATCCGCTCGCGCTTCTTCGCACCCAGATCGCGCATTGCGTTCGCGGCACCGCCATAGAAAAGATGACCGAAAGCCGCCAGAGGATCGCTGAACCCCGGATCGACCCGCACCACTTCGGCACCCAGCTCTTCAAACAGTTTTGCCGCCTGGGCAACCGAGGCCTCGACCTCCGGGTCAACATCGACGTAGCCCAGATTCGGGCTGTAGGCAATTTTCAGTCCTTTGACGCCCTTGTTCAGATTGGCCAGATAATCAATATTGCGTCGCGGAACGGCATTGGTATCGCGATGATCAGCTTCGCAAAGCACATTCATCATCAGCGCGGCGTCCTCGACCGTCCAGGTCATCGGTCCAGCATGGGCAAGCGTGCCGAACGGGCTAGCCGGCCAATGGGGTACTTCGCCAAAGGAGGGCTTGAGTCCGACTATGCCGCAAAACCCGGCCGGGATACGGATAGATCCACCGGCATCCGTGCCCAAAGCCAACGGTGCCATACCCAGCGCAACAGCAACACCGCTGCCACCGCTCGAACCACCTGCCGTCTTTTTTGGATTCCAGGGATTGTTGGTCACCCCGTCCACCGGGTTGTCAGTAACCCCTTTCCAGCCAAACTCAGGCGTAGTGGTCTTGCCAATGGGCACGTAACCGTGGCGAGCGAGCGCGGCAGTCGCCGGCGCAGATTTGTTCAGCGTACTTTTTGGATCAACCGTATACGACCCCTTGATAGTCGGCCACATAGGTGTGAGGAACACGTCTTTTACCGCTACAGGTACACCATCGACCAGTCCCTGAGCCTCACCTTTCTGATACCGCTGCTCTGATTCACGCGCTAGCCCCAGAGACGTTTCCCGGTCCACCAGACAGAAGCCATTGGTATGGCTATCCAGGCGCTCGATCTGGACCAGCATCGCCTCCGCCACCTCCACCGGTGACAGGGTTTTGTCTCGATACTGCTGTAGCAGCTCGACAGCGGTCATGCGCAAAATCTCGTTGGACATATGCTTCTCCTGTCTGGTCAGCCTTTCTTGACTTGATTGAACAACGCTTTACCTTGAATCCAGCCATGGTAATTAGCCACGAACTGCTCCCCCAATGCCTGCTTCCATCCTTTGAAATCACCTGCCATATGCGCCGAGATCATGACGTTCGGCTCCTCCCAGAGCGGATGATCCGGTGAAAGTGGCTCCTCTTCGAACACATCCAGCGCTGCACCAGCAATTTCACCACCACGCAGCGCCGCCAACAGATCATCAGCGCGAACGATCGGGCCGCGACCCACGTTAATCAGCCGAGCACCCGGCTTCATCACCGCAAACGCGCGCTGATCAAACAAGCCTTCGGTATCAGGAGTAAGAGGCGCGGTAATGACGACGTAATCCGATTCGGCAAGACACTCGAACAGTCGGTCATTACCCAGCACCTGCTCGAAACGCTCATCCTCTCGCGGCGCACGAGCAATACCCGTGACTCGCATACCCACCGCGCGCAGAAGACATGCCACCTCACCGCCAATTGAACCGGCACCCACAATCAAAGCACGAGTGCCCCGGGCCATTTCGGTGTCGCGGTGTTGCCATTGCTGGCGACGCTGCAGGGCCAGATTGCCGAGCGTGTCCTTGGCGAACAACAACACAGCACCAAGCACGTATTCGGCGATGCCCCGGTCGAATAATCCCCGGGCGTTGGTGATCGCAATCGCACTATCAACCAGCGCCGGAAACATCAAGGCATCGACCCCGGCGCTGGTGGCATGGACCCAACGCAGCTTCGGATTAACCGGCCAACAGCGCTCCAGCAAACCGGTACGAAAGTCCGTTACAACCAGCACGTCAGCTTCCGGTAACAGCTTGCGCAGTTGTACTTCGTCGCTAACGGTTTCAACCCGGACATCCTCGGGCAGCCCACTCAGACCAGGGAGTTGCTCTTCGCCAGCGGCGACCAGTACCAGTACGAAAGTCATGACAGTCAGCTCCAACTATGACGGCGAATCCCAAGGACCCGCTAGTGATGGCGAGCGGCAGATCCCGCATGCCGCTCGCCAAAGAACGCTACAGCAAGTGCGCAATGATGCCGGTCGTGACGTCCTCACAGCTGCGCAACTGTGCGCCGCTCTCAACCAGGTCCAGTGCAACCGCCTGACGCAAGCGCTCGGCGGAAGCTGCAAAACCGAGCCATTCAAGCATCATTGCCGAAGTCAGCAACATGGCTGCCGGGTTAGCCTTGCCCTGGCCAGCAATATCGGGAGCGCTGCCGTGGGTCGGTTCGAACAATGCTGGCATCTGCGCACTGTCCGGATTGATATTGCATGACGGCGCCAGCCCCAACCCGCCGGACAGAACCGCAGCCAGATCTGTGAGGATGTCACCGTGCAAGTTGCTCGCCACCACGACATCAAATTCCCATGGGCATTGCACGAACTTCATGCAGGCGGCATCCACCAGTTGGTGGGTGATGCCGATTTCTGGAAACTCCTGGCATACCTCGGCAAAGACCTCGGTATACAGTTCGCCCCAGGCGGGCTGCGCATTTCGCTTGGTGATCAGGCATACCTGGGCTGGAGCATGGCCTTTTTCAGCGCAAAAATAACGTCGGTCCTGACCACGACTGTTAAGCCTTTCGCGCGCCCGGATAAACGCGTGCCGGATCAACCGCTCTGTGCCGCGACGGGTAAATATTTCCAGCTGAGTTGCTACTTCATGGGGCGTACCTTGCTGCAGACGTCCACCTTGGTTCACATACTCGCCTTCGCTGTTTTCACGAATCACCAGCATGTCGACCTGTTCTGCCCGCGGGTCGGCTAAATAGCGTTGCGCACCAGGTAACAAACGCGCAGGACGTTCACAGGCCCACAGGTCCAAGCCCTTGCGGAAGGTCAGCAAGGGCGCTAACGACACGCCATCGGGCAGGCGGTACCGACCAGAGTCAGTGATAGGTCCAGGATCACCCAACGCACCCAGCAATAAGGCATCGTATTCACAGACGCGCTGCAGAGCATCATCCGGCATCATTTGCCCATGCTCTTGGTGCCAGGCCGTGCTGGGCCATTCCAAAGAATCCCAGCTCAACGGCAGCGCATCCTGCTCGCGCAGTTTTTCAAGCACCCGAACAGCTTGCGTCATGACCTCGACACCAATTCCGTCGCCCGGCATCATCGCAATGCGGACCGATTTCTGACTCGCGCTCATAACTTCACTCCGGGCCCATGCACAGGTATTTCAGCTCGGTGTATTCATCCAGGCCGTGGCGCGAACCCTCCCGCCCCAGTCCGGATGCCTTGACCCCACCAAATGGCGCAGCCGCATTGGAAACCGCCCCTTCATTGACGCCGATAATGCCAGCCTCCAGCAGATCAGCTACCCGCCAGACGCGATGAATATTGGTGCTGTAGAAATAAGCCGCCAGACCATAGGGCGTATCGTTGGCAATTTGCAGCGCCTGTTCTTCGGTATCGAACTTCATCACTGCCGCCAGTGGTCCGAAAGTCTCGTCCGCGCACAGCTCCATATCGGGCGTCACATCAGTGATCAGAACCGGATGAACATAGTTGCCGTTGTCGGCCTCCGGTTTGGGTCCGGCCACATGGGTCGCACCCTTGGCCAGCGCGTCTTCGTAGTGGCGTTTGACCTTTTGCACCGCGTCGTGGTTGATCAACGCTGACTGGGTAACACCCTCTTCGAAACCATCACCGACCTTGAGCTTGCCCATTGCGTCGGCAAGGCGCGAAACAAATTCGTCATGCACGCCTTTTTGCACCAGAAAACGGTTGGCACAGATACATGTCTGTCCCGTATTACGGAACTTGCTGACCATCGCACCTTCGACTGCTCGATCGAGATCTGCGTCATCAAATACGATAAAGGGCGCGTTGCCGCCCAGCTCCAGCGAGACCTTTTGCACATGTTCAGCACATTGCGCCATCAGCTTGCTCCCCACCGAAGTGGACCCCGTAAAGCTCAACTTGCGCACCACAGGGCTACCTGTGAACACCTTGCCAATCATGCTCGACTTACCGGTAACCACGTTGAACACACCCGGAGGTATGCCCGCCTCGTGTGCCAGCTCGGCTAATGCCAACGCAGTGTAGGGCGTCGCTTCGGCTGGCTTGACGATCATTGAGCAGCCTGCCGCGAGCGCAGCACCCGCTTTGCGGGTGATCATTGCGGCAGGGAAGTTCCAGGGTGTAATGGCCGCTGTCACCCCGATCGGCAAGCGGGTAACCACTATGTGCTGGCCTGGCTTGGCTCCTGGGATGGTTTCACCGTAAACGCGACGCGCCTCTTCAGCGAACCAGCGGATAAAGGAGGCCGCATAACCGACCTCCCCGCGAGATTCCTCCAGCGGCTTACCCTGCTCCAGGGTCATTAGCGTGGCAATGTCTTCCGTGTGCTCCAAGATCAGGTCATTCCAGCGCATCAACAGATCCGCGCGCTCCTGAGCTGTTTTTTTGCGCCAGGTCTGAAAGCCAGTCTCGGCAAGATCAATGGCCTCATTGATTTCAGTGGCACTCAGCGACGGAATGGTGCCGAGCACTTCGCCGGTTGCGGGGTTGTCAACATTGACAGTCGATCCGTCAGCGGCATCCAGCCAACGCCCACCGACGTAGCATTGCTGGCGGAACAGTCGTTTCGAATTCAATCGGGAAAGGGACATTTTTCCTCCTTTAATCTTCTGGCGGTATCCAGACAGCTATGGTTTCAAGGTAGGCCCCTTTATCCCGGGACGCAATGCAACAATCCCCGACGTCGCGTCCGGGTCTGAAAATCGCTCGTAGCTCTGACCCTGATCTGCAGGTAAAATCGCCGTTTTGAAGACAACCAACGGGGCAATTCAATGGGCCGTGCTTACCAGAACCGTAAAGAATCGATGGCCAAGACGGCCGACGCTAAAACTAAGGTCTACAGCAAATACGCTCGGGAGATTTATGTCACTGCCAAATCCGGCGGCGTCGATCCCACGGGCAATCTGACGCTACGCGGGCTGATCGAGCGCGCCAAAAAGGATCAAGTGCCCGGTCACGTGATCGATAAGGCGATCGACAAGGCCAAGGGTGGTGGGGGTGAAGACTTCTCGGTTGCACGCTACGAGGGTTTTGGACCAGGCAATTGCATCGTCATCGTCGACTGCCTGACCGACAACGCCAACCGCACCATCTCCGACGTGCGTAACTGCTTCACTAAAACCAAAAGCAAGATGGGGACACCGGGCAGTGTCAGCCACATGTTCGATCATTGCGCTATTTTGTCGTTTGCATCCGACGATGAGGAAATCGTTCTGGAAACACTGATGATGGCTGACGTCGATGTGTCAGATATCGAGAATGAAGACGGCATGATCACTGTTTTCGCCGCCAATACCGATTATGGCAAAGCGAAACAGGCGCTGGCAGAACATTTTGGCGAAATTGATTTTGCGGTCGACGAGATTCAGTTTCTCCCGCAAACATCGGTAACCCTGGAGGGCGATGACGTGGCAATGTTTGAAAAATTCGTCGATATGCTCAACGAACTTGAAGACGTGCAGAACATTTACCACAACGCGGAGGTCTAAGCGTTTTCAGTCAAGTTCATAGAGGAAGGGGCATCACATGTTCGACCTGGCCATTTTTGCGCTGAGCATGATGTTGCTTGCGGTTACCGTTTTCGCCAAGATACGGCTACGCTACTGGTGGCTACGCGCCTGTGAGTTCCCACGGGTGCAAATAGCCTGCCTGGCTGCCCTGACCGCCCTGTTGGCAACTGTGACTGACGATCCATGGCGTGCTTACAGCCTGTTTCAGTATTAGCGGTTCAGCTCTGGCAGATCTTTCCCTACACCAAGCTGGCCCCAATCCAACTGAAGGCAGCTGAGCCAGGTCACGAGAATCGCTGCGTCACCTTGCTGGTGTCGAATGTATTGACGCCCAACCGCAACGCCCAAGGGCTGATCACGCAAATTCTCGAGCACCAACCCGACATCGTATTGACCCTGGAAACGGACGACTGGTGGGGCGAAAAACTGCAGTCAGCCCTGGCCGAAGGCTGGCCGGAAATCGTCAGCGTCCCCCAGGACAATCTCTACGGCATGCACCTTTTTTCACGGCTGGAGCTCCAAGGGCTCGAAGTCAAACGATTGATCCAGGACGATATCCCCTCAATTCACGGGTGGATAATTCTTAAAAGTGGCGAGCGCATCCGCCTGCACGCACTGCATCCCCGCCCGCCCTCACCCCAGGAAAGCGATACCAGCCTATGGCGGGATGCGGAGCTGCTGCTGGTTGGCAAGGAAATACGCGAGCATGCAGGGCCGTCGTTACTGATCGGCGATTTAAATGATGTCGCCTGGTCTCGCACTACCAAACTCTTTACCCGGGTGAGCGGAATGCTCGACCCGCGACGGGGCCGCGGCATGTTCTCTACCTTCCACGCAGGACACAGGCTATTGCGCTGGCCGCTTGATCATATTTTCGTCACCGAGCATTTCACCCTTGGCCAAATGCAGCGACTGAAAGAATTCGGCTCTGATCATTTTCCAATACTTGCCACCCTCTGCTACCACCCATCACGCAGCGACGAAAATGACACACCGCGACCGGATGCAGAGGACAAGGCAGACGTCAAAGAAACCATACACACGGCAAAAACGGCAGCAAGTTGAGCTGTCCAAAGCGGACGCTTGCAACCCCGTGCGACCAACCTCCCCATTCGAACGCGGTTGCGATGAACGCCTATTCCACGGCAGGCGTCGGCCTGATCAATACCTCGTTCACATCCACATGCGGCGGTTGCGAGAGCGCATAGAGTACCGCGCGGGCAATATCCTCTGGCTTCAGGGCGCGTTCCGGTGGCTGATCGAAGAATGCCGTATCAACCATGCCCGGCTCGATCAGGGTGACGCGTATTCCACTGCCGCGAACCTCTTCACGCAGCCCATAGCCGATTGCCGAGACAGCCCATTTTGTCGCGCTATACATTGAGCCTGCAATAGTCACCCGACCCGCCGCCGAGCCCGTCAGCAATACATGCCCCCGGCTCTCGCGCAAGGCAGGCATGCATGCCTGCACGGTCATCCCGACACCCAGTATGTTAGTCAGAACCATGTCACGCCAGACATCCGGGTCAGCCGAGCTGAATCCTCCGGACTCACCGCTCCGGCCGGCATTGGCAAAAACAGCGTCAATCTGGCCAAAGCCCTCCTGCGCCTCACGCGCTAGCCTGAGCTGATCATCCCGATCCTGCACATCGCAGGTGACAACGATGACCCTTTCCTCGCCGCCAAGCTCCTGCTGCAGACTTCGCAGCTTGTCCTTCGAGCGGGCAGCCAATACCAGCCGGTATCCGGCTTTCGAAGCTTGACGGGCTGTGGCGGCGCCAATACCGGAGGAAGCTCCAGTTATCAACAGGACGGGGTCTAACATGATTATCTCCTTTCTTAAGATACTATCCATATTGGATGCCGCATTAAGGAGACGGTTCGCAGGGATCAGTGCGGGTGTACTTCAAGATATGACAGGTAACCTGGTAGGCTACCTGTCGGTCTAACGGTGGGCAGCGATCAGAGCATCGAGCTCAGGCGCTGACGAATCAGCATATTCGCCTCGGCCATGATGCGGTCGATCAATTGCTGACACGTGGGAACATCATGAATCAGGCCGGCGACCATGCCACAAGACCAGGCACCCAACTCCATCTCGCCGTCTTTCATGATACGGGGATACACCCCCGCCACTTCGTTGGCAATGTCCTTGAATTCCAGATCCTTGCCCAGGCGCTTCTCTTTTTCGATGATCCGCTCTACCGCCGCATTATTGAGCACGCGTTCGGTGTTGCGCAGCGAGCGCATGACCAGACGAGTATCCAGTTCGCTGGCGTCGACGATAGCCTTCTTAACGTTCTCGTGAACCGGAGCCTCCTGGGTGGCGATGAAGCGCGTACCCATGTTCATACCCTCGGCACCCATAGCCAGCGCCGCAACCAGCGAACGCCCATCAGCCATGCCACCGGAGGCCACGAAGGGGATTTCCAGTTCGTCTGCGGCCCGCGGAAGTAGAATCATATTGGGAATATCATCTTCACCCGGGTGACCTCCACACTCGAAACCGTCGACGGATACCGCATCACAACCAATTTTCTGAGCCTTCAGCGCGTGACGTACCGAGGTGCATTTGTGGATCACCTTGATACCCGCATCCTTAAGATAAGGCATGTACTGCTCTGGGCTACGACCCGCGGTTTCAACGAATTTGACACCACCTTCGATAATTGCCTTGATGTAGCCTGGATAGTCCGGCGAACTGATCGACGGCAGAAAAGTCAGATTGACCGCAAATGGCTTGTCAGTCATATCCCGGCAGCGAGCAATCTCATTGGCCAGGTCGGCTGCTGTCTTCTGCGTCAAGCCGGTGATGGTGCCCAGCCCGCCTGCGTTGGATACCGCTGCAGCCAGCTCGGCAAAGCCGACGTAATGCATGCCGCCCTGAATGATAGGGTGTTGAATGCCGAACATTTCAGTAATACGCGTTTTCACGATCGGTTGCCTCTTGTGATGGAATCCCGGACGGGCGCCGGGGCAAAAAATGTTGTCACTAAATTCGTGCGCCCCAAATTACAAGGATTTATCCGCCAATGCCACCACACAGTCTTGCCAGGCTCATACATCCTCGGAACGGCCTGCACCGATGTAATCAGATTTGCGCGCCCCATCCTCATGACGCACAGGAAGAAAATCCTGTTCGGCGAACACATCACCAAGAATGGCTTGCTCAAGAAAGCCCCGCTGCCCCACTTTAACCGGCACCCGCACGACCAGATGAACTGCCTCCGGTGTCGGCACTTGAAGTGTTACCCGCGGCTCTACCGAAGGTACCGCGAGACCTCTGTTGGCGCTAACCTTGATCATATAACTGCGAACCTGCTCAAGATAGGAAGCACAATGGCGATTGGCCGATTCCAGACAAAGCTGCTGCGCCGTCCGCCAATCATCGCCCCGACTAAACGGTATGCTGAACACGTGAAAACCATAATTTTCCGTAAAGCTCTCATTGATCACCGGCTCGGAAACAAACAATGCGTTGGGAATCACGATCATCCGGCTGGTGCGCTGCTGCAAGGCCCCGGGACCAACTTCCAGCACGGTAGTGACCAGCAGGCTCTGGTCGATCACATCACCCCGAAACTCTTTCACCTGAATTCGATCTCCCAGATTGAATGAGCGCGATCCACTTTTCAGCATCGAACCGGTCAAACACAAGATCAGCTCCTTGGTGGCCACCACAAAGGCAACCGCAATCGCGACGATCGACAACGCCAGGGTTCGCAACTCGTCACCCCAGATAATCACCAGCCCCAGCAGCGTGAGGAGCAGGAAGCCGTTGCGCGAATTAACCAGCCAGCGACCACGCAGCTCCGGGGAAGCCACGGTACGACGAATAAAACGTGCCGTCAGTCTCCGGGCAAGCATGACTACCGTCAGCAATAGCAGGGTACTGATCAACAACCTCAGCACACCGTCCGGGAGGACAAAGCCCGCAAGCAAAAGGTTAAGGTCTTGCGGCATTCTATTTCCCCATCAAGATTAGTGTACGGCAAATCATCCTGAACTCCCGGCCAGGCGTCAACGCCAGTGATTGATTGCCACTATTGGCCAACCCAGCAACAGTCGGCAACCGATCTACTAAGGCAAAGTATTTCTCTACTTTATTTCGTTCTCTAATAGCTTTAATAAATGCTTGCCCCTTCAATCGTAAAGCTCGCCTGTTAGCCGGGGCCTGTTTGATGATGTATAGTCGTTACACATATAAATTATACGTTCGCAGGAACAGCTCCTGCCTCTCATGGAGATCGCATATGAAGAAGGATCCAACCAAGGGTTTTATTGCTCTGCTCGGATGGGCACCTAACGCTGTCGAGGCTGCCGCCACCTTTGATCGTCGCTATGTAGTTGTCGCGCCCGAGTGGGCTGAAGAATATTGCAAGACACACGATATTCCCTACGTGCCATGGAACTTCGAGCGTCTGAATGATCGCTCGGTAGAGATAGCTCAGACCCTAAAGGACATGGGCGTTGATGTTGCTATCCCCCTTTTTGAGGAAACCGTTGAGTGGGCGGGTGCAATCAACTCGGTATTACTGGATAACCCCCGTCTATTCGGCCAATCAATGTTGATGCGCGACAAGTCCTTGATGAAGAGACGCGCTCAGCTAGGCGGCATCCGTGTTGGCATCTTCGAAGAAGCCCACGACCGCGCCGACGTTATCCGCTTTCTCAAACGCGTGAATCAGACTCTACTCAAGCTGGACGGCGACCCGAATGACCCCATTCACTTCAAGGCTTTTGATAAAGCAGGTTGTCTGGGACACCGAGTTATCCGTACCCCGGATGATGTGGATGCGATCCCCGATGACGAATTTCCGTCCTTGATGGAATCGCATCTCGACGGTTGGGAATTTGCAGTCGAGGCCTGGGTCCACAACGGCAAGATATGTTTCCTGAATATCTCCGAGTACGTGCGCCTGGGCTATTCGGTCCACGTCCCCGCCTCGCCTGAACTGGAGAAGTATCGGCCGCAGATCGTCGACCAAATCAAGAAGCTGATCAAGACGTTCGATATCGAGTTCGGGATGATCCACCCCGAGTACTTCGTTACCAGCGATGGTGAGATGTACTTCGGCGAGGTCGCTTACCGCCCACCGGGATTCAAGGTCTTTGAACTGCTGGAGCGCGTGTATAAGGGCTTCAATGCCTACCATGCATCTATGTTGGTGTTCGATCCAAAATCGACCGAAGCGGAAGTGCAAGCCTACTTTCCGAACGAGGTTGAAGATGCCAGCGGCTACGCCGGTTGCTTTGGTGTTTACCCCCGTCGCCGAGTCGTCAGCAAGCTGGAGATTCCGTCGGAGACTGAAGATCACCCCTACTTTGAGTCCCATGAATTGACCACGCCGGTCGAAGAGATGGTGACCAAGCGCACTGCGTTCGGTACCCACTGGGGACTGGTGTATTTCGTCGGCGAAAACTCCACTGAAATGCACAAATTGCTCAAGCGTCAGGAAGAACTGGATTTCTATATATAGCGCACAGCTCTTCGGGCCCCTATCATGGGCAGCAACCGAATCAATTGAGGAGAGTGTGCGTGGTTGAGCAGGATACGCAGAACAATCCGGAGAACGACAAGCTTGTCTTGTTGCTCTCACGGTTTGACGAGGCTCTCGAGCTACTGGAGCGCGCACCGGATTTTGCCAAGTCAGGCAAGCTGGGGCGCGTCTTCGACACCGCACGTCGAGTGCTCATGGTGCCTGGCGGTTGCGGCCAACTGCAGGCGCGTGCGGGGGCTCTGGAAATATCCGGCGTCTTTATCGGCTCTGACTGGGCCAGCCCAGAGACACTGGTGCCCGCCCTGACTACCCATACTCTAATGGGCGCAGACGCGCATACCCTGGTCATCGAAGCACTGAGCGAGCTCAGACTGCTTGCAGTCGCACACGGACATTACGAGCACCCGACTGTGTCGGCTGAGTATTCACATCACTTTCTGACCCAGGTGCTCGCTAGCAATGTGAATTTGCTTTTTTCTACGCCAAGCGAAGCAGAACGGGAGACCCAAGGACAACTTGCCGAGCTACCTCGCAATCTGCTGCAGCATCTTGCAAGCTCGATTGGTTATGAGCATATCATCGAGAAATTGATTGGCGAAATCTGGCGCATCCTACGACAGCGACCAATACAAGTCGATTCGGTCAAGCGCATGATCACGCAAATCGCCGTGTGTCAGGCCAACCCTGAAATAGATATGGGTACCAGTGGACAAGGCGCAGATCGACTAGTCAGCAGCCTGTTTGGCCCTACTGATGCTTGTCGTGAAGATCCCGGTATCGCTATATATCAGGAACGGCTCGACTATATGGATAACGCTGCACTGCAAAGCGAGGCGACAGGCTTTGCCAGGGCAATGCACGATACCGGACTAGCGTCTGCCTATCACGCAGTCCTGATGCGTCACCTGCTCAAGCAGGGAGAGCATCTGCTAGCTGAAGCAATGGGACTCTCTGCTACCGGTCGCGACTGCCTTCTGTGCTATCGCGAACTGGTCCTGGCACTGATCGATAAGGGCGTTACTGCCGGCACGCCACAGGCGATCTACGGTCTGGCTCTGATGCTGGAGCGTGGCATTTTGTTCCAGCTTCCATTAGCGCCTGCCATGTGGCGTCAACTGGGCTTGCCCTTGTCTGATTGGTCTCGGGAGCGACTGACGATAGCATTTGGTACTGCGGTGCCCGCTGAGTCACTGCTGCTGGAAGGGGTGCTTTGCATGCTCGGCCAACCCCTCGGAGTAGGTCAGGGCAACAACCCAACCTGCCAGTCAGCACGGGCACTTTCGATGTGGGCTTACAATGATCCGGATTATCTGTTGCAAATGGTCACTTGGGCGGCACGTGACGACGAAATCATCATGCATTTCGAAGGCCAACCGATCTCTTCAATGGCTAGCTTGAGCGGGGTAGCTAAAACGCTGCCGATCGATCTGGACTCCGTCTCGCTGTTGGTGGTGCCGCATCTGGACCGTATTTATGCAGAGATGGGCCGGCGCTGTATCGGTCGCGAGGGCGACCCCCACCGCTGGGTCAATCCGGAGTTCCATGGCTGGTGGTCCGGACGCGGATTCCGTCTCAACGTCGACGTACCGACCGGTAATCTGGTGGATCTGGATGATTTTCTTCGCCACTTCTACGCTGCTTACCATCCGTATCACAATGGCAATCAACCCCTTATCCATCCTCAACCAGCAGGTATCGCGGTCACCGACAGCGCCGCTCGCTTCATCGGCTGGCATGCGATCACCATCTTACGGGTGACTCTGGACCAGACTGATCAGATGCGGTTGTATTTTTATAATCCGAATAACGACAGCGGCCAAAACTGGGGCGACGGCGTCACAGTCAGTACCGCAGGACATGGCGAGCGATACGGCGAAGCTTCACTACCCTTCGCTCAGTTTCTGTCCAGGCTTTACATATTCCACTACGACACACTAGAACACGGTGAACCGGCTTCAGTCACTCGCGAGGAGCTAGACGAAGTCATCGGTTATATACAGCGCAGCTGGGGAGCTGAACGCATGGCAGGTTATGAGTTCGAACAGACCACGACGGCACACTAACAACATCCCATGTCGGACGCCGGAACTACCTTCCGGCGTTTTTCTGCTCAGTAGCTAACTCGGTTATCGGTCCGAACGCAAAGGGCCGTACTCCACAGGAACCCAAGAAAACGCAGCACCCTCGCGGCGGACATGACCCAGGCCGGGAAAGGGCAAATGCGCACCGGCAACCCAGAAGCGGTTCTTTGCCGCCTCGTTGAATAGCTGTTTGCGCGTGTTCAATGCTGCATCGCCGTCCACGTCAAACTCGATGGTGACATCAGGACGAGCAAACTGCACCGTGTGGCTATGCACAATATCACCCCAGACCATCAAATCCTGTCCCTCCGACTGAAACATATAAGCACTATGACCAGGGGTATGTCCGTTGGCCGGGACAGTGCGCACGCCCGGCATCAACTCGGTGTTCCGACCGTACTGCTTTAACCGGTTACGCTCGACATAAGGCTCCACAGCAGCCTGCGCCATAGCGAAAAACGGCTGAACGGCCTCTGGCATCGTCGCGGCAAGCTCTTTGTCCAGCCAGTGGGCGGCCTCGGCCCGCGGCACATGGACCGTGGCATTGGGGTAGGTAGCCGACCCATCGCTATTACGCAATCCGCAGGCATGGTCGGGGTGCAGATGGGTCAACAGCACCATGCTGACCTGCTCTGGCTCATAGCCCGATGCTTTAAGATTGGCGGAGATATTTCCCAGAGTCGGCCCAAAACATTGCGCCGCCCCCACATCAACCAATACCAACTCGTTACCAGTGTTGATCAGGTAGGCATTAACCGCAGTTTGAATACCTCCGTCACCCGAGATGAACATCTTGTTCAACAGCGATTGCAGATTGTCCGCATCGATTCCTCGGAGCAACGTCTGGTCAAGATCGATATACCCATCATAAAGAGCCGTTACTTCAAAATCGCCCAGATTCATCCGGTAGTATCCGGGCACCTGACTTTGCTGTTTCGCTACCGGGGCCGCTTGTGTCAACAGCGACACCAAAGCCAGTACAGCGATTCCGCACTGTTTCAAGATCCGCGTGACACTGTTGTTCATTCTCATCTGCAATTCCTTGGCTATTATTTTTTATACGGCTCGAACAAGAGTCAGATCTTTCACGCGATACTGCAAGGAGATCGACTCGTCACAAGGCGTTAGATATGACTAAGCCGAAAGTGGCTCCAATCACAGTAAATGCGATCAAAGCCAGCAAGCCATCCTGAGCCATCAACGCCAGGCCCAGTGCCGCCAACACCACTCCAATAGCTGAAGCGCTAAGTGGCACCAGCTCAAACATGGGCATGACCAATGCGATACAAACACACAATGCAGCCGTCAAATAGACGCCCATCCTACTAACCAGCAGGGTCAGCCGCACGCGCACCAGACCATCGATAAAGCGGGCAGGCGTGTTTATCCAGCGTAGGCCCTTTCGCACCTGAGCCTCGCTCAGGGAGCGCTCGAGCAACCATCGTGGTAACCAGAAATAACGACGTCCAATCAACAACTGCACTGCAATCAGCAGGATGAATGCCGCACTGAGCGACGCCGTACCTGGAATCCCGCTCAGAGACGAAGTCAGTGTCAAACCGAGCACTAGCAACAGGGGCCCAAAGGACCGATGACCAACGGACTCGACCACGACGCCGAGAGAACCCTGGCCTTGGTCGCTGGCCAAGGCAGCAATGTGATTGAAAAACTGTTCCAGATTACGTAATTCCCGGACCATAACATCCTCTATTCAGCACAAGGCGTAGTCAGCACAACGCCTGATTACTGCCTGGGATGCCTGTCGAGCGTCAAGGTTCGATTGAATTCAAACAGCCGGGCACCTGGCCCGACCCTGCCTTGAATCAAAGCGGTTTGCCGCGATTGCCGTGAGCTGCAACGAACGATTGAATACCGTGCAAGTCGTTGGCCAATACAGTGAAACGTTCCTCACGTTCGAACAGGTCGAGAAGGTGCGGCGGCAGCGCTGGTTCCACATCCACATCAGCCTTGATTAGGGCCTCTGGAAACTTCACCGGATGAGCCGTGCCCAGCGTGATCATTGGCAGCGACATGGAACGACGACACTCTCGTGCAGCGCGCACACCTATCGCAGTATGCGGATCCAGCAGCTCACCCGTCTTGCGGTAGACCTCGGTGATGGTCGCACATGTTGCTTCATCATCCACGGCAAGTGAGTCAAATAGTCTGCGTGTTTCAGTCCAGCGCTCTTCCTCAACGCTGAGCGTGCCCGACTGTCTGAATTCGGTCATCAATTGCGCGACGGCCAGGCCGTTACGACCATGCATATCAAACAACAGACGTTCGAAATTCGACGACACCATAATGTCCATCGACGGCGAAAGGGAAGCGTGCAGAATATCCTTGGCGTACTGATTACCACTCATGAAACGATGCAGTATGTCATTGCGATTGGTCGCAACGATCAACTGGCTGATGGGCAATCCCATGTTACGTGCCAAGTAGCCGGCAAAAATATCACCGAAGTTACCCGTAGGCACCGAAAAGGCCATCGACCGTGCCGGCCCGCCGAGCTGCAACGCTGCATGAAAATAATAGACGATCTGAGCCATGATGCGCGCCCAATTGATCGAATTGACAGCCACTAGCCTCGTGCCCTTGAGGAACCCCTGATCGGCGAAGCTATTTTTGACCATTTCCTGACAGTCGTCAAAATTACCCTCAACGGCGATATTGTGAATATTGTCACCCTTGATCGTCGTCATCTGCCGACGCTGCACTTCCGATACACGGTTGTGTGGATGCAGGATGAAGATATCCACATTTTCGCAATGCTTGCAGCCTTCGATCGCAGCCGAGCCGGTGTCACCCGAGGTCGCACCCATGATCACTACACGCTCGCCACGCTTGAGCAGAAAATGATCGAGTAGACGACCAAGAAGCTGCAGCGCAAAATCCTTGAAGGCCAGCGTCGGGCCGTGGAACAGCTCCAGCACCCATTCGTTAGCACCCAGTTGCCGCAGGGGTGCGATAGACGGGTGCTCGAAAACCTCGTAGGTCTCCTTAAGAATCCGCTTGAAATCGGCATCGCTGATGCTGCCTGCCACAAAGGGATGCATCACGTTGAAAGCCAACTCGTGGTAGGGCAAACCAGCCCAGGACGCAATCTCCTCCTGAGTGAATCGGGGCAGATTCTCAGGCACGTATAGCCCGCCGTCGGTCGCCAGACCGGTCAACAGCACATCTTCGAAGTTCAGAGCCGGAGCCTGGCCCCGGGTGCTTATATAGCGCATCGTTCAAACCCTTGGATAGGGGCTGCAAGTGTCAGCCGCCCGTTCACGGCAAGGGGATTTGTGCCCGATGTCGGCCGGCCGGCATGGTCAATTGCCGCTAATCAGTTCAGTTGTTCAACCCGGATCCGCATCAGCGGCGAGGCCACTTCGTCCAGCGCCTCGAGAGCCTCGATGGCATCATTCATCTTCTGCTCGCGTACGCGGTGCGTCATGATAATGAGTGGCACCAGTCCAGCCTCCTCCTCGACCTCCTTCTGCAGAATCGATTCGATGTTGATGCCGCGCTCGGACAGGATAGTCGCCACCTTGGCCAGTACGCCGGGGCGATCCTTGGCCTGGATACGCAAATAATAGGCGGTCTCGACAGCACCGACCGGCAATACCACCAGATCCGACAGCGAGTCCGCGCGAAACGCCAGATGCGGAACCCGATTATTCGGATCAGTCGTCAGCGTGCGAACCACATCGATCACATCGGCAACAACCGACGAAGCAGTCGGTTCGGCGCCGGCGCCAGCACCGTAATAGAGTGTAGAACCAACGGCGTCGCCGTTGACCATAATCGCGTTCATCACGCCGTTCACATTGGCAATCAGCCGACCGGCCGGAATCAACGTGGGATGTACGCGCAGCTCTACCCCGTCGGGGGTCCGCCGTGCGATACCCAGGTGTTTGATGCGATAGCCGAATGCTTCAGCGTAGCGTACATCGGCGGTGGTCAGCTTGCTGATACCTTCTGTGTAAGCCTTGTCGAATTGCAACGGAATACCAAAAGCGATCGATGCCAGAATCGTCAACTTGTGCGCAGCATCGATACCTTCTACATCAAAGGTCGGGTCCGACTCGGCATAGCCGAGCACTTGCGCTTCGGCGAGCACGTCATCAAAGGTACGGCCCTTGTCGCGCATCTCCGTCAGAATGAAATTGCCGGTACCATTGATAATGCCGGCAACCCAGTCGATCTGGTTGGCCGCCAAACCTTCACGCAAGGCTTTGATAATCGGGATACCACCTGCAACCGAGGCTTCGAACGCCACCATAACACCCTGCTTGCTCGCCGCCTCGAAGATCTCGTTACCGTGCACCGCAATCAGCGCCTTGTTGGCGGTAACCACATGCTTGCCGTTGGCAATCGCCTGCATGACGACCTCAAAGGCGACAGTGCTGCCGCCAATCAGCTCGATAATCACATCAATATCGGGGTTATTAACCACCTCGAACACGTCGCCGGTAATGGGCGTATCCCCGGTATTACAGGCAGGGTTCAGATGGCGCGCGGCAATTTGCGCAACCTCGATGCCGCGCCCGGCCCGCCGAGAAATCTCGACTGCATTACGCTGCAGAACGTTGAATGTGCCACCGCCAACGGTGCCCAAACCACATATACCTACTTTCACCGGTTTCAAACTGAGGTCCCCACTTGATCTAATGATTGATTATTGGACTGCACTGCGATCCTTTCAATTACTGGTTCGCCAGAGCCTCTTCGGCAAGCACCTTAGCTGGTTTGTAGCCAGCTACCAGCGTGCCATTTGCCAAGAAAATCGCCGGCGTACCATTAACGCCAAGCTGCACGCCCATCTGATACTGCTGTGCCACAGGATTGTCGCAACTGGCGCTGGCAATGGTATTACCCAGCTTGGCTTCGGTCATTGTCTTCTTCGGATCTTCCGCACACCAGATCGATTCCATGGTCCGCGCGCTTTCACCCGTCGGACCGCTGCGCGGGAAAGCCGCGTAGCGTACTTCAATGCCCAGCTCATTTAGCTCTTCTATTTCGCTGTGAAGCAACCGGCAGTAGCCGCAGTCCACATCAGTAAAAATGGTCACGTGAGTCTTGGGTTCTTTCGGCGCGAAGATCACTAACTCCTTGCGCGGAATCTTGTTTAAAGAATCGCCAATCGCCTTGCTTTCTGCTGCGGCGGTGAGATTACTGAGCTTGCCATTGCTGACATCAAACAGCGCGCCCTGAACCAGAAACTGGCCGTCTTCGCTGGCATAGATGATGCGCCCGCTGTCCATCTGCACCTGAAAAAGCCCAGCAAGCGGTGATTCGCTAATGTTCTGCACCTGCATGGGCAAATTGAGCTTGGCTAGGCTGGCGCGGATAGCATCGGCCGGCGCTGCCATAACGATCTGCGCACTGAACATGAGCAGCAAAGTGGTAACTAATTTGGCTCGCATTATGGGTCCTCTTCAAGACGTTCAAGCTTAGCATGAAACATCGGCCTCACCCACGAGGATGATGGCTGGCATGCAGATCACGCAAACGCTGGCGCGCCACGTGCGTGTAGATCTGCGTTGTAGACAGATCGCTATGGCCCAGCAGCATCTGCACCACACGCAGATCAGCGCCATGGTTGAGCAGATGTGTTGCAAAGGCATGGCGCATGGTATGCGGTGACAGGGTACCGCGGATACCCGCTTGTCTCGCATGCAGCTTGATCCGATACCAAAAAGTTTGACGGGTCATTTCCGTGCCCCGGCGACTGGGAAATACAACATCTCCGGCCTGACCTCCTAGCAAGGCAGCGCGACCCTCACGTAAATAGCGTTCAATCCAGCTCAGCGCCTCCTCGCCAAGCGGCACCAACCGCTCCTTGCTACCCTTGCCAGTCACCCTCACCACCCCCTGACGCAGATTGAGCTGATCCAGCCGCAACCCTGTCAGCTCGCTTACGCGCAGACCGCAGGCATACAACACTTCGAGCATGCATCGATCGCGCAAGCCCAAACTGTCCTCGACATCGGGTGCAGCAAGCAGAGCTTCGACATCGGCCTCACTGAGTGCCTTGGGCAAAGGACGACCCATCTTGGGCAAGGCGATATCCAGCGTGGGGTCTTGAGCAATCAGATTCTGGCGCAGGGCATGCCGATAGAACCCGCGCAGACAAGATAGCAACCTGGCGGTAGACCGTGCCTGGTAGCCCTTGTTGATGCGCCAACCAAGATGCTCCATGAGATCAGCCCGACTAGCCCCGAAGAGTCTAGCGTTGCGGGTGGCAAGCCAACCAGCCAGGTGTTCCAGGTCAGTCCGGTAAGCGTCCAGTGTCGGCCGCGCCAGACCACGCTCCAGCCAAAGGTTATCAATATAACCGGCGATAATGCGCTGTTCCTTTTCGCTTACAACTGCCCGCGGCATCGGATGCTGCATGGACGATAAGCCCGTAATAGCCATGTCACACCCCGTGAGAACCAACCGTTCTTGGCATCATACGCCAGACAATAAAAAAGCAGCCCGAGGGCTGCTTTTATCGTACCGAAGAGCGGACTGATCAGCCCAGCTTTTCCTTGATACGTGCAGCACGACCTGACAGTGCACGCAGGTAGTAAAGCTTGGCTTTACGAACATCACCACGACGCTTGACGGTCAGGCTATCAATCAACGGCGAATAACTCTGGAACGTACGCTCGACGCCTACACCGCTGGAGATCTTACGCACGGTGAACGCGGAGTTCAGACCCCGGTTACGCTTGCCGATAACCACGCCTTCAAAGGCCTGCAGACGCTCACGCTCACCTTCTTTCACTTTAACCTGAACGATCACGGTGTCACCCGGAGCGAACTCGGGTAACTTCTTGCTCATCTGCTCAGCTTCGATCTGGGCAATAATGTTAGACATTTAAAACTCCTGCACAAGCCGTCGGACTTGAATCAATGGTTATCGGTTTCCCGTTCGCGGATAAATTCCGCCAACAGCTGTTGCTGTTCTTTGCTCAGCGTTAAATCCTCGAGCAACTCTGGCCGACGTTGCCAGGTTCTGCCCATGGACTGCTTGAGGCGCCAGCGCCGGATCAATTCATGGTTACCACTAAGCAGCACCTCCGGTACGCGCCGCTCTGCAATCTCTTCCGGCCGAGTGTAGTGTGGACAATCCAACCACCCCTCCGAAAACGAATCCTCTACCGCTGAGTCCGCATGCCCAAGCACGCCAGGAATCAGTCTGGTAACCGAGTCAAGAAGCACCATGGCTCCCAACTCCCCCCCCGACAACACGTAGTCGCCAAGGGAAACCTCTTCATCAACGCACATCTCAATAATGCGTTCGTCGATTCCTTCGTAACGCCCGCAAAGCAGCACCAGGCTGTCCAGCGAAGCCAACTCCTGCACCCGCTTCTGGGTCAGAGGCTGGCCCTGGGGCGACAGATAAATCACCCTGGGCGGCGAAGGCGCCTGCGCTGTGATCGCTTCGATCGCCTCCAGCAATGGCTCGACCTTCATCAACATGCCGGGACCACCGCCGAAAGGCCGGTCATCTACCGTGCGATGCCGGTCGTGGGCGTGCTCACGGGGATTACTGAATACGACCTCCAGCTGCCCTCGCTTGACTGCGCGCCCAGTCACACCGTACTCGGTTAACGCAGCAAACATCTCCGGAAAAAGCGTTACTACACCGGCCCACACCGGTCAGAATTCCGGGTCCCAATCAACCTGCATCACTCCTGACTGCAAATCGATGGATTTAACGTACAGGTCCGGTAAATAGGGCAGCAGGCGTTCACGCTGATCCAGACTACCTTCACACGGCCTGACCACCATGACATCGTTGGATCCCGTCTCAAGCAGATGATCGATTCGACCCAGCAATTCGCCCTGGACCGTTATCACCTGCAAGCCTTCCAGCTGATGCCAGTAGTATTCGCCAACATCGAGATCGGGCAGCGCATCTTGCACTACACAAATCTCGAAACCCACCATGCCCAGCGCCTGATCACGATCGGTCACCCCCTCAAGGTTGACCACCAGTATCCGGCCCTGCACTCGCGCATCAAGAAACTTGATGGTTCGGGTCTGTTGACCTTTGCGGAGTATCCACTCGGGATAGTCCAGCACGTTATCCAGCGGGTCCGTGTCGGAGTACACCTTGACCGAACCGCGAACACCATGCACCGAAACAATCTTGCCGAGAACCACCAAAGGTGATCCGGACGACTCCGGCAGGTTGTTCATATCAGGCAGAAGCCTGATTTTCCTTCAACAAACATGCTACGCGCTCGGAGGGCTGTGCGCCCTGGCTCAGCCAGTAAGTAACGCGTTCCTGGTCGACAGACAGGCGAGTTTCGGCACCGTTTGCTACTGGGTTAAAGAAGCCAACGCGCTCAACGAAACGGCCATCACGGGCGTTGCGGCTGTTAGCGACAGTCAGGTGATAGAAGGGGCGCTTCTTGGAGCCACCACGAGCAAGACGAATGGTTACCATGTGGACATCGTTTCCTGTATTTGAATAACACTCATTGAATCAATTACGGGCCACTACCTGGGATGCAGGTCTATTGTGCCCGAAAGGTCGCGTATTCTACGGAATATCGCGGCTATTGAAAACTGTTTTCTGAACTGCAGTCAGGCTGCTGGCAAAACGCCTAGAACTTGGGCATGCCACCACCGCCGGGGGGCATCATGCCACCGCCGCCGCCCATACCACCCATACCGCGCATCAGCTTGGCCATACCACCCTTGCCGCTGACCTTCTTCATCATCTTCTGCATCTGCTTATGCTGCTTGATCACACGACCAATATCCTGGATCTGAGTACCCGAACCCGCCGAAATACGGCGTTTACGCGACCCACTGATGATATCCGGGTTACGCCGCTCGGCCTGCGTCATTGAGTTAATGATCGCTTCCATACGGGTAAACTGCTTTTCCGCCTCAGTCTGTGCGGTTTCCATCTGGGACGGATTGATCTTACCCATCATCGGCAGCTTATCCATCATCGAACCGAGTCCACCCATACCGCGCATTTGCTGCAGCTGGTCGCGAAAGTCCTCGAGATCGAAGCCTTTACCTTTCTTCAGCTTCTTGGCGAGCTTCTCGGCCTTGTCCTTGTCGAGCTTCTGTTCGGCCTGTTCGATAAGACTGAGCACATCTCCCATGCCGAGGATGCGTGAAGCGATCCGATCGGGATGGAAAGGCTCCAAGGCATCGGTCTTTTCACCCACACCCAAAAACTTAATTGGTTTACCCGTGATGTGCCGCACCGACAACGCCGCACCACCCCGTGAGTCGCCATCAACCTTGGTCAGAATCACGCCGGTCAGCGGCAGCGCCTCATTGAACGCCTGTGCGGTCAGGGCCGCATCCTGACCTGTCATGGCGTCGACCACGAACAGCGTCTCGGCCGGCTTGGCCGCCGCGTGAACAGCGCGAATCTCGTCCATCATGTCAGCATCGATCGCCAAACGACCGGCGGTGTCGATGATCAGCACATCCATGAAGCGGTTGCGCGCTTCCCGCAAGGCAGCCTGGACGATATCGACCGGTTTCTGACCGGCATCGGACGGGAAGAAGGTTACTCCGACTTCCGCCGCCAGGGTCTCAAGCTGCTTGATCGCCGCCGGACGGTACACGTCGGCACTGACCACCATGACCTTTTTCTTCTGCCGCTCGCGCAAGGTCTTACCCAGCTTGGCAACAGAGGTGGTTTTACCCGCACCCTGCAGACCGGCCATTAGAATCACCGCCGGCGGCGTAACGGCCAGATTGAGACCTTCGGCCTCCCCCATGACAGCTTCAAGTTCGGCCTTGATGATCTTGACGAATACCTGACCTGGAGACAGGCTGCGAGACACTTCCTGACCCACTGCGCGTTCGCGCACCTGGTCAACGAACGCCTTGACCACCGGCAGGGCAACATCCGCTTCCAGCAAGGCCATGCGGACTTCACGCAGGGTATCCTTGATGTTTTCTTCTGTTAGCTTGGCCCGACCTGTTACGCCCCGCAGACTATGGGACAGACGCTCGGTAAGATTGTCGAACATACTGAATCTCCTATGCTTCCCGTTACCCGGACAGACGGGTGAAGCGATCAAGCGCCGCAGTATACCCTGCAGCGATTGTGGATGACAGGGAGCGCTTTAACAGTAACGCGCCTTGTGCCACACTTCGATTTCGATGAGTCTCTTTGCAAGGAAGTATGACAGCCCTCACCCCCAGCCTGCTTGCCGTGCTCCTGTACTTGAGCGGCAGTATTTACCAAATGCACTGCCTGGCCAAGCGTCGAGCCGTAAACAACAATCTGCTGCGCGTCATCGGCCTAGTTGCGCTGCTGGTGCACGCCGCCAGCCTATACTTGCAGCTAATTACTGACGCCGGACTGGCTCTTGGCGTCTTTAACGCAGCATCGCTGGTTGCCTGGCTGGTTATCGCGATTACTTTGCTGTCCAGCTTTCGCGCTCCGGTCCTCAGCCTGCTACTCGGCTTGTACCCGCTCTCCGTGATTACCGTGCTTTTGGCCTGGCTGTTCCCTGGCCATGGCAAAGTACTAGTATCCGGCGAAGGCATACTGATAACGCATATCCTGCTATCGATCCTGGCCTACGGCATTCTCACCATAGCCGCTTTCCAGGCCGGCCTCTTAGGCCTGCAGAACTATCAGCTCAAACATAAAAACCCAACGCGCTTCATCCGCACCTTCCCACCGCTGCAGACCATGGAGCGATTACTCTTTCAGTTCCTCCTGTGCGGCGAGCTACTCCTGACCCTGGCCCTGATCACCGGTTTCGTATTCCTCGACAACATGTTTTCCCAGGATGTTGCCCACAAGACCCTACTGTCCTGTATGGCCTGGATTGTGTTCGGCATTCTTCTCTGGGGTCGGCATTTCCGTGGCTGGCGTGGCAACAACGCGATCCGCTGGACCCTAGCGGGCTTTTTACTGCTCGCCCTGGCCTATTTTGGCAGCAAGCTGGTCAGCGAGTTTTTTCTGGCCGTCTGACCGGGTCCCTATTACATATTGTCCTTGAGGCCATCCCTTGAACGACTCGCACACCACTCTTCTGCTGATAATTCTCTGCGTGCTGATCGTCCTGTCCGCGTTCTTCTCGAGCTCAGAAACCAGCATGATGAGTCTCAACCGGTATCGTCTCAAACATCTCAGCAAGGAAGGACATAAAGGAGCGCGGCGAGCCTCGCGTCTCCTTGAACGCCCGGATCGCTTATTGGGCACGATCCTGGTCGGTAATAATATTGTCAACATTCTTGCTGCTTCGATAGCGACAGTCGTAGCCGTGCAGATCTGGGGTGAAGCGGGGATTGCCATCGCCACCATCGGCCTGACCATTATCATTCTGATCTTCGGCGAAATCACACCCAAAACCCTGGCCGCCCTGCGCCCGGAGCTCATCGCCTTCCCCGTCAGCATCATATTGCAGATACTGCAGAAGGTGCTGTATCCGGTGGTCTGGGTCTGCGGCAGTATCAGCAATCAACTGTTGCGTCTGCTAGGCGTCAACGTATCCGCCGATGCAGGGGATCAGTTGAGTGTCGAGGAACTGCGTACGGTAGTGCGCGAGGCTGGTCTGGGTATCACCCGCAGCCGTCAGAATATGTTGTTGGGCATCCTCGATCTGGAAAAAATGACTGTCAACGACATCATGATTCCGCGCAACGAAGCAATCGGCATTGACCTCGAAGACAGCCTTTCAAGCATCAATAGTCAGCTACGTACCTGCCACCATACCCGTCTTCCCGTCTTCCAGGGCGACATCAACAATGTAACCGGCATCGTCCATATGCGCTCCATCGCCCGACTGCTCAGCCGCGGCGATTTGACCAAGGAAAACCTGACCAGCGTCTGCAAGGAGCCCTACTTCGTCCCCGAAAGTACGCCGCTGCATACTCAGTTGTTCAACTTTCAGAAGCAGAAACGGCGCATTGCGATCGTAGTGGACGAATACGGCGACGTTATCGGACTGGTTACCCTGGAAGATATTCTCGAGGAAATCGTGGGTGAATTCACCAGCGACATGCTCCTGCCCAGTCAGGATATTCACCCCCAAAACGACGGCCGCTTCGTGATTGAAGGCGGCAGCGCCATCCGGGCGATCAACCGTCAGTTGAAGTGGAAGTTGCCCGCTGACGGCCCGAAGACATTGAACGGCTTGATTACCGAGCAACTCGAGAGCATTCCCGAAACCAGTGTGTGTCTGACGGTAGGCTCTTATCGTATGGAAATCCTGCAAACCAAGGACAACATGGTCAAGAGCGTGAAAGTCTGGGACCGAGCCCTCGACATGGAGGGCCCGCTACCCGAGATTGAGTCCGAGGACGACGACGCGCGCTAACCCAATGGAAAGCGCGCCACCGCCGGCTCACAGCTGGACGTCTATCGCCTCGATAACCGCCATGGCCTTTGCCCGCGCCAAGGTAACATCTACGTCACGGGCCAGTGCGACACCCATTCGGCGCTGACCGCTCACATCCGGCTTACCGAACAGGCGTAATTGGGTATCAGGTTGCTTGAGCGCCTGATGCAAATTACAGAAACTCACCGCACTGGACTCACCCTCCACCATCAGCACCGCCGAAGCACAGGGTCCCATTTGCCGCACCGCCGGGATGGGTAGCCCAACGATAGCCCGAGCGTGCAAGGCAAACTGGGACAAATCCTGAGAAATCATCGTGACCATTCCAGTATCGTGCGGTCTGGGTGAGACTTCATTGAACCAGACCTGATTCCCCTTCACGAACAACTCGACACCGAATACGCCGCGCCCGCCCAGGGCTTCAGTAATAGCTAAAGCGATACGCTTGGACTCGGCCATTGCCTCGTCACTCATGGCCTGCGGCTGCCATGATTCCCGGTAGTCACCCCCGGCTTGACGATGACCGATGGGGTCACAGAACAGGGTGCCGTCGACGTGTCTCACCGTTAACAAAGTGATTTCGTAATCAAATTCGACCAGCCCCTCGACGATGACCCGGCCGCTACCTGCACGGCCGCCGGACTGGGCATGATCCCAGGCGGCCTGAACCTCTTCGTGGGCGCGTACCAGCGTCTGTCCCTTACCTGAGGAACTCATCGCCGGCTTGACTACGCAGGGCAGACCGACTTCATTGATTGCCGCCCGATATTGCTCGGGCGTTTCGGCAAATCGATAATCGGAGGTAGGCAGACCCAGCTCCTCGGCAGCTAGCCGTCGTATGCCTACACGGTCCATGGTCAGCCACGCCGCACGTGCAGTCGGAATCACCGTATAGCCCTCCCGCTCCATGTCGAGCAGGGTCTGAGTGGCGATCGCTTCAATTTCCGGCACGATGTAATCCGGTTGTTCGATCTCGATCACCGCTCGCAAGGCCTCGCCATCAAGCATGCTGACGACGTGACTACGATGGGCGACCTGCATCGCAGGTGCATTTTCATAGCGATCAACAGCTATCGTCTCACAGCCGAGTCGCTGCAACTCAATGACCAGTTCCTTGCCTAGCTCTCCCGCTCCCAAGAGCAATACGCGCATAGCGCTCTGCGTGCCTGGCGTTCCTATCTGGCTCATGTCTGTAACCCGTTATCCGGCGTAGTAGAAAACCAGAGACCCTGCGACTGAGCGCGTGCCTGACACAGGCCAAGCACCTCTCGGCGCCGGGACTCGCTCATGCGTGCCCATTGCGTGATTTCAATCCCGCTGCGCTGGCAACCGGTGCAAATGTCCTGCTCGTCCAGCGCGCACACGCCAACACAGGGAGAAGCAACTACTTCGCCCGACATCAGTCGTCCTGAGGCTTAAGATCGCGCTGATAGCGCTTGGCATTGTGCACGTAATGCGCGGCACTCGCCTCGAGCATCTTCTTCTGCTGCTCGTTCAGCTCCCGCACTACTTTGCCGGGAGAACCCACCACCAGCGAACCATCGGGAATCTCCTTGCCTTCGCCAATCAGCGTGTTGGCGCCAATGATGCAGTGCTTGCCGATCTTCGCACCGTTAAGCACCACAGCGCCGATACCCACCAGACTGTAATCACCCACAGTGCAGCCATGTAACATCGCGTTATGACCCACGGTTACGCCCTTGCCCAGCGTCAACGGATAACCCATATCAGTGTGCATGACGGCACCATCCTGCACGTTGCTGTGCTCGCCAATCAGAATCAACTCATTGTCGCCGCGCAGCACCGCGCCAAACCAGACATTCGCGCCAGCTTCGAGCCGAACCTTGCCGACCACAGCGGCGGAATCAGCGATCCACGCATCGTCCGCCATTTCTACTCGGTCGTTACCCAGGCTGTATTTCATTTTCTCTCCTGCTTGCGATCTTCGTCGTAAGGGGTGTGCAATTGTATTTCGGCATCGAACGCCAGATTGACGAACTCCACCAGCATCAAGGCCGTCAACCCCCAAATCTTGTGGCCTTCGTAACGATAGCTGGGAACATACCAACTGCGCCCTTCGTAATCTATCCGATGGGTCATCTCGCGCCGATCCTCGAGAAAGAAACTCACCGGCACCCTAAATACGGTTTCAATTTCGCCGCTGTTGGGTACCAGGTCGAAGACATCCGGCACGATACCGACAAAAGGGGTAACTTTGATGCCATAGCGCGACACCAGAGAACCAAGCGGGCCAAGCACGTCAACCAGTTCCGGCAACAGGCCTATCTCTTCATGGGTCTCACGCAAGGCAGTGTATTGCAGGTCAACGTCACCCGGGTCCCGACGCCCACCCGGAAATGCGACCTCACCGGAGTGAGTGGACAGGCGCTGGGAGCGGACGGTCAGGATGATCTCGGGCCGATCTTGCACACAGGTCACCGGGATCAACACCCCCGCTTCCGGCAAGCCTGCCGCTTCGATCTCCCGCGGGCGATGTTCGCCTACCCGCAGGCGCATCTTGTCCAGCATTCAGTTCACCTCCGTCGTTTTAGTAATGATGTCATGATCACTTACGTAGAACCAGTTGCCCAACAGGCAAATGCGCCGCAAGATAAGACAAAACGAATTGGACATAGAGATAGTAAACAATGAAATTCTGTAGCGACTGCGGTCAGCAGGTCAGCCAGCGCATCCCCGACGGTGACAACCGTTCGAGGTTCGTTTGCGATCACTGCGATACCATCCATTACCAGAATCCGCGTATTGTCGCCGGCTGTTTGGTGATTCACGAAGAGCAGATCCTCCTTTGCCGTCGCGCAATCGAGCCCCGCATGGGATTCTGGACTCTGCCTGCTGGCTATATGGAAAACGGCGAAACCACAGAAGAAGCCGCATTGCGCGAAACCTGGGAGGAAGCCCAGGCACGAGTCAGTGAACAGGAACTGTACATGCTGTTCAACCTTCCGCACATCAACCAGGTGTACATGTTTTTTCGTGGCAACCTGATCGATCGAGCTTTCGCAGCAGGCGAAGAAAGCCTGGAAGTCAGACTCTTTTCCGAAGGGGAAATCCCTTGGGATGAACTGGCTTTTCCAACCGTTGGCAAGACGCTCAAGCAATATTTCCACGACCGCCAGCACAGTCATTATCCGTTTCGTACCCACGACATCCTTTATCAACCTGGACAGTCACGCAGGAACAGCTGATGTGCCTGCACGCACTCCTTCTGCTAGCCTTGCTAGGCGCGATATCCGTCTCTGGCGCAGCTCAAGCAGATGGGGCCAGAATCGACAAAGTGTTGATACTCAAACAGGAACGTCGGCTTGACATCATCAGTGGCGGCGAGATTATCCGCACTTATCGCGTGGCCTTGGGCCGTCAACCGGTGGGGCACAAGCAAGAGGTCGGAGACCAGCGCACACCGGAGGGCATCTACACTATTGACTGGCGTCACAAGAGTGCCGATTTCAACCTCGGCATGCATCTGGATTATCCCAACTTGAAGGATAAGACCTCCGCCTATAAAAGAGGGGTCGATCCCGGTGGTATGATCATGATCCATGGCACGCCGATTGATGAGGAGTATCCCGAGTGGTACTTCGAAGGCCTAGACTGGACAAATGGCTGTATCGCACTGACCAATCAGGAAATGCGCGCACTGTGGGAGTTGGTACCGGACGGCACTTTAGTAGAAATAAAACCCTGAACCGTATCAAACGTCTTGAACGTCCTGCTCGTCATTGTCCAAGTATTGGACTCAACAACCAACAATCGAACGCCGGCTCTTCATAAGGGTGGGCACTTTTTAGAGCCGCAACAGCGTCCTTGATTCTGTTATCGGCGCAGACCATCTCCACCCGGTACTCCTCGACTATTTCGAGCACTCCCGTCTCTCCCATAAACGGCTGGCTGCCGGGCAAAGGACGGAATTGCCCTTGGCCGCTGATCTGCCAGCAACATTGATCATAATCACCGATTTGCCCTGCACCAGCGGCAAATACTGACGCTTTTACCGCATCAAGGTGACTCTCTGGTACGTAAAAACACAGCTTGTACATTTACCCTCCAATATTCGGATCAGCATGAGCACACCACCAGCTTAGTCGTATCCGGCTAACAGCACGTCCAATAACTCCGGCTTGAAAATCCGTTCGACAGTAATGGCATAGAACCGCTCATAAACGCCGGTCAATGCCTCGCGCTCCACCAGTCTGCCGGTCGCAAGCTCGTCCTTGGCCACAACGCGGGGAAGGACTGCAAAGGCCTGACTGTCCCTGGCCATCAGTCGCAGCATAGCCATGTCGTCTACTTCTGCCTTGAGTGTAGGACTGAAGCCACGTCGCAGACAAAAGGCATCAAACTCACCACGGATGGCGTGTTTACGCGACGGAAGCACCCAGGAATGCGCCTTGAGATCCGCCGTCGCCAATGCGGGCGGGCAGACAATCGCCACCGGCTGCCTGGACAATAGCTGGATTTGCCACGCCTGATTATCACTGATCTCAACGTTGGCGTTGGTCAGAACGACATCAAGCTCATGTCGGGTCAAATCATCCACTAACTTGTTCTGGTTATCTGACACCAGTGACACGCTGGCCTCGGCGTCCTGCATCGCCGGGCCGATGAACTCCTCGATAAAGTTTCGCGACATGTGGCTGGTGGTTCCAATGCGCAAGCGTTTGTTGGCGGAGCTGACGCCAAGGCGAAGTAGGGACTCAAGCTCTGCACCCCGATGGAATATATCTTCGGCGAACTGCATCGCCCGCTGGCCAGCTTCAGTGAGCACAAGCTTGCGCCCTTCGCGATCAAAGAGTTGACACTCAAGGTTGTCCTCCAAGTTGCGGATCTGGGTGGACAACGCTGACTGGGAAATATGCAACTGTTCAGCGGTACGCGTGAGATTGCCGGTGACGGCGACCTGCCAGAAGTAATAAAGATGATGATAATTAAGTCGGCTCATGGCTATTCTGTTCTAAAAAATAGAACGATAGCATCCTTATAATGAATTTCACAGAATGAATAGAGGCGCCGATACTCTCTACAGACCACTGGGAGGATATCGTATGGAATCTGTAGCCGCTTTTGCTGTTTTTGCAGTGCCCCTTGCCTACGCAGCAGCCATGTTGCGAGGGAGTCGCAGTATGAGTGCTCTGATCGCTTTACTGCTCGCGCTGATAGTCACCCTCGTTGACGGTTTCGGGCTCTTCGATTTTGCTCTGGCCCCAGTGCAAATGATCATGTTGCTGCTCGTGGCGAGTATCGGCTGGATTGTCAGCCGATTCAGCGAGCAATACCTGGCAGGTGACCCAGGACAACCGCGCTTCTATCGCTGGCTCAACGCATTACTGGCCAGCGTGACCGTCGTTGTTCTGGCGGATAATCTGCTCTTGTTGTGGGTCGCCTGGGTAGCAATCAGCCTGACACTCCATCAATTGCTGCTGTTTTATCCTGAACGACCCCGAGCAGCCCTGGCTGCCCACAAGAAATTTGTTTTTGCGCGCTTAGCCGATGTCGCCCTGCTGAGCGCCATTGCAATAATCTACTGGCAGTACAAGACCCTCTCCATAAGTACTTTAGGCGATATCTGGCAAACCCAGCAGGTGCTGCCAGTGTCGATGCAGTTCGCCGCACTGTTAATTGTTCTGGTCGCCCTGCTCAAATGTGCCCAGATGCCGTTCCATGGCTGGCTGATTCAGGTAGTCGAAGCGCCAACTCCGGTGTCAGCGCTACTGCATGCCGGCGTGGTCAACCTGGGTGGTTTTCTGCTCCTGCGCCTGGCTGGTATGCTGGAACTGGCAGCAGCCGCGACCGGGCTTCTATTACTGGTCGCGGGTATCACCTTGGTGCTGGCTGGGCTGGTCGCGGTCACGCGCATAAGCGTGAAGATCCGTCTGGCATGGTCAACAGTCGCCCAAATGGCCCTCATGCTGATGCAAATCGGCCTTGGCCTGTACGCTCTAGCGGTGCTGCATCTGGTCGCGCACTCTTGCTACAAAGCCTATTCCTTCCTGAATTCCGGAAGCCGGGTAGAGGAGTTCGTAGTGTCTCGAATGGCGCCAGGTAAAGGTCTGAAACTGCGTCATGCTGCGCTGGGCAGTTTTGCAGCACTGGCAGCCTATATTTATCTCGCGCAGATACTGACGCTGCAGATCACGGCTGCGCAGTGGTTACTACTGGGACTCTACAGCGTCGGCTTCGGCACTCTATGGCGCCGCCGCGGCTGGCTGATGTCACTTGGCATGATTGTCACTCTGGTCTCGCTGCACTTGGGTCTAAAGGCCCTGGTCGAGACTCAGATGATTCTTACTGGTAGCCCCGCGGATACCTGGGCACTGGTATGGACCGCAGTCGCCATCCTGGCGCTTGGTGCCGGTGGCTGGCTGGTGATGTTCGGTCGCAACACCGCGCTGCATCAGGATCTCTATCGCACCCTGTATGCCGGGCTTTATCTGGATGAGTGGGCCACCCGGCTCACCCTGGCACTCTGGCCCGCGCGACTGCCCAAGCCCTTCCCACTGATCAACCACGCACTGGCTCAGGAGACTCGCTCATGATCATGACCGCAGAAAACATCGTCCCGTCAACATCAGTTCTGGATGCTGCCAGTGAGGCCTGTGGCCGGATTGCACCCAATTGGCCACTGGATCAACTGATCGCGGTCAATCCCTGGTGGGCCATGCGCCACCGACCGATGGCCGAGGTAGCGGGTGAATTATCCTGGCTGGGAGGCATAAGCTGCTTTCTGGATTCGGACGATTACCGCGCACAGGGTATTCCCAACGCCATCATTGCCGAGGTGCTGGCCGAACAGGGCGTGCACAACCCGATCGACCAGTTCGTTGCCGCTAACCCAGTGCGGCCTGCCGTTTGGCAGAACCTTGACCAGATGCTCGACGGTCATCGTGATCTGACACGTCAGATTAGCTGGCGCGATGAGGTCCAACATCAGCTAAGCCAGTTTGCCGGGCGTTATTTTGTCGATCAACAAAGTGATTTTTATCAAGCCTGGTTGAAGCAGGTACGCAAGGATCGAGGTCTCTCCATTCTGATGGCAGAACCTGGTCTCACTCGTCAATTCGATGCACTGCCCGACTCGGCCGACACGCTATTGATCATGGCGATGGAGGAACTATTGGTGCCACCACAGCAGCAAGCCGCTTATGCCCACGCCCTCTTACTGAGCCTGAACGGCTGGGCCAGTACCGCGGCCTACCGCTCATGGCAGGCCGGACTGAATGGGACCAGCGACAGCAGCAGCATGGAACTGCTTGCCGCACGCCTGGCCTGGGAGCTGGTATTGTGGCGCCAACTTGGTCAGAAAAAAACCAGCGTGGCAGCCGACTGGAAGCGTCAGATAGACAATGCCAAAAATCAGCGCGCGGCACACCTGGCGTATGCTGAGCACCTTCATTGCTGGCAGTTAGCAATCGAGCGCTTTTTTCAGCAGGGACTGCAGAGCAAGTTTATAGAGCCCTGGAATAAAGATTCAGAGCCAACAACTGACGCGTCTGCGCCCTCTTTGCAAGCAGTCTTCTGTATCGACACACGCTCTGAAGTCATGCGCCGGGCCCTTGAGATTCAGGATCCGACCATCCAGACATTCGGCTTCGCCGGCTTTTTTGGCTTGCCTATCGCTTATCATAGCGGCGCCTACCAACGCCCCCAATTACCCGGGTTACTGGCCCCTCAGCTAGCGGTCACTGACGCCGACAAACAGTATCAAGAGCCCACTGCAGCGAGCCTGACCAGCCGCTGGTTGGCTCTGGCCAAGTCGCCGAACGGCGGATTCAGCCTGGTCGAATCGTCGGGCCTTGCCTATGGGCTGGGCCTCTTGCGCAACACCTTCGGCTGGCGATCCTCGGCCAGCGCGGTTAAGCCAGGCAACCGGCTACATCTGCACAGGGATGGACAAATCCTGTCCACCGTAGAGCAGGCAGAGCTGGCGTTAGGGGTGCTCAAGGCCATAGGTCTGGACAAGGTGCTGGCCAGCCAGGTGCTACTGGTGGGGCATGGCAGCGATTGCCAGAACAACCCTCATGCTGCCGGGCTTGATTGTGGCGCCTGCGGCGGGCAAACGGGCGAGGTCAATGTACGATTACTGGCGCAGATGTTGAACGATAGCCACATTCGGCAGGCTATCTCCGACAAGGGGCTAACCATCCCCGAAACCTGCATTTTTATCCCTGCGCTACATAACACCACCACCGATGAGATTCGTATTCTGGCCGGCGAACTAAGCGCTCAAGCCCAACAGTGGATAGCCATGGCCAGCATAGGCTGTACCAAGGAAAGATCATACAACCTGGGAATTAGTAAAGAGTCCGCTGTCAGGGCAGTTGCCCGTCGTGCCAAAGACTGGTCACAAGTGCGCCCGGAATGGGGCCTGGCCAACAACGCGTGCTTTGTAGTGGCCGCTCGGGCAAGGACTCGACACCTGGACCTCGCTGGGCGGAGTTTCCTGCACGATTACCAATGGCAGGATGACCCCTCGTTCGCATTACTCACCCAGATACTTACAGCGCCCATGCTGGTGACCAACTGGATCAACATGCAATACAACGCATCAGTCACCGAGCCCCACCTCTACGGTTCGGGCAACAAGACGCTGCATAACGTCGTAGGGGGCAACCTCGGCGTGTTTGAAGGTAACGGTGGTGATCTGCGCATTGGTCTGCCATATCAATCGATTCACGATGGCCAGAAGTGGATGCATCAACCCTTGCGGCTGAGCGTCTACGTGGATGCGCCTAAACAGGCCATCGCAGAGATAGTTGCCGCCCACGATGACGTTCGCTGGCTGGTGGATAATCAGTGGTTGTATCTGTTGCAGCTGACTGACGCCGGTGGCTGCCGCTATTTTGAGGGGCAGTGGGCCAAGACGAATAATCTGGACTAGGTTTGCGACAAACAATCTGCCCGCCAAGGCGTCTGGCCGGCAGACTACAATGGCAGCGCTTCAAAACCTGCAGCTAGGTTGATCCTGATCAATTTTTATCCAAAAGAGTGGCCTAGGCTGGGCTGGGATGGGATGGGATGGATCGATAGTTTAATCATCCCGCCCGGAGACGCCACGTGGATAACAATAAGCAAGCTTCGTCCAAGCCTGAAGAAGACCTGGCATCGCGGTTCCCGACAGCCTATACCATTCTGTTTCTGCTTATAGCTCTGGTTGCCGCACTGACCTGGATCATTCCGGCCGGGCACCAGCTGGTCATCACCCATGGCAAGGGACCACAGGTAGGGCTGTTAGCTTTAAAGGGCGCTGCCTACAAACCGGAAGAGGCCTACCCGCTTGACGTATTAGGCGCTGAAACCGATAGCATGATTGGTTATATCATCGAGCAGGAACTGGAAAATGCGCTGGACCACCATCGACCATTGGCCACTCTGTTTACTCAGGTGCTGGTAGACAAGAACGATCCGGCATTCAGCAATCCCAGAAAGTTCGTAGGGCCGACGTACGACAAGGCAGAAGCTGAAAGCAAAGCCACAGCCGCCGGCTGGCATATAGCCCAGGACGGCGATAAATGGCGGCGCGTAGTACCTTCGCCCCAGCCCCTGGAAATTCCGGATCTGCGCGTGCTCAAACTGTTGCTGGCTCAGGGCGTCGTGATTATTTGCGCCGGTGGTGGCGTTCCCATTCTGCGCCGTGAGGACGGCAGCCTGATGGATGTGGAAGCCGTGATCGACAAGGACGCCGCCAGTGCACTGCTCGCGCGCCAACTCGGCGCCGACGCCTTGCTCCTGCTGACTGACGAGGCGGCAATTTACCGTGATTTCGATAAGGACACCGCAGCGCTAATTCTCAGCCTGACTCTGGATGAAGCCCGCAATCTCAACTTGTCAGCCTGCTCCATGGGACCAAAGCTGACCGCTGCGAGTGACTTTGCCTCCAGTGGCGGCCTCAGCGGCATCGGCCGCCTGGAGGATGCGCTGGCGATCCTTGAACGCCGCGCAGGTGCCTGTGTGACCGGTTAGCTTTTAAGGCGAAAATTATCCTGGGTTTTTCCCAAAGAACATACGCCGCAACGTGTTATCGCGAAAAAAGTAGTGATGGACCAGCGATGCAGAGGCGTGAAAGCCGATGAGGTAATAGCCCACAACCGCCGCCGTTTCGTGGATATCCTTCACCCACTTGGACAAGTCCTTGTTCTCCGCAACAAGAGCCGGCAGCTCGAACCCGAAAAAAGGAATCGGCTTGCCACCGAAGCTGAGAATCAACCAACCTGCCAACGGCATCCCGAACATCAGTGCATAAAGCGCGATATGAAAACCTCTGGCAAGCCATTCCTGCCATTGTGGCGGGCGCGGCAGAATGGGGGGTTTTGGGCCGTTATAAAAACGTATCGCCAAGCGCAAAATAACCAAAAAGAGCACCGAGAGACCCAGCATGAAATGCCAGGTCTTCAAACCTTCACGAAAGTCGCTTCCCTTTGGAGCCAGAAAACGCAGCTCCATGCAGGCATACACCGCGGCGATTAACAACAGCATCAGCCAATGCAAGCTGATCGATAAAACGCCATAACGAACAGAATTATTCTGCCAGTTCATATAATGTCTCGATGATGTGGCGTTAACGCCATGCCCGGCGAAAGACGAATCTATCGCAGGCGTTTGGGGCCATCCTTTGACAAGGATGGAGGTTTGAATGACTTGTATTTCAGAGACTCTGAACGGCGATCTGGGTTGCCGCTGGGGAAATCTACTGTATTCCCGTACCGCACTAATAGATACGGCCAAATCGTAATGTTGTGTACTCCTAGGCAATACAGGACCGCTGCGACGCTGTAACTCAAGTTTCAAAAAAGATTTGGCTGAAGCTGGTTACCTATGTATCTGCACCGGCGCTCCCTCCGCGCCAGCTTTATCTTTACTCTTGGCTAGCCACTCTCTGACTCAACCATTGCCGCAGAGTCTCGCCAAGATGAGCCTGGGGATAAGACCAACTCTCTTCTTTCATGCCAATCTCTTCTTCCCAGACGCGTATTTGCTGGTTGATCTGCGCGATCATGGCATCCGGATTGGTAAATGACAGGCCTACGCTCTGATACACCGCCTTGGTGAACCAGGTCATTTCCGAGTCGTCGCCACAGCCAAATGAGGTTCGATCTTCGCGGGCGGAGGCCAGGATCAATATATCGCTGTCCTTCATTTCGTTTAGCCAGTGACCTGAATAGCATGCAGAGACTACCAGCACTTTATGTCTAGCGTTTAACGGCTCGAGCATCTGCGCAAAGTCCTCAGGCGAGAGGTCTGGCAGATCCATTCCCGGTTGCTGCAACAACAGCTGGCCATCCTGGCTGCCGTGGCTGACCAGATGAATGACCAACAGATCTTCCTCGGGGTTCATCTGCTCATCCAGCGCCTTCAGGGCGGCGGCAATTGAGGGCCGGATAGCCAGAGGATAGGTTTGGTAGTCCCGATGATTGAGCAGCATGATGGCGCGATTCTCCACATCAAACTGTTTCTGCAGACCTGCCTTGGCCACCTGAATATCACGCATGAAAACGGACTCGGTACCGTCACCTCCTACTGCCAGAAAGTAGGCATCGGTGACCCCGGGGCGCTCAAGCTCCAGACCCGCGATCTGATCATTCAGACGTTGACGGTCCTCGGCCAGAATCTGCTCGGTAAGAGGCTGTGCTGTGGCCAGCGGGGCGGGCTGGTCGGCGTCAACATAGTCGCCGTACTCCCACATACCCGAAAGGCTCCCTGCCCCGTCGGGCGCATCGGCGTAAGAGTAGGTACCTTCGCCATGGTATAGCCAGTCACGAAACTCACCGTGATAGACGCCGTAGTCCGTCACGTGCTGTCCGGTGACCGGATCGCCGTCCACGAACTCAGCAAAATAGACACTGCCATTCACTTCGTAACGGCCTTGACCATTGAATTCATCGTTCTTGAAGGTACCCTCATACCGGATAGTGTCATCTTCGAATACGCCCTGCCCCGCCATTACTCCTTGCTGAAATTCGCCTTGGTAACGCCATCCTGCATGGGATTCAAGCTCACCCTGGCCCTGCCAATACCCATCGCGAAACTGACCGCTATAGATCATGCCACTGGCAAAGTGTTGAACACCCTGACCATGGAAAAGCCCTTCGTGGATTTCGCCGGAATAGGTACTACCGTCAGGAAGTCGGGCATCCGGTGGCATTAATGACGGAACGTCGCAAGCAGCAAGCAAGAGAGCAGCCATCAATGAGAGAGGTGTGCGAACGATACGCAGAAGGGCAGATGTCATGGTTTTTCTTCAGTCCTGGCAGGGGCATGAGGCAGTCCATTGGATGGCTGGCAGGCTATTCGAAAGGCATCGTCCAAACCCACTGGTAGGATCAGGGTACTGAACTCCAAGCTATTGGCTGTATCGCACAGGGCCATTGTCGCGGGGTTCTGGGCGAGAATATCACCCACTTTCGGGTATTCGGCATTCAAAACTGGCTTGCCTGCCTCGATAAAGGGCGCCAAGAGCTCGCACTCATCGTATTGAAAGCACTGCTCATTGACCGAAAAATCGTAATAATCGACCAGTACAGGGATTTGTTCAAGGTCGTTTTTCAGGCCAACCGCCAGACCGCGTCGATGGGCTTCATTGGCAATAAAGCGGTTGTAGGCAAGCTGGTCGCTGGCAGTAAAGTCAAAGCCGGAGTCGTTCAGGTAACCGTCTACATTATCCGGATCGACGCCGTCGCAGCCTTTAATAACAGCTAGATCGAGCCGGTCCTGCATAATGCGGTGCACATTGGCTGAACGTATATCCAGCCAGCGCTCGTCGGGCCAGCCAACGAGTGGGTGACCTAGCTCGTTGTCGTTAAACCGGACCTTATCCTCGCGAAAACTCTCATGGGAGCCGGCGGAAAAGTAGCAAATAACCTTACGACCCTCAGCCTGGAGCGACTTGATAGTGGCTTCAGACGTGTCAAAGAGGTCGAGCCCATACAGAGCAACGTCATAGTCCGTATTCAGCGGCTGCTCGTCACTGGCCTGCAGTTGCCATTGCCAGGTCACTCCCAGCGGCGGCGCATACCAATCGCCACCGATCATGGGCGCCACATCCACCGCCAATGGCATAGTCCGGCGCGGAACAGCCGAGTCTGACACGTGACATCCGGTGAGCAGCACGACACAGCCTGCTATTAACCACTTTGTTGCTGTCATGACACCTTCTGCTCAAAAAACGAAGGCCCAGGGGCGCTAATGAATGCCGCCAGCGCTGCCACCCTCTTCGTCCGCTTCCTGAGCACTGGGCTTCTCCAGTGACGGCAGCACAAGTACCGGACAGGGCGCATTGACCGAAATATACTCCACCGTTGCCCGACGCAAAGACCAGCGTCCACTGCTGCCACGGGATACCAGCACCATCAAGTCAGCACACAGCTGCCCTGCCAGGCCTACCAACTTCTCACCCGCGCTGCCCGCTACCACGTGCAGACTTGCGTTGCGATTCATAGGCAGGTATTTGCGCCCAAGCAGATCAAGTGTCTGCCGAACCTCCGCCTCTTTCTGCTCCGGCGCCTCTTCCGTCACATACGGAAAGAACCCACCGCCACCCGGACTGTACACACTGGCTAGGTGGAGCTCGCCGTCCTCGGCCAGCAGAGTCATGGCCGTCTCCAGAGCGCATTTGGCTTCGCCATCATCCTCAGGATCAATGGCGATCAACAGTTTCCGATACATGGTCGTTCTCCTGTGCAGTTTCAGCGGTGGCCACCACTTCCGGGAAAGCTTTCCCCTGAACCAGCTCATTCATGCTGTAGCCCCGATAGTCTGCCCTCAGAGCTCTGAAAAGCGCGACTGCCATAAAAATCAGCAGAATACAGAACGGCAAACCCAGGGACGTAATCACGTTTTGCAAGGCGTCCAGCCCACCAGCCAGCAACAGCGTACCGGCGATCACACCTTGAGCCACCGCCCAGAAAATACGCTGGCGCACCAGCGAAGGCTGGTCGTCCCGGCGCGTCAGCATATCAATGACCAAGGAAGCGGAGTCCGATGAGGTAGTAAAGAAAATCACTATAATCATCACGCTCAGGGCCGAGGCAAGCCCCGACAGCGGAAGAGCTTGCAGGAAAGCAAAAATGGCCACCGAAGGATCCTGCTGCACCTGCTCGGCAAGGGCTATCTGACCGTTCATTTCCACCTGAATAGCCGATAGGCCGAAGATGCCAAACCACACAAGAGTGAAGGCGGTAGGCGCGAACAGTACACCGGCCACAAACTCTCGGATAGTGCGCCCCCGGGAAATACGCGCAATAAAGATACCCACATAAGGCGCCCAAGAAATGGTCCAGGCCCAGTAGAACAACGTCCACTGCCGTTGCCAGTCAGTGTCCTTGAAGGTCTCGGTCCAGAATGCCAAACGCGGCAAGGCGTCAAGATAATCACCTATGCTCTGAACCATGCCCTCAGCAATGAAAACTGTCGGGCCAACGATAAAAACAAAGCCGAGCAAGGCCATGGCCAGCACAATATTGAGTTGCGACAGCCGCCTTACCCCCTTGTCCAAACCCAGCGCTACCGATATAGCAGCAATGCTGGTAATGACTGCAATCAGGATCACCTGCACCAGACCGGTAGAAGGCACATCAAATAGATAGTTCAGACCGCTGTTGAGCTGCAGCGTCCCAAGGCCCAGCGAAGTTGCCACGCCAAACAGGGTGCCCAGCACGGCAATCACATCCACTGCCCAACCCCAGGGTCCGAACGCACGGTCCCCAATAAGCGGGTAGAACAGACTGCTGATGCACATGGGCAGGTTATGGCGATAGGAAAAGTATGCGATTGCCAACCCGGGCATGGCAAAGATGGTCCAGGTGTGAAGACCGAAGTGGTAAAGCGCAATGGTCATGGCATCGCTGGCAGCCTGCTCCGAACCTGGCTGTACGCCATCAAAGGGTGGATTGGCAAAATGAGAAATGGGTTCCGCCACGCCCCAGAACATCAGAATAGTACCGATGCCGGCGGCGAACAGCATGGTAAACCAGGTCAGATTGGAGTAATCGGGACGGCTGTCATCCGCGCCCAGACGGATGTTGCCGTAGCGGCTGAATGCCAGACCGAGCAGAAAGATCAGCAGAGCGCTAACGGACAGAATGTAGAACCAACCGAGATTACGCGCCACCCAGCCAGTAAGCAGCCCAAAGCTGTCAGCAACAACAGCGTCGAACGGGATCGCCAGCGCAACAAACAGCGCTGCGATACCCGCCGAGGTGAAAAACACCCCCGGTATGATCTGCAGTCCCAAGCGGCGTTGCAGGCGTTCCAGCATGAGAGCCTCCGTCTATTCAACAGTATCCAAGGGAGGCCTTACGCTAACACACACGCCAACGGGTTATGGGACACAGGTCAATGTTGCACCAGTTACCCGCAGGAAGCTTCCAACCCGAGATTGATCGTGGTCAGTCATTCGCTTGCGGCGGCGTCCAGACCGGAACATCTTCCTTTTTGGGCTCCTCCCAATCTTTCTGCATGGCGCTGCTCAATGCGCCTTCCAGCTTCATGAACAGCTCTCCATAGCGGGGACTGAAGGCAATGCCCTCTTCGATCTCTTTCCAGGCAGCGAACAACTCATCCTCATGGGCCGCTTCGTTTTGCACGAAGGACCATGTCATTTGCTTAGCCCTTAGCGGATGAATACCCAGCGCCGTGAGCGCATGGCCACCCAACTCGAGTGCAGAATGATACGTCTCGCTGACTACGTCATCGGCACCAGCGGCCCTCAGTTCATAACCATGGCCACGGTCAAACGCACGGGCCAAAACCCAGACACCCGGATAAAGCTTTTTCACATGTTCGACCATTTGCGTCGCCCGGTGACGATCATCAATAGCAACCACCAGTAAACGAGCGCTGGCAATCCCAGCGGTTTTAAGTAGATCGTGGCGGCTGGCATCGCCAAAAAAGCTTTTGATATGAATCTGACGCACGTTCTCGATCTGTTTGATCTCATGATCCAGAACAACAATAGGTATGTTGTTGGCCCTGAGTAGCCGACAGACAATCTGCCCGAAGCGCCCCACACCAGCCACAATCACCGGCGCGATCTCATCTATGGTGTCCGCCTCGCGATCATCATTTTGTGAACGCCTATAACGGGGCAGCACCACCCGATCGTAAATGATGAACAGTACTGGCGTGAGGAACATGGAGAACGCCACAACCAACGAGAGAATCTGTGCGATGTCATCGGGAATGACACTGTTCTGCACGCTGTACGTCAAAAGCACAAAACCGAATTCGCCGGCTTGGGCAAGACTCAGCGTAAACAACCAGCCGTTACTGCCCTTGATCCGAAAAATAAGCGCCAGCGCCAACAAGATCAACGCTTTAACTGTGAGGACAGCCACCCCGAGGGACACCACCGTGGCCCACTCCTGGGCCAATATATCGAAGTTTATGCCAGCCCCAACCGTAATAAAAAAAAGTCCCAGAAGCAGGCCTTTAAAAGGTTCGATATTAGCTTCAAGTTCATGCCGAAATTCGCTGTTGGCCAGCACTAGGCCGGCCAGAAAGGCACCCAGTGCGGGCGACAGATTCACCAGGCTCATCAGCGCAGCAATACCGATTACCAACATCAGCGCCGTAGCGGTAAATACTTCCCGCAGGCCCGACTGCACAACGTAACGAAAGAGCGGACGGCTAAGATAGTAGCCACCGACAATCACCGCGGCGACGGCAACGATCACCACCAATGCGTGCGCCCAACCGGGCAGATTTGCCACCAGACTAAGATCACTATGTTGCGCAACGGCACCGGCAGAGCCGCCCATCAATGCGGGCAACGCCAGGAGTGGAATCAACGCCAACATGGGTATCACTGCGATGTCCTGGAACAGCAGGACCGAAAAGGAGCTACGCCCTCCTTCCGTTTTCTCCAAGCCTTTTTCTTCCAGGGTTTGCAGCACAATTGCCGTGGAGGAAAGCGCAAACACAAAACCAACCGTCAACGCCGTTTGCCAGACGAGTCCCAGCCACCACGCCACAAGCATGCCAGCGGCAGCTGTCAGCACGACCTGCAAGCCGCCCAGGCCGATCAGGCGTACACGCATTGCCCATAGAGCTTTGGGATCAAGCTCCATGCCCACCAGAAATAACATCATCACTACGCCAAACTCGGCAAAGTGCTGGATGGTCGTGGTTTCCTGCCCAACCAGACCCGTGACCGGACCGATCACGACGCCTGCGACCAAATATCCCAGCACCGATCCCAAACCAAAGCGTTTCGCCAGCGGGACGGCAATAACGGCGGATACCAGATAGATAAAGGCCTGAATAAAATAGGCGGTCATAACGGGATATCCTTGAAGGCCATGAGAGCACAGACAATGACTACTGAATCGAAGCGGATTGCAGACCTAGCTTACCCGCCTTCACACCCTCAAAAAATCAGCGACTAACCAACTCGGACGCAGAGGCACGTAAGCCGTCTTTCATTTTTCGGGCATCAGCAACAAAGGTGCGCGAAGCACAAAACAGCGCCAGCATAGCCACCAACAGACCGAGCGGAATCAAGAGCATAGCGTCATGCAAACCCTGCGCCTTGAACACTTCATTCATCTGCTCGGCACCGGCCGCCAGCTGCGCGGCGTTTGAGAAGTAATCGGACAACAAGCCAACCGCCAAAGGGCCCATACCACCGCCCAGCAAATACAAGGCAGCAAAAAACAGCGCCATAGCCGTACCCCGCAAGCGCGGTTCAATCACATCCTGCATAGCAGTATAGGTCGTAGTGAAAAAGTTATAGGAAAACAGCCAACCAATGGCGAATATCCCTACAAACATGCTCACCTCAATCTGCCCGGCAATCAGCGCATAGGCGGTTGCCGCTGCAGCAATCAACATACTGATTGCACCAAATAGCATGCGGCCTCTGGCCCAGCGATGATGCACTTTATCGGTAATCCAACCGCCGAGGGTCAGGCCGATCAAACCGGTCACACCAACGATAAGACCCGTTGCCACCGCGGCTTGCTGCAGTGGCAGATTAAAATAGCGTTGCAATAAAGGTACATAAAGGTGTTGCACGCGTAGGACGCAAAATTAAACGCCAGTCCAGCCAACACCAGCCACCAAAAGGTGGGAACCGCAAAAATCTTTCGTACCGGATTGCTTACCGGGTCAGTCGAAGCTTGCGCTACCTCGGACGAACCGCGCAGTGGCTCTTTAATCCTGAAAATAAATATTGCCAGGATTAGCCCGGGTACCGCCGCGATGAAAAACGGTGCCCGCCAGCTATCAAAGGCCGTCACCATCAAACCCACAGTGAAATAAGCCAGTAACAGGCCCACCGGCATCCCCAGCATAAAAATGCCCATCGTCCGGGCACGCATGTGCGCCGGAAACAGATCTCCAATCATTGAATTGGCAGCCGGTGCGTAGCTGGCCTCACCCACACCAACCCCCCATACGGATGATCAGGAAGCTCATGAAACTCCCGGCAGCACCAGTCAAAGCGGTAAAACCACTCCAGACCGCCAGACCCCAGCCCATGATCTTGCGGCGAGAGCCAATATCAGCCATGCGACCGAGCTGAATTCCCGCCAGCGCAGACACCACCGTGTAAAACAGTGCCCGCCAAACATTTTTCGCTTGCTTTGGTTGTTGCATTTATCAACCTCCATTGTTGTTGTTTTTGCAACCCAAGCAAGATGCTACCACCGCAGAAAAAGGGTAACCTGCCCCCTGTAAAACAAGGTGATAAGAGAGTTTCAATGCCCCAAAGCATGAACCGCCCAAACATATTCATTACCGTGCTGTGCGGTACCCTAACGTCCCTGGTTGTGATTGGCTTTGGCCGTCTGGCATACGGGGTCATATTGCCCTCAATGCGCACAGACCTAGGATTGTCCTATCAGCAAGCCGGCATTCTCAGCACGGTCTCGGCCCTTTGCTATGTCTGCTTCGTTCTGATCGGCGGTCTGGCGGCTGCACGTTGGGGAGCCAAGGCATCAATCGTGTTTGGCATGCTCATGGTGGTGCTGGGCTTTGTAGGTCTCGCGTTTGCAGCGAATTTCTGGCTGCTGGCGATCCTGATGGGGTTGCTGGGTATCGGCGCCGCCTTCGCGTTTGCACCCATGGTGGCCTTGTTGGCCGCTTGGTTTCCCGAGAAACGGGGGCTGGTAATCGGCTGCATGACCAGTGGTGTGGGTATCGGTATTCTAGCAACCGGCTTACTGGTGCCTTTTCTGTTCACCGCGTTTGGAGATCAGGGTTGGCGCGTCAGCTGGGCTGTGTTTGCAGGCACTGCCCTGTTCGTCGCAGTGATGATTAGCCTGTTCGTACACAATCCCCCGCGAGCTCATACCAGCGCCGGGGGCCAACTGCCAGCAGACGAAAAGTGGTTGATCTACCGTAACCCTCGCGTGCTTATTGTAGCCGCCACCTATGGCATTATCGGTCTGGGCTATATCGTTCAGACGGTATTTATGGTCAGTTTTATGGTGGAGAGCGGGTACAGCGAATCCACTGCAGGACGCTATGTAGCGATGATGGGCCTGCTATCAATTATTGCAGGGCCGCTGTGGGGTTGGGTATCCGACTTCTGGGGGCGAGGGAATGCCCTGTCGATATCGATCTTCCTGGTAATCGTATCCATGGGATTACCACTCATTGAGCAGACGCTGCCCTACTTCTTCTTTCACTTCGTGATTATGGGGGTGTCTCTCAACGGGGTCTTTGCGATGATTCAAACCAGTGCAACAGACCAGGTCGCACCCCGTTATATCCCCATCGCATTCAGCTTTGCGACCCTGTTCTTTGCCGTTGGCCAGTTCCTCGGCCCAGCCATCGCAGGCTGGCTAATCGGCACCTCAGGAGGCTTTACCGCCGCGTTTGGCTTTACCATGTTGGTCCTGACCACTGGTTTTGCTTTGACACTCGTGATCCGCCGTTTTCCCAATGAGCTTGCGGTGGGGGAGCCGAGCGCAACCCCGAACAAAACCAATGCGCCATGATATGAATCGGATAAGTAACGACTGACTATGACTCCAGTTCAGAATCCCCTGGTCTCAATTGGAGCTGAATACCTGACAAGAATTTGCGAAGAATTTGATCTTTACACTCTCGATAATTCTTGTTGTCTGGCTTACGGAAAAAAGCACTTAATTCGTGCTTACTCAAACGAAAATCAGCCAACTCCATAATATCCAGAACATCTTCGGCTTTTAAATTAAGCGCAATCCGCAATTTCTGGAAAACCATATTATTATTCAGGCGTTCTTCTAATACTGGCTGCGCCCCATCACGCTTACCGCGCTTGAAGTTAATAAATCCATTCAGAAAAGCGACCAGTTCTCTATCTTGCATTTTAAGATAGGTATCATCCTCTTCCTTTTTCAACCATGCACTCACCTGATCTGCTGTAACAGCACAATCTGCTAATGAGAAAATGTCGATTACCACGCTGTCCTTCAAATCAAATGTATAACGTACACGGCGTAAAATATCATTATTGGTCAAAATATATTCCCTAGTCTTAGGTAAACTGAGCGCAATCAAAAGGTCACAAGCATCACATTACTGGGTAACTTAACTATAAAAGGCCTCAACCTTACCTTTCAGGATAATCAACAGGGGTTGCCCGCGACGATCCAACGCTTTCGGCGAAGGGGTTTTTACCCAACCTTCACTGATGCAATATTCCTCGACATTGGTACGCTCTTTTCCATTCAGCTTGATACCGATATTATTTTCAAAAATCTCTTCCACGTAGTGCGGGCTGCGGGGATTGCTGGATAGCCGATCTGGTAGGGCTGGTAGTGACTTGGTGTCATTCATTTTAATAACCTGGAGCGAAGATAAAGCCGAAAATTATAGTCAAAACAGAACCTGCACTCAAGAACTAGATTAGGACTTAAAGGCACAGAACAGATACATTCAACAAACCACAGTTAACTGGTTTTTTTATCTATCGTTATTTCAATTGATTTGCAATCACCAGCAAACCATTTCTGAAAATATAAAGTACCCAATATAGGGGCAGTGCCTTCGTCAGGAGTCTCCTTGTAACGAACGCTATTTTTTGTTTCTTTCTCATATTCAAACATTATTACTTTCTTCAAAATACATCTTCCCTCTAACTAACGTCAAAAATCGTAATTGCTTAATAGCACACGGCCGATTTGTCAAAAAAGCGATAAATATTGCTGCGCGCCTCAGTTGCGGTATTGTCGATCATGATGCACCGCTGACGTGCTCGGCCTGTGTCTAATGTACGTTTCCAAGTACGTACGTCAAGACGAACACTCTGTAGAACGCGGGGCGAAGCGGCGGATGAGAAACCGACCGCCTTACGCGGTTTATTATGTGTTTTGTGTCCATGCGAATTCCATTTGACGCGCTGTGTTTTCCGCCAATTTTTCACTGTGCAATCTACTCACCAGGTGCAGGCTCATATCAATACCAGCAGATATGCCGCTTGAGCTCACAATACTGCCCTCATCAACCCATCGAACACCTTCGAGTACATCGAGGCGGCCGAACATTGTTCTAAGCTCTGGGATGTCTTCCCAATGTGTCGTGACCTTGCACGACAGAGTCTGAATAGCATTGGCCAGTAAAAAGATACCAGTGCAAACGGTAGCCATCAGCTTCACGGACTCAGCTTGACGCTTGATCCAATTGATGACCGTCGTATTTTCCATTTGAGCGGTATGAACACCGCCCGAAATAATCAGCACATCTAGTGGCGGGTGATCCTCGATCGAATAACCTGGAAGGACCTTGTAACCGCCGCGGGCCGAAACGGTTGCACCGCCCTCGGCAATTAAAAACACTGAGAACGGATTTTCAGTTTCACACAAACGCGATGCGGTGGAGAAGACTTCGAATGGCCCAGAAAAATCGAGGACTTCAGCGTCAGGGTAGATAAAAATACCAATATTCACTTAGTTCTCCAAAAACACAGAACGCAAAGCTTTGTGGCAAGTTTGGAGCCGCTAGATAAGCCACGAAGCGGTGGAAAAATTGTCCGGCAACAGCGGCTAGTTATGCATCATTCGTAGTGACTCCAGAGCCTGAGAACTTTCACCACTCGCTCGTCCTCGAGTACTTGGTAGACCAGACGATGTTGAATGTTGATGCGACGTGAGTAGGCTCCCGCAAGATCACCGATTAGCTTTTCAAACGGAGGCGGTTTGCGATATGGGTCTACCGCAATCAGTTTCAACAATTCCTGGGCTTTTGGCTTGAGGCCTCTGGAGGCCAATTTCTTTGCATCTTTCTGGGCTAGCTTGGCGTAAACCAACTTCCATGTCACCAGTCCAGCTCCTCATCGCATTGGTTCACAGGGGTATCCATCCCCTCACGAATAGACTCCCGCATACCTGGTACGGAGAGCAGGTAAAGTGTTTCTTGAATTGCCGACCAGTCTTCTTCGGATACCAAGACGGCTTTGTTCCGTTTACCCATGATGACGATTGGTTGGTGGGACTCAGCGGTCTCGTCAATCAACCGATAAAGGTTGCTGCGCGCCTCAGTTGCTGTGATTCCGGTCATGAAGCACCTCTTGCGTGTTCAATTTTTCACCAAGTGTACGCTTTAAAGTACGTACGTCAAGACGAACGTCTTGCATAACATCCGGCTTACGCGCCGATTGTTATGCTAATCGCACGAAGAGACGTTGCGTTCGGATGGATCCGTCTTGAAATCCTTTACCAGCTTATGCGGGTCAACCTGCGTTCGATATTCCTTCGCTGCTTGAGCCCACCAAGTCAATTGATTGAATGTTCGGCCAAAATAATCAAAACATGCGTCTTGATCCTCTCGGACCAGCATTGAACCATCTGCGTTAAAAATTTCTTGAGCCTTGGGCACATGTATCATTGCAGAAACTGGCAGGCAGCCCAGTTCCGAAAGAAACGTACGCATTCCAACAGCTGCACGCATCCCGCCCCATTGCCCTGCTGAATACGTAATGATCGCGCTCGGCTTACAGGAAAACAAAGAACTGCCAAAGTGGTTCATCGGCTGGAGTACCTTGTTATGGATCAGCCAAGCCGGGAAATCCGGCCCCCAAGACCAGTTTAGTAACAGCCAACTGGCTACGCCAGTAGCCACTGCATTTTGGGAGATGGTCGTCTATGTCCCCCACTCGCGAATGGTAGAAGATGTGAAGTGCTACGGCGGGAAGAACATAAGACCCTGGGTAGTTCCGGCTTGGAATGAACGCCAAACGAAGAAAGGGTGCGACAGTCAGAAACCCGGCGGCAGGCAAACCACACGATGCGCAGGATCCACGGCTGAGCGCCGGAGGGCTGCGGTATGTCTTAAATTGAATATTGTTAGTCTCGGGCAGAACAACGCTTTTGGCCCAGAGTAAGGTTACGTCAGCGAACGGCGCGCGATACAACGACTGGCAAATAGTGCAGTGGCACACGAACCTTGCGAATGGGCGACTAGTAATGGCAAAAGTGGATTTGCCACAAGGACAGCTACAGGTCTGGTTAATCATTTCTGCCACGAGTGACCTCCAATGTAATTGGAGGTCAGATGTACATTAATGCTTGGTGAAATGCTCATTTGACCGTATAACACCCGAAATTAGTGGCCACCGGCCGGCGATCTTAGGATCATTCTAGTTCAGCCCCGACGGTCTTCGGGATTGAGTAGTTAGAGTCCAATACACCTACTTCGGCATCGTCCCAGTGGCTCTGGATGGCAAGAATCTGTGGCAGGATGCCGTTAAATAAAACCACCAGTTCCGGGTCGAAGTGCGTGCCTGAGCCGGCTTCGAGTTGCACCAATATCATCGCCAGCGGCCACGGCTCCTTGTAGGGTCGCTTCATGCTCAGCGCATCGAACACATCAGCCATCGCTACGATGCGTGCCGACTGAGGTATGTCCTGGCCTTTCAAGCCCGCCGGGTAGCCGCTGCCATCCCACTTTTCGTGATGGCACAGCGCAATCTCGGCGGCCAGCTTGAAGACGGGCGCATCGCTCGCGCTCAAGATGTCGAAGCCTATCTGCGGATGCGTGCGCATGACGATCCACTCCTCCTCATTCAGCGGCCCGGGCTTGCGCAGAATGGCCTGCGGCACACCGAGCTTGCCGGTGTCGTGCATCGGTGCGGCCAGTTCCAGGCGCGCACTGCTGTCGTCGTCCCAGCCGCAGGCCACGGCCAGGGCGCGCGAGTAGGCCGCCATGCGCCAGATATGGGCGCCGGTATCGGTGTCGTTGTAATGCCCGGCGTGGCCCAGCATCAGGATCGCTGCGTGGTAGCTTTGCTCCAAGGCGCTCACCTGCACGCGCGCCAGATGCGCGCTCACTCTGGCCCGCACAATCTGGGGCATGAGTGGCTTGACGATGTAGTCCACGCCGCCGGCTTCGAAACCGGCCGCCTCATGCGCGGCGTCGCCATAACCCGTGACAAAGATGACCTGCATGTCGTGCGCGGAGTCGAGCTGCCTGATCTGTCGGCATAACGCGTAGCCATCGATGTCTGGCAAGCCAATATCGAGCAACACCAGTGAGGGCCTGTGCTTGACCACGGCCCTTAGCGCCTCAGCTCCATTGCGGGCCGTCACCAGCGTATAGCTGTCCGCCAGAATACCATCCATGATGGCCAGGTTGGCCGGTTCGTCGTCCACGATCAATATCGTTTTAAGGCTCATGATTTCATCTCAAAATCTATTGTGTAATCGACTGCGATCTGAAGCGTGTGGGCTTCTGCACCCCGAAAGTCGTAGCCCAGCACGCTGACCTCAATGGCGGCCAGCGCGCCTGTCGGTAACTGCTGGGCCAGCGCCGTCATCTCTTTCTTGATTCGCGCCGGATCGTCAGAGTCCAGTGCCTGCAGCAATTGGTTCAGCTGTTTCTTCAGCGCCAACTGCTCAGGCGCAGACAAGAGCGGCGCTGCAACTGCGGCTGTACCGGTTGCCGCATTGGCCTGATCAACAGGCGGCGCGTAGCTGTTGATCTCTGCCAGCACCGCCGCCAGCGCCCGGCTCAAATCGACCAGTGCCGACTCGACATCGTCCTGCATGCCCAGCACCCGCCCTAACTCCTGCGCGGCGCGGCGGGTATCAGGCAAGGCCAGGTTGGCCGCTACCCCCGAGAGTTTGTGGGCCAGCGCGGCAGCGCCGGGCCGGTCGCTACTGGCCAGGTGGGTGCGCATCGTCTCGGCGGCGTCTCGGTAACTCTCGGCAAAGCGGCGCAGATAGGTCTGGTAGGACGCCAGGTCTGACCAGATGGCCAATCCCTGTGCGGCATCCATGACCCCCACCGGCGCGGATGCTTCTGGAGCGGTCGCGAGCGCTGACGTGGCCACCGCATCGAGGCAAGTTCCCTCTGCCACGGCTGCCTGCAGCTTGGCGGGTCGGCGCAAGCGCCGAATCAAGTCAACGGTGAGCGGCACATCAAAGGGCTTGCTGGCAAACGCCGTCATGCCAGCGTCCATGGCCTCCTGCCGCTGCGACTCGAACGCCCCAGCAGTCAGGACCACAATGGGCAGGTCGTCGAACTCGGGCAGGCGGCGCAGGCGGCGTGTGGCCTCCAATCCGTCGAGCACCGGCATTTGCATGTCCATCAGCACCAGGTCCACCTCCAAGGGGTGCGCCAGCAACCAGTCCAGGGCCTGTTGACCGTCTTCGGCCAGGGCCACCGTGGCGGCGTGACCCGTCAAGATGCGTTGCGCCACCTCGCGGTTGATGTCGGAGTCGTCTACCACCAACACGCGTACTCCCGCCAGCAGGTCGCTGGCTGCGCCCACGACCGAAGGCGCACTGTGTTGAGGGGCGCTGCAATGGAGCTGCGCCTGCAGCACCGCTTGCTTGAGGGCGGATGCAGTCACGGGCTTGCTCAGAGTGGCATCTGCCAGTTCTGCGCCTGTCTGGCTGGCAAGCTTCGTGATGTCATGGGCCGTGGCCATGATCACGATCGGACATTCGCTCTGGGACATGCCGGCGCGGATGGCGCGCATCACGGCCAGCCCGTCCATACCCGGCATCTTCCAGTCCAGCAGCACTACATCCGGGTACTTGGCACCCTGGTGCTCAAGCAGGAGCGCCAGTGCTGAGGCACCGGAGTCGAGCTTATTCACGCGCCAACCCAGTTGCTGCGCCACCGCGCCCAGCGCTTGCAACGAGACCTCGCTGTCGTCGACGATCAGCAACTCAAGTTCGGCCAGACTATCGAGTGCGTCCTGCGCCGCCTCGACGCGCTTGAGCGGCAGGGTAAACCAGAACTCACTGCCCTGGCCGGGCACGCTGTTAAGACCCAGCTCACTGCCCATCAAGGCCACCAGTTGGCGGCTGATCGAGAGCCCCAGGCCGGTGCCGCCAAAGCGCCGGGTGGTGGACGTGTCGGCCTGGGTGAAGGCTTCAAAGACACCGCCTTGCTTCTCAGGGGCGATACCGATACCGGTGTCGTGAACACTGAAGCGCAGCCAATCGGTCTCATCGGTGCGCCCCGGCAATTCGATGCGCACCTCGATGCTCCCGCTATGTGTGAATTTGGCCGCGTTGCTCACCAAGTTGATCAGCACCTGCTGCAAGCGCGTGGCGTCGCCCATGATGCTGTGCACGCCTTCGGGCAGGGGCGAGACGACAGCTTCAATGTCTTTATCGCCAATGGCCATCCCCAGGGCCGTGGCCACGTTGTCAACGACCGTCTCCAGATCGAAGGTGGCCTGCTCCAAGATCATCTGGCCAGCTTCAATTTTTGACATATCCAAGATGTCGCTGATGAGGCCCAGCAACATGCGACCCGAGCTCCTGATCTTGCGCACCATCTGTTGCGCGTTCAGGTCAATGTTGGCCTGTTCCAGCAAATAAGCCAGGCCCAAAATCGCGTTGAGCGGCGAGCGGATCTCGTGGCTCATGTTGGCCAGGAAGATGCTCTTAGCCTCGTTGGCGGCTTCGGCCTGCGCGCGTGCCGCCAACACTGCGGCCTGGCTAGACTTCTGGGCCGTAACGTCCTGATGGGTTCCTGACATTAGCAGGGGTTTGCCATCGGCCGTTCGGCTCGTCACGCGGCTGCTGCAATGCAGCCACACCCAGTGCCCGTCCTTGTGGCGCACACGCGCGTCGAATGCATAGTGACCTGACTGATGGGCCAGGTGCTCATTCAGCAGTCTTTTCATACCCTCCAGGTCTTCCGGGTGAATGCGATTCGTCCAGGTCTTCATGCGGGCTGGCATTAACTCTGCGTGCCCGAACCCTATGTAGTTTGCACTGCGCTCGTCCAACGAAAGCGCGTCCGACTGCAAGTCCCATTCAAAAGTGCCGACATTCGCGCCATCGAGAGTGTCGAACAGGCGTCTGCGCTCCTCGGTCAGAATCGCCATATTGCGTTGGCGCTCCGTAATGTCCCGTATGGCGCCGACAAACATCATCTGGCCAACTGCCCCCATCTCAGTCAGTGCCAGTTCCAGCGGAAACTCGCCGCCGTCCGCACGCAGCCCATGCACTTCGACTACTCCGTGGACCCGCCTCGCTTCACCGGCGCGCAGACGCGCCAAACCCGCCGAATGAGCGTCGCGGTAGCGCGGCGGCATCAGCAGGGTCAGGGGCTGACCGATGGTCTGGGCTTCGGTCCGACCGAACATTTTCTCCGCCGCGCCGTTGAACGACTGCACGATGCCCTGATTGTCCATGGTGATGATCCCGTCCGCGATGGTATCGACCACCGCCTTGACCAGTTGCGAAGATCTCTGCAATTCACGCTCGCTCTGCTTGCGTGCGGTAATGTCACGTGCGATCTTGGTCAAGCCTGTGACAATGCCATGCTCATCAATGAGCGGGGAGATCGTGATGGAGACATCGATCAATGAACCGTCCTTGCGCCGCCTCACCGTCTCGAAGTGATCCACGCTCTCATCGTGCGCGATCTTCGCCAGTATCTCGGATTCCTCATTTATTTGCTCGTGGGGGATCACCAGCCCCATAGACTGACCGATCGCTTCATCGGCGCGATAGCCGAATATCCTTTCAGCCCCTGGGTTCCAGCTGGTAATGATGCCGTCCAGTGTCTTGCTGATGATCGCGTCGTCGCTGGATCGCAAAATGGCTTGCTGCAGCCTTTGGGTGAGTTGCAACTCCTTGCGATAGGTAATATCACGCACGATGCCAGTAAACCTGCGCTTGCCGTTGATTAGCATCTCGCTTACGGTGAGATCCATCGGGAATGTGCTTCCGTCCCGGCGCTGTCCGATGAATTCCCGGCCGATGCCGATGGTTTTATGTGTGCCGAGGGTAAAGAAATTCTGCAGATAGCTATCTTGTTGACTACGATATGGCTCGGGCATGAGCATCTTGACGTTGTGGCCGATGACTTCGGCCCCGTTATAGCCGAACAGATCTTCCGCGGCTGGATTGAAAATCTCGATCAGGCCCCGGTGGTCGATGGTCACGATGCCATCGGCCACGTTATCGATGAGTGACTTCAGGACGGTTTGCGCCAAGCGCGCACGCTGCTCACTTTCTTCCAACGCCGAGCGCGCCACTTCCTCTTCCACGCAATCGGCAAGGTCGCGCAGCGTGGCGATGTCCTCGGCGCTGAATTCCCTCCGCCGCACATCGATAATGCACAGCGTACCGACTCGCTCGCCGCTCGGCGCACGCAACGGCGCCCCAGCATAGAAACGGATATTGGGATTGCCGGTTACTAACGGATTGTCAGCGAAGCGCGGATCCTCAGAGGCATCGGGGACAATCATGATGTCCTGGTTCAGGATGGCGTGGCCGCAGAAGGAGATCTCGCGTGATGTCTCGGCCACGTCCAGCCCTACGCACGACTTGAACCACTGCCGCCCCTCATCGACCAGAGACACCAAGGCGATCGGGACGTCGAAATATCGCTGTACGACTCGAGTGATGCGGTCAAAGCGCGCTTCGGCGGGCGTATCGAGCACCTTGAGCGCATGCAACGCCGCCAAGCGTTCCGTTTCGTTTGCAGGGAGGTCGGGAGCCTTCACTGTATTTGCGTCATCTTGACGAGGTCAACGCAAGAACCACGCCGCGAAACGTCGTGGGCAGATGGGAATTTTACGGTCATAACAACCCACTCCAGATCATTACTGGATTAAATATGCTCCCAAACTAGGCGGAGGACTATCCTTTTTTATCCAGACGCCTGGGTCAGTGTGCAGAGCCCCCTTGGCTGAGCTTTTTTCAGGCACGCTAACGCCTTGCCCTATTCACGGACAAGTGGAAGAGTGCGTTAACGGTATGTTGCGAGAGGTGCAGGCTGTCCGTGCCTGAGGGCGGGATGTTTCTGGCATTCCTTTGCTTGTTTCGAGGGTAATCCACAGCAGCGTGGATTGTCCAAGGACATTTCCAGGCGGGGTGACGGAGCCACACAGCATAACCCCGGCAGTTGCCGGGGTTATGCTGTGCTCGATCGGCTGCGGCTTAGCCGACCCAGACCCGCGCGTTGCGGAACATGCGCATCCAGGCGCCGTCCTCGCCCCACTCACTGGGGTGCCAGGAGTTTTGCGAGGCGCGGAAGACCCGTTCCGGGTGCGGCATCATGATGGTGACCCGGCCGTCGCGGGTGGTGAGGCCGGTAATACCGCGAGCGGAACCGTTGGGGTTGGCCGGGTAACGCTCGGTCATGCGTCCGCGATTATCGATATACCGCATGGTGACGCTGTTACTCGCCTCACAGGCGTCCACGGCGGCGGTGTCAGCGAACTCGGCATGGCCTTCGCCGTGGGCAATCGCGATGGGCAATCGGGAGCCAACCATGCCGTTGAAGAAAATCGACGACGATGGTTGAATCTCCACCATGGCTACCCGTGCCTCGAACTGCTCCGAGCTGTTGCGCACGAAATGCGGCCAGTGCTCGCTGCCGGGGATAAGTTCGCGCAGGTTGGAAAGCATCTGGCAGCCGTTGCAGACGCCGAGGGCGAATGTATCGGGCCGCGCAAAAAAGGCGCTGAAGTCTTCGCGTGCCTGGGCATTGAAGAGAATCGACTTGGCCCAGCCTTCACCCGCACCTAACACGTCGCCATAGGAGAAGCCGCCACAGGCCACCAGACCACGGAACTCTTCCAGATGTACCCTGCCACTGAGAATATCGCTCATGTGGACGTCGACGGCAGTGAAACCAGCGCGGGTGAATGCGGCGGCCATTTCGACCTGACCGTTGACGCCCTGCTCACGCAGTATGGCAATACGCGGGCGGACGCTGCCGCCAATATGGGGGGCGGCAACATCCTCGTTGATGTCGAAGCTGAGCAATGCCTGCAGGCCGGGGTTGGCGTCATCGGCCAAGAGCTCGAATTCCTGGTCCGCACAATCGGGGTTGTCGCGCAGGCGCTGGATGTGCCAGCTGGTTTCGCTCCAGGCACGCTGCCAGCTTGCCCGTGAACCGGTGAGCACATCGTCGTCGGCAAAGTTGAAGCTGAAGTTCTGGGCGATTTGCGGCTGACCGATTACGGCGCTGCAATCACCGAGGCCAGCGGCCGAGAGCTGGCTGAGCACGGCTTCAGTATCACTCTGGCGTACCTGGATCACAGCGCCCAGCTCTTCGTTGAACAGCACAGCGGGCAGCTCGCTGGCGGCGTCGGCCAATACATCGAGTTGAATCTGCAGGCCGCAATGCCCGGCAAAGGCCATCTCGGCCAGCGTGGTCAGCAAGCCGCCGTCGGAGCGGTCGTGATACGCCAGCAGCAGTTCATCCTGATTGAGGCCCTGAATAACAGCAAAGAAGGCTTTGAGGTCTTCGGCGTCATCCAGATCCGGCGCTGCCTGACCGATGCTGTTATATACCTGCGCCAGCGCGGAACCGCCAAGACGATTCTGGCCACGACCCAGATCAATCAGGATCAGGTCGGTATCACCCTGGTCAAGATGCAGTTGCGGAGTCAGGGTGGCGCGCACGTCCTGCACGGGGGCAAAACCGGTGATCACCAGAGACAGGGGCGACGTCACGCTGCGTTCTTCGCCTGAGTTCTCCCAGCGGGTTTTCATCGACATCGAGTCTTTGCCCACCGGGATAGTAATACCCAGTGCCGGGCACAGCTCCATACCGATTGCATGGACTGTATCATATAGACGGGCATCTTCACCCGGGTGGCCGGCAGCCGCCATCCAGTTCGCCGAGAGGCGAATATCCGACAGGCGATCAATACGCGCGACCATCAAATTGGTGATGGCTTCAGCCACGGCCATGCGTCCTGAAGCAGGAGCGTCCAACAATGCCAACGGGGTACGCTCGCCCATGGCCATGGCTTCACCGGTGTGCACATCAAAACTGGTGGCGGTTACGGCGCAGTCGGCGACCGGTACCTGCCAGGGGCCGACCATCTGATCGCGGGCGACCAGACCGGTGATGCTACGATCACCAATGGTAATCAGAAAGCTCTTGCTGGCCACCGACGGTAGACGCAGGACACGGTTAACGGCCTCTTCAAGCGGTAGAACGCTGGCATCGAACGAGTCGCTAGGGGCGTCCTCACGCTCGACGCTGCGGTGCATGCGTGGCGGTTTGCCCAGCAGTACCGAGAGGGGCATATCGACTGGTTGATTATCGAAATGGCTGTCGCTCAGGGTGAGCAGTTGTTCTTCAGTTGCTTCACCCACTACCGCGAAGGGGCAACGTTCACGCTCGCAGATGATCTGGAAGCGATCGTAATCGCTGTTATCCACGGCCATCACGTAGCGTTCCTGGGATTCGTTCGACCAGATCGCCAGCGGGCTCATGCCGGGTTCGTCGTTGGGTATGTTGCGCAGCTCAAAACGAGCACCGCGACCACCGTCATTCACCAGTTCGGGGAAGGCGTTGGACAGGCCACCGGCACCCACGTCGTGAATAAAGCGGATCGGGTTCTTGTCGCCAAGCTGCCAGCAGCGGTCAATTACTTCCTGGCAGCGACGTTCCATTTCTGGGTTCTCGCGCTGTACCGAGGCAAAATCAAGATCCTCGGCGCTGCTGCCGGTGTCCATGGACGAAGCAGCACTGCCACCCAGGCCAATCAGCATCGCTGGGCCGCCGAGTACGATCAGCTTGGCGCCAACCGGTATCTCGGCTTTCTCGACGTGACCGGCGCGAATATTGCCCAGGCCGCCGGCGATCATGATCGGCTTGTGGTAACCGCGGATTTCAGGGCCGCGGGGCGAACTGACAGTCTGCTCGTACGTACGGAAGTAGCCCGTCAGGTTGGGGCGGCCAAACTCGTTATTAAACGCAGCCGCGCCCAGCGGACCTTCAATCATGATTTGCAGCGGGGTGACAATGCGGTCGGGCTTGCCGTTATCTTCTTCCCAGGGCTGAACATAGCCGGGGATGCGCAGGTTGGAGACGGTGAATCCGGCAAGACCGGCTTTGGGCTTGCCGCCGCGACCGGTGGCGCCTTCGTCACGAATTTCGCCGCCCGATCCTGTTGCTGCGCCGGGGAAAGGGGCAATGGCCGTGGGATGATTATGCGTTTCAACCTTCATGAGGATGTGCACAGGCTCTTCATGAGCCCGGTACTCGCCAGTGCCGGCAACCGGAAAGAAACGTCCGGCAACGAAGCCTTCGATCACCGAGGCGTTATCCTTGTAGGCAGATAACACGCCTTCGCTGTTCAACTGGTAGGTGTTCTTGATCATGCCGAACAGGCTCTTGTCCTGCGCCTGGCCGTCGATGTCCCAGGTGGCATTGAAGATTTTGTGGCGACAATGCTCGGAGTTGGCCTGGGCGAACATCATCAGCTCGACGTCACTCGGATTACGTCCGAGCTCTTTGAAACTGGTGACCAGATAATCGATTTCGTCGTCGGCCAGTGCCAGGCCTAGGGTGAGGTTAGCTTTTACCAACGCGTCGCGGCCGCCCGCGAGGATGTCCACCCGTTCAAATGGCAGGGGCTCGGCGTGGCGAAACAGATCTGCCGCGGCGTCGATATCAGCCAAAACGCGTTCGGTCATCCGGTCGTGCAACAGAGCTGACACCTGCTGGTGATCAGTATCGCTGAGTTCACCACTGACGTGATAGGCAATGCCGCGCTCCAGCCGAACCACAGCCTGCAGGCCGCAGTTATGGGCGATGTCGGTCGCCTTGCTGGACCACGGGGAAATAGTGCCAAACCGCGGCACAACCAGAAACTGACTGCCCTGAGGCTCTTCTACCGGAACCGAGGGGCCATACCGGAGCAGGCGCTCGATCACTTCCAGCTGTGCTTCATCAAGCGCTTCTTGCAGCTCGGCGAAGTGCATGAACTCGGCGTAGACGGCGCTCACGCCGGGAACCCGCTCCTGCAGTCGGGCGAGGAGTTTGTCACGGCGAAATGGAGAAAGGGCTGGGGCGCCACGCAGTGTATGCATGCTGGTTACGGCCTCGGAGAAAGGAAAAAAGGAAGGAGCACAGGATACCCCAAGCTGGCCGTCGGGGCCATGCCAGGCGAGTGACACATGGTCGAACAGCAAGCAGCTATTTACGCTCCATACTTTTGCCTATACTAGTGCCATGCCAGCAAAAATAATTCGATTCGCACTGCTGCCGCTATCGGCCAGCGTCCTTGTTGCGGCGCTGTTGTCGGGTTGCGAGCAGCCCACCTCCCGCCTGGAGCAAATGCGCGACCAGGGCACGGTTCGCATGGTCACCCGCAACACCCCCACTACATTCTATCAGGACCGCCACGGTAACACCGGACTTGAGTTCGAGCTGAGCAAGCGCTTTGCCGACAGCCTGAATCTGGAACTGGATGTGCAGACGATCGATACACTAGACGATTTTTATCAACAGATGGCATCAGCGACCGGACCAGACCTGGGCGCAGCGGGTATCACTGTCAATCCCCAGCGCGCTGACCAGGTACGTTTCTCAACACCCTACATGGATGTGATCTCTCAAGTGGTCTATCGCCGTGGCGATCCGCAACCACGCACTATAGAAGATCTGTACGGCAAGCGCATCATGGTACTCAAGGACAGTACGCTGGCAGACCAGCTACGTGAATTGCAGATCGATCATCCACAGTTAGTGTTCGAAGAGTCGGATAGAGTCGAAGTAGTCGATCTCCTGCGGCTAGTCAACGACGACGAAATAGACCACGCGGTAGTGTATTCCAACGAGCTGGTAGTCAATCAGGCTTTTTATCCTGCAGTACGGGTTGGTTTTGATCTTTCGGAACCGCAGCCCATGGTCTGGGCCCTGCCTCCAGGTGAAGACGACAGCCTGCAGCAGGCAGTCGATGTGTTTTTTGCCAGCATCCGCGCCGACGGTACACTGGATCAGTTGGTCGAACGTTTCTACGGCCATGCCGACGTACTGGATTATGTAGGCGCCCGCGGCTTCGCCCGGCACATGCAACAGCGCCTACCACAATACGAATCGCTGTTTCGCCAGGCCGGCGACCAATACGGGCTCGACTGGCGCCTGCTGGCCGCAATGGGCTATCAGGAATCTCTCTGGGACGCGGATGCGGTTTCATTTACCGGGGTGCGCGGGATCATGATGCTGACTTTGCCCACAGCGAAGTTCGTGCGCGTGACCAATCGGGTTGATCCCAAGCAAAGTATCTTTGGTGGGGCCCGTTACCTGATCTGGGTGCGCGATCAGCTGTCTACCGATATACCCGAGCCGGATCGCACCTGGTTCGCGATGGCCGCCTACAACATAGGCATTGGGCACTTGGATGATGCGCGCAATCTTACCCGCAGCAACGGCCGCGACCCGAATCGCTGGATTGACGTCAAAGATCACCTGCCGCTATTGTCGAAAAAGGAATGGTATAGCAAGACTCGCTACGGCTACGCCCGCGGCGCCGAGCCGGTGCACTACGTGCAGAACATACGTCGCTATCACGAAATTCTTCAGTGGGTAACTCAACCACAGACCGAAATGGCTCAAGCGGAAGCCGAGCAATACCATGCCCCAGGTATTCTCGACCGCCTACCATCTGACTTTTAAGTGCCTATGCCCCTGATCTGTTCAGCGTCGGGCACGAAAGAAAGACGACAGAAGTTCAGCGCACTCATCCCCCAGCACACCTTCCTCCACCTCGATGCGGTGATTCATCCAGGCCTGTTCGAATACCTGACTACGACTCACAACCGCACCAGCCTTGGGCTCACTGGCACCAAATACCAGACGTGAGACGCGACTGTGAATCAGCAACCCCGCGCACATGGTGCAGGGTTCGAGCGTGACGTAGAGGGTTGTGCCCGGCAGCCGATAATTGCTCTGCGCAAGGGATGCTTGGCGCAGGGCAACCATCTCGGCGTGGGCACTGGGATCGTGACTGCTGATCGGCTGATTGAAGCCGCGGCCGATTACCTTCCCCTGGTGCACCAGCACAGCACCAACCGGCACCTCGCCGAGGTCGGCAGCCAACTGCGCCTCGGCCAGTGCCAGGCGCATGAAGTCGATATCAGCAGATTTCATCAGGCAAATACTCAGATGAGCTTGCGCGTTCTGAGCAGCGCTATCACTTCGGCGACGCAGTTCTCCAGATTCTGCATGCTGGTATCGAGTACCAGGTCGGCATCGATCGGCGCCTCATACGGATACGACACACCGGGGACTGTGCCCTCGGTATTCGCAGCATAGAGGCCGGACGGGTCGCGTTCCTGACAGACATCCATGGGTGTATTCAGATACACCATCAAGCAGCGTTCACCCAGAATATAGCGTGCGTGAGCGCGACTTTCTGCGGTGGGTGCTACAAACGCGCCCAGGGCGATTAGGCCAGCCTCATTCATCTGCCGGGCAATACGTGCCCCCTTGTGTAGGTTTTCGGCGCGACCGGCTGCATCCTGCGGCAGGCCCTTGCTCAGATCCTGACGCAACTCTGTACCGTCCAGGACGTAACACGCCCGGCCGCTATCAAACAGCTTTCGCTCCACCGCATAAGCCAATGTGCTCTTGCCTGCACCGGACAAACCTGTGAACAGCAGCGTCACCGGTTCCTGACCAAAGCGCTGGGCCCGCTCAGAAGCCGTCACGTGGGCGAATCCGCCATGCCGGCTGCCGGTTGTGTTCTGGCCGAGTAGTCCCTTGGCGACGATCATGCCCGCGCCGACGGTGCCATTGGTCATGCGATCAACGACGATAAACGAACCCGTGGTGCGATTGGCCCGGTAATCGTCATAGGCAATTGGGCGCTCAAGGGACAGCTCGACGCGGCCAATCTCGTTCAAGCCCAGTTGCGGCGCTTCCTGCTTTTCCAGGGTATTGACGTCGATACGGTGCACGATGCGAGTGAAGGAACCGGGGCTGTTGCTGGTGGCACGTTTGATGTCGTATTTACGACCCGGCTGCATGGGTTGTTCGTCCATCCAGACCAGGCTGGCCTCGAATAGATCACCGATCAGCGGACGATTATCGATGTGCACAAGAACGTCGCCGCGGGAAATATCGATCTCGTCTTCAAGGGTCAAGGTAACGGCTTGACCCTGACCAGCACTTTCCAGTTCACCATCAAAAGTGACAATCGATTTGACCCGACTACTCTTGCCCGAGGGCAGCACAACGAGTTCATCACCCTTGTGCACCACACCGGACGCCAATGTGCCGGCAAAGCCTCGAAAGTTCAGGTTTGGCCGGGTGACCAGCTGAACCGGGAAGCGCAAATCTGTGAGGTTGCGATCAGCCGCCACTTCGACAGTATCAAGGATTTCCATCAAGGTCTGACCGGTATACCAAGGGCTACGTTCGCTACGGTTGACAACGTTGTCGCCCTTGAGCGCGGACATCGGGACAAAATGCACGCTGTTACCGTCGAGCATTTCCAGCCCGCTGGCAAACTCACGGTAGTCATCGCAGATCTGATTGAATACACCCTGATCGAAATCCTTCAGGTCCATCTTGTTCACGGCCACAACGATATGCTTGATACCCAATAGCGAGGCAATAAAGCTGTGACGCTTGGTCTGGGTTTGCACGCCGTAGCGGGCATCAATAAGGATAATCGCCAGATCACAGGTCGACGCGCCCGTTGCCATGTTGCGGGTGTACTGCTCGTGGCCGGGGGTGTCAGCAATGATGAACTTGCGCTTGGCGGTAGAAAAATAGCGGTAGGCTACGTCAATGGTAATACCTTGCTCGCGCTCGGCCTGCAGACCATCAACCAGCAATGCCAGATCGACTTCTTCGCCGGTGGTACCGGATTTCTTGGAGTCGCGGGTAATCGCTTCCATGTGATCTTCATAGATCATCTTGGAATCGTGCAGCAGGCGCCCGATCAGGGTGCTTTTGCCGTCATCGACGTTACCGCAGGTAAGAAAGCGCAGCAATTCCTTGCGTTCGTGCTGGCCCAAGTACGCCAGGATATCCTGGCTAATCAAATCGGACTGGTGAGTCATGTAATTCTCCGGACTGAGCTGCGCTTAGAAATAACCCTGACGTTTCTTTTCTTCCATGGAACCGGCTTGATCGTGGTCGATCACGCGGCCCTGGCGCTCGGATGTGCGGGTCAGGAGCATTTCCTGGATAATCTCCGGCAATGAAGCGGCGGTCGATTCCACTGCGCCGGTGAGGGGGTAGCAACCCAGGGTACGAAAGCGGACCATTTTCATTTGTGGCACTTCACCCTCTTCCAGTGGCATGCGATCGTCATCGACCATGATCAAAGAGCCATTACGCTCAACGACCGGGCGTTCAGCGGCCAGGTACAGAGGTACGATCGGGATGCTTTCCAGATAGATATATTGCCAGATATCCAGCTCGGTCCAGTTCGACAGGGGGAAGACGCGGATGCTCTCGCCCTTATTCACCTTGCCGTTGTAAATGTTCCACAACTCGGGTCGTTGGTTCTTGGGATCCCAACGGTGATGCTTGTCACGGAAGGAATAGACCCGCTCCTTCGCCCGTGATTTTTCTTCGTCACGGCGGGCACCGCCGAATGCGGCGTCGAAACCATATTTATCAAGCGCCTGCTTGAGGCTCTGGGTTTTCATGATATCGGTATGCACTGCGCTACCATGGGTAAAGGGACCCACACCCTGAGCTACACCCTCGGCGTTTTTGTGCACCAGCAGATCCAGGTCCATTTCCTCGACTATGCGCTTGCGAAAGCTGTACATCTCGCGGAACTTCCAGCCGGTATCCACGTGCAAGACGGGGAATGGTAATCGGCCCGGATAGAATGCCTTGCGCGCCAAATGGAGCATGACGGCCGAGTCCTTGCCAATCGAGTAGAGCATTACCGGGTTCTGGAACTCGGCGGCCACTTCCCGAATAATGTGGATGCTTTCTGCTTCCAGTTGCTTGAGATGGGTCAGTTTTTCCAGCATGACGTACTCGCGATATCGAGGGGACGCCAGGCATCCCGAGTTCATTTCAACGCATTGTAACAAAGCCCAAGCAATCTAATAAGATGCTTTTTAATACCTTTAAAGCATATAGATATAGCTCGCGAATACTCGCAGGTGATTGCTCAGACAGGGTTATCAATGTCGATGAATTGGTGCTCAATGCCAAATTGGGCCGCCAGATGCTCGCCCAGGGCTTTTACTCCGTAGCGCTCGGTCGCATGATGTCCCGCAGCGAAGAAGTGAATGCCGTTTTCCCGGGCAGCGTGTACGGTTGGCTCTGATACTTCACCGGTTATATAGGCGTCGACTCCCAATGCAATGGCGCGCTCGATGTAATCTTGGGCTGCACCGGTGCACCACGCAATGCGCTTGATCGGCCGGTCATTGCCAGCGATATGCAGTGGCTCACGCTGAAGGGCAACCGCCAGCTGCCCGGCCAGCGTAGTGCCGCCGATAGCTTCGGGCAGTTCGCCATATAACCCGACAGAGCGAGGATTGTCTGGCTCCAGACCACCGAGTACGGTCCAGCCAAACAATTTTGCCAACTGAATATTATTGCCCAGCTCGGCGTGAACATCGAGCGGGAGGTGATAGGCGAGTAGATTCATATCGTTGCCCAGCAGAGTTTTCAGGCGGCGCTGTTTAATGCCGGTGATCACTGCCGGCTCGCCCTTCCAGAAATACCCATGATGAACCAGCAGCATCTGCGCGCCGGCCTTAACCGCCGCATCGACCAATGCCTGGCTAGCGGTCACGCCAGTAACCAGCCGCTGCACCTGCGAGGCACCCTCTACCTGCAGACCGTTGGGGCAATAATCCTGGAATGCGTGGCTTTCCAGCAACGTATTGCAGTAGGCGACCAGTCTCGTACGTTCCACCATTGGACATCCTCTTTTCATAAAGCGAGATCCTATTGTCTGCTCTGAAGAGAGCTTTTGCCAGTTCCCCGCCGGTCGGGCGGAACACCTGTATTCTCAGTACGATCCCCTTATACTGTCGCCTATTGAATGCCAATACATGTGGGTAGGCTAGGGACTGACTGATCGATGAATGGGTTGATGCGCGACTGGGGTTGGCCAGTCATCTGTGGTGTGCTGGTGGCACTGGTGCTGGTGAAGTCCTATCCGGAAATACTTGGAGCCCCGGCGAATACGCTTGTGCTGCCTGTTCTGGACGTGGCGCCGATCGAAGATGAGGACAGCAATCAACGCTCCTCATATCGGCTGGCGGTACAGCGTGCTGCACCCGCTGTCGCCAGCGTCTACACCAGTAAACGCCCGGCCAACCCCCTCGATACTACAACAATCCCCAACCCCTCTACCGGTGACTACGCCGACACCATACCCTCACCAACACAGCGCAATTCCAGCTTGGGTTCGGCAGTCATACTCAGCCCGGACGGTTACCTGCTCACCAACAACCATGTGATTGCCGGCGCGCAAGAGATTCTGGTGGCCTTGCGCGATGGACGTCAGACACTGGCCACACTGGTTGGCACCGACCCTGAAACCGATCTGGCCGTACTCAAGATCGAGCTGAATGACCTGCCCTCGATATCCATCAGCGGTGCCCGCGAGCAAGCTGTAGGTGATGTGGTGCTGGCGATCGGCAATCCCTTCGGACTAGGGCAAACCGTGACTATGGGTATCGTCAGCGCGACCGGCCGCAATCAGCTAGGCCTCAATACCTACGAGGACTTTATTCAGACCGATGCCGCTATCAACCAGGGCAACTCCGGCGGTGCATTGATCGACACTTCGGGGAACCTGGTAGGCATCAACACCGCTATCTTTTCCCAGTCGGGGGGATCACAGGGGATTGGCTTTGCCATTCCGGTCAAGCTTGCCACCGAGGTGATGCAGGACATCATTGAGCATGGCCGTGTGGTGCGCGGTTGGCTAGGCGTGGAGGTTCAGCCATTCACCGCTGAACTGGCCAAGACGGTTGGAGTAGATACGGATACCGGCCTGGTTATTTCTGGGCTATACCGCGACGGGCCAGCATCGCAAGCCGGTTTGCTGCCCGGTGATGTGATACTGCGAATTGATGGTACGCCCGCCGCCACGGGCCGCCAATCGATGAACCAGGTAGCCAGAGTGCACCCGGGAGAAACCGTTACCATGGACATAATGCGCGATGGTAAACCCATGAGTTTCGAGGCGGCAGTGGGCGTTCGCCCTAATTTCCACCCCTGATCAGTGACAGCTCAGATCAATGCGTGCAGGGCGTCAATGAGCTTTTGATTCTGCTCTTCGGTACCCACGGTAATACGCAGGAACTGATCGATTCGCGGTTTGGCAAAATGCCGGACAATCACACGCTGCTCTCTCAGGCCTTTAGCTAAGACAGCAGCATCATGCTCCGGATGCCGCACGAATACGAAGTTAGCCGCTGACGGTAGCACCTCAAATCCCATATTCTGCAATCGGGCGGCAAGACTTTCACGGCTCTGAATGACCTTCTGCCGGGTCGCTTCAAAATACTCTCGATCATCGAAAGCCGCTTCAGCACCGGCCAAGGCTAGCCGATCCAGCGGATAGGAGTTAAAACTGTTCTTGATCCGCTCCAGAGCCTCGATAAGATCGGCATGCCCTACGGCCAGCCCCACGCGCAACCCCGCCAATGAGCGCGATTTTGACAGGCTTTGGGTCACCAGCAGATTGGGGTAACGGTCGACCAGACTGATCGCGGTCTCGCCGCCAAAGTCGATATAGGCCTCGTCAACTACCACGACAGAATCCATATTGACCTGCAGCAAGCGCTCGATGGCATCCAATCCCATTGCGATACCTGTCGGTGCATTGGGATTGGGAAAAATAATCCCGCCGTTGGGCAGATTGAAATCGGCCACATCGATGTGAAAATCATCCCTTAGCGGCACTGTGTGCGACTCGATCCCGTATAAGCCGCAGTAAACCGGATAGAAGCTGTAGCTGATATCCGGAAAGAGTAACGGGCGACCATGCTGAAACAGCCCATGAAAGACGTGTGCAAGGACCTCATCCGAACCGTTTCCAACAAATACCTGATCGCTCTGAACCCCGTAATAAGAGGCAATCGATGATTTCAAAGCCTCGGCGTCGGGCGCCGGATACAAACGCAGACTGTCATCGGGTACCGCGCGGATGGCTGCGATGGCCTTGGGCGATGGTCCGTAAGGGTTCTCATTGGTGTTCAGCTTGACCAGATTGTCCAGCTTGGGCTGCTCACCGGGCACATAAGGCACCAGGCTGGCGACAAAAGGACTCCAGAATCGACTCACGATAGTTCCTCAAAGGCAGAGCGGCAGCCGCTCAAAATGGCGTCAGGGTCTGCTCAAACATTGATCAGGACTTGATTCGGTACTCGGCGCTGCGTGCATGTGCCGTCAAGCTCTCACCGCGGGCCAATATGGAGGCCGTCTTGCCCAGCTCGGAAGCGCCTTCGGGTGAGCAGAAGATCACCGAGGAACGCTTCTGGAAGTCATAGACACCCAGGGGCGAGGAAAATCGCGCGGTACCGGAAGTCGGCAGAACGTGATTGGGGCCTGCACAGTAATCACCCAGCGCTTCAGGTGTATAACGCCCCATGAAAATCGCGCCAGCGTGCCGGATCAGCGGCATGAGCGCTTCCGGGTCGGCTACCGAAAGCTCAAGGTGCTCCGGCGCAATGCGGTTGGACACCTCACAGGCATGCTCCAGACTATCAACCTTGATCAATGCGCCCCGATTTTCCAGTGAGGTACGCACCATCTCAGCGCGCTCCAGACTATCGAGCAGCCGGTTGAGGCTCGCCTCGACCGCATCGAGAAAATCCGCATCCGGTGAAAGCAGGATCGACTGGGCATCCTCGTCGTGCTCGGCCTGGGAAAAGAGGTCCATCGCGATCCAATCAGGATCGGTCTGGCCATCGCAGACCACCAGAATTTCAGACGGCCCGGCAATCATATCGATACCCACCTGACCAAACACCGACCGTTTCGCCGTAGCCACATAGATATTGCCCGGCCCGACAATCTTGTCTACCCGCGGCACGGTTTCAGTGCCATAGGCCAGCGCTGCTACTGCCTGCGCGCCACCCAGAGTGAAGACCCGATCCACTCCGGCCAAACAGGCCGCAGCCAGCACCAGTTCATTTATTTCACCACGCGGGGTGGGTACCACCATGATCACTTCACGCACACCGGCGACCTTGGCAGGAATAGCGTTCATCAATACCGAAGAAGGATAAGACGCCTTGCCACCCGGCACATACAGTCCGGCGCGATCTAACGGGGTAATTTGCTGGCCGAGAATCGTACCGTCCGGCTCGGTATAGCGCCAGGAAGGCTGTACTTGATGCTCGTGGTACACCTTGACCCGTTCGGCGGCGAGCTCCAGCGCTGCTCGCTGTTCAGGCGTGATACGCTCCAGCGCCAGTTCGAGGCGGGCACGATCAATGGTCAGGTCAGCCATACTGGCAACGTCCAGTCCGTCAAACCGGGCGGTATACTCGATCAATGCAGCGTCGCCACGCTCGCGTACGGCGGCAATGATTTCTTCCACACGATGATTAACGCTTTTGTTCGACACGCCTTCCCAGGCAAGCAACACGTCGAGATGCTGGCTGAAGTCAGATTGACTGGCATCCAGACGGGCAATTTTCAACGGCGTATTCATCACATTTACCTTTCAGAGGAAGTGGATACAGAAACGGTAGTCAGCCGGTACGTTGCTCGACCGCAGCGGCCAGCAGTTCTATCAATGCCTTGATCCGTGCGTGCTTCATTTTCATTGCAGCTTTATTCACCACCAGCCGAGAACTGATGGTGGCGATCAGCTCCTGCGCTTCGAGGCCATTGGCGCGCAAGGTATTGCCGGTATCGACCACATCAATGATCTTGTCAGCCAGCCCGACCAGTGGAGCCAGCTCCATCGAACCATACAGCTTGATAACCTCAACCTGGCGGCCTTGCTCGGCATAATACCGGCGCGCCACGTTGACGAACTTGGTCGCCACCCGCAAGCGACCCCGTGGTTCTGGTGTGTTGACCGGGCCAGCGGTCATCAACCGGCAATTGGCAATTTTAAGATCCAGGGGCTCGTATAGCCCCTGGCTACCGTATTCCATCAGCACGTCCTTGCCGGCCACGCCCATATCCGCAGCGCCCAGCTCAACGTAGGTCGGCACATCGGTCGCGCGGATAATCAGCAGGCGCACATTGGGATCGGTCGTTTCGAAAATCAGCTTGCGACTTTTCTCCAGATCCTCGAGCGGCTCGATGCCTGCCAGTTTAAGCAGCGGCAAGGTGTCGTCGAGAATACGGCCCTTGGACAGGGCGATAGTCAGACTCTGGGTCATGCGGGGTCCCTTGTGTGGCTCAGGAGACCCGGCGGATGATACCGCCGAGCATCTGCAGTTTTTCCTCGATGCATTCATAGCCGCGATCGATATGGTAGATACGGTCAACCAGTGTTTCGCCTTCGGCGACCAGTCCAGCGATAACCAAACTGGCCGACGCACGCAGATCCGTGGCCATGACCGGCGCACCCTTGAGCTTCTCGACCCCGGTCACGATCGCGGTATTGCCTTCGATAGTGATGCGCGCACCCATGCGATTCATTTCCTGAACGTGCATGAAACGATTCTCAAAGACTGTCTCGATAACCGTCGAGGTGCCTTCGGCAATAGCGTTCATTGCTACGAACTGGGCCTGCATGTCGGTCGGAAATGCCGGATAGGGCGCGGTGCGCAGGTTGATCGCACGTGGACGATTACCCTTCATATCCAGCGATATCCAGTTCTTGCCGGTATCGATCTGGGCACCTGCTTCCACCAGCTTGAGCAGCACTGCTTCCAGGATAGTCGGATCAGTATCCTTGACCTTGATGCGCCCGCGGGTCGCTGCGGCAGCAACCAGATAGGTACCCGTCTCGATGCGGTCAGGCATGACCGAGTAGCGCGCACCGTGCAAACTCTTGACACCGTCAATGGTGATCGTGTCAGTACCATGCCCGGTAATATTTGCGCCCATGGCAATCAGGCACTCGGCCAGGTCAACCACTTCAGGTTCGCGCGCAGCATTCTCAAGAACAGTACGCCCGTTGGCCAGAGTCGCTGCCATGAGAATGTTCTCGGTACCGGTAACCGACACGGTATCGAAGAAAAAGTGGGCGCCACGCAGACCACCATCTGGGGCGCGGGCCTTTATATAGCCATCTTCAACAGTGATCTCGGCGCCCATGGCCTCGAGTCCACGGATGTGCAGATCGACCGGTCGCGAACCAATGGCGCAGCCGCCAGGCAAGGCCACTTCGGCATAACCGAAGTGCGCTACCATCGGTCCGAGGACCAGGATCGAGGCGCGCATGGTCTTGACCAGCTCATACGGGGCTATAAGGGTAGTGATGCGGGTCGGATCGACCGCCACATTCATGCGCTCGTCCAGCACAGGCTCTACGCCCATGCGGCCAAACAGCTCGATCATGGTGGTAATGTCGTGCAAGTGCGGAAGATTGCACACCGTCACTGGGCCGTCAGCCAGCAGCGTAGCCGCCAGAATCGGCAATGCCGAATTCTTCGCTCCGGAAATGCGGATTTCTCCATCCAGACGGTTGCCGCCGGTGATGATCAGTTTGTCCATGTGCAATACGTTCTCTTGTCAGGCGAAAGGCGAAAGATGAGTAGGGTCCTGCGAAACACGCGGCGCAATCAGGGGCGCTGACTCCAGGCGTCACGGGTAAAGAACTTCATACTCACCGCATGGATGCTGCCGTCGGCGATCTGCTCACCAAGCAGTGCATAGATTTCCTGTTGGCGCTTGACCGGGCTCAGCGCTGCAAGTGTGTCGCTGATGACAACAAGCTGGAAATTGCAGCCCTCGCCTTCCACTACGACTTCTGTATTCGGAAGTTGCGTTTCAATCAGTTGCTTAACCTGTTCGGACTGCATGTGTATCCCATCCATAAAAAAGGAGGACAACCCGCCTGCGGAGAGTTGTCCGGGTCAAACTGTCAGCGTGCCCAGCCAGTCTTCCAGCTCGCAGACACGGGCAATGCTTTGCAAGCCAACCGGCAGGTTCTGCAACCGCAGATTACCATCACCCTCGCCCAAGGCACGTGCCGCGACCAGAATCAGGGACAACCCAACACTGTTGGTATGACTGACCCCGGCAAAATCGAGAGTCACATCCCCGGACTGCGCTTTGACAGCCTGTTCCAGCTCGGCGCGCAAGGCAACCGCGCTGGTGAAATCGAGCTCACCCTCAAGCCGGATCAAGCCGTCCTTGTCGCTGGCAATACTGGCGCTCAATTGCTGGCCTTTTGGTCGACAGTTTTGGCTGATTCGGCAACCACGTTGCCCCAGTTATTGATAACTGCGTCCATATCCCCGCGCTGCGTCTGCATCGCTTGGGCGAACTGATCACGGAAAAGCAGACCCATGTTGATACCTTCAACAATGACGTTGCGAACTTTCCACTGCCCATCAATGCGGACCATGGTGTAGGTCACCGGATAAATCATCCCTTTGGAAGTACGGATTTCCATATCAACGCTGGTGCGATCATCGCCGTAGCTGTTACGACCTGTCGCAGGTAATACCTTGATCAACCCGCTATCGAACTCCAGCAAGGCATTGCCGTAAAACTGGACCATGCTGCGTTTGAACGTATCAATAAAGCGCTCCATCTGCTCGTCGGATGCGCGTCCACTGTAGCGTACGGTCATCACGCTGCGCGCAATACCCCGATAGTCCACTATCGGATCCATGACTCCGCTCAGACCTTTCAGAAAGGCTTCGCTATCGCCTTTGTAGGTATCGCGGTTGGCGTCCAGAACTTCCATTACCCGCTTCGACGTATCTTCAACTACTTGTTGGGGTGTTGGCGCTGCGTGGACCGCGAGCGGAACAGCGAGGAACAGGGCCAGCAATGCTTTATAGAGGACTCGCATAATCATTCTCCGTATTAATCTTCTTTGCTGACGGTGCTAAGTAGAAAGCGCCCAATCAATTCTTCCAGAACCAGTGCCGACTGGGTATCAACGATCCGATCGCCGTCCGCCAGCATGGTATCTTCACCACCAACACTGATACCGACGTATTTCTCTCCAAGCAGTCCCGCGGTGAGAATCGAGGCAGCGCTATCGGAGGGCAGTGTATTGACGCTTCCATCAATCGCCATTTCAACCCGCGCAGTGTAACGGCTCTTGTCAAATTCGATAGCCGTCACCTGACCAATAGTGACACCAGCCATGGTGACCTTGGCACGGGGTGTCAGACCCGCAATATTGTCAAAATGGGCGTAGACCTTATAGCTGTCGGCGGTCGGGCTGACGCTGAGGCCGCTGACCCGGAGCGCCAGAACCATCAAGGCCGCGATGCCGAGCAGGATGAACAGGCCAACAGTCAATTCGAGAGTACGAGTACGCATGTTCGGTTTCCTTGCTGATCAAAACATCAAAGCTGTGAGGATAAAGTCCAGACCAAGCACGGCCAGGGACGCATAGACAACGGTACGGGTAGTGGCCCGGCTGATTCCTTCCGATGTGGGCTCGCAATCGTACCCCTGGAAAACCGCAATCCAGGTCACCACAAAAGCAAATGCCACCGCTTTGATAAGACCGTTGATGATATCACTGCTGAACTCGACCGAGTTTTGCATGTTGGCCCAGTAAGAGCCCGAATACACACCAAGCCAGTCCACAGCCACCATCGCGCCGCCCCAGATACCGACAACACAAAAAATCATTGCCAGTAGCGGCATAGAAACAAAGCCGGCCCACAATCGGGGGGCGATCACATACTTCAAAGGATCAACACCGATCATTTCCAGCCCCGACAGCTGCTCGGTCGCTTTCATCAAACCAATTTCGGCGGTTAGTGCCGAACCCGCGCGACCCGCGAACAACAGCGCCGTAACCACAGGGCCCAGCTCACGCAGCAGGGTAAGTGCAACCATCTGCCCTACCGCCTGCTCCGAGCCGTAAGTGCTGAGAATGTTGTAACCCTGCAGAGCCAGCACCATGCCGATGAACAGCCCAGAGACAATAATGATTGCCAACGACAGGACACCCACGGCATACAGCTGTTTGACGAACAGGGCCCAACCACTGCCAAAGTTTGAGCGACCGGCCACTGCATGGAACAGAAAAACACCGGAGCGACCCAATGCTGCCAACACGTCCAGCCCTGACGCACCCATCAGGGCAAGTCGATCAGTGAGCGTTTTCATCGGTTCTCACTCCGCTGCAACAGATCATCGGTGAACTCATCCGCCGGGTAGTGGAAAGGCACCGGACCATCAGGTTCGCCGCGCATAAATTGACGAATACGCGGATTGTCTGACTGCATCAGCTCATCCGGCGCGCCGTGACCCAACACCCCGCCATCGGCAATAACATATAAATAGTCAGAAATACTCGCCGTTTCGGCGAGGTCATGGGATACCACTATGCTGGTCAGACCCAGCGCATCGTTAAGAAGTCGGATCAGTCGCACCAGCACGCCCATGGATATTGGATCCTGACCGACAAAGGGCTCGTCGTACAGCAACAGTTGTGGGTCCAGGGCGATAGCGCGTGCCAGCGCCACACGCCGTTTCATGCCACCTGAGAGCTCGTCGGGCATCAGTCCGTGGGCGCCCCGTAAACCAACGGCTTGCAGTTTCAGTTTGACGATATCACTGATCATGTCTTCGCTGAGCTGGGTATGTACTCGCAGCGGAAAGGCCACATTTTCGAACACGCTCAGATCCGTAAAGAGTGCTCCGCTCTGGAACAACATGCCCATATTCTGCCTGGCACTAAACAGTGCCTCACGCTTGAGGGTAGGTATATCCTCGCCATTGACCAGCACTTGCCCGCGCTCGGGGCGCAGCTGGGCACCAATCAAACGCAGCAGGGTAGTCTTGCCGCAGCCAGATGGCCCCATAATGCCGGTCACCTTGCCACGCGGAATACGGATATCCACACCATCAAAAATGATGCGCCCGCCACGCTTGAAGGTGACCTGCTTGAGGTCGACAATAAACTCTGAGTCGTCAGTCATAAAAGATTCGAGCTTCCTGGTCACCGGCACAAGGCGGGTAAAATGAACGGGTTAATATACCAGCTTGCCGTTACCAGCCCAAGTAACAGCCGAACAAATAGGCTGCAGTGCAATATCCACCTACACATTGCAGCCTTCGCACTGACCTGTCGGCCACTACCCAGCGCCACGGACTCCGGAACGAGTGAGTTAACCGCGACAAAACGCTATACTCTAAGGTCTGTTAACGACATGAAGTGTGCATATGCCCGATTTTGATTTCATAGCCTCTGCCCGTCGCACCATAGAGATAGAGCGCGACTCGGTCCACAACCTGTTGGAACGGCTCGACAGCCATTTTGTGACCGCCTGCAACGCGCTGCTCACCTGCAGCGGGCGCGTCGTGGTGACAGGTATGGGCAAGTCCGGACACATTGGTAAAAAAATTGCTGCAACCTTAGCCAGTACAGGCTCTCCGGCTTTTTTTGTGCACCCGGGCGAAGCCAGCCATGGCGACATGGGTATGATCACGCGTCAGGACGTCGTCGTCGCCCTGTCCAACTCCGGCAACACCGCCGAAGTAGTTACCCTGTTGCCCCTGCTCAAGCGATTGGGCGTGCCGTTGATCAGTATCACCGGCAACCCCGAATCGGTCATGGCCAAAGCTGCACTGGCCAATTTGCACACTGGCGTCGCACTGGAAGCCTGCCCACTGAACCTGGCCCCGACATCCAGTACTACCACGGCACTGGTTATGGGCGACGCGCTGGCCATAGCGCTACTTGAAGCCCGCGGCTTCAGCGCCGAAGATTTCGCCTTCTCTCACCCCGGCGGCACATTGGGCCGACGGCTATTATTGCTGGTAGATGACATCATGCATGCGGGCGAGACCATGCCGCTGGTAGCACCGGATACGCCGCTGCGCGGTGCGTTACTGGAAATGACCCGCAAGGGCCTGGGCCTTACCGGTATCACCGATCATCAAGGCCGACTCGCCGGTATTTTCACTGACGGCGATCTACGCCGCACACTGGACCAGAATCTCGATATTCATACCTCAAGCATTTCCCTGGTCATGACGCCCCACTGCAAGACCGTCAAACAGGGCGCGCTTGCCGCCGAAGCCTTGAAGATCATGGAAGATGCCAAGATCAACGGGCTCTTCGTGGTGAATGCCAGCGGACAACCGGTTGGCGCACTGAACATGCATGATCTGCTAAGAGCAGGAGTGGTATGAGCATAGCGAACACGCATCTGACCGAGCGCGCCGCATCTATCCGTTTGGCAATATTCGACGTTGATGGCGTTCTAACCGATGGTCGGCTGTTTTTCATGCCCGACGGCACCGAATTTAAATCCTTCAACACCCTTGACGGTCATGGCATCAAGATGCTGATGGCGTCCGGGGTGGAGGTGGCTATCATCAGCGGCCGCAAGTCGCCCCTGGTGGAGAAACGCGCAGCCAATCTGGGGATTCGCCACCTGATGCAGGGTCGCGAAGACAAACTTAATGCCCTGGGCGAGTTGCGCGAGATTCTGCCATTTGAACTCGATCAGATCGCGTTCCTGGGTGACGACTTGCCGGACCTGCCAGTCATGCGTCGCGTTGGCTTGGGCATGGCGGTAGCCAGTGCGGACAGTTTTGTTCGCGAACAGGCGCACGGTGTCACCACCGCCAATGGAGGAGCGGGTGCAGCACGGGAGTTCTGCGAGCTGATCATGCGCGCCCAGGGCACACTTCACGGCGCACGCGAGGCTTACCTGTGATGTTCTCGATGCCACGCTATCTGCGGACCGCGAGCTTGATCGGACTGGTCGTCGTGCTTGCCCTGGCAGTGGGTTATTTCAACATTCGACCCTCAACGTTCGACCAGACTCCTTTGGTGCTCGACCCGCTACAGCCTGACTTTTTCATGGAAAATACACAGATTCTGATGTTCAACGAGCAGGGCACTCTGGCTTACCAGCTGCGCAGCGATCGTGCGACCCACCAGCGCGCCGACGACAGCACTCTGCTAGAACAGCCGAACCTGTTGTACTATCGTCCCGGTGAAGCGCACCCCTGGCTACTTCAGGCACAACAGGGTGTAGTCACTTCCGGCGGGAAACAGGTGGACATGATGAATGATGTCCTTCTGCAGCGGCAGGATCCGGCCGCACCCACTGCCCGCCTGACCACCCAAGCGCTGACTCTTTACCCTGAACGCGATTATGCCGAGACCGCACAAAGCGTTAGAATTCAAACGGCCGGAAGCAATACTACCGCAACCGGCATGCAGGTTTTTTTGAATGATGGCCGCCTGGAGCTGCTGTCCAACGTACGAGGTCAGCATGAGCTGCATTAAATCCCTGTCTATTGTCGCACTGTTGCTGTTTCCGGCCCTGCCGGTGATGGCATTGCCCCAGGACAGCAATCAGCCGATCCGCATCCAGGCTAACAGCGCCACACTCGATGAGCGTCGTAATACAGCCGTATATAAGGGCAACGTCATCATTACCCAGGGCAGCATGCGATTGACGGGTAACCGCGTCACCCTCAACACTGATAGTAGCGGTGCGGTCACCAAGATCGTCAGCCAGGGCAGCCCTGCAACCTACGCGCAAACTCCAGGGGCCAGCGACGGCGAGGTGAACGCTCAGGCGCAGACCATCGAATACTTCGCCGACAGTGAACGCATTGTACTAATCGACCAGGCACGACTGGAACAGCGCGGCAACACGTTCGAGGGCCAGTACGTCAGCTACGATATCAATCAGCAGGTGGTTGATGCCGGCCGGCCTGATTCAAATACAACCGGCGAGCCGGGTCGCATCGAAATTGTCATTCAACCTCGCCAGCGCAACGAAGCCACGACCCCATGACCACTCTCGAAGCGCGCCATCTGGCCAAGTCTTATAAATCGAAAAAAGTGGTTGAGGACGTCTCGCTATCGATCCGTAGCGGCGAAGTTGTCGGGTTACTCGGGCCGAACGGTGCCGGTAAGACTACCTGTTTCTATATGATCGTCGGTCTGGTCAAGGCCGATCACGGGCACATACTGATCGACGGCCTGGATGTAACCCAGCTACCGATGCATGGCCGCGCCCGGCAGGGGATCGGCTATCTGCCCCAGGAGGCTTCGATCTTCCGCAAGCTCAGCGTCGCAGACAATATTATGGCCATCCTGCAGACCCGCACCGATCTTGACCGGCAGGGCCGCCTCGACAAGCTCGCTTCGTTGATGGAAGAATTTCATATCCATCACTTGCGCGACAGCAAGGGCATGAGCTTGTCAGGTGGCGAGCGCCGACGCGCCGAGATTGCCAGGGCACTAGCGACCGAACCCAAATTCATACTGCTCGACGAACCCTTTGCCGGTGTTGACCCGATTTCAGTCAATGACATCAAGCAGATCATTCAGCATTTGAAAGACAAGGGTATCGGTGTATTGATCACCGACCATAATGTACGCGAGACGCTGGATATCTGTGACAAGGCCTACATAGTCAATAACGGCCACATTATTGCTGAAGGCGACGCCCAGGCGGTTCTGGACAATCAACTGGTCAAGGACGTTTATCTAGGCCATGCGTTCCGGCTATAAAAACCCTGTCAACTCAGGCATGCTAAGAACCCGGGCGGCTGCATCCACCCGCCCGAAACAGCGCACAAGGTAATACGTCCTATAATGAAACCGACGCTCGTCCTCAAGATGGGGCAGCAGCTGACGATGACGCCTCAGCTGCAACAGGCTATCAGACTTTTGCAACTGTCGAGCCTGGATCTCCAGCAGGAGGTTCAGGAAGCGCTCGAAGCCAATCCGATGCTGGAAATGGCCGACGACGGAGACGATGACCACGGCAGCTCCAATGCCGATACTGCTGCCAGCGATGAAGCTCCATCAGTGTCCATACCCGAGCCCGTGGCGATGGATGCGATTGAGCAACATGCCCAGGCAGACGAAGAGGGTAACTGGAACGAACAGAACCCCACTGAGCTGCCCGTCGACACCCAATGGGATGATGTGTACCAGACCTCCAGCAGCTCTCTACCCAGCCAAGATGATGACGAGTGGGACTTCACCGCCCGCACCGGCACCGGCGAGACGCTGCAGAGTCACCTGGAGTGGCAACTCAACCTGATTCCACTTTCCGAAACAGATCAGTTTATCGCTCTGTCGATTATTGATGCCATTAACGCCGATGGCTACTTAGAAGAGTCGCTTGAAGAGATCCTCGCCTCTATTGATCCGGAGCTGGAAGTCGAGCTCGACGAAATCGAAATGGTGCTTCATCGAATCCAGCAATTCGAGCCCGTGGGAGTGGCCGCGCGTAATCTGAGCGAATGCCTAGTGTTGCAACTTCGTCAATTACCCGCCGACACCCCATTGCTGGAGCATGCGTTAAAAGTCGTACGCGACCATCTGGCCCTGCTAGGCAGCCGGGACTTCAGCCAACTGATGCGCCGCACGCGGTTGAAGGAAGACCAGTTGGGCCGCGTGATTGCACTTATTCAAACGCTCAATCCGCGGCCCGGTTCGGAAATTGCCTCAGGCGAACCCGAGTACGTTATCCCCGACGTGATTGTGCGTCGCGACAACAAACGCTGGATTGTCGAGCTCAACCAGGAATCGGTCCCCAAAATTCGGGTGAACAGTCATTATGCATCCATGGTGCGCAGGGCGGATTCCAGCCAGGACAATACCTACCTGCGCAATAATTTGCAGGAAGCGCGCTGGTTTATCAAAAGCCTGCAAAGCCGCAACGAGACGTTGATGAAAGTGGCGACGCAAATCGTCGAACATCAGCGCGAGTTTCTTGAGTACGGTGAGGAGGCAATGAAGCCTTTGGTTTTACACGATATTGCCGAAGCTGTTGGCATGCATGAGTCAACCATCTCGCGGGTAACAACCCAGAAATTCATGCATACACCCCGTGGCATATTCGAGCTGAAGTATTTTTTCTCCAGCCATGTGGGCACATCCGACGGCGGCGAATTTTCCTCCACAGCGATCCGCGCACTGATCAAGAAACTTGTCGCCGCAGAAAACCCGAAGAAACCATTGAGCGACAGCAAGATCGCTGGTTTACTGGAAGAACAGGGCATCGATGTAGCCCGCCGCACTATTGCCAAGTACCGGGAGTCATTGAACATCGCACCATCGAGCGAGCGTAAGCGGATTGTTTGACCATCGAGCCTGACTCGTGGAGCACCAGAGGCGGTATAGCGGAGCAAATATAGAACATCCCTGTTTCATCAAGCCAATCAGGAGAAGTCATATGCAACTGAACCTAAGCGGTCATCAGCTAGACATTACCGATCCATTGCGCGAATACGTGAACGAGAAAATGACCCGCCTGGAGCGGCATTTCGACAAGATAACCAACGTACAGGTGATCCTCGAAGTCGATAATTTCCGTCAAAAGGCCGAAGCTATCCTGCATGTTGCCGGTGGCGAAGTAGTCGCCAATGCAGAGCACACTGACATGTACGCTGCAATCGACCTGATGACCGACAAGCTTGATCGACAGCTGATAAAGCACAAGGAAAAGAACCTCAATCGCCAGCAAGGCGTCAACGACCGCTAAGGCAACCGTAGCCATATCCATGCAAATTGACCACATACTTACCCCCCAGCGTACCTTTGCCGGCGTGCAGGGGGGATCAAAGAAAAGAATGCTTGAGCTGATTGGCAAGATGGTTGCCCAGCACAGTCATCTTGATCCCGACAATATCTACCAGAATCTGATTGCCCGCGAAAAGCTGGGCTCAACCGGTTTTGGCAATGGAATCGCAATTCCCCATTGCCGTCTAGAGGATTGTCACAAACCTGTCGGCGCATTGTTTCAGCTGCAATCGAAAATCGATTTCGATGCTCTGGACGGAGAACCAGTCGATCTTATCTTCGTGCTGCTGGTCCCCCAGGAGGCAACCGATCAACATCTACAAATACTTAAGATGCTCGCCGAGAAGCTAGATCAGACCCGCTTGCGTGAAGCGCTGCGCAGTGCCGAGGATGCCGATGAGTTGTATCGGATTATCACCGCTACAGACCCGGGTAATTGAACACAATGCATCTGGTAGTCGTCAGCGGTCGCTCCGGTTCGGGTAAAAGTACTGCATTGCACTTGCTCGAAGATAACGGCTTCTATTGTATCGATAATCTGCCAGCGGGCCTTCTACCCGAACTGGCACGCCAGGCCAACAATGCCGGCATGGATCTGCCCAAGGTCGCAATTAGTATCGATGCCCGAAACCTGCCTAGTGACCTGCAACGCTTTCCAGATCTGCTGAAACAGGTACGCGAGAGTGGTATTACCTGTGACGTACTCTTCCTCGCCGCGACTGACGAGGTACTGATCAAGCGGTTTTCAGAAACCCGACGCAAACACCCACTGACAGATCACAGCCTTTCGCTAGGTGAAGCCATAGCGGCTGAACTGAAGCTTCTTGGTCCAATCATCGATCTGGCCAACCTGAAAGTCGACACCAGTCATCTGAACCTTTATCAGCTGCGCGACATTTTGAAGCAGCGACTGTTGGGTAGCCGAGGTAGCGCTCCCTCGGTACTTATTCAGTCATTCGGATTCAAACGGGGCATTCCGGTCGATGCTGACCTAGTCTTCGATGTGCGTTGTCTGCCCAACCCTTACTGGAAACCCGAGCTGCGGCCCTTTTCCGGTCGTGACAAGCAGATATGCGACTACCTGAATGATCAGCCCGACGTGCAGGAAATGTATCAGGACATCCTGCAGTTTCTGCAAAAATGGTTGCCCCGCTATGCGGCAGGTGAGCGGAGTTACATGACCATAGCAATAGGCTGCACAGGCGGCCACCATCGCTCGGTGTACATTGCGGAACGTCTGTTGAACGATCTGGGAGCACGAACGGAAAACATGCTTATTCGTCATCGGGATTTACCTTGAACATGCTTACATCCCGTGTAGAGATCATCAACAAGCTCGGCCTGCATGCCCGCGCAGCCGCCAAGTTTGTCGGCGTTGCCAATCGATATGGGTGCGAAGTACGCATCAATGCCGAAGACGAAAATACGGTCAATGGTAAAAGCATCATGCAGGTCATGATGCTTGCGGCGGGCAAAGGCAGTGAGGTGTGTATCACCTGCGAGGGTGAGGACGCGGAACAGGCGATGGAAGAACTACTTGCCCTGATCAACAACTATTTCGAAGAGGGCGAGTAAACCAGAACGCGGACAAGCTAATGCTCGCGCCTGGTCAACTAGTTCCGTGCGCTCACTCTCCGCCGACAGTCATGCCATCTATCAGCCAGCTGCCCGTGAGGTTATTGCCACGACTCTCGATATCGGAACCAACGCAGCGAAGATTGGCAAACATGTCCTTGAGATTGCCGGCAATGGTTACCTCCTGCACGGGATGTTGTATCTTGCCGTTATGTACCCAAAATCCACCCGCGCCACGGGAATAATCGCCGGTGACGCCGTTCACGCCCTGCCCCATCAATTCTGTCACCAGCAAACCTGTACCCATTTCCTGCAGGAGCGCATCCAGATCACCCGCATTACTGGTGATATGCAGGTTACTCACGCCGCCGGCGTTAGCGGTACTGGGTAATCCGAGCTTACGTCCGGAATAGGTACTGAGTACCCAACTGAGCAGCTTGCCCTGGTCAACAAAAGCCTGCTCGCGGGAGGCCAAGCCGTCACCATCAAAAGCTGAGCTGCCCAATGCCCGGAGCAGAAAGGGTCGCTCGTCGATGGTTACCCAAGAGGGGAAAATAGGCTGGCCCAGCGCGTCGAGCAGAAAAGTAGACTGACGGTAAACCGCACCACCGGCTATAGCGCCTATCAAGTGCCCAAGCAACCCGGACGCCTGGTCTGCGGCAAACAGAACCGGCACCTTGGCCGTTTTGATCGGCCGCGTACCCAGCCGCGCCAGCGTGCGCTGGGCGGCCTTACGCCCCAACGCCTCAGGGCTGGGCAAATTATGCGCCTGACGATCCACGTCGTACCAGTAATCGCGCTGCATGCCTTGTTCGGAGGCAACAATCATTACCGCCGAAGCACTGTGCCGGGTACCCATGGAACTGCCAATAAAGCCGTTGCTGTTACCGTATACCCGGCAGCCTTTCTGACTGGCTACATTGGCACTGTCGCTGGTTAGTCGAGAATCGCTTTCCAGTGCCGCTTTTTCGCACGCAAGCGCACGCTCGATCGCATCACTGGCGTCCAGATCCCATGGATGATAAAGGTCAAGGTCGGGCAGATCTCGCGCCATCAGAGCAGGATCAGCCAATCCAGCGTAGCTGTCCTCCGAAGCATGGCGAGCAATCCCCAATGCCGCCTGGATTGCCGCGCCGATAGCCTCATCAGAGGTATCCGACGTGCTCGCAGAGCCCTTTCGCTGGCCTATGTAAAGGCTGATAGCAAAACCCTGGTCACGATTGAATTCGACCGTCTCAACCTCTCCCTGGCGCACTGCCACCGACAGCCCGGTATTCTGACTAACGCCTACTTCACACGCAGAGGCCCCCTGCCGGCGGGACTCTTCAAGAATAAAGGTAACTCGCTGCTCCAGTTCCTGACGCAGCGCATGGGGATCTTCGTATCGGGCGGGTTGGTATTCGGTCATGTAATCTCCTATCGTGCGGTCATTGTACCCCGGACAGCCCCGCTGTGAACGGGTATCATGACGCATTGAACAGTACCCGCAGGCGGGCCGCAACGAGGTGACCATGACAGACTTTTACGACGAGGAACAGGAAGACGAGGGCGTCAGCAGATCGCAGCTCAAGCGCGAGCGCGACGAGCTTCGCGCACTGGGTCGTCGCTTGCTGGAGCTCAAGCCCGCACAACTCGCAAAACTGGAGCTGACCGACAAACTGGTGGCTGCGCTAGAAGAAGCACCCCGCCATACGGCCCGAGGCGCGCTGAAGCGTCATCTCAGTTTTGTTGGCAAGCAGATGCCCGACCAGGATCTGGATGCCATCCGGGCGTACCTAGACCGGCTCGACAGTAGCAGCCAAACCCATGCCCAGCACTTTCACCAGATCGAACGTTGGCGCGACCGGTTGTTAACCGGTAGCAACGAAGACCAGGAAGCTTTCATGTCGGCTTACCCGCAAACTGACCGCCAGCAACTGCGCCAGTTGGTCCGTCAGGCCACCAAGGAAGCCGCCGAAAACAAGCCTCCGGCTGGTTCGCGCAAGATTTTCAAGCTTGTTCGTGAAACGGTGGAGCAGGATCTTTGAGCGCCAAGTAACCGGGTTAACCCGCAATAAAAAAGGCCGCTTTCTAAGGAGAGCGGCCTTTAGTGTTACCACCCTAGCTATTAATAACCCAAAGCGAAGTTCTCTTCAGGCATATCCATCAGGTTGTCGGCACCGGACATCATAGATTCAACATGCATGCGCGTCCGTGGCAGTATGCGCTGGAAGTAGAATCGCGCCGTTTGCAGCTTGGCCTGATAGAAAGCTTGGTCAGAAGTATCTTCCGCCAATTTTGCCGCTGCGACACGAGCCATGTCCGCCCAGAAGTACGCCAAGCAGGCATAGCCCGAGTACATGCAGTAGTCGACTGATGCTGCACCGACCATTTCACGATCCTTCATTGCTGCCATGCCGATCTTCATGGTCAGCTCGCCCCACTCCTTATTCAGCGCGTTCAATGGCGTGACGAATTCCTTGATGGCTTCGTTGCCTTCTTCGTTATGGCAGAACTTGTGGACGATCTTGGTGAAGCATTTCAGTGCTTCGCCTTGGGTCATCAGCACCTTGCGACCCAAAAGATCGAGTGCCTGAATACCCGTTGTGCCTTCGTACAGCATGCCGATACGCGCATCACGAACGTTCTGCTCCATGCCCCACTCAGCGATAAAACCATGACCACCGTAGATCTGCACACCGTGATTAGCCGCTTCGAAACCCACTTCAGTCATGAAGGCTTTGGCGATCGGCGTCAGGAAAGCAAGCAATGCGTCGGCTTGCTTCTTCTGCTCTTCATCTTGACTATTATTCAGGATATCGACCTGCTTGGCAGCGAAATACACCATGGCCCGATTACCTTCAGCAAAGGCTTTCATGGTCAACAACATGCGACGCACATCAGGATGCACGATGATCGGATCAGCTGCTTTCTCAGGTGCTTTCGGACCTGTCAGCGCGCGCATCTGCAGACGCTCACGGGCATACTTGATCCCACCCTGGAAGCCTACTTCAGCATGAGCCAGACCCTGTAATGCGGTGCCCAGACGCGCTGTGTTCATGAAGGTGAACATAGCGTTCAAGCCTTTGTTCGGCGCGCCAATCAAAAAGCCCGTCGCGTCGTCGAAGTTCATCACGCAGGTCGCGTTGCCGTGGATACCCATCTTGTGCTCAAGCGATCCACAGTTCACACCGTTACGCGCGTCTTTCTCGCCGCTGGCATCTGGCAAGAACTTGGGAACGATGAACAGGGAAATGCCTTTGGTGCCGGCGGGGGCATCGGGGAGGCGCGCCAGAACGATGTGAACGATATTCTCGGCCATGTCGTGCTCGCCGGAAGAGATGAATATCTTGGTACCGTTGAGCTTGTAGCTACCGTCAGCCTGCGGCTCTGCCTTGGTCCGCAACATACCCAGATCAGTACCACAATGGGGTTCGGTCAGACACATGGTGCCGGTCCACTGACCCGAAACCAGCTTTGTCAGGTAGATATGCTTGTGGTCATCGGTACCGTGGGTAGCGATGGTGTTCATGCAGCCATGGGACAGACCGGGGTACATACCCCAGGACCAGTTGGCCTGACCGACCATTTCGCTTACTGCCAGACCCAGGGACTCAGGCAGACCCTGACCACCATGCTCTACGTCATGGGCCAGGCTCGGCCAGCCACCTTCAACATACTTGGCGTAGGCTTCCTTGAAGCCAGTAGGTGTCTTGACACCTTCGGGACTCCATGTACAGCCTTCGATATCGCCTACGCGGTTAAGCGGTGCAATGACCTGCTCACAGAATTTTGCGCCTTCTTCTAGAATGGCGTTGACCATGTCCGGAGTCGCGTCTTCGCAGCCGGGCAGGCTCTTGTAGTGTTCTTCATATCCCAGAACTTCGTCACGAACGAAGCGGATGTCACGCAGGGGAGCCTTGTAATCTGGCATGGTACTTGACCTCAACGGTTATAACGGGATGCAAGAGCAGCTGATGGCTGCAGGTTATGTACTGCTATGGCAGCTAATTCAAACATACGTTTGAAACATACGTTTAGACACGACGCGTGTCAAGTGCTTGCTATAACGCGACTCAGAGATTTTTGTAACTGCCTAGCCCATCAGTAGATAACCAGCCAGGGGTGCAGGTACAGATTACGCTTTGCATGTGTGCGCACGTACATACGACGGGCAGGTGCCAGGCTACAACTAAAAGAAGAATCAGGCGGTGGCGCGAAATGTCATTAGGTCAGTATCTGGCGACAGATCTATTTGCCGATAGGTAGCCAACTCTTTGTTGCCTGTCGGCCCGGCTACCATAGTGCCGGAATCGGAATCGGAATCGGAGTATAAATCCGGATCTGATTCGTCTACCTCTGATGATTCCTCCAAACGACCAGCGTCTTCACCTTCGACGTTGCGTGTCGCAATCTCGGCGCGGGCTTGCGCTATCAGCTGAGCCGCCTGCGCTGCTATTGCCAGATCGGCGCCGGAGGGTTCCGCAGGGGCAAGGGCAGCACGCTGAACTTGTTGCATTTTGTCGACGGTGGCCAACGGATCGCCTGCAACCGGGGAGGTATCGATCGAAACTGAACCACCAATAGCGTACAACCGTCCGTCGGGGCCCCGGGAGTAGTCGTAGCTGACGCCGCCAGCGTACTGTCCGCCAACCGCCATGTGCGCCTGTTCGTGGGTGCGCACTTCGCGGTCACGGACAGCAAATTCCCGTATTTCCGCTTGCTCTAGAAGTTCGAGCTCAGCCTCGGTACCAGCGAGCTCCTGCCGCACCTGCGCTTCCCGCTGTCGGGAGTCTGTCGGGGTGGTCTTGGAAAAGTTATTGCCATCCCTGTCACGCGTGGGGTTCGTCGACACTGATGCAGCGTCTTGAGTACCGATTGACGCACGAATGGAGGTTCCGGCCGAGCCCAGGGGCTCGGCCCTGTTGGTAGAGTTATAAAGGGAGGCTGGAAAAGTCGCGCCTATACTGCTCACGGGCAATCCAATAGCCGGATCACCTCAGGCAGAGACATCCAGAAGGGTGCCAAGGACTTCGGACGCCGTATCGATAACAGACGCACCCGCCTCCACCTCACGACGACCTTGTTGCATCTCGACAAGACTGTCGACGAGATTAACCGGGCGGTTGCTATCAACCGCCGTGCTGGCCGCAGGTCCACCTGTAGCGCCTTGAAGAGGAACAGCTTGGGAGGCGGCCGGATCAGATTGAACGCCGACACGGGCAATTTCCGCTGCAGCGGTAGATGCTCGGTACTGTCCTTGGCGGACGCTGTTCATACCGGCTGACATCAGGTCGAGACTAGGCATGGACGTTCCTCTCTAATCAATTATTACTGCTATATAACCACAAAGCGCCGCTGCTGAAAACGCTCAACGCCGCTTTCAGACCAGCGGCTCAATATCCAGACGATCCGCTATGGCGTCTGCTGACGTCTCTTCAAGCCACGGAACAAAGCCCAGAAACGGAGCCTTGATAACCTGCTTGAGCGTCTCCAGATTCTCCTGCGGCCGGCTCATGTGCTGGTCAACCTGATTGGCTACCCAGCCAGCCAGTTGCAAGCCATCGGCGGCGATTGCTTCTGCGGTCAGTATCGCGTGATTGATACACCCGAGCCGCATGCCGACTATCATGATCACTGGCAAGTCCAGTTCACGGGCCAGGTCAGCAAGGGTCTGCTCGGCATTTAAAGGTACGCGCCAACCACCCGCACCTTCTACCAGAGTGAACGCCGCCTGTTGCTCAAAAACCGTCCGGCAGCCCTGCGCCAGAAACGCGACATTCAAGTCAGCGCCCTCTTCGCTCGCCGCTATATGCGGTGCAATGGCCGCCTCCAGGGTGACCGGATTAATGATCTCATAGGCCAGTGGTGGGTTGCATTGAGCCTGTAGCGCAAGGCCATCTTCGTTGCGCAATCCGTCAGCCGTGCGTTCGCACCCAGCCGCTACCGGCTTGGCCGCTGCGGTGGTCAGGCCGGTGCGCGCAACCGCTTTCAAAAGCCCGCAAGCGATGGTGGTCTTGCCAATTTCTGTGTCGGTACCCGTCACAAAGTAGCGTTTGGGCATTTCATAGCTCCTTGAACATCAGAACCTGAGCAACCTGGTAGGTTGCGGGCAGACCCTTGGTTTGACGAAATGTGTCATAGGCTTGAGTGAGTACGCGCAACCGGGTGCGCCCGGTCAGACCGCCCGGTCTGCCAACATTGAGATTATGAGCACCCAACGCCTTTAGCTCACGGGTCAGCTCGGCCAGCTGGGCATAATGCAAAACATGGGTTTCCATTTCGCAGTGCCAGCTACCAAAACCGGCGGCGCCCAGCAGATCTCGCAACGCGTTCTCGGGCATAAAACGATTAACGTGCACAAAACCATCGACGGCCTGCCATGCGCGCTGCAGTTCAAACAATGTGCCGTCTACAAGCGTGTTGAACGCCAAGCAGCCGCCGGGCCGTAATGCTCGCCATGCGTCGCGTAGTACACAGGCAAGATCCGGGCACCACTGCACCGCCAGACTGGAAAAAATCAGATCCTGGGAGCCCGTGCGCAACGGTAACGCCTCGGCATCCGCGACAACCCAGCGAGGATGGATGTTCAATATCTCGGGGCCGCTGCATTGGCGCGCGAAGCGAAGCATGCCTTCTGCGAGATCCAGGCCGACCACAGGCACCGCAAAGCGTTGAGCCAGAGCACGGGTGAAGTAGCCGGTGCCAGCACCAAGATCAACAATATCATTAGGGCACAAGTCTCCGGGCAGTCGTGCCAGCAGATTGTTTCCGGCACTGCGTTGAAAAGCAGCGGCATGGTCATAGGTAGCGGCGGCGCGACTAAAAGACTCAGCCACCCGCTGCTTGTCTAGCATCGCTTCAGACATCACCAGCCTCCAAAAATGCTGCTATCTGGTCGGCAAGCCAGAGCGGATGCTCCAGTGGCAATGCGTGACTGGCATTGGAATGCACTTTCACCCAGGCAGGCGAACCGGTCGTACCAGCCAAATGACTCATAGGCTCTGCCGCTGCCGCCGGCACCAGCGCATCGTTGGCGGCAAGGCAATGCAGCACCGGCGAGGCCCCACGCGACAGCGTGACCCTGTTGTCCAGCACCCCCAATACAGCGAGGGCATGCAGTCGTTGCTGTGAGTCGGCGCTATCCCACTGCAGTGCCTTGCCCAAGTGACGCCGTTGCGTACTGCTCTGGGTAACCAGCAAGGCAAAACGCTTGAGCGCCTTCTCTGGGTCAGTGCGCATATCGGCATAAAACGACTTGAAGGTGTCTGACGGCATTGCCTGCGGCCAGTCTGTGCGGGCAACGAAGCAAGCATTACTGGCAATAGTGACTACTGCGCTGAAACGCTCGGGAAATCGCCGCTGAAGCTGCACCGCCAGCATACCGCCGAAAGACCATCCGACCAGGACGCCTGGACTGAGGCGCTCGGCCAGTGCCACCAGATCAGGCTCCATGCTGGACAGCTGAATAGCGGGCAAGGTGTGGCTCTCCACCTCGCTGCCGGGCAGACGTTGCAGCAGGGCGTCGCGCAGTGGATGCAGGGTTTGCGCTGCCATGGCCCAGCCAGGCAACAGGTTTATATTAGTCATCCAGGCGCTCCGGCAGGCTGGTTATCGCCTGCTTCAATGCGTTTATCAGTTGCGCCACATCGTCCTCGCTATGCCCAGCGCACAGCGTCACACGCAGCCGCGCGGTGCCATGGGGCACTGTTGGTGGGCGGATAGCCGTAACCAGAATGCCTTGATCACGCAGCGCTGCGGAAATCGCCATAGCGCGCTCACTGCTGCCGACCACGATCGGCTGGATCGGACTGGGACTGTCCATCAGGTCCATTCCAAGGTCTTTGACACCCGCACGAAACAACGCTATCAGCCCCTGCAAATGCACCCGACGCCAGTGCTCATCGCGCAGCAACTGCAGGCTTGCCAGAGTCGCACAGGCTACTGCCGGCGGCTGGCTGGTTGTATAGATGTAGGGGCGTGCAAACTGAATCAGGGTCTCTATCAATTCGTCGCTGCCAGCGATAAAGGCCCCGGCGGTACCAAAACTCTTACCCAGGGTACCCATCAGCACGGGGACATCGGTCAGGCCCAGACCATAATGCTCGACGATACCGCCGCCGTGCTCGCCGAGACAGCCAAAACCGTGTGCATCGTCGACCATAACCCAGGCATCACGTGCGCGGGCAGCGGAGCACAGTGCGGGTAGATCAGCCATATCACCATCCATGCTGAAGACGCCGTCTGTGACGACCAGTGTATTGCCCACGGCCTTGTCCAGTCTCGCAATCAGACTTTCCGAATCATTATGCAGATACCGCGAGAAGCGGGCACCGCTAAGTAAGCCCGCATCCAGCAACGACGCATGATTGAGCCGATCCTGTAGCACCGTATCACCCTTGCCGACCAGCGCTGTCACGGCGCCCATATTGGCCATATAACCACTGGACATAAGCAAAGCTCGCGGCCGCCCGGTAAAGTGCGCCAGCGCCTCTTCCAACTGATGATGCGGCTCACTGTGACCCACAACCAGGTGTGATGCACCTCCGCCCACACCCCAGCGACGAGCACCCTGGACGAAGGCATCGACTACCTGCGGGTGGTTGGCAAGGCCAAGGTAATCGTTGCTGCAAAAAGCCAGCAACGGCTGACCATTAACCGTCACCCGGACGCCCTGGGGCGACTCGAGTAACGGCCGACGGCGGTACAAATGCGCTGCGCGCCGCTCGGACAGGCGCGACGCTAGGTCAAAGGACATCGAAATTCCTGCTCTGCGTTGCAGGCGACTTGCTCAAGAAGGAACAGGCCGTGCACGGGTGTGGGTCGCTCTCCGCCTAAGCTGGCTCAGACCGCCGCGTTAGTGAACATGGCGCTGTCGCGCTGCTCAATGACGGCTTGCTCAATGGCGGCCTGATGGACCTCATCATCGTGCTCCTGGCGTTCCTCGGGCTTGATACCCAGACGGTCAAACAGACGCATATCCTTATCAGCCTGTGGGTTGGACGTTGTCAGCAGGCGATCACCATAGAAGATCGAATTGGCACCAGCGAAGAATGCCAACGCCTGAGTCTGCTCGTTCATCTGTTCGCGGCCAGCGGACAGGCGCACGTGGGATTTGGGCATCATGATCCGGGCGACCGCAAGGGCACGAATGAAGTCAAAAGGATCAACATCTGCTTCATTCTCGAGCGGTGTACCCTTGACCTTGACCAACATGTTGATCGGCACACTTTCCGGGTGTTCTGGCAAGTTCGCCAGCTGAATCAACAAACCAGCGCGATCTTCCAGTGACTCGCCCATGCCGAGGATGCCACCAGAGCAGATCTTCATACCCGCATCACGCACATAAGACAGCGTTTCCAGGCGATCGCCAAAGGTACGGGTAGTGATGATCTTGCTGTAAAACTCCGGAGAGGTATCCAGATTGTGGTTGTAGTAATCCAACCCGGCATCAGCCAGCGCAGCGGTTTGCTCTTTACTCAGCTTACCCAGCGTCATGCAGGTTTCCAGGCCAAGCTTGCGTACACCCCTGACCATCTCCAGTACATAGGGCATATCCTTCTCGGACGGATGCTTCCAGGCGGCGCCCATGCAAAAACGAGTGGCACCAATCGCCTTGGCGGCTACAGCCTCGTCCAATACCTTCTGCACCTCAAGAAGCTTCTCCTTCTCCAGCCCAGTATTGTAATGACCCGATTGCGGGCAATATTTGCAGTCCTCCGGACAGGAGCCGGTCTTGATTGAGAGCAGAGTCGATACCTGCACGCGGTTGGCATCGAAATGCTCACGATGGACGGTCTGGGCCTGGAACAATAGGTCGTTGAATGGCTGGCGAAATAGCGCCAGCACTTCTGCGGGAGTCCAGTTATTGCGGGTTACGGAGACGGTCATGGATTCAATCCTGGCAGTTGCACGGAAAACGTCGATAATTGAAGCTATGCATCGCATGATAACGACGGCAAGGAGGCTGTCAACCATTGAACATACGCCAGGTTTACAAGTGGTTAATAAATAACCAGACCTCTAGATGCCTTCTTTGTCTGGGCAGTGGCTCGCAAAGCACCATCGGCATCTGTGACGCTTGCCGCTCTGATCTGCCCTGGCTGGGCAGTCAGTGCCGCCGCTGCGCACTTCCGCTACCTAGGGAACATCAGCTGTGTGGTAACTGCCAGCAGCACACCCCGGCATTCGTCCAGGTGGTGAGCCCCCTGCTTTACCGTTTTCCAATCGACAGCCTGATCCCGGCATTCAAGTATCACGATCAGTTGATCTACGGCAGGACACTGGCCCGGATACTGACCGAAGCGGTTCAATACCATTATGAAGAACATGGACAATCTTTACCCGACCGGGTGCTTCCCATGCCTTTGCATAAAAAGCGAGAGGCCCGTCGCGGGTTTAATCAAGCACTGGAGCTGGCCCGACCGGTTGCCGCCCAATTGCAGATTCCCTTGTGTCGTCGCAGCCTACTGCGGGCACGTCATACACAAGCACAACAGGGTCTGAGCGCCAGCGAGCGCAAACGCAATCTGGCAGAGGCATTCTGCTGCCCGCCTAACGCTGCGGTTCGCGGACTGCACCTGGCCCTGGTGGATGACGTTGTCACCACCGGCGCTACCGCTGACGCGGCAAGCCGCACCCTGCTGGAGGCCGGCGCCGCCAGTGTCAGCATCTGGTGTATTGCCAGAACGCCTTGAGAAACGCCCTGGAGAATGCCTGAACAGGAGTGCAATGCGGGTTCACCGGGCCTTTCACTTGAAGCTTTCAGCTATAAGCGCCACCATAGCTACCCATCATTACCGGCTGCCCCACATGGACTCGCAACACCCCTTTGCTCTGCTGACGCCCGACACCGTACTTGATGCGGTGGAGTCGCTCGGCTTTCTCAGTGATGCGCGCACTTTGACGCTTAACAGTTACGAGAACCGTGTCTTCCAGATTGGCATTGAAGGCGCGCAACCGCTGATCGCTAAATTCTATCGTCCCGATCGCTGGTCTGATGAAGCCATACTGGAAGAACATGCGTACTCACTGGAGCTGGCGGAGCGGGACATACCTGTGATCCCGCCCATGCAGATCGAGGGTCGAACACTGTTTGAGTTTGCCGGCTTCCGCTTCAGCCTTTTCAAGCGTTTCGGCGGGCGTGCACCTGAACTGGACAACCCGGATCACCTGCTGATGCTCGGCCGACTGGTGGGTCGACTGCACGCAGTGGGCGCCATGCGACCTTTCGAGCACCGCCCGTCACTGACCGTACAAAGCTTCGGCCACGACAGCCTCACCTGGCTGCGTGAATCGGGAGTTATACCGGAAAATCTACGCCCAGCTTACTTTTCCGTCGCCGACGATCTGATGCAGGTGATCGAGCAACGCATGCAGCCTGTGCCGTTCAAAACCGTCCGGATGCACGGCGACCTGCACGTAGGGAATCTGCTGTGGCGCGACGAGAGTCTCTACATGGTCGACATGGACGATTGCCGGCAGGGACCGGCGATTCAGGATTTGTGGATGATGCTTTCGGGCGATCATAATCAGCGCCAGGGCCAGCTTGCAGAGCTAGTAGAAGGTTACAACGAGTTTCACGACTTCGATCCGCGCCAGCTGGCTCTGATAGAATCACTGAGAACACTCCGTCTGGTGCATTACAGTGCCTGGCTGGCGCGCCGCTGGGACGACCCAGCCTTCCCTCGGCACTTCCCCTGGTTTGCCAGTGAGCGCTACTGGGCAGACCAGGTACTGACGCTGCGCGAGCAGCGCGCAGCGCTGGATGAACCGCTGCTTCGCCTGTTCTGATCAGGCGGCATAAGAGATATCAATGGCCGTTTCCAGTCACCTTTTGACTGCATACACTGCACGCACTTTAAAAAGAGGCACCGAGCATGTCCGATACCCTACTCGACTCACGTAACCTGGCCTTCGAGCTTTACGAAGTGCTGGATGCCGAAGGCTTGACCCAGCGTCCGCGTTTTGCCGACCACAATCGGGAAACATTCGATGCCGCGCTGAACACCGCACGCACCATCGCGGACAAGTACTTCGCCCCGCACAACCGCAAGAACGACGAGAATGAGCCGCAGTACGTCGATGGTGCTGCAGTGTTGATTCCAGAAGTAAAGCCAGCGGTTGATGCATTCCTCGAAGCCGGCTTTCTGAACGCAACACGCACCTTTGAACAGGGCGGCATGCAGATGCCAAACCTGCTGTCTCAGGCCTGCTTCGCACACTTTCAGTCAGCCAACATCGCCACGTCTTCCTATGCGATGCTGACCATGGGCGCGTCCAACCTGATCGAGGCATTCGGCAGCGATGAACAGAAGGAACGCTTTCTGCAGCCGATGATAGAAGGCCGTTTCTTTGGCACCATGGCCTTGACCGAGCCCCATGCCGGCTCGTCATTGTCGGATATTCGCACTCGCGCCGAACCGGCCGAGGACGGCACTTACCGCTTGAAGGGGAACAAGATCTACATTTCCGGCGGCGATCATTCGTTGTCAGAGAATATCGTCCATATGGTACTGGCCAAGCTACCCGACGCCCCAGCCGGCGTGAAGGGTATCTCGCTATTCATCGTACCCAAATCACTGGTCAACGATGATGGTTCAGTAGGCAAACGCAACGATGTCGCCCTGGCAGGCCTGTTCCACAAGATGGGATGGCGCGGCACCACCTCCACAGCATTGAACTTTGGGGAAAATGGTGAGTGTGTAGGTTACCTGGTCGGTAAGCCTCATAACGGCCTGTCCTACATGTTCCAGATGATGAACGAAGCCCGTATCGGCGTCGGCATGGGCGCAGTGATGCTTGGCTACGCCGGTTACCTGTACTCGCTGGAATACGCACGCGACCGCCCCCAGGGCCGCCTGCCTGACGGCAAAGATCCTTCTTCGCCGCAGGTGTCGATCATTGAGCACACTGACATCAAGCGCTTGCTGCTGACTCAGAAAGCCTATGTCGAAGGCGCGTTTGATCTGGGTCTTTACTGTGCCCGCTTGTTCGATGATACCGAAACTCTGGAGACCGAAGCCGAGCGCAAGACGGCTCTGGAACTTCTCGACCTGCTGACACCGATCGTCAAGTCATGGCCGTCGGAGTTCTGCCTCAAGGCCAACGAGCATGCGATCCAGATTCTGGGTGGCGCGGGCTATACGCGTGAGTATCCGGTCGAGCAGTACTACCGGGATAACCGTCTGAACCCCATACATGAAGGCACTCACGGCATTCAGTCGCTGGATCTACTGGGCCGCAAGGTCGCCATGAACAACGGCGCAGCTCTCAAGCAACTATCAGCGCTGATCCAGGGCACCTGCAACCGGGCGCGCGAGTACGACAATCTGCACGAACTACGCGAGCCTCTGGAAAAACTGCACGCTCATCTCGGCAAGGTAACCCAGGCACTGCTCGGAGACATGATGAAGGGCAAGGTAAACCAAGCGCTGGCCAACTCGGCCCTGTATCTGAACACCTTTGGCCATATGGTCATCGGCTGGCGTTGGCTGGAACAGGCAGTGCACGCCCAGCGTGGCCTCGACACCGGTAAAGAGGTGGACGCCGACTTCTACCGCGGCAAACTGCAGGCAGCTCGCTTCTTCCTTACCTGGGAAGTACCTGGTTGTCACCACGCGCTGGATGTTCTGGAAAATCGTGATGCTACCTGCCTGGAAATGCAGAACAGCTGGTTCTGATCGAGCACTAAAAATAGCTAAAATGACGTGACCTGGGTCGCATCAACAGCATCAGACAAGGCCGCCTTTCAGGTGGCCTTTTTTGTGACGGCTTCCCAAGCCTTTACAGGAAGACTACCCTGCTTCTCAGATCCTTGCCGGAACGATCTCCATGTCGCATTTCTCTCGATTATTGCTTGTAGCAGCCCTGATAGTGCAACTATGTATTGCCGGTTACGCCGCAGCTGCTAGCGAACTGGCTGACGCTGTGGAGGCGACTCAGCAAAAGCTCGAATCACTTACTACCAGCAGTATGCCTGACACCGAAAAGCAGGAATTGCAGGAGCTTTACCAGAACACCATTAATTCTCTTCAGAAAACCCAGGCAACTCAAGACGCGGTAGCCGACTTGCACGCCCTGGTGGAAGGTGCCCCCGAGCAAATCCGGCTGGTCCGCCAGCGCTCGGATGGCATCAAGATCAAAGCGATTGCCGATATTCGTAACAGCTTCGCCAGCCAGAAGCTGGAGACGCTGGAGGCGCGGCTGAACGAGAAAGTGACCACCATGTTTGATTGGCAGAATCAGTTGACTGCCATCAACAGCAATCTTATTGCAGCGCAGACGCGGCCCGAACGAACCCAAGCGCGCGTAACCGCCAACCAGGCACGCAGTCAGGCTATCGCTGAGCAGCTGCGGTTGCTGCAACGCCAGACTGACAGTACGCAGAAAAATGCGCGCCAAGTCATGCTCAAGGCGGAACAGCAAAGCCTGCAGGATGCCAGCGATCTGTTAAGACAGGAGCTGGCAGTCAACAGTGTTCTGCAAGATCTCGCCAGTCAACGCCGCAGTCTGATGAGCCAGCAGATAGCCGACATTGAAGTTGAAATTCAGGCGTTGCAGGACGTAATTAACGAAGAGCGCTTGAGTCAGTCCGAACAAACGGTCACTGACACTGCAGCGCAGGCGTTGCGGGGGGCCAGCAATCACGAGCTACTCAAGACACAGGGCAGTCTGAATCGACGACTCAGCGAAGAACTGCTCAGTGCGACCAATGAGATGGGCGAACTGACCCGCAAGAACATCACAACCAAACAGCAGACCGACAGCACCACACAGATCGAAAGTGCTCTGGAGCAACAAATTAGTGTACTGGAGGGCAGCTCACTCCTTTCACGCATTTTGCAGCAGCAGAAACAGGCGCTTCCCACGGTACGCATGGATACGCGCATTGCCGACCGGGTGGCCGATCTTCGGCTGCGCGAATTTGAACTCAACCAATTGCGCGAAGAACTTGCCAATCCGGAAACCTATCTGACCAAATTGCTGAACCCCTTGCCTGATGAACAGCGAGAGGCGTTGCGCGATGACATTCGCGAGGTCATTGCCAATCGCACACCGCTTGCCGAGCAACTGAGCAATAACATCAGTACGGTACTCAGCCTGGCAATAACTCTGCAAATAAACCAGAAGCAGCTACAACAGCTGAGCAGCCAATTACGCCGCACCATAGATGATCAGCTATTCTGGGTGGCCAGCAGCCGACCAATCGACACGGATTGGCTGCTGGCCCTGCCAACGCGAGTCAGCGAGCAATTTCAGGCATTGAAGCTGGGTAATCAGGCGTCAAAAGCAATCGCAACCTTTCGCGACCGCTGGCCCGGGCTCGTCGTGCTGATACTTTTACTGGGTCCGTATATCTGGTGTCGCGGACGCTGGCGCGCCAAGCTGCGCGATCTCAACGCCGATGTCGGCCACTTTCGCCGCGACAGCGCCAGACATACACCCAAGGCGCTGGGCCTGACCGCACTGATCGTACTACCGGTACCGGTCGTACTGTGCGTCGCCGGACTGATCCTGATAACGGGCGAGAGACCCCCGCTACCCGCGGTAGGTTCGGCGTTGCTTAAGCTTGCGTTAGCGTGGATGGTTCTGCATTTCCTATATCGCGTCCTGGAGCCCAAGGGAATCGCTATCCGCCATTTCCGCTGGGACAGTGAACTGGTTACGCGTCTGCATCACCTGATCCGTAACGTTTCATGGGTATTACTCCCCCTGGTGCTGGTGATCGCTGTGAATGCCGCAATGCCAGAGCATTTGAGCGATGATGTGATCGGCCGCATTGCCATGTTAATTGGCATGCTGCTACTCAGCCTGCTACTGGGTCGCATGATGTGGCGCAGCGAACCTCTCTACCATTCACGCATATTGCATATGAGCGCCACCCTGTTGTTGGTAATGGCGCCTCTGGCACTGGCTGTCATGTCATTTTGGGGCTACCACTACACCGCCACCAAGCTCGCCGACCGATTCTTCAGCACCCTGTATCTGATCGCCGGCTGGATGGTACTGCAGGGCACCGTTGTACGTAATCTGAACGTAGCCGGTCGGCGGCTGGCTTATCAGCGCGCATTGAACAAGCGTCAGGCGGCGCCGGTACGCGAAACACAAGATGCCGAGATGGGTGTTGAAGTCCCTGAAATGGATATTCGTCAGATCAACCAGCAGTCATTACGTCTGGCACGCCTGACCCTGACCGTCCTTTTTGCGGTATTGGTTTACTTCACCTGGGCCGATCTACTCAGCGCCGCATCCTACCTAGAGTCGGTGACGCTATGGGAATACAACAAGGGCACCTCCGACAATCCGCTGATGGCTCCGATCAGCGCAGGGGATGTGCTGGGCGCACTGGTCATCGTCATATTGACCGTCACCTTGGCACGCAACCTGCCAGGACTGCTGGAAATACTGTTGCTGTCGCGACTGAATCTGCGTCAGGGCAGTAGTTATGCCATCACTACGCTGCTCAGCTACGTCATTGTCAGTGTCGGGGTGGTTTATGGTCTTTCGGCGCTGGGGGTTAGCTGGAACAAGTTGCAGTGGCTAGTCGCCGCACTGAGCGTGGGGCTGGGCTTCGGTCTGCAGGAGATCTTCGCCAACTTCGTTTCCGGTCTTATCATCCTCTTCGAGCGCCCCATCCGCATCGGCGATGTGGTCACGATTGGCGACCTGTCCGGCACGGTAAACCGCATCCGCATTCGTGCCACCACCATTACCGACTTTGATCGCAAGGAGATCATCGTCCCGAACAAGACCTTTGTTACCAGTCATCTGATCAACTGGTCACTCTCGGATACCATTACCAGGGTGATTATCAAGGTAGGGGTGTCCTATGGCTCGGACTTGACGAAAACCCGAGAGCTACTGTTGCAGGCGGCTCGAAACAACCCGCGCGTACTGAATGACCCCGAACCGCTGGTGCTGTTTCTCAACTTCAGCGACAGCACCCTTGAACACGAACTGCGCGTCCATGTGCGCGAGCTGGTCGATCGCAATATGGCAATCGATGAGATCAACCGTGACATCGATCGATTATTCGCACAAAACGGTATTGAAATCGCTTTCCGCCAGTTGGACGTCAATGTGCGCAGCAGTGCAGGACTGGAGAAATTAATCAGCAGTCAGCGTACAGACTTCAGTCAACCGCATTCAGCATCGGAACCCGGCCCCAAGCCCGAGCTGCCTGACAGCGAGGCGGCACTTGGTGCCGGGCCAGATAATCCGTCAGTCTGATCTGGCGCCGGGCCATAAGGGTCCGGGCCGCTGATCCACGCTTGAAGCCGGCATGCCCGAGCAAGCACAATAGCTGTTTCCTCTATCGAGTGTGTTGAATCATGCCCAGAGCCGCTGAACTAAAAAAAGGCCAGATCGTTCAGATCAATGGTCAGCCCTATATCGTGTCGCAGATCGACGTGAAAAGTCCCTCCTCGCGCAGCGGAACCACGCTGTACAAGGTTCGGTTCAACCATGTGCAGACCAAGCAAAAACTGGATCAGAGTCTGACCGGCGATGACATGCTCGCCCCTATCGACTTTCAGAAACGGGCCATGCAATTCCTTTATCAGGATGCAGATGGCTATACCTTCATGGATAACGAGGATTATGCCCAGTTCACTCTGAGCGTCGACCAGATAGAAGAGCAGATCGAATACATATATGACGGCGTCTCTGGCCTGTATGGCTTGGTTGTCGAAGGCAATCTGGTCGGCGTCGAGCTGCCTGCCGTGGTGGAAATGCCCATCGAGGAGACACCACCTGCGGTCAAGGGGTCCTCTGCCAGCGCGCGAACCAAAACTGCACGCTTTGCCACCGGCCTGGAAATTCAGATACCGGAATACTTGGAAACTGGCGAAGTCGTCCGCATCAACACCGAATCCGGAAAATTCATGTCCCGCGCCTGACGCGGCAACAGGAGCTACTCATGAGTCATGCACCACTGGTTATCGATCCAACCTCTCAGGCCGACGCCTGCATCATCTGGCTACACGGCCTGGGCGCCGACCGCTTCGACTTTGTTCCCGTCGTCGATGCGTTGGATTTGCCCACCAGTCACGGCCTGCGTTTCATCTTCCCGCAAGCTCCGACCCGCCCGGTAACGATCAACGGCGGCATGCCGATGCCCAGCTGGTATGACATTATCGGCATGGCCCCCGCGCGAGCGATCAGTCACGAGCAGCTGCAGGAGTCGGCCGATATGGTTCGCGCCTTGGTTGACGAGCAGGTCAGCCAAGGAATAAAAGTCGAGCGCATCGTTCTCGCTGGTTTTTCCCAGGGTGGCGCGGTAGTGCTGCACTCGGCGCTGCAATCGGGACTGCCACTGGCGGGTGTCATGGCCTTGTCGACTTACGGCCCGACAGTCGAGGATCTGCTCGTGGAAACAGGTGAGAAACTCGATATGTTCTTTGCCCATGGCAGCCAGGACGCCATGGTTCCGCACTCGATGGGCCGCCTGGCTCACGACCTGGTAGTCCAAGCCGGACATCGCGCGCAATGGCATGAATATGCAATGGGACACGAGGTTTGCCCGCAGGAAATTGTCGACATCAATAGCTGGCTGCGTAAGCGCTTGAGCATCTGATTCGCAACCCTGGGCGAGCTAGGCAGGTGCTGGTTAAAAAATAACCTGCCGGGGCTTCGCTCAGACTTCCCCTTGCTTTACACTGGCCGGTGACCACCCATACGCCATGTAGAGAGATGCCTGTGCTGAAAGCACTGAAGAAGCTGTTCGGGGCCGGAGATGCCCCGCTTGAACCTGCCCAGCCCCGCGACAGCGACAACTCCAATAGAGCCGTCAACAACCGTCTTGACGCCCAGTCCGCTCCGGCCAAAAGCCCTCGGCAGCCGCGCCGGCCGACGGCCACCGCGCCACGCAAACAGCCTGCATCGAGCGCCAAAAGCCCGTCTACTCCCGTTGCAACCCAACCCGCGCAGGCAGTCAACGCCTGGACGATAGCCGATTTCGTCGCCGAGCCGGCGGAAGGCAAGACCCGCTTTCATGATTTCCCACTTCCCGATAGCTTGATGCAGGCCATTCAGGAGCAGGGTTTCAGTTATTGCACACCGATTCAGGCTGAGGTGCTGGGTAATACACTCAAGGGCCACGATGCGATTGGACGGGCTCAGACCGGCACGGGCAAGACCGCTGCGTTCCTGATTTCGACCATCACCCAGCTACTCGAGACGCCACCGCCAGACGAGCGTTTCATGGGCGAGCCACGGGCCTTGATCATTGCCCCGACACGGGAATTGGTCATGCAAATCGCCAACGATGCCATCGGTCTGACCAAGCATTGCAATCTCAACGTCATGTCTTTTGTCGGCGGAATGGATATGGACAAGCAGATCAAGCAGCTGGAAAAACGCCATTGCGACATCCTGGTCGCTACCCCCGGTCGCTTGCTTGATTTCTGCAACCGCAGTGAAGTCCATCTGGATCTGATCGAAGTGCTGATCCTCGACGAGGCCGACCGGATGCTGGATATGGGCTTCATTCCCCAGGTGCGGCAAATCATCCGTCAGACGCCACGCAAGGGTGATCGTCAGACGCTGCTGTTCTCAGCGACCTTCAGCGATGATGTGATGAATCTCTCCAAGCAGTGGACCCACGAACCAGCGATAGTCGAGATTGAGCCCGAGCGCGCCGCTTCCGCCAATGTGGACCAGCAGGTCTATGCCGTCAGTAGCGGCGACAAGTACACGCTTCTCTACAATCTGATCACCCAGCTGGATCTGACCCGAGTGATGATTTTTGCCAACCGCAAGGATCAGGTCAGGCGCATTCAGGAGCGTCTGGTGCGCGACGGCATCAACGCTGCGCAACTGTCCGGTGATGTGCCACAGCAAAAACGCGTGCGCACACTGGACAATTTTCGCGACGGTACGCTACGGGTGCTGGTAGCCACCGACGTCGCTGGCCGCGGCATCCATGTCGAAGGTATCAGCCACGTAATCAACTACACGCTCCCTGACGATCCCGAAGACTATATCCACCGCATTGGCCGCACTGGTCGGGCCGGCGCCAAGGGCACATCCATCAGTTTCGCCTGTGAAGATGATGCGTTCCAAATCCCACCCATCGAAGATCTGCTCGGCAACAAGCTGGTGTGTATCCCACCCGAAATGCACATGTTGGAAAAGGTTCCAGCACGCAACCAGAGTGATGCCGAACGAGCCGCGAGCGACGCCAACGAGGCCGAACAAGCTGCAGCCGCAACCGCGAATCGCAAACGCGCAAACGGCAATGATCGCCCACGCCGCCGCTAAAAGGCGCAATATCCGGTAGCAATAGCGCCGGTCAAAACGGCGCCTGTTCCTTGCAGCGCCGTTCCTCACACTTTATTGTCCCACCCCTTTATCAAACATTAAGGATTGGCCTCTTTCGCAGAGAGCAGGCCTTCGCCTTGATCTGAGGTCACGATTTTAAAGGAGTCAGGCATGCAGATAATCAGAATTCGTAACATCGTCGCCCTGAGCAGCGCCCTTTTGTTGGGAGCGGGCTGTGCCACCAGCCAACCGAGTACATCTGACTTGATGCGCGATTACGCAGCGGAACAGGGTTCGCAGGTAGCCAAGCAAGAGGCACTGGCGAAAGACTGGGACAAGGGTTCCGAACTGATCAATACAGGTGAGCAGCGTGTGCAACAAGCGGAAAAGGATATTCGACAGGCAGAGAAACAACTGCGGGACGCTCGCAGAGCGCTAGAGAGAGGCAAACGCGAAACCGTCCGGGGTCAGGAGTTGAAAAAAAGCAGCGAAAATACGTTTCGCGCATACTTCCCTGACAATGCCCTGAACGAGTAAATAACACTATCCACACATCGCAACGCAGGGGTTGGCAGCCTGCGTTGACGATCGCTTAGGTTGCAATATCGGCCTCACAGCCTCACTTGGCCCGCGAACATAAGGCTTTATTTAATTGTCTGAACAAGCCCGCTGAACTCGTCGCATGTAAATCCGAAGACGCCCGTCAGCACGCTTGTGAATGTCACAACAAGTGCGCTATAAAATGATCAACCAGCCGATTCCCGCAGGTGATCCCTTGATACCTGCAGGCTCTCAGTGCTGGCTCTACGAACTGCCAAACGCCGCATTTGCGTCTGATACAGCTTCGTATAAACGGCTCTTGCGAGGTGACAGCTTATGGAAGCGTGCGGACCCACCCGACATACCTTCTACGTCCTCGATACCAATGTTCTGATCCATGATCCCAACGCCCTCCTTAACTTCGAAGAACACCATGTCATTATTCCGATGACAGTCCTCGAAGAGCTCGACAAGCTCAAATCAGGCAAAACCAGTATCGCGGCAGATTGCCGCCAAGCCATCAGGCTAATCGACAGAACATTGGCAGACGCACCTCCCGATCTTGTGGAAAAGGGCGTGCCTATCCAGCGTGGGAAAATCGGCTTTAACGGCAGCCTGGCGATCCTCATGGATCGCACAGTCATTCCCGCTCACTGCTTACCCAACGACCTAAATGACAACAAGATCATTAACCAGCTCTGTCATCTGCAGAGCCTGCATCCTGAAGTGCGTGTGGCATTGGTATCCAAGGATATCAACATGCGGCTCAAGGCCAGGGGTTGCGGGATCGACGCCGAGGACTACCACACGGATCAGCTCGTGGACGACATCGCTCTGCTTTCACGCGGTTACCACGAGGTAAAGGGCTCATTCTGGGACAAGGTCGATCGCGTGGAGACACACCAGCGCTTGGGCAAAACCGTACATGAAGTCCAACTTATGGAGAAAATGCCGGGGCTGCATATCAACGATTTTATCATCGATGGACAGGGCTTCGTCGGCTGGGCGTCCTCAATCGAGGGTAATCGTGCAGTCCTGCGCGATCTGCATCAGGAACCTCTGATGCGTCAGGAGGCCTGGGGGCTGCAACCACGGGATATCTTTCAGGCACTGGCGATGTATGCCTTGCTGGATCCGGATATCCACCTGGTCAACCTGACAGGAGCAGCCGGATCAGGTAAAACCATCCTCGCGCTAGCCGCGGCGATCGAACAGACCATGGTGAGCAAGCGATACAGGCGTATTATCGCCACCCGCAGCACTCAGGGGCTGGATGAGGATATCGGCTTTTTACCGGGCACCGAGGCAGAAAAAATGGAACCCTGGCTGGGTGCCATTACCGATAACCTGGAGGCGCTGCACATGGACGACGAAAGTACGCACGGCAGCGTCGAGTACATTCTCGACCGCGTACCTCTGCAGTTCAAATCACTGAACTACATACGGGGCCGCAGTTTCCAGCAAAGCTTCATCCTGATCGACGAGAGTCAGAACCTCACCCCGCACCAGATCAAGACCATCATTACCCGAGCCGGGGCCGGATCAAAAGTGGTTTGCCTCGGCAATCTGGCCCAGATCGATACGCCCTACCTGAATGCAACCAGCTCAGGGCTGACCTACCTGACCGAATGCTTCAAGGATTTCCCCCATGGCGTGCATATTCACCTGCAGGGCGTGCCGCGCTCGGTACTAGCCGAATACGCCGAAACCCATCTTTGAATCAGCAAGCCCGCCCATAACGGCGGGCACTGATTAAGCCGCTTTATCAAACCCATACGGAGCCAGTGCGCGCCGAATAAGGCATAATGCCTGTTATTCCGATGACAGGAGCCATGCCCATGTTGATGGTTATTTCGCCAGCAAAAACACTCGATTATGACACCCCTCCGGTGACCGACAAGCTCACCCAGCCACGCTTTGTCGAGCACAGCGCAGAGTTGATCGACGTGCTGCGCGAGAAGTCGCCACAGGACATTGCCGAACTCATGTCACTGTCGGACAAACTCGCCAGCCTGAACGTTGCCCGCTATGGCAGCTGGGAGTACGAGAGCAACCTGCGCAACAGCAAGCAGGCCTTGCTCGCATTCAAGGGTGATGTCTACACAGGCATCAACGCCGAAGACTTCGAGGCCGATGATTTTACCTTTGCCCAGGATCACCTGCGCATGCTGTCAGGACTCTATGGTCTGTTGCGCCCGCTGGACCTGATGCAACCCTATCGTCTGGAAATGGGTACCAAGCTGGTCAACCCGCGAGGCAAGGACCTTTACAGTTTCTGGGGCGAACGCATCAGCCAGTGGCTGAATGAGGACATGGCAGCGCAGGGCGATCAGATATTGCTCAATCTGGCCTCACAGGAATACTTTGGCGCCGTTAAGCTCAAAACGCTCAATGCCCGTATCATCGATACGGTATTCAAGGACCAGAAAAATGGCCAGTACAAGATAATCAGCTTTTATGCCAAGAAGGCGCGCGGCCTGATGGCCCGCTACGTGATCAAGCACCGCCTGACCGATCCTGACGCACTGAAAGATTTTGATCTGGATGGTTATTACTACGATGCAGCGAGTTCAAGCAAGGATAAGCTGGTATTTCTGCGCGACGAATCCAGCCGAGACTAAGCTCGAAGGCACCCTGGTTAGGGGGCTCACACCGGCATCGAAAAAGGCCCGTCCGGTGAACCGGTACGGGCCTTTTAGTATCCAGAGCAGTCGCGCCGAACGCGGCTGACCGGGAAGTCTGGATCAGCTGTCGAAGCCGGGATTAACCCGCTGCAGTTTGCGTAACAAGGCCGGCCAGGCAAGATTGCCACCCGCGCCACGAGTCACCTGTCGCATACTTTCCTTCGCCCCGTCGAGGATCGACTGGGAAATCGGGATCAATTCACCACCGCCGGCCTGCGCAGCAACCTGAATTTCGCAACAGCGCTGCAACGTGTACATACCCAGAAAGGCTTCGGCAATCGACTTGCCACAAGTCATCAGGCCGTGATTGCGCAAGATCATGGCATTGGTCTTTCCCAGGTCAGCCTGAAGCCGGGACTTCTCGTCCTCGTTCAATGCTACACCCTCATAGTCGTGATAGGACAGGTTGCTGAGCACAAAAATGGACTGCTGCGAAATCGGTAGAATGCCCTCTTTCTGGGCAGAGACTCCGACCCCAGCAGCAGTGTGGGTGTGCAAAACACATGTAGCGTCATGACGCACCTCGTGAACCGCACTGTGAATTGTAAAACCGGCGGGATTGATGTCGTAGGGCGTGTCCATCAACTTATTGCCCTGCAGATCGATCTTGACCAGATTGGAAGCCGTCATCTCTTCGAACATCAAACCATAGGGGTTGATGAGAAAGTGCTCGGTACCTGGGATTTTCGCCGATACGTGGGTGAACACCACATCATCCCAGCCGTACATCGCAATCAAGCGGTAACAGGCAGCAAGATCAACGCGGGTCTGCCATTCTTCGGCGCTCACCTGATCTTTCACGTCCATGACCGGCAGGGGTTGTATAGCATTCATCGCGTTAATCCTCATCGAGTTGGATAACGGCCAAGCACAGACAGGCCGGGTTACGTCATACTAGATCATTCTTACAATAGCAGGAGTGTAAAGCGTGACAGAGAAAAGAACTGTCAAACACTTTACAGTGTCGTCCAGCCCGGATGCCGCGATGTTCCGTTCCTTATTGCTGCGCAATCGCTGGCTCCGCGATCTACCTACAAACTGCCTGGATGATATGGCGGATCTGGCGCGCTTGCGTCAACTTGAAGATGGCCAACTACTACACGCCAAGGATGATGCAGCCGACGGTCTTTATGGGGTAGTCAACGGCGCGATAAAAGTGAGTAGCACCGGACTGGATGGACGCGAGGCTGTATTGACCGTACTGAGCCCAGGTAGCTGGTTTGGCGAAATATCCCTTTTCGATGACTTGCCGCGCACACACGATGCCCACGCAACAGGCCCCACTACGCTGGTAATGATTCCACGTCGGGGCTTTCAGCAACTGCTCGAGCGCCGCCCAGAACTCTATCCGCATTTTATGCGCTTGCTCTGTCGCCGAATCCGACTGTCGTTCGCGATGCTTGAAGACAGCGCGCTATTACCCCTTTCCTCGCGCCTGGCAAAGCGTTTGTTAATGCACGCTCACAACTACGAACAAAATGATCAGGGCAGCAACCAGGCGACGATACAGTTATCTCAAGAGTCTCTGGGCTTAATGCTGAACAGTTCGCGGCAGAGTATCAACAAGCTGCTCAAGCGTCTGGAACAAGCGGGCTGGTTACGTATCCACTATGGCCAGATAGTGATTCTCGACGAAGCAGCTCTCGCGCGTCTGGCACTCGGTGAGCTTGCTGAAGAGCTATAAGGCTTAGCATTGTATTACGGCAATGAACTGATCAAACCAGGGCGCGGCGTCCAGCTCGGGAGATACCGTCTCGCTGGCGTCCAAACGCAGCATGGGCAGCGCCTCATGCGCCTGAAGCTCAAGCAGTAACTCACGCAGCTGCTCGCCACCTTGGCAGAAGGTATCTCCATAGGCCGAGTCACCCAAGGCAACGACCGCAAAGGGCTTGCCGGTAAAGAGCGGGAAGCGATCCTGAAGGCCTATAAAAAAAGGCATGAACGAATCGGGCAACTCGCCCATGCCCGTTGTTGAAACGCATACCAAGATAGCGTCTGGATTCGCCTCGAGGAGCCCATCAACATTGGCGGGCTTTATCCTTGACACCCCAAGCCCTGCCTCACGGCAGCGATCAGCAGCCTCGTCCGCAACCAGATCTGCAGTCCCGTAAACAGAACCACTCAGCACAGCGACATGCATTTTTTCCTCCAAAGTACCCGCTAAAGTGACCTATTATGCCGCACTCTTTGCCCTCTCGCGCGTTGGACAGGGCGGGATGTTGCTATAGAATGTGTTTAAACAATTGGAGAATGTGGTTGCAATGATCAATGCCAAACTTCTGCAGCTCGTGGTTGATGCATCAAATGACGGCATTGTCGTCGCCGAGCAGGAGGGCGATGACAATATCCTTATTTACGTCAACAAGGCTTTTGAGCGTCTCACTGGTTATCACACAGATGACATTCTCTATCAGGATTGCCGATTTCTGCAGAAAGATGATCGCGACCAGTCAGGACTCCGGGCAATACGCGACGCGGTAAAAACCGGGCAGCCATCCCGTCAGATTTTGCGTAATTACCGCAAGGACGGCAGCATGTTCTGGAACGAGCTATCCATCACTCCTGTGTACAATGAAGCAGATCAGCTGACTTATTTCATCGGTATACAGAAGGATGTCACCGAGCAGGTGCAAAATCAGGAGCAAGTTGAAACCCTGAAACAGGAAGTCGCCCAGTTGCGGGCGCAGTTGGCAAACACGGGGAAGTAGAATAATCCCCTGTTAGCCCAGCTTGATATTGGCGAACATAAATGACTCCAGATTAATGCCATAAGCCCCATCCGCAAGTACCCCCGCAATCTTCATTCCACCCTGCAGCGCAGCCGGCTCATGCTTCAGATCCACAACCAGCTGCTGCATTGGTTGTTTTTGGTCATCGAGTAACAGTGCCACCTTCGGTGAAAGTCGGTGCAACGGATCGACGGAGAGAACAATACCTACCTCACCACTGCCCATTTGCATCAGAGAGCCCGGGGGGTATAGGCCGATGCATTCGATGAACTTGATCACCAAGCTTTCATCGAACTGCGTTCCAATGTTTTTGTAGAGAATTTTCAACGCTTCTGCCGGCGATTTACTAGGGCTATAACAACGCTCGCTAGTGATGGCGTCATAGGCGTCGACTATCGTGATCGCACGGGTATAAAAATCAAGCCTGCCCGCCGGCAGCTTCTCTGGGTAGCCCTTACCGTCTATACGTTCGTGGTGCGGGTAGGCCACGTTGATAACTTCCTGCGGTACCTTCGGATCCTTTGCCAACTGGTCTCGACCCATGACAGGATGCAGCCGGAGGTGCCTGGCGTCCTCGGGAGTAAGGCGTCCGCGTTTATTGAGAATGTCTTGGTCGAGGCTCATTTTGCCAACGTCGTACAGCATGCCACACAAACCAAGCAACTCAATATGCTTGGCTCCCAAGCCCAGATGCCGGCCCAGAGCCATTGCCTGGATACCGACGTTCACGCAATGCTCGGCCGTGTACTGATCAACGTGCTTTATCCGCGTCAGCCATAACAGTGCAGAAGGGTTTCGAATAACCGATTCCAGGCAGTCATGTACGACAACCATCATCTGCTCGATATCGATACTCTGATGGTCGCAGATGAGCTGGAGAATGTATTTTATTTCTGCCAAAGAACGGCTTTAGGCCTTAACAGCCCGGCCAATCTCACTCTCGATATCCACGTTGATCGGATACGCCTGAGGCCCGGGGCCGGAGATTGCCTTAAGTGGCTTCAGCACGGAAACATCCACTCGGGTAAGCAGGAGATCAATATAAACGTATTCGCACAGGCTTTTCAGCGCAACAAGGTCATCTTCGTGGGATAACAGGAAGCCCTAGTACAAAAAGGGCGTTTCCAGCCAAGGCTTATCCAGTCTACATACGTACATTCCAAACTGCAGCTGAATAGGATGAATACGGACCTGATGAAGATCTTTGGTTAGTTTTTCTGTCACGCAGCTCATCTATTTCAATATGATGATGAAACATGGCGCTGGCGAGCGAAAGCCCTACACACTAGTGCGATAAATGTTAAGAAACACATTCTACTATGGGCAAAGAAAATCCAAAGACATGTCCGACGAAGAGCAATGCTGATACGCCATAACAACTTGAATAAAGCAGATGATTTGATAGTATAAGTCTTGAGCAGAGAACACGCGGACTGGGTAAACGCAGAGGGTACATAATAAGTGTGGTTTTAAAAAACCCCGGTAGTCCAAAGGAAGAACCGACTACCGGAGTGCGCAGCTTTGGATCCGTGTCTCGCATTAACTACGAGTCCGTAGATATAAATTATACAAAATTACTGACATTGTATAATTTTGAACGTTACCGGATATTCCGCGCTTACCCTTTAATGGTTATCCAGCCGCCCGGCAAGCAAGCCACGCATTTTGTTGACCAGTCCATGCCCGTAAGCTCCCAGAATCTGAACTCCCGCGGCTTCCAACTCTGCTGACTGCACTTCACACACGGGACCTACGATAGCGACAGGGCAGCCCAGAGCCTGCTCCATTCGTGGTAACGCCTTGCTCAGAGCATCCCCGTCCAGCGCATGATCGCCGTAAAGAAAGAGAGCGTCGCACGCCGAACGTTCAGCAATGGCTGTCAGTTCGGCATAAGAAGACATGACCGGCACATAGGTAACGTTGGCATCTGCCTCAATAATAAGGGCTGCCACCGAAAGAATCTCGAACTCGGACGCGCTACCCGGCATCACCACGAGCATCACTGTCGGTAATCCTGGTCTCAGATAACCGATGCGCTGGAACAGCCGGCCGCGAACAAAAGCATCCAGAAAGGCCCACTGTCCAGTCGCTACGTCAAGGCCCGCTTTGTCGCGAAAAAGCCTCCATACCGGAAGCGCAATGTCATACAAAACGGTGGTGACTGGGAAAGCAGAGTGCGCTTGCCCGTAGACAGCATCCAGTGTCGCCAGATCGATACTGTTAACCGCTTCAACCAGCTTCGTCTGCCAATCCGGCAGACCGCTAGCCGCCTCAGCACCGGCAGTGATCCCATCGACTTGGGGGGCGTCCCTGACGGCAACTTCCCGATCAATAATTGAGGCGACCTTACTCACGGCCACACCACGCTCAATCCATGCAGTTACCTGACGCACCCGTTCAATATCAGCCATGGAATAGAGTCGATGGCCGCTTGGCGTCCGGTGGGGTACTAGCATGCCGTATCGGCGTTCCCACGCCCGAAGCGTAATAGGGTTAACGCCGGTCAGACGCGACACCTCTCTAATGGGATAGAGATCTTCCTTTTCCAGGTCAACATTCTGGACTGTATGGGTAGAATCAGTGTTATCGGTCATATCTGTTTACAGAGGAAATCGGGGGTACGGCCGTTAGCGTTTGCGGAAACCGCACCTGGCCCGTTAGATTGAAACCTATTGTACAGAACTTGCGCAACAGCAAAAGCCTGTACACACCTGCTGGCCAGTTGAATGGAGAATACCCGTGCTTACCATTTCACCCGCGTGGCCGCTGACTCTTTATTACGACGGTGAGTGTCCCTTGTGTCTTCGTGAAATACGCATGTTCGAAAGGCGTAACGCCGATACCCGACTGAAACTGATCAACATCGCGGCACCCACTGCTGATACCTTACCGGGCCTCTCGCGCGACGAGATGCTGGCTTGTTTGCATGCCCGATTCCAGGATGGACACATCGTGAAGGGCATAGATGCAACGTACTGGAGCTATCACGCTGTGGGTCTTGGCTGGCTGGTCAAACCCTTGTGCTGGAACTGGGCAAGGCCGTTCTGGGAATGGGCATACCGACTGTTCTGCCGGCTACGCCCTGCCATAGCACGCATGGTTCCGATGCCCGGTAACTCTGTGACGGCAAGTTGTGAGAGCGACCGTTGTGAGCCGCGTAAAAAAGATCATTAACGGCCGATGACCTCATCCTGTGCTACGGTCACTTTCAACGTCGGCGGCACTATGCCGCGCCGGCGCAAAGTAGCTTGCAGTTGACCTAGTGACTGCCAGAAGCAGGGTTTCTGGTTGTCTGTCAACAACAGGAATGGAGCCTTTCCAGCAGGCAATACCTGCACCGCGTAACGATTAAGACCACTATGCGTGATAATATTGATTCCCTGTACCTGGCCGCTTTGCAAAGCAGCGGCAAGTTTGCCAATGTTCATTCGGGAACTCCTGTGGCCAGACTGTCACGGGGCAACTGCGAACAAGCTAATAATTCAGAAAACGTCACATGCGTCGCAAATGGCAATACTAATAAGTTGTACATATTATTAGTATCGTATAAGTTTAGCAAAGGATTTGGCCGCTTAGTCCGTTGCCGCTGTACCCCCGGACTGAGCGGCCGGGTCCTTACCCTGACGACGAGAGCCTGATGACTGTCAGTAACACGATTTTGATAACCGGCGGTGCACAAAGGGTAGGTCTGCATTGTGCTCAGCGGCTGGTAGAAGATGGTTACCACGTAATCATCACATGTCGGTCACTTCGCCCCGAGTGGAGAGATCAGCCCTTGTCAGGCATTGATGTAATGCTCGCCGACTTCTCCAGCCTCAAGGGTATCGAGCAGTTTATAGAGCGTCTTCAGGATCAAGGTCCCAAGCTTCGAGCAATCATTCATAATGCTTCACTGTGGCTTGAGGATCAGTCCGGCGCAGAGGCCATGCAACAGATGTTCATGGTACACATGCAGGCCCCCTTCCTGATCAATGACGCATGCTCGCTGTTGCTCGACCCGCACCAGACAACCGATATTATTCAGCTCACCGATTATGCCGCCCAACGCGGCAGCAAAAAACACGCCGCTTATTGTGCCAGCAAGGCTGGACTGGAAAACCTGACACTGTCTTTTGCGGCTCGGCTGGCGCCGCAGGTCAAGGTCAACTCTATAGCCCCGGCACTGATCATGTTCAATAGCAGTGATGATGAAATATACCGCCGCAAAACGCTGGCGAAATCCGCTCTGGGCATCGAACCCGGACCGGAAGTTGTTTACCAGTCCATTCGCTACCTGATGGACAATTCATACGTGACCGGCACCAGCCTGACCCTGAATGGCGGCAGGCACCTGAAATGACACCCCGAGAGACTCCTCAAATGAGCCTAGAAAACCTCACCCGCAACTACCACGACATTATTACCAACCTCGGCGAGAATCCCGACCGCGAAGGGCTCAAAGGCACACCTCAACGTGCAGCCAAGGCCATGCAATTTCTGTGCAGGGGATATGATCAGTCCCTGGATGAGATTGTGAACGGCGCGCTTTTCGCCTCGACCAATGATGAGATGGTGATCGTCAAGGACATCGAACTCTATTCCTTGTGTGAGCATCATCTGCTGCCCTTCATTGGCAAGGCGCATGTCGCCTATATTCCGACCGGTCAGGTTATCGGCCTGTCAAAAGTAGCTCGTATCGTGGACATGTTTGCCCGCCGCCTGCAGATTCAGGAGAACCTGACACGGGAAATAGCCGAGGCTCTCCAGTCTGTGACCAATGCCAAAGGCGTGGCGGTCGTCATTGAAGCCAAGCACATGTGCATGATGATGCGCGGGGTCGAGAAACAGAACTCATCGATGCACAGCTCGGTCATGCTCGGTGCGTTCCGCGAGTCGGTTAATACCCGGCAGGAATTTCTGCAATTGATCGGGCGCTAAACATGAACAAACTGACACCCGGCATGGCACGTATTCGAGTCAAGGATCTTCGTTTGCGCACCTTTATTGGTATCAAGGAAGAAGAGATCCTCAACCGCCAGGATGTGCTGATCAATCTGACCATTCTTTACCCGGCGGCTCAGGCCGTCGAGCTGAATCAGATTGATCAGGCATTGAATTACCGCACCATAACAAAAGCGGTCATCCGACATGTGGAAGACAACCGTTTTGCCCTGCTCGAGCGTCTGACTCAAGAGCTGCTCGATCTGGTGATGTCTCACTCCGAGGTGCGCTATGCCGAGGTAGAGGTCGATAAACCCCATGCGTTGCGCTTTGCCGAATCCGTCTCAATCACGCTGAGCGCCGACCGGGATAGCTGACAACGAGGTTATTGCTGCGCCTGAACGGGGCCAGTATGATCGCGCCAAACGTCCCCAAACAACTCTGCGGAGTCGAACATGACCAAGCAAGAACGTACTGAACTGGAGGCTGCAGCCTTTCGTACTCTGCTAGCGCATCTCAATGGACGTAAGGATGTGCAGAACATTGAGCTGATGACACTCGCAGGGTTCTGCCGCAACTGTCTTTCCAAATGGTACAAAGCAGCCGCCGATGATATCGATGTGGAGCTGACAATGGATCAGGCGCGCGAAGCGGTTTACGGGATGCCCTACTCCGACTGGAAGGACCGCTACCAAAATGAATCCAGTCCAGCGCAGCTGGCAGATTTTGCTGCTGCACAGCCCAAGGCGAATCAAAAGTGAGCCGAAATACGCTAATCGAAATACTCAAATGCACGAGCCATTGTTTTGCCGATACCCTGAGCTTTATCGAAAAGCATTATCATTACCGGGCCAGCGGTTTTGATAACGGTCCAGTACGAAATGATGTGGGTGACAATCAGGGATCATGTAAGGCTCTGGCAATGGCGCTGGATCTGGGCCTGAGCGACTCACAGGCACTGCAGTGCTTCGCTGAGCATTATCAGGCAGTACTGATCCATCCCGATGGCAGCGATCACGCCAACATTCGCGCATTGCGTGAGCACGGCCTGGCCGCAGTCCGATTCGACACCCCACCCTTGACCCGGCGCTAGGCGCCTTCGCCTCATTCGCTCCGGAGCACAGATGAATATTAAACAACTCGAACCAGTGGGCGACTTTCCAGCTACTACATTAGCTCGGCGAATCACGGTGGCTAGTTACGACCTGTTCCTGCTGATCGCTGTCTGGATGGTCGCCACTTTTGCTTATCTGGGCGTTCATATTGTGCTTACAGGCGAAAAAGTGGCGCACCAACAGGCAGAGGCAGGCAGTTTCATCGGCGATTACCTGCTGACTGTCATGGTGATCCTTCTAAGTTTGTTATTTTACAGTATCTTCTGGACCCTCAAAGGCCAGACGCTGGGCATGCAGGTATGGGGGATCAGAGTCCAGCAGCCAGGGGGACGTTCGATCACACGTCGCCAGGCATTGATCCGGTTTATTGTCGCTCAATTGGCCTGGCTGTGTCTGGGTCTGGGGTTTCTCTGGGCACTGTGGGACCCACGGTCCCGAACCTGGCACGACATCGCATCAGGCACCCAGCTGGTTACTCTGCCAAAGGGTACCTTCAAGAAATAGCACGTGGCCGGGGTGCCGGCATCCGGATTATCCCGCCCTTCTCATCAGCCATGCGCCGAGCAGGAACAGCAGCAGCATCGGAGCCAATACCGCAATCAGCGGCGAAAATCCGAATACCAGACTGGACGGTCCAAGCAAGTCCTGAACCATGCGAAAACTGAAGCCAACAAGCACACCGGTGAACACCCGCTGGCCCAGCGTGACAGAACGCAACGGGCCAAATACAAAAGAAATCGCAACGAACACCAGGGCTAGAGTAGCAAGGGGCTGAAAGAGCTTTTTCCAGAACGCCAAGCGGTACTGTTCGTTGCTCAGGCCCTGCTCGGCCAGGTATCTCTGATAATGCCAGATCCCGCTCAGGGGTAGCACACCGGGGTCAAGTACGACCACCTGCAGCAACTCAGCGGAAAGCAGAACGTTCCAACGCTCCTGGGTAACCAGGCCCACCTCACTACGGTCAGGCTCGGGAAACCGTGTGGTCTGCACATTTTCCATTAACCAGCTGTCATCTTCTACGATAGCTTTGCTGGCAAAGCTGGCTTCAAGCAAACGGCGCTTATCATCAAAGCGGTACCGGGTAATCCCGCGGAGTGCGCCATCGAGCTGCACCGCATTAATATGCAAAAAATCGTTGCCTTCGCGATGCCAAAAGCCACGAGATTTGAACGCCTGCTCTGTACCTTGGGCTATAGCACGGCGGCTTTCAGCCATGTTTTCGCTACGGGGCGCTGCGTACTCACCAAGGAGCACACCCGTCAACAAAACCACCAACACAGGTTTGAAAACCGCCATGACAATGCGCGTAATGGATACACCCGCGGCACGCATGACAGTCAATTCCGAATTACTCGCCAGCGTACCCAGACCAATCAGCGATCCGATCAACGCAGCCAAAGGCAGCAGGTCATACAGCCGGCGTGGCAGTGTAAAAAGCGTATAAACCAGCGCGTCCATCCCGCCATAGCTGCCTTCCACATCGTCCAGCTCGTCGATGAAGGCGAAAAGCAGATCAAGCCCAAGCACGATCACCGCGACGATCACAATACTCAACAAAACCGTCGCACCTATATGCTTATCAAGAATGCGCATGAGCAATCTCCCGCGGCACTGGCTGAGGCAAAAGGGCCTGGCGATTAAGCACCACACCGATAATCAAAAAGAGTACATGCACCCACCATAAGCCCAGAACTGCCGGCAAGGCGCCCGACTCCATCCAGCCTCGGGCGCTGATCAGCAACGCCAGATAGGCCATATACAGCATCACCGCAGGCAATAACTTGAGAAAGCGCCCCTGCCGCGGATTGACGCGCGAAAGCGGTACGGCAAAGAAAGCAACTATGAAGACCAGCAGAGGCAGCGCCAATCGCCATTGCAACTCCGCACGCAGATCAACGTCAGAATGACCAAACAACTGCAGCGTGGGAATACCTTCGCGGTCGGTCACCTCGGTTGCAATCTCCGGCTTTGGCAGCAGTACGCCGTAGGTGTCATAGCTGATCACCCGAAAGTCGGCAGAGCCAGGTGTGCCGTCGTAACGATAACCGTCATACAGCACAAGGTAGCGACTGCCATCGACATTCATCTGCTGTCGTCCGGTTTCCGCCACCAGAACGCCTACCGTTGTATCATCGATGCCCCCGGCGCGTTCGGTAATAAACAGATCCTCCAGCTGAGTACGATCTTCTGAAAGACCACCGGCATAGGTCACACGCTGACCGCTGCCCAGCGATTGAAAACGGCCCGCCGCCAGGGTATCGAACTCTGTCATGGCAGCCTGCTGATTAAATAGCTGCTGGGTTTTCAAAACGCCAGCCGGCGCCAACCAAAGACTCAAGATGGCAACAATGAGAGCCACTATCAGTGCGGAGCCCTGGGTATACCAGAGTATTCGTCGATCACTGAAGCCATTAGCGGACAGCACTGTCATTTCGCTATCCAGATACATCCTGCCGTATGCCAGCAGGACGCCGAGAAACAGGCCCAGCGGCAGAATCAGCACCATGAATCCAGGCAGCCGATATCCTATGATCAGGAAGAGCACCCCGGGGTCGAGTTGGCCCGCGGCCGCCTGGGCGAGGTACTTGATGAACCGTCCACTCATGATGATGAGTAGCAGTACGCCACTGACTGCAGTCAGGGTCAGCAACACTTCACGGCTCAGATAACGAAACACAATCACAATAACTTCCTTGGCCCCAGGCACTTGAATGAGCCAGAATGGAGGGATATCGAGTTTGGATGCAAGTGTAACGCCGATCCCGGCGCACGGCGGTCCGACTTGCTGGCTGTATTATCAGTCAATCAACATCATTTGTCTTGGGGAGTACTAATGGACTTTAACGTCAAGCACGGCACACTCGAAACCATCAAGAGCGGCTGCCTGGTCGTCGCCATCAGTGAAGGCGCCCCCCTTGAGGGCCCCGCCGCCGAACTGGATCACGCGTGCAGTGGCCAGATTAGCGCCGCAATCAAGCAGGGCGATATTACCGGTAAAAGCGGCCAGACCCTCATGCTGTTTGGTCTGCCGGGTATTAGTGCGCAGCGTATATTGCTGGTGGGCCGGGGCAAGGATGCCGAACTTGGCGACCGGCAGTTCCGCAAACTGGTCCAGAAAGTCATCATTACATTGAAGGATGGTGGCGCCACTGATGCGCTGCTGACGCTGGCCGAGCTGCCAGTCAGCGGACGTGACCTGTATGCACGTACGCGCCTCATGCTGGAAACAATACGCGAAAACCTCTACCAGTTTGATCAGTTCAAAACACTCAAAGCCAGCAAGCCACGACTCAAGAAATGTCTGATCTGGTCTGCCGATAAAGCCGATGCGGGCCAGCTCAAGCTAGCGGTAGAGCATGCCGAGGCCATCAGCGACGGTATCGACCTCACGCGTACTCTGGGCAACCTGCCTGGCAACGTCTGCACACCGACCTATCTGGCCAATCAAGCCAAGGCTTTGGGCAAGACCTACAAAGAACTGGACGTCGAGATTCTCGATGAAAAGGATATGAAAGCGCTCGGCATGGGCGCCCTATTGTCCGTCAGCGCGGGCAGCGCGGAACCTGCCAAACTGATCCGCATGAGCTACCAGGGCGCCAAGGCCAAGGATCAGCCTCATGTACTCGTCGGTAAAGGCATTACCTTCGATACTGGTGGTATCAGTATCAAGCCGTCGCCGAATATGGACGAAATGAAGTACGACATGTGTGGCGCTGCGACCGTCTTTGGGGTTCTTAGAGCCGTTGTTGCCCTGAAACTACCGATCAATCTGGTATGCCTCGTGGCCTCGGCAGAAAATATGCCCAGCGGAACGGCCACCAAGCCAGGCGACATTGTCACCAGCATGTCCGGCCAGACTATTGAGATCCTCAATACCGACGCCGAGGGCAGACTGGTGCTCTGCGACACCCTGACCTACGCCGAACGCTTCAAACCTGCCAGTGTCGTCGATATCGCCACCCTGACCGGCGCCTGTATTGTCGCGCTGGGTAGCAATACGTCGGCGGTGATGGGGAACAATGAGGCGCTGGTGCAGCAACTATTAAACGCCGGCAAACAGGCCGATGATCGTGCATGGGAACTACCTCTATTCGAGGAGTACCAGGAACAACTGGACAGCCCCTTTGCCGACATGGGCAACATCGGTGGCCCGAAGGCCGGTAGCATAACCGCAGGCTGTTTCCTGTCACGCTATGCCAAGGCTTACCCCTGGGCTCACCTGGATATTGCCGGCACAGCCTGGACCAGCGGCGGCAAGGACAAAGGCGCAACAGGACGCCCCGTACCGCTATTGATGCAATATCTTCTGAACCAGATCCAGTGATCAGCAGCGACAGGCCGGGCAACACCACATCCGCCACCTGTCGCCTGCCTCCCAGGTAGCCACCATGACCCGCATAGACTTCTATCTGCTGACCAGCACCAACCCTGGCCTGCGCCTGGATTATGCCTGCCGGCTGGCTCACAAAGCCTGGATCAAGGGTCACCGGGTCTATCTCAACTGCACAGATGCCGAGCAGGCCGAGACTCTTGACCGTTTGTTATGGCGCTTTCGCGCCGACTCGTTCCTACCCCACGGCCTGGCTACAGACGACCCCACACAAGCGGTGGTGTGTGGCCACGGTGAACCCCACGCTGCCCACAACGATTTACTGATCAATCTCGCGGACAACACCGCCGAATCGTTCAGCCGGTTCAACCGGCTGGCCGAAATTGTCGTTGAGAACGACCCGATTCGCCTTCCGGCACGCGAGCGATTTCGCTTTTACCGCGAACGGGGCTATCCTCTGCAAACCCATCAGATACGGACAGCAGGATGAATCATGGCGCAGCGCGACCCTTCGGAACCATCACGTCTGCTCAAGGACCTGGAGTCCATTCGTACTCTGCTGGACGAGCCATCAGAGCCCACCGCTAGTATTGCAGGTAGCACTGACGCGAAGCTGGACGTACCCCTCCTGCAGGACATCATTACTGACGCTCCCGGCCTGGACCTCAGCCAGCCACTGACGCCTGTCAACCTGATCGCAGGCAACCCCCCTGCACCTGCAGCGCAGCTTATCCCAAACCCTACCCAGCCCTTACCTGCACGCCCCCCAACGCCCAAGCCGAATCCGTTTCTGCCCTATGATCAACTAGCAAGACTGGCGGAGGAACGGGTGCAACTGGATCGCCTGATGGCCGGCCACGTCCCTCCGCCCTCGATGCGCCCCTCGACACGCCAGAGTATCGGTCGTGACAGTGCACACACCGGCGCGCGGGAAGTCCGTATGGAGGCACGTCTGCAGGCCGAAGCACACCTCATTCTGCAGGAAGTCATAGACGACATGATGCCGACCATTGAGGCCGAACTGCGTAATCGCCTGCAGGACAAGTTGCAGCAGATGGTGCGCGAGCAACTTAAATAAGCGCCTGCGGGCTGGGCCTCAGCGTCCCCTGCCCGCTATAATGGGTGTTTTTTCCGCGACGATCCTGCCTGCTACGCCGCAACCGGCACGGCCTGTCGCCGACTGACCAATCGGATACCCAGCATACCCATGGACAAGACCTACCAGCCCCACGCTATCGAATCTTCCTGGTACCAGAACTGGGAGCAGAATAACTACTTCTCACCCCAGGGCTCGGGCGAGTCCTACACCATTGCGCTGCCACCACCCAACGTGACCGGTAGCCTGCACATGGGTCATGGTTTCAATAACGCGATCATGGATGCATTGATCCGTTTCCGTCGCATGCAAGGCCGCAACACCCTGTGGCAACCCGGCACGGACCACGCTGGTATAGCAACCCAGATGGTTGTCGAGCGCCAGCTCGCGGCTCAAGGTCAGTCACGTCATGACCTGGGCCGCGCGCAGTTTCTCGATAAAGTCTGGCAGTGGAAGGAAGAGTCCGGCGGCAACATCACCCGGCAGATACGCCGCCTGGGTAGCTCGGTAGATTGGAGCCGCGAACGCTTCACCATGGACCCAAGCATGTGCGAAGCGGTCAAGGAAGCCTTTGTTCGCTTACACGAAGACGGCCTGATCTACCGCGGCAAGCGCTTGGTGAACTGGGACCCGGCGCTGCACACTGCCATATCCGATCTGGAAGTGGAAAATCACGAGGAGACCGGCTCGCTGTGGAACCTGCGTTATCCGCTGGCAGACGGCGCAACCACGGCCGAGGGTCAAACCTATTTGATCGTTGCCACCACGCGTCCCGAAACAATGCTGGGCGATACTGCAGTGGCCGTCAATCCACAGGATGAGCGCTATCAGGCGCTGGTCGGCAAGTTCATTGAGCTGCCACTGGTTGGCCGGCGCATTCCCATCGTCGCGGATGACTACTGCGATCCCGAATTTGGCACTGGCTGCGTGAAGATCACCCCGGCCCACGACTTTAACGATTACGAAGTCGGAAAACGTCACGCCATGCCGCTGATCAATATTCTCGACAAGGACGCGGCGATTCTTGCCAGTGCCCAGATCTTCAATATCGACGGCACCATGAACACCGATGTCGATCCGGGCTTACCTGCTGAATACGCGGGTCTGGACCGCTTCGAAGCGCGTAAGCGTATCGTCGCCGATTTCGAGGCGGCCGGTCTGCTGGAAAAAATCGAGCCTCACGCACTCAAGGTACCCAAGGGTGACCGCTCAGGCGTGATCATCGAGCCCTGGTTGACCGACCAGTGGTATGTGTCGACCAAGCCTCTGGCCGAACCCGCGATTGCAGCAGTAGAGGATGGACGAATCCAGTTCGTGCCTAAACAATACGAGAACATGTACTTCAGCTGGATGCGTGACATTCAGGACTGGTGCATCAGCCGCCAGCTCTGGTGGGGGCACCGAATTCCAGCCTGGTATGACGAGTCCGGCAAGGTCTATGTGGGTCGCGACGAAGCCGAAGTACGCGCCAAACACAGCCTTGGCGACGCTGTCCTGCGCCAGGATGAGGACGTGCTCGATACCTGGTTCAGCTCCGGCTTGTGGACTTTCTCTACCCTTGGCTGGCCCGAGCAGACCCAGGCATTGAAGACGTTTCACCCGACCGATGTTCTGGTGACCGGGTTCGACATCATTTTCTTCTGGGTTGCACGGATGATCATGCTGACGATGCATTTGATGAAACACGACGACGGCAGCGCTCAGGTCCCCTTCAAGACGGTTTATGTGCATGGTCTGGTCCGCGATGGCCAGGGCCAGAAGATGTCCAAGTCCAAGGGCAACGTACTCGACCCGTTGGATATCATCGATGGTATCGATCTGGAGTCACTGGTAACCAAGCGCACCAGCGGCATGATGCAGCCAAAAATGGCGGCCAAGATCGAGAAGCAGACCCGCGACGAGTTCCCCGACGGAATCGCCGCCTATGGCACCGATGCCCTGCGCTTTACCAACTGCTCCCTGGCTTCCACCGGACGGGATATCCGGTTCGATATGGGCCGCGTTGAAGGCTATCGCAACTTTTGCAATAAGATCTGGAACGCCGCGCGTTATGTGATGATGCAGTGCGAAGACAACGACACCGGCATCGATGGCGCAGCGGCGGTAGAGCTGACCCTGGCTGATCGCTGGATCATTTCAGCCCTGCAGCGTACCGAAACCGAAGTGACCCGGCAGCTTGATCAATTTCGTTTTGATCTGGCGGCACAGGCACTCTACGAATTCATCTGGAATCAATACTGCGACTGGTATCTGGAGCTGTCCAAACCGGTTCTGTGGGACGAAAACGCCCCGGCCGAGCGCCAGCGGGGCACCCGCCGTACACTGGTGCGCGTGCTGGAAGCAGCCCTGCGTCTGGCCCATCCGTTCATGCCCTTTATCACCGAAGAGATTTGGCAACGCGTGGCCCCGCTGGCGGGTAAAGCTGGCCCTACGATCATGCTCCAGCCCTGGCCGCAGGCCGATGAGAGCCGACTGGATGAAACTGCCGAGCAGGACATCGAATGGCTCAAGGGACTAATCCTCGGCGTACGCAACATTCGCGGCGAAATGAATGTTGCCCCCGGCAAGGAACTTGATCTGCTGCTGCGCAACGCGGCACAGGAAGATCACCGCCGACTGGCAGAAAACGACACCTTCCTGAAGAAGCTCGCCAAGCTATCCTCGGTCACCGTCCTGGCAGAAGGTGACGAAGCACCTTTGTCCGCTACCGCCCTGGTCGGCGAATTGGAAGTACTGGTGCCCATGGCAGGCCTGATCGACAAGACCGCCGAGCTGGCCCGACTGGACAAAGAGATCCAACGTCTGCAAGGCGAAGTCAAACGCATCGGCGGCAAGCTAGGTAACGCCGGATTTGTCGACAAGGCGCCGCCGGCGGTGATCGACAAGGAGCGTGGCAAACTCGCCGATGCTGAAAAAGCTCTGAGCCAACTCAGCGAACAACGTAGTCATATTGCCAGCCTTTAGGCTCGAGGCGGGCCGGAGCTCAATCCGGACCGCCCGGTATCAGCAACAGAAGAGACACCATGCCCATCGATAACAGTATTGTTCATCAAATTCACAAGAAACCCGACGGCCAACCGGCCAGCCTGAGCCTGCGCGACAGCGAGCTGACCAATTCCGAGGCACTCGAGCAGCTGCTTGCCGGCCTGATCGAGGCCTACAATAGCAAGCCAAATAAGGCCTGGGGCTATTTCCAGCCCGAAAGCGGGGCCTACCCATTCAGCGGTTGGTTGCAGCAGCTGGTCGACGGTGAGCAGGATTTCATCGGTTTCTCACGCCAGTCCACCGAGCAGCTGAAAACCCTAATGGAGGGCTCCAATCTCGCACTGGGCGGCCATGTACTCTATATCCGCTACCGTCAGGGCATGACCGCGTTTCTGATTATCGCCCTGTTGCACCATACCGAAGGGGTCACTGTCACCGACAGTCTGGAGGTCGCTTCGGCACGTCACCTGGATCTATCCAGCTTGAACATGGCGGCGCGGATCAATCTGACCGAGTGGAAACAGAACGCCCAATCGACCAAATACATCTCCTTCATCCGTGGGCGCAGCGGCAAACGGGTCTCGGACTACTTTCGCGACTTCATCGGCTGTATCGAAGGCGCCAATCCTGAAGAAGAAACCACTACCCTGCTGCAAGCCTTCAGCGATTATGTTGGCGAAGCGGATTACCAGCCCGAAACCTTACGCAATAAGACCAAGGCCATGAGCGGCTACGTCAACAGCCAGGCTCGTCAGGGCGAACAGGTCGCGCTGGAAGAGCTCTCTGGTGTCATCGACGAAGAAAAACCGCGTGCCTTCTACGATTACATACGCAACAAGGATTACGGCCTGTCCCCGGAAATTCCAGCGGATAAACGTACCCTGAGCAACTTCATGCGTTTTTATGGCAAGGCTAATGGCCTGTCGATCAGCTTCGAAGCGCACCTGCTCGGTGAACAGGTGGAGTACGACGAAGGTCAGGATTCGCTGGTTATAAAACATCCTCCCAAGGGCCTGGTCCAACAACTGCGGAATAAAAAAAGCCGCTGAGACAGAGGCTATTTGATTGATTGTGCGACAGGTCGCAGACAAGACGGCGCAAATTGCGCACCATGTCACCATGATCAAACAGACACTGCTCGACACTTTCGGCTTCAGCCAGTTTCGTCCCGGCCAGGAGGCGGCCATTACCTCCGTGCTGGCAGGTCGCTCCGCGGCCGCAATATTCCCTACCGGCTCGGGCAAGTCGCTTTGCTACCAGCTCTCTGCCCTGCATCTGCCGCATCTGACCCTGGTTATCTCGCCGCTGCTGGCGCTGATGCAGGATCAGCTGACGTTTCTTGAGCGCCATGGTATTGCCGCAGGCAGCATTGACTCGGCCCAGGGCCGTGACGAGAGTAACCGAGTCATGGCCCGAGCACGTAACGGCGAACTGAAGATCCTGATGATCTCGGTCGAGCGGCTAAAGAATGAGCGGTTCCGGCATTTTATCCAACAGGTGCCCATCTCACTGATGGTCGTCGACGAAGCACACTGTATCTCCGAGTGGGGGCATAATTTTCGTCCCGACTACCTGAAACTGCCGGCGTATCAGCAACAACTGAATATCCCTCATGTACTGCTGTTGACTGCCACAGCGACCCCGCCAGTTATCGCGGATATGCAATCGCGCTTCGCTATTGCCGGGGAAGATGTAGTGACAACCGGCTTCTACCGCCCCAATCTGCATCTGGGTGTTGAACCGGCGGCTACCGCTGACAAGCCCGGCAGACTTGTTGAATGGCTTGGCGCTCGGCCTACAGAGGCATCCATCGTCTATGTGACTCAACAAAAAACCGCAGAGGATGTTGCCCTCCAGCTGAGCACCCAAGGCATTGCAGCCAGCGCTTACCACGCAGGCCTTGCGCACGAGCGCCGGGAGACTATCCAGCAACAGTTCATGGGCGGACAGATCAATTGCATTGTCGCAACCATCGCTTTCGGCATGGGCATCGACAAGAGCAATATCCGCAATGTGGTGCATTATGATCTGCCAAAATCGATCGAAAACTACAGTCAGGAAATCGGCCGCGCCGGGCGTGACGGTGAACCGTCGCGCTGCCTGATTCTGGCTAACCGGGACAATCTGAATGTGCTGGAAAACTTTGTCTATGGCGACACACCGGAACTAATCGGCATTCGCGGCGTGCTGGACGATCTACTGACTACCCCTGACCAGTCGGGACAGTGGGAGATTATGCTCAACGCCCTCTCCTCGCTGAGTAATATTCGTCAACTGCCACTCAAGACTCTGCTGGTGCAACTGGAGTTGCGCGGAATCATTGCGCCTCGCTACGCCTATTTTGCCGAGTACCGCTTCAAGTACCTGCTCGCGGCAGACGAATTAGTCGCTCGCTTCCAGGGTGAGCGGCAGCAGTTTGTTCAGGCGATTGTCAGTACATCAACGCGGGCACGCACCTGGTGCACTGTGGATTTCGAAGCGCTCTGGCAGCAAAATGGGGCCGAGCGCGGCCGGGTAATCAAAGCCTTGGACTACTTTCAGGAGCAGGGCTGGATCGGGATGGAAAGCAAGCAGATGACCGAAGTGTATGCCTTGGTCGCCCGAGATTTCGACCCACAAACACTGGCAGAAGAGTTATACACATATTTCCTCATGCAGGAGCAGAGCGAAATACGTCGCATCCACGCGATGCTCGATCTTTTCGCAACCGGCACCTGCCTGAGTCATCGACTGGCCCTGCATTTTGGCGACGAGCAGGTGCCTTTGCACTGCGGCCATTGTTCGGTGTGCGACGGCCAACATCAAGCCTTGCCCGAGCCGCCGCAGGCAGAGCTGCCAGAGGCTTCCAAGATACGCTCGCTAGCCGATTCCTTTATCCAGAGATACGCTGCACTGCATGGCATGGCGCCCGGCAGCGAATGCCTTACGCGCTTTCTTTGCGGTATCACCACGCCGCTGTTCACCCGGATGAAAGCACGGCAAATTCCCGGCTTTGCCGCACTACAGAACCATCCTTATGCACGGGTCAGAGCGCTGAGTGGCAACATTCAGGACTGACTCTGCACGCTCAAGGCTTGAGTCGATAACCGGTCTTGAATATCCACCCGACAATGCCAAGGCAAACGAACAGAAACACCAGCGTCATGGCCAGACTGATCGCAATATGGACGTCGGCAACGCCGTAGAAACTCCAGCGAAATCCGCTGATCAGGTAGACCACCGGATTAAACAAAGTGATGGTCTGCCAGATCGGCGGCAACATGCTGATCGAGTAAAAACTGCCGCCCAGGAATGCCAGCGGGGTAACAATCATCAACGGAATAATCTGCAGCTTTTCGAACCCGTCAGCCCAGACCCCGATAATAAACCCGAACAGACTGAACGTTACTGCCGTGAGCACCAGAAAACAGAGCATCCAGACCGGATGCTGTATCTCGTACGGGACGAAGATTCTCGCCGTGACCAAAATCAGTAAACCAAGAATGACCGACTTCGTAGCGGCGGCTCCGACGTAACCAACAACAATCTCCGCCGGCGACACCGGTGCCGAGAGGACTTCATAGATGGTGCCGGTAAATTTGGGCATGTAGATACCAAACGAGGCGTTGGAAATACTTTCGTTGAGCAACATCAGCATGATCAGACCCGGAATGATGAAGGCGCCGTAACCTACGCCATCCACCTCAGCCATGCGTGAACCGATCGCCGCGCCAAACACCACAAAATACAGCGACGTAGAAATAACCGGAGAGGCAACGCTTTGCAACAGAGTGCGGCGCATGCGGTTCATTTCAAATTGATAGATCGCTTTGATTCCATATACATTCATGACAGCTCCTCGGTAGCCTGCTGTTTCAGCTGTCCAGGATGATTGTGAACCAGCCCGACAAAGATATCCTCCAGAGAGCTTTGACTGGAGTGCAGATCCTTGAACTCAATCCCTTCGCGCGCCAGCGCCCGCAACAGCTCGGCAATACCCGTCTGTTCCGTAAGAGCATCAAAGGTGTAGACCAGAGCGTGGCCGCCCTGCGCCAGCTCCAATTGATATTCCGCCACCGTCTCCGGTATGTGAGTCAGAGGCTGCTGCAAGTGGATACTTAATTGCTTGGTACCCAGCTTGCGCATCAGCGTGGCCTTGTCTTCCACCAAGATGAGGCGACCTCCATTGATCACCCCGATACGGTCAGCCATCTCCTCGGCCTCTTCGATGTAATGGGTGGTCAAAATGATCGTCACGCCTTTGTCTCGCAGAAGCCGGACCATCTCCCACATATCCCGGCGCAGCTCCACATCAACGCCGGCGGTCGGCTCATCCAGAAACAACACATCGGGCTCGTGGGAGAGCGCCTTGGCAATCAGCACGCGCCGCTTCATGCCTCCGGACAGGCTCATGATTTTCTCGTTGCGCTTGTCCCACAACGACAGATCGCGCAAAACCTTTTCCAGGTGTGCAGCGTCAGGTGCCTTACCAAATAGCCCGCGACTGAGCTTCATGGTCGCCCAGACACTATCAAACATGTTGTTGGTCAGCTCCTGCGGAACCAGACCAATTGTCTTCCGTGCTGCCCGATAATCACGAACAATATCATGGCCATCGACGATGACCTGCCCGGCCGTGGCATTGACGATGCCGCAGATAATACTAATAAGGGTAGTCTTGCCCGCACCGTTGGGCCCAAGTAGAGCAAATATCTCACCACGGCGAATATTCAGGTCGATGCCGTCCAGGGCTTTGAAACCCGTTGCGTATGTCTTGGTGATACCTTTTACCTGGATAATGTCGTTCACGATGCCTCCGTAGTAGAGTCGAGACGGCTATACAGCCGCGTCGCGGAATATCCGTCCCACCATCATCGCATGCGTAGCGGCATTGCTGCCGACCGGTGCGATCTATTCGATATGAGAATATGTCTGGCTTGGACTCCCACCGAACGGCAGCTGATCAAAAGGCGTGATGCGCTCCTCGATACAAATGCTGTGACGCAGGAGAAATAGTCCATTCACAGAGCGAACCAGCCCGTCGCTGGCATGGGCAAGAAAGTCCGCCGCGGCCCGCTGCTCTTCGCCACCGTTCAGCGGCAACTGCTTTACCCTTGCTGCATCTATGTCGAGTAACGATTCAGCATCGATGGATTCCCGACGCACCGAGTGGCAATAGGCATCCACCGGCAGGTCATCGAATTTGACCTCCAGCTGTTTCAACTGATATTGATAGGACGCTCGGCACCGCTCCAGGTTCCGCTCAAATTCATCGCGCAAGGCATCATCAATGCGCTTGCCAACATCGGCATCGGCATCAGCGGCGTTCAATTAACCCATAAAACGTTGAACTGGCTCAGCACAGTGCGCCTGCGCATCGGCTGGATCAGTCTTGGGCGGTGCCTGGGTCGTATCGGCCAGGGTTGGCAATGACAATGCGAACACGATCGCCATTGCTAAAAACATCTGGCACAGAAAGGTTTTTTTAGTCGTTAAAACCATCGCGCCTGATGCAGCCTGCTGACATATTCAATGACCGTTCGGCGACTGCCGTGTCGGCGGGGAATATATGGCGACCAGTGGTGGCTAAATGATCAAGTCCTGAAACCAAAAAGCTCTGATTCCTCTGTATTATGACATCGGGCTCCTGCGCGCGAATACCGCTCAGAAGCCCAATCAACGATCAAGCCGCCTGGATGCGAAAGCCAAATCGTGGAAAGTGCACCTGAACCTGGCCGGCACGCTCGTCATCGCGCGCTATCACGACTTCTTCAGCGTCTTCGTATACCAGCTTGCCCGCCACTGGGTCGGTACCGTAATCCACTGCGTTGACCTGCACCGTTTGACCAACTTGCAAACCTTCCGGGCTGGCAAAGTCGCTTGCAGTGTACGCACGAGGGGTGCCATCGTTTGCTATCTGCAGCGCAGCCGAGGAATCCAGATCAGTCTGCGAACCATGACCAAAGTCGGCCATACGTGACATCCAGTCTCTGACTGCTGGATAGCCATCGAGCGCACCGGCAACCGCCGCATTGCTGGCAACGAACCACAGTGGATGATAATAGGCGAAGTCTGCGATACAAGCCTGATTGCCTAGCACGTACTCGCCGTCTCTTTTCAGCTGGATTTCCAGACGACTCAACAGGGTTGGCCACTGGGAAAGAGCCACAGGCGCTTCCAAGCGACTGGCGCTGCCACCCTGAAAAAGCTTTTGTCGATCGGCCATAAAGCCTTTGACCATGGCCTCCGGAGCACCGGCAAAACGGGCAGCCAGACCATGGGGCTGAAAGTTGATGGCTACCGCGTGCTGAAATAACACTTGATCAGCGAATTGTGCCAGGGCCGAGCTAGCCGCTTCGCGCCCCTCGGGAAACAACGCAGGAGTGGCCTTTCTCTCCTCCAGCAGTCTTGCGATCAACGCCGTATCGCAGTAAATGTCAGCGCCAACCTGCATCACCGGCGTACGCCGATAGCCACCAGTCAGCGCGATCAGATCAGGCTTGGGCATCGCTGCGGGAATCATTACCGATTTCCAGGCCAGCCCCTTGAAGCCCAGCATCAGGCGGACCTTCTCGGCAAACGGGGATTGCGGGTAATGGTGCAGAATCAGATCGCTCATAGGTATTCTCCAGTCAAGGGTGGCTTAGCTTAACTGGTGCGCAAGACGCTGCAAAGTCACTCTTGGGAACAAATGACGCGACATTGGCCTGACTAATCAGTTGCTCCTTGGCCGTCTTGCCCAGAGCCTTGATAACTATTTCCCGCCGCAACGCGTCGGTGTGGCCGTGACAGACCTCTGTCCATACCAGTGCCTGCGCCGGACTGCGGTTGAAGAAACGCGCACCTTTACCCTGTTGATGCTGCACAAATCGCCGTGCCGGATCCGTGCTGATGCCGGTGTATAGATAGCCGTTCTCGGCACGCACCATATACACCCACCAGATTCTGACTGCCTCCGGCGCGGGGCTGCTTTCAGGTGTATCTACAGGCATACTGATTTCCGTCACTGTTGGAGCAACCCATGTTTATACAAATTTATGGTACCGGCGGCACCCTCGACAAGCTCTATTACGATGCACTAAGCGAGTATCAGATCGGTGAGCCGGTAGCTGGAGAGCTGATGGAGCAGGGGCGGGCCAACGTCGGTTATTCTGTCCAATCACTTATCAGAAAAGACAGCCTCGAATTGGATGACGCCGACCGACAACTGATCCACGATACGGTGGCAGCATGTCCCTATGAACATGTGCTGATCACCCACGGCACCGACACTATGACCGTGACAGCGGCAGGTTTGGCGAACATACCCGATAAAGTCATCGTGCTGACCGGCGCGATGCAGCCCGCTCGTTTTCGTGATTCTGATGCCCTGTTCAACCTAGGCCTGGCAGTCGGGGCGCTCAATACACTCGGCCATGGTGTCTATATTGCGATGAGCGGACGAGTATTCCCTGCCGATCAGGTGAAGAAAAACCGACTCGCAGGACGCTTCGAGAGCCCCTGAGGGCCCATCGAACGTTCAGCGCTATGAATCGATGCGCCTTAGCCAGTACCACCGACAGTAATCTGGTCGATCTTGACGGTCGGCTGCCCGACGCCCACCGGCAATGACTGACCGTCCTTACCGCAGGTTCCGACACCGCTATCGAGCGCTAGATCATAACCTACCATGGACACTCGGTTCATGACTTCCGGGCCGTTACCAATAAGCGTCGCACCTTTCACCGGGGCCGTAATCTTGCCATCCTCTATTAGATAGGCCTCGCTGGTGGAGAAGACGAACTTGCCACTGGTGATGTCGACCTGACCGCCACCGAGATTCGCGCAATAAATACCCTTCTTGACTGACTTGATGATGTCCTGCGGATCACTTTCGCCGGCGAGCATATAGGTGTTCGTCATCCGCGGCATAGGCAGGTGGGCGTAGGATTCGCGACGACCGTTACCCGTAGCAGCCACGCCCATAAGACGCGCATTGAGCTTGTCCTGCATATAACCTTTGAGAATGCCGTTTTCGATCAGCGTGGTGCAGTTGGTCTGATTGCCCTCATCATCCATACTCAGCGATCCCCGACGGCCTGGCAGCGTGCCGTCATCGACAATAGTGCACAGGCTGGATGCCACTTTCTCTCCCACCCGCCCGCTGTAGGCCGAGCTGCCCTTGCGGTTGAAGTCGCCCTCAAGACCATGGCCGACCGCCTCGTGCAACAGCACTCCGGACCAGCCTGGCGCCATGACCACCGGCATGCTGCCGGCCGGTGCCGAGATCGCACTCAGATTGACCACGGCCTGGCGCACCGCTTCTCGGGCATAACCCATCGCGCGCTCTTCCGCTTCGAAAAAGCGATAGTCTGTTCGCCCGCCGCCACCGGAGCCGCCCCGCTCGCGCCGGCCGTTGTGTTCGATGATGACACTCACGTTGAGCCGCACCAGTGGCCGAATATCACCTGCCCACGTGCCGTCGCTTGACGCCACCAGCACCGTATCGTGAACACCACCCATACTCACAGACACCTGGGTGATACGTGAATCCAGACTTCGGGTATAGGCGTCCAGCCGCTGTAGAAAAGCAACCTTGTCTGCTTGAGGCATGACATCCAGGGGATTCTCTGCGGAGTATAAGGGTGCGCTGTTGCCGCGATCCCAGGCCTTTACGCTGCCTGCCTGGCCGGACCGGGCTATCGAGCGGGCTGCACCCGCCGCCTGACTTAATGCGGTCAGACGGATATCATTGCTATAAGCAAAGCCGGTTTTCTCACCAGACTGAGCGCGCACACCCACCCCCTGATCGACATTGAAGCTACCCTCCTTGACGATACCGTCTTCCAACACCCACGACTCGCTGATCTGGTGCTGAAAGTACAGGTCAGCCGCATCCACACCAGGCGTGGAGACTAACTGGCCAAGGACGCCCGCGACGCTGTCAGGGCTGAGATCGGCCGGCATAAGCAGGCGATTTTCCACTTGGGTTAAAACATTACTCATTCAATCTGACTCCTTGGCGGCCGCGGCAATGATGTCCGCCTGCGCGAACCGGCGATGTTGGGCAACCGGCATGCGTTCACGAATTTTTTTCAGGTAATTGATATCGATACTCTGACAAAGGACCGCTTTACCCTCGACCAGGGAGGCCTGAACCTCACCCCAGGGATCAATGAGGCAACTTCGGCCAAAGGTCTCACGACCGCCAGGGTGAAGCCCACCCTGATTGGCAGCAAGAATGTAACACTGGGTTTCGATCGCCCGGGCGCGCAGCAGCACTTCCCAATGCGCCGCCCCGGTAACCGCGGTAAATGCCGAGGGTACCACTATCAGATCCGCTCCGGCGCGGCGTAATGCGATATAGAGTTCGGCAAATCGAAGATCGTAACAAATACTCAGCCCGACCCGGCCTACCGGCGTATCGATGCAGACGATTCTATCGCCATAGGCGTAATCGTTGGATTCATGGTAGCTGCCCTGGCTGTCGTCCACATCGACATCGAAGAGATGTAACTTGTCATAGCGGGCCACCTCCTGCCCCTGGTCATCAAAAACCAGACAACAGGCCATCGGTTTATTGCCTTCGGCGCGTGGTAACGGAATACTGCCACCAATCAACCAGATCCCGTGCCGACGTGCCTGATCCGATAGAAAACGTCTAATGGGTTGCTCGCCGACCAGTTCCGCCTTGGCGATAGCCTGCAGACTGCGGTTACCGAGCGCGGCGAAGCATTCTGGCAGGAGCACCAGTTTCGCCCCCGCGCCTGCGGCCTCGGCTATAAGCGGCGCGGCCTGATCCAGATTGGCCTGCACATCGGGACCACTGATCATTTGTATCGCTGCTACCTGATGCATGCTGATCACTCCTCAAGGGCTGCTTCGTTATCAAAAGCCCTGTCGAACTCAATCGTAGGCTGCTGCCAGTCCCCACTGATTCGGTATTTTACCGAGGCAAACCGCGCTACCCGGTCGCCCAGTATCTTGTCGGCGAGAAACAATACGCCACCAATATAAGGCGCCCCAGCGATAATGGCCGCCAACGGCAGGTTATTAGTTACTGGCAAGGTTACCAGCATACCCATATCAATGCTGCCTGCCGGCAGGTCCAACTGACCGTCTAGCTGCACCTTGGCTCCCGGCCCGTCCATAATCAAAGGGCTACGGGTGCGCATAACACCATCTTTAAGCTGCAGATCACCGGCGAGAGTGTCATAGGCGGTGCCGCGACCGAACAGGTCACTGAAATCGAGCCGCAACCGGCGGGTCAGGGCGTTGAAGTTAAGCAAGCCGAACACACGCAATGCATCGGCCGAGCCTTCGCCGCTCTGCAATGTACCGTTGCGCGCATTGATCTGCAGATCACCGCTGCTGCGTCCGAGCGCGAAGAAAACAGGCGAACCGGACCAGACCAGACTCGCGGTGGTAGCGAAGCTTCGGCTAGTCAGCGTTGGAGCGTAATCCCATGCCCGCAACACCTCGCTGATGTCGTCAGTGTTAAGTTTGCCCCGAAATCCGCTGGTCGGTCCTGCTGCGTTCCAGTCCATGTCACCTGTCAGATGCAGTCCGCGCAGATTCACATCCAGACCGGTTATACGCGCTCCACGTTGACTTGGACGCATCTTAAAGCTCAAGCCTCCCACTGGGTCGGCTCCCCAGTATAAGGTATCTATGTTGACATCTACGGGGGGCAGATCAAAGGGGTTCACTCCCGGAAGGGGATCCTCGGGCACCAAAGGACTGGCCAGAGCATCAACCCGCGGCGCGTGATCCTCCTGTGCCAGAGAAAGCCGCTGCATGTTGAATACCACTGGCTGAGCTTTCAGATTCGGAACGATAACTTGACCGCGCATGCGGGGCTGGTCGATATCGAATAGCCAGCCGGTCTCGTCACGAATTGCACTCATGGCCAGATCATCCAGTGTCTGACCGAAACCGATAAACTCATCCACACGCAGGTCTAACGTCCGCACATAGGCTATTTTGGCACTGGGTCTTTGACTCGGATCCGCCGCTTCTGTGCCCTGCATCTGATCGGGCAGCAAAGTCCGGTTCTGTTTGACCCATTGCTGCCAAAGGGGCAACTCAATCTGCTCGAAACGCGCCGCCAGACTCAAGCCTGGCTCACTACTCAGCACGGGGTTGCCACTACGATAGCGCACGTCGCCACGCATACTGGGCCCGCCTGTTTGCACAACCGCCTGGAGGTCTGACCCGAGAGTCAACCGCCAGTTCTGGCTCTCCCCGCGGCGCGTCAGAATAAGTCTGCTCGGCAGACTCTCATCCTCGGTTTTGGCAAGGGGGCCGGGCAGGTCAATGGCTACGCCTACCAGGTCGCTATCGATCTGTAACGAGATCGTTGGCGTTGCGATTACGCCACGCGCCTCCCAGGCCAACTCGCCGCTGAAAAGGCCCTCGGGAAGGCCAGATAACATGGACCAGTCCTGCAGCGCGTCGATACTGTGGCGTCCGGTGAAAGTTCCTTCCGGCCTACCATTCTGACTGCTGATACTGCCAGCCACAGGGTTACCCAGAAACAGCCCTCTGAGTCCTTCGGCCTGCAACCCGCTGGCAGAGGTATAGGAAAACTGTCCTGCAAGGTCGCTTAGCGTGGTCTGAAGTAACGGAATCGACAGGGTCGACGCGTCCACACGCCAGGCAACATCAACCAGAGGCGCGGCACCCTCCACAAGGTTCAACAGCAGTGCCAGCTGACCCTTTACGCGCCCATCACCCATCCAGCCTTGTAGCGTATTCTTAGTCAAATCAGCCAGCGGCGTCTCCTGCATCAACCGCAAACCGTCCTGCAATGGACCCGACACATCACCTTTGACATTCAGTGCAAGCGGATCAGTTGGTTGCGCGCGGTCAGTGGTAACGCGTATATCGGTAAGCGCTGTATCCCAGAGCTGCGCAGAGGCTTGGTCAATCCGCACCAACAGATTGTCCACCCGCAATGTTCCATCCACCGCCTGAAGTCTTGGCCAACCCCGCTGGAACGTGAGACCACCATCCTCCAGCCGAGCGTACAGGGAAAATTCCCGCTCAGCCGGCAAGGCATCGCGTAGCAATGAGCCCTGATAACTAAAGATGGCCAGGGGTACAGGTCCCTCAATCTGAGCTTGATCAATCCATTGCGCCAGCTTTGAGCTGAGTGCAGGTGCGCGCGTGGGTAGATAGCGTGTACTAAAGCTCGCTTGAGTATCGTGCAGCGACACTCTAAGGGCCATCGTCGGCGTTATGCCGTTCATCGGCAGTTCCAGCTGGAGTGTAGCGGCACCTACCCCCTCTTCACTTTCTACTCGAAACCCAGGCGCATTCAGCCGTAGGCCCTTTGCTTCAGACCATTGCCAATCCATTTGACCAGTGAGCCGATCATATGACCATGCCTGGGGAAACAGTTTTGGCAAATGCATACTCCATTTATCACTGGCGACCCGCAACTGGCCCTTGGACGGGCTACCAATCAGGCTACCACTGATACCCTGTATTGCCGGCGCCCCCTGCCACGCCTGCACGCCAACGTCATCCAGCAGTGCTTGCCAACGGATGGTGCGCCAGTCACGGGCAGTCCCTTCACCTTCCAACAAGATCTGACGCACTGTACCTTGGGGGGCCAGTGTCACCAGAGTAGCCGCGGCTTTCTCGGAGAGTAGATGGGCAGGTATCATCTGCACCAACAGGCCCAGAGACAAACTATCAGCACGCAACTGCCACCGATCTTCGGCTATGTCGCGTGAAGCAAAGAAGCGGCTTACAGGCCAAGCCTGGCCGCCCAGCTGGAACTCAATGTCTTGAATGCGCAATTGTTGCGTTTCGCCCCATTGCAAAGCGAAATCTGCCCGCAAATCGTCGATTGCCGGAATGGACTGCGTGGGATCCAGCCGAACAAAAGGCGCCTTTAACCGCCCCTGCAGGGACTGTAATCGCTGTTCTTGCCAACTACCCCAAAACTGTCCGCCAGCAGTTAAGGCCTCCAGACGGGCCAGTTCAAGCCAGGTCGGCGGCACATGCTGCACCCAGTCGATCGGCGGCAAGTCGAGGAAAAAACCCAGGGACATATCCTGCCAGCGTTTGCCGTTCTGCAGGGCGCTGACCTGCCAACGAGCCACCCCCCCTTCTGGCAGATCGACTTGGCCATCCAGCCGATGCCATCCGGCACCATTCAGCAGCGAGATCTCACCCTTTTGAAAAACCCATTGTGGCCGCTCGTGAGGACTGACGAGAATATGCGTATCGAGCAAGGTAATACGACGCTGTTCAAACAGCATATTCAACGTCGCATCGAGATCAAAATCACCGGTTAACCGCTCCCCCAGTCCATGCAACCGCCAGCGGCCTTCAGCCTCCTGCACCAGTTCGAGGGCAAGCCCTTCAATCTGCAAGGCATCCATGACCAGCCTGCGTTGCCAGAGGCTCGACCATACATCGATCCGGGCCGTGACATGGTCGAGCGCCACCAGAGTAGGACCAGCGGGATCAGATGTCTCGTGGACACGCAAACCGCGCAAGGTCAGCACCGGCTGGGAGCCCTGCATCTCGCCACGCAAGCTATCCACCGTTATAGCTCGTCCGGTTTTATCCTCGACCCATTGGAGCAGTTCGGCACGGTAATCAGCGATGGCCGGGACAAACTGGCGGCCCAGACTCACGTAGGCAGCCGCCACCAGCAGCCAGGCCACCAGTAGCAAGATCAGACCATCGAGAACGCGGCTCAACCAGCGTTGCTTGTGCATCGGCTCAGTCCATCATCACATCAACACCACATCGTACTGTTCCTGGGTATAAACCGTTTCCACTTGGAACCGGATGGGCCGTTCGATAAAAATTTCCAGATCGGCCACGTTGCCAGACTCCTCGTCCAGCAAACGGTCAATGACCGCCTGTGAGGCGAGTACCGTGTAGGCGCCAGCCTGGTAAGCCCGGGCCTCGCGAAGTATCTCTCGGAAAATTTCATAACAGACACTTTCTGGCGTTTTCTGGATGCCCCGTCCGCTGCAGCAGGGGCAGGCTTCGCACAAAATCTGTTCGAGGCTTTCGCGGGTACGTTTGCGGGTCATCTGCACCAACCCTAATTCAGTGATGCCTATAATGTTGGTTTTAGCGTGATCACGCTCGAGTTGTTTTTCCAGCGTTCGCAAGACCTGACGCTGGTGCTCCTCATCCACCATGTCGATGAAATCGATGATGATGATACCGCCCAGATTACGCAGCCGAAGTTGCCGGGCGATCGATATAGCCGCTTCCAGATTCGTCTTGAAAATGGTTTCTTCAAGATTGCGATGACCCACGAAGGCACCGGTATTGACGTCGATCGTGGCCATGGCTTCAGTCTGGTCGATAACCAGATGCCCACCGGACTTGAGCATGACCCGTCGCTCCAGCGCCTTCTGAATCTCGTCTTCGATACCATACAGGTCGAAAATGGGCCTCTCACCAGGGTAGTGCTCCAGGTGGCTTTCCACTGCCGGCATGAGCTCCTGGACAAACACCTCGACTTTCTGAAAGGTTTCACGAGAGTCAACACGGATCTTTTCAGTACGCGGGCTCACCAGATCACGCAAGGTGCGCAGTGCCAGGGGCAAGTCTTCATAAATCACCGATGGCGCCACAGCGACCTGAGTCTGCTGGGCAATTTGCAGCCACAATCGCCTGACGTAGCGTATATCGGCGAGTATTTCATCTTCGCGAGCGGCCTCGGCGGCGGTACGCAGGATAAAACCGCCTGCCTCGTCCACGCCCTCAGTTTCCACGCACGAGGCCACCACCTGCTTGAGCCGCTCACGCTCTGCCTCTTCTTCAATTTTCAGGGAAATCCCGACATGCGGGGTGCGCGGCATATAGACCAGAAAGCGTGACGGAATGGACAGATGGGTCGTTAGTCGGGCGCCTTTGGTTCCTATAGGATCCTTGGTCACCTGAACTACCAGGCCCTGGCCTTCGTGAAGTAATACGTTAATCGATTCGACCGCCTGCCCTTCCCGCTCTGAAACCTCAGAGGCATGGATGAAAGCTGCGCGTTCCAGTCCAATATCGACAAAGGCAGCTTGCATTCCCGGTAGCACCCGGACCACCTTGCCTTTGTAGATATTGCCGACAATGCCCCGACGCAACGTACGCTCGACGTGAACTTCCTGCAGCACACCGTTCTCAACCAAGGCAACCCGGGTTTCCATCGGCGTAATATTGATCAGTATCTCTTCGCTCACAGGCTCTGCTCTCCAGACCAGATCACCAGGCAACGGCGTCGATCGCAATCCTTGACGATCTGGATATTATGCTTCGGAAGGCCTGAATGGACTCTCCGTTTCAAGGCTTTGCCAGCAGCCGATACCGTAATCGGCCAGCAGCCGGACGGTCTCAGACAAAGGCAGCCCAACCACCGCGCTGTAGCTGCCTTCTATTTTCTCAACAAAGACCGCACCCAGGCCCTGTATGGCGTATCCACCCGCCTTGTCTCCCGGTTCTCCGGTGGTCCAGTAGGCTTGGATCTCGTGTTCTTCAATCACCCGCAAACAGACCCGAGCCTCTACCAGAACAATGCTAATGCGCTCATCCGCGGTCACAGCCACCGCTGTCATCACCTTATGCCAGCGACCTGACAGTTGACGCAGCATACGTGCAGCGTCAGCAGCATCGACCGGCTTGCCTAGAATGCGTCCACCCACAACTACTGCGGTGTCAGCCGCCAAAACAATGGCTCCCTTCGGTACCTGGCTCTGGCCAGCCATGGCTTTAGCCCTGGTCACCCGTTCCACGTAGTGTGACGGCGGCTCATCGGCCAACACGCTCTCATCAATATCGCAGCCAAACTGGCGGTGAAAGATACCGACTTGCGCCAGCAGAGCACTGCGCCGAGGCGAAGCAGAAGCCAGGAATAAAACAGGCTGGATCAGATCAGAGTACATGAAAGCGCCGCCTTACGCCGCGCAGAACGGAAAACACCCAGGGCCATAGAACGGCGCTGACAATGACGGGTAACAGGAAAAGCAATGTGGGCGGACGGCTGCCGGTAAGACTGTTCAGCCACAACAGCAATATCTGCGCGATGCCCAGTACGGGAAGCATCACCAGACTCTGCTGCCACAGCGGGAACCGCCGAATGCGCTGGTGCAACAAAAGCATCATCCAGGCAATCAGTGTCATTACCAGCGCGTGCTGGCCGAATATCTGCCCGTAAAGCACATCGATTGCCAGGCCGGCGACCCAGGCAGTCAACAAGCCTACCCGATGGGGTAACGCCATGACCCAGTAAGCCAGCACCATCGCCAACCACATGGGGCGACCCAACTCGAGCATGGTAGGCATCGGCATCACACTCAGCAGCAGGGCCACAGCGAAGGTCATACCGATAACGAAGCTATTGCGCATCGCGGCTCTCCCCTTCTGCCGAAGTTACTTCATCTATTTCGCTCGCACCAGCAGCACCCTCCGCCGATGCACCCGTATCGGGTTGTTCGACCCCAGGCTCCTGCAAGTCAAGCGCGGGTAAGACCTCCCCATATCCGGACTCGGCGCTGAAAACCAGTAACATGTATCGGCTCCGGTTCAGTTGCGCCGTAGGCGCTACACGAACGTCAGCGAAGGGCTGGGCCGGATCCTGATTGACCGAAATGACTCGACCGACCGGATAACCCGCAGGGAATCGCTGCCCCAAACCGGAGCTGACAAGAATATCGCCCACTCGGATATCCGCGGTATCACCAATAAAGCGCAGTTCAAGCCACTCGTTGTTACCCGTACCGCTGGCTATAGCACGCAAACCATTGCGATTGACCTGTACTGGCAGACTGTGAGTAGTGTCGGTGATCAACAAAACGCGGGCAGTGTAGGGCATGACTTCGACTACCTGCCCCATTAAACCGGCGGCATCAAGCACCGGCTGCCCGAGGAATACCCCATCACTCTCGCCCCGGTTGATGAGGATGCGCTGGGTGAAAGGATTCGGATCAACGCCTACGAGTTCAGCTACCAGCACCCGCTCATCAACCAATGAGGACGAGTTGAGCAATTCGCGCAGGCGCACATTTTGTTCGGTCAAGGTAGCCAGTTTCTGCAGCTTGCGCTGTATCAACAAAGCCTCGGCGCGCAGGCGTTCATTTTCGGCAAGCAGATCAAGACGACTGGAAACCAGCTGATAGCCAGTATCCCAGCCACGAACTGGCAGATCGGCCATGTAATAGACTGGCGTCAACAACAGGCTCAGATGCGAGCGCAGAGGCTGCAATGTGGCAAAGCGGGCATCAACCACCATCAGCGCGATTGAAAGCACCGAAAAGACCAATACCCGAACACCCAATGAAGGGCCTTTGATAAACAACGGTTTAATGGCAAGCTCCTCGCAGCTGCAAGCCTCAGCCCGTCAGCAGCAACCCGCATGGACAGCAGCACACTGCCAGCAGGAGCGCTGTTCGGTGTCCGATCACTCGGTAGAGAGCAGATCCATAGTGTGCTGATCCATCATTTCCAGCGCCTTGCCGCCGCCACGCGCAACGCAGGTAAGGGGCTCTTCAGCCACGATGACTGGCAAGCCGGTTTCCTGGGTCAACAGCTTGTCCAGATCCCGCAGCAAAGCACCGCCACCAGTCAGAATCAAACCACGCTCGGCAATATCCGACGCAAGCTCAGGGGGTGACTGCTCGAGCGCACTCTTGACCGCTTGGACGATTGTGGCCAGTGATTCCTGAAGCGCTTCGAGCACTTCATTGGAGTTCAGCGTGAAGGCGCGGGGCACGCCTTCCGCCAGATTACGTCCGCGAACATCGACTTCCAGCACTTCGCCACCTGGGAAGGCAACACCGATTTCCTGCTTGATCCGCTCAGCGGTCGACTCACCTATCAGACTGCCGTAGTTGCGACGAACGTAGGTCACAATGGCTTCGTCGAAACGATCGCCACCTACTCTGACGGACTCGGCATACACGACACCGTTGAGGGAAATCAGGGCAATCTCAGTGGTACCACCGCCTATATCCACGACCATCGAGCCACGAGCTTCTTCAACCGGCAGACCGGCACCGATCGCGGCAGCCATCGGCTCTTCAATCAGAAACACTTCGCGCGCGCCAGCGCCTAGGGCTGATTCGCGAATAGCTCGGCGCTCAACCTGGGTAGACTTGCACGGCACACAAATCAACACTCTCGGGCTGGGCTGGATAAAGCTGTTCTCGTGCACTTTGTTGATAAAGTACTGCAGCATCTTCTCGCATACGCTGAAGTCGGCGATAACTCCGTCCTTCATCGGACGGATAGCTTGGATATTCCCCGGCGTACGGCCCAGCATGCGCTTGGCGTCAGTACCGACCGCCACCACGCTCTTCTGGTTGCCATGCGTGCGAATAGCCACTACAGAGGGTTCGTTGAGGACAATGCCGCGATCGCGGACATAGATAAGGGTATTGGCAGTGCCCAGGTCGATGGATAAATCACTGGAGAACATGCCGCGGATTTTTTTGAACATGCGTTGAGTACACCCTAGGACGCGTGGGTTAATTGTATGAGAAACACTGATAAGTTACCTGCGGTCACGCCTGGCTGCTCTGCCATTAAGTAAGGCGAAGACAACAGGCAGCAGAACTGGCAAGGCGGCGGGGGTAGGTACGCTCGCAGTAAACTGATCGGTACTTCCAGAAGTGTCGCAACTCTAACAACGGCGGGGTTTTTGGGCAAGGCGAGACTGTGGTAAATTCGTCCCTTCGTCCGGTTTTATACGACAAAACCACGTTATGCTCAGCACATCAGGTAAATTCAGTCCGCTCAGCCCTGTTTCACGGAGAACAGCACCATGGCATTAGACCGCAAAGCGGTGGAAGACATTGCGCACCTGGCCCGAATCGCCTTGAATGAGGACGACATTCCTGCCACCACAGCAAAGCTCTCCGGCATTCTCGATCTGATAGACCAGATGCAGGCAGTCGACACGCTAGGCGTGACACCCTTGGCGCATCCACTGGAGACCATCCAACGTTTGCGGGCCGACCGGGTCACCGAGACCAATCAGCGCGACGCATTGCAGGCTATTGCGCCCGCGACTGAGGACGGGCTCTACCTCGTGCCACGCGTTATCGAGTGATGTATCACGAACACCCTGTAAAGAGCGCCGCCATGCCATTGCGCACCAGACCGCGCCCAGCAATGAGACTATCCCATGCATGAAAACACCCTGGCCCAGCTTTCGCGGGCCTTGCAGAGCAAGACGCTATCGAGCGTCGAACTGACCGAACATTACCTCAAACGTATCGAACGGCTGGACCCGGTGCTCAACAGCTTTATTACCGTCGCACCCGAGCTGGCACTGGCCCAGGCCAAGGCTGCCGACGCACGTATTTTCGGGGGTACCGCCACGCCATTGACCGGTATTCCGCTGGCTCACAAGGACCTGTTCTGCACAACAGGCTTGCGTACCAGCTGCGGCTCGAAAATGCTCGACAACTTTATTGCTCCCTATGAGTCCAGCGTGACTACGCGATTCATTGATGCGGGTGCAGTGACACTGGGCAAGACCAATATGGACGAGTTCGCGATGGGCTCATCCACCGAATCCAGCTTTTATGGTCCAACCCGCAACCCATGGAACATCGATCATGTTCCAGGCGGCTCATCTGGCGGCTCAGCCTCGGCAGTCGCCGCTCGTCTTTGCGCCGCAGCCACCGGCACAGATACCGGCGGCTCGATCCGGCAGCCGGCAGGCTTTACGGCGCTGACAGGGCTAAAGCCAACCTACGGCCGAGTATCCCGCTGGGGGATGATCGCCTACGCCTCAAGTCTCGACCAAGCAGGCCCCATGGCGCGTTCGGCGGAAGATTGCGCGCTGATGATGCAGGTCATGGCGGGTTTCGATGAGCGTGACTCAACCTGCGTTGACGAACCCGTGGCCGACTACAGCGCGGGCCTGAACGATTCGTTAAAAGGTTTGCGCATCGGTCTACCGAAAGAATACTTTAGCAACGGCCTGGATGCAGCGACCGCCGACGCGATTCATGCAGCGGTCAAGGAGTTTCAGGCACTGGGCGCGGAGGTCAGGGAAATCAGTCTGCCCAACGCCGAGCTGGCGATTCCGGCCTACTACGTTATCGCCCCAGCTGAAGCCTCTTCCAACCTGTCGCGGTTCGATGGCGTGCGCTTCGGCTATCGCTGCGAGGATCCAGCGGACTTGACCGACCTGTACAAGCGCTCACGCGGTGAAGGTTTTGGCCCCGAGGTCAAGCGTCGCATCATGGTTGGCGCCTATGCGTTGTCAGCCGGTTACTACGATGCTTACTACCTGCAGGCACAAAAAATTCGCCGCCTGATCAAGAACGATTTCATGGCAGCCTACGAGCAGGTCGATGTCATCCTCTGCCCAACCTCACCGACACCCCCGTTCCGCCTCGGTGAAAAGATTGACGACCCCGTCAGCCTGTACCTCACCGACATCTATACCATCACCGCCAACCTGGCTGGCGTACCGGGCATAGCGCTGCCAGCCGGTTTTGCCAATGGACTGCCGCTGGGCATGCAGTTGCTAGGCCCCTATTTCAGCGAGGCACGCCTGCTAAACATCGCACACCAGTACCAGCAGGTGACCGACTGGCACAGCCGCGCTCCAGCAGGCTATTGAGAGGATCAAGAACAGACTATGCAATGGGAAATTGTTATTGGCCTGGAAATCCATGCCCAACTGACCACCGCCTCGAAGATTTTCTCCGGCAGTGCCATCGCCTTCGGCGCCGAACCTAATACCCAGGCAAGCCTGATTGATCTGGGCATGCCCGGCACACTGCCCGTGCTCAACGCACAGGCCGTGCGCAAAGCGGTCAAATTTGGCCTGGCAATCAACGCAGAGATTGCGCCGACCAACGTTTTCGCGCGCAAGAACTATTTCTACCCCGACCTGCCAAAGGGCTATCAGATCAGCCAGATGGATCTGCCCATTGTAGGCAAAGGCTTCGTCGATATCACCCTGGAAGACGGCACCATCAAACGCGTCGGCGTGACCCGTGCGCACCTGGAAGAAGATGCCGGCAAGAGCTTGCATGAAGACTTCCAGGGTATGAGCGGCATTGACCTGAACCGGGCTGGCACACCGCTGTTGGAGATCGTTTCGGAGCCGGACATGCGCAGTGCGCGCGAAGCCGTAGCCTATGCCAAGACTATCCATTCGCTGGTGCGGTACCTGGGCATCTGCGACGGAAACATGGCAGAAGGCTCCTTGCGCTGCGATTGTAACGTCTCGATCCGACCCAAGGGGCAGGAAGCCTACGGTACGCGCTGCGAAATCAAGAACGTCAACTCCTTCCGGTTCATCGAAAAGGCTATTAATACCGAAGTTCAGCGTCAAATCGAGCTGATCGAAGATGGCGGCACCGTTACTCAGGAAACCCGTCTGTACGACCCGAACAAAGACGAAACTCGCTCAATGCGCAGCAAGGAGGAAGCCAACGATTATCGCTACTTCCCCGACCCCGACCTGCTGCCGGTTATTATTGAGCCCACACTGCTGGAGGAGATTCGCGGCGAGCTGCCGGAGCTGCCACAAGAGAAGCGCGAGCGCTTCGAAAGTCAGTTCGAGCTATCTGCCTATGATGCCAGCGTACTGTCTGCCCAACGCGAAATGGCGGATTACTTCGAGCAGGTACAACAGACTTGTGACGATGCGAAGCTGGCGGCTAACTGGGTCATGGGTGATCTTTCTAGCCTGCTCAACCGCGATGATCTGGATATCATTGAATCACCGATCACCGCCGAGCAACTAGGCGCGATGATTGCGCGGATCAAGGACAACACGATCTCCGGTAAAATCGCCAAGATGGTCTTTGAGGCCATGGCTAATGGCGAAGGTGACGCTGATCAGATCATCGAGAATCGCGGGCTGAAGCAGGTGACGGACAGCGGAGCGATTGACGCTATGCTCGACGAGGTACTGGCTGCTAACGCGGATCAGGTGGAGCAGTACCGGGCCAGTGACGAAAACAAGCGTGGCAAGATGTTCGGCTTTTTTGTTGGCCAGGCCATGAAGGCATCGAAAGGCAAGGCGAACCCCCAACAAGTCAACGAGCTATTACGCAATAAGCTCGACGGCTGATCGTCAGAATGAGGTCAGGCTCTGGTCAAGCGACGCAGAGCCTGTCAGCTTCCAGAATGGACGTTACTCCGCGGCCGGCTTCAGTTTGTAAGAAAACTCATGATTCACATCCCGATGACCCGCTTCGTCCGCGCGCACGGCCACGATCACTTCTCGCAATCTCGCATCAGCCGGCAGCCGGCAGCCCCCAATAGTGTATGGCCAGTTGCGGGGCCGGAATATTCTCGTAGGTGCCATCGTCCACACCCTGCAGATACTGCGTGTAACTGTAAACGGCTTCTTCCTACAGATAACCGACGACCCGGTGCGCCGTGCGCGAAGAACACAAATAGAGCACAAAGAAAAGATTATAGAAAACGCTCTGGGCAATCATGACCAGAGTTCGTTCCAGGCGAGACGGCTGAGCAATCTGCACAAATGTCAGCAAGTGCATGTGCTCATTCTCCGCCTCCTCCAGCAACTGATGGATCCAGCCACCATCCTCTTTCATCCGGCGCGGTGAGTTCAGGTGCTGAATCGCCCCGCCGACCATACCAGGTACCGCTGCGACAGTTTCCAATACCACCGCACGATTGCCATAACGACGGGAAAAGAATGCGTCCGCAAAAAAACGCATGCATTTTACAGTGCCCAGCGCGATTCGGTCTGACACACAGCAGGGTTCATAATGCTACTTTGATACATCATCCATCAAATCACCCCTGTTCCGCCGTTTGTCGGTTTAGCGCTGCAGTACTCTTACTATTTCCGAATCCTTGAACACGCGGGTCAACGCATCGCTCATCACTTCGGTGACCAACCGGGTGTTGGTCGCCTGATTGGGCGCGTAACCGAAACGATGTTGCGCGGATGCACCGTAACGGCCCTGATATCGCGTATTACCCGCTTGTGCCTCGGCAATGAACGTTGCCGCGATATTGGCTTCGGTCACATAGGTCGTGGCGGTCGGCGACAGGTACTTGAGCTCGGCCAGACTCACGGTCAGGTTATTGGCGTTCGGAGTGCCCTCGGGGACAACATTGAAGCCTTGTTGCCGCAAAGCCTGCTCCACCTGCTGGCGTACTTTGGGTAAGGTTTGCTCACTGATAGTGATGCTGCTGGAATCAGGGTAAATACCTCCACGGGTACCCAAAACCTTACTTGTCCGAGTGTCACGCACGGTCACAACCACTGGCTGCTGACGCGCTACCGGGTTCAATGGCACCAGTATTTCCGGCTGCACACTGAGTTGCTGCGGGCTGTGAGCACAACCCACGAGGACCAGCGTGAGGCCTGCAACCAACAGCATGGACATACGATTAATCATTTTGAGACTCCTGCAAGAAACCAGTGGGACGACAAATAGTAGAGAAAAGGAACCTTCCCTGCGATGCATAGCATATCGCGGTTAAGGCTTGATGAGCAGCGCTTGCGTGTGTCGTCACGCTGCAACCTAAAAGACCCAGATTATATTCAGACAACCAAGGAGTCGGAGATGTTCAGATTACATATGAGCCGGCGCGCACGGACACGGTTTTATGCGAGGTTGGATGATGTGGGCCGCTGCGAAACACTCTAAGCGACCGAAAGCTCAATGCCTTCAGGCCGATGGGTTGATGTGACAGAGTTAAATCCGTTTTGGAATGGCCGCCAGTGACCACTCTCGGCCAGATCTGGCTGTCACGTCGACTCATTGACCCCAGCGCCTGCGAGTTATCGAGCGCGTTCTAAAGCATCCACATAATCCTCAGCCTGAGCATGCCCTCGAATAGTCTGTAAAAAACTCTTTCCTTGCGCGTCAGGCGCATCAAGATCAAAACCTTCCTGCTTGAACATCTCGATAAAACGCTCGAAGTCATGCGCCCGCAAACCTCGGTAGGCGCGCGTCAGAATATGCTGCTCGACCGATTCGCCGGCATAAGGCCGGGCGGTTAAAAACGCAGCAATCTGTTCGTCCGTCATCGGCTCGCCAATCACTTTCTGCTTGTCTTTACGCACCTGCTACCCCTTTTCTGCCATAGGCTCGATTCGATTTGCAGTATTGTACTCAGCCTGGGCACGCCTCACTAGGGGCTGATCCTTCGCCAGGAAACCCGGCAAGCCAAAGGAAGCGTTGCGATAAGCCCTATCCTGGCCAAGCGAGGAGTATGCTGTCCGGATCTGGCGCCACATCCTTGAGCCATCATCAACAGGCATGGCTGTCGGGCTCTCACCAAGGAACACATCATGGCCAATGGCACCAATCGCAGACCGGTCCTTTTCGCGGCACTACGCGATAGCCTGAGCGGGGGCTATAGCCTGCAAATGCTTCGCGGGGATCTCATCGCTGGGCTTACTGTGGGTATCATCGCGATACCTCTGGGTATGGCGTTGGCTATCGCGGTGGGTGTCGCTCCTCAACATGGTCTGTATACCGGTATTGTCGGCGGACTGATTATCGCGTTGATGGGCGGCTCGCGCTTCAATATTTCCGGTCCCACCGCCGCCTTCGTCGTGGTTCTGCTGCCCATTACACAGCAATACGGCATTGGCGGGCTTTTACTGGTGACCGCCATGTCTGGCCTGATCCTGCTGACGCTGGGCTTGGCTCGCATGGGTAATCTGATTCAATTCGTGCCCTACCCTGTGGTTCTGGGCTTCACTGCAGGGATAGGGATAGTTATTGCGACGCTGCAAATCAAGGATTTCTTTGGCCTGCAGGGCGTGGCGCAGCACGAAAGTTATCTGGATCAGTTACAGGCACTGATGGCTGCTCTGCCCAGCATCCAGCCAGGCGATACCCTGGTGGGAGCGGCGACCCTTGGCGTCCTGTTGGCCTGGCCATACCTGACCCGTCGAATACCTGGTCACATGGTCGCCTTGTTAGTCGGCAGCCTGCTTGCTGCATTGGCACTGCAAATGGATATGCAGGTCAGCACACTCGGCTCGCGTTTCAGCTATGAACTGGATGGTGTAATACACGGCGGTATTCCGCCTTTCGCTCCCCACTGGCTACTCCCATGGACATTAGCCGGCCCTGATGGCCAACCGCTGGTAATCAATTTTAATTTGCTGCGCGAGCTACTGCCCTTTGCGCTGGTCGTGGCGATGCTGGGCGCGATCGAGTCGTTGCTCTGCGCGCTGGTGGCCGATGGCATGGCCAATACACGCCACGATCCCAACGCCGAACTCGTCGGCCAAGGGCTAGGCAATCTTGTCGTGCCCTTCTTTGGGGGCATTCCAGCGACCGCTGCAATAGCCCGCACCGCGACCAGCGTGCGCTCCGGAGCGCGAACCCCGATTGCTGCCGTTATTCATGCACTGCTTATCCTGTTGTCCGTTGTCTTGCTCGCGGATCTTTTCGCCTATTTGCCGATGGCGTCGCTCGCAGCAATGCTGCTCGTGGTTGCCTGGAATATGAGCGAAGTACCGCACCTTGTGCGCATGCTGCGCATCGGACCGAAGCAGGATGCCTGGGTACTGGTGGTGTGTCTCGTTCTGACGGTATTGTTCGACATGGTGCTAGCGGTTGGCGTCGGTCTGGTGCTGGCGTCCGTCCTGTTCATCAAGCGCATGGTCGATCTTAGCCAGGGCGCCACCGTACCCCGCATAAACCATGAAGCACTCTCCGGGTTACCCGACAGTGTGGCGCTATATCAAATAGCCGGCCCGCTGTTCTTCGCTGCCGCAGACAAAGCATTGAGCGCGATGGCACGTCATGACGACAGAGTTCGCCATCTGGTAATCGATATGCACGCGGTGCCGAGCATGGACATGAGCGCGCTGGTGATGTTCGAGAAAGCGCTGGAAGAGTTCGAAAGGCGAAAGATCGAGATCTATTTTGTTGGAGTCAATGCACGGGTAAGATTGAAATTGACACGGGCAGGTATGGGAGCAACCGTCGACCGGCGTTACTATGTAACCAACGCCGAACGTGCGGCGACTATCATCCGGCACAAACTAGAAAAATCGGCGGTGCCGGCCAACACCGCATGACATCATTACCGCAGATTATCAGGCCAGGTTATTCCGGGATGGCGAATATACCTGCGGCGTTGCGCCAGTAGCCCTTGTAGTCGAGGCCATATCCAAAGATGTAGCGGTCTACCACATCAAGGCCGGTAAAGTCGGCGCGCATGCCCTTGTAGGCCTTGCGATCGTGCTGCTTGTCCAACAAAACAGCGGTCAGTACCTGAGCAGCACCGGCATCGCGACAATATTCAACAATGGCATCGAGGGTATGCCCTTCATCCAGAATATCGTCCAGGATCAACACCGTTCGACCAACCAACGAGTGTTCCGCTCGGGCTTTCCAGAAGAGCTCGCCACCAGACAGCTTGTTGCGGTAACGGGTCGCATGCAGGTATCCCAACTCCATCGGAAAATCCAGACGCGTCACCAGTTGCCCGGTAATCACCAACCCGCCATTCATGACACTGTAGACGATCGGATTGCTGTCCGCCAAAACCCGGTTGATTGCTACAGCCATGCGATCCATCGCCTCTTCTACCTGCGCGGCGGTGTAAAGGCAATCTGCCTCAGCCATCACCTGCTTGATGTGTTCCAGATCGACGGACATACGCAATCTCCAAAAAGGGTGACTATTCACGAGGGTGGGCAAAATACTGATCTTAGCGTGCAAAGGCAAGTAAACCGAAGCCGACTACCGTGAGCGGGTGACCCCAATGGCGCATTGGTTTAGGCTATAGCGCATTTACAGCGCCCCGCACGAGAGCAAACACGTCATGAATGTGAAAGAAATTCGTCATCCCTTGATTCGTCACAAACTCGGTCTTATGCGCCGCGCCGACATAAGTACGAAGAACTTTCGCGAACTCGCTCAGGAGGTCGCGGCACTGCTCACTTACGAGGCGACACAGGATATGCTGCTCGAACCGCAACAGATTGAAGGCTGGTGCGGGCCAGTGGAAGTTGAGAAGTTGTCCGGCAAAAAGGTCACTGTTGTGCCAATCCTCCGCGCTGGCCTGGGCATGCTCGACGGTGTATTGAGCCTGATACCCAGCGCCAAGGTGAGCGTGGTCGGCCTCGTGCGAAACGAACAGACGCTGGAAGCCGACACCTACCTGGAAAAACTGGTTGGCGAAATGAACCAGCGCACTGCGCTGATCATCGATCCAATGCTAGCCACCGGCGGCTCAATGCTCGCCACTATTGAAATGCTCAAACGCGCCGGCGCTCGGGAAATACGCGCTCTGGTACTGGTCGCGGCCCCTGAGGGGATCAAGCGCATCCACGACGCGCACCCGGAAGTACAGATCTTCACCGCTTCCGTCGACGAGCGACTGAACGAGCATGGTTACATCATTCCAGGCCTGGGCGATGCCGGCGACAAGATATTTGGTACCAAACAGAAGGATGTGGACTGATGGAACCAATCAATACTACCGGTTGGCGCTCAGCGCTGGCAGGTTCACAGATGCTGTTTGTCGCCTTCGGCGCACTGGTACTGATGCCACTGATTACCGGCATGGACCCGAATGTGGCTTTGTTCACTGCGGGCTTTGGCACGCTTATGTTCCAGTTCACCACGAAACGTCAGGTACCGGTTTTCCTTGCTTCCAGCTTCGCCTTCATTGCACCGATTTTATACAGCAACCAGACCTGGGGGCTGGCAGCCACGCTCGGTGGTCTGTTAGCGGCTGGCCTGATGTACATTTTGCTGAGCATGCTGATCTATTTACGCGGCCCAGGTTTCATTCGTCGACTGTTACCCCCGGTCGTGGTCGGACCGGTGATCATGGTCATTGGTCTTGGACTGGCGTCGGTGGCAGTCAACATGGCTATGGGCAAAGCCGGCGATGGTAGCGCGCAACTGATTGATTATCCGCTGGCCATTCTGATCTCGATGGCATCCCTTACAACAACTATTATCGTCGCCGTTTTTGCCAAAGGCATCTTCCGCCTTGTGCCCATTCTCGCGGGCGTCGTAGTCGGCTATGGGCTGTCCTGGATATTGGGTGTGGTGGATTTCAATGCAGTTGGCGCAGCCAGCTGGTTGGCGGTCCCGGCGTTCGTCACGCCGGAGTTCAAACTGGCCGCCATTCTGTTCATGATACCCGTCGCCATCGCCCCGGCGATCGAGCATATTGGCGACGTACTGGCTATCGGTTCAGTTACCGGTAAGGATTACATCCGCGAGCCTGGACTGCAACGCACGCTGCTGGGTGACGGGCTGGCTACTTCGGCGGCAGCATTGCTCGGCGGCCCGCCTAACACCACGTACTCAGAAGTCACTGGTGCGGTGATGCTGACGCGCAACTTCAACCCCAATGTGATGATCTGGGCGGCAATTTTCGCCATGATACTGGCGTTCATCGACAAGTTCGGCGCCGCTTTGCTGAGCATGCCGGTGCCCGTGATGGGCGGCATACTCTGCTTGCTGTTCGGATCTATTGCGGTCGTTGGCATGAACACTTTGATAAAGAACCAGGTTGATCTATCTCAGCCACGTAACCTGTGTATCGTTTCGGTTACGCTGGTATTTGGCATTGGCGGATTGATGATCGGCAATCAGACTTTCAGTCTTCAGGGCATCAGCTTATGTGGCGTGGTTGCAATCGTTCTTAATCTGCTGCTTCCCCGCGCTGATGAGGCGCTTGAGCCAGTTCAATGATCCGGTAATGCCAAGCCCTCAACGACGCCAACATTGGATATTTGCCGGCGTGCGCTGACCGACTTGATTGAAGGTATAGGTCGCACAGGCATCTTGCGCCATGATTCCACCCTGTACCGCCGTTGCGGTCAGGGTGAAGGTCGCCGGCCCCCTCACCGCGACCAGGGTATAAACCGCAGTACCACTGACCGGACTCTGCGCAGCCAGACTGACGGCGCCTGCATTATAGGTGCCAGTGCGGGTAAAATGGCGCTCCAGCAATTGCGCGTTTTCCAACAGCACAGTGGTCACTTCTGCCCGTCGAGTCTGGCGTACCTGCTCCTGATAGGCTGGATAGGCGATCGCGGCCAGGATACCGACCACGGCGACCGCAATCATAAGTTCAATCAGCGTGAACCCCGCTCTTGTGCATCCGTTCATCATGTCGTCTCCCTGACTTATCACATCAATTGTCGCCACATAATCCGGTTAAAATGGCATTGGCCCGAGCCAACAACCAGCTCAAGCGTATTGCTGGTCTGACTCAGGTTGTACTCCTGCCCGCAGTAGATGTTTTTGCATGCAGGATCTCCAGATTCACAGACGCAATCATCCACAGCCGGATCACAGGGACAGAACTCGGTCGCCGGGTTACAACTGCCTCGCGCCAGCGGAGCAGCAGGAACCGCCGGCTTGATGCGTGGCAGTTCAAGAACAATCAAATCACCTGGAAGCCCTCCCGACAAGCTGACGCCCGCACTCAGAGGGTCGCGTGCATCCACCATACCGTCGCTGTTACTATCTAGTGTTGCCACCCGCGACATGCTCCCGGAAAAGCTGTCAACAGACATAAGCCAGCCACCACCCGTATTGGTGCAAGGGTCAGCGCTGTTACGAATCAGGCTGGTATTGAAAAGAACCCGGCTGCCGCGAACCAGAATATTGCGGATAACACGCTCGCCACGCGCGGTGCCGTGCAAGAGGGGAAGGTACCAGCCCTGCCCATTCGATGAGCTCCAGTTCACGCGATTGGCTGTTACGGTTCTGACGTTACGGTTGCCTAGGGCACTTTCGGTCAGGATCGCCTGAGCCTGAAGATTCGCATAGGTGAGGTTGCCGACACCTGTCGGTTTGTCCCATACGGCATAAAAGGTCTGTACGCTGGTATCCAGGCGATCTGCCGCCTCCAGGAATGTACCGGTGCCGAAGAGTACCAGCCGCCCTCCCTGGGGATGCTCCATCAGCACGGGTTGCACAGTGATTGACTGATGGGGGTTTGCAGCAATGCCCGCTCTGAATAAAGGGTCGCCAGCAAAGGCCACGCTCCAGTCACTGATCTGGCCAGACAGGTCGAACTTCCATAACCTGCCCTGCAAATCACCTGCGTAGGCAGCCAAGGCACGACCATCGCTATTGACCCGCACCTGAGGAGCGGAAAGTCCGTTGCCGCTGAAGGAATCCCCGGGCCCCGCCTCGATGCTCTTGATCAGGCTGCCGTCAGCCAGATCGATCACATACAGAGTCGGCTGTCCGCCAGCATTACCGTAACCATTACCGCTAATGGCTACCCACCTACCGTCGAGCCTGGAAATCACTGGCTTGCCATAAACATGACCAAGATCGACAAAACCTTGTGTGTTCGGACTGATTTCCCACAGTGCACCGAGAGCATCGTTCTTGAAATCCTGATCATACAACCGGATGCCGACCAGCGCTTTCCCACCAGCACCCAGGCCCGCCACAGCGAGAGTTGTCCAGGTTGTATTGAGAACTGTATCAGCAACGGTTATCGCGCCGTCAACCCCTGACCGATGACCTCCTTGACCAAAGTCCAGGCCGGCCCGAGCACCCGCACTGGCCTGCGTTGCAGCAGGCAAGAATGCCAGGCGATGGGCACCGTTATTGGCTGCCAGCACATGCAAAAAACCATCGTTTGCACCAACAACCAGAGAAGCCTGCATATTCTGGCGTTTGTCCGCACGATACGCTTCGTATCCGGCATGGCTGTTTGCGCCCAATGTTCGCTGCGTACTGGTGAGCACCAGAGATGAGTTGACCACATCACCAAGCAAGCGCGCGCGGCTGCGATAGCCGCTCACCGACTCCCCACGAATCCAGTTCAGCAGATCCTGTCCGCTATTGGGCGCAGCGGCGAGATCAAGAACCGCCTGCTGCGCAGCTCCCATATCCAAATAGGCAGTATTATTGAGCGAGATCACCGCTCCGGGCCGGATATCGGATGACTCGCGCCAGGTCTGGTACCGCACATTACTCACGTTGCTGATAGTCGAGTCGCTAGACCAGACTCTGCTACCCAGACTCCCGTCAGCTTTAAGATTGTAGGCTTCTACCGTCCCGCTCCAATCGGCTGGGTCATACTCGGTACGATAGAACCGCGAACCAGACGTCAGGTCTGGCCCACTTGCTACACCGCCACCCCCGGAGCCGGTCATCGCGTTGATTTCCTGCAAAACACCGTGCAGCGCAAAGCTGAGCTCCTGACGGTTTTCTGCGGTGTAATACTTGCCACCGCCGAGAACCGCTGCACGCTGCAAATTGGGATCGTTGTGGGCAAAGCCGACTGTGTAAGTCCGCAGTGTTTGAGTAGCAAAGTCAGTGGCATCCCAACTGACCCCGGCAGCATCCTTGGCGACACCCGTACGATTCGTATTACGCATATCGATATCAAAGGCGAACTGGGCAATGTCATCCAGATAGAAGGTGCTCCCCTCATCATTGAGATCAGTGCTGCTCATGTCGCCGGCTGAGACTCCGTCCCAGTCCGGCAGATTCAGGCTACCCGGAATGCTTGGATTGTCGATATCGGGCTCTACCTTGACGTCCGTTGGAAATTCACTGTCATAGGTGGGTAGTCCGTCAGTCAGGATCAGCCCAGCGTTTCTCTGGCATCGATATTGTGCAGGACTGACAAATTGCTGTCGGCTACCCGCCGCCATCGACTGCGGATAAAACGCCCGCAGTCCTCGCATATACCGGGTAACTTCATAGTATGTTTCAGCCAGTGGGGTGTGGGTAAAAGGAGGCGATGCACTTGGATTAATTGCATCCAGACTGGTGTTCAACATATTGAAGTGTGAGACCCCAGCCAGGGTATTGGCCGATATATCGCCTACTTCCACCAACAGTTGGCCTCCCGGTGCATCGTGCCCATACGAAGCGGGAGGGGTATCCCTGAAACTGAAGAGCCCAAAACGCACGTTGCGGTTCTTGGCGATCACGTCCTTGGCAACATCCCGCGCTATATCAAGACGCGTCTGGCTCCCTGCCTTGTTTAGCACCATGCTCGAGGAGTTGTCGAACAGCATGATCACATTCGGCGAAACGGCCGGCCCAGACAAGGTAGGGCCGCTTAGCGGATTGAATGCCCCCTGTGCAGGAAGCGCCAGAAAAAGGCCTATCAACACACCACCTTGCAGGCCGCCAATGAATCTTTTTATACCTTGGTCAAACCGCATAATGGACATATACGCTCTCCAATACCGTACGAGTGGATCCTAGAAAGCTCACTACAACAATGCGGTACAGGTTGCCGGGGCCTTCGTAGGCGGTATTGGCGCTGACTGTATTAGCCGGCGCAAGAGTTTCACCCAGACTGGTTATGCGATACCAGACCTCCATATTATTGATTGCCGCCGAGCGGGGTATTTGAACCCATCCCGCACCAGGCGTGCCGGTGGAGTCCAAGTCGAAGACAGCATCATTCGTATTGCAGGATGCGCCAGTGCAGGGTTTGGGTAGCGGTTTATTGTTGCTGGTTGCCAACGCCAGCTGATGCTGAATGAGCCGCAGGGCTGACTCCGCAGCCTGAAAGCTGTCAATCTTGAGCTTCACATTGGCCGCCATACGCTCCTGGCCAGTAGAGGACTTGATGCCTGCTACGCTGACCAGTGTGAGCAATAACAGAAAAACCAGACTGACAATCAGTGCCGACCCCTGTTGATCCTGTGGTTGTTCCTTAACCATCGGGTCCCTCCCGGTTCTATTCCAATCTGTTGCGTATTGCGACCACCTGCTTGAAGTTCTGCGCTTTGATGTTGCCGCTCGCCGGTGTCGCCGGATTGTCACTGAGTTGCCATTGCAGATTCACACTGCGGATACGTGCAGCATCGGACGCTGCTAAAACGTTCACATAAGTGCCGCTGACCTCCCTTCCCGACGGGCTGGCCGCCAGCCCAAAACTGATAACAAGATCGGCCACACCATCGATCAAGGTTTGAAAATTGCCGGCTCCGTTGTTGCGAACCTGAATAGCGTTCTTGCTGAAGCGGTATTCCATCTGACGGATAGGAATGACGACATCCCCTGGTCGAACAGCAAGCGGGCCCGTTGCAGAAATCCTAAAATCCAGGGTGTCGCGGCAGTTGGTTACGATCAGCCATCGAGCACCATAGTCCGATGGGCTACGCGAAGCACGGGCGGTAAAGCGTTCAAAGTTGGGAACAGCGGTAACCAGTGTCAGAATACCTACTCCGGATCCGACGGTGTAACGGATCGGGTCATTGAAGGCCGCAGGAATGCTAGTGCGAATATCGGCCGGTAAGCGGGCCAGATCCAGACACCCAAACATGTTGACCATGCGTATTTCCTGGCCCAGGCGGCCGCTTAGATAACGCGCATCCTCATACAGATCTCCTGCGGCTCGTTGCAGCACGAAACTCTGTTTACTAGCGATAAAAACCTGAATGACACCCATCACCATAACGAGACCGAGGGTGAGCGCGATGAGCAGTTCAATCAGCCCAAAACCACGTAAAGAGAAGCGACTCCACACTCTCATCGGATCACCGATGACATGAGAAAGACAGTGTCTTCTTCATTTGCCACGGTTCTCGCCTCGGACCAGGAGATCGAGACTGTGGCCTGGTCACCAACGACGGCAATACTCCCATTAGCAACGGGCAGTTCGCAGCTGATCAATTCGGCGAAATCCGCCAGATCCTGGGCCGCAATATCTGCACCTCCGGGGTTTACCTGACAGACACCGGCCACAGAAGCAGTGGCGTAACGGGAAAGCTCCGATGGATTAGCCCGCATGCGATCCAGCATGTCGCGGGCAGCAAGGGCCGCCTGAGTGCTGTGACCCGCACTGACGCTATAGCGTATTGCGTTGAGCTGAAGCGACGCCGCACCCAGAACCCCGACCGCGAGGACCAGCACAGCAATCATCACTTCCAACAAACTGACACCGCCCTGCCGATGTCTGGCCTTGAGACGATCACTCAAGTGCGCTGAGGTGCCGGAAGAGTATCTTTCGTCCATCGGTTGCAGAAAACTTTCTGGCAGCATGACCACCTCCCTGAGGTCAGACGCTAACGTCACTGAAGCGTGTTATTGGTGTATTCGGGAGCTTAGCGCTTGCGCTGCACCAGCTCTATCCCTCGAACAGGTGAGTTATAACTTGCGCACTTTACAGCCCCCGGGAAGCCATCATGACTCTGCGCAATCTGGCTGACTGAGATAGAATGGGGCTTTGCGTGGAATCGACCGATGCCTTATCTGAGCGAATTTCTAATGGTAGCAGCAGTTCATTTGCTTGCAGTCATAAGCCCAGGACCCGATTTCGCGGTGGTAATACGCAACAGCGTCAGCGCCGGACGCAAGGCCGGCGTACTCACGGCCTTCGGCGTGGGCAGTGGTATTTGCCTGCACGTGGGCTATTCGTTGCTGGGTATTGGCTTAATTGTTTCCCAGTCAGCCTGGCTGTTCAACATACTCAAAATGCTCGCGGCCGGTTATCTGCTGTACGTAGGCTTTAGGGCCCTGAGTAGCCAACCCGCCAAGCTCGGCGTCGTGGCAATCCAAGACAAAACTTTATCTTCCAGCAATGCGTTCACCAATGGGTTCATCACCAATGGGCTGAATCCCAAGGCAACACTGTTTTTTTTGTCGCTTTTTACCGTCGTCATCAGTCCACAAACCCCAATCACCATACAGACTGGTTATGGCATCTATCTTGCGCTGGCCACTGCGACATGGTTCTGCATGGTCGCGGTGCTATTCAGCCATTCCCGGGTACGACGAGGCTTCGTACGCATGGGCCACTGGTTTGACCGCCTGATGGGTGCGGTGTTGATTGGACTAGGATTGCATCTGGCACTTTCAGAGTGGCTCGGGCTAAGCGCCCGGCCAGACTGAAAATGGAATCAGACCGCAGTGGGTTCGGTCTCACACCATTGGGCCAGAGTGTCGATCCATTGCGGATGATCATTCAAGCAAGGCACCAGAACCAGCTCTTCACCACCCGCTTCGATAAACTGTTCTCGGCCCCGATCGCCAATCTCCTCAAGGGTTTCGATGCAATCGGAGACGAATGCAGGACACATGACTAGCAAGCGCTTGACCCCTTGGGCTGCCAGCTCGTCGAGGCGCGCCTCAGTATAGGGCTCGATCCACTTGTCTTTGCCCAGCCGCGACTGAAACGCCAACGACCATTGATCATCGCGCAGGCCAAGGCGAGCGGTGAAGGCCCGAGTGACCGATACACACTGGGCCCGATAACAGGTGACATGGGCCGGCGATGGACGATCACAGCAATCAGGAAAGGCCAAGCAATGACTGCCGGTGGGATCGGCTTTGCGCAAGTGCCTCTCCGGTAATCCGTGATAACTGAAAAGCAAATGGTCAAAACCCTGCTTCAAATGTGGCTCAGCGCTAGCCACCAGAGCATCTATGTAGCCAGGCTTGTCATGGAAGGCCTGTACGATAGTCAGTTTGATATCGAGCTTGTGTGCCGCCACAACCCGCTGCGCTTCGATGATCGACGTAGTCGTAGTGCTATCGGCGTGTTGCGGATACTGCGGCATAAAGAGCACTTCCTTGATACCTGGCTTTGCGGCCAGCGCCAGCAGACCACGCTCTATACACGGCTCGCCATAGCGCATTGCAAGCTCCACCGGCATATCCAGCCGTGCTTGCAGCGCCTGTTGCACTCGACGGCTGATCACCACCAACGGAGAACCCTCATCCCACCAGATAGACGCGTAGGCCTCAGCTGATTTTTTCGGCCGTAATAGCAAAATCAGCCCAACAAGCAAACGGCGCAGGGGCCAAGGCAGGTCAACCACGTACGGATCCATCAAGAACTGATTGAGATAACGACGCACATCAGCCACTTCCGGGCTGGCAGGCGAACCAAGATTGGCAAGCAATACCCCACGATCAGACATCGACACAACACTCCTTCACGTTTTAACCACATCGTTAAGTGCAGCTTCCAGATGAGGAAAGCGGAACTGGTAACCCGCCTCCTGAATCTTCTGCGGCACCGCATTTTGTCCGGTTAGCAATAATCGAGACATTTCCCCCAGACCTACTTTCAACACCGGCCCCGGCAGAGGAATAACGGCTGGACGGCCGAGCACCCGGCCCAGTGTTTTGACAAACTCACGGTTGGTGGCAGGATTGGGGGCACAGGCATTGAAGGGGCCTTTGCAATCGGAATTGTCCAAAAGCAGCATTATAATACCGACCATATCTGTGCGGTGCACCCATGGCATGTACTGCTTTCCTGATCCGATGGGCCCACCCAGACCCAGCTTGAACGGCAGCAACATACGCTGCAGGAAGCCACCAGCCGGAGCGAGGACCAATCCGGTACGTAACAAGCACACCCGGATACCATAGGCTCCCGCACGCTTTGCCGCTGACTCCCAGGCATCACACAGAGTGTGGGTATATTCAATGTGAGGGTCCATGCTCTCAGTAACCGGCTGATCACCACTATCACCATACCAACCCACGGCCGACCCGCTAACCAGCACCTTCGGCTTGACTGCCAATGTGCCCAGCCAGGCAACTAATTCCTCTGTCAATGTGACCCTGCTTTCCCACAGCACCCCCTTGCGTTTGCGTGTCCAGGGGCGATCCGCTATTGGCGCACCGGCAAGGTTGACTACCGCATCAATCTGCTCGCTGCCAAGATGATCGAGCTTGGCGAAACCTCTTACCGAAGCCCCACAAATCCCAGCCACCTCTTTGGGTCGGCGACTTAATACAGAAACCTGATGTCCCTCTGCAGTCAGATATTTACTCAAGGCGCTGCCTATGAGCCCCGTGCCGCCAGTAATGAGTACGTGCATTGTCCTAGCTCCTTGCCATGTCGATCGAATATGTCTGCCAACGCACTCTCACCGACGCTCTAATGAGGATTGCTTGCAAACTGCTCTCGCTGCTAATAGACAATAGACTAGGCATTTCAGATCAACATTGTGATTGCAGCGTGGATCAGGGCATGTCAAAACCGAGGCCATTGCCACACAGAACCCTAATGCTATACAACCATAACCTTCTGTACAAGTTATGTTGAAGACCATCGCCGATAGACATAGACTATTTGGCAATACTCCATCCGATCGAGAACTCATTATGACCCAGACATTCAAAATTGCAGTCATCGGTGCCGGCATGGCTGGGCTGAGCGCTGCCGGCGCGCTCGCCCAGGCTGGGCATGAGGTCGTGCTCTTTGACAAGAGCCGTGGCAGTGGTGGCCGGATGAGCAGCAAGCGGACCGAGTCCGGCGATCTGGACATGGGCGCTCAATACTTCACCGCCCGCGACCACCATTTTCGCAATGCCCTTCAGGAGTGGATGAATCGCGGCTGGGTGGCGCAGTGGTCGCCCCGGCTGTTCGTCAAGAATGACTCGGATCTTGTGGAATCGCCGGACGACCAACAACGATTTGTAGGTACACCGCGAATGACAAGTCTGTCTCGCGGACTGTTGGAAGGTCTTACTCTGGTGAGCCAGACACGTATAGATAGTCTGCGCCAGATCGCCGATGACCTGTGGGAGCTGGTGGACGATAACGGCGGCACGCATGGACCGTTCAATCGAGTTGTGGTGGCTGCGCCGGCTCCGCAAGCGGTACCACTGCTGTCATCAGCTACCCAGCTGGCTCAGGCCGCGTCCCAGATAGAGATGCAACCTGGCTGGACGCTGGCACTCGCATTTGCGCAGCCACTCGACACCGCGGTAGAAGCCTGCTTCGTCCGGGCTGGCGACCTTGATTGGATTTCGCGCAATAGCAGCAAACCGGGCCGGCAGGGACTAGATAGCTGGATATTACAATCCAGCACACGCTGGGCGATGGGAAACCTGGACACCAACAAGCAGGAAGTGGGCAACCGGCTGCGCGCGGCGTTTGCGGATGTGCTGGGTCTCGACCTGCCCACTCCCGTTTACGAGCATGCTCATAGGTGGCTGTACGCTCGCTCTCCCGCCACCTGTAACTGGGGCGCCTTGGCTGCGCCTGAAAAGGGGCTCTACGTATGCGGTGACTGGTGTCTGGGCGGACGACTGGAAAATGCCTGGCTGAGTGGCCAGCAAGCCGCTCATACCCTGCTGGAGCGCAAGTGAACCGGATCAATCCGCAAAAATTGATGTTTTCCAAATGGACTGCGACCAGTCCACAGCGCAGGGAAAAACATTTTATTGTGATTGATTGCCAGCGTGACGAGTGTAACAACATTGTGGCGGTCGAGATTGAAGCGGTACTCACCCGACGCTGCGAGGTACTGCCTTGCCAGCGAATGCAAGATCCTAAGCAGTGGCTCATGGGCTGGCGGTAAGAGACAGTTAGTCACAAATACTTGTACAAATTTGGAAGTTATGTACACTCATTCCTATACAGAAAATAAAGACTGTACAAGGAGAGTGTGACATGTTCGCGTTACCCTACTTGCTCGCTTCTTCCGCAGACAGAGCTAATACAAGGGCATTGGCATGATGGCTGAGGCGATGCTCCCGATCCGCGAAGCGTGCCGCGTTACCGGTGTCAACCCGGTAACGTTGCGCGCCTGGGAGCGACGTTACGGTTTAATTACGCCCCATAGAACCAGTAAGGGCCATCGCCTCTATACTGAAGATAACATCAGGCAGATTCAGGATATATTGCTCTGGCTGAGCCGCGGCGTCACGGTCAGCCAAGTCAAGCCACTGCTCGACAGCCCTGTTCCGTTGGATAATGATACGTCCTCCCCATGGGGATCGATGCGACAGAGTTTTGTTCGGGCTATAACCGTGTTCGACATTACGGGGCTTAATCAACAGCTTGATCGCGCCTTCAGGTTATATACTACGACCGAGCTATGCATCAACCTGCTCGAGCCCGTATTGCTGCAATTGCAGCAGCGTTGGCAAGGCCAGTTTGGCAGCCAATTGGAAGAAGTGTTCTGTCATACCTGGTTACGCACCCGACTGGCGGCAACGCTCGACAAGGGGAACGCAACTGCACAGGGTAGCCCCGTTATTCTTGCAAGCCTCTCTGGAGAACATTGCGAGATGGGGCTGTGGCTTCTTGCCATTATGCTAAGTGCTGATGGGTACCGGGTCGAGATGCTGGAATGGGAAATACCCGCCAGCGAACTTTCCCTGATCAGCGATCAACGCCTGCCAATAGCCCTAGTGCTGTTCAGCAGTCAGGCATTGTCTGCGGCGCAACTGCGCCGACAGCTACCCCGTCTTGGCCGCCACTTGCCAGACATCCTAATGATGGCAGGGCCTGCAGCAATGATTCATGCTGACGAATTAGACCAGCTATCCATTCCTACACTCCCCGAGCGTGCTACGCTCGCCTATCCCGTTTTGATAGAGCGGTTGAGGGTCATGTCATGAGCCGAACTCAACTCTTTTGGATCCGCAATGACTTGCGGATCCACGATAACCATGCACTGTGGCACGCTCGCCAGCAGGGTCGTGTAGTGGCGGTGTGCGTACTGACACCCAGTAGTTGGCAAGAACATAACGATGCGCCGATAAAAATCGATTTTTGGATGCGCAATTTAAAGGAGCTTTATGTTCAACTCGCCAGCCTGGGCATCCCCCTTAAGATTCGCATGCTCGAGCATTTTGTCGATGCTCCTCAGGCATTACTCGACGTCGCCGGCGAAGTCGGCGCGGAGACTATTTTCTTCAATGATGAGTACGGTATCCACGAGCAGCAACGCGATGATGCTGTAGCTGAATGTTTCGCTGATGCCGGACTGGCATGCCGCCGCTTTACCGACCAGATTCTGTTCGAACCCGGCTCCCTGCTCACCCAGAATGGCACCATGTACAAGGTGTATAGCCAGTTTCGCAAACTCGCCAGCATGCGTTTGCATGATCACCTGCCCGCGTGTTTGCCTGCTCCGTCAGCGCAGGAGTCATCTGCCAACGTCAAGTCAGATCCGCTGCCGGACGCGTTGCCGCAGTTTAAGTCTGTTTCTCGCGAACAGCAGGCATTATGGCCCGCGGGCGAAGCAGCCGCAGCCGCGCGAGTTACCCTGTTTGCCGAAGAGATACTGTTCGATTACAAGGAGACGCGCGACCTTCCTGCCATCGACGGTACTAGCAGGCTTTCGGCTTATCTCGTCTGCGGCGTGATTTCCCCGCGTCAGTGCCTGCATGCTGCCCTCGCAGTCAATCAGGGTGAGCTCGACAGCGGTAACCCCGGAGCTGTCACCTGGATAAACGAGCTGCTCTGGCGCGAATTCTACAAACACATTTTGGTCTGCTATCCGCGGGTTTCACGTCACCGTGCTTTTCGTCCCGAAACCGAGGATGTGCCCTGGCGCGACGATCCTGCTGCTCTGAGAGCCTGGCAGCAAGGTCAAACTGGCATCCCCATCGTTGACGCGGCAATGCGTCAGCTACTGAGTACCGGCTGGATGCACAACCGCCTGCGAATGATCAGCGCGATGTTTCTAACCAAAAACCTGCTGATCGACTGGCGCGAGGGTGAGCGTTGGTTTATGCGCCATCTGATTGATGGCGACCTCGCTGCGAATAATGGTGGCTGGCAATGGAGCGCATCAACCGGCACCGACTCGGCACCCTACTTCCGCGTATTCAATCCGGCCACCCAGTCCAGCCGTTTCGATCCCGAGGGCGCATTTATCCGTACCTGGGTCCCAGAACTGCGCAGCCTGGATGCACGCCAGATCCACCAGCCCCCGGCCGGCGATCTATTTTCTGCCATCGATTATCCACGACCCATCGTCGACCTGAAAGAAACCCGCAAACGCGCAATCGATGTTTTCAAGACCTTGGGAGCACAGACATGAACGCTGATTTCCCGCAACGCTTTGCCGAAATATTCGCGAGCCTGAACAAGACCAACCTGCATCGCCTAGCTGAGATTTATACCGAAGCCGTGCATTTTACTGATCCCCTGCACGACATACAGGGAATCGAGCCCATGCAAACCTACTTCGACCAGCTGTATAGCAATATCGATGATCTGCAATTCGAATTTCATCAGTGCCAACTGGTCACCGAAGGCCAGGGCCTTCTGCGCTGGACTATGACCTACCGTCATCCGCGCCTGGCCAGAGGCAATTCAATCAGTGTTGAAGGTTGTAGCTGCATCTTTTTCCAGGAAGGGCGCGTATATCGACATATCGACTACTTCGACGCTGGGGCCCTGCTCTACGAGCATGTTCCGTTACTAGGCACCGCTATTCGATGGTTAAAAGGGAGACTCGCATGAATACGCGTAAACGTATCTGGTTGACCGGCGCATCAAGCGGCATAGGCAAGGCCATGGCTGAGAAACTTGCAGCCCAGGGGCATCTCCTAGCACTAAGCGCGCGTAGGGCTGAACCCCTGCAGGAGATATCAGAGCGCTTTCCAGGACAGATTACTGTGTTGCCAGTAGACATGACCGATGCTGCAGCGGTCAGCGCAGTCGGTCAAGCGATCAGCCAGCAATGGGGCGCCCTGGACTGGGCGATATTCAACGCTGGCACCTGCGAATATGTGGATGTTGCCCAGTTCGAAGCGGCCATGTTTCAGCGCGTGATGGAAACCAATGTGCTGGGTACCGCCAATTGCATAGAAGCAGCCTTGCCACTTCTGCGCAAAGGAGAGCAACCGCGTCTGGTCGGGGTAGGTAGCAGCGTTACATTCTGTCCCCTGCCGCGATCCGAAGCCTATGGTGCATCCAAGGCGGCTCTGCGCTACCTGTTTCAGTCTCTGGAGCTGGATCTTGCTGCCTGGGGTATCGGGGTCAGCCTGGTTAGCCCAGGATTTGTCGATACCCCCCTGACCGCCGGTAACGACTTTTCTATGCCAATGCAGGTAGGAAGCGACAAGGCTGCCGATATCATCATCCGCGGAATCGAAAAAGGTAAGCGCGAAATCAGCTTCCCTGGCCCATTTATCGCGGTACTCAAGTTGATCGGATCGCTGCCCGGGGCGCTACGTTTCGCATTGACCAAGGGAATGGCACGCACCGAAACATCGGAGAGTAAATCCTGATGCGTATCGCCATTATCGGTTCGGGCATCTCTGGCCTGGTATGCGCACACCAGCTGACGCGTAATAACGAGGTTGCGATATTCGAGGCCGCCGATTGGATTGGTGGCCACACCCATACCGTGGACGTCGACGTCGACGGGGAACAACATGCCGTCGATACCGGATTTATTGTATTCAACGACTGGACCTACCCTAACTTCATCAAATTGATGGATCAGCTGGGTGTTGCTTCGCGTCCGACCGAAATGAGCTTTTCGGTAAACCAGCCCTCCTCTGGACTGGAATACAACGGCAATACTCTAAACAGTTTATTTGCCCAAAGGAGCAATCTGATTTCCCCAGGATTCATCGGCATGGTCCGAGATATTCTGCGTTTCAATCGCGAGGCCATGGCGGACCTCGACAAGAACCGCATAGAGGCGGATCTCACGCTCGGCGAATACCTGCAAACCAAAGGCTATGGACAACGCTTCATCGATCATTACATCATTCCGATGGGCGCTGCGATCTGGTCGATGTCTCTGGCCGATATGCTGGCATTCCCACTGCAGTTTTTCGTCCGGTTTTTTCGTAACCACGGGCTACTGTCGATCAGCGACAGGCCTCAGTGGCGCGTTATCGAGGGTGGTTCACGGTCTTATATCGATCCGCTCACAGCCAGCTTCCGCGAAGCCATACACCTTAACTGCGCGGTAACCCAGGTCATCCGCGATACGCAAGGCGTGACAGTAGTCAGCTCGCGGGGTGAGGAGCGCTTCGACCGCGTTATTTTCGCCTGCCATAGCGATCAGGCGCTAAAATTGCTGGTGCAGCCCACTGAGCAGGAGCAATCCATTCTTGGTGCGATCGGCTACGCCGACAACGACGTGGTGCTGCACACCGATACCCGCCTCTTACCCAAGCGCAAGCTGGCCTGGGCAAGCTGGAATTATCGCTTGGGCGATGATCGTCAACAGTCAGCGGCGGTCACCTACAACATGAATATCCTGCAGGGTATCGAGTCTGCGACCACCTTTTGTGTCAGCCTCAACCAGACCGACAAGATCGACCCGGCGAAGATCCTCCGGCGCTTCACCTACGCCCACCCGCAGTTCAGTCTTGAAGCGGCAGAAGCCCAGGCACGCTGGAGCGAGCTTTCCGGCGCTAACAACACCTACTATTGCGGCGCCTATTGGGCCAATGGTTTCCATGAAGACGGCGTAGTCAGCGCATTACGCGTCACCTCCGCGCTCGGCGAGGCGTTTTGATGACCCTCAACAGCGCTCTGTACAGCGGTGTTATCCGCCATCGCAGACATGCCCCGCGCAAACACGCATTTCGTTACCGCATCAGCATGCTGTGGCTCGACCTGGCAGAGCAGCCACAAGTATTCGGTTTGAGCAGCCTGTGGTCAGGTCGTTGGTGGTCGCCCATGCGCTTTCGTGAATGCGACTACCTGAGCAAACATCGGCGCCATAATGAGCCACTCGCAGACTCCGCGCGACGTTTGGTGAGTGAGGAACTGGATCTTAAAATCGACGGCCCCGTCCGTATTCTGACCCAAGTGCGCAGTTTCGGCATGTTGTTCAATCCTGTTTCTTTTTACTACTGCCATGACCAGGACGATCAATTACGCGCGATCATCGCCGAAGTGTCCAACACGCCTTGGCGAGACCGCTTCTGCTACGTGATGCGCACCGATCCGGGCCAAGCAGCGCAGCAGTTTGAGCTAAGCAAGGCTTTTCACGTTTCACCCTTCCTGCCTCCGGAACTGACGTACCGTATGCGTTTCACGCGTCCTGCAGATACGTTACTGGTCCACATGGAAGACTGGCAGGGCGATACCCGGCTGTTCGATGCGACGCTGACACTCAACCGTCACCCACTTGACCGGCACTTGCTTCGCAGTGAAGCCTTGTCCTTCCCCTTTATGGTCGGCAAGACTGTTATTGGCATCTATTGGCAAGCGTTTTTGCTGGCACTCAAGCGCACCCCTTTCTTCAGTCATATTGCCCCACGGCACAACGCCGTAGGCACTACCGCCATTCAGGCAAAGGAGCATTGCGATGAAAACCAACAGGCCTGATTTGGCTGCCTGCTGTGACTCGGCCAAGTCGGATGTCCGCGAGCGGACGATGGCACTGCTGGGCGACACTCGCAGTATAGGAGCGGAAGACAAAACCCGCCGCAGCTGGGTAGTCCGGCTGAGCCGCACTCTGGTGCTGAAACAGCTCGCAGCGATCCGTCGGGGCACAATTACCATCCATGACGGCGATGAGATTCTGCAGTTCGGACAGCCAGATACCGATGGACTGCACGCAGAAATCCATGTTAATGACCACGCCGCCTATCCGATGATAGCCGGCAACGGCAGTATTGGTTCTGGCGAAGCTTACATCCACGGCTTCTGGACCACGCCTGAGCTGACCGCTGTAACCAAAATATTTGTGCGCAACCTGGATGTCCTCGATGGCATGGAAAAGGGTCTGGCCCGTCTTGGGCGTCCCGCTCTCAAAATCCTCCACTGGTTCAATCGCAATACGCTTTCCGGTTCACGGCGTAATATCCAGGCCCACTATGACCTGGGTAATGATCTGTTCGAGAATTTTCTCGACCCGACCATGATGTATTCGGCCGCCATCTTCCCACCCAAAAGCGATAGTCTAGAGCAGGGCCAGCTGCACAAGCTGGAACGCATCTGCCGCAAACTCGAGCTAACCGCGGACGACCACCTGCTGGAAATCGGCACCGGTTGGGGCAGCATGGCCATTTACGCTGCCCAGCATTACGGCTGCAGGGTCACCACCACCACTTTGTCTAAGGAGCAACTGACATATGCCCGTGCCAAAGTCGAGGAACTGGGGCTAGAGGATCGTGTGACGTTACTGCTGCAGGATTATCGAGAGCTTACTGGTACGTATGACAAGCTCGTCTCCATCGAGATGGTTGAGGCGGTGGGGCACGAGTACTTCCGGACGTACTTCAAGACCTGTGCGGATCTGCTCAAGCCACACGGCATGATGTTGCTGCAGGCAATCACCATCCGCGACCAACGCTACGAACAGGCAAAGGGTGCTGTCGATTTTATTCAGCGCTACATATTTCCCGGCGGATCCCTGCCCTCGGTGAGCCTGATTGGCGAATTGACGCGCAAACATACCGATCTGTCGATGCTGCATCTGGAAGATATCGGTAGCCACTACGCACGCACGCTGCGCTACTGGCACGAGAACCTCAAGACCGCTCGCAGCCACTTGGAACAGCTAGGGTATGATGATTACTTCTTCCGCTTGTGGGAATTCTATCTGTGTTACTGCGAAGGCGGTTTCGTGGAAAGATCGATCGGTACGGCGCAGATTCTGCTAACCAAGCCCGACGCTCGCCCGCAACTGAATCTGTTCAGCCTCGGAGCCTGACATGTCCCTGGATACACCTTTGCACAAGCTGATAGCCAACGCAGTGCTTTTCCAGATCGGCTGGTTCGCCTGCGTGCTCGGCGGCACCGGACCCTGGCTTCTGGTGCCTGCGGCCATACTGTGCGTGCATTTCTTCTGGATCAGCTCATGGGCTGCAGAAGGTAAACTAGTCGTCACCGTCGTCCTCGCCGGCTCCGCAATCGACTCTTTCCTCCTGCAGACTGGCGTATTCGAATTCCCGGGCGATTCGCTCATCGTACCACTCTGGCTGGCTGCGCTCTGGGCAATGCTCGCTACCACTCTTAATCATTGCCTGGACTGGACTGCACGCCGCGTATGGCTGGCTAGCCTGCTAGGCGCTGTGTCAGGTCCCCTATCTTATTTCGCAGGGGCGACGCTGTCAGACGTACGATTGCCGCTAGAACAACTGACGACCCTTGCAATCTTGGTCACCGTCTGGGCTGTCGTATTCCCACTGCTGCACGGATTTGCTCACATCTACCGGCAGCAATGGTTGATAAAGCAAATGGCCAACAAACGCTGAGCGACTACCTCAAGCCGTTTCTCGGATTTACACTCGCTCAGATCGCCAATCGGTAGTACAGCGCAACCTTGTTGATGCCCTGGTTAGGATCCTTTATACCGGCATTCGAGTAGTGATATGCGCGCACGCCGGCCTGGGAGCCAGCATTAAATCTCAGGCCCGCACCGATCATATCCTCAAACTGGAAAGCCGAACCCAGATCCCGTCCGGCACCTTCCAGATCGGTTTCCGAGAACCACGCAGCGCCAATACCCGCCTCGAGGAACGGAATGGCGCCGCCGCCCTGACCGAAACGTAACTGAAATACCGGTGTGATCGATACGGACGTCGCGTCTTCGCTGTCCCAGCGGGTGACACCCGCATCCCAGTAGCCGTGGAGACCGATGCTCCCAGAGTCGCTTTGCCACAGCGGCTGGCCAAAATCGAACTGCATCCCCAAGCGATAGACCATTTCCGAATCGGACGTCTGCCCAAGTTCAGCGGTCAGCCCCGTCCCGGCCAATGCCGGTTGCAACGTCAACGCGCCTAGCATGGCCGAGCCAATCCACAGATTGATTTTTTTCATCATTATTTCCTAGATAATTTCTGGATATTGACGCCTGCCCACAGCGCTGGCCCTCAACTTCGTCACCTCAGAACGGCAACAGTTCCACCTCTCCACTCTCACCCCAGAGAACCGGCAACACCCTGCCCAGAGCCTGAGGATCACCACTAGACCAGAAACGAGAGACTCGAGCCGGTCCTGCAGCCTCTAGGGATAAGTCGATCAACCGGGCCTGTAACTGCCTGGCAACAGCGGCACCGGTATCGATCAGCGCCACTTTCGCAGGCAATATTGATTCCAGTGCGCGCCTTAAAAAAGGGTAATGCGTACAACCGAGGATCAGTGTATCGCAACCCGCTTCCAGTAAAGGCCGAGTATAGTCCTGCAGTAGCGCATGCACCCGAGGGCTTTCAAGCTCTCCCTGCTCAATATATTCGACCAGTCCGGGACAAGGCTGAGTAACGACCTTGACCGTTCCGGCAAAGCGATCAAGTAGCGCAGCGAATCGGGCGCTCCGCAATGTACCCGTGGTTGCTAGGACGCCCACTACGCCGCTGCGGGTCGCCCGTGCCGCAGGCTTGACTGCGGGCTCCATACCAATAATCGGGATAGCATAATGTTCGCGCAGATCAGCCACCGCAGCTGCGGTCGCCGTATTGCAGGCAACGACTAGTGCCTTGGCGCCCTGATCGAGCAAAAAGGCGGTGATCCTGCGGCTACGTTCGCGTATCTCTTCGGGACTTTTTTCGCCATACGGAACGTGACCGCTATCAGCTACGTACAACAGCGACTCATTCGGCAATGCCCGGCGTATCTCCCCAAGCACCGACAATCCGCCAACCCCCGAATCGAATACTCCAATCGGCGCGTTATCCATCCTCTACTCCGCCACTGGTGCGCAGCACCTGCAGGCAGGATCTCGTCGCACACGCATTTCGCGGAAACGGCTACCCAGCGCGTCCACCAATAGTAGGCGACCGATCATCGGTTCGCCGAAACCGGCCAGCAGTTTGAGTGCCTCAAGGGCCTGCAAGCTACCGATCAAACCAACCAAAGGTCCAATAACACCCGCTTCGCTGCAGCTCAAGACAGTTTCTTCGCCGCTGCCATAAAGGCACTCATAACAGGGGCTATCGTCACGTCGGGAATCGAATACGCTAAGCTGGCCCTCAAGCCGAATCGCGGCGCCGGACACCAAAGGACGGCGTAGACAGACGCAGGCAGCGTTAACCGCCTGACGCGTAGCAAAGTTGTCACAGCAGTCCATAACCAGGTCGACATTAGCGACTGCTTTGATCAGCTCTTCTCCAGCCAGTGCTCGAGGCAGCTGCAGTATCTCGACCTCGGGGTTGAGCGCACGCACGCTGTCGGTCGCGGACTCGACCTTCGATCGGCCCACATCAGCTGTCTGGTGGATTATCTGACGCTGCAGATTAGTCAGATCCACCTCGTCATGATCCGCCAGCACCAGAGTTCCAACGCCAGCGGCAGCAAGGTACAGAGCGACGGGCGCACCCAGCCCGCCCAGCCCAACAATTAATACCCGGCTATCAAGAAGACGCTGCTGGCCGTCAATGTCGAGCTGCGGCAGCAGTATCTGTCGGCTATAACGAAGCAGTTGCTGGTCATCCACGCCACTGCCCCCCACTTATCCGTTGCTGCCCGGCCAAATCTTGCCAGGAGCGCGTCTGGTGAAACCCTCTATCTTCCAGCAACGCAACAACAGCGTTTGCCTGCTGCCAGCCGTGCTCAAGCAGGAGCCAACTATCGCGTTTGAGAAACGCCGGGGCTTGTTGAACAATATGGCAAATCGCATCCAGCCCGTCCGCACCACTGACCAACGCGCTGGCCGGCTCATAACGCACATCGCCACGCAGCAGATGAGGATCATCGGCGCTGATGTACGGCGGATTGGAAACGATCAAGTCAAAGGGCTCGGTGTCCAGAGCGAAAAACCAGTCGCTGGTCATGATATGCACATTATTCAGCCGCAAACGTTTACGATTACTGTCCGCCAGGGCTACCGCAGCAGGCACCAGATCGGTGGCAATGACATCCCATAACGGACGTTCGCAAGCCAGCGCTAATGCCACTGCGCCGGTACCCGTGCCCAGATCCAGCACACGAGCTCTGCCCTGGGGACCCAGTTCCAGCGCCAGCTCGACCAGACGTTCGGTGTCGGGTCGGGGTATCAAGGTCGTGTTATTGACCTGCAGGTCCAGACTCCAGAACCCTTGCTCGCCAAGCAGGTAGGCAATCGGCTCACCGGCCCGTCGACGCGCCATCAAAGCATTAAAAAGCTCAAGCTGCGACGGCGGCAATGAGTGCTCCGGCCAGGTGCGCAGGAAACTACGCGGTTTCTGCAGCACATGTGCCAGCAGCAATTCAGCATCCAAGGCGCAGCTGGGTGACTCTGGCAGGTCCGCTTGCGCCAGCAACTGTGCAACCGTCGGCATCAGATGTGTTCCAGCGCGGCCAGCTGGTCAGCCTGATACTCGCGTAACAGCGGATCAATGACCTGATCCAGGTTGCCCTGGATCACATCATCCAGGCTATACAGCGTCAGGTTGATCCGGTGGTCGGTCATCCTGCCCTGCGGGAAGTTGTATGTGCGTATTCGCTCTGAGCGGTCACCCGAGCCGACCAGTGAACGCCGCGTATCGGACATCTCTTTTTCATGCGCTTCACGCTGCACGTTATCCAGACGCGATTGCAACAGACTCATCGCCCGGGCACGATTCTTGTGCTGGGAGCGCTCCTCCTGGCATTCGACCACAATCCCGGACGGCAGGTGTGTCAACCGGATCGCTGAATCGGTCTTGTTAACATGCTGACCGCCCGCGCCCGAGGACCGATAAGTATCGACCCGCAGGTCTCCGGCATTGATCTCGATCTGCGCCTGCTCATCGAGCTCCGGCATGATCGCGACCGTGCAGGCCGACGTGTGGATTCGACCCTGGGATTCGGTTTCCGGTACGCGTTGCACCCGGTGGGCACCCGACTCGAACTTGAGTCGTGAGTAGACGTTCTGTCCCTCAACCCGGGCAATGACTTCTTTAAAGCCGCCATGCTCGCCCGAGCTCTCGGAGAGAATTTCAATACGCCAGCCCTGACGTTCGGCATATTTGCCGTACATGCGAAACAGGTCTCCGGCAAAAATGGCCGCCTCGTCCCCGCCGGTACCCGCACGCACCTCAAGGAACACGTTGCGCTCGTCGTTAGGGTCCTTAGGCAGCAGCAGAAAGTTCAATCGCTCCTCCAGCTCCTCGAGCCGGCTGCTGCACTGAGCCGCATCTTCTTCGGCCATTTCGCGCAGATCCGGGTCAGTATCTTTTAGCAGGCTGCGCGCCTCATCGAGATCGGCGCGAACTTTTTGCCAATCGATATAGCACGCAATGGTGGCGTCCAGCTCGGCGTACTCCTTGGAATAAGCCCGGAAGCGCTTCTGATCACTGATCACCTCCGCGTCGCTGAGCATCGCCGAGAGTTCCTCGAAACGCTCCTGCATGATATCCAGGCGGTTCAACAAAGATGCTTTCATGGTTCGCCTTGTATGGTGGTTACGTCGTCAAGCGCGAACAGCTCCTGGGCCAGCACCAGGGCTTCAGCCCGACCCTCAGCCGTCATCTGCTTGAGCTGGACACTGGGATCGTGCAGTAGTTTGTTGGTGAGCGCGCGAGCCATTTCCGCCATCACCACAGAGGGATCAGCTCCGCGATCCAGTCGAGCCTGCGCCTTGGCCAGCTCCTGATCACGCAACGTCTCCGCCTTGACCCGATAGCGGCGCAGGACATCCACAGCCGCCAGCGCACGCAAACGCTGCATGAATTCAGCTGTGCCCAAAAGGATCATCCGCTCCGCAGCCTCAGCCGCATCCTGACGCGAACGCAAATTATCTTCAATGACCTCATGCAGATCGTCGACGGAGTACAGGTAAACGTCTGCCAGGTCACCGACCTCCGGCTCGATATCACGCGGTACCGCGATATCGACCATGAACATCGGCTTGCGGCGACGCTGTTTGAGCGCGCGCTCTACCGCGCCTTTACCGAGAATCGGCAAGGGACTGGCAGTAGAGCTGATAACGATATCGCACTGGCTCAAGAAATCAGGTATCTGGTTTAGAACGATTGCCTGGCCTCCCAGGGGACCGCTGAGCAGCTCGGCGCGTTCGAGGGTGCGGTTTGCAACAATAATACGACCCACCCCCTGCTCGAACAGATGCCGTGCCACCAGCGCAATGGTCTCCCCGGCGCCAATCAACAAGGCGGTGCTACGCCGCAGGTCGGAAAATATCTGCTTGGCCAGACTTACTGCGGCGAAGGCCACAGACACCGGGTTTTCGCCGATCGCGGTATCGGTACGGACCTGCTTGGCGGTATTGAACGTGCTCTGAAAAAGACGATCCAAATAAGGGCCTAGCGTTCCGGCGCTACGAGCCGATTGCCATGCATCCTTCATCTGGCCGAAAATCTGCGGTTCACCTAGCACCATCGAATCCAGACCCGCAGCAACCCGCATCATGTGCCCAACCGCGTTCTCGTTGCTATGCTGATAACTGCAGGCTCGTAGCTCCTCGACCGGCATACCGTGAAACCGCGCGAACCAGGCCAATATGACTTCGCCGTCCAAACGATCCTGAGAACAGTATATTTCGGTTCGATTGCAGGTCGAGAGAATAGCCACTTCCTGGGTCATGGTCTCATCGCGCAGACTATGCAGCGCACCCGCCAGCTGTTCAGGGGCGAACGCCAGGCGCTCACGCACACCGACTGCGGCCGTTCTGTGATTGATCCCGAATGCGAGGAAGCCCATGGTGTCCCGTTTAGTTAAACATTGCGTGCAATTGTCCTATGTATGCCAGTGCCGATCAATTCCCTTGGGCCGGTGGGTTTGCAACAGATCCTGTGTCATGATGAACACCTTGCTGAACACCATCAGAGTCCCCATGAGCGCAACCACCAAGGCTGTTTTCCTTCGATCCCTGCTGCCCTGCTTCGTGGCCTTGGCCCTGGCCGGCTGTGCCACGACCAGCCCACCGGTCACAGTACCTCCACCGACCCCAGTGGCGGCTGTCGCACAACCGGAAAAACCCAAGGTAGTATATGGTCAGTTTGCCAAAGACACGCTTTATGATTTGCTCACCGCGGAAATTGCCGGCCAGCGCGACCGGTACGACATTGCCCTGAACAATTATTTGATCCAAGCTCAAAACACGCGCGACCCGGGCGTAGTAGAACGTGCGATGCGAGTGGCCGAGTTTCTTGGGGCTCATCAGCCGGCTCTCGAGATGGCCACGCTCTGGACCCAGGTGGATGCCAACAATCCGGAAGCCTTTCGTGCTGCGGCACTTCACCTAGCCCGAGCTGGCGAGCATGAGCGGGCCATGCTCGCAATGCAACAGGTCCTGCGAATGCAGGGCGAGACCCATTTCGACTTTCTTGCTCTGGCGGCAGCGCAAACCGACGAGCCCACTCGCGCTGCCATGCTTAAAAGCATCAGCCAGTTGCTCTCGAGCAATCCGGACAACGCCCAACTGGTATTCGCAAAGGCCTTGTTGTTGCAACAAGGTGGTGATGATGAAGCCGCACTCGCTGTGCTCAATCAACATCCGCACGCAGCCAGACAGCCAGCGGCCCTGATGCTGCATGGACGCGTACTCGCTGCGCGCGGTCAAACCCAAGAAGCAATAGAAATGTTGCAACAGGGCCTGACCGACCATCCCGGCGATACTCGCATGCGTTTGCTGCTTGCCAGACTGTTGGTATCAAGCGGTGATCTGAACGCAGCCAGCCAGCAATTTTCCACACTGATTGAACAAAATCCCCACGACACCGATCTACTGCTGTCTCTGGCTCTGGTCCATCTCGAAAACGATCAGTTCACCGAAGCCGCCAGCTACCTTGAGCAGCTCATACAAACAGATCCGCAGAATGATACCGCGCTCTATCATCTCGGCATCGCATACTATGAACTGGAACGCTACGAAGCCGCGTTGCAAGCCTGGCTTCAGGTTCAAGCCGGCCGTGAGTTTCTTGGCTCACGTTTGCAAATCAGCCAACTGCTGGCAGAGCAGAAACGACTCGACGAGCTGGCGCAGATCATGCTGACCGAGCGCGCGGCCAATCCAGACGTTGCATTGCCATTGTATCTAATTGAAATCGAAATCCTGGGTACACATGATCAACAAGCTGCACAGGAACGCCTTAGTGATGCGCTACGCCAGTTCGAGTCTGACACCAGCCTGCTCTACGCCCGCGCCATGCTCGCAGAGCAAAGGGCTGACAATGCAGCCATGGAACGTGATCTGCGCCGAATCATTGAGCTCGAGCCGGACAACGCGATGGTCTTGAATGCCCTCGGGTACACGCTTGCCGACCATAATGAAAAGCTGGATGAAGCACTGGCTATGATAGAACGTGCCGCAGTTCTGGAGCCGGAAGACCCCGCTATTACCGATAGTCTGGGCTGGGTTCACTATCGCTTGGGCAATCTCGAGCTAGCAGAAACATTCCTGCGCCAAGCCTACGCCAGCTTTCCTGACGCGGAAGTTGCCGCCCACCTTGGCGAAGTACTTTGGATGCGCGGCAAGCGTAAAGAAGCCCGCCGTATCTGGGAAGAAGCCTTGAAGGACAGCCCCGAGAACGAGCTCATTCGTTCAACCCGTCAACGAATGGAAATTAACTGATCCATGTGCCAGTTGCGTCCTGTTTTTATCATTCTGCTGCTCTCTCTGCTCGCAGGCTGCACCAGCCTGCATCAGCGTGAAACCCTTGACTTAGGTGGTGACGGCGCCGCTTGGCAGGCTCACCGCGCGACTCTAGAGCCCATACAAAGCTGGACCTTGCAGGGCAAAATCGGAGTGCGCTCCCCACAGGAATCAGGCAGCGGCACATTGACGTGGGTTCAACAACAGGACAAGTACGATATACGCATTTCCGGCCCTCTCGGCCGCGGCGCGACCCGCCTACAGGGTAGCCAGCAGGGCGTTGTGCTGGATATGGCTGGCCAGCCCACCATGCAGGCCCTCTCGGCCGAAGCCCTGCTGGAACAGCAAACTGGCTGGCGCCTGCCGGTTGAACACCTGCTCTGGTGGGTACGCGGCTTGCCGGCGCCCGATAGTGCCAGTCGTCTGCAGCTCGATTCACAAAGTCGATTGGCGCGACTTGCCCAGGCAGGATGGACGCTTGAGTACAGCCGTTACCAGGAAGTGAATGGCTTGCAATTACCGCAACGCCTTCAACTATCAGCCGACAACATCCTGCTTACGCTGGTTATTACGCAGTGGAATCTGCCGGAGCAACCGTGAATCCAGTTTCCACCTATGGTTCGCCCCCCCTATTCGACCACGAACTAAGCCTCCCCGCACCAGCCAAACTCAATCTGTTCCTGCACATTACTGGCCGCCGCCCAGATGGCTATCACACGCTGCAGACGCTGTTTCAATTCATCAATATTTGCGACACCTTGCATTTCACCCTGCGCAACGACGGCCAGCTTAATCTACGCAGCACGCTGACCGGAGTCGCTGCCGAGGACAACCTGATCATGCGCGCTGCACGACTCCTCCAGCAGGCTAGCAGCAGCCCCATGGGAGCGGACATCCGACTGGACAAGCGTCTGCCGATGGGCGGCGGTATGGGTGGCGGCAGCTCTGATGCCGCTACTACACTGGTCGGTCTCAATCATCTGTGGCAAACCGGCCTGAGCCTGGAACAACTGGCCGTACTGGGCCTGTCACTGGGCGCAGACGTGCCCGTCTTTGTGCTCGGCCAGGCTGCCTGGGCGGAAGGCGTCGGCGAAAAGCTTACTCCCGTCAGCCTTGAAGAACCCTGGTATCTGGTCGTTGTGCCGGACTGTCAGGTGAGTACAGCACAGATTTTTTCGGATGAGAGGTTGACGCGTGACACCCAGCCCATTACATTAGCGGCCTTCTGTGACCGCGGCGGTCGTAATGATTGTTTGTCGGTTGTAGAAGCGTGTTACCCGGAAATACGTAACACATTGATCTTGCTTAACAATTATTGTGAAGCTAAGATGACTGGAACTGGCAGTTGTGTGTTTGGGGCCTTCCCAAACGAACGTGAAGCTGATAAAGTTCGCGCCCGGTTGCCAACCAATCTGCAAACCTTTGTTGCACGCGGCTGTAACGTTTCACCGTTACATCGAATGCTCTACAAAGCAGCGTAATAGGATGCAACCGAGCATCCGGACAGTTATTACAGGGGCGTAGCCAAGCGGTAAGGCAGCGGGTTTTGATCCCGCGATGCGTTGGTTCGAATCCAGCCGCCCCTGCCATTTTCTCCGGCAGCAATCATTACACCTTGAATCCGCAAACAGCTGGATCGAATGCATTTACGCATCCGACCCTCAAACGGTTTCAATTGCACCGACCACTACCCAAATAAGGTAATGCAGCGTGTCCAAGATGATGGTTTTCGCGGGGAACGCCAACCCCGATCTGGCACGACGCGTCGTGCGTCAATTGCACATTCCCCTGGGCGACGCCTCAGTAGGCCGCTTCAGTGATGGCGAAGTCACCGTCGAACTGAACGAGAATGTACGCGGCAAGGATGTATTCATCATCCAGCCTACTTGCGCGCCGACCAATGACAACCTCATGGAGCTGGTGATCATGGCCGATGCGCTGCGCCGGTCATCAGCTTCACGCATTACCGCGGTCATGCCCTATTTCGGCTACGCACGCCAGGATCGCCGTCCTCGTTCGGCCCGTGTGGCCATCAGCGCGAAGGTTGTTGCCGACATGCTGGGGACCGTCGGGGTTGACCGGGTACTAACAGTCGACTTGCACGCTGACCAAATCCAGGGCTTTTTCGACATTCCCGTGGATAACATTTATGGCTCGCCGGTTCTGGTCGATGACCTGATCAGCCAACGGCATGACAACCTGATGATCGTATCACCTGACATCGGTGGCGTGGTCCGAGCCCGTGCAGTGGCCAAGCAGCTAAGCGTTGACCTGGCGATTATCGACAAGCGTCGGCCCAAGGCCAACCAGTCTGAAGTCATGCACATTATCGGTGACGTCGAGGGTCGCAATTGCATCCTCATTGATGACATGGTCGATACTGCTGGCACACTGTGCCACGCCGCCAGTGCGCTGAAAGACCACGGCGCCGCCAAAGTGTTTGCTTACGCCACGCACCCGGTGCTGTCAGGCAAGGCAATAGAAAATATTTGCAATTCCAAGCTCGACGAGCTGGTGGTAACCAACACTATTCCGCTGTCGGGTCCTGCTGCTGCTTGCGATCGTATCCGTCAGTTGGACATGGCGCCAATCATTGCCGAAGCAATGCGCCGGATCAGTAACGAAGAATCCATTAGCGCCATGTTCCGCTAGGAACAGGGCACTGGGTAAGCATCCCGGCTGATTAACAGCTCGGGTTTATATCAATCATCCGACGCGCTGGTCGCAAGTGCCCGGATGTTCAGCAAGGAGACTAACTATGGTCGACTTCACTTTAAGAGCGATAGCGCGTGACGATTTGGGGAAAGGTGCGAGCCGCCGCCTGCGTCGTAACGCCGATATGGTACCGGCAATCATTTATGGTGGTTCCAAGGCCCCCCAGAGCATTTCTCTGGAAGCCCGCGAACTGAAAAAGGCCTTGGAAAACGAAGCTTTTTTCTCGCACATCATCAAAGTTGATGTAGACGGCAAGAACCAGAACGTACTGCTCAAGGCTCTGCAGCGTCACCCGGCAAAGGGTCACGTAATGCATGCTGACCTGCTGCGCGTCATAGCAGGCCACGAAGTAACTGTTCTGGTACCACTGCACTTCATCAACGAGAAGACTTCTCCCGGCGTGAAACAGGGTGGCGGCATTGTCTCCCACACCATGACGGAAGTCGAAGTTCATTGCTTGCCCAAAGATCTGCCCGAGTTTATCGAAGTGGATATGGGTGCAGTCGAGCTCAACGGCATCGTTCACCTGACAGACCTGAAGCTGCCCAAAGGTGTGAGCCTCACCGCTCTGGCCCAAGGCGCAGTTCACGATCTGCCCGTTGCCAACGTTCACGCCCCACGCGTAGCTGTCGATGAAGAAGCTAGCGATGAAGGCGAGTCGAAGGATGATGGCGAGGAATCAGCGTAGTAATTGACCGCTGAGACCCAAAGGGGCGCCCCGTTGTGATGCAGGGAATCAAGTTGATCGTCGGCCTGGGAAATCCAGGACCTGAATATGAACTGACCCGTCACAACGCCGGCGCCTTTTTTGTTGCCCGTCTGGCCGATAAGCACAACGTGCAATTGCGCCAAGAGAGTAAGTTCTACGGCCTCACCGGCCGCCTGTCCATCAATGGCCAGGACGTCCGTCTACTGATCCCCACCACATTTATGAACCGAAGTGGTCAGGCTGTTGCCGCACTGGCCGGCTTCTATCGTATTGACCCGCAAGAGATACTTGTTGCCCACGACGAACTCGACCTGCCTCCAGGCGTGGTCAAGTGCAAACAGGGTGGCGGCACCGGCGGACATAATGGCTTGAAAGACATACTTGCCCGCATGGGCAATCTGAATACGTTTTACCGTCTGCGCCTGGGTATCGGTCATCCCGGCCATAGCGCGCAGGTGACTGGCTTTGTCCTGGGCCGTGCGCCCCGGGCCGAACAGGAGGCTTTGGAAGCCTGCGTTGATGAAGCTATCCGCGAACTTCCGGGCATTATTGACGGCGACTGGACTAAAGTCATGCAGCGCCTGCATAGCTTCAAAGCTTGATTCACTTATTCGCCGCCTCGCGGCAGAGGACACCAGTATGGGATTCAATTGCGGTATTGTCGGTCTGCCCAACGTCGGCAAATCAACGCTGTTTAATGCGCTGACCAAGTCCGGCATTGCAGCGGAAAACTTTCCTTTCTGCACTATCGAGCCAAACAGCGGTATCGTACCGATGCCCGACCCTCGCCTGGACGCCCTGGAAGCTATCGTCAAGCCACAAAAGACGCTGCCTACCACAATGGAGTTCGTTGACATCGCCGGCCTGGTAGCGGGCGCCTCGAAAGGCGAGGGCCTGGGCAACAAGTTTCTCGCCAACATCCGCGAGACCGATGCCATCGCCCATGTAGTACGCTGCTTCGAAGACGAAAACGTCATCCACGTATCCAACAGTGTGGATCCCAAACGCGATATCGAGATTATTGATCTCGAGCTGATCTTCGCTGATCTGGACAGCTGCGAAAAGCAGCTCTACAAAGTTACCCGTAATGCCAAGGGTGGTGACAAAGATGCCGTCGCCCAGAAAGCGCTGCTGGAAAAGCTTATACCGCACTTCAGCGAGGGCAAGCCTGCCCGCTCACTGATCAAGGATCTGGGCGCGGAAGACAAGCAACTGATCAAGAGCTTCCACCTGCTGACCAGTAAACCCGTGATGTACATCGCCAACGTGGCCGAAGACGGCTTCGAGAACAATCCACACCTGGATGTGGTCAACCTCATTGCCGCCGCAGAAGGCGCAATCGTAGTGCCGGTGTGCAACAAGATCGAAGCCGAAATTGCCGAGCTTGATGATGGCGAAGAAAAGGACATGTTTCTGGAGTCACTTGGACTCGAGGAGCCTGGCCTGAACCGGGTGATCCGTGCCGGCTATCAGCTGCTCGATCTGCAAACCTATTTCACTGCTGGTGTTAAGGAAGTGCGCGCCTGGACTATCAAGGTTGGCGCCACCGCACCCCAATCCGCCGCTGCGATCCATACCGATTTCGAAAAAGGCTTTATCCGCGCCGAGGTCATCGCCTACGAAGACTTCATCAAGTACAACGGCGAAGCCGGTGCCAAGGAAGCAGGCAAGTGGCGCCTGGAAGGCAAGGAATACATCGTCAAAGACGGTGACGTGATGCATTTTCGCTTCAACGTTTAAATCGCTCTCACGTATTCTCCGTCCCCCGCCTGCTGAAGCAGCCGGGGGATTTTTTTGATATGAGGAAATGCACAAACAACAGCCTCCCACTGGCACCCTTGTAAGCCCGTGCCATACTGGTAGAACATCCTTAAGAAATCTCCGTGTTATGTCAAAAAGTATTAAACACCTCGCCGTCGGTACTTTGGCAGCGTTCTTCATTTACTGTTTACTGGGTTTTCTGCTTCTTCCCGGCATCGCGCTGCATCTGATCAATAGCCAGCTTGAGCAGCGTGTATCAGTGCCATCCCGACTCGATAGCCTGGAATTCAATCCCTTCAGTCTTGAACTAAGTCTGGGGCGTCTGCACATCGGTGAAACCGATGATCCGCTGCTGAGCTTTGAACACCTGAGTGCCAATTTGCAGATAAACAGCCTGTGGCGGGACGCACTACAGCTTGAAAGCCTGACTGTTCAAGAAGCAAATCTGAACCTCGTTCTGCAGGAAGCTGGCACCCTGAACCTGACCCAAGTACTCATTGCACCCGAAAACAAGCCACCGAGCGACAGCGACAATCCCGATGCAAGATTGTTTGCGGTGCGAATCGAGCGCCTCGCACTCCTTAAAAGCCAGCTGGATTTTCAGGATAGACGACCCGCCACCCCAGTGCAGGCGAACTTCGATGCCATCAATCTGGAAGTGCTGCAATTCAGTACCGTGGCCCAGGAGCACGCACAGATGAGCCTCCTGGTTGCCGGACCCTCGGACTCTGAACTGCACCTGCAGGCAAGCCTTGGCCTTGTTCCTTTGACCTCTGCCGGCACGATTGAAATGGATGCGGTTCCTTTATCACCCTTTTGGCCTTATTTGCACGACCTGATGGACCTGAGACTTCGCTCAGGCAACCTCACCGCCAACGCGGACTACCAAATAGCCCTTTCAGACAAGATGGAAGTCACGCTTGATAACGCCAGCGCCACGCTGTGTGCCGTGGATCTCGCTACGGCCACTGGTGACGCCCTGGTCAAGCTGCCGTTTCTACAGCTGAACAACACCTCATTCAATCTGTCCGAGCGCTCGGCACGGGTAGGTAGCATTCGTAGCCGTGAGCTGGAAGCCTGGATCAGTCGAACGGAAGGCGGGACATTGAACTGGCAAGCAGTTATGCCGAAACAGGATCAGTCGAGCCCGGATGAAAATACCCAACCAAAGGATAAATCTGCTTGGCATATCAAGCTTCCCGAAGTGCAATTACGCGACTACCACCTGTATCTGTCCGATCAGCAGCCGGAGACACCCGTCAGCCTGGAGCTGAGTTCGCTCAACCTGGACGTGACTGGCTTTGACAGCGTTAGCGTCGAGCCCTTTGCGCTGGATATGAATACCACTGTCACCGGCGAGGGCCATGTGACAGCTCGCGGCCAGGCACAATTGAACCCTGCATCCGTCGACCTGAAAGTCGAAGTGGAGAATATCGATTTGCGGCTTGCCCAGGCATACCTGAACCCTCTGATGCGCATAGAGCTGCGTGAGGGCTACCTCGCAGGTACGGCCAACGTGGCGTTTGCGGCAGTTGACCCCCCCTCTCTTAGCGTCACCGCGGACGCGACAATCGCTGATCTGCACATACTCGATGCCATCGAGAACCGCGACCTGTTGAAATGGGATCATTTGCAGCTGGATAAAATTGCCTACGGTAATAACAGCCTGTCGATAGATCAGGCCAGCCTGGTGCAGCCCTATGCTCGCATCATCATCAATCAGGACCTCTCCACCAATTTAGCTAATTTACTTGTCGACCGCCCGGAGAAGACCCAAGACCCGGGCATGCCCATGGGCCTGCGCATTGGCGGTGTGAACATAGACAAGGGCGCCGTCAATTTTGCGGACTTCAGCTTGCAGCCAAACGTGGTCCTGAGTATCGAGGAGCTGACGGGGCGGCTCGGCACCCTGGATAACCAGAACAAGATACCCGCAGAGCTTAGCCTGAGTGGTCAGGTCGACCGCTACGCCCCCGTAACGGTCGATGGCAGCCTCACCCCGTTCGACCCTCTCAACAGCCTGGATGTAACAGCCAGCTTCAAGGATATAGAGCTGACCACCCTAAGCCCCTACGCTCGTAAGTTTGCCGGTTACCGAATCCGCAAGGGACGCCTCAATCTGGATCTGCACTACCGCATCGAAGCTGGCGAACTCAATGCCAGCAATGAAGTACTGCTCAGCGATTTGCAACTGGGCGAGCGCGTAGAAAGCGCAACCGCAGTGGATCTACCAATCCGCCTGGCAGTCGCGCTACTCAAAGATGCACAGGGCAATATCAATATAACACTGCCGGTGCAGGGTAATTTGAACAACCCGGAATTCAACATCATGCCGGTGATCTGGAGCAGCTTCGGCAACCTGCTCTCCCGTGCAGCCACCGCACCCTTTCGTTTCATTGCTAACCTAGTTGGCGGCGACAATGATGATGACATCAGTCACGTACGCTTTGCCGCAGGCAGCGCCAAACTCGATAACCAGGCACAGCAACGGCTCGATAGTCTGGGATCAGCACTACTTGATCGGCCCGCACTGCGCCTAGAAATCGAGGGGATGAGCTCGCCCATAACGGACGGCCCTCTGGTGGCACAGCAGCGTCTGGAGCGCGAATATGTTCGACGATGGCAAGCCGCACTAGAACAGCGGCAAGGGCCTCGTTCAGATCAACAGTCAGAAACAACCGTACCTGAACAGGAAAAGACTGAACTGCTGGAAGCCATATACTTGACTAGGCTGGGCCAAACCATCCCGGAAGAATGGACGCGGCTGGAACCGCAGGCCCGTACCGAGCGGATGCGTCTGGCCGTACTGGAAACCTGGCAAGGCAGCGATGCACTGCTCCGGCGGCTGGCCCAGAAACGCAATGCGAGCATCAAAGCGTATCTGGTGGAAAGCGCCGGACTAGCACCATCACGCGTGCAGCTCCTTGATGTAGGCATTAACGCAACAGCCGAGAACGCAGAGGTGCTAACCGCGCTGCATCTGGGCATCGACTAGACACTCGACGCTGTTCGATGATCGAAAGTTAACCGGTTGATAAGAAAGACAAATAAATCACGCTGAGCGCTTGACTTTAGGCCTGCGCAACTGAATAATGCGCAGCCTCGGAGGCTACATAGCTCAGTTGGTTAGAGCACAGCATTCATAATGCTGGGGTCCCTGGTTCAAGTCCAGGTGTAGCCACCAACCTTTTCAAGGGCTTAGCTTCGGCTAGGCCTTTTTTTTGGGTGTTTTAGAACTAAAGACGCTTGAGTAACTCACGCTCGATGATGTCAGTTGTCTGGTCACCCAGCTCCGCGACCGACAACTCTGTCAGCAGCAATTCAACTGCCCGTTCAAGCTGATCGGCTAGCAATCCGGCATGCCAGTGGTAGCGCAATAACAACGCTGCACTGAGTATCGCAGCGAGTGGATTGGCCTTGCCGCTCCCGGCGATGTCAGGCGCGCTGCCATGAACCGGCTCTGCGATGGAGATACCCCGGCCCCAGTTGAGTGACGGTGCCAACCCCAGCCCCCCTGACCAGTAACAGGCCAGGTCAGATAATATGTCGCCAAACAGATTGGTCGTAACCAGCAAGTCGAAGTCCTGGGGACGCTCGATCAGTTGCAGCGCCGCCACATCCACCAGGCGCTCATCGACCAGTCCGGCCAGACCCTCAGCGGCGAGTACATTCCGACAGCTGTCTCTAAATAAACCACAGGTCAGGGGTAACACGTTGGCCTTATGGACTAATGTGATTCGCTGGCTATCGCGCAGCCTTGCCACCTCAGCTGCGCGCTGAGCAACATGCTCACTCGCCTGACGGCTAATGTGCCGCTCCGCAATGGCCATATCCGCTGATGCCATATGCTCATGGCCGACATAGAGCCCTTCACTGTTTTCGCGCAGAATCAGCAGGTTCACGTCCATCCGCGTCGATAAACCAGGCCAACTGCGGACCGGACGCAGGCTCACAGACAACTTGAGGTCCTGGCGCAGGGTGAGAATGGCACTGCGATAGCCTTCTACTCGGTGCGCGGGGGACGATACGGCGCCGAAAAGCCCTGCGCCGTATTCGCGCATCAGCTTCAAAGTGGTATCCGGTACAGAGCACCCATGGCGCTGAAAACACTCCCACCCCGCCTCTGCCTCTGTCACCTGCAAGCTAGGCATCAGTCTTTCCAGCACTCTGACTGCAGACGGGACCACCTCGTGTCCAATCCCATCGCCTGGAATAACACACAATCGCTTCATCTCTTGCGACCCTCCCAGGTGGCCAACAGCAAGCCCAGAAACGTTAGCGTACCGCCCAGAACATGATACCAACGTAACACCTCACCCAGCAGAAGTACGCCAAGCAACGCCGTAAATACAGGCATCAGATAACTAAACAGCGACGCAGTGCCCGGGCCAAGCACTTTGACGCCATTATTCCAGGCTAGATAAGCGACCAACGAAGCAAAGATAGCCGTATAACCGACGGCACCTGCGGTATACAAACTCAGTGGCATCGGCCCTACCTGGCTGAACTCCCATAGGTAAAAGGGGAGCAGCAGCGGGACACCACACAGCAGCAAAGCGGCGAGTTGTATAAGGCCTGGCACGGGCAACATCCAGCGGCGTAGCAGTACCGAGTACAAGCCCCAGACAAGCACCGCGACGACCATGATCAGATCCCCGGGGTTAAACTGGAATTCGATCACCCGCTGGGGCTGTCCACGGGTAAGAATGACCAGCAATCCGCAGAAGGACAGCAGTGCCCCGAGCACAGTAGCCCGAGTCGGCAACTCGCGGAGGAGGATTAGCGTCCAGATGAAAGCCGCGACCGGCAACCCCGTGTTGACCAGCGTGATATTAATGGCTGTTGTGCTTTGTGCTGCGAGATACAGCAGTGTGTTGTAAGAAGAAATACTCAAGGCCGACAAAGCGATCACCTGCCAGCGACGTTCCAGCAGTACCTGACGATGACGCCAGACACCTCTGGCGGTGAACGGCAGCAGTATCAGCAACGCGGTGGTCCAGCGCCAGAACGACAGCCCTACCGGCGGTAACAACCCGGCGCTTGCCCGTGCTATCAAAGCATTGCCCGCCCAGGCCAGTGCACACACTACCAAACCGGCCATCGCCCAATATCGTGCGTTGGACCTCACGGGGGGCTAAGCCGATACTGCTCTGGAATCTGCTCAGGACCCTGAACTGTTACGTCCAAGTCCTTTAGATGCCCGTCTTTGATCCCGTAGATGAAGCCGTGAACGGTCAGCGGCTGATCGCGATGCCAAGCATTCTGGACAATACTGGTATGACTCACGTTAGCAACCTGTCGTATCACATTCAGTTCACACATACGGTCGAGCTGGGTCTCTTCGCTAGCAATCAACTTCAGTGTATTGCGCTGCTCGTAGTAGAGGTCGCGTATTGAACGCAACCAGCCGTCACTCAGGCCGAGCTGCTTGTTACGCATGGCTGCGCGGACGCCGCCACAGCCATAGTGGCCGGTAACAATAATATGTTTTACCTTGAGTACGTCTACTGCGAACTGCATGACGGATAAACAGTTGAGATCCGTATGCAACACAACATTGGCAATATTACGATGCACGAAGAGCTCGCCGGGAAGCAGACCCACTATCTCGTTGGCTGGCACCCGAGAGTCAGCACAACCAATCCACAAGTACTCAGGAGCCTGCTGCCGAGCAAGCTTGGTAAAAAACTCCGGGTCCTCCTGCTTGATAGATGCTGCCCATTCGCGGTTGTTGACGAACAGCTGCTTCAAATCGGTCATCCTAGCTACCTTGTATTGTATTCGTGCCGATCAATCGACTAGTGAGTACGCCATCACTAGCGCGTCCTCTTTACCAGTGACAGCAGGGTAATAATTGGGCCTCCGCCCGATCTCATTGAAACCAAATCGCTCGTAAAGACGGGCCGCAGTCAAATTCGATGCCCTGACTTCTAGAAAGGTCACCTCTGCGCCCCGTTGCCGCGCCCGATCAATAATGAACTCGAGCAGCGCCGCACCAAGCCCCGTATTCTGATCCTGGGGTCGAACGGATATATTCAATAAATGAGATTCATCACCCGCTACAGAGAGGACCGCATGGCCGACCTGCTGGTCCTCACGAAACAACATCCAGCTCTCGTACCCTGGCTTGATGCAATCGAGAAAAATCCCACGGGTCCAGGGATGACTGAATGCAGCAAGTTCAACAATCATTACCGCATCTACATCCTTTGGCAGCATCGGCTGAAAACGCATTTCAGTCATTTAACATCCGTCCATCGAGGCATGACACGTTTCAGTAAGCGCCACAGACTGGCCTTTAACTCTGGCTCTCGCAACATCACCTCAATACCGGGTGCAAACCACCCTACCCCCAGTTGCTCAATCGCTTGTTCACTGCCCACAAGAGCGGCGGCAGATTCCGGATCGCTGGCCGCCAAAAGTCCCGCCATGGGGCCGAAACACGCAATAGAATTGATCGACTGCTGCTCAAGCCGGGCCTGCATGAATGCCTGCATCGCCTCGCTTGCCGCTTCTGCACTTCGTGCGACCTGCGGATTGCGACTCAGCGGCCAACGGAAATCCGCTAGTAAGCGCGGATTAGGAGGCAAGCCAGCTGCCCGTAGGATGTCACACAGAAGATTGTGCTCGGACGTACCTTTTTCCAGTCCAGGATCGGTAATTTCTACCAATAGCGCACAGGGTCCCGCCATCCAGAGCTGGAGGTAAAAAGGCGCTACCGATTGGCTCTCATGCCCATCCGAGGTCAATGGATTGATAATGGATCTATCCATTTGAACATCTGGAATTCCGACCGAATCTGTCATCTTGACCGGCACCGCTGCCAATTGTGCCCGTCGGTGCTCTACTAATATCGCCGATGGCGAGATCGTTTGCGCAGGGTTCGATGCAACCGGTAGAGATTCATTCGCAGATGTCCGGACCTCATCTGGAGCCACCACCGGTGGCCGATCCCGTGACGCTGCCAGCCTATCTTTGAAAGGTGCGACGACCTCCGCTTCTGGCATTAGGCGACTAGCAGCGTGCACCAAGGGCGAGCGCGGCATCCAGCCAGTAACACCAATAGCTTGCAGATAAGCCAGTCGTTGGGACTCTCGCATTATACGTCTGCTGCTTGCGGGTGAGCGCGGTAGGCGCCTTCACGCATCAAGTTCAAGGCATTGATGTAAGCTTTCGCAGAGGCCACAACAATATCGGTATCGGCGCCATTGCCATTAACGATTCGTCCGCCTTTTTCCAGCCTGACTGTCACCTCACCCTGGGAGTCTGTTCCCTGGGTTATCGCGTTAACCGAATAGAGTTGCAAAATCGAATCCGAATGAACGATCTGCTCTATTGCCTTGAACGTGGCATCAACTGGGCCGGAGCCGGGTGCGACGGCTTCGCTTTCCTGCCCATCAATGCTCAATACAACCCGAGCCTGAGGAATCTCACCCATGCGCGACGCTACATCCAGATATACAAGCTTGGTGTGTTCGACAACTTCCGTCAGCGTCTCGGATACAAGGGCCTGGAGATCTTCATCGAAAATATCCTGTTTTTTGTCAGCCAATTCCTTGAAACGGGCAAAAGCAAGATTCAGCTCAGCCTCGCTGTTGAGTTCCATTCCAAGCTCCCCCAATCGCGAGCGAAATGCGTTGCGCCCGGATAGCTTGCCCAATGACAACCTGTTGGTATGCCAGCCAACCGATTGCGCACTCATAATCTCATATGTCTCTCGGTGCTTGAGCACACCATCCTGGTGAATGCCCGATTCGTGTGCAAAGGCGTTAGCACCCACAATCGCCTTGTTAGGCTGAACGGCAAAACCGGTAATGCCGGATACTAGCCGCGATGCACTGAGGATATTCTCTGTAACGATATTAGTATGTACGCCGAGTACGTCCGCGCGCGTCTTGATAGCCATCACTACTTCTTCAAGAGCAGCATTACCAGCCCGCTCACCCAGGCCATTAATCGTGCACTCGACCTGCCTGGCGCCAGCGCTCACAGCAGCCAGCGAGTTAGCAACTGCCAACCCCAGGTCGTTGTGACAGTGCACAGAAAATATCGCTTTGTCAGCATTCGGCACCCTTTCGATGATCTGCCGAACTGTTTCCGCAAACTGGTGTGGTATAGAGTATCCAACGGTGTCGGGAATGTTGATGGTGCGCGCACCGGCGTTTATAGCTGCTTCAATAATACGGCACAGAAAATCCAGCTCTGATCTCCCGGCGTCTTCGCACGAGAACTCCACGTCAGAACAGAGATTACGGGCTCGCTTGACCGCGCGAACAGCCTGCTCCACAACCTGCTCTGGTTGCAAACGGAGCTTGTGTTGCATATGAATCGGGCTGGTGGCGATAAACGTGTGAATGCGCCCGCTACTGGCCCCACTCAGCGCTTCTGCGGCTCGATCGATATCAGCATCCATTGCCCGCGATAAACTACACACAGTACTGTCGCGAATCGTATCGGCAATCAATTTGACCGCAGCGAAGTCACCCGGGCTGGCTATAGCGAAGCCGGCTTCTATCACGTCCACCTTGAGCTTTTCCAGCGCCCGAGCGATACGCAATTTTTCGTCCTTGGTCATCGAGGCGCCAGGACTTTGCTCGCCGTCACGCAAGGTGGTGTCAAAAATGATTACACGATCTGAGTTCATCACTCTTACCTCTCTGCGGCCTGTATGCTGTTGGACGCCAACGGGAGCTCGCAGAACGTCACGCAAAAGCCATGATTCAATGTCCCATTATAACGCATCATGGCCTAAGCTGGCTCTGGCGGTACCTGATATCAAACGCAACTTATCGCCAACTTATAACCCGCCAACACCACGACAACTGTCTGTTTGCAGTGCAGACACTGAGGGCTAAGCTAACAGTCTTATTCATCACCCGCGATGTCGGTAATTTTTTGCTGCCACTGACCGGAAAAAAATAATAATCAAAGGTATCGCATGTATGTTCGATCGTCATTTTCAAGTATGGCCAGATCAGGTACCAAGACAGCTTGATCTACCCGCCACCAGTATTTTCCACAATCTCACCGTATCTGCCCTTCGTTTTGGACAGCATCCTGCCATTCATTATTATGGAACCGACATCAGCTACGCACGCTTCATACAGGAAGCCGAAGCGCTGGCCGGCCACCTGCAACAAGCCGGAGTTAAAAAAGGCGATCGAGTCCTGCTGTATATGCAGAACAGCCCCCAATACATCATTGGATTCTTCGCTATCCTGCGAGCCAATGCCGTGGTTGTACCGGTAAATCCAATGAATCGATCGGCTGAACTTGAATATTTGATTGAAGACACCGAGGCTCCTGTAGCACTCTGCGCCCAAGAATTGTTGGTCAATATTGCACCACACATTGGCGTCGGGCATCTACGCGAAGTGGTCGTAACAGCCTACTCTGATTACATATTAGAACCGACCGACCTCGATTTACCCGATGCCGCCCGCGAACATCGTACCGACCAGAAAATAGCCGGCGTAACATCCTGGCATGACGCGCTGAGTGCTGGACTGAAACCTGGCGACCTGACTGCCGGGCCCGATGACCTCTGTGTTATTCCCTATAGTTCAGGTACCACGGGCAACCCCAAGGGCTGTGCACACACTCATCACAGTGTGATGGCGACGGCTGTGTATGGCGCCGTATGGACAAACGCTCAACATGACCTCATTCACTTGGTGTCAGTTCCTATGTTTCATGTCACCGGGATGCAGTCGTGCATGAACAGCACGCTCTATGTTGGTGGAACTCTGGTGGTCATGACGCGCTGGGATAGAAAAGTCGCGGCACAGTTGATTCAACGCTGTAAGGTCAATACGTGGCGCAATATTTCAACCATGGTTGTGGATATGCTGTCAGATCCTGATATCGACCAGTATGACATTAGCTCCCTGGATAACATTGGTGGTGGCGGGGCAGCCATGCCTGCCGCCGTTGCTGCCAAGCTGGCAGCCAAGACAGGCCTGGTCTATATGGAAGGATATGGCTTGTCTGAAACCATGGCTCCAACCCATGTCAATCCACCCCAGGCAAGCAAGGCACAATGCCTTGGCATTCCAATTATTGGTGTAGATTCCCGTGTGATTAATGTCGATACCCTGGAGGAAGTCGGACCAGGCATCACTGGCGAAATCATCATGCGCGGAGAGCAGATATTTCAGGGTTATTGGAACCGACCCGAAGCGACCGAAGAGGCATTCATTGAACTGGACGGATACCGCTTCTTCCGCTCTGGGGATTTGGGTTACTACGACGAAGAGGGTTATTTCTTCTTAGTTGATCGCGTTAAACGCATGATCAACGCAGCTGGCTACAAGGTCTGGCCAGCCGAGGTCGAATCGCTGATGTACGCTAATTCAGCTGTTCGAGAGGTGTGCGTAGTATCAACCCCTCATCCAAGACGTGGAGAGACAGTTAAAGCTTTTGTTGTGCTTGCGGCAGGCCATGAAAAGACCACCTCAGATGAAATTATTGCATGGTGCCAAACCAATATGGCCGCCTATAAATGCCCTGTAGTAATCGAATTTACCGAGAGTATTCCAAAGTCTCCTACTGGCAAGATCATGTGGCGTTTGTTGCAGGAAGAGGAATGGAAAAACGCCAAAAACTGACCCCATTCCAGCAGCGAATAATCCTCGGTCGCTTTACGCGCCCGGGGATTTTTTATGTATCAGTACATTGGTGTATGTATTGAGCCTTGTGGTCGGCGCAACGTTCGCGGGAATGTGTTTTGACTGCACAAAGTAAAACCCCGACCTGTTTCCAGATCGGGGTTTTGGTATAGCGCTTGACGATGACCTACTCTCACATGAGGAAACCTCACACTACCATCGGCGATGCATCGTTT
>NZ_JBLIAB010000002.1:0-579796 GCF_047631575.1 Halopseudomonas sp. | reverse complement strand
GGTGAGCTGGTCAACTTGAAAGCAAAGGACGCACTCATGGGTTGTCTACAGGTAGCATTATTGCTGTTTTTTACAGAGTTCTATGGCTTAAAGCTCATAACAATGCCTTGACGCAATGGATGCATGCCTCAGCAATGGGATTGAAACTCGCTCGATTAGAAAAAGAGACATTTATTGCAAATGGATCACACAAAAACGGGGCCCGAAGGCCCCGTTTTTCAATGTTGCTACCGCTCTAGGCGGTGCAGATCAGGGATTGGAGTAGCTGGCAGACTGACCGAAGAAGGCACGCAGCGTCCCTTGCTCGAGAGGGCTCAGTCCGATGTTGGTCATGGCTGCGGTCCAGGCGCTATTGACTCCCGACAGCGTCAGACCTTCATTGGACATGCTGATATCAGTTGCTGCGTCATTCGCATCGAACACGATGACCTTGTCGGCACCAGCGGTATTTGACCAGGGCTGCCAGGCCAGCTCGTCTTTACTGAAATTCCCATTGGGATTGCCGCCGCGGGCGAAGTCTGCGAGGTAATCCATCATGGCGTTCTGCAGGTCCTTTCTGCCTGGTTCGTTCTGCGCTGTGAAAGGCAGGTTGAACAAACCTTCACCAGCACCGTGGAAAAACGAAATTTCCGAGGCATGACCCGCGCCATAAATAAAGTTGAATGGCGCAGGCCCTGACTGGGTGCCCCAACGAAAATCATAGGCGTATGTATTGGGCTGGACCTGAGTGATGATCCGGGCCAGTTCATCCACGTATTTAGCGCGCCAGGCACGGCCACCATTGTAGCCTGTGACCTCGTAGGTGTCCTTGTCTTTCTGGGTAGGCAAAACGTCATCGATTGTCTGTGTGCCCTCAAAGGCAACGTCTAGCAGATCCAGCCAGGTTTTGTTCGGTGGCGAGGGTACAGAGGGCAGCGCTCCTTTCAGCACACTGCCATAGAGGGGCATGAAAGATTTCTGCTCGTACTCGTTGGCCCCGAGAATGATCGGTACGTTGTTGAAGTTGCCTGAGTTGAATGCGGGCAACCAGCCTCCAGCCGGGATAACGTTGCCATCTTCTATACCGCCGTAGGAGCTCAACTGGCTGTAATTGAATACCGCCTGGTACAGGTCGCGGCCGGGTGCAGCACGCAGGTAGGCGTTCAGGGTGCCCGCGGCCTCCATGTTCTGGCGCATTTGAGTAGCCTGGGCGGGGCTGATCGGAGTGGCAGGTGTCTTGCGGTCTTCAATTAGCCGAATCAGCCACTCGATATGGCTGTTGGCTGAAGTACGTGCGCTGTTGGTGCTGCGCGTGGTCATGGCGCCGCTTTGCGACACAGCCTGATGAAACAGATCGTTGCCCGCCTCGGGCGAGACCATCAGGTTGAGCACGTTATGCGCGCCGGCCGATTCACCGGTGATGGTGACGTTGTCAGGATCGCCACCAAAATCGGCGATATTTGATTTGATCCACTTTAGGGCCTGGACTGTATCCATAGTACCGAAGTTGCCCGAGTCGGATAGGGGGTCGGCGCCGCCGGTTTGCACTTCAGGATGGAAGAACCAGCCCAGCGGCCCGAGACGGTATTGCAGTACCACCATCACCACATCGGAGTTCTCGACCAATGCTCGGCCATCGTATTGCTTAGCGGTGCCAAAATTATTCGAACCACCGTGGATCCAGACGTAAACCGGCAATTTTTCGGCCTCGTAACCGGAGCGATTCGGCCGATAGATATCGGCGATCAGGCAATCTTCGCTGCCAACCATGGTAGCGGTGCGCTGCCAGCGAGTGGTGGTTTCAGCTTGCACACACTCGGAATGACGCTGCGTTGCATCCCGTGTGCCGGTCCAGTTTTCGGCTGGCTGTGGCGCGCGCCAGCGCAAGTTGCCCACTGGGGGTTTGGCGTAGGGCAGACCATGCCAGACCAGTGTGTCTTCTTCAACTATACCCTGGACTACGCCGTTGGCGAGGGCTACCCGGGCACTGGCAGGTTCGGTAATAGTACTGCTGCTACCTCCGCCGCCACCCAGGCAACCGGATAGCGTGAGCGTTCCGGCAATGGCAAGGGCGAGCGTGGTAAGAACGGGGCGTGATAATAGTGATGCAGGGGTATTGAAGGTGTGGGCACCAGAACGCATGGGTCTCTCCTGAGTCGTTATTATTGTTAATTGGGCTGCCATCCTCGGCTGACCCTATAGGTCCGATCATGTGCCGGACTTGATTCAGGATACTTGTAAATATCGATTCATGATTAGACATAAGCAGTGAATATGTCGTTCATGGTCTTTTGCCTATTTTGGCACTGACTCCTTCGAGCGTTGCGAAAGAGATATCTTTCGCGGTGAGGAGGAAGTCCTGCAGGTATGACATTTCCAGCATGTCCTCACGCACTGCTGCGTACAGCGTGCCGAATAAGCCTTCAGTGCCAAGCGGTCTGGCGCTGACATACCCCCGCTGCAGGTATTCAGCCATCGCCCAGTTTGGCAGGCAGCACACGCCGCGCCCCGAGGCGACCAGTTGCATCATCATCACCGTCAGTTCGGCGTTGCGGATCGAGGCGGGTTCAACGCCGGCGGGGTCGAGAAACTGGGTAAAGATGTCCAGGCGGTCGCGGTCTACCGGGTAGCAAATCAGTGTCTCGTCGCACAGGTCCGTGGGTTCGACATGATGGCGGTTGATCAACGGGTGCTGGTTACTGATTGCGAGCATGGCCTCGTAGGTAAACAGGGGGACGTAGCTGATACCCGGTATCTCCTGCGGGTCGGAGGTGACCACCAGATCCAGTTCGCCCCGGGCCAGTGCCGGCAGGGGAGCGAAGAAAAAGCCCGAGGCAAAATCCACCTCCACTTCTGGCCAGGCGTTGCGAAACTGGTCAATGGTGGGCATCAGCCACTGAAAACAGCTATGGCATTCGATCGCCATGTGCAGTCGACCCGCCTGACCGCCGGCAAGGCGCTGCAGATCACGTTCTGCCTGGCGCAGTTGCGGCAGTATGTTGTCCGCTAGACGCAGTAGCCGCAAGCCGGCACTGGTAAAGCGCACTGGTTTGCTCTTGCGGGCGAACAAAGGCAAGCCAAGGCGTTCCTCCAGATCCTTGATCTGATGCGACAGTGCCGATTGGGTCAAATGCAAGCGTTCTGCGGCTTCGACCAGGCTTTCGGCTTCGCGCAGGGTAGCCAGTGTGCGCAGGTGGCGTAGCTCAAGCATGGAGGTGATTCTCTAACATGAATGAAATCGAAGTTTAGCATTAATAGGATGAGTTTGATTCAGTGCTTGACCAGGCAGACCATGGTGGTCACAAAACAGAACACGATGGAGCACGTTATGGCACTTGCACACAATCTGGGATTCCCGCGCATTGGCCGGGACCGCGAATTGAAAAAAGCGTTAGAAGCTTTCTGGGCCGGGAGCATTGAGCAGGATGCCTTGTTGCAGGCAGGACGTGAATTACGCGCCACGCATTGGCAATTGCAGCGTGAGGCCGGGATCGATCTCCTGCCGGTAGGCGATTTTGCTTGGTACGACCAGGTACTGACCCATAGCCTGATGGTAGGCGCCATCCCGGACCGGTTCAACCAGGAGGGCTGTCCTGATCTTGATACTTTGTTCCGCATGGCGCGGGGCGTGAGCCGGTCCGGCAAGCAGACCTTTGCCTGTGAAATGACCAAATGGTTTGATACCAATTACCACTATCTGGTGCCGGAGTTCAGCCGTGACCAGACGTTCAGCCTGCAGTGGACACAGTTGTTTGACGAGGTGGATGAAGCGTTGGCGCTGGGTCATAAAATCAAGCCGGTGGTACTCGGGCCGCTGAGCTATCTGTGGTTGGGCAAGACCAAGGGAGAGGATTTCGATAAGCTTGAGCTGCTGGAAGCATTGCTACCGGTGTATGTTGAGATATTCAATCGTCTTGCTGCCCAGGGTGTGGAGTGGGTGCAGATAGATGAGCCTGCGCTGGTGATGGACTTGCCCGCGGATTGGAAAGCGGCTTATGAAAGCGTGTTTAACCGTTTGCAGCATGCGCCATTGAAAAAGCTGCTGACCAGTTACTTTGGAGGCCTTGAAGATAACCTAGGTTTGGCCTGCAGTCTGCCGGTGGATGGGCTGCATGTGGATCTGGTACGAGCGCCTGGGCAGTTGTCGTTCGTGCTGGACCGGTTACCGAGCTACAAGGTTTTGTCGCTGGGGGTGGTTAATGGCCGTAACATCTGGCGTTGCAACTTGAGCGACGCTCTGGAGAGTTTGCGTCAGGCTGAAGAACGCTGGGGCGAACGGCTTTGGGTAGCGCCTAGCTGCTCTTTATTGCACAGTCCGGTTGATCTGGATCGGGAAGATCGGTTGGATGAGGAACTGCTTGGCTGGCTGGCCTTTGCCACGCAAAAAGTGCGGGAAGTAGCGCTATTGACCCATGCCCTGAGGGCGCCTGATGCGCTGGAGGTGCGTGCTGCCTTGACTGCTTCAGATGCTGTACAGCTTGCCAGACAGTCCTCGTCACGTATTCATAATCCAGCGGTGAGCAACAGGCTGTCAGAGATTGAAGCGCTGCACAGTGAGCGCACTACGCCTTACTCGCAGCGTGCTGAACTGCAGCAACAGCGTCTTGGGTTGCCCGCCTGGCCGACAACAACAATTGGCTCATTCCCACAGACTCAAGAAATTCGTACGAGCCGTGAGGCTTATAAACAGGGCCTTATAGAAGAGGCAGATTACGTGGCCGAGATGCGTGAAGAGATTGCCCACGTGATTCGCGAGCAGGAAGCACTGGGTCTCGATGTGCTGGTGCATGGCGAGGCTGAACGCAATGACATGGTCGAATACTTTGGCGAACAACTCTCGGGCTATGCATTTTCCCGTTTTGGATGGGTGCAGAGTTACGGTTCGCGGTGCGTCAAGCCACCCATTATCTATGGCGATATCAGCCGCCCCGCACCCATGACGGTGGAGTGGGCGAGGTACGCGCAGAGCCTGACGGACAAGCCGGTCAAAGGTATGCTTACAGGTCCGGTCACCATGCTGATGTGGTCGTTTCCGCGAGAGGACGTGAGCCGCGAGTTGAGTGCGCGGCAACTGGCACTGGCGATTCGCGACGAGGTAGTGGACCTGGAAGCAGCGGGCATTGCGATTATTCAGATCGATGAGCCAGCGTTTCGTGAGGGTTTGCCGTTGCGTGCTGCCGCCCATCGAGACTATCTGGGCTGGGCTGCGGAAGTATTCCGGCTCAGTGCTAGCGGTATAGGGGATGCTACGCAGATCCATACGCACATGTGCTACAGCGAGTTCAACGGCATCCTTGATTCCATTGCTGATATGGATGCGGATGTGATCACCATCGAGACTTCGCGCTCGGACATGGAACTGCTTGAGGCCTTTTCCGGCTATGCCTACCCCAACGCCATCGGGCCGGGCGTGTATGACATCCATTCGCCTCGGGTGCCCGAGGTAGCCGAGATCGTGCGGTTGTTGCGCAAAGCCGCACGGGTCATTCCTGCCGAGCGGCTTTGGGTCAATCCCGATTGTGGTTTGAAGACCCGTGGCTGGTCCGAGACCCGGACCGCTTTGACGGCGATGGTCGAGGCCACGCGGCAGCTGCGCAGCGAGGAAGTCACCGTGGCGGTTAACCCTCGGTCGCAAACCGCTGCCAATCAGCTAGCGCAGCCTGCCGGGTAGCCTGTAAAGTAGCGACCGGTCATTTTGCTGGAGCGTTACATGCGCGAGTTGTTGTTGCACTGCCGTCCTGGTTTCGAGGGCGAAGCGGCTGCGGAGATGCAGGAGCTGTCAGCTGCCAGGGGCATCGCCGGCTATGCCGTCACCAAGGAAGGCTCGGCGCTGGTTCGCTTCGTCTGTCCCGAGGAGGGGGCCGCTGATCAGCTGATGGTCAAGCTGAATTTCCGTCAGCTGATCTTTACCCGGCAGTGGGCGTTGGGCGAATGGCTGGACGTGCCGGTGGAAGATCGCATTTCACCGATCATCACTGCCTGCTCCAAGGGTCCAATTGCCTCGAGCATGTGGCTTGAGACTGCCGATACAAATGATGGCAAGGCCATGGCGGCGCTGACCAAGAAGTTGTCTGGCCCGTTGGAACGAGCGCTGACCAAAACACGATTCGTGCGCCCGGCTAAAACCGACGCACCGCGTCTGCACCTGTGTTTCGAGAGCGGCCAGCGCGTCTTTGTTGGCTGGTCGTGGGTGAACAATGCTGCGCCCTGGCCGATGGGTATTCCGCGCTTGAGGGTGCCCCGCGAGGCACCCAGCCGCTCCACTCTGAAACTCGAGGAGGCGTGGCATCATTTTGTCCCGCGGGATGAATGGGATAGTCGTATGGCGCCGGGCATGACCGCGGTCGATCTGGGTGCGGCGCCAGGTGGCTGGACATGGCAAATGGTCAATCGTCACATGGACGTGATCGCGGTAGATAATGGACCTATGGCGCAAAGTCTTATGGACAGTGGCCAGGTCGAGCATATCCAGGCGGACGGCTATCTGTTCAAGCCGAAGAAAACCGTGCACTGGATGGTGTGCGATATCGTCGACAAACCAGCCAGGTCCAGCGCATTGCTCGGACGCTGGGTTGGACGGGGCTGGTGTCGTGAGGCAATCATCAACTTCAAACTACCCATGAAACGGCGTTATCAGGAGGTCATGCAGTGCATCGATCACGTGCAGGCGGACTTGGATGCAGCCGGTATCAAAGCGACTATTTCCTGTAAGCAACTATACAGCGACCGCGAAGAAGTGACTTGCCACGTGCGCGTCTTGCACGCAGGCAGTTTCAAGATTCAGACGGTGAGCTAAGCTCTTACAATGGCTCAAGCAGGGTTATGCGCTCTTCTTTTTCAAGCATCGGTGCAAATGCACTGATGCTGTCAAAACGTGCCTGAGAGTGCTCCCAACGCTCCCAGGAATGCCGGTTTTGCCACGTGACCATCACAATACGTTGGTTGGGACGTTCCAGATCACGGAATGACTCGCCGGAAATAAACCCGGGCGATTGAATAGCCTGCTGGATGACTTTGCGGGCAGCTTCTTCGTAAGGCTGTTCAAGGCCTTCGGCAATAACGCGTTCGATCAGTACTTTGATCATCAAATAATCCTTGATACGGGTGTTTATGGCGTCTCGATTGGCGCTTCTACATATAGTGTCGGTGCTTGCGGCCCTGCTGGCAAGGGGCCGGTCTTTTACGGATAATGGTTTTTTTCTTCGGCAGGCTGACCATGAGCGAAGCAACTTCTCCTAGGCAACTTGATACGCGTGGGCTGATGTGCCCTGAACCGGTCATGTTGTTGCACAACGCGGTACGCGACACCGATAGTGGCGATCTGCTCGAGGTGCTGGCCACTGACCCCTCTACTCAGCGTGATATCCCCCGGTTTTGCAGCTTTCTCGGTCATGAATTGGTGGAGAGCGGTGAGAGTGATGGTGTATACCGTTACCTGATTCGCAAGCAGGACTGAAATTCAGGCGTCAGGCGCAGGGCCTTGCCAGCCGGTCTGGCCCGGGCGCATGCCGCAGTTGCCCAGTACCCTTTGCCAAGCTTCGCTGTGCGCAGTTATTTGACGCTGGTAATGCGTCCACAGCGAACTTTCACCGGCTGCGAGCACTGCTAGGTAATCGGCAGTGGCGGATGGGATCTCGGGCACGCTGGAGAGCTGCATAACACCCTCTGCCCAGGGTCGACCCAGGCGCTGCACTTGCGCCATCTGGGGCTGAATTTCTCCTGCGTAAAACAGCACGAACACATTGAGCAGAATGCGTGACTGGCTTGTGGGCTGGCCCATGGGGCACAGCTTGGCTACTGAGGGGTCGCCGAGCATGGTCGTTGCCTGTTGCAGAGTATGGGTCAAACGGCTCAGGCTGTGGATCAGCTGACTGCTGCGATCGCTTTGATATAGCGCTAGAAAGTGCGCATCCAGATCCGGTCGGGAAGGCGGCAGCTGGGCGGGCATGGATTGACCCACCATGGCGAGTTGCTGCAGCGCCTGAGCGCCCAAGCGGTCTTCAAGCGGTTGATCCTGCACCGGCAATGGTTCGTTGGCGAATCGCAGATAATATTCAAATTCTTCGCTGGCATTGATTGCATTCCAGAATACGCCGTGGAGCTGTGCGCGTTTCTCGGTGACGAGCTGGTTCAGTTCGACGATCAGCTCATCGCGGTCGGGATCGTCTTTTAACGTGGTGATGCAGTCTTCGATCGCGCGGATGAGTTCACCCTCGAACGCCAGACGATGGGACCAAGGCATGACTTTGCCGAGGATGCTGTTGCGTTCGCTGACCCGTTGTTGCATAGGCTTGCAGGGTTGGGTATCAACCAGCAGTTCGATTAGGCTGATACGCATGGGGGCAATATCCAGCAACCGGTCCCGACGTTCAGGCAGTCGGTAGCGACTCAACTGAGTGACATCATAGTGCGCGTGTTGTTGCTCGAGTACACGCCCGAGTCGGTCGAGGTAGTTGTCCATCTGACGGACAGCCAGAGGCATGCGCTCACAGCCGGTGAGCAGCAGGCAGAGTCCGATGATAACCGTCAACAGACGCATGTATAGTCCTTGCAGCATTTGGTTTGTATTATGCCACGCTGCACTGCATCGCGTGAGCGGTAGCCGTTACCGGAGTTTTCCTGCGCTGCCCCAGGGCTGCTGGCGCTTGCGTTTGGCACTGACCCAGGCCAGACGCACAGACAAAAAAACCGCCGCTGTTGTCAGGCCTAAAATCAGACCCTGCCAGAAGCCCGCAGGGCCTCGGGCAGGGCCGAGAAAATCGGTCATGCCGAGTACATAGCCGCTGGGAAGTCCGACAGCCCAGTAGGCTGTTATCGTCAGAATCATGGGCATACGGGTGTCCTGATAGCCACGCAGGGCGCCTGCACAGGCCACCTGGATCGCATCGGAGAACTGATACAGTGCGGCGTAGAAAAATAGCTGTGTGGCGAGCTGGATGACCTGTGGATTGTTGGTATAGAGCAGGGGTATCCATTCGGCTAACCCGAGCATGATAGCGGCAGCGATAAACGCAAATACCAGTGCAACCCCCAGCCCCATTTTTGCCGCAAATAGACCTGCGCGCGCGCCATTAAGGCCAAGGTTATGACCTACACGCACCGTGATGGCCAGTCCCAGGCTAAACGGTACCATGAAGGTCAGCGATGAAAAGTTCATGGCGATCTGATGTCCGGCGACAACTACGGCGCCCAGACCGCCAATCATCAGTGCTATCACACAGAACATGCTGGTTTCGGCAAACAGTGCCATGCCAATGGGCAATCCGAGCCCTAGCAGGTGCCTTTGCTCTGTCCAGCGCGGCCAGTCGAAGCGCTCGAACAGGCCGGTTACCGCATAGCGTTTCGAGCGTTTGAGATAGATCAGCATGCAACCCAGCATGAACCACATCACCAGTGCGGTAGCGACCCCGCAACCAACGGCGCCCATTTCCGGAAAGCCCAGTTTGCCGTACACCAGCACGTAATTGGCGGGCACGTTCAATGCCAGCCCCATAAAGCCGATCAACATGGTTGGTTTGGTTTGCGACATGCCATCGGTCAATCCGCGCAATGCCTGGAACAGAGCTACGGCGGGAAAGCCGAAGGCCACGGCGATCAGATAATCCACGGTGATCGGAATCAGCTGAGCTTCCACATTCATCCAGCGCATGATCGGCTCAACCGAGCAGAGAAAGAGTGCACTTAGACAGCCAATGCTGAATCCCAGCCAAGCACCCTGGCGAACCAGACTGCCAGCGTCGCAAAGATTACCGCTGCCATTGGCTGCCGCCACCTTGGAGGTGACGATCATCAAGACGCCGGTAAGAAATAGAAAGGTCGGTACCCAGAAGGCGTTGCCCAGGGCCACTGCTGCCAGGTCAACCGCGCTGACTCGTCCGGCCATAGCCGCATCAACAAAGCCAAGCAGCGTATGCGACATTTGCGCGGCAATGATTGGCAGGGCTAGCCAGATCAAGGAACGCAATTCTGTTACACTGCGGCGCCTGTAGGTGCCGGATTTGCTGCTGGTCATAGCCGGTTAGTCCGAAGAAAAGCGCCTCATCCTAACAACTTGCCCGACATTGTCCAGACGTCCATGACTCATGATTGCCAGGATCTGATCCGCCTCTTTGAAAGCTGTTTCGCTCGCGATTACAACACCGTGCTGGTGGGCGGGGGAGCGGAGCCTGAATACCTGCCGGCGGATGTCACGCATACGCAGCATCGGATCATTTTCACCCGGGACTATTACCGTAGCGCACTGCACGAGATAGCTCATTGGTGCGTCGCTGGAGCTGAGCGCCGCTTGCTCGCGGATTTTGGTTACTGGTACGCGCCTGATGGCCGCAACGCCACGCAGCAGCGTACATTTGAACAGGTGGAAGTGAAGCCGCAGGCACTGGAATGGCTGTTCTGTGCTGCGGCAGCGCATCCCTTCAGCGTGAGTCTCGATAATCTGAATGGAGAGCAGGCTGACGCGGCCCCCTTTCAGAGCGCAGTACGCAAACAGGTTTTACTCCACCTTGAAGCCGGTATTGCGGAGCGTCCTGGGTCGTTTATACAGGCATTGATCGATACCTATCGTCCGAGACACGGACTGGAAGAATTTGGGTTTTTTGCGGATACAGACCGAACGCAAACGCAAACGCAAGCCCAAGCCCAAGCACGAGTGTTCACTGTTCCTGACCCTCTCTCCTGACTAGAATGACTTTCATGTGCCCCTGCTCCCTTTACTCTGAACTGGAGACATAATGTATTATCGCTCCTTCGAATAAAGAATCATTGTTAGCCTGAGCCTGAGCCTGATTCTGATTCTGATTCTGCTGCTGATTCAAGTGGGTGGCTACTTCGTCGTGCTGCAGTCCAACAGGACGATTGCTGCGGCTACGCTGGTTGATGAACTGGGCACCGGTTCGCAGGTGGTTTATCGCCTGCTTGCCATGCGGCACGAGCGGTTCCAACAGTCAGTGCAAGTGCTCGTCAGAGACTTTGCTCTCGCGAGACACTCGCCAGCGGCGAACTACCGACAATCCGCTCCATGCTTGATAATCACGGCAAGCGCACTGATGTCTCGCTTGTCATTCTGAGTGCTCCCATAGGCATCAGCCCATCACGCTGCTCATGCCTATGGGAGCACCTCCTGTAAGTGTTGACCCGCACGTGTTGAAGTTGGCCAGCGCCGGGGCACATATAGCTGCACTGGGTCGCGATTCAGGGCAGGTCTATCAGTAGGTCAGCACCCCGGTCATGTCGCCGAAACTGACCTCATTGCTGACGATGGGCTTTGCTATGGATACTGTGCTTTTAAGTGATCGCGGTGACCTGAACGATATAGAGATCAGCTTGCTAGCACGATCGGAGATTGGCGTCTGGGAAGGGCGAGCAAGCACACAACCCGAGAGTGTCACCGAACAGATTGCCACTACTTGATGCGGCATACCGAGTCTGCCTAGCAGCTGTTAGCGACCGGCGAGCGCTATCAGATGCTCAGTGTGCCGTTGCATGCCAAGGGTGAAGCCGAGTTGGTCATGGTGCTGGGTCTCTCGTTGGAGCGATCACTGGCTCCTTATCAGAAGATGGAACGCGTCATACTGATGATGCTTGTCACGGGTCTTTTACTGTCGTCTGTGGCGGTGTATTTCGTTACCCGTAATATGATTGCAGCGCTCAATCGCTTGGCTCATCTGGACAGCCTGACAGGGTCGGCAAACCGAAGATTACTTGGGGTAGCCATGCGGCGCGCTGAGTTTGAGCGCGCCCGCGTGGGTACGCCCTACACATTATTTATGCTTGATCTGGATAAATTCAAAGCCTTGAACGAAACCTACGGTCATGCTGCGGGCGATCAGATACTAAAAACGGTTGCAGAGAGGCTTCGTTGCTCGCTGCGCGGCACTGACACCGTCGCTCGCCAAGGAGGCGACGAATTCGTCGCTTTACTCCCTGATACCTCAAAAGATATTGTCGATCTTCTGGCAGAAAAAGTTGTGTTTGCTCTTACACAGCCCATGGAGATAGCCGAAAACAGTTTCACCATAGGCGTTAGTCTGGGTGTTGCAGTTGCAGTTGCAGTTGCAGATGCGACCAATACGTTGACGCCGGAACAACTTCTGCCCCTTGCAGATAAAGCCCTGTATCAAGCTAAGTCCCGTGAGGTCAGTTATGTGCTAGCCAGTAAGCTTGAGGCTGATTCCGAAGAATTGAAAAGCGCTCGCTGAGTCACCCTCGCAATATGGTTTTTCGTTATGGGTATACCGATAGGCTGCTCCGAGAGAGCAGCCGTACGTGTTATGTTCTGCAACTGACGAACTGGTGGGAGCCGATTTTGAGAATGATAGGTTTTAGTACATGCGAATAATCGCAGACGAAAATATCCCGCTCCTCGATGCGTTCTTTGGCCCGCTAGGTCAGATTATCCGCCTGCCCGGCAGAGAGATTGACCGCACTGTCCTGTTGGACGCAGATGTGTTGCTGGTGCGTTCTGTCACTGCCGTCACCGCAGCGCTTTTGGTTGGCACACCGGTGCGTTTTGTCGGTACTTGCACTATCGGCACAGACCATCTGGATGTGTCCGGATTAGCCGCCGCTGGTGTGACGGTTGCCAGTGCGCCCGGTTGTAATGCTCGCGGCGTCGTGGAGTATGTACTGAGTTGCCTGCTAACGCTGTCTGAGCGCACCGGCCAATCCTGGCGTGACAAAACCGTGGGTGTAGTCGGTGTCGGTGAAGTGGGCGGTCGTCTGGTCAATACGCTGGAGGCGCTGGGCGTTCGCTGTCTGAGGTGCGATCCCCCGCGGGCTGAAAAGGGGGAGGCCGGCTTGATTCCGCTGAATGCATTAATTGCCGAGGCCGACGTGATTACCTGTCATGTGCCCCTGCTGCGAGAAGGTAAATATCCTACGTTTCACTTATTCGACTACACGCGCTTGAAGGCTCTGCGTCAAGGCGCCTGGTTGATTAACAGCAGCCGCGGCCCGGTGATCAATAACCAGACACTCGCCGAGGTCCTGAGCCAGCGTAATGATCTGCAGGTCGCGTTGGACGTCTGGGAGCATGAGCCGGAGGTTGATCTGTCGCTGATGCAGCTATGCGCGCTGGCAACCCCGCACATCGCCGGTTACAGCCTTGATGGCAAACTACGTGGCACGGCGCAAATTTATGCAGCGCTCTGTGCGTATTTGCAGCAGCCGACATTGGTGCAGTTGGCAGATCTGGCGCCTGATACTGGTCGAGTCCAGCTCATGGTGCACCCCGATGTGCCGGCTGAGTGGCTGCTGGGCCGGGCTTTGCGTTGGGTTTACGATGTGCGTGACGACGACGCTCGCATGCGCAGCAGTCTCTCCCTTGCTGCAAGTGAGGCTGAGCGGCGGGCGGGCTTTGATCGGTTACGCAAGGAGTATCCCCTGCGCCGCGAAGCTGGCCTACTGACGATAGCCAGCAGCGCCGAACTGTCGGCGGACACCTGCTCCTTGATATTGGCAGCGGGGTTCCTGATACCGTGACAGATACGACTCCGCGTTTTCGCATTGGCCTGCTCATCAATCCGCTTGCGGGGTTGGGCGGTGAGGCAGCCCTCAAGGGCTCGGACAACGTCGCTGAACAGGCGTTGGCGATGGGCGTTAAACCGCTTGCTATCGCCCGTGTACGCCAGGCGTTCGAGGTGTTGTTGCCCCACTCGCAACGAATCGAGTTATTAGCTGCGCCGGGGCTGATGGGGGAGAGCCTGGCTGTCGATATGGGGTTTAAACACCGTGTAGTGGGCAGTTTGGATGCCGAGCACACCAGTGCGCAGGATACCCAACGTGTTGCCGCTGAGCTGGTCGCCGAGGGTGTTGATCTACTGTTGTTCGCCGGCGGTGACGGCACAGCGCGGGATATCTGCAGCAGCATTCCAGTCGGTCAGCTGGTATTGGGTATACCGGCTGGGGTCAAGATTCACTCAGGTGTCTACGCGGTTAATCCCCGCGCAGCCGGCGAGCTGGTATCACTGCTGGTAAGCGGTGATCTGGTGCGCCTGGGCGAAGCGGAGGTACGCGATATTGACGAGGAGGCTTTTCGCCAGGGCAAGGTCCGGACGCGGCATTTTGGCGAACTGGCAATTCCGGAGGAGGGTCGATTCGTGCAACAGGTCAAGCAGAGCGGACGGGAGACCGAAACCCTGGTGCTTGATGATATCGCAGCCTGGTTGCAGGAGTCGGAGCCGCAGATTGGCTGGATCATGGGGCCGGGCTCGACCAATATTGGTGTGCTTGAAGCAATGGGTTTGGCGGGTACGCTGCTGGGTGTTGATGTATTGCGCGATGGACAACTGCTGGCGACTGACGCAACAGAAAAACAGCTTTGGGACTTGCTCGAAAGCGGCGAAGACTGGCGCATTCTGGTTACCGCGATCGGCGGGCAAGGACATATTCTGGGCCGAGGCAATCAGCAGATTTCACCGCGCGTAGTGCGAGCGGTTGGACTCGACAACCTGATGGTGGTTGCCACGAAAACCAAATTGAAAACCCTGGCTGGGCGGCCGTTCCTTCTCGATAGTGGTGATGCCGAACTGGACCAGGAACTCACCGGATTACGCCGGGTGGTGAGTGGTTATCGCGAAGAAATGTTGTACCCGGCTAGTTGGTTCGCCGGATCGCAGACCAGCGAGCCATGACGGCTCGCTGGTCTGCGATATATTTTAGCGGTTAGCGGTTAGCCGATCGCAGGGCAGCGATACGCTCTTCCAATGGAGGATGAGTCATAAGCAAAGCCGCGAGACCCGTGCGTAGTCCACCATTGATACCGAACGCAGTCATCTCTCCAGGTAGTTCGACCGGCTGACCCTGTTCAGCGCGCAAGTGCTCCAGCGCTGCAATCATATTGCCTGTGCCGGCCAGTTGAGCTGAGGCCGCATCGGCCCGAAACTCCCGCTGACGCGAGAACCACATGACAATAATGCTGGCCAGAATGCCCAGTACAATCTCGGCAAAAATAGTCGCAATGATGAAGCCGAATCCTGGTGCACCGCTGTCATTCTTGAAGATGACCCGGTCCACGAAGCTGCCGATAATGCGTGCAAAGAACATTACAAAAGTATTTACCACACCCTGAATTAGCGTCAGGGTGACCATATCGCCGTTGGCGACGTGGCCGATCTCGTGGGCCATGACGGCTTTCACTTCATTTGGACTAAAGCGTTCCAGCATCCCGTCGGATACCGCTACCAGGGCGGCGTTACGGTTCCAACCGGTGGCGAAGGCATTGGGTGCGCGCGAAGGGAATATGGCCACCTCTGGCATACCGATATTGGCCTGCTTGGCCAGACTGGCAACGGTGTCGATCAACCACTGCTCTTGACGGCTTTGCGGCTTCTCTATGACGCGCGCGCCGGTGCTGCGCTTGGCCATCCACTTGGATAGAAACAGCGAGATAAAAGCGCCGCCGAAGCCGAACATCGCGCAGAAGATCAATAGTCCAGTCAGGTTCATGCCCCCATCTGCATCACGCGTGCCGATACCCAGCAAGCTAAGGGTTACGCTGGCTACCAGCAATATGCCCAGATTGGTTGCCAGGAATAAAACAATGCGCATCATGTATTAGGAACTCCTTTTAGAAGCTGATTTTTGAGAATTAATAATGGGTGTTTTGTGGCGGCTTTCAATAGCTTATCTGTTGCAAATCGTGTTGGCCTAAATGCTCGGGTTCACCTAGCGCACGAAGCAGAGATGGGTGATTTCTGCGATACGGGTTGATGAACCGCTGGCTTTTGCATCACGCAGCTGCTGCGCCAGTGTTGCCCTTTGACGCGCTATGCTGATCGGCAGGCTATGGTCAAACAGATCTTGCGCGGGACGGCTAAGGAGCACGAAAGCGCGCTCGCTAAGGCAGCATTGATCTATCGCTTCCTGGCGGATTACATCCGAATAACGCAGAAAACCCTCTTCTGCCAACCAGAGCATCGCACTGAAACAGGCCTGATGACGTGGCGCTGGCACACCAAACGCATCCGGCTCGTGTTCGCCGATCAGATCTGCGACAAACAGCGTGGTCAGCCGCGGGAAGCTGTTATACAGTCCGAGCAAAATGCTGGCAACGTCGTGATAAAAGTCATCGATATGCAGGTCGGCCATATCTGTCTCCGCTATCCGCAGCGCTGCTACTGACGGTAGTGCTTGAGGAAGTTAGCGATCCGTCCTATGGCCATTTCCAGATCATCCTTGCGTGGCAGCGATACAATGCGGAAGTGGTCCGGCCAGGGCCAGTTGAAAGCAGTGCCTTGCACCACGAGGATCTTCTCCTGCAGCAACAAATCGAGCACCATCTTTTCATCGTTGTGGATCGGGTAGACTTTTGGATCGAGCTTAGGGAACAAATAGAGTGCGCCCTTGGGCTTGGTGCAACTTATGCCGGGAATCTCGTTGAGTAGTTCCCAGGCTGTGTCGCGCTGTTCCAGGAGACGGCCGCCGGGCAGAATCAGGTCATTGATGCTTTGGTAACCCCCCAGTGCGGTCTGAATTGCATGCTGAGCCGGAACGTTGGCGCACAAACGCATCGACGAGAGGATGTCGAGGCCCTCAATATAACTTTGTGCCTTGTGCTTTGCGCCGCTGATGATCAGCCAGCCAGAGCGAAATCCGGCGATGCGGTAAGATTTTGATAGCCCGTTGAACGTCAGACACAATAAATCCGGTGCGATCGCTGCAACAGACTCGTGCTCAACGCCGTCGTAGAGAATCTTGTCGTAGATTTCGTCCGCAAACATGATCAGATTGTGCTCGCGCGCAATCTGGGCCAACTGCTCGAGCATGTCGTGGGAATAGACCGCGCCAGTCGGGTTATTCGGATTAATGACCACGATGGCCCGGGTACTAGGGGTGATCTTACCGCGAATGTCATCGATATCCGGGTACCAATCGGCCTGTTCGTCGCACAGGTAATGCACCGGCTTACCACCCGAAAGGCTCACCGCGGCAGTCCATAACGGGTAATCGGGCGCTGGGATAAGTACCTCGTCGCCATCATTCAACAGTGCTTGCATCGCCATGACGATCAGCTCGGAAACGCCGTTGCCCAGATAGATATCCTCGATGCTGACATTCGGGATGTTCTTGGTCTGGGTGTAATGCATGACTGCTTTGCGTGCTGAGAATAGCCCTTTGGAGTCGCTGTAGCCCTGTGCGGTAGACAGGTTCAGGATCACATCCTGTAGGATTTCCTCGGGCGCCTCGAAGCCGAACGGTGCCGGATTGCCGATATTCAGTTTGAGAATCCGGTGGCCTTCTTCTTCTAGACGCTTGGCATGACGCAGAACGGGCCCGCGGATGTCATAACAGACATTGGCCAACTTGTGCGATTTGCTAACCTGCATGGTGCGTTCCTAGGGCTGTGCGAATGGGAATAAAACCCGCATCATACGTTGTGCGGCCCTGAGTGGGAAAGTCCGTTATTGACCTTCGTTGGAGTAGACATGAACAAGATTACCAAGAGCGAGCAAGCCTGGCGCGAGCAGCTGGATGAGGAGCAGTATCAGGTGTGTCGGGTCAAGGCTACAGAGCGCCCATTTACGGGTGCTTACTACGCTAACAGCACGCCGGGGGTGTACCACTGCGTGGCCTGTGACGCTGAACTGTTCGATACGCAGACACAATTTGATGCAGGTTGCGGCTGGCCAAGTTACTCCGCGCCGGTAAGCGAGGATGTGGTGACTGAGATTGATGATTCCACCCATGGCATGCATCGCACAGAAGTGGTTTGTACATGTTGCGATTCGCACCTGGGCCATGTTTTTCCAGATGGGCCGCAGCCCACTGGCTTGCGTTATTGTATTAATTCAGTGGCCCTGAGGCTTGAGCCCCGGGCCTGATCCTTGATTCGGGAGCAGCAAGTATGAGTGATTCCAACAATAGCGACGCGCCAACCAGTGTTTTGCATATTCCGGTAAAAACAATTGATAACCGTGAAACCACGTTAGGCGAGCTGGGCGCGAAGGCCTATCTGGTGGTTAATACCGCAAGCAAATGCGGGTTCACTCCGCAATATAAGGGGCTTGAAACCCTGTGGCAGGACTATCGTGATAAGGGTCTGCAGGTTGCTGCTTTTCCGTGCAATCAGTTTGGCGCCCAGGAGCCGGATAATGAAGAGCAGATTGCCGAATTTTGCGAGCTCAATTTCGGCGTCAGCTTTCCGTTGTTTGCCAAGGTCGAGGTCAATGGCAAGTCTGCCCATCCCCTCTTCCAGCAGCTCAAGACAGAAGCTCCGGGTTTGCTCGGCAGTGAAGGGATCAAGTGGAACTTCACTAAATTCCTGGTCGATGGGGAGGGTAGAGTGATCAAGCGCTATGCGCCCGCGACGTCGCCGGCTGATATGGCGAAGGATATAGAGACGATACTGAACTGAGCTAAATCGTGCTCCTTATATGGTCTGCGTTTCATTGCTGGCGTGAAGGCTCCAGCCATTTGATCATTAGAGCTTGCAGGTCTTCGCGCTTGAACGGCTTTGCAAGGTAGTCGTTCATGCCGGCCTGTTCGCAGCGCTGACGGTCTTCGTGCAGGGCATTAGCCGTCAGGGCAATGATCGGGAGATCTTTCCAGCGTAAGTCGGCGCGCATGCGACGGCTGGTTTCATAGCCATCCATCACTGGCATGTTGCAATCCATGAGTACTAGGTCGAAGTCCTCCCGTTCTAGCCGCGCCAGAGCTGCCTCGCCCTGTTCGGCGATCTCGACTTCGTATCCCAGCCGGGTCAGCATGCCTTTGGCTACCAGTTGATTCACGCTATTGTCTTCGACCAGCAGGATTCGCTGTCCGGTGGGGTGTTGGTGGCTGGTCAGTGTCTCCTGCTCCTGGTCGGCTATGCCCATGCAGCGGTCGATCACGCGGGCCAGACGGGCTCGTGGCGGCGGGCTGGCAGCTTGCTCGCAGATGCCCAGCTGCTGTACGGCGTCTACACCGAGTTGCTCCGGGTAGGGGCATACCAGAATACGCGGTATTCGGGGTTGCTGATTCTGCAGTCGGTGGGCCAGGTCGGTGCTGTCCAGTAGCCAAAGATCGGCATCTTTTTGGGGTAATGGGATGGATGATGCATCCGACTCATATTCGTTGATTTGGCAGTCTATCTTCCAGTGACGCAGTAGTTCCAGTAAGACCTCGCCCTGAAACTGACCCCGAAGGCTCCAGATGACGACGCGGCAGCGTTTGGGGTACACATAATTGGGCTGTTGTTGATGGGGCGTGGCGGGCAGGGTGACGGTAAAAGTGCTGCCCTCGCCGAAGCGCGACTCCGCCTGTAGCTTGCCCTGCATGGCATCCGTCATGCTCTTGCACAGCGCCAAGCCCAGACCGGTACCGCCGAAGCGTCGGGAAATCTGTGCGTCAGCCTGGGTGAATGGGGAGAAAATGCCCTTTAGCGCATCCTTGGCAATACCAATGCCGGTATCACTCACGGTTATACACACCTGTTGGACGCTATTTGGGCCCAGCTCCAGATCAAGTCGGAGGCTGACGTGCCCGTGCTCAGTAAATTTCAGCGCGTTGGAGAGCAGGTTGCTGACGATCTGGCGAATGCGGGTCGGGTCGCCCAGCAGTAAACCGGGCAGCAGGGGGTCTATGCGACAGGTCAGTTCGACGTCTCGCTTTCCGGCGTTTTGGGAGAGCAGACTGGCGGTGTCTTCCAGCAGCGCGCCGAGATCAAAGGGAATCTGTTCCAGCTGGAATTTGCCGGCTTCGAACTTGGACAGGTCTAGGATATCGTTGAGTAGTGCGATCAATATCTTGCCGGAATCGTTGGCGATGGTTAACTGCTGGCGTTGTTCGCTTTGCAACGGGCTGTCGAGGGTTAGACCAATCATGCCCAGCAAACCGTTGATTGGGGTTCGGATTTCATGACTCATGCTGGCCAGGAAGGCGGAACGCGCCCGTGCCATGCTCAGCGCTTCTTCACGGGAGTTCTCCAGGTCCTGGTTGGAGCGGCGCAGCTGGGAGTTAGTTTCCTGCAGTTCGGTGGTGCGCGCTTCGACAATGATCTCCAGTTCCTCCAGATACTGTCGCAGACGCTCTTCAGCACGTAATTTCTGACGCATGTTTACGTCGATGCTCTGCAGTTGACGATTGGTCACCTCGACTAGCGCGCCAATTTCGTCGCGTTCATGATGGGCGGGGCAGGGCAGACGGCTACGGTCGTCGTCACCGGTCTTCATATTCAACAAGTCGTCGATCAGGCGAACCAGCGGTTTGGTCAGCATTGCATAGAACAGTACCATCAGGACCAGCGACAGGATCAGACTGAGAATGAAGCCCGAGAGCATGGTAAGGCCGGCGCGGCGCAGAAAATTGGCGCCCTGGTGGAAGGTGTCTACCTCGATGACCAGATAACCCAGCAACTCGTCCGATGCGTGGCTGACGTACAAGGGGCGGGAGTAGCTGCGGCGACGGTCGAACAACGCATCACTGACCGGCCTGTAGGGGCTATTGGCCATAGGCCTGCTGACACTGGCCAGGGCGATGCCGTTGTCGTCTATTATTTCTGCGCGCACGACCGGCGGGGCCTTGAGCAGGCCGTTGACCAGCTCCAGAGCGAGTTCGGTATCGATGTTGTAGGCGATGCGTGAGGCGGGACCCATACTGACATTGATTTGTGCCCGGATCTCCTCGTCGATTGCGGCCTTTTGAGCGCGATAGTCGACTGTCACCTGGGCCAGGCCCAGGAGCGTGCCGAGGATAAACGCTGCAAGCACACCCAGGCGGGTCTGTTTGAAGGATAGGCGATCGGTAAAGCGGATATTCATAGGGCGTCCTGCCGCTGTCGTCTGCCTTTCATGTTAGCCCAACTCTGGCTGGAGAGTCCGGTCGATGCGTGGCATTGTTCGGTTATTTGGAGACCAGTATGTCAGAAGTTACACCTCAACAATTCATGCAGCGTGTCCTGAGTCTGATCGAGCGACTGGAAGTGGGTGCCGACAAGCGCCGATTGCCGATTGACTGGGCGGCGGTGACCGCTGCGCGCTGGGTCTGCGAGGGTGGCGAGGGGTGGCTGCGTCCGCTGATGGTGAGTCAGGATATTCGTCTTGCCGACTTGCTCGGGGTGGACCGGCAGAAAGCAGCCCTGCAAGCTAATACACTGCAGTTCGTGCGCGGCCTGCCGGCCAACAATGCGTTGCTTTGGGGTGCACGCGGTACCGGGAAATCATCCTTGATTCGTGCGCTGCTAGCCGAATACGCCGGTGATGGTTTGCGGTTGATCGAAATCGACAAGAGCGATCTGCTGCACCTTCCTGCGCTGGTGCGCGATATCCGTGACGCGCCCTGGCGATTCCTGTTGTTCTGCGATGATCTGGCTTTCGAGGCGGACGACAGTGCGTATAAATCGCTTAAAACGGTACTCGACGGAACTGTTGAGGCCGCGCCAGATAACCTGCTGCTTTACGCCACTTCAAATCGGCGTCATTTATTGCCGGAACAACACAGCGATAACCTGGGCGCGAGTATGGTAGAGGGTGAGCTACATCCCGGCGAAGCGATCGAGGAAAAAATCGCGTTGTCTGATCGTTTTGGTCTATGGGTCTCGTTCTACCCTTTCTCCCAGGAGCATTATCTTGAGGTGGTGCAGCACTGGCTGTCGACACTGGCAGCCGAGCACCAACTTCAATGGCAATGGTCTGAATCGCTGAAACAGCAGGCCCTGCGTTGGGCACTGTCACGGGGTAACCGCAATGGTCGCTGCGCGTATCAGTTTGCCCGCTCCTGGGTTGGTAGCCAGTTACTGGAGCAGCACCGTTAGCGATTACTCATTTTGGCTACCAGCTGGTGCTCGGCTGGTAGCAGGGCGCTCAAGCTGGAGCGTGCGGTCATACGTGCAAGTAATGACGAAAGACAGGGCCAGCGGTCCTCGTCGATCAATTCGCCGACATGGGCCATGTTGATCAGTTGGGAGGTCACGGCTATGTCTGCCATGCTCATGCGGTCACCGAGGAAAAACGCTTTGCCATTCAACTGCGTATTGAGGTAGTCCAGCATCGGTGGGAGATGCTCAGTGAGCGCCTTTTGTACCGCCTGTTCATCGCATTGATCGCCTTTGAGCGGTTCCAGAAAACGCTGGGCGAAGACAGTGAAGGTCGCGTAGGGCGCGAGTTCATAGTCGGCATATTTTTCCAGCCAGCGCACACGCGCAGCTTCAGCTGGTGAATCACCAAACAGGGAAGTGCCTCCGTATGTATCTTGCAGGTATTGGCCAATAACGGCCGAGTCCGCGAGTTTCAGATCGCCATCCTGAATGGCTGGGATGCGTCCAAGCGGGCTAATATCAAAATACCAGACCGGCTGATTGAAAGGGGGAACAACGACGTGCTCGTGGTTAATCGCCTGCTCGGCCAGCTGTATGCGGATTTTGCGCACAAAAGGGGAGAGTATTGCTCCGTACAACGTCAGAGACATGTTGAGGTATCCGTGTTGGAAAATGCCAGGTGAGGGGGGTGAAATCAGCGTAACGACTGGATAACGCGCTCAGTCGTTACTGGTTCAATCGTCGTAGACGGCTTTCTTCTTCCACTCGGCATCCGTTTTTTCCAGCTCCTGCAGTCCGGCGCTGAGTTCGTTCGAATCGGCGCTGATAGTCTGTTCGCTTTGCACGATCGCGTCGGAAGCTTGCTTGAGTAGCTCTTTGAAGCGCAGGATCTGATCAATCAGTGCCGGATTGTTTTGCTGTTGAAGGTAGGTTATGGCGCGCTCGTATTGCAGTTTTGCCACGCGTGGCTTGCCCTGGCGTATGCCTTGTATGGCCAGGACCTCAAAAACTTCAAGGGAGGTGACGAATAGGTATTCAGCGATCTGTGCGGACCATTGCTGTAAGGCAAGCTTGTCGATCATGCCCTCCCTGTGAGCATGCACGAGCAAGGTTTGCAGATTCTCCAGCATCAGGCGGGCTTCCTTGGCCTGAATCTCACTTTCCATTTTCACGGGCGGATTGCTGATAGCGGGCTCCGCATTTTTCAATTCCTGCCGAGCGCTTTCGAGCATTTTACGAGCGCGTTCGTCCTTGCGATCGAGGCGAGTGAGCTTTTCCAGCAGACTGATTTCCAGGCTGGTCAACAACACATTGAGCTCTGCGCTCATGTATTGACCGGGGAGTTGCGCATTGATGGTGCGGCAAGTCTTCAGTCGCGACCCGAGTTCTGCTATGGCGCGAGCGCGTTCGATGCGTGCTCGTTCCAGACTGTGGCTTATAAAACCGATACTCAACAGGATAAGTACGCCACCCGCAACAAGGGAACCTATTAATAACGGAGACATGATCAATCTCTCTTTTTGGCTATTGGCGCCTGGCTATGATCGCGCCAGTGCCACCGGTTTGATTTGCAACATTTCTATGTGTTGCCTGCAAAGACGGTCTTCAATATCCAACTTTACCCGAACAGCGTTTTAGAATCATCTAGGCATTACCATATTGCAACAAGATTTTTCAGGCTCTCAGGGTTAGTAGGTGTACTGTCAATTGGGGCATTTCTCGCATGATCTGCTGCTCTAATTGCTTATCAGAGTAGTCGCCCACAGGAGAAGCGACGCAGTCTGCTTCGTCAGCTGCCCGTAGTCGCTCTGTTTCAAGCGCGGCGAGTATTTACAATAGCTCCAGTGCTGTCCTTGTTCCAGAGCGGTTGCCTGGGTCGGGCATGGGTATGGAAATAAACTGGAAAAAGATGGGCTTAGGGGTTGACGATAATTCAGGGCATGCCTAAAATGCGCGCCACTTGCAGCGAACAATACGCCGCAAGTTAGCTAGGGTTGAATGCCCTAGTGAATGAAGTCCGGGTATGTCCCCTTCGTCTAGTGGCCTAGGACACCGCCCTTTCACGGCGGTAACAGGGGTTCGAGTCCCCTAGGGGACGCCACTTCGGCGTCAATTTTGCGGGAATAGCTCAGTTGGTAGAGCACGACCTTGCCAAGGTCGGGGTCGCGAGTTCGAGTCTCGTTTCCCGCTCCATATGTAACAAAAAAACCGCTCAAGAGCGGTTTTTTTGTGTCTGGGATTTGGTTCTTGGGCGAATTGGATAATCGAGTCCCATCTCGCCCAGCGGCGTTTAAGGAAGGTATTTCGTCCAAGTAGAGCTTGACGTTCCTTGCGTCTTAGGAACTCTGGATTAGCTGTCTTGCCTGTTCCCAGTTAAATTCCTCGCCACGCTCTTCAGCAGAAGCGCGATGCTCATCGATCAGCTGATACTGAGCGATTTCTTCATCGGGCATAAAGTGCAAGCAGTCGCCACCGAAGTACCAGAGCAGGTCGCGGGGTATCAGATGTCCGATCTGGGGGTAGCGGCTGATGATCTGGCAGAGGATTTCCTGGCCGGTATACAGGCTGTCGTGATCGCCCGCTTCCAGTTGACCAATCATTTCGTCAAAGCGTTCCAGAAACAAGATATTGCTCTCTTCGGGCACCTGCTCCATGAGCACCGATTGCGCGCGCAATGTGTCGAACAGGCTCTTGAGCAGAGCCATGTGATAGCGATGATAGGGTAGATCGGGATTCATGGGGGACTCCTGTGACGTTGCGGCGGAGTCTAACAAAAAGTATCGGAGATGGCTTGCATCGACGCCGGGATTAAAGCCTGGCCGACCCGAGAGAGCCGGCCAGTATGCTCAGGCCTGTTTGGCGCTGGCGGTTTTGGATTTCTTGCGGTTAGGTGTCATCTCTTGCTTGGTGAACTCGTCCACCGCGATAACAGCATCCCTTGCAACCCGTGCCTCACGGATAATACAGGCATCATCGGCGGTGACCACCCCGGCATCGACCGCTGCCTGAATTTCATCTGCGCCCATGCTGACTGTCAGTTCACCCTTGTGTACTGCTTTGGCGATCCGTAGTTCAAGTGGCTCAGCGGCAATGACTTTGAACAGAGCGGTGTTTACCAGCCCGGTGACGTCCTCCGGGTCCTCGCTCTGATAGCAGCCATCGAGCAACCTGTCTCTGGCGGCACTCGGCGTCATCAGGCGCCTGGCTACTTCGGCTGTGATGCGATCAGCCGGTGGCGACATGTGGCGTCCGAGGGGGAATACCAACACGCGGAGCAGGACGCCTACGCGGCTATCCGGAAAGTTATGGATGATCTCATGCATCGCTTGCTCTGTTTTCGCCAGCAGGTCTTCCACGCCCCATTGTACAAAGGGTAAATCCTCCTCCGGGCAATTTTGATCTTGATATTGCTTGAGAGTAGCGCTGGCAAGATACAGATTGCTAAGGATGTCGCCCAGACGGGCTGATATCCGTTCGCGTCGCTTGAGTTCACCACCAAGCATGAGCATGGTAACGTCCGTCAGGGTAGCGAAGGACGCTGCTAGACGAGAAAGTTGCTGGTAGTAACGACGGGTGTGTTTGTTGCCAGGTGTTTTCAGCAGGCGCCCGCTAGTTAGGCCCAGCAACAGGCTGCCGGATGCGTTACCCAAAGCAAACCCAATATGTTCAAACAGCAGGTTGTCGAAGCGCTTGAGAGCTCGAGTTTGATCTTCATCCTGGGTCGCCTGCATCTCTTTCAACACGTACGGATGACAGCGGATCGCGCCCTGACCAAAGATCATCATGTTGCGTGTAAGAATGTTGGCGCCTTCGACGGTAATTGAAATGGGCACGGCCTGATAGGCTCGGCCTAGATAGTTCTTTGGCCCCATACAGATGCCCTTGCCGCCATGTATGTCCATGGCATCGTTCATACACTCACGCATACGCTCTGTCAGGTGGTACTTGACTACGCCAGACAGGACCGAGGGCTTCTCGCCCAGATCGACCGCGCCTGCAGTCATGGTGCGCGCCGCGTTCATCACGTAGGTGTTGCCACCGATGCGGCCAAGCACTTCCTGAATCCCTTCAAACTCACCGATGGGCAAGCCGAACTGACTCCGAATGCGGGCATAGGCGCCGGTCGTCATACTGGCCATCTTGGCGCCACCGGTGGCGCCTGCGGGCAATGAGATCGACCGGCCAACAGACAGGGCGTTCATCAGCATCACCCAGCCCTTACCGATCATTTCCTGACCGCCAATCAGATAATCCAGCGGAATGAATACATCCTTGCCAGAGTTAGGTCCGTTCATGAAGGCCGCGTTGAGCGGAAAGTGCCGATTGCCGATTTCTACGCCGGGAGTTTCGGTGGGAATCAGCGCCAGGCTGATACCCAGTTCATCTTTATCGCCTAACAGGTGATCGGGGTCGAACACCTTGAATGCCAGTCCGAGCACAGTCGCTACGGGGCCCAGGGTGATGTAGCGCTTTTCCCAGGTAACACTCAAGCCAATGACTTCTTCACCCTGCCACTGGCCCTTGCAGACAACCCCTCGATCCGGCATGGCGCCAGCGTCAGAGCCTGCATCGGCAGAGGTGAGGGCAAAACAAGGCACATCTTGACCATTAGCCAGGCGCGGCAAATAATGATTTTTCTGCTCATCGGTGCCGAATTGCAGCAGCAGCTCTGCCGGCCCGAGGGAGTTGGGTACCATGACAGTCGTGCCCAGGTCGCCACTGCGACTGGCCAGTTTCATGGCGATTTGCGAGTGGGCGTAGGCGGAGAACTCCTTACCACCATACTGCTTGGGGATAATCAGGCCAAAAAAGCCGTTGCTGCGAATGTATTCCCAAACGTCAGCCGGCAGATCCTGCAGATCGGTGGTCACTTCCCATTCGTTGGTCATGCGGCAGACTTCTTCTACCGGCCCGTCGAGAAAGGCTTTCTCTTCTTCGGTCAGGACTGGCTTGGGGAAGCTATGCAGCTTGTGCCAATTCGGACGGCCGCTGAACAGTTCGCCATCCCACCATACGGTTCCCGCGTCGAGCGCTTCCTGCTCGGTATCGGAAAGGGGTGGGAGCACTGTCTTGAACCATTTGAATAACGGTTTGCTGATAGTTGCGCGCCGCCAGTCAGGCATATTGAGGGGTATTGCAATACCGAGGAATATTGCCCAGACCACCAGATAGACTAGCCAATGAGCGGATGAAAATAAGGTCATCGCGAGTAGGTAGACGCCAACAGCAATGCAGCTGTTCAGCAGTCCGGCGCGCATGTAGGCCAGTACGGCAATACCCAATATAAGGCCGATAAGCCATAGAAGGATGATCATTCAACACTCCTTGATTGTGTTATTTCAGCTTTTAGCATAGCTGCTTGAGCCAACAAGGGTAACCGTCTGATGTAATAGGATGAACTCTTTGCCGCAGGAAAGGGGTAAAGCTCCGAGGTGGGAATGCGCTTACATTTTAAGCGCACCCCGTCCGGGTGTTAGTTAGGAATAGCCAGGTTGGCGGTATCGGACTCGATGGTTTTACCGGCCAGATAATAGTGTGTGGCTGCCCAGATATTAATGAATGCAGCGCCCAGCAGCGCGTAGCGCAAGCTGTCGTTATCGAACCAGACACGCATCAGGTCGCTGGCGATACCAATCAACTGTGGACCGAAGCCCAGACCAACCAGGTTGAGCACAAATAGCATGATGGCTGACGCCAGTGCACGACTGCGCAGGGGTGTAAGGCTCTGAATCATCGCGAAGCTGGGGCCTAGATAAAAGGCACCAAGGAACGCTGCGGGCATGTAGACCACCAGTGCCCAGAAGGTGCTGTCGATCAAGTAGAAGGACACAATAAAAGGAATCGCCAGAATCTTGGCCAGGCCAACGATCCAGGCGTTCCATGCCTGGCGGCGAGCGGCTAGCTTATCTGCCAGGATACCGCCGATGTAGGCGCCCAAGCCGCCGACGATCCCCATTACTGGTCCCAGGAACATACCCACCTGGCTCGGTGTGAGGCCGTGGCTGCGAATCAGAAACGCAGGGCCCCAGATAATGCTGCCGTAGCCGACCAGAGCGGTCAGAGTGACACCTATGACCACGTGGCGGGTTGTACGCACCCGCCAGAGTACGGAAAAGCCCGCCTTGACGTTGACCTTGGCCAGTGCAGCCGGTTTGGCGCCACCGTCGGCGTGGCCGCGGGGTGGTTCGATCATGGTGAAACGGACCAACAACGAAATGGCCAGGCCGGGAAGGCCTACAACAAAGAATGCTGCGCGCCAGCCCCACCATTCTGCGACAAAGCCGCCGACCATAAAATCGATCATAATGCCGAAATAGACGCCCAGCGCGTATATCGACATGACGCTGGAACGCTGCTCTTTCGGGTACAGGTCCGACAGCATCGAGTGCGACGGCGGGCTGGAGCCTGCTTCACCAATACCGACGCCTACTCGCGCGGCAGCAAGCTGCCAGAAGTTCTGCGCTAAACCACATATCGCGGTCATCACGCTCCAGATACCAATCGACCAGGAGATGATATTACGGCGGTTGGACCGGTCGGCCCATACGGCTATCGGAATCCCGAGAGTGGCGTAAAACAGTGCGAAAGCGATACCGGATAAAAATCCCAGCTGGGTATCGGAGAGAAGAAGATCAGCCTTGAGTGGCTCGATCAGGATGCCGACGATATTGCGATCGACGTGGCTGGAGGTATAGGCAACGACCAGCAGGAAAAGGGCATAGCGGCGATAGGCTGGCGTGATTTCTACAACGGCTTCTGTTGATTCTGACGAGGGTGTCATGCATGTCTCCGATTATTATTGGGACACTCTTTTTTATGCTTTCAGGATAGGCCTGGATGCTCAGGCACAAAACTGACCGGCCAGTCATATTTGTAGTCGGCAGCAGGGCTGGAGGCTTGCTTCTCCCTTGATTTTTTCTATGTACGGCCCCATATAAATTGACTAGATTGTTCAGACGGGAAGCCATGCATGACGTCAGCTATTAGTATTCGGGGTCTGCAGAAGACCTACGCGAATGATTTTCAGGCGCTCAAGGGCGTCGACCTGGAAGTGCAGCAGGGCGACTTTTTCGCTCTGCTGGGACCCAACGGTGCGGGTAAGTCGACTACTATCGGGATTCTTTGTTCGTTGGTGAACAAGACCGCTGGCAAGGTCAGCGTGTTCGGTCATGATCTTGATACCGACTTGATGGACGCCAAGCGCTGTATCGGTGTCGTTCCGCAGGAATTTAATTTCAGTCAATTCGAAAAGACCATGGATATCCTAGTTAACCAGGCTGGCTATTACGGGATTCCGTTGCGTGATGCTAAAGAGCGTGCCGAGCGTTATCTTAAGCGTCTGGGACTCTGGGAAAAGCGCAACGAGCCTTCGCGCATGCTCTCTGGCGGTATGAAGCGTCGACTGATGATCGCCCGTGCGCTAATCCACGAGCCAAAACTGTTGATCCTTGATGAGCCCACCGCTGGCGTGGATATCGAGATTCGGCGATCGATGTGGCAGTTCCTCCAGGAAATTAATGCTCGTGGCATCACCATTGTTCTCACCACGCATTACCTGGAGGAAGCAGAGCAGCTGTGCAAGAACATTGCGATTATCGACAAGGGCCGGATTATCCACAACACCAGTATGCGCGAGCTTCTAATGGAGTTGCATACCGAGACCTTCCTGCTTGATTGTCAGACGATAATGGATGAAGCGCCCAAGCTGGAAGGCTACCCCTGCAGTCTTATCGACGAGCATACGTTGGCGGTGCAGGTCGAGAAGAGTCAGGGACTCAATGCGCTCTTTGCCCAGTTAATCGAGAAGGGAGTACATGTGCTTAGCATGCGCAACCGCAGTAACCGACTGGAGGAGCTTTTCTTGGCGTTGGTCGATGAAAATACTGAAAAAGAGCGAGGGGCTGCCTAATGAATCACTGGCGTACGACTTGGGTAGCGTTTCATACCATCCTGCACAAGGAAATTCGTCGTTTTACGCGTATCTGGCCACAGACTCTGTTGCCACCGGGTATTACCATGGCTCTGTATTTCGTCATTTTCGGTAACTTGATCGGTAGCCGCATCGGCACTATGGATGGTTACGCGTATATCGATTACATCGTGCCTGGGCTCATCATGATGTCGGTTATTACCAACAGTTATTCCAATGTTGTGTCGAGCTTCTTCAGTACCAAATTTCAACGCTCGATCGAGGAGTTGATGGTTGCACCGGTGTCACCGCACACTATTTTGCTTGGCTATGTCTTCGGCGGGGTAGCCAGGGGCTTGGCTGTGGGTTTGATCGTAACGATCATGTCGCTGTTTTTCACCCGTCTGCAGGTGCAGCATCTCGGCTTGACGATAATAGTGGTCTTCCTCACCTCACTGGTCTTTGCCCTGGGCGGTTTCATCAACGCGGTTTTCGCCAAGACCTTCGATGATATTTCGATCATCCCTACTTTCGTGCTCACACCATTGACTTATCTGGGTGGCGTATTTTACAGCATCAGCATGCTGCCGGAGTTCTGGCAAAAGGTCTCGATGGTTAACCCGATCCTGCACATGGTCAACGCGTTCCGGTACGGCATCCTTGGCGTATCGGACATCCCAATCGGGGTGGCGTTAACGCTTATGGGCGTATTCATTGTGCTGCTGTATTCGTTCAGCTATTGGCTTTTGGCGCGTGGTATCGGTATGCGGCAATAGCTTCAGGCACCTACTATGTTGGCTTGCAGGCAGGGCGGGGGGTATAATTTCTCCTTGTCTATAAGGAGATAAGACATGACCCAGCATCCCGCTGACCTTTCGCCCCTGGGTAAAAGTAGCGCCTATGTAAGCGTTTACACACCCTCGTTGCTGTATCCGATTCCACGCGAACCGAAATGGCAGGAGCTGGGTCTGGAGGCTGATAATCTGCCTTTCCATGGAGCGGATGTCTGGAACTGCTATGAGCTGTCGTGGCTGGCACCATCGGGCAAGCCGGTAGTCGCTGCGGCCGAATTTGTATTTCCGCTCAAGGCCAAGCGCATTGTTGAATCGAAGTCGTTCAAGCTGTATCTCAACTCATTCAATCAGACCGTTTTCCGCGATCGAGCCGAAGTGCTGCATACCTTGGAGTCCGATTTGAGCGTGGCGGCCCAGGGTCCGGTAATGGTGCGCTTGCTCACAATGGATCAGCTACATGGCGCGGGAATGGCACAGTTTCCAGGTGAATGCATTGATGACGTCGATCTCGCCATTGACTGCTACGAGTACGACGCGTCGTTGTTGGAGCTGGCCAGTGCGGGTGGTTTTGCGCGAGAAGTACTGCATAGTCATCTGCTCAAGTCCAATTGTCCAGTCACCGGTCAGCCGGACTGGGCCAGTATTGCGATAACCTATAGTGGTAGGCGCCTGGATCATTCGGCGTTGTTGCGCTATCTGATCTCATTTCGTCAGCACGCGGATTTTCATGAGCAATGTGTTGAAAGGATATTCACTGATCTGTTGCCATTGTTGGGGGAGCGAGCAGAATTGACTGTTTATGCCCGTTATGTCCGTCGTGGAGGTCTGGATATAAACCCTTACAGATCCACTGCGGCCAGTTTTCCGGAAAACCTTCGAGTGGCGCGCCAGTGACCTTAGATACCCATATCGGATAACGCCTGCATCACGCGCTGCAGGGTGCCCGCTACTGCCGGATGACGTGCGTAAAAATGCTCAATGGATAAATTGACGGTGTCGGCAAGGTTTACGTCTTCCACCTCGACGTTAATCTCTTGCTGTGCTCTCAATAAGCGAGCTTCTATCCGATCAGCCAATTGCTGCAGAGAGTGGCGCTCTTCAACGGACAGAGACTGATCGGTATCGGCGAGTATGGCGTGCAAACTGTCTAGCTGGCTTTTCAGTTCTTGCATGGGCATCAGCTGCTCCTGTTGGTGTTCATGGCCTATGGTCACTATAGTCGTCTGCAGCGCTTACGTCTCGCTTGACCGCATGGTTATCTCATCGTTTATGGCGTCTATGAAACCGGTTAAATAGCGATTGGTTTTGCATTACACTATCTCTTTTAGATCGTTGGAAATCGCCGTCGCGTTTTCGCCGGATCCAGAATCAGGGAGAGCTCCATATGAAGGTGTTACCGTTTGCGTTGCCAGTCCTGCTGGTCGGGCTCGCGTCGATTGCGAGTATAGGACCTGTCCTAGCGCAGGAAAAATATGATGACTATGCCGTAGAGTCGGCTGATTCTGATCCTTGGGAGCCGGTCAATCGGGCGATTTTTAGTTTCAACGATACCGTTGATCGTTTTACCCTCAAGCCCGCCGCGAAAGTCTACGACCGCTTTGTTCCCGAACCGGTCAGTGACAGCATCGGTAATGTTTTCAGCAATCTGGGCGAGCCGCGCAACCTGGTAAACGATACCCTGCAGGGCAAGTACCGGGACGCGGGTATTGATATCGCACGCTTTCTGCTTAACACAACTGTGGGTGTGGTCGGCGTATTTGACGTAGCTACGCGGATGGGTCTGCAGCGCAACGATGAAGATCTGGGTCAGACCCTGGGATCATGGGGAGTGCCCAGCGGTCCTTATGTGGTGCTGCCATTATTGGGTCCCAGCACCGTACGAGATGGCAGCTCCCGGGTCCCGGAGAGTTTTATCGGCTATAGCTACAATGATCAGATAGACCATGTACCTACCCGCAATACGGCTATTGGCACTGATTTGTTAGATACGCGGGCAGCCCTGCTGTCGCGTGAGCAGATGATTAGGGGTGATCGCTATGCCTTTATTCGCGATGCCTTTTTGCAGAACCGTGAATATCAGGTCAAGGACGGGGCAGTAGAAGACCCGTTTTGATCGGCACAGCTGTTTATTTCAGGGCGTTGAAGTGGACGCCCACGATGAACTGGTCATTATCGATTGCCTGACAGCGCATTACCTGGCCTTCGGCTTCCAGGCCCAAGAGGCCGGGAGTAGGGGAGGGTATCGAGACGCTGAGGTGAGACTGTTCTGCCAAGGGTTGATCCATGACGAGCTGCACACCCTGGCTCGATAGATCCTGACAATCCGCTTCTATCCGGTCGCCGCTGTCATGCAGTACCAGGATGGCACGGGCTTCTACCTTCATCCGTATGAAATCACGCTTTTCATTGTATTGCTGGTCATGAAACGACATGGCTGGCTTCCGCGACGGGTATACGTTGGCTAATCCGGATAGCATGCCACCGGGTTTTGCATTCCTTCTCTATCGTAGTTCCCCACCTTGCCTTGCACAAGCATTCTGGCAACGTGCCATGATGGTTGCCTGAACAGACGGATGGGAGTAGTGTTTCCCCCTTGAAAACGTCAGGTTATCTGGCTTCAACAATCACACACCCTGTGGCCTGCAGCCAGTTCAGCTGTACGGCATCGACGTAGGGGCTCTATGCAGCTTACTGGCACGACTTTGCTGGTTATCGACAATGATGACGCTTTTCGGCGTGACATTGTCATACGATTACAGAACTGCGGCTTTGATGTGCTTCAGGCCGACAGTGCAGTTGATGGACTCCAACAGTTCTCGTCGCAACGGCCCGAGCTAGTGCTTTGCGCGCTGCATCTGCCGGAAAGCGATGGCTTTGCATCCCTGATGCGCGCTGTTTCTTCGGTTCCCGACAGCACGATTGTTGTTATCGCACCCTCCACCGACATGTCGCGGGTAGTTGAGGCTTTGCGCACGGGTGCGCATGACTATCTGATCAAGCCCATGCTTGATTCGGCAATGGTTGAATTAGTCGTCAGGCGTACCCTGGACCAGCGTCACTTGCTTAACGAAAATCGTCGGATCCGAGAACGGCTTGAGTCGGCCAATCGCGAGCTTAACAACAGCTTGCAGGTGCTCAAGGACGACCAGTCTGCGGGTCATCAGGTGCAGCTCAATATGCTGCCGCAAAGCCCTTGGGTCAGTGGTGAATATACCTTCGAGAGCAAGGTCATCCCGTCGTTGTATCTGTCGGGTGATTTCGTCGATTACTTTCGAATTTCCGATACTCAGATCATTTTTTACCTGGCGGATGTGTCTGGTCATGGGGCCTCTTCGGCATTCGCTACGGTGCTCCTGAAGTTTATGACGACACGACTTCTGTATCAGCAACGGCGCCAGGGGGAAACCACGCCGATCAAGTTCCTACCTTCGGACGTGCTGGGGCATATCAATCGAGGCTTGATTAGCTGCAAGCTGGGCAAGCATGTGACGATGCTGGGCGGCGTGATTAACGAGTCGGAGAACACCCTCATTTATAGTATTGGCGGGCATTTGCCACTGCCGCTGCTGTATGCCGATGGCACGGCGCGCTATCTGGATGGCAAGGGTAAGCCCGTAGGGTTGTTCGCTGATGCTCAGTACGAGGATCACAAGATTGATCTGCCTGACGCCTTCAGTCTGGTTTTGTGCTCCGATGGCGTGCTCGATTGCGTGGAAGGAACTACGCTTAGAAACAAGGAAGCACAGTTGCCGGGGATTGTGGAAAAGAGCCAGGGCAATATGCGTGCGCTGCTGGGCAGTTTTGGTCTGCAGCCTGGCAAGGTAATGCCGGATGATATTTCACTCATGGTACTCAGCAGGAACCGCGAATGATGACTACTGGTAAGATCCAGTTTGCAGAGTCGGAAGGGACCTTCGTACTCAAGTTCATCGGTAACGTGCGGCTAACCCTATGTGGGGCACTGGATGCCTATATCGAAAAGATATTCAGCGTGCTGACTTTCAACGCGATCATCATCGACTTGACCGAAACCGACGGCATTGATAGTACTTCGCTGGGATTGCTGGCGAAGTTGTCGATTTTGTCGCGCCAAAAGGTGGGTTTTCTGCCCACTCTGGTATCCACCCAGGATGACATGAACCGGTTATTACAGAGCATGGGATTTGATCAGGTATTCAATATCGTTTCTCAGCTCACGCCGACGGCTACCGAGCTGGAAGATCTCCCTGGTCAGGAGTTGTCCGAAGAGCTGGTCAAGGACAAGGTGCTCGAGGCGCATCGTATCTTGATGAACCTCAATGAGCACAATCGGGAAGCTTTCCGCGATCTGGTCAGCGCGCTGGAATCCAGTTGAATTCAGTGATGTCCTGACGGGCTACCTTGCGCTTGGCCCTGGAGTCAGGCGTGTACCGAGCGTAGTCGCATCAAATCTTCAAGCTTGGCCTGATCTGCAGCAAAGGCTCTAACTCCTTCGGCAAGCTTCTCGGTGGCCATCGCATCTTCATTATTTGCCCAGCGGAACGTACTCTCGTTCAGCGTTTCGAGCGGGTCGGATGAGGGTTGCTTCAGAATATTCGATACCGGTAGGTTGCCTTCCTCATGTGCCAGTTGCTCGAGGAGCGCGGGACTGATGGTCAGTCGATCACAGCCTGCCAGCGCTTCGATCTGCCCGCTATTGCGAAAGCTCGCGCCCATCACCACTGTGCTGTACAGATGGTGCTTGTAGTAGCGATAGATACGGGCTACCGACTGCACCCCCGGATCCTCGATACCCTGAAAATCACGCCCCTCGCTTTTCTTGTACCAATCGTAGATACGACCGACGAACGGCGAAATCAGATATATGCCTGCGTCAGCACAGGCTTGGGCCTGAGCAAATGAGAAAAGCAGGGTGAGGTTGCACTGAATGCCTTCCTTTTCCAGTTCGGCAGCGGCCTGAATCCCTTCCCAGGTTGCAGCGATCTTGATCAGCACACGATCACGGGTAATCCCTGCTTCTTCATAGCGCTCGATCAGGCGTCTGGCCTTGGCCAGAGTGGCGCGGCGATCATATGATAGGCGTGCATCGACTTCGGTGGACACGCGTCCGGGCACGAGCTTGGTAATCTCGGCGCCCAGTGCGACCGCAAAGGATTCACAGGCATCGGCGATTGGATCGAAATTGCCGGCAGAGGCTCTTAAAGCCTGGTCCAGCATAAGGCTGTAGGCCTCTTGCTGGGCGGCTTTGAGCAGGAGCGAGGGGTTGGTTGTGGCATCGACCGGCTGCAGCTTGCGAATGGCTGCAATATCACCGGTGTCGGCGACAATCAGAGTGTGTTTGCGGAGGCTTTCGAGTTTGCTTGGCATGAAAGGACAGACTCTCTTAAAAGGTTGCCCTGACCATAACTCAAGCTGGTTGGAGTGGGCAATCCCGTGGTTGCAGACGGTGCTCCATATCGGTCATCAGCTCATCATATAGGGCAAGAGGATTGTCAGTTTGATGCAGCGTGCTGCTCAACTGACGACGAAAATGCCGCGCGCCCGGTAAACTCTGAAACAGACCGAGGATATGCCGGGTAATGTGGTTCATCGCGCCGCCTTGGTCCAGATGGGTGACAATATAGGGGCGAAGCGCCTCCAGTACGGCGATGCGGTCCGGCCGTGGCTGGCTATCCACATAAAAACGATGGTCTACCTCAGCCAGCAGATAGGGGTTGTGATAAGCCTCCCGGCCCACCATGACACCATCAAGAGTACGCATGTGCGCCTGCATCTCGTCCAGATCGGTCAGGCCGCCATTAAGAATAATTTCCAGGTGCGGGAAGTCTGCTTTGAGCTGATGCACAACGCCATAACGCAGCGGCGGGACATCCCGATTTTCCTTGGGCGATAGACCTTCGAGAATTGCAATGCGCGCATGCACGATAAAGGTATCGCAACCAGCCTCATGCACTTGTCCGATAAAATCGCAAAGCTGATCATAGCTATCATGACCGTTGATGCCGATTCGATGCTTGACGGTGACCGGAATGCTGCATGCTTGATGCATTGCCTTCACACCTTCGGCCACCAAGGCGGGGTGAGCCATCAGGCAAGCGCCGATCATATTGTTCTGCACACGGTCGCTGGGACAGCCAACATTCAGATTCACTTCGACGAAACCAGCTTGTTCGGCCAGCTTAGCGCAGGCAGCCAATTCCGCAGGATTACTCCCGCCCAGCTGCAATGCAAGCGGTTGCTCTGCTGCATTAAAACCAAGAAATCGCGTCTGGTCACCATGGATTACCGCACCTGTGGTCACCATTTCGGTGTACAGCAGTGCGTGCTGGCTGATTAGCCGCGCAAAAAAACGGTAGTGGCGATCAGTCCAGTCCATCATCGGCGCCACGCAAAAGCGCCGGGAGGGGCCAGGCCGCGTGATGATTGGATTTGAGGGATTTTCCTGCTGCATATCGATTGCCTTTACAGTGCGTGTTTGCTGCTATTCCTGGCCCTTTTTCTGAGCTATCAAAGCATGTGTAATAGGGTGTAGTTTACCAGAAAGCAGACGTGTTTCCCTGATTGCGCATAAGGGCAATCTGACCTTTTTGGCTACGTTAAAAATTAAGCCATGACGTACCAGTCAGATTTGCTCGACGTCACAATGAGCATCTCGATAAAAAAGACGCCTGGGTTGAATGCGATTAATGCACTATGCGAGCGAGTTGCGCAGCGGAAGCGCCAGGCCAATGGCGATAAATGCAGCGCCACACCCCTGGTTGAATCGACGCCCTACCTTGGTCAGCCACGTGCTGATTCGATTGGCCAAACTGGCAACTAATAATTCTACGCTGAACTCGATGACAGCGAAGGTAACCGCTAAAATAGCAAACTGGATCAGCAAGCTGCGTGCTGGATCGATGAACTGGGGCAGGAATGCGGCGAAAAACAAAATAACCTTAGGATTGCTGATCGCAGCCAGCATGCCCTGTCGGAACAGTGAGCCCGCAGCCCTCGGAGTTACCGCTGTGTGGGCTGATATACTTATGGGCGGCGAGCGCCAGACCTGTATTCCAAGCCAGACAAGATAAGCCCCACCCATCCATTTCAGCACGCTGAACCAGACCACTGATGCTTTTAGTAGTGCACCGATACCGAATATCGACAGCGCTATGACTACGACAAAACCAATGCAGCCCCCGAGTATGGTGTAGAGCGTCATGCAACGGCCATGCAGGGCGCCATGGGTTAGCGCCAGCAAGCCGTTAGGGCCAGGAGACAGAGACAGGCCAGTTGCTGCCAGCAGGTAGATCAACCAGGTTTCAAATGCCATGGTTCGATGGTGCTCCGAGGTTGCGTTTAAGCTCCTCTTGTCAGCTTCTTTGACACACAGACAGTGGACCCCTGAGCCAAGTATGCTGCCAACAACAGAATAACTACCGTCAGGTGCTTGTCAGTGGCGCTGGGTTCTACCACACCTAGGCCTAGTTTTTACATGGGCTCGCCCGGCAGTAACCTATAGGAGTGTCTAGAGTATCCGGTTTGATTCACGGTTCCACCATAGTCTGACGATTATGGTATGTGGGAGGGTGAGTGCAGCCAGTGCCCAGAACATGACTCTGACGGCCTCAATCAACATATTCGACGCGGGCTCCAGGAACACAATCGCTATCCAGGCAATACCGGCCATTGCAATTGCGATCAGCGTTGCAGGCAGTATTTTCCGGGCAGGAAATAACGTCAGTGAGGGTCGTTTTTGATGGGCTAAAAGACGGTGTTCTGCAATTGATAAAAAATGACGCACGCTGTGAATCACGCAAAAATACAATGCGAAGCTCAGAAGCGGCGGCAATGCGATCAATGCTGCGCCCACCAGGAGCAACTCGGCAAATACGCGCAGGTCTGGCCGTTTTGAGTTACTGAACAACAGACACCCGAAGGCTAGAACCCAAAGTACAGCCAATGCCGGTCCAAGCCACACAAGCATACCCACAACCTGCGCCGCGTCGAGCTTGATGAGCCAGGCAAACAGCTCGCCTGTCTGATGTGGATGGCCAAGCATCGGGCCCAGAATGGGCATGCTGCCAGCCAGCCAGCGTAGGAGGGGGGTTTTCGTCGGACTCAGGAAAGCCTCGTCGGTGTAGCCAAAATGCCAGACCGACAAGCTCAGGAACGCCAGCAGTGCCACAATCGGCAGCGCCCAAATAAGTGTAATGAACATCAGCGAGGCTAGTACGTAGGCGCACATGACAGCAATCACGCCAACGGATGTCGTCGTAGTCAGCGTTTTCAGGATCATAGGGTCAGCGCCACCGTGTGATAGACCGAAGATGCCAATGGGTATAAGCACAATCCAGAATTGTTGTTCAATGGTCAGCACGGGCAAGGCAAGACTAGCGACCAGCGACAGGCTGGCAATGATCAGTACCAGTAATTGGTGACGGCGTCCGCCAGAGCACTTTTCCAGCCTATTCCTGTTGTCGGCGACGTTGTGCATTACCATGGCAACACCGCGCGTATGAAGGGTCTTGGCGGTAGTGCATTAGCTACTGCCCAGGCGTCATGCCATCGCGGTTGATCGTTCATGAATCGGCTCATTTGCCCCCCGGTAGTGGCGGCAAACAGATCCAGGAACCATTGCGGCGCCTGGTCTGGGTGGCGCTTCAGTGCACGCAGAAACACGCTGTCCATCCAGTCCAGCCAGCGCGCTCTGATCGTGGGGCTTTGAAGCATCCAGTTCCCGCTGGCATGCGCTGTAAGAATGTGCCGGGCGAGCGTTTCGCAGCCTCTTTGGCAACTGACAAAGTGATACCCGGTGGCTGCTCGCATCCAGCCTGCGCCGACGCCGGCCCTGATTAGCTGTCCCGAACTGTTATAGCCGGGAAGGGGCATCATGGGCAGCATGCCTGATTCCGCTCTTGTGACTTCGTAATGACCCAGATTCTGACGCTCCAGCCACGACTCAAGATCGATGCGATAATCGGGCACCACGTTTTTTCCCGGTTGAAACGCCGTCCATTCAACTAAAAAATGATCCTCATCCAGGGGCAGCAGATAGACAAAACAGGGGTAAGGGTACCCTGTCTGAAAGTCCATCAATGTGGCCGTCGATGTATCAAATCCATGTTTTGGGCAAGCAATCTCAAGGCCCGAAAAAATCTGCCAGACACCCACCCCTGAATCAAGCTGATTTGCGTCGGGAGGGCGGGTATCGATGACTGCCTTTGCCCGCCAATGGCGCTCATTCGCCGATACCATCATGCCGTTATTGGTATGCTCGATGCCGCTAACGGTGAAGCCAAGGTACAAATCAAAGGCCGGTGTGCTGTCTATTTTGGCTAGGGCATGGTGATACAAAGCATCGGCCGGCAGCATTGCATAGGCAACGCTTTTATCCGTTTGGAAAATAGATTGGTTGCCCTGGCTGACACGCCAACGAAACCAGCGGTGGCTGATCAGGTCACGAAATGGATGAGGATCACGATCCCAAAAGCACCAGGTTCGATCGTTGCCATAGAACAGGCGCGGTTCAAGCAGACAGACTCGTGGCAGCTCTACCTGCGCTTCCTTGGTCAATTGCAGGAGCCAACAGACCAAACTGAGCCCGGTCAGTCCAGCGCCGATAATAATCAGGTCATAGTCATCGAGTGTGTCCGCTTGAATGAGCTCGGGTCCGGACAACTGAGTCACCGCTGTTCTTGTGGGCGCAAATCAAAGCGGATGCTTAGACTTTGATGCAGCGCTGGATCATGACGAACAGGATGGCGGCTGATCGCACCTGCTGCCAGTTGCACAAAAGCGCCTGCCGACGCTTTCAGTTTCTGTGCAGGGCCGACCACACAACGGCTTTGCCAGTAACGCTCTTCGCCCCTGCGCAGAATCTGTTGTCCTATCTCCCTATAGACCTTTGCGGCAACCGCAATAGCCATGCGTGATCTGGAGGGCAGATAGCCCAGCCCCTGCCATCCACTTCGGTAGTAGATCTCCGCAATACCCAACAGCTCGCGTACGCCCAGCCAGGCCCGGTGTCGAGCCACCTGATCTCCTGCGATGATATCTTCCGGCGCAAGATGACCAGCGACACCATTTGCCGGCAGGTACATCCGATTCAGATGCGCATCTTCCAGTACATCCCGCGAGATGTTGGTCAGTTGCATGGCAATGCCTAGATCAATGGCGTGGGGTAGCGCCTCTTTCCGCTCACGCGCCTTGAGTAGGCACGTCATCATGACGCCGACAGTCCCAGCCACGCCGTAGCCGTAACGTAGAAGCTCCGCACGATCGGCCAGTCTGACGGGGCCAAGATCCTGGCGAACCGTATCAACCAGATCGGCCAGTGCATTAAGCGCCATGGGGTCGGTACCGAGCAACGATTCGGCCTGTTCATAGAGCGCTGTTTTTTCATCGGTTAGCGAGCGTTTGGATACTAATGCCTCATGTAATTCCCGAAGCTGGCGATCTGCTGAAAGGGTCTCGGCAGGTGTTGATGCCTCGTCGGCTAGGTCATCTATATTACGGCATAATTGATACAGGTCCGCTGCTCGATCGAGTTGTGCGCCGGTCAGTAACTGGCCGGCCCAATAGAAACTTTTCCCCTTGCGTCGCAAAACCTCGGCGCCGGCGCCGGCGCCGGACGCGGCGGGCCCGACTACGGATTTGCTCACTTGACACCGCCGATAGACATGTCTGGCGCCTCACTTTCGCTGTCAGCCTTGGTTTCATAGGCTCTGACCACTAACGCTTCTACTACGCCTGCCGAGCACACCACACCCGGTACACCTGCACCAGGATGAACACCCGCACCCACAAAAAACAGATTTTTATATCGCGGCGACTGGTTGTGAAAACGCAGCCCGGCCGACTGAGTGAGCGTTGGCGCGATGGAAAACCCACTGCCAAAGGGGCTGTTCAGCTCAGCGTTGAAATAGGTAGGTGAAATGCTTCGCCTAGCGCGGATCTGCTGCGGTAGATCAGGCATCAATCGCTGAGTCAGAATATTGATAATTCGCTCCTCAATGTCCGATGAGATCGTGCTCCAATCCTGGTTGCCTTGGAGATTGGGGACTGGCGCGAGCACGTAGAAGGCGTCGCCATTCGTGGGCGCCATGGTCGGATCAGTGGCGCCGGGGCGATGCAGATACAGGCTCAAGTCATCCGGGATCTGCCGCTGCTCGAAGATCTCGGTGAGAATCTCCCGAAAGGTCTCACCAAACACAATGGTGTGATGTTCGATGTCCGAGTAAACGCGCTCGGTGGTGAAGTAAAGCACGAACAATCCCATGGATTGTTTGAGGCGAGCTCTGTGGCTATCGGCCACACGTTGGACGATTGTTCTTTCGATCCATTGGTTATAAACGTATAGGGGGTCGGCATTGCTCACCAAAAAGTCGGCTTCGAAACGCTGGCCCTGATCAGTGATCGCCGCGCGCACCGCCTTGCCGTCCATCTCGAGATGTTTGACTGACTGGCCCGCGTGCAGATGGCCACCGTGCCGCTGGAACAGCTCCGCCAGTGCATGAATCAGTGCGCCGGTCCCGCCCTGTACGTACCAGACGCCACTTTTTCGCTCCAGTGCATGAATCAAGGCATAGAGGGATGATGTCTGGAACGGATTCCCGCCAACGAGAAGAGAGGGTACAGAGAACGCTCTGCGTAAGCGCTCATCGCTGAAAAAGCGAGAGACGAACTGGTAGATGCTTTGATCAGCCCTGAGTTTGATGAGGTCGGGCAGAACCTCCAGCATGTCCCTGACCCGGGTAAACGGCCTTTGCGCTAGCTCCACGAACCCTCTGGCGTACATCGCTTCGGCGGCCTCCAGAAAATGCGGGTATTGTGCTCCTTCGCCCGGTGATAATCGTTCAATTTCCACAACCAGCGCTTCAGTTGTGCCGTGGTAATCAAAATAGCTGCCATCGGCGAAGTCCATTCGGTAGAACGGCGAAACGGGCAACAATGTCACATGATCTTCGAGTGTCTCGCCAAAGCGCTCGAACAGCTCAGCAAACAGAAACGGTGCGGTGATAACGGTAGGGCCCGCATCGAAGTTGTGGCCGTCAAGTTCAAAGGTCCTGGCTCGTCCCCCCAGATCGCCATGCTTTTCAAGCAAATCAACCCTGTAACCCCTGGCCAATAAACGCAATGCAACTGTCAGTCCCCCAAATCCCGCGCCAACGACCACGGCGGTTTTTGTCGCATTAACCCTAGACAGTGGCTTCATGAGGCCCACTCTCTGTTCAGTCGACAGGTGTAACGATGGGCTCGTGCTCTGTTTTCCAATGTCATGAGTAAAGGGGCTAAGGTTGGCGTGATGGATCTGGATAGGTGTTGCTCCAAACTCTCAAGCTGGCGTCGAGCGCGTAACAATGAAGCCAACGCGTGGCGAGTCGCCTTATGAACTCTCAGTGCAAGACAGTCAGCTTGTCTGCCTGCATGATGGTGCCAGGCATGAAACGGGTGGAATGGCGCTGCTTCGCTTCCAACGCAGCGCTCCGGTTCAGACATATAAGTTAGATCATCCAGATCGTCGATGATCTGATAGGCCAGACCAACCGCCTCCGCAAACAGTTTTATGGTATTGCGTACCATTGGCTCTGCACTTGTGGCTACGGCACCCACCATAAGGGGGAGCTGAATCAGCGGAACCGTTTTCGAGCGTGACGCGTCTAGGTAAGCCCTGAGTCGCGGAAGGGCACATGGCTCTCGAGGTGCAGTCTCAATACTCTGGCCAACGATGACACGACTGGCCATGGCAGCTAGGTAGTGCGTCAAAGAGCGAGCGTGTTTGGCGTTCTCCAATCCGGCGGCGACAGCAAAGGCTGAGCACAGCAGCAGATCACCGGCGCACAGTGCAACGCCCTCACCGTGTCGCTTCCATACCGTTGGCTGCCCTCTGCGAAGCACGTCACCATCGAGAAGGTCGTCGTGGACCAGAGAGGCGTTGTGGATAAGTTCGCAGGCCGCTGCGGCGGCGATTGCATATTCGCGCGAGCATTCAAAGCTCCTGCAGCTGGCTAGCGCTAGGCGAGCCCGCAACAAACTTCCACCGGTACGAACTTGATACTGGCTGGCGTTATTCGCCGGCCCTTCCATCACATCCTGTAAAGTGTCGAGCATAAGCGCTCTGACTTCATCCAGTTCCAGGGTGTGATTCGAATTAGCGGCCGATTGGGCCGGAACAATATTAGCGCTAACGTTCGCTTTCAAAGGTACAGCGGCGTCCGAAACAAAAACAGTCATTATTATTCTCCCTACACCGGGATGAGTACTGACTACCGCAACCAATTCCCCACGGTCCAACATGTGTGAGGGCGAGACCGACACGGACTAGGCCCGTGTCGGTTTGATTACAGTTGCTGGCAATCAGCAGTCACGTTCTGACGGATCTCCAGACTGCATTCAAATCGTTTGTTTCGCCGCTTTTGGCTGCTTTGCTGCCTCTTCTGCATCCGCCACGCTTTTACGCATGGCAATGGTGAAGATCAACAGGCCGAAGACAGCTTTTGCCACGATGTCAGCAATGGTGTAGCCCGTTTCTACCGCAACGATAGCTGCGCCACCTGATATACCAAGCAGCGGTAACAGGTAAACAACCGGATAGAAGGCCCAGGAAGCAATGACCAGATAAGCTGCCCCTTTGATCAATCCCTTAACCGCGTCAGGCTGCTTGGAGATGGACTCTTTCAGACCCACTACCAATTCCCGCACGATGTAGAGGAACGGAATCATCGACAGAACCCAGAAAATCGCCCGAGTCCCTGCGCTTTCAGCTACCTCGCCTGGATAGCCAAGGACAATCATCAATGCAGCAGCGCCGCCGAGTTTGACGGATCTGCTCAAGGTTTCGCTGTTACTGAGCTTCATAACCAGAATTAGCTCAATCAAGAGCAGCGGTACCGTTAGTAGCCAGTCGACGTAGCGGTAAGCCCGGTTGAACCCTTCTCCTGTGACCAGTACTTGCCCAGTATTTACTGTTGCTGCGTTGTCCCAGGAAAGCATGATTTGCAGGTAGTGATAAGCCGCAATGGCTGTCACTAGGCCGGAGATCGTGATAGCCATCTGATAAGCAGGGGCAACCTGCGATTTCATTAGCCACAAGAACAAGGTGGTCGACGCCATGACGGCTAGACCGAAAGAAAATGCATTTCCTATAAAGCCATATTGACCAACTGATAAACTCTCAATTGCTAGCATGGTCTCATTCCTCTCATTTATTATACTTAAACTGCAAGTGTCGGCGGACTCCAAAATCCAACTAGGCTGGCTTGGAAGCCCTGAGTATAAGCACCTTATTCAGGCCGTAAGATAAACTGTGTAACTGTTCGCGACGGACTAAGAGTGTTTCCCATCGGCCGCTTAAATCACTGCATAACTTGACGCTTATGACATGCTAATTAGCGGCCATCGCGGAGTGATAAAGCTGGCAGTTACGTCCATAATAAACTGATTTTATTGGAATAGATTGTTTTAGGTTTTTACGGCATAGCTCGGATTCAGTCGCAAACAATGGCTAACATATATCGTTGACATTGAGGCTGGACAGGATATTTAGCGTACATTTCCAGCGATGGAAGTATGAAATGAATCTCATTCATTCGATGTTATGCAATAAAAAGTTGCAATAAATTGTATGTCTTGGCGAGTGATTTTATTGTGAGGGCCATTTTTTTGAGTTGGTAGTTTGAAGCTGGATTGCTAAGCATCAAGTAAAGTGTTGCAAACAGGTCGTTATGAGATGCTCCTTGTGTTCTTCTGGGGCTTGGTAGGCAGGTTGTACAACCACTATCCTATGGTGCCTTCGAGCCCATGCGGTGCATCGAATTCCGTTGGTATTTTGTCATTAATTACTTAGCCTACTGATACTTCCAGGCCACAGACATCGGGTTATTATTTGACCTCACTGGTACCTCCGCCCTTGGTAAATAACACCCAGAAGTCACGCTACCTTTTGAAGTATTGTAAAGAACGATTTATTTCTACCGACACTTTGCATCTTACTCATAACCTGCAGCCCAGCTTGCACGGCCCAATTCTATGGCGTGTGCAACGTCTGTCTCGGGAACCGTTGACATGTCTCCCAGCTCACGCGGATCGTAATGAAAGACGCACAAACGTGAGGCAAATTCGGCGAACGGCAATGACGCTTCGCCATGACGCTCGCCATTACTCTGGGTCGAGCAATTAATGCCCTGGCCCCAGTCCTGGCCGCTGTCATTGTTTGGATTGAAAAAGTAGATGCGCATCTCGTCTAGGCGATCAAGGCTGACCCGGATGATTGTTATGGCATGGCGTCCAACCAGACGCCCACCGCTGTCAGTGACAGCGATGCCTGCCGGTTGTGGGTGGATAAGCGGAATATTGCCGTTGTAGTAGGGGTGATAACAGGCATAAAAATGACGGATGAAATAGGAATAATCGTGGATCATCCCCGTCTCACGACTGATGACACTGAGAAACCCATAGCCTACCCACCATCCATACATTTCCGGATTGATCCAGCGGTGCAGATCGTCGTCTCGCACACCGCACAAACGCCCCATCTCGCCATAAATACGATCAAGGTGAGGCACCAGAATCAAGGAGACCGGATCCACATCGGTTGGGGGGGCTTTCGCAAGACCTGCTTCCAAATGCTGTGAGGCAATACACTGCCCTTCAAAACGCATTATGACATCGTCATCACGGGCAGCCCATGCTACTAGTTGCAACAAAAAATCAGCATCGTTAAAGGCCCACATGGAAAGTCCAATGACCGACTGACAAGTCGGGTTATTGCCCTGGCCAATACCCAGCGGTTGACCCAGAAGACTCAGTACGCCTGCGAGCAAGTACACCCGTGGCGGGTGTGCATCACCGAAAATCATGCTCAGGTTTTCGGATGCTGACGGGCACAATTTCAGTTCAAGTTGCCGCCACAGACCCGCAGTCACTGCTGGGGTAAACAGAGACGCACGTTCAAGAAACATTGCCAGGCCATAGACAGCCTGAGAGGTTTCCGGGTGAACGGCTTCGTCAATCAGCTCCAATACAATCTGACGGTAGCATTGGAGCACGTCGATACCGGTGACGCTCAGGCCCAATGCGACCGGGATCAGTTCATCCCGATACCCACGCAGGTGCCGTAATAGCATGGGGTGATAGGGAGAAACCATGCCGGTACCATGCATTGCACTAGCAAAGTCCTGCGCCTCCTCAGCGAGCGCCGTTTCGTCCATGTCTGCCAGACGCCCCGCATAGACTATAAACCCCGGATCATCGCGACAGCCCGCCGTGGGACCGAACAAAGCGCTGACTAGATGCGTCGCTTTGTCCATGCCCGAGGTCTCTATCGCCGGATCGAACAGGCATTTGGCAATCTGGCTGACCATCTGCTTGATACTGTCAGTTTGTATCGGGCGTTGAGCCAGTAGACGACGCACCTCATCCACCAAGCTGTCGAGAATACTTTCATATCCCAGGCTGCTGAGCAGGTACTGATAAAGCGAAGTGACGATTTGCCCAAGCCCATGCGGCCGCTCCCGGTCCGCTTCGGTCATCTGGCCTGACAGCAGGTCCAGATTCAACGCCGTCACCTGAGTCAGAAAGTTTTTGGACTGCTCCGCTGATATGCCGGGATGGAGGTAATCACCCATCGCCACGGCGAGCAGGCGCAGTTCACTCAAGGCTTCGATAGCAGTGAAATCCGGCGCCCCTTGACGTAGGGTTCGGACAGCCAGTGCAGGTTGCAGAATGGCTGGTCGGCCCCAGTCACCGTTAGTAAATACGCCCTTGGCCTCGATCGCTGGAACCCGGGTGTACAGCGCCTTCATCCCGTCGGGTTCTCGCATAACATGAAGTGCAGCTTCCAGTGCATCTGTGTTGGGCGCTTTGGGATCAATCTGACGCGCGACTGCAAGCTGTTCTAGGGCTTCATCAAACCGCGCAACACAAATCGTGATATCGGAATCTGAACTCTGAATCGACACAATACTTTCCTCATTCAACAGACGGGCTCTTAGCAATGCTTCTACGGTGCCTTTAAGGCCGCTCGGAAGCAAAGTATTCCAAGGGGCATCGCATAACTGATTTTTTACAAAGCCCCGACCTTCGATTATGGGTCGACAGCAGCCATGTCCTCCCATTTTTTGCGGGTGCTGCGCTATTGGGTCGAGCGGACTGCTTCTCAGCTTCGCTCAGGCTCACTCTCAACGCGCGCGATGATCTTGCTCTGCGTATCCAGCATGATCACGAATGTTTAGGCAACGGTCGCGTCGGATGTTCAACGCGCTTGCGAGGGTCGACTCTCCCAAGACCCAGGTCTGGTCATGCTAGCGCGGGGATTTGTTCTCTAGCTCTGGCGATCGCTTCGGCCTCGCTCATGAAGACAGGAAGGTCGACCGCAATCACGTCTCGGATGCGCATCGCGTTTTGATCAGCGTTCTTGCGTAGCGCCTCGATCCATAGACGAATGTTTTTTGCTGCAGCCGTGTTCGGCGTGACGGTCAACTGGGCGGCACTGATTATTTTCCCGTTTAGCGTGGTTGTGTTGAACTCGGGGACTGCGCTGCTCAGGTGTCACGGTGTTGCTTTTTGAGAAGCACTACTATGCTTCTCCTCGGCGGAGAGCGCTTTCTCAGACACACAGAGAACTGCCTGTCTGAGTAGACCACTACAAACAGATGAGCTCAGTTTCCAGCGGGTATGATCTTGTACAACCCGTTATCCACATCGGATGTGAAATACAGCGTGCCGTCATCGGCGATTTCTACCCCGGTCGGTATTCCGCTTGGCGGCATGCCTGGGCCGGGGGGGAAGCCGATGGGTAGGTTGTCGGCCAGGACGGTTTGTTCGCCGTTGGTTGCGTCCAGCTTGATCAGACGGCGCACACCGGTTTCTGCAATGATGAAGCTGCCGTCAGACGCTTGAGCAAGTCCTTCGGGCATTTTCAGGTCTTTGGCTAGTCGTGTTATTTCACCGCTTTTGGGATCGACGCGGGTAAGAAAACCTGCGACTTCGGTGAGGTAGATCTGTCCATCCTGACCTCGAATCATCTGTACCGGGCCAAACAGATCGGTGGTCAGGGTGCGTTTGATTTTTAGTTCATCGCCAGACAAGTGGATCAGCGAGCCGCTACCCATTTCGCTGACGACTATGCTCCCATCATCCAGTTCGACTGCATCAGAGGGCGCATTGAGCCCGTGCACCATAGCTATTGTGGTGTTGTCCAGGCGGTCTATGAGGTGCAGGGTGCCGGTCGAAAAGCTGGTGGCGAGCAAAAGGTCGTTGCTGAGGTTGACGGCCACTGGGTACTCAGCGTCGGAGCCGTGGGCGCGACGCAGGTCTGTTACCTTCCCGCTGGTGGTATCGACCGCGCGAAATGCAAAAACATCTGCGACGTATAGCGTCTTGCCATCGTCTGAGAGGGCGGTTCCAGCGGGTACTGCAAGCTCGCCCGAGGTAATAACGCGAACTTCACCTGTTTTCGGATCGACCTGTTGGATCGAGTTGTCGGCCATGTTTGAGACAAAAATATTGTCTTGCGGATCAATGGCCAGGTTGTCTAACGCAGTACTGAGCTGCGCGACCATCTTTGGTTCTGCTGCACCCGATTTGAGCTCGGCAGCGTCTACGCGCATCAGTTTTCCGGTCAGGGTGTCGACGACGTAGAGGTTACCTTTGGAGTCAAAGTTGACCGCCGCTGGTATACCAAATCCGTCGGCTATGGTTTCAATGTTGCCATTACTAGGGTCGATCTTGACCGCAATGCCTTTGAACCACAACGGTCCATACAGTGAGCCGTCAGTTCCGACCTCGAAGCCATTGAAGCCGCCCATATCCTTGTTGATCAACCGGGGCTCTTTTTCGCCCTTGGGGTCGAGCTCCCAGAGTGCGTCACCGAGAAATACCTGGCTGGCGTAAAGCTGTCCGGTTTTCTGGTTGAACGCGATGGAGTTGATACCGGGCTTGCCTTCGACGAGTACCTTGATGGGAGCATCGTCGTTTTCGCGGTACATGACCTTGCCTAGGTAGAACCCGGTCCAGGCCATTTCGCCGTTGGGGCCGATAGCAATGTCGTCTGCTTGGCCTTCATCCGGGCCGACCAGAATGCGGGCTACCCCAGTCTGCTTGTCAACCTGATAGATGCTGTTACCCACAACGCTGCCAGCAAGCAAACGACCCTGTTGATCTACGGCAAGGCCGTGCACGCCTTTAAATTCGGATGGAGCGACCAGGGGTGTTGGGGTGGAGTAGTTAGTGGCGAATGCGCTGGCGGAGATCAGGCTTGCCAGAAGCGTGACAGGAAAAAGTGCTCTCATAGGGCGTCCTTGTTTTTAGTGTAATTGCTCTATCTTAGCCGGGTTTTTTCCTTTGGGTGGGCTTTATGGGTGGGGTTGATGATGGGCGATAGGGTTTGCTGCTCGGACGGGGGTTATTGATTTAGATGCGGGAGGTCAAAATGGATTCCCGCGTAGGCGCGAATGAGGGTGGGTTGTGTACAGAATGACGGGGCGAGGGCAAGCATTATACGTCGCTCACTCCACGTCCTCGCCCAGAAAGCCACCCGACTGCCGTGCCCAGAGCTGGGCATACAAGCCGCTGCGCTCCAGTAACTCGGTATGGGTACCATCTTCGATGATCCGACCCTGATCCATGACTACCAGACGGTCCATTGCGGCGATGGTGGAGAGGCGGTGGGCGATGGCTATGACGGTTTTGCCCTGCATCAGGGTATTAAGATTTTCCTGAATGGCTGCTTCGACTTCCGAATCCAGCGCGGAAGTGGCTTCATCGAGGATGAGGATAGGTGCATCCTTGAGCATGACGCGGGCAATAGCAATGCGCTGGCGCTGGCCGCCGGAGAGTTTGACGCCGCGCTCTCCAACATGGGCATCAAAGCCGCTGCGTCCTTTGGCATCTTCCAGCTCGTGGATGAAGTGCTCGGACTTTGCCTGCTTGGCCGCCTGTATGAGCATGTCCTCATCCGCGTTGGGACGACCATAGAGGATGTTGTCGCGAACCGAGCGATGCAGTAGAGAGGTGTCCTGAGTGACCATGCCGATGTGCTGACGTAGTGAGTCCTGGGTGACGTCGGCGATATTCTGTCCATCGATCAAGATCTGCCCGCCTTCTATGTCGTGAAAACGCAGCAGCAGATTGACCAGGGTCGACTTGCCTGCGCCGGAGCGGCCGACCAGGCCGATTTTTTCGCCGGCTCTGATGTGCAGGTGCAGGTCTTCGAATACGCCCTGTTCCTTGCCGTAATGGAAGCGTACGTGTTCAAAGCGGATCTCGCCCTGCTCGACCTTGATCGGCTGGGCGTCAGGGGCGTCGTCGACCAGTTGCGGGCGCGAGATGGAGTTGATGCCGTCCTGCACGGTGCCTATGTTTTCAAACAAGGCCGACAGCTCCCACATGATCCATTGGGACATGCCCCACAGACGTAATACCAGACCCGTTGCTACGGCAACAGCGCCGATTGTGGCGGCTTCGTTGATCCATAGCCAGATGGCGAGGGCAGTCACGCTGATCAGCAGTAAGCCATTGAGCATGTAGAGCGAACTGTTGACCCAGGTGACGAGGCGCATCTGACGGTAAACGGTGTGCATGAATCCGTCCATTCCTTCGCGTGCATAGGTTGCTTCACGGCGGGAGTGGGAGAAGAGTTTGACCGTCTGGATGTTGGTGTAACTGTCGACGATCCGGCCGGTCATGATCGAGCGCGCATCGGCCTGTTCTTCGGCGACTTTGCCCATCAATGGGATAAAGTGACGCATCAACAGGATGTAGCCAATCAGCCAGGCGATCATCGGCAGGGTAAAACGCCAATCAGCGATACCGACCACCACCAAGGTGCCGAGAAAGTAGACGACCACATAGTTGAGAACGTCGATCAGCTTGATCACGCACTCGCGCACGGCCAATGCGGTTTGCATCAGTTTGGTGGCGATGCGTCCGGCAAACTCGTCCTGGTAGAAGGCCATGGATTGCTTGAGCAAATAACGGTGCACCAGCCAGCGGATGCGCATGGGGTAGTTACCCATCAGCGTCTGGTGGCTGACCAGTGAGTTGGCGAGAATCATCAGTGGCAGTAGCAGCATAACAAGCGCAGCCATGCCAGCGAGCTTCCAACCTTCGTTTTGCAGCAGAGTTGTGCGGTCCTGTACTGATAGCCAGTCGACGATGTTGCCCAGAAAACTGAATAGCCAGACTTCCGTAGCGGCGATTGATGCCATCAGCAGTGCAGCTATGGTCAGGTAGAGCCAGGTGCCGCGGGTGAAGTACAGGCAGAACGCGAGCAGTGTGCCCGGGGGTTCGCGGGGTTCTTCAACGGGGAAGGGATCGAGTCGTTTTTCGAACCAGCGGAACATGGAGATGGCCTGTGTGTTTTGAACGAGGGCAGTATTATGCGCGGTTAGATGTTGTTGGCTCAAGGGCCAGGTGGGTGAGGATGTTGCTGGGTGGACGGCTGGGTGGTCGATTGTGTGATGTGGTTCCGTGCTCGGCAATGGTCTGCGCGCTAAGCTGCGAGAACGTTGTAGACAGGGAGGTCTGGCATGAAACAGCCGGCAGTATATGTGATGGCGTCGGGTCGTCGGGGCACCCTTTATGGGGGCGTGACTGCGGATCTGGTGCAGCGGGTTTGGCAGCATAGGGAGGGTACGCTGGGTGGTCTTACTCAGCGTTACGGGGTCAAAGAGCTGGTCTGGTATGAGCCGCATGGCAGTATGGAGGAGGCGATTGCAAGGGAGAAAGCACTTAAGAAGTGGCGCCGGGCTTGGAAGCTGGAGTTCGTGAAAAAGTGTAACCCGCAGTGGCGGGATTTGTGGGATGAAATCGTTGGTGCCTGATGGGTCCTGTAAATCTGAAAATGGGTCCCCGCGTTCGCGAGGATGACGTTTGAGGGGCTTTGGCGTGGCGTTTACGTTGTACGGGCAGTGTTTGCGAGCATCGAATTGAGCTAACCACCTCGTCATCCTCGCGAATGCGAGGATCCATCTTGACGCTAGTGGTGTCAGCACGGTCCCGCAGGGAAATGCATAACCTCGCTATTACTTAATCCCGACAATGGAATGGGTCCCCGCGTTCGCGGGGATGACGATTGGGGGGGCGCGGTAACCCGTTTTGAGCGTGTTTCGCGCCTGATCTAGTGGTTGTCGAGGAGTGCTTCAGCGCCTGGTCTTTTTCAGGGTTTCGGCGATCATGAAGGCCAACTCCAGTGATTGATCGGCATTCAATCGGGGGTCGCAGTGGGTGTGGTAGCGGTCGGACAGGCCTGCTTCGGTGACTGGTGTGGCGCCGCCGATGCATTCGGTGACGTTCTGGCCGGTCATTTCGATGTGGATGCCGCCTGCCCAGGTGCCTTCGGCTTTGTGTACCGCGAAGAACTGCTCGACTTCGGCGAGGATCGCCGCAAAATCACGGGTTTTATAACCGCTGGATGCTTTGATGGTGTTGCCGTGCATCGGGTCGGAGCTCCACAACACCTGCTTGCCTTCCCGTTCGATGGCGCGCACAAGGGCGGGCATGTGGGCTTCTACCTTGTCGGCGCCCATGCGTACGATGAGGTTGAGGCGGCCGGGATCGTTTTCCGGGTTCAGGGTGTCGATCAGCCGCAACAGTTCGTCGGGGTCGGTGGTGGGGCCGGTTTTGACGCCGATCGGGTTGTTGATGCCGCGCATGAATTCGACGTGGGCGCCGTCTGGTTGACGGGTGCGGTCGCCGATCCAGAGCATGTGTGCCGAGCAGTCGTACCAGTCGCCGGTGAGGCTGTCGCGGCGGGTGAATGCCTGTTCGTAGTTCAGCAGCAAGGCTTCGTGGGCGGTGAAGAACGACGTTTCACGCAGCTGAGCGCTATGTTCGAGATCAACGCCACAGGCTTGCATGAAGCCGAGGCTTTCTTCGATACGTCCGGCCAGACTCTCGAAGCGTTCGCTGTTAGCGGAGCTGGCGATAAAGTCCAGATTCCACTGGTGCACCTTGTCGAGGCTGGCGAAGCCGCCCTGGGCGAAGGCGCGCAATAGATTCAGCGTGGCGGTGGACTGGTGGTAGGCCATCAGTAGACGCTCGGGATCCGGGGCGCGGCCGGTGGATTCGAAGCCAATGCTGTTGATGATATCGCCGCGGTAGGCGGGCAGGGTGATGTCGCCCTGAATCTCATCGTTGGCCGAGCGTGGCTTGGCGAACTGCCCGGCCATGCGGCCGACTTTGACCACCGGGCAGCTGGCGGCGAAGGTCATGACGACTGCCATCTGCAGCAATACCTTGAAGGTGTCGCGGATCTTGGGTGCTGAAAATTCTGCGAAACTTTCGGCGCAGTCGCCACCCTGCAACAGGAAGGCGCGACCCTGGGTGACTTCGGCAAACTGCTTGCGTAATTCACGTGCTTCACCGGCAAAGACCAGTGGCGGGTATCCGGCCAGAGTCTGCTCGACCCGGGCCAGATGCTCGGCGTTAGCGTAGGTCGGTTGCTGCGTGATGGGTTTACTGCGCCAGCTGTCAGGGGTCCAGTGTGAGGTCATGGGGTCTCTGCTGTGGGGTATCGGGTGTAAGTATCGAGCCACGATGGTAACCTGAGATATGCCATTCAAACACCCTATACCTTCGATCGAGCGGCTTTATCGACGGCTCCGACACCTGTTCACCGCTGCCTGGGGAGGCCGTTTCATGTCCCGTAATGATGTTCTGGAGGACGCCCGGCCAGAAAAGGTGCTGGAAGAGATTCGTGACGACTTCGGTACGTTGCGGGTGACCGAAGCTGATGCTTACCGTTTTTTGTATTTTGGCGAGCAGACCGAACAAAGTTGCACCTTTACTGTCGATCCGGCTTGGCTGGAATACGATTACACGCGAGCCATGTTACTGGCTCTGTTCTGGCTGCCGCAGCCACCGCGGGTCACGCTTTTGGGGCTGGGCGGTGGTAGCCTGGCAAACTGTGTGTTGGCGCATTTCGAGCCGGGGCAGGTGACCGCGGTGGAGTTGCGTCCGGCGGTGGTCGATGCCGGCCGGCGCTGGCTGGGCCTGAGCGAGGACCCGCGACTGTCAATCAAGATTGGCTGCGCTGAGCAGTACATCAGCCAGGCCCCCGCCAGTTGCGATTTGTTGTTTGTCGATCTGTATATGGAAGGCGGTATTTCACGCCTGCAACTGCAAGCCGAGTTCTTCCTGCGTTGCCACAAGGCGTTGCGACCGGGCGGAGTATTGGTGATCAACCAATGGCAGTTGGGCGCAAGCGGTCAGCCCTATGCTGGCCGGATGCTGCAGAAGTTGTTCGGCGATTACTACCTGCAGGTGCCCGTGGAAGAGGGCAATATCCTGCTGTTGGTCCCAGAGTCTGGGCAACTATTTCTCGAGAAGCTGGCTTTGCGCCAATGGGCTGACGATATCGAGTCGCGGTTGGGCTACTCTTTGCGACCCTATATTGAAGCACTGCGCCGGGCCTCGGATGGCCCGGCGTACAGCTAAACGTACTGCACTTCAGGCTCCGGTTGCTATAGGCCGGTCCGGATCGGTAATCCATTGACTCCATGATCCGATGTAGAGGCGTGGCTCCGGCAAGCCAGCCTCTATTGCGGCTAAAATGTTGTGGCAAGCGGTAACGCCAGATCCGCAGTAGCTGACCAGTTCGATATCGGTGGCCATCCAAGGCTCGAAACGTGTGCGTAGCTGTTGGCTGTCCAGCCAGAAACCGTTACTGTCGATATTAGAGGTACAGGGCAGGTTCGCCGCGCCGGGAATATGTCCTGCGATTGGATCGATAGGCTCGTTTTCGCCACTGAAGCGCGCTGGACCGCGAGCGTCGAGCAGTTGTAGCGAGGGGTCATCCAGCCGTTGACTTATTTCCTGGGCATCAATCAATTTGCTGTGATCCGGGTGGGCGACAAAATGACCTTCAGCGACGGGTCGCGGTGTTTCCTGCGTGACCGAAAGACCCGCTGCCTGCCAGGCTTTAAAACCGCCATCAAGGATTTTCACCTGTGTGTGGCCAAGCCAGCGCAGTAGCCACCAGAGTCGGGAGGCGAACAACCCCGGGCCGTCGTCGCATGCGATGATCAGCGTGTCGTGGTTGATTCCGTTGCGGCGCATTAATGCTTCGAATTGTGCGGGGTCAGGCAGCGGATGCCGACCCGTCTTGCCGGGAATGATCGAAGACGACAAGTTCTCGTCGAGACGCAGGTAGCGGGCACCTGGAATATGCGCCGCGGCAAAATCACTACGTCCGCGGGCCGGCTGCTCGAGATAAAAGCGCACATCAAAGACGCAGACGCCGGGGTCTTTCAGCCGCTTGGCAAGACTGTTCACATCAATACGTTGGGTCATGCTGGCGATTCCTGATAAGGCCTGACTACACGCTACAAGCACGACGGGGTAAGCTACAAGCACCAAGGTGTTGCTAAAAAAATAAATAGGAGATTTCATGTCCGGCCCCCTCGCTTCGCTTAAGATTCTCGACTTCTCCACCCTGTTGCCCGGTCCTTTTGCCTCTTTATTGCTTGCGGACATGGGCGCGCAGGTGCTGCGGGTGGAATCGCCCGGCCGCGTGGACCTGACCCGCGTCTTACCCCCGCATGTTGACGGCACTTCTGCCAGTCATGCGTATTTGAATCGCAACAAGGAATCCATCTGCCTCAATCTCAAGGTGCCTGAAGCGCTTGAAGTGGTGCGTCGGCTTGTCATGGAGTACGACGTGGTACTGGAGCAGTTTCGACCAGGGGTAATGGACAAGCTGGGGGTGGGCTATGCGGCGCTCAAGGAGGTCAATCCACGACTGATTTATGTGTCGGTCACTGGTTACGGACAAACCGGCCCCTATCGCGACCGTGCCGGACATGACATCAACTACCTGGCCCTGTCGGGCCTGGCCAGCTATACCGGCCGGCGCGACAGTGGGCCAGTGCCGCCTGGGATGCAGGTAGCCGATATAGCCGGCGGCTCGATGCATGCAGTGGCTGGATTGTTGGCGGCGGTTATTCATCGTGAGCACACGGGGCAGGGGCAGCACGTGGATATCAGCATGACCGATTGCGTATTCAGTTTGAATGCCATGGCGGGCGCGGCCTGCCTGGCTGCCGGGGAGGAGCCAGCGCTGGAGTCTACAGTGCTCAACGGCGGCAGTTTCTACGATTATTATCAGACTCGCGACGGGCGCTGGATGGCCGTGGGTAGCCTGGAACCGCAGTTCATGAAGCAGTTGTGTCAGGTGCTGGGTTGCCCGGAGCTGGTGGCCAAGGGCTTGTCACCGCTGGCGGCTGATCGAGAGCAGGTAAAATGCACACTGACCGAAGCCTTTGCCCGCGAGGATTTCGCCCACTGGCAGGACCGCTTTGCTGCGGTGGACGCCTGTGTGGAGCCGGTTTTGAATCTGTCCGAAGCGGTGGCGCATCCGCAATTGCGTGCGCGCGGTCTGGTGCAGTCCGTGCCGATGCCTGGCACAGATCGCGCTCAGGACCAGATGGCCTGTCCTATCGTGTTTGGTAGCGGTCTTGCTGCACCACGGCATATTGGCAAGCAGCCCGGTGAGGACACCATGGGCACCCTACGTGAGCTGGGACTGGCGGTAGAGGAAATCGAAGGCTTGCGCGCCGCGGGGGCTCTGGGGTAATCCGACCATTGGTCCTGCAGTATTAAAGGGCGTGGCCGATACAGGAATCAACTGGAGGTGTATCCGATGAATCAGTCCAATTCCATTGCGCCTGGCGGCCTGCGTCACAGCACGTCGTCGTCTGCTGCGCCAAGGCAACTCAACGCGCAGAAAACCCTGGCTAACCGGCTGGCCGAACAGATGGGCCTCAAACCCGGCAGTTTGAACGGTAAAGCCGAGAACTTTGCGCCGACCCAGGTGGCTGAGCGTGTGTTGGGCTTTATCGGTGGTCGGCTGGATACGGCGCGGGCTAATGGCGCTGATACCACCGAGCTGCAGAAGATGTATGACCAGGCTGCCAAAGGTGTGGAAAAGGGTTTCGAGGAAGCGCGCAAGATTCTCGATGGCATGGGTGTGCTCAAAGGCAAGGTCGCTGCGGATATCGATGATACCTGGCAGCGAATCCAGACTAGCATGCAGGGGCCTGCCGAGCCTCTACTGCCGGGGTCTGAGGCCCGTGTGGAGGGTGTATCGCTGTCTGCCAGTGCCAGCCGCTTTTCTGCGCTGGCGCAGACCTTCGATCTGGAAGTCACTACCCGCGAGGGCGACCTGTTGCGTATCAATATTGCACAGGCGTCGGTCAGTCAGTCCAGCAGCCAGGTACCAGCGGCGGGCAACGAGAAGGGTAGCAGGGTCACGTTGAGTGCCCAGAGCAGCCAGTTGCAGGTAGGTGTCTGGCAGGTCGAGGTGCAGGGCGATTTGAGTGATGCCGAGCGCTCATCATTGGAAAGTCTCTTGGGGCAGGTTCAGGATCTGGCGGGTGATTTCTATGCCGGGGATCTGGAAGGGGCGTTTGATCGGGCTCTGGCTCTGGATATGGACGGCAGTCAGCTGGCCTCGATGTCGCTTAATCTAAGCCAAAAAAGCGTGCGTCAGGCGAGCGAAACTTATGGGCGGGTATCGGGGCAATCGGCACCAGCCAGTGCGGTCAACAGCGATCTGCGCCAATACGCTGAAGGGTTGTTGCAGGCATTGCGTGATGCCAGTGCGCTCACCGAATCATCCAATGCGTTACTGCGCGATATGCTAGCCGGTGGTTTTGCCATCGATGGGCGCTTTGACCCGCCGCGTCTGGACAAGGCGATAGATCTCAATCTGCGATTACTCGAGGGTTTGCAGGCGCTGCAGCCCGGGATGCCAGCCCCAATTCCGTCACAGATACCGCCAATAACCTGATTACTGTGCAGCCTGCTTGCCAGTGAAATGCAGCATATCGCCGCAGAGCCTGCATAGGTAGCGCCGGCCACGTTTGACCAGTGCATGGCGCTGGGGTGTAAACGGGATATGCGCCGGGCAGCCGCACCGGTAGAGGTAGCGCGTGCCCCGGCGGCGCTGCACTGGATAATCGTGGCAGCGGGTTGCAGGCAGTTGGTACAGGTCCGTCATGATGGCTTGCCATTGGGGGCCGTGGGGGCGAATCCGTGAGCCAAACAGCTCGTGGGCGATCAGGTGCGCGGCCTCATGGGGGACAGTCTGCAGTAAAAAATCTGCGTTGTGATCGCGATACATCTGCCCGTTGAAGCGCAGTAGATTGCGTCCCAGGTAAGCCACTCCGGCTTTCTGGCCGCGCAGATCAAGTTCCACCCGCGGCCGATCGAAAGGGCGCTCGAAACGATTCTCTGCCAGTCGGTAACATTCTTCAACACGTGCCATCAGCTTATCCATGTACTAAGTATAATCGGCTACGCTGCGATGCAGAAGAGGCGCGCGCCTTAGTAATAATACGGCGTGCCTGTGCTATGTTTTTGCTATTAACAACATCAGGACAATGCGCAGATGATGGAATACGCAGGTGACATTCCTGGACTGCTAGTGGCTCTGGCCGTTGGTTTAATTATCGGCTTTGAGCGCGGCTGGCAAAATGAGAACGGCGACGAGGTTGAGACGAGCCCCAAGAAGGGCTCTATCACCGGCCCAGGCATGGCCGTCATGGGTATTCGAACCTTTGCCCTGCTTGGTCTGCTTGGTCTGCTTGGTCTGCTTGGCGGTGTTGCCGGTCAGCTGAGTGCCGCCACGTCGGTATGGGTGCTGGCGGCCGTGTTGGTCGGTGTCGCCGCCATGCTGGTGGTGGGTTATCTGCAAACAGTGCGCACAACCGGTGATATTGGCACGACGACCGAGGTGGCTGCATTACTGACCTGTGCGCTTGGTGCCATGGCGGTTCTGGATATGCAGCTCGAAGCGGTGATCGCGGCGGTGGGTGCTGCGGTGTTGCTGGGCTTTAAACAGGAGATTCACGGGTACTACAGAGTCTGTCCAGGCATGAGTTGACGGCCACGCTGCAGTTGCTGGTAATAATGTTGGTAGTGCTGCCGCTGTTGCCGAACGCATCCATGGGGCCATGGGACAGTCTCAATCCGCGTGTCATCGGTTGGTTGGTTCTACTGGTCGCGGGAATCGGTTTTGTTGGCTATTTTGCGGTGCGCATTCTCGGTGATCGGGTGGGCCTGACGTTGACGGCTTTTCTTGGTGGTCTGACATCCAGCACAGCACTCACCTTGAGCTTCTCGCGCATGACCGCCAATGATACGCGCCGGCAGGCAGTACTAGGCGCGGGCATTGCGCTGGCCTGTGGCACCATGGCGCCTCGGGTGCTGCTAGAGGTAGCGGTGGTTAATCGTGATTTGTTGATGTTACTGCTGCCGGGAATGGTGTTACTCGGAATTATTCCGTTGGTTGCAATGGGTGTCGTGCTCTGGCGCTTCAAGGGCGGCGAGGTGGAACACGAGCCGGTTATAAGCAATCCGTTGGAGCTGAAGTCTGCGTTGCTGATCAGTGCGGCTCTGGCGGCGGTTTTTGTGATGTCGAATGCGGCGCAGGACTGGTTTGGCGACAAGGGTATCTATGCATTGGCGGTATTGTCCGGAATCGCTGATGTCGACGCCATCACCGTCGCCCTTGCCAATCAGGCGAAAGAGGGGTTGTCCGATACGGTCGCTGCGCGGGGCATTTTGTTGGCGTCACTGACCAACACGCTGGTCAAGGCTGCGATTGTTTTGTTTGTCGGTGGTTGGACGTTGGCGCGCTGGGCGAGCAGTATCCTTGTTTTGGCAGTGATCGCCGGCGCCAGCGGCTGGGTGTGGATATGATCAGATAATGCCTGCGCCTAAAGCGGCCGCCATGTATTTGCCTAGCTCATCTACCTGGTCGAGGAATCCGGCATCCCAGTCGCCGCGCAGAATCAGCGGATCCTGAGCCCATGACCAGCGCAAGCCGGTAACGATGGACTGGATTGCGCGACAGGTACCTGTGCCATCCTGACCAGCGCGGATATAGGCTGCACAGGGCATGCCCTGCTTCTCTTCGAGTACGGGGTAGTAACACCGATCGAAAAAATCCTTAAGGGCGCCACTCATGTACGCGAGATTCTCAGTGGTGCCGAGAATAATGGCGTCAGCCGCCAGGACATCGGCAGGGGTAGCATCCAACGGCGGTTTGTAGACGACTTCAACGGTATCGCCGGCGCCCTGCCGGGCCCCGGTGAGAATCGATTCGACCAGGCGACGGGTGTTGTCTGACGGTGCATGGGCGACGATAAGCAAGGTTTTCTCGGTCATCAGTGTGTCTCCTATTGCGGTGGCTGGTTTTGCCGTTGACGCTTAGCGCGAACCCCAGACCCGAGCAACAGCGCGCTCGGAGCCAAGCCAGGCGACGATGACGGCAAACAGACCCACCATGCCAAAAATGCCAATCGGAATCAGTACGGCGGGATCGGTTCCTTCTGGCAAAAAGACCGCCAGGCCAGTCGCCAGAGCAAGAAATAATCCACCGGTAATCCACAGTATCAAGCGGGCCTTGGGTGTATAACGGTGTGGCTGGTTGCCGCCATCAAGGGCATTAAGAAGCGGGGCAAACACCTTTCTGGCGAGCGTTCTGGGGGTCGTCATGGGTTGATCCAAAAGGGAAGTTGAATTGTACGTATGATGTTCAGTGTAGCCGTTGTGCAGCCCATAATTGAAGGTGCGTTTTACATCAGGCAGGAATTTTCAAGGCTGGTAACCTTCCTACAGCTGGGGTATGGTTTTTACACAAAGACATTAACTTCAATCACTTTTGCGTTCTTTGACACCCGCCTGCCTGAGTCCATTTAGTTACACAGGGATTCAGTTTCATGATCAAGATTCTGCTGCCTATTGCAGCTTTGCTCTGCGGTATTGCGCTGCTATTGCTGGGTACCGGTCTGCTTAATACGCTGCTTGCCCTGAGGGGAAGCGGAGAAGGATTTACTGACCAGACATTGGGCCTGCTCGGCTCGGCTTATTTCGCGGGATTCATTCTAGGTGGATGGCTGTGCCCAAAATTGATTCGGCGCATGGGCCATGTGCGCTCCTTTGCTTTTTTTGCTGCGGCCGTTGGCATCTCCGTGCTGGTCCATGTACTGCTGGTTGAGTCACCGGTGTGGCTGGTCCTGCGATTTATTACTGGTACTGCGCTGGTGGGTATTTACACGGTCATCGAGAGCTGGCTCAACACCCAGGCGCCGCCGGAGCGCCGAGGGCAAATTTTTGCCATATACATGGCGGTCAATCTCGGCTCCCTGGCGCTGGCCCAACAACTGCTGCGCCTGGACAGTCCAATGGGTTTCGGCCTGTTTGCGTTGACCGCTATCCTGGTGACCGCTGCACTTATGCCAGTGGTTGCGACCAGACTCCCCCAGCCGGTTATTGGTTCCACTGCGGGACTGTCCTGGCGCCGACTTTGGACAGCCGCGCCGGTGGCGTGTGGCGCCGCATTGCTATCGGGGCTGGCGATGGGCGGCTTCTGGGGTCTTGGCGCTGTGTATGCCGCCCGCATGGGTATGGACACGCCACAAATCGCGACATTTGTTTCCATGGTCATTATCGCTGGCGCTGCGTCCCAGTGGCCGTTAGGGCTGATGTCAGACCGGACAGATAGACGTCTGGCGCTGGCGATTATTTCGATGATTGCAGTTGCCGGCGGACTGTTGATGGCGCTGCTGGGTCAGTTGGGCCAATGGTTGCTGGTGGCGGCAGCGGTGTTCGGGGCGGGTTCTTTTGCTGTCTATCCAGCTGCCGTAGCGCACCTGATTGATCACCTGCACCAGGAAGACATTCTTTCTGGTAACGCCTCGTTGCTCATGCTGCACGGATTGGGCGCCGCTGTTGGCCCGGCGCTGGCGGGTTGGCTGATGGGGCTGACTGCTCCGCTGGCGCTGCCCATATTCTTTGCTGTGATGTTCGGGATTTGTGGGCTTTATGCACTGCTGCAATCGCGACGGGGCGCTGACAAGATCGTCGATGAAGCTGCCCACTATATTCCCATGGTTCGGACCTCTTCCGAGGTTCTGGGCATGATGCTTGATGGCGCCGAGTCGACTGACTCGGAGCACGTCGAGGACCATATTAATGATATTGATGCCGACACTGGCCTAGCCGATAACAGGAGTAATGCCAATGATTCTGGCCACTGATCTTGATGGAACTTTTCTCGGCGGCGATCCGGATAATCGCCAGCGGCTTTACCAACTGATTGATGCCCACCCAGGTATCAAGCTGGTCTTCGTCACTGGGCGCGGACTGGAAGTGGTGGTGCCGCTGCTCTCGGATCCGGCTATTCCACGCCCCGATTACATCATCTGCGATGTTGGCGCTACGGTTGTGGACGGCGAGACCCTGCAGGCGGTCTATCCGCTGCAGAGCGAGATCGAGTCGACCTGGCCGGGTGAGCAGGTGGTCCTGCAACGTATGGCCGGTTTTGCCGGATTGGAACGCCAGAACGTGCCGCAGCAACGGCGTTGCTCCTACTTTTGCGAGCCTGGGGCGGTGACTGATGAAGTCCGCGAAGCGGGCCTGGCGCTTGGCTGCGATGTGTTGTTTTCGGCTGGCATGTATCTGGACCTATTACCCGGCGGGGTCAACAAAGGCACCACGCTCAAGCGGTTGATCAAACATCTGGATGCCGAGTTCGACGAGGTATTGGTCGCTGGCGATACGCTGAATGACTTGTCGATGTATGAGCAGGGTTTCAAAGGCGTGTGTGTCGGCGAATCCGAGCAGGGTTTGCTGCAGGCCACCAGTGATCGTGCCAAGGTATTGCATGCCAAGCTTAGTGGCTGTGGCGGGATTCTTGAAGCGCTGTGTCATTTCGGTTTTCTCGGGCCCATGGGCATTGATTCGGAATTACCGGGACTGGGTATCAAGGGTAAGGCGGATCTGGTGATGGTCTATCACCGTTTGCCCTATGAAGAGGTCATCGAGGACGGCCATTTGATTCGTCGACCGCCGACCTCGCCGAACGGTATTCTGCCTACCCTGCTAAGCTTCTTCGCCCAAGGCCAGCAGGGCTCCTGGGTCGCCTGGTCAATCCATGACCCGCGCAAGGATCGCGCATTCGAAGTGCATACCAAAGTCGACAGCGATCGATACGCAAATCTGGTTGCCGCGCGGGTTGCCTTGACCAAGAACGATGTGGATGTCTTCTACAAGCGCTTCTCCAAGGAGGCGTTCTGGCCGACGCTGCATACCTTCTGGGAGCGTGCGGTGTTTCGCGAAGAGGACTGGTCGGTGTTCCTCAAGGTCAATCGTCTGTTCGCTGAACGTACCGCAGCCGAGGCTGCGGAAGGCGCGGTGGTCTGGTTGCATGATTATAATCTGTGGATGGTGCCAGCTTTCCTGCGGCCTTTGCGGCCAGATCTGACTATTGCGTTTTTTCACCACACCTACTTTCCGTCTGCAGACGTATTCAATGTGCTGCCCTGGCGTCGTGAAATCATCGGTAGTCTGTTGCAATGTGATTATGTCGGTTTTCATATTCCGCGGCAGGCGGAAAACTTTGTTGACGTGATACGTGGTGTGGCGCCAGTCGAGATGCTCACCAGTCAGGACTGCGCCCCCCGATTCCTGACCTATGGTTGCGCAGTAGGTCTGGACCGTATGACCCGCAGTGTGACGGTGCACGGGCGGCACATAGGTCTTGGCGCGCATCCTGTCGGGCTGGATATCGGACGGGTGCGTGAAGTGATTGATCAGCCCGAGTGTCAGGCTCAGATGGAAACCTTGCGCGAACAGCTTAAGGGTCTACGGGTGGTGCTTTCGGTGGAGCGACTGGATTACACCAAGGGTATTCTGGCTAAGTTGCTCGCCTTCGAGGCCTTGATTGAGGCGCATCCGGAGCTGATGGGCAAGGTGTCGCTGGTGACCATTTGTGTGCCCGCAGCGGCTGAGATGACCATCTACGACACGCTTTTGCATCAGATTGAACAAGCGGTAGGGCGCATCAATGGTCGCTTTTCCCAGGTGGGCTGGACCCCCGTGCACTTTTTCTACCGCGCTTTTCCGTTCCGTGACTTGATTGCCTACTATTTGATGGCTGATGTGATGTGGATCACGCCATTGCGTGATGGTTTGAATCTGGTTGCCAAGGAGTATGTGGCCACGCAGGGGCTATGTGATGGCAAGGGTGTGCTAGTGCTGTCCGAGTTTGCCGGCGCCGCGGCCGAGTTGCATGGTGCACTGCTGACCAACCCCCATGATCCTCACGATTTACGCGACACGCTGTACCTTGGTTTGACACTGGGACAAGCAGACCGTGAATCGCGGATACGGGCCATGTTCGCTATCGTTCAGCACAACGATATAAAGCGCTGGGGTGACGATTTTCTGCAGTCCGTGCGTGATAGTCGTCAGGAGGGGGTCGAGTATCTGGCTGCGCAGGAGTGAGATGTCGGTATGAAGATCTAGGTCAAAATAGGTTCCCGCGTTCGCGGGGATCTATTGTCGGCTTGAGAAAGTGAGTTTGATCTTCAACATTCGGCGTCCGAGGGTGTCCAATACCAGAGATTGATGGTGGGCGACTATTCCATCGGCGGGTGATGCCCCGGTCAAGCTTTAATCTGCTTTGGTGTTTTGCCGCTGGTTGCCTACCATTGGAGTAGTGTGCGTGTGCGCGCAGGATGCACATACTAGTACCCCATCTTGTTGTCCTTTTTTATTGCCGTACACAAGGAGTGTCGCCCTTGGCTACCAGTTTGCTCGTGTTGATTGATGATATTGCGTCCATTCTTGATGACGTTTCTTTGATGACCAAGGTAGCTGCCAAAAAGACCGCTGGCGTACTCGGTGATGATCTGGCGCTGAATGCGCAACAGGTCACTGGGGTAAAAGCAGATCGTGAGTTGCCGGTGGTATGGGCTGTTGCCAAGGGATCCTTTCGCAACAAGCTGATTTTGGTGCCGGCAGCGCTTCTAATCAGCGCTGTGGTCCCGTGGCTAATAACGCCTGTGTTGATGCTCGGCGGGGCTTTTCTTTGCTATGAAGGTGCGGAAAAGCTGGCACACCGGTTTTTGCATGACACCAAAGCCGAGCATGCAGAGACGGTGAAGAGTCTGTCCCTCGAGCCGGCCGAGGTGGTCGCTAGGGAGAAAGAGAAAATAAAAGGGGCAGTGCGGACCGATCTTATTCTTTCGGCTGAAATTATCGCTATTACCCTGGGTACGGTGGCCGATGCGGAATTTTTGCAGCAGGTAATAGTGGTATCGGGTATCGCGCTGGTGATGACCGCGGGTGTCTACGGGCTGGTAGCGGGTATTGTCAAGTTGGACGACGCTGGTTTGGCACTGGCTCAACGCGGTAGTGCCGTAGCACAGAAGATAGGCGCCGGTATTCTCTGGTTCGCACCTTGGTTGATGCGCACGCTGTCAGTGGTTGGCACCGCGGCCATGTTTATGGTCGGCGGTGGCATCCTGACCCACGGGGTAGGCGTGTTGCATCATTGGATTCAAAACAGTGCAGAGCTGGCTAACGGGCTGCCTTATGTAGGCATTGTGCTGGGCGGTCTACTGCCAACCCTGATTAATGCCGGCGCAGGGGTCGTCGCAGGAGTGGTTATTCTGGCCGCAATCACTCTGGTTGGGCGTTTACGTCGGTGCTGAATCCCAATGCAGCTTGAATCCCAAGGTCAAAATAGGTCTCCGCGTGCGCGTGGACGAACGCGGGGATCTACTTTAGTCAGGCTCAGTTGCTTTGGTTGATTTGATACACGGTGGTGGTGCCGCTGACTTCATGACCTACAACCAGCAGTGCTTCGCCGTTGGGTGACTGGTCCGCAGAGATGAAGGTGAGTCCTTCAGGACCCAAATCTCCCACGGCGGCGAGATTGGTCTCGGGGTCTAGGATAAAGTCTTCGCGGGTGTTGTAGTAGTCAACGAAGGTGGGTGCTGCGGGATCTGTGATGTCATAGACCATGATGCCGCCCATACGCTCCAGGCCGATGAAGGCGAAGGTCTTGGTGCCCAGCCTGCCGAGTGCCACACCCTCTGGTTCGGGGCCTTTGGCGTCGCTGCGGCTGTCCAGTGCGTTCCCCTCGTTGTGTCCGGTGTTGAAGTAGTCCCTGCAGGGGATAGAGCGGTCGTTGGCTGCGCGGCAGTCTTCGCCGGCTAGGTACTGCTCGAACTGATCTGCTGAATCCCAAACCAGGACGCCATTCTCATCCCTGATCGAGAAAGAACGGGCGCCATACGAGTACAGACGGCTGTACATCAGTAGGGTGCCGGCATCGTTCTGCGTGCCGGTGGCATCGAACATCAGCGGGTCGCCATTGGTGTTGCGGCGATAGCCGTCAACCCAGGTGATGTTCAAACGGCCCAGCTCTGCGTCACTGCGGCATTCGCCGGGATCGCCTGCGATAGCGCCGCAATAGCCAAACACTGAAGGATCGAGCAATGCGCCAGTACCCAGTGCGCGCAGTTGCGGCGGCAGGTCGTCTCCGGCGCGACGGTCAAAACCGTCAACGTTGACCAGATGCTTGACCCGGAATTCTTCAACAAAGCCCTTGTTGGCATCGCCGTCCCAATAAGTCTGGTCGTCTTCGCCCCAGGCACGCGCGTCGCCTTCATTTGCGGTGACGATGTAGGTCCTTCCGCTAGCGCTATAGCTGGCAATGCTATCAGGTTGATACATGCCTGATACGCCGGGGCGCGGGCGAATCGAGACAACGCCGTCATTATCACTGGCATCGATACCGTTCGTAGCAAGTCCATAATCTTTGAACCCCAAAGGCAGCACATCGGTGATAGTGGCACTGGTTATATCGAGTTTGGCTATTGCATTGTTTTCCTGCAGGGCGATCCAGGCCATTTGGCTGTCATCGGTCACGGTAATGTATTCCGGTTCCAGATCCTGCGCGACGCTCGCATTCGGCCCGTAAACACGTACGCCAGCATTACGTAATGCATTTGCCTGGCTATTGAAGGCAGTAAATCCGGCAGTCGACACCTGTGCTAGGCCTTGATCATCCAGGGTGATAACACTGACCGAGCCCACTGGGTCGACGCTGTAATCATCGTTTGGCTCGCCTTCATTGGCTACCAGCAGGTACTTGCCATCGGGTGTGAAGGTCAGCATATCGGGCTGCGCTCCGACCTGCACTGAGCCCAATAGCTGAAGGGTAGTCGCATCGAACAATGCAACAAAGCCGGGGTTAGTCTTGGTTTCGGCTTCGATCGCAACGGCCAGGTAACCATCACGATAGGCGATGCTATTGACGATTGCGCCGGGGGCAACGCTCTCTACGATCAGACTTTGTAGTAATACCGGGTTGGCGATATCTGCAGCATTCAGTACGTCGACGGCACCTTTGCGCGCATTGACGACAAATATCTGTCGATTGGCGGGATCAAAAGCGGGAATTTCGGCTGCGCTGACGCCGAATTCGTCTGATTCGTATCGGCCAAGCAGACTCAGCGACACACTACCGGGTGTCGTCATCTCGGGCGTGGCGGCCTGGTCGTCTTCGCTATCGGCATTGCAGGCTGTCAGTCCAGCTAATACGGCGGCGAGGCCTGCGGTCATGATCCATTTGTTCATTGCAATGTTCCTCTGCTATTCGGTTGTGCTGTACTAATACCGGATCCAGATGACAAGTTGATTGCAGTTCACACAGGTCTGGGCTGGAACTGGGGCTGGGCGGGGAAGTGGGCTAGACTGATGCAATGCCGACTTCCGCTCCTGACGATCTGCTACCCGCAGGTTTTGATGATTTCGTACTTGCCTGCCTGACCGAAGCACCGGGCGGGGTAGACGAGTTTTCGTTGATCAAGGTCCTTGCCGAACGCTTTCCCGATACTGTGTTTGGCGTGCCTGGCGCGCTGCGCGAGCCGCTACTGCTTTTTCAGACACACTTTCTGCTTTTTCACGCGCTTTACCGGCTGTCTGATCGCCTGGCTAAGCGTCATCTTGAGCTGCAGATACATGCTTTGAGTATCCGGATGCTTCCGCGCTTGGTTGCAGATAAGTCCGGCTCCCTGTTGCAAGAGCGCAATCCGCTCCGCAGTTATTATCTGGATTGGGAGCAGTGGTTGACGACCCAAGGTGAGGATGTGGAGCGCTTGCTCAACGGCTTTCGGCAGGGCAACTTTGCGCTGAGTCCCAAGGAGGTAGGCGCGGCACTTGATGTGTTTGGGCTGGAAGAGCCGGTTGATCCACGGGGGATCAAGCTGCGTTACCGTGAATTGATGAGTCTCCATCATCCTGACCGGGGGGGCAGAACAAGAGTGGTTCAAGAGATTAACGAAGCCTTGCTAATACTCCAACGCTATTACGGGAAGCCTTGAAGTTGCCAATCACTCTAAGCATGAAGCGCACTTGATGCGTTTTTTTGATTATAGTCACGGTCAAGGTATTGCGACAAAGCGTCGCACCCATACACCCACGGCCGGCTGTTACGTCAGGACCGCGGGAATGAATAAAAAGCTTCGGAGACCAGGCCATGATTCACCACGTAGTGGGATTATTCACCCATCCCGATCAGGAATGGCGCGAGATCAAGGGCGAAGAAGAAAGCATCGGTCACATGTACCTTACTCATGTGCTGCTGCTCGCTGCAATCCCTGCCGTTTCGGCCTATATAGGCACTACCCATGTCGGCTGGGCTATTGGCAGTATCGACGCGGTTCGGCTTACCGCTACAAGCGCCTTGCAAATGACCGTTCTGTCTTATATCGCCATGCTCGTCGGAGTGGCGGTCATGGGTACTTTTATCCACTGGATGGCCCGGACTTATCATTCAACGCCGTCACTGTCTGACTGCATCATCTTTGCGGCTTACACGGCTACGCCCCTTTTTATTGCTGGGCTAGCTGCGCTGTATCCGAGCCTCTGGCTAGGCATGCTGGTGGGTACTGCGGCGGTTTGCTACACCGTTTATCTCCTCTATCAAGGCATCCCAATCTTCATGGGCATACCTAGCGAAGAAGGCTTCATGTTTTCCAGCTCCATTCTCGCCGTTGGCTTGGTCGTGTTGGTTGCGATGATGGCGACGTCGGTGATTTTTTGGGGCATGGGAGTGGGTCCAGTCTATCTGCGTTAACGGGTAAACCTGATCCTCGGGTTATCTCGACTCAGGATGCCAAATCGAGCATCGCCCCTTGTCGGCCATCTGGCCGGCAGGGGGTTTTGTTTTTTCACAGAGATAATTTGTGGTTACCATAGGCGTTTTCTAGTATTGCCATACAGGGGAGCTCCTGGTGAACGGCTACAAACAGCTGGAAGAGTATTGTCTGAACCGCTTCGGTTCGCGCGCGGCCATGGAAGCTAATCTGCCTGTGCCGCGTGACTCCAGGGCGCTACGAACCATAGGCGATGACCGCTATCTGTCAGCCGTGGCTCTGCGGGTTTTTCGCGCTGGACTCAAGCACAGTCTGGTCGATGCGAAGTGGCCCGCCTTTGAAAAGGCCTTTTTCGGCTTCGATCCGGACAAAGTCGTGTTGATGGGCGGGGAGCATATCGAGCGTCTGATGCAGGACAAAAGCTTGATAAGACACCTGGGTAAATTGCGCAGCGTGCCCCGTAACGCCCAGATGGTGATCGATATACGCACCGAGTACGGCAGCATGGGCGGGCTGATTGCGAACTGGCCGGTGACTGATATTACCGGTCTGTGGTTGCTATTGAAGCGTCAGGGCAACCAGTTGGGCGGACTGTCCGCGCCGCGTTTCTTGCGCATGGTGGGTAAGGACAGTTTCGTCGTGACGGACGACGTGGCCACCGCTTTGAAAGCGCGCGGCGTGGTAGACAAAGTACCCACCAGCCAGCGTGATCTGGCCGCGACACAGGCTTTTTTCAACCAATTGCACGCTGCTAGTGGCCGCCCGATGTGCCAACTTTCAATGATGCTGGCCTATACCGTCAATCACTGAAGACGTCTGCGTACTTGACCTGACCTGCATCCAAGGGCACTCTGTCGCCTTAAGTATTCTATAAAGATACTCATGAGGCCGACGCATGCGTTTGAAATTGCTGATTATTCCTTGTCTGCTGGCGACCCTTGTTGGCTGCGCCAGTTCACCTGATCAGCCTGCCGGTGCTTTTTCTGCGCTGGGCTCAAATGCTTCCTTACCCGTCGCCGCGTCCAGTTCTGGGCTGCCTGCACACAACGAAGTCATCTTTCGTGCTTTTAGCCTAATTGGTACACCGTATCGGTTCGGTGGCAGTTCACCGGCCACCGGCTTTGATTGCAGCGGCCTCATCAATTATGTTTATCGTGAAGCGGCGGGCGTCAGTTTGCCGCGTACTACAGCTGGTCTGAATGCGCTGAAGGATCAGGCACCTGCCAAGGCTTTGCTACCGGGTGATCTGGTGTTGTTTGCGATGAGCGGCAATCGTATCGATCACGCCGGTATCTACGTTGGCGAAGGCCGCTTCCTGCATGCGCCCAGCAGCGGCGGCAAAGTTCGTATCGATGAACTTCAGGCCAGCTACTGGCAGCGTACCTTCAAGGGTGCTCGCCGCGTACTGGATTGATCAAATAACGGCGACCATCCACAGGGTCAAACCGTTATAAGTCGCGTGCGCAACGACGCATAACCAAAGTTGATCATACTTCCAGCGCAGCCACCCTAATCCGGCGCCCAGCAGGGCAATTACGATCACGCCTCCAGCGCTGTAGAAGCTATGTAGCAATGCGAAGATCAGCGTGCTGGCAGGCAGCGCCAACCACAAGCCCGGGCGCGTGCGTTGCAATGCCTTGAATAACCAACCCCGAAAAATGACCTCTTCCGCCAACGGTACCCACAGCGTAGCCACTACAACCGCTCCAACCAGCCGCCAGGCCTGAAGATCAAGCAAGGGTGTGAGTATTTGTGGCTGGCCGTGTACGTCGTGCATAAACTCCGCCTTGGGCCAACGCAGGTCGAACCACTCGGCCAGCGGATTGGCGCTCAGTACCATCGCTATTGCCAGCAGCAGGGCCGGCACTAGTCCGGCAAAAGTGAGGTTGCGCCCGAACATCCAGCTGAACGGCTCACGGGGCTGCAATAGCCAGGCAACTCCCAGGCTGCCAATCAGAACGACAGCAGTGAACAGGGCATCAAGTATTAGAAACTGGGTGTCGATGTGCCAGAAATTTCCAATCCGGTGCATGATCTGCCCGGCTACCCAGTGACTGATTGCAGTCAGGCCGGCGTAAGCGACCGCAAGGCGTAGCAGGATCAGCGCATCATCCAGCGCGTGGCGGCTTGTTGCAGGGAGAGCGATTGAGCTGTGCATCAGTATGGTTTGTCACTAAAGGGTTTGTAGGCGATCAATGAGTCGTCCAGTTTCAACCAGTTCGAGAAATTCGTCCCCAAGCCTTTCGCTTTCGCTCATTGCTTTGCGCCAGTAGGCTTCTCGTTCTGCATCTCTGCCAACGAATCGAGTGAAATCCTTGCGGTCCGGGAGTTTGCCGTGGGGCAGGCTGGCGAGGTACTGCCGTGATGGTGCGAGCAAGAGCACGCTTTTGAGCTGGTGCGGGTCCCCGCGACGCCATGGTAAGGTCTTGTCAAACCAGCCAGGCACTATCTTGTCGACAAAGTGCGGATACAGCACGATACCCGGTGCCTGATAAGGCAGGTCGAGATGATAGTCGAGCAGACCGCCGTCACGGTATACGCCCTCGCTGGCACCGGGAATCTCGCGCACGGCTTCCATCACCATCGGAATCGAACCTGAGGCGAGCAAGGCGGGGCGCAGGTTCTCAGCTGTAAGGCTGACATGACTACTGATGAAATCGCTGAAATCGGCTAGTGGCGGTCGTTGCCTTGGGTCATGCAGGATAACCCGTTCAAAAAAGCGCTTAAGGTGGCGTCGGCCGAGTATGTTTGCGCCGATGACGCCGCCTAGACCCAGACCCAGTCGGGCATGGCTGTCGTGGCGCAGCAGTCCAAGACTTTTCACTACGACAATGTTGAGCTGGTACAGCGGGTTGGCAAGGATGCTGTCGGTATGACCGCTTAGCAAGTCATCGAGCATTATTGCGCAGCGCTGACTGATACTGTTAATGCTTATGCCCTTGGGGAACCGCTGGGCGGTATACAGCTCGCCCAGCTTGCGCAGACCAGCCACCGGGTCTGGCAGGCAGGCACTGGCAAAGCGCCAACTACCGATTGACGCGCCGATCAGACTGCGCGGTTGTGCAACGCGCGGTAACCAGTCGCCAAACAGGGCCAGATCCAGGCCTTGGATACCCAGCGCCTTGGGCCCACCGGCGGCACCGGGAATCATGTGTACATCGGCAGGTTGGAGGCCATTTTTACGGATGTGCGCTAGGGCTTGGTGTCCGGCGCGAATGGTCAGGGCGGGCATCGGGATGTGGATAGCGGCCATGCAGTGTCCCTTGCGTAGGTGGCCAGGCTTGGCTTGCCTGCGATCTAAGTTTCAATTCAGGTTTAGCCTACAGGATACAAGCGTACTCAAGGAACGGAGACTTAAATAATGAAAAATCGTATTGCTGTTACCCGTGCAGCCGCTTTGATGATTGGCAGCGCTGAGTCATCGCTACGCTGAGAATATCGATAGAGACGCGATCGTATTGAATTTGTTGGACGCCTACCAGGGCCGGTTGGGGCTGATGGATTAATATATGGGCGGCCTGCGGATCAACTTGTTTTTCCTGGCCGCATAGCACGCTTTGAGCTCAGATGTGCGACGTATCGATATCGACTAACAACAAATGGCGACTGTTGTCGATGAACATGCCCGCCGTCATGCAATACTGGTTATTGGTGGCATCGCGATAGCGGCTGGATATGATGATCCGACTGCCCTGACCGGCTTCCGACAGGATGTGATAGAAGTAGGGCCGCCATGACCAGTTGTGATCCAGGTAGCTCGGGTCCGTGTGCCAGCCTCCGTCCAGCCACTCATAATTGGGCGAAATCTGAGTGCCCTGCGCATCGCAAAGAAAACAACGCAGCAGCCAGGGATAGGCCACAGGTGAGGGCAGGTTGGCGGGTTCACCGCCGTTGTCCAACCATTGTTGCAATTCAGTAAACAGGGTTCTCAAAATCTCACGCAGGTCGGCTAGACGGTTACGCTCAGCCAGCTTGCCTCGGGCGTAGTCGTCGCGCATACGCGAAAACTCTGCCTGGACGCTGCCCACGGGCAGAAAATTTTCTGCCGGGCGGCCGAACAGATACCCTTGCACGTAGCGCGCGCCACACTCCAGGGCAAAGTGTAGTTCCTTTTCAGTTTCCACCCCTTCTGCGATGATCCAACAGCCACTTTTTTCTGCCATCAAAGCCAATGCCTTGACGAAATCGCCACTGTTACCCATGCCACTAGCTGCGCGACGGAATAACTGAATATCCAGTTTAAGAATGTCTGGTTCGAGCGCGAGCACCCTGTCGAGCATCGATGATCCTGTCCCGAAATCATCGATTGCAATCCGTATACCGGCCTCCCTGTAGCGTCGGACGGCTTCGCTGAGGTCCTGAATACTGCCTTGCAATTCCGTTATTTCGAAGACCACCTGCTCGGGTGGCAGGCCAATCTCTTCCAGCAACTGCAGACTGGGCAACGGCATGCCTGGTTCAAGCTGACTGACCCATAGCGGAGAAATATTAACGCTGATAAATCCTGCGGGATTGTCCCGAAAGGCCTCGAATGCCAACCGCCGGATTGTGCGGTCGAGTTCCAACAGGTCGACGGGATCAACCGTGGGGTCAGTAAACAAGGGGCCGGCGCTGACGATATGACCCTGGTCGTCCTTGAGTCTGGCCAGAGCTTCATATCCGGCGATCCGTCCGGTGGCAGTATCGATCAGAGGCTGGAAAAAAGGCAGTGGTTGACCATTAAACACAATAAGCTCCATTCGCGTAGCAGTGTAGTCGTTGATGTATGCAAGATTATAGCCAGAGAACGGCTCCAGGACTTGGGTATCGATACCTCAGCTTTTAGAGGTGCACTTTGTGCGGATGTTCTGTCGTGTGATGGTGCGTTACGCGTCATCTTGGTATGTCAATTGCACTGCAATGGTGAGTGCAAACAGGTTATTCGCACCGTATAGGTGCCGTATTTATCCTAGGTGTGCGTACACCCCTTTCAACTAATTGAATAAAAAGAGAAAAAAGTAACGGGTAGACATTGCGTCATTTGGTATTGTCATGATCCTGTGTGCGTATTGCACCAATAGTGATCATTGCATGCTCATTGTGTGTTTATCTGGTGCATTTCTTTAAAAGAGGCTCCGCGAATGGAAAACCTGCACAGCGCAGTGGAAACACTGATGCATGGCGCTAATACAATGTTTCTTCTGATGGGTGCGGTCATGGTTCTGGCCATGCATGCCGGCTTTGCGTTCCTGGAAGTGGGTACGGTGCGGCAGAAGAATCAGGTCAATGCGTTGTCCAAAATCATCAGTGACTTTGCTATATCGGGCATCGCTTATTTTTTTGTTGGCTACTGGATTGCCTATGGAGTGACCTTCTTCCATGGCGCTGAAGCGCTGGCGGAGCAGAATGGTTACTCCCTAGTAAAGTTTTTCTTTCTGATGACCTTTGCCGCCGCGATTCCGGCCATTATCTCCGGTGGAATTGCCGAGCGCGCTCGTTTTGCTCCGCAACTGATTGCTTCGTTGCTCATTGTGGGGCTGATCTATCCTTTCTTCGAAGGCCTGGTATGGAATGGCAATTACGGTGTGCAGGACTGGATGGAATCGAGCTTTGGGGCACCGTTTCATGATTTCGCTGGCTCGGTCGTAGTGCATGCTGTTGGTGGCTGGTTAGCGCTCGGCGCGGTTTTGATGCTCGGCGCACGTCGCGGTCGTTATCGCGATGGACATGTGGTGGCTATGCCGCCGTCCAATATTCCCTTTCTTGCCCTCGGGGCCTGGATTTTGACGATTGGCTGGTTCGGTTTCAATGTCATGTCGGCCCAGGCGCTGGATGGCATCAGTGGACTGGTGGCGGTGAATTCGCTAATGGCAATGGTTGGTGGCACGCTGGCAGCGCTCTTTGTCGGCCGATTTGATCCTGGTTTTCTGCATAACGGGCCGCTAGCTGGATTGGTCGCCGTCTGTGCTGGATCTGATCTGATGCATCCGATCGGCGCGCTGGCGACCGGTATTGTGGCTGGCGGGTTGTTTGTCTGGGCCTTTATCCTGACGCAGAACCGGTTGAAGATCGATGATGTGCTGGGCGTCTGGCCTCTGCACGGTCTGTGTGGCGTGTGGGGTGGGGTAGCTGCTGGTATTTTCGGCGCCCAGGCGCTGGGCGGTCTGGGTGGTGTCAGCCTGATGTCGCAGATTGTTGGTTCAATGGCTGGAGCTGCCTTTGCGCTGGCGGGAGGCATATTGGTATATGGCGTAATCAAGGCGGTTACTGGCATTCGATTGAGCGAAGAGGACGAGTTCATGGGCGCTGACCTGGCGATCCACAAGATTGGTGCGGTCTCGGACGACTGATCGCAAAAAGCCCGAGCATTTACTCGGGCTTTTTAGTATGGCACCGGTCCTTTACATCAACGCAATGGTGTAGTTGATGATCAAACGGTTTTCGTCGATGTTGCCAGCAACGTCGGAACGAACCATCGCGTTACGCCATTGCAGCGCCACGTTTTTGAAGGCGCCAGTCTGGATGGTGTAGGTAAAGTCGATATCCCTCTCCCATTCGCTGCCATTGCCGGCTGCACCTCTGTCGATATTGTCGCCATTGACATAACGGACCAGCCCTTTCAAGCCAGGTACACCATATTGTGCAAAGTCCAAGTCGTAACGGGCCTGCCAGGATTTTTCATCCGCACGAGCGAAGTCCAAAATCTGGATGTAGTTGGCTATATAAGGATTGTTCTCCCTTAGATACGGGAACGCAGTCTCACCATCACTGTGTTGATAGCCCACGCGGAAGACGTGCGGGCCGGTTCCTGCTGATAACAACACCGACTTCATCTGATGATCGATTTTCAGAGGCTGATCACCATTGTCGCTGGTATCGAAATAGGCCAGATTGCCCCCTAACTTCCAGTTACCCAGATCAATACTCTGGATCAGGTTGAGCAGATTTTGTTCATAAACATTATCCAGTTCGCCACGCCACAGGCCCAGTGTGGTGTTGCTCTGGGTCAGCTTGTAGGTGCCGCCCAGATACTTGAACTGATCAGAGGTGCCGCCCACGGTTGAGCCAATATCTTCGCGGTTGGTGCTTGCGCGGTAGCTGACTTCACGCAGTTGGCCGGCTTGGACGTCCAGATGTTCTATCTCGGCCATACTCAGGGCGCCACCGGTATAGGTTTGCGGCAGCAGGCGAATATCGCTGGCCTGGGCAATCGGAATAGCCGGGACTAGATGGCCGATTTTAAGGACGCTGTTGGATAGCTTGGCTTTGGCCGTAGCCGAGGCATGGCCATAACTGTCCGGGCCCTCATTTCCAAAAGCGTTGGGCAATAGTCCGGTACCGCCAGTGTCATCCTCCGAGTGGAGTTTTACCCCCGTTGCGCCATAAACATCCAGGCCAAAGCCGATCGCTCCTTGGGTGTATCCTGAATCTGCGCGAAAGATAAAACCCTGTGCCCACTCTTCGGCCTTGGACGCCGCGGCGGCAGGGGTAGAACGAAAGTCGCGGTTAAAATACAAGTTGCGCAGTTGCAATGTGGCCTTGGCATCGTCGGCAAAGCCAGCAGCCATTGCAGGGCCTGTGAAAGGGGGCATAAGCGCCAGGGCCACAGCTGCGGCCAGAGTGTTAGTTGTCATCTGCTTCATTATTATTCTCCTAGTGTGATCAAGCGTGGACAAATAAAGCACTTAAGCTGGAGATGCACTCTAAGACATTCGTCGCAGTGGATCATTTCGGTCGCATCTTGCACGTGACGCCACGAATGTCCGCAGGGCTAAGAGAATTGTTTTTGACGGCCTGGAGGGTTCAGGCGAAAGCATCGTGGGCGACTGCAAGGGGGCTATTAGACTTTAGCAGGGACCGCCCATTTGTCGGCCAAAAGGGCGGTTGGCATGATCACATGCCGTTGGCAAAATCCGGGTTGGACATGTCGATTTCGCTGCGCAGGGGTTTGAGCGCTTGGGCGTAACGCAACAGAATATCCAGATTGTAATCCATGCGGGCGCGTATGCGACGGTCATCTTCGTCGACGGGTTGGGGCATGTTCAGGACTTTTTCGACGTTGCGCACAATCAAATGCTCGGGGATGTAGCACAGCCGGCAGTTCTTGTAACTGGAGGCCCGCAGCTCACTGATCGGATAGGCGCCGCCGATGCCGGCCGAAATTCCGCCGAGCATCGCGGGCTTGTGAGCCAGTTGCGCCTTGGTGGCGAAGAGGAAGAAATTCTTGATTGCAGGGCAGGCCATCCCGTGCCACTCGGGGGCCAAGATCACCAGCGCATCGGCTTTCGCCAGTTGTTTTTCAAACATGCCCCAAGGCCCTTCGTCTTCAGCTGGCCACAGGGGTAGCGGATAAGTGCCCAGATCGATGACTGATACGGCGTCAGCGTCCAGACCGTGCTGGTTGATCAAGTTTTGACGCATGAACCGTGCGACCTTGGATGTTTGGCTGTTGCTTCGGCTGCTGCCGGCGACGATGGCAATTTTTAGCATGGGGGCTCCGGGTAGTTGTCAATCAATGTATGCTAACTGCCAAGGGAGGCCCACCGACAGCGCAAAATCATAATTGAATATATCGAATAATTATCTGACCTTTTTGACTGCACCTGACCGATCCGGCAGAGTACTTGCCCTTCGGATGGTCAGTGCTGGCGTGGCGTCGATTTTTTCAATAGACATTTCAACGACCATTACGTGGCGGTCGTGGCGAATGTCTGGCGCTTGGAGAAGGGTTGCAGTGGACGATCTCTCCTGGTTGCCTTAGCCGCAGTAGTAGCCGCCTTTGTGGTGCAGCTATGGCTGAACTCGATGATTATCGGGGCGTTGACCGGCTTTGTTATTGTTTCTCTTTCGGGCATTGTGCGCTGGCGGTCCTGTCGATGTTACTGGCCGGTTTGCTGATTACGATGGGAATCGGTTCCTCGTTCTCGACCATTCCGATCATTGCTGCCATCTACGTACCGCTGGCGCTGTAGATGGGCTTCAGTTCGTAGGCTATTTTAGCGTTGGTGGAAACGGCTGCGGCGTTGGGCAACGCGGGATCGCCTGCTTCGGATTCAACCCTGGGGCCGACTGCGGGTTTGAATGTAGACGGTCAGTACAACCATATTTGGGATACGGTGGTCCCGACCTTTCTACATTACAATCTGCCGCTGATTGCCTTGGCTGGCGGTGATGGTGCTCTGAGGCGTTTCTCGACAAGCCGCTCGAGCGCGCAGGTCAGATCCGGAAGCGGCTGACCAGCCCATCAATCTGTCTGCCCAGCTGGGTCAGGTGCTCGCTGGCTTGAGCCGTTTGCTGAGCACCATCAGTGGTCTCACGGGCCAGTTCGGCGGCTTCGGTAACACTGCGATTCACATCTTCAACTACGGTGGATTGCTGGGTGGTGGCGCTGGCGATCGAGGCGTTCAGCGCGACCATCTGCTGCATCGACTCTGCGATCTGGTCCAATGCAGCACCCGCGGCATTAGCCTGCTGAACACTGAGCGCGGAATACCGGTCACTCTCGTTAATAACCTCTACCACTGCTTGGGTGTTGGTTTGCAACTTGTTGATCATGTTGTGAATTTCTTCTGTCGACTTCTGGGTGCGCTGGGCTAGGTTGCGCACCTCATCGGCGACCACGGCAAACCCCCTCCCCATTTCTCCGGCACGAGCAGCTTCGATAGCGGCGTTGAGTGCTAACAGGTTGGTTTGTTCGGCAATGTTGCGAATCACATCCAGCACCGATGTGATTTCATGGGCATCGCTGGACAGGCTTTCCATGTGCATGACAGCGGTTTTTACGCTATCAGACAAGTGGCCAATCTGCTCGATGGTACGGGTGACCTGGGTCCGCCCATTGTTGGCGCCCTCGTTGGCATTTTCGACTTCCTGGGCCGCTGCATTGGCATTTTGCGCTACGTCTTGCACGCCGTAGGTAATCTCATTAATGGCGGTCGCCATCAGTTCCATCTTTTCGGACTGACGGGTCATGCCATGCAGGCTTTTATTACTGATTTGATTCAGCTGCTGTCCGGCACTGGTCAGTTGGCTAGCGCTGTCACCCAGTTGCTGGATGATCGAGCGCAGATTACCGGTAAAGCTGTTGAAGTGATGGGCAAGCAAAGAGAGTTCGTCGTGGGCATCGTCATCAAGCTTGCGGGTCAGATCGGCTTCGCCGCTGGCGATGTGGCGCATGGCCTCTACCACGCTGTTGAGTGGTTTTGTGATGCTACGCCCTATGATGAACAGGATGAGGATCATGATCAGCGTCAAAACGGTCACGTACGCCAAAACTCGAATGCTTTCGGCGATGAACTTGGCTTCCATGTCTTCGATGAACACGCCCGTACCGATCATGTAATCCCAGGGCTTGAAGTGAGTGAACGCAGCGATTTTGTCGAGGCCGACATCCTCGCTGGGCTCCTGACCTGGTCGCGTCCAGGTATATTCGATGTGCGCCGTGCCTTGTGTGCGGGCCAACTCAACCATCTCGACAATCACGTTGCTACCGCCATTAGTGCTGTTGATATAGGTGAGATCGACGCCTTCAGTCTGGGGGGCCATGGGATGCATGATCATGATGTTGTTCATGTCATTGACCCAGTAGTAGCCAGCACCGCCATCGTAGCGCAGAGCGCGCAGGGCTTCGAGCGCCTGAGTGCGCGCCTGTTCGCTGGTCAATTCGCCGGACACTTCCTTGGCGTGATAGACGCCCATCAATGTATGGGCGGACTCGACCAGGTGGGTTGCCTTGGTGATCTCTGCTTCACGGTATTCTCCGCGTAGGGTGGTCAGAGCTCCCAGTGCCAGAAGGGTCATGCTGACCAGTGCTACTATCAGGATCAACCAGATTCGTTGGCTGATTTTCATCTTGCGCAATAACTTCATCGACAACCTCTCCCGAGCACCTTGGCCATTCGGATTTTTATCAAGCACTTATATGGCTATGTACATCTTATTGTTATGTCGGCCGAGCAACAGAAAACCTGAGCGTTATTTTGTTGGCGGCACTGATGTCAATTTGACGTTATTCGGCCAGGTATTCAAGAGGTTAAATCTCTATATGAATGAGGCGTATCAACGCGTATTGCGAAACACGGGCTGGCGGCTTCAGCTTAACTCCACGAGTATCTGGCGATTACGTACCTGCTGTCCTTCAGCAATACATAAAAGACTGACTACACCGTCCCTTGGTGCGCGCAGGACGTGCTCCATCTTCATCGCTTCCATACGCACCAGGACCTGGCCTTTGTGCACGGGTGATCCGGCCTCAACCATGATCTCAGTTACCGCTCCGTCCATCGGTGCCAGTACCTGGTTGGAAAGACTGTTGGCTGCCGCTGCGGTTGGCTGATGAGATACGTCAGTCAGTTGCACGTTACCGTCTTTGCCGTAGAGCCAGACTGTAGAGCCTGCAAGAAGACAGGTACGTTGCTGGCGGATTCCGTCCAGTTCGATGACGCATGAGCTACCGTGTTTTTCGAGCAGACGTATGTGCAGACTGTGCGAGCCGATATACATATTCAGGTATCTGATGTCCTGACTGGCTACTACCTCGATAGTGTGAATATCATTATTGTGGGCGAGCACAAGGCGCAAAGGGATGGATGTGTTATTGCTCCAGCCATGCATTTCAGGCAAAGGGCTGCAGCGCTGCGCAGAGCTCTGGTAAAGCAGCGCGGCTGCCAGAGCCAGGTCCGCAGGCGCCAGAGGCTGTGTGCTGAGACTTGAGTCGGCGCTGAAATGCTCGGTGATGAATGCTGTGCTGGTATTTCCCGCGATGAATTCGGGGTGCTCAAGCAGGTTCAGTAGAAACCGTTGATTGGCGTTGACGCCAAGTAAAACCGACTCGCTCAGCGCTCTCATCAAGCGGGTGCGTGCCTGCTCGCGATTGGCGCCGTGAGCAATGACCTTGGCCAGCATCGGATCATAAAAAGGGGTTATCAGCTGGCCTTCGCGCAGTCCATGGTCGATACGAACGCCCTCAGTCTGCAATGGCTGCCAATGCATGATTCGCCCGGTTTGTGGCATGAAATTCTGGCTGCTGTCCTCGGCGTACAGGCGTACCTCGATCGCATGGCCTTGCAGCTCGATTTGATCCTGGCGTAGGGGTAGAGGTAGGTCACAGGCTACATCCAGCTGCCAGGCGACAAGATCAAGACCGGTGACCATTTCGGTAACCGGGTGTTCCACCTGCAGGCGTGTATTCATTTCGAGGAAATAGAAATGGCCCTCGGCGTCGAGCATGAATTCAACTGTCCCGGCGCCAGCATAGTTCACTGTTGCGGCTGCCTTGATTGCCGCTGCACCCATGGCTGCGCGCAATGCTGACGTCATCACGGGACAGGGCGACTCTTCAATGACCTTTTGATGTCTACGCTGGATCGAGCAGTCGCGCTCACCTAGGTGCAGGATATTGCCGTGGTTATCGCCAAAAATCTGGATTTCCACGTGGCGAGGGCGGATCAGCGCTTTTTCCAGGATCAGTTCTGCGCTGCCAAAAGCGCCCTGTGCTTCGGCACGGGCGCTGTTTAACTGGTCAGCTAGTTGTGCAGGATCATCTACCAGTCGCATGCCGCGGCCGCCGCCCCCAGCACTGGCCTTGATCATCAGCGGAAAGCCAATCTGCATGGCCTCAGTGATCAGCGTCTCGTCATCCTGAGCGCCGTCCTGATAGCCGGGAATACAGGGAATCCCCGCATCCAGCATAGCCAGCTTGGACAGGCGCTTGCTGCCCATCAGACGAATAGCTTCGGGTGAGGGCCCGACGAAAATCAGGCCAGACGCCTGGCAACGCTCAGCAAATTCGGCGTTTTCCGATAAAAAACCGTATCCGGGATGAATGGCTTCGGCGCCACTGCGCTTGGCAGCATCCAGAATGGCATCGATATTGAGGTAGGACTGGGCAGCCGGGGCGGGACCAATACAGATGGCCTGATCGGCTAGCTGGACGTGGCGACTGTCGGCGTCGGCGCTGGAGTAAATGGCTACTGTACGCAAGCCCAGCGTTGAGGCTGTTGTCATGATGCGACAGGCAATTTCACCGCGGTTGGCAATCAGCAGAGTATTGAAGCGCGGCATGACGATGATCCTCAGCGCGGGGTAGTGGTGGCGGTCAGTTGGCGGTTTAAGGCGCCCATCCCGGCTTGCGTTTTTGAACGAAAGCCAGCGTGCCTTCAGCTGCTTCCTTGCCTGTTACGGCGTTTGCAAAGATATTTGCAGCAAGATCCAGTACCGACTCGAGAGGCTGCTCATTGCTGGCCAGAAGCAGCGCTTTGGTCTGGATATTGGCGTCTGGCGCGCAGCGCAGCACCTGCTGGATGGTTTTCGTCAGTTGCTGCTCCAGAGCCTCTGCGTCAGTTTCGCAGTAATGCACAAGGCCTAGTCGAAGGGCTTCCAGACCATCAAAACGAGCAGCAGTCAATGCCAGACGGCGGGTCTGGGTAAGTCCAATCCGGCGTACAACAAAGGGTGCGATCTGCGCCGGTATGACGCCGAGGCTGGTTTCGGGAAGGCCGAAATGGCAGTCGCTGCGGCAGATAGCAATATCCGATACTGATACCAGGCCTAGACCGCCACCTAATACGGCGCCCTCAAGTACGGTGATCAGCACCTGGGGTTGTTTGGCGGCGTCCTCGAGCAGCCGGCCGAAGCTGCGGTTGATCTCGGCTTGACCTTGTCTGTTGCGGCTGCGCGCAGCGGCCATGTCCTTGATATCGCCACCGGCGCAGAAATGCCCGCCGGCCCCCCGAAGTACGATGGCGCGCAGGGAGCGGTCTTTGTCGCTTGCGGCCAGCAGACTATGCAATTCTTCGAGCATGACGAGGTTCATCGCATTGCGACTGTCGGGCCTGTTCAAGGTGATGAATAACACATCTTCCCGGCGTTCCAGCAGCATAGTCGTGGCGTCTGGCAGCTTCATTGTTCAGCCCTTTGGTTTGCCGGGCAGGGTGCCCATGAGTTTGCAAATGATGCCGAGCATGATCTCGTCGGCACCACCGCCAATCGAAACCAGGCGCACATCGCGGTAGGCGCGTGCGACCGGGTTGTCCCACATATAGCCCATGCCGCCCCAGTACTGCAGGCATGCATCGGTGACTTCACGTCCCAGGCGACCAGCCTTGAGCTTAGCCATCGAAGCGAGTTTCGTTACATCCTTGCCGGACACGTATAACTCGGTAGCGTTATAAACGAGCGCGCGCAGACACTCGATTTCAGTTTGCAGTTCGGCGAGGCGAAAGTGAATGACCTGATTGTTGATCAATGGCTGGCCGAAGGTCTGACGTTCGCGACAGTATTCGATGGTGTTGTTCACGCAGGATTCTAGACCCTTGAGGATGTTGGAGGCACCAAACAACCGCTCTTCCTGAAACTGCACCATCTGCATCATGAAACCTGCACCTTCCTGACCAAGCAGGTAGCGTTGGGGTACACGCACATCGTCAAAAAATACCTGGGCGGTCTCCGAGCTGCGCATGCCGAGCTTGTCCAGATGCTTGCTTAGGCTGATACCTGGTGTATTCATGGGCACCATGATCAGTGACTTGTTGCTGTGCGGCTTGCCCTCAGAGGTGTTTGCCAGGAGGCAAATAAAGTCGGCCGACGGTGAGTTGGTGATCCACATCTTGCTGCCATTGATCACATAATCATCACCGTCCTTGCGGGCGTGAGTCTTGATGCTGGCCACGTCTGAGCCGCCGCCAACCTCTGATACGCCGATACAGCCGACCATCTCACCGCTGATGGCTGGGCGCAGAAACTGCTCGCGCAGTGTGTCGGAGCCAAAGCGCGCCAGGGCGGGTGTGCACATATCGGTCTGCACGCCGATCGCCATCGGAATACCGCCGCACTGGATAGTGCCGAACTCTTCAGCTGCGACTATAGAATAACTGTAATCAAGCCCCATACCGCCGTAGGCTTCGGGCTTGGAAATGCCCAGCAGGCCTAGATCGCCAGCCTTGCGGAAGATCTCATGCATGGGAAAGTGACCGGCTTCCTCCCATTCGTCCACGTGGGGGTTGATCTCCCGATCGATGAACTGACGGACAGTACGGCGTAGTGCTTCGTGTTCCTGGGTCAGCAGCATGGGATTTTCTCCGTTATAGGCGGGCTACGCCAAAAGTGTTGGGGTTCAGCGGCCGCACCGCGGCCTCAGCGCAGATATCCAGAAGAAGACCGAACAGCTTGCGGGTGTCACGCGGGTCGATCAGGCCATCATCCCAAAGGCTGGCTGTGCCGTAGAGAGCAGTGGACTGACTATTGAGTTTCTCGGCGGTAACCTGTTCAAGCATGTCGAGCATCTTCGGGTCTGCCGTCTTGCCGTCGCGCGCGTGCTTGGCCTCGGTGACGATGCGCAGCACCTTGCCGGCCTGGGCACCACCCATGACGGCGGTGCGACTGTTGGGCCAGGCGAAGATGAAGCGGGGGTCCAGTCCGCGTCCGCACATGGCGTAGTTTCCAGCGCCGTAGGAACCGCCCACCACTAGAGTAAGCTTTGGTACGCGGGCATTGGCTACCGCCTGAATCATCTTTGAGCCATGCTTGATCACGCCTTGTTGCTCCGCCTCGGTGCCGACCATGAAGCCGGTGGTGTTGTGCAGGAACAGTAGAGGAATGTTGCCTTGATCGCAGAGTTGAATGAATTGTGCGGCTTTGGCGGCGCCCTGCGGGGTAATAGGGCCATTGTTGCCGATCAGACCACAGCGCCGTCCATAAATGCTTAGATGGCCGCAGACGGTCTGCTGATCAAACTCTTGCTTGTAGTCGAGAAAACGGGAACCGTCGGCGATGCGGGCGATGATTTCGTGTACATCGTATGGGGTTTTCGACTCAGCCGGAACGACACCCAACAGCTCTTCAGTTGGGTATAAAGGCTCGTCCCATTGCAGTTGCGATGACACCGGGAGGCGTTCGTTCCAGGGTAGACTGGCGAGAATCTCGCGGGCCAGGCGCACGCCATCGGCATCATTTTCGGCCAAATATTCAGCGGTGCCGGCGGTTCGCGCATGCATCTCGGCGCCGCCCAGCTCCTCTTCGGTGGCTATCTCGCCCGTCGCCGCCTTGAGCAGGGGCGGGCCGGCAAGAAACATCTTTGCTTTGCCACGCACCACCACCACATAGTCCGACAGTCCGGGCTGGTAGGCACCACCCGCGGTGCTTGAGCCATGCACAACAGTGATTTGTGGTATGCCGGCCGCCGAGAGTCGGGCCTGGTTGGCAAAGGTACGCGCGCCTTCGATGAATATATCGGCAGCGTAGGCTAGGTTAGCACCGCCGCTTTCGGCCAAGGTAACCATGGGCAGTTTATTTTCGGCGGCGATCTGCTGCAGGCGCAGGGATTTTTTCAGGCCGCTGGGGGAGATGGTGCCGCCCTTTATCGCGCTGTTGTTGGCAATGACCATACAACGCACTGAACTCACGTAGCCAATGCCGGCAATGAGTCCGCCACCCGCCAGTGTACCGTCCTTGTCGTCATGCAACTTGTAGCCAGCCAGCGGGCACAATTCGATAAAGGGTGCGCCGGCATCCAGCAGCAGCCCGAGGCGCTCGCGGGGCAATAACTGACCACGTTTATTGAACTTCGCCTTGGCTTCACGTGCCTTGTTCATCACGCCTTGTTCGACTGCCCGGAAGCTGTCGATCGCAGCCAGCATGGCGTCGCGGTTGGTGGCGAACTCGCTATCGGTGGGGGCCAGCATGGATTCGATGACGGCCATGCTCAGTCCTTCGCCTTGAGAATGTCGGGTGTGATTGCCCGGTGAAAGCCCTCGAAAGGAATGTTGTTCTTCGCCGGAGGCAAGGGCCAGGCGCCACTGCCTAAGCTGGCTGCACCGTCGATACGCAGGCTGGCGCCACTGATGAAAGCTGCTGCGGGCGAGAGTAAGAAGACGATGGCGGCGGAAATTTCCGCCTCACTGCCCAGGCGTTTGAGCGGCACGCTGTCCTTGAGGCGCGGGATGATCGCCTTCATCGCGCCGTCGTAGGTATCCATGCCACTGGAGGCGATCCAGCCGGGGGCCACCGCGTTCACGGTGACGCCGGTATGGGCCCATTCAAATGCAGCTGTCTTGGTAAAGTTATCCATGCCGGCCCGGGCAGCACCGGAGTGGCCCATACCAGGCATACCGCCCCACATGTCGGCGAGCATGTTGACGATGCGCCCGCCGGTGCGGTTCATGCTCTGATTGAATACTTCGCGGGCGACCAGAAAGCCGCCAACCAGATTGGTGCGTACTACGGTTTCAAAGCCCTTTTGGGTAATGGCTGCCAAAGGCGCAGGATATTGGCCTCCGGCATTGTTGACCAGACCGTGGATGGGGCCGCACTCGGCGATGATTTCAGCGACCATCTCGCGCACCCGGTCTTCATCACGGATATCGCAGGCGCGCCAGATCACTTGTCCGCCGTCAGCGGAGATTTCCGCTGCGGTTTCCTGTAGTTTTTCGGGCGTGCGTCCTACCAATACCACGTGTGCACCAAGGGCGGCCAGTTCATGGGCAGTACAGCGTCCGATGCCACTACCGCCACCGGTTACTATAATGGTTTGATCGGCAAATAAATCAGCTTTGAATATGCTGTTATACGTCATTGATTTTTTCCATCCGGGAGAGCAAATCGCTGGGAATTGCTATGGGCATTTCCAGTAGCTGCTGGGCGAAGGCCTTGCCCTGGGGATCAATGCGCAGGCTTGCGACGCCGCCGCCGCCCAGGCTGTTTTCCAGCAGAAAATTCAAGCTGTGACTGCCGGGCAGATACCAGCGGCTGACTCGGCCTGAAGTAGAGTCGAGTGTGTGACTCATCCAGTCGGCGACTGCCGTTTCGTTGAGGCTGGCGGCGATCCACGGCAGATACTCTGGGTGGCGGGCCATGACCCCGATGTTGCTATGATTCCCTTTGTCTCCGGAGCGCGCCACCGCGAGGCGGATTAAGGGGGTTTCCATGTCGGCGCTGGCGGAGAATTGCGGCAAGTCGACCGTTGCAGCGGCTTTGGATATTGACGCCAGAGCAGGTAGCACCACCGGAATGGATCGGCCCTCGATCTTAACACTTGGTACACAGGCGCTCTTTTCGATCAGAAAGGAGAACAAACGGATCATCGGGTATACCGTCGGCCGACCGCCGACAATTCCGGTCAGACCCGGGGCCATACCGGTCGCTGCCTGGGCTATTTCTCGGGAAAATAACACCAATGCTTCCTTGCGTTGATGGCTCACGGCAATCTTGATGACCACCTCACGGGTATCGGCACGATTGCCTTGGGGGCCATAAGTTGCCTCGCTGCCGAGCAGTTCCACGTTGGTGTCGCGATAATCTTCCCAGCCGCGCTGGCGAAACATTTCGCGGGTTTTGGTCAGGATCGCCTGACTCACCCGCTGCGCCTTGGCCACCGCATCAATCCCGGCCATAAGGCAGCTGGCAGTACATTTGAAACCGTCGGGCCAGGTCGCGCTGACCTTGTATTGCCCACCCGGCGCTCGACCTTTTGCGCCGCGCACATGCACCCTGTCAGGGGCCTGCTGTTCCAGGGTCACATTGGAGAAGTCACAGATGACGTCCGGCAGCAGGTATTCATGGGGGTTGCCGATCTCATAGAGCATCTGCTCGCCGACGGTCAGCGGTGTAACGAGACCGCCACTGCCTGCGGGTTTAGTAATGATAATGTTGCCCCAGCTATCGATTTCAGCTATCGGGAAGCCGATATGTTCATAGTCTGGTACTTCCTCCCAATCGGTGAAATTACCGCCGGTGCACTGAGCTCCGCATTCGATCAGGTGGCCTGCGAGCGCCGCTTGAGCCAGCAGATCGTGGTCATCCCAGGACCAGCCAAATTCATGCACCAGCGGTGCGCTGACCAGCGCGCTGTCCACAATGCGGCCGGTAATGACAATATCAGCTCCCTGGGCTAGTGCTTCAACGATGCCTGGCGCGCCTAGATATGCATTGGCCGAAACGCATATGGGTGGAAGGGGCGCGCCGCTAAACATGTCCTGGATACCGTCGGCCGCCAGGTGCTTGAGCCGCGGAAGTAGATCGTCGCCCTGTAATACTGCTATTTTGAGGTTGACTCCGGCCCGTGTGCAGGCTGCATCGAGTGCTGTTGCACAAGCTAGGGGATTGATGCCGCCGGCATTGCTGATGACCTTGATGCCCTGGCTGGCCAGCGTTCCCAGCAAGGGTTCGAGTACTTCGATAAAATCCCTGGCGTAGCCTGCATCGGGATTTTTCATCCGCGCACCGGCCATAATCGACAAGGTTATCTCGGCCAGATAATCGAACACCAGATAGTCGAGCGGGGCCTCATTACAGGCGCTGTCCACGAGTTGAGCCGCGGCGCTGCTGGTATCACCCCAGAACGCACTTGCGCAGCCGATACGGATGGTTTTATTCATGTGCCTCTCCGTTGACGATGCAAGCACCTTACCAAGCAAGCGCTTGGTTTGAAAAGTGTTCTGCAATAGCGTTTAATGCTGGCACTGGCGTTTGGCGTAAATGCCGTGTTTTCTCCATTTCTCAACAGAAGATCAAGTATGTCGTCACCGCATTTACTTCCTGAGACAGAAATTCGTCGATTAATAGCTACGGGACTGGTCTCTGAACCGACAACGCCACGTGGCAAGCTGCTGCAGGCTGCCGCGCATCTGTTCAGCAGTCGTGGTTTTGATCGCACAACGGTTCGGGATCTGGCGGCGATGGTGGGTATTCAGTCAGGGAGTATCTTTCATCACTTCAAAAGCAAGGACGATATTCTGCGGGCGGTGATGGAGGAGACTATTCATTACAACTTGGCGCTCATGCGCGCCGTTCTGGTTGGGCTGGATGATCCGCGAGAACGACTGCGAGCGTTGATCCGCTGCGAATTGCAGGCGATCAACGGTGTGAGCGGCGAAGCGATGTCGGTCCTGGTTTATGAGTGGCGCTCGCTGTCTGCTGAAGGGCAGCAGCTTATTCTAGGTTTACGCGAGATTTACGAGTCGATCTGGCTTGAGGTTCTGCAGCAGGTTTGCCAGCAGGGTCTGGTTGCGGTCGAGCCGTTTATTCTGCGCCGGCTGCTGACGGGAACCTTATCCTGGACGGTTACCTGGTTCCGCCCGGGAGGAAGTCTGACGCTTGACGATTTGGCAGAGCAGACATTGAATATGCTGGTTCAAGCCGAGTAATCTGGTGAAAAGCAGGCTAAACTGAAGGTGTGGGCCATTAGCCACTATGGGACCATAAGCCTTCAGAAGAAAATATATGCGTTCATTGTTGTTTATATTTTGCCTTTGGCTGACAGCCACCGGCGTTTTTGCCTAGGAGATTGGTGCTATTGCGGTTGATGCACCACAGCCTGTGATGGTTGGCGGGTATGTTTTCCCGCCGTTCTCCGAGCAGAATTCGAAGGGTGAGTGGTCTGGCTTGATTATTGATCTTATTGCTTTGCTCAACGTATCCCAGAAAGATTACCAATTCGAGTTCATGCCTACCGCAGCGCCCCGGCGTTATCATGATTTTGCCAATGGCCGTTTTGATCTGATGTTTTCGAAAGTCCGCACTGGGGGTGGCAGGATAAGCCGATTGTCAGTCTGCGTGGGCCGGTGATTGGGGCAGAGGTATTCATTGCTGCCGCTCAGATAGGGCGTGGTCAGGCGTACTTTGCCAATCGCAAGGGTAAACGCATTGCGTTGTTCAACGGTTATCACTATCGCTTTGCTGGATTCAATCGGGACAAGCAGTACCTCCAGCGCGAGCATAATGCGATTATTACTTTCTCGCAGGATAGCAGCGTGCAGATGGTGCTCCGGGGGCGCGTTGAGTTGGCGGTGATTTCTGGGGCGTACCTTGCCAGTTACTTAAAAGCGTTTCCGCAACACCGCTCGCAGTTACTTATTTCAGATGAGCCCGATCAGTATTACGAGTACCTACTGATCAAACGCGAAGGCAGTGATCCACCGTTAGATTACTTATCTGAATTGATGTTGCGGCTGCAGGGCGAGGGTGAGCTGCAAAAGTTGTTCGTCCGGCATGACCTGTCCGTTACGACAGAGGATTAGCATGGCGGTGGAACCTTTTGCCCCTTGGCAACGTCAGTAGTTGAGCTAGAATAGCGCGTCTTTAACGCCTGGTCTGGTTACTCGTCGCCGGGCTGTTTTGCGCCCTATTGCCTTCATTTTTGGCTGTATTTCAAAGGATCCCCAATGCTGTCAGTTTTGAAAAATACCTGTTTGGTTATACTTGTTGTAGCCGCTTCTTTTTCCAGTCTAGCCCTGGCCAGCGGATCCTCCAGCGATCAGCAAGGTTCTAAGTCGGTTCGAGTTAATACCAAGGTGATCGTCGGTTGGATTGAAAAAGGCCGGATTCTACCTGAGCACACGGCCGTGAAGATCAAGGTGGATTCCGGGGCGCTGACGTCATCTATGCATGCTGTCAATATCGAGAACTTCACACGCAAAGGTAAAGCCTGGGTGCGCTACGATGTGCCGGTGAAAGACGCTGATACCGGCAAACAGGTGAACATGAAGTTTGAGCGCCCGGTCTATCGCCGTATCCTGGTGCGCGGCGCAGGGGGAGAGGACCGTCGGCCGGTAGTCAAGATGAGAATGTGTATTGGCAATCAGACCTACGAGGAGCAGTTCTCTCTTCGCGACCGCGGGGATATGACTTATCCGGTGCTGATTGGACGCCGGACTATTGAGCATATCGGTTTGATTGATGTATCCCGCACTTTCATGGTCGAGCTCGAGTGCCCTGAAACGGCTGAAAGCGATGAGCGCAGCAAGCAGGATCGGATGCGCAGTGACTCGACCCTCATTGACGACAGTGAAGTGGGTAAGCCTGATCAAACTGAAGAGGAATACGAAGAGTAAACTCGTGTTCCCGCACCTGATGCCTTACCACATCAGGTCGTCGGGCACCTGGAAAGCGGCGTAGGGATCATCTTCTGCCGAGGGCTGCGTTTCCACGTTAGCAATATGGACCGGCCACTGGGGTGCTCGTTCGCTGACCTTGGCTGCAATGTCTATCGGGATCAATTCGAAAGTGCCTGACAGGCGGACTACGCCAAGCTGGCCACGACTGAGCTTGCCGAATTGTTCTTCGGTCACATAAATCTTCTTGATCTTGTTCTTGCTCGCGAACTGGTAAGGCGTTTCGCCGCCGGCGCGTTCAAGCTTGCTCTGTGCTATTAGTTGGCGCGCCTGCGCCTCGCCTTCCTTGCGCGCTGTTTCTTCCTGACGCTGCTGGTTCAATTGACGGTCGCGCTCAGTTTTTTCGGCACGGGCTTTTTCGACGGCAACGGTGCTGTCCTGAACCTTGTTCGGCTCGGCGCGAGCGGTTTTCTTCTTGGCGCGCTGAGCTTGCTTGAGCTTTTTCTCGTCGACCAGTCCGGACTTGAGCAATTGGGCTTGCAATGAGTTGACCATGCTTGGGACTACCTGTAACGGGCTGAAAATGTGCCGGCCATTCTAGCCTTAATCGCGGTCGTTTTCCTGCTTTTCCTGTGCTTCGAGCTCGGCCTGTCTAGCTTTGATGAGACGCATCTTGTCTTTGCTGATGGGCATTTTGTAAGCAGTTATGTAAACTTTATAGAGTACGCCGAAGAGAGTCAGTATGGCGAAAAATACGAAAATCCAGCCTATAACGGGCATAGCTGTTGTCCTTAAGGGAAAGTCAGTGTGGTTCTGATCATGCGCAATCCAGCTCCACAAGGCAACTTTTGCTTACAGTTGAGCTGATCGCTATTCTTGAGTTCCATCTGGGTCAGAGGGTAGATTGCGATATTTTGTCGAGATGGAACTCGGCATTTCTGGTGGGGCTCGGCGCTTCATCTGCAATTTAGGGCCGCATCGACTGCATCAACATCTGCAGGGTATAGGTGATTAGTGCCTCTGGATCGGGGTGCCCGGGGTCCATCTGGGTGCCTTTGCCGCACTGCATGATGACGCCATGTAATGCACCGCGCAGATAGAAAGCGGTCATGACCGGATCAGCGACACGATCGGAGCTCAGACTGCCATCGGCGACGCCCTTGCGTAGCGCCTCAACCATTAAATCCATGGCTTCAATGCTGCATGTCCTGAGTGCGGCACTCTGTTCGTCTTCGTCAGCCAAGTGTTCGAATGTACTGGCCTGGGTCAATACATCGAAGTAGTCGGGTTCTTCAAGACTGAAGCGATAATAGGCATGACCGATTCGGTCGATTTGCTCCACGCCTTGATCGACCTGCTCGATGGCTGCAGCGAATCGATCACGGATAGCTTGTGCTGCGCGCAGCATCAGGCCGCGCATGATGGCGGCCTTGTCTTTGAAATAGACATAGAGCAGCGCCCGGCTTAGCTGCGCGGTGCGGGCAATCTCACCCATCGAGCTTTTCTCGAATCCCTTTGCAAAAAAAACCTGTTCTGCAGCATTGAGAATGCTATCGCGGCGATCCTGCTTTTCCTGCTCTCGGCGCTGATCTAGGCTCATGGTTGTCCTGGGGTGAAGAGTTTGTGTAGCTATTTTGGGATAGCATTGACAATCTGTCAATAAATGACATTATGCTAAGAATCTCTTTTCCGAAGCTCGGAGCCCTGCCATGTCCACTACCTATCAACATACTCGTATCTTATCCTTTGCGCTGATTGGCTTGCTCCTGGCGGGAGTGAGCGGCTGCAGCAATGAGGATGACGCGCAAGTTGTGATTGCCAGCGATCTCTCTGTGGCTGTTCGGGCTACTCCGGTTACTGCCGGTATAGATGCACTACCCCTGCGTTTCGCTGGGGTAGTGCGGGCCAGACAGCGGGCTCAGCTCACCTTTCAAGTAGGTGGTGTGTTGCGCAATCGGGCGGTCGACATTGGTCAATCGGTTACGGCGGGACAGATTCTGGCGACGCTTTATAATCCCGAACTGGAGCCCACCCGCAATGCGGCGCGGGCCCGTCTTGAAGAGTTGGCAACGCAGGCCGACCAGGCGGAGCGGGAGGCCCAGAGAGCGGACCAGCTGTTTGAGCGAGGAGTAATTTCTGCTCAGCAGCTTGAGCAGCAAACGTCACGGGTCGATGCCCTGAATGCGGGGGTTGGCAGTGCTAGGGCCACGTTGAAGCAGACCGAACAACTGAGCGCTGAAAGTCAGTTGCGCGCGCCTTTCAGTGGTCGTATCGAAACGTTACTGGTTGAACCGGGCGAGTTTGTTGCACCGGGTCAGGTGGTTATGCGCCTGGCTTCCAATGATGGGCTAGAGGTGGAGGTTAGTGTACCTGCCCATCTGATGGGCGAACTGGTTGTTGGTCAAGCGGTGCCGGTCTGGTCCAGCTTGACCGGACGGCAGGAAATGGGCCGGCTATTGGAGTTGGGGCAGGGTGCCTCACAGGCTGGAGTGTTATACCCAATGGTGATCAGTCTGGAGTCATCTGATTTTCGCACCGGCGATGCAGTCGAGGTCGGGGTCGAACGCAATATGGGCAATGCTTTGCGCGTTCCATTGGCGGCGGTGATGCGTTCAGCAGCGGGTCTGGCAGTCTTCCAGGTGACTGAAGAGGGCAATGTTCGACGCGTTGCAATCACGGTGTATGCCATGCAGGGAGAGCAGGCCATTCTCGGTGAGGGTACGTTGAAACAGGGTGATCAGGTGGTCTATGCGGGGCTGACACGCCTGGCTGACGGTGATGCCGTGGAGCTGCTGCCATGAATGTGCTGGGGCTGTTACGGCCGCGTCTGATTGGTCTGGTTGTGGTGATGCTCTGTCTGCTCGGCATCGCCTCGTACCTGAGCATGGCGCGTCAGGAAGATCCGAGCTTTCCGCAGCGCGCCGGTCTGGTAACGGTGATCTATCCTGGCGCGACGGCTGAAGCGGTAGAGCGACTGGTGCTTGAGCCTTTGTCCGACGAGCTTTCTCAGGTCGAGGAACTGCAATACTTCAACGCCACCGCCCGAACGGGGGTGGCGTTGATCAGCCTCAGTCTCGAGGATGAAATCTATGCCACTGACGCCGCCTGGGATCGGGTACGCCAGGCCATGGCGCGGGCCGTGCTGGAATTTCCGCAGGGCGTTGCGCAGATTTCGCTGGATGATCGCATGATCGATATACCAGCGGTGATTTTAGCGGTCCGCGGTGACGCTTCGCTGATACATCTGGGGCTCGAGGCCGAGCGCCTGAAACGGGCGATGGTGGATATTGCGGGTGTGTCGCGTATCGAGTTGGATGGTAAGGCGGATGAGCAGGTGACCATCGCCCTGCGTGATGCCCAGATGAGCCGACTGGGGATATCACCCAGCTATCTGGCGGGTATTCTTGCCCAGCGCAATCAGGTGATTCCCGGGGGATTTATCGTTTCGGGTGGCAAGCGCATGGGGTTGCTGCCCAATAGCGAGTTCGTCAGTATCGATGACTTGCGCGCGACACAAATCCCGCTGCCGGAGGGGGGTTATATACCGCTGGAAGCGATCGCAGACATCTGGCGTGGTCCGCTGGAACCGGCGCAGCCAAAGGCCTGGTTTGATGGCGAACAGGCCGTGTTGGTCAGCCTGACCGCAGTCCGGGGTCAGCTGGATGCAATTCGATTTGGTCAGCAGGTACGCGAGCGCCTGGAATTGCTGCGCCCGGAGTTTGCTCCGCTGCAGATTGAAGAAATGTTCTTTCAGCCGGATCAGGTAAAGGACCGTCTCGACGGTCTGGAAATGAACCTGCTCGGTAGTGTGTTGATTATTGTATTGGTGGTGTTCATTGGCATGGGCTGGCGCATGGGTCTTCTGGTCGCGACCATGCTGCCGCTGGTGGCGCTCATCAGTTTGGGTATCTACGATCTAGGGGGTGGGATACTGCATCAGATCGCGGTGATCGGCCTGGTCATCTCGTTAGGTATTTTGATTGATAATGCGATTGTCATGGTCGAGAACGTGCAAGACCGGCTCAATCGGGGTGAACCCCGGGCGGAGGCCGTGCGTCATGCCATTAGCGAATTGGCCGGGCCGCTAGGCGCCTCGACAGCTACTACGCTGGCCGCATTCACCCCGTTATTGCTGGCCAAGGGCGGCACTGCTGATTTTACCCGGGGTATTCCAGTGATGATCATGCTGACGTTGACAGTCAGCTACCTGCTGGCAATCGGCGTCGCACCTTTGCTCGCCGGGCGCTTTCTCAAACCGACCAATACACGCTCCAGTCAGGCGATGGATAGCATTGGTAAAGGCCTGGCCAGACTCAGTACCGGCTCGCCAGGCTGGATGATTTTACTGGGAGCGCTGATGGTCTGCGGCAGCCTAGCTTTGCTGCCCCAGCTGAAATTGCAGTTCTTTCCCAATGCGGATCGACCGCTGGTCGTGATCGAGCTGTACATGCGCGAAGGCACCGACCAGCAACGCACCGAAGATGTGGCTGCCGAGCTTGAGAGTCGCATCCGTCAGCGGCCCCAGGTCATGCAGGTGCATCGGTTCGCCGGTTCTGCAGGCCCCAGCTTCTATTACAATCTCACGCGCGCGCCCCAGGCTCCCAACCGGGCGCGTATCGTTATTCGTGCCGAGAATCTGGCCGCGACTGCCGGCATCATTCACTGGGTCAGGGATCATGTGGCCAGCACCATGCCGGAGCTGGCTGTGGTTGCCAGTACCTTGGGGCAGGGTCCGCCGCGCGTGGCCCCCGTCGAGGTGCGACTCTACCACCCGGACGACAGTGTTCGCATCGCGGCGGCCGAACAGGTGTTTGCATTGCTCAAGGCGAGCCAGGGCGCAGTTGATGTGCGTCACGACATCGATTTGGGTGTGCCTACGCTCCGAGTAGATGTCGACGATGCCTTGGCGGCGCGTTATGGCCTGACTCGTGCTGATGTAGCTCAGGCGTTGAATACCCGTAGCCTGGGTCTGACCGTCGAACAATATCGTCAGGAGCGCGACTCGCTACCCCTGGTCCTGCGTTCGCCAGAAGGTACCCGGCAATCGCTGGAGAGGCTGATGTCAGCTAGTGTATTCAATGGGGCCGGCGAGTCGATTCCCTTGACTGCCTTGGCGGGTATCCAGCCGGGCTGGCAGCCGGCGGCTATTCGCCAGCGTAATGGTGTGCGGGTGTATACGGTGACTGCCGGCCTGGAGGAGGGGTACAGTTTTAGCCAGATACTCGATCAGATGAATAGGGGTCTGGCTGATGTGCCGCTGCCTGCGGGCGTACGTCTGGAGCTGGGCGGAGACAGCGAGGGTTCCGGAGACGCCAACAGCGCCATTTTCACTACGGCGCCAGTGGGTATGCTGTTACTGCTATTTTTCCTGCTGTTGCAGTTCAACTCCTTTCGCCGTGTAGGCATCATTTTGCTCACGGTGCCGCTGGCCAGTGTGGGGGTGTTTCCGGGTCTGGTGCTCTCCGGTTCTCCCTTCGGCTTCCAGTCGGTACTGGGGATCATTGCGTTGGTGGGTATTGTGGTAAACAACGCTATAGTTCTGCTCGACGTTGTCGATCAGCGGCTGGCGGAGGGAATGGACATCAAGACAGCGGTATCCGAAGCCATAGAAAGGCGTACCCGGCCGATTTTGTTGACCACGGCAACGACCATTGCCGGTCTATTGCCGCTGGCATTCTCGGACTCAACATTGTGGCCGCCGATGGCCTGGGCGATCATATCCGGTTTGCTGGCATCGACGGTGCTAACGTTACTGGTGATCCCCGCCGTCTGCCGATTGACGCTTGGTCGGGGATCGGAGCAGGCGAAAGCTGCTGCAAGTGCTTGACTAGCCTGGCCGAATGTTTACAATGCGCGCCTGTTCAGACGGACCTTGTCCGCTGTTAGATGCGCAGTGGTAGTTCAGTTGGTTAGAATACCGGCCTGTCACGCCGGGGGTCGCGGGTTCGAGTCCCGTCCACTGCGCCATATCCCCGAAAAGCCCCCGAGCAGCAATGCCGGGGGCTTTTTTGTTGCTGTTATTCTGTTATGCGGCACATCTATTGCTTTGGGCTCTGCGAGTAGGCGGGCTCACGGGAGCCGGTTTTATTGCAGGGGGATGACCATGAGCAGAGCACTGGATTTCATGCTGGCAGCCAGGCGCAGTGAAATGCAAGCGCTGCAGGCGTTGGAATTGACCTGTGAGCTGGTTAGCGGAGTGAGCCGTCTGGTTCATGTATTGCAGCGCGAACGCGGGTTTTCCAATATCTATCTGGGTAGCCTCGACCAACGTTATCTGGCCGCGCTGCAAGGTTTGGCTGCTGACAGCCAGGCCATGGAGACGGAGGTTGCTGGCTGCTTCGACCGGATGGACCTCGACGCCGGATGCGGGGGAGACAAGGCGCGCCTATTTAACCGGATTGCCTATGTGATCCATTGTCTTGAAGGTTTGCCAGAGCTTCGCGAGCGTGTTTGCAAACAGGCGATGACATCCCTTGATGCCACTCTGGCTTTTACTCGGCCGATTGGCGGGCTGTTGAGCGTGGTGTTTGAGGCTGCGGATACCGCGGTGGATCCGGATATAACCCGTTCTCTGGTCGCGCTTTTCAACTTCATGCAGGGCAAGGAGCTGGCTGGACAGGAGCGCGCCACCGGGGTGACTGGATTTGTCGCGGGTCGGTTTGACAGCGAGCAGCTCGAGCGTCTGACATTCCTCTGGGACGCCCAGCAACGCTGTTTCGAAAGCTTCGAAGAGTATGCCAGTCCAGCTTTACTGAGTGCCTGGAGCGCTCTGTGTTCTGAAGACCTGGTGGCTGAGATCGGACGCTTGCGTCAGGTCGCCACTCGATCGGCTGGGAGTGCCCGAATAGGCGGCGACCTCGGCGAGATATGGTTTGAGCTGACCAGTCGCCGTATCGATGTGATGAAGCAGCTCGAAGACTTAATGACAGAGCAGCTGCAGCAATTGTGTCGGCAAAAAACGACTCAAGCTCGAGCTGACCTCGACAACCATCGCGCATTGCTCAGCCGTCTGGCCAGGATGGATGCCGATGACCAAAGGCCGGCGACCCGCTTGTTCAATGTGCAGGCATCTGATCTGGATGTTGTACCGACTGATAATATTGGCTGTCAGCTCAATCGCTCGGTTCTGGATGTATTGCACAACCAGACCCTGCGGTTGCAGGAGCTGAGCGTGCAGCTCGAAGAGGCGCGCCGTTCGCTTAATGAGCGCAAGCTCGTTGATCGCGCAAAGCGATTGCTGATGCTGCAACACGGCCTCGGCGAGAACGAGGCGTACCGAATGCTGCAGACGGCTGCAATGGAACGCAGTCAGCGGCTCGCCGACGTGGCACAGACCCTGCTGGATTATGCTGATTTGTTGCAAGGAAAAGTCGCCCGTGCTCACTCCTGACACTGTTTAATTGCACCATACATGCACTCGTAAGCACTATGTTGCACCGATTTGACGCGCTGATCGGTTTCGTATTGAGCGATATAGCTGAACTTTTTCGCCCCTTTTTCATCTGATTGTCATGCAAGCACAATAAATTTGATTCAGGCCTGTTTGGCCGCTTGCAATTGACACATCAAAAAGAGGTACTGAGCCATGAACGACTATATAGAAGAATTGATGGAGCAACGCGCCCAAGAGTGGGATCAGGAAGCAGATGACGCCGAAGAGATGTAATCACTTCGGCGCACTTGCTTCGGCCTACTGACCCTTTATTTGCTGCACCGACTTTCTCCGCATTACCGCACTATCCTGCTATCACGTTGCAAATCAATGATTCGGCTGCCATCCGCAGTCCTGCGCTGCCGTATCAGTTAGCCACTTGCCGCTGTTCTCGCCGGAATACTCCGGGAGGTTGTGCCGTCCAGCGTTTGAACGCCCTTTGAAACGCCGCTGGCGACGAAAAGCCGAGCAGAAAAGCGATCTCTCCGAGTGCCAGGTCTGTATCGCGCACATACGTCAGCGCCAGATCGCGGCGGGTGTCGTCGATGATATCCTGAAATCGTGTTTGCTCCTGTTGCTGCAACTTGCGTCGCAGAGTCCAAGACGCCATGCCGAGATCCCGGGCAACAGCGCTGAGACTGGGCAGTTGCCGGTGCAGTTGCGGGGAAACGATTTCCTCGACCTTTTCCCTTAAGCGACGGTGGCGACTGAGTTCTTGTAAATGAGACTCGCACAGGGATTCCAGGTGTCTGAAGGTGGCTGGCGCTGACTGCTGCAGCGACAGGCCGAGGCTGTTCGACTGCCATATCAACTGATTATATTGTTGGCCGAATAGAACCGGACAACCGAACAGTTGCTCATAGCTTTCGGCGTAGTCTGGTGCGGGGAACTCGATGTGCACTGCCTCCAGTTGCGCGGCGCCCCCAGTCAGCTCTCTGCCAAGGTGCGCACGGGATGCCAGCGCCGAATCCACGACGAAGAGGTTAAAGGCGTTGTAAGGGCTGATCGAATAAAAACGCAGCGCCGGTGGATTGAAGCTTGAATGGCCCCGGTAGTTCTGATTCGACAGTCGCTCATATCTGACGAGCGTGTCGAACGCTTGCTGCAGGCTACCGGCACATTGCGCGGCCATACCCGCCAGACCCAGATGGCTGGGTTGGCTGTAGTCACCCATTAACAGGCCAATATCTGCACGGCCGCTAAGGGCTATAGCTGCATTGCCCAGGCGCATGAATCGCGGAATACTGATACGCGCCTGTGGCGTAGTGAGCATATCGGCGCTGATACCGAAACGCTGTAGTAGTACCGCGGGATCATGCCCCAGGCTGCGCAAGGTTGCTTGCAGGCTGTACAGATAGCCGACCGAAAGGTCACCGAGCTTCATGTATGGAAAGACCTTATGCTGGTTTCAACTGATCAAAGGCGGAATGAATGTAATCCAAAGTCATACATATGTCATTCTAAGTGATTGAGCGTGTCTGGCCTGAGGCCTATTGTCTTGTCACAGACAAAGGTCGGACCTGTATCCGACCACTTCCTGATGATGATAAGACCGGAGCAAGATCATGACCGAGCACGCACTCTATCCCCATTTGCTGGCCCCCCTAGATTTGGGATTTACCACGTTGCGCAATCGCACTCTCATGGGGTCCATGCACACGGGGCTGGAGGAACGCCCGCATGGCTTCGAGCGCATGGCAGCCTATTTTGCCGAGCGTGCGCTTGGTGGTGTTGGCCTGATTGTGACCGGTGGTATCGGACCGAATGAAGAGGGTAGCGTCGCCCAGGGTGCGGCCAAGATGAGTACCCCCGAAGAAGCCGAGCACCACAAGGTAGTCACCCAGGCTGTGCATGAAGCAGGTGGTAAAATATGCATGCAGATTCTGCACGCCGGGCGGTATGCGTACAGCCCCAAGCAGGTATCGGCGAGCGCGGTCAAGGCGCCGATTAACCCGTTTACTCCTCGGGAGCTGGACGAAGCCGGTATCGAAAAGCAAATCCAGGATTTTGTTACCTGCTCGCAGTTGGCTCAGAGCGCTGGTTATGACGGCGTCGAAATCATGGGTTCAGAAGGCTATTTCATTAATCAGTTCCTGGTCAAACATGTGAACCAGCGTACTGACCGCTGGGGCGGAAGTTACGCAAACCGCATGCGTCTTCCGGTGGAGATTGTGCGGCGCGTGCGTGAGGGTGTAGGCGCCAATTTTATTATCATCTATCGGCTATCGATGCTTGATCTGATTGAGGGAGGCAGTACTTGGGACGAGGTGGTGTTGCTGGCCAAGGCCGTCGAGAAGGCGGGCGCCACTATTATCAATACAGGCATTGGTTGGCATGAAGCGCGTATCCCCACCATCGCTACGAAGGTGCCACGGGCGGCTTTTACCAAGGTGACGGCCAAGCTCAAGGGTGTGGTTGGCATTCCGTTGGTCACTACCAATCGGATCAACACACCGGAGGTCGCAGAAAGGGTGCTGGCGGAAGGGGATGCGGACATGGTGTCAATGGCTCGGCCATTTCTGGCAGATCCGGAGTTCGTTAATAAAGCCGCAGCGGGTCTGGCTGAAGAGATCAATACCTGTATTGGCTGCAATCAGGCCTGCCTAGATCACACCTTCGGTGGCAAATTGACCAGCTGCTTGGTCAATCCTCGCGCCTGTCACGAAACCGAGCTGAACTATATCCCCACTGTTGCGGTGAAAAAGATTGCAGTGGTCGGTGCTGGCCCTGGAGGTCTTGCCGCAGCAACTGTTGCAGCTCAACGCGGGCATGATGTAACCCTATTCGATTCAGCTGACGAAATTGGCGGCCAGTTCAATATTGCCAAGCGCATTCCGGGCAAGGAGGAGTTTTTCGAAACGCTGCGCTACTTCGATCGGATGATGACCAAATACGGCGTTCACCGGGTACTAGGCAAGCGTGCCACAGTCGAAGACCTGCTCGGGTTCGATGAAGTGATTTTGGCCACGGGTGTTGTGCCACGCACGCCGGACATCCCTGGCATTGATCACCCGATGGTAGTGGGCTACCTGGATACCATTATGCAACGCCGTAAGCTTGGTAAGCGTGTGGCGGTGATAGGGGCGGGCGGTATCGGCTTTGATGTCTCGGAGTTCATTACCCAACTGGGTGATAGCGCGAGTCTGGATACCGAGATGTTTTGGGACGAATGGGGCATAGATCCGGCTATTGAAGCCCGAGGCGGCATCGCTGGGATTCAGGCGCATCCGCATCCCCCGGCTCGCGAGGTGTATCTACTGCAGCGCAAGGCGAGCAAGGTAGGCGATGGGCTTGGCAAGACTACAGGCTGGATTCACCGTGCCGGCCTGAAGGCCCGTCAGGTGCACATGCTTAATGCAGTTCAGTATCTGAAGATTGATGACCAGGGCTTACACGTGAGTATTGCCGATGGCGAGCCTAGGGTGCTGGCGGTAGATAATATCGTTATTTGTGCCGGCCAGGATCCGCTGCGCGAATTGCAGGCGGGTCTTGAGTCAGCCGGCAAGCCGGTGTATCTGGTAGGCGGGGCAGACGTGGCTGCTGAGCTGGATGCCAAGCGCGCTATCGATCAGGGCTCACGCTTGTCTGCTGCTATCTGACGATCTGGGAAGCGTGGCATCTGTCGCGCTTCCTGTTGGTACTGCCAATTCCGTCACAATCCTTGTCAGCGCTTTCCTGTTGGCTTTTGAGCCAAGTGCAATCATGCAAAAAAAAGCGCAAAGTTGGGATATTATGTGCGCTGAAAGGGCGGTACGGAGATAATCATGAATTCAAGCCTACAGCCGTTGCTGACGGAAGCGATCCTGTTTTTTTCGGATCGCGGCATCGCCAAACAAATGCTTTATCCCGAGTTTGAAGCCTTGCTCGAAGGTATGGTGGTTACACCGGAGTTTGCCGAAGAGACGATCGAGGCTGTTTTCCTGCAGATCAACAATCGACTGCATGTGCGTGCTGCTGTGTTCTTTACCATCGACTTCGATCTGGACGGTAATATAAACCCGTTGTGGGACATGCCGTTACGTGCGCTGGCAGAGAAAGCTGGTCGCGGTCCCGACATGGGTGGCGGGCCAATCCGCTTGGCGTGCCTCGGTTTCTGTAGCGAAAGTCGATTCAGACCTAATTTGTGGAAACCGGCCCAACGGGATGGCCGATCAGACCTGCTGCTGGTCAAAGAAGCGGTTACTCGTAACACTCTGGGTATTTTGGGGGAGGATCGCGAGACCATGGCTGTCATCCAGGCCGAGCGTTTGCAGATGGCAGCCGAAGACGCCTGGTATGGTGATGGAAGCGTGATCGATGTGCCGGTCCGTGCCAACAATGCTGAGCCCGAAACCGCTAGGCAGAGCGCTGAAAAAGTTGCGACTGCCTCTAGGATACTGGAGCAGGAGCGTGTCTCCCACGAAGAGCAGATATTCGAGCTCAAGCGCCAGTTGGAAGAACTTCTTCAACTGCGTGAGGACGAATTGGCTACTGAGCGGCAGCGTCATGTGGACCATCTGGCAATCGTTCAGGGCGAGTTGCTTGATATCAAGAAAGAGCTCGAACAGCAACAGAAGATCAATGGGTCCCTGAAACGTGATCTTTCAAAGTTGCAGAAACACTCGGCTAGCGACGCCGAATAGGGGAGCTCCTCTCATCCAGAACGTGTCCAGACACCTTCCTTTACTACATCGCATTTGCCAGCGCCCTGCTGGCTGCGGATAATCACTGATTGTTTTATAACGGCATGACAGTGAGGTGGTATGGATCATTTCCGCAATATCGGCTTGATCGGGCGGCTGGGTAGCGACAGAGTGGTCGATACTCTTCAGCGTCTAAAGCGATTCCTGATCGATAGCGGATACACCGTGATCTTGGAAGATACTGTGGCGGGCCTGTTGCCGGGCGACGATCTGCAGGTCTGCTCACGCAAGATGATGGGTGAAATATGCGACCTCGTCATTGTTGTAGGTGGCGACGGCAGTCTGCTGGGTGCTGCGCGTGCATTGTGTCGTTACAACGTTCCTGTGCTGGGCGTAAACCGGGGCGGACTTGGGTTTTTAACGGATATATCCCCTGATGAGCTTGAAGCGCGGGTCGGTGAAGTGCTGGCAGGGCATTATATGTCCGAGAATCGCTTCCTGTTGGACGCGTTTGTTCGCCGCGACAATGAGCAGTTGGGCACCAGCGAGGCACTCAACGAAGTAGTGTTGCACCCAGGCAAGTCGGCGCGGATGATCGAGTTTGAATTATATGTCGACGGGCAGTTTGTCTACAGCCAGAAGTCCGACGGTTTAATCGTTGCCACGCCCACTGGCTCGACAGCCTATGCGTTGTCGGCAGGTGGGCCCATCATGCATCCAAAGCTTGATGCGATAGTATTGGTCCCTATGTCTCCGCATACCTTGTCCAGCCGCCCGATTGTGGTCGACGCCGGCAGTGAGCTGAAAATTGTCATTTCCAATCAAAGCGGTATTTATCCGCAGATCAGCTGCGATGGACAGGTGCACGTTGCCTGCGCGCCCGGGGATTCAATCACTATTCGCAAGAAGCCTCAGAAACTGCGACTGATTCATCCGCTGGACCACAACTTTTACGCCATCTGTCGCAGCAAACTGGGTTGGAGTAGCAGGCTGACGGACCAATGATTCAGGACGGACTGCACAGTGGCCGGGGTTACGATGTCATCGGCGATATCCATGGGTGTGCGCACACGTTGGAGCGTTTGCTTGAAAACATGGGTTATTCCCGACAACAGGGTGTCTGGCGGCACCCGCAGCGTCAGGCATTGTTTCTGGGCGACATAATCGACCGCGGGCCGCGCATTCGCGAATCCTTGCATCTGGTGCACGACATGGTGGACGCCGGCAGTGCTCAGTGCATCATGGGCAACCATGAGATCAATGCACTGGCCTGGTCGACACCGGCGCCAGCGGGCAGCGGCAAGCAGTTCATCCGAGAGCATACTGATCGCAGTCGTCGGCAATTGCAGGCGACCCTGGAACAGATGGCTGCATGGCCCGATGAATGGGCTTATTTTCTCGACTGGTTCTACACCCTGCCATTATTCATCGATCTTGGGGATATTCGGCTGGTGCACGCTTGCTGGGACGAAAGCCTCATCCGACCTTTTGCGGCCCAGTACCCAGACGGTCGGATTGATCGGGAATTTCTCGAGTCGGCAGCCAGATACGGCGGTTTTGCTTCGCAGGTACTAGAGCGGCTGCTGCGTGGCAGTGAGATGCGTTTGCCCCACGGCGGAAAGATGATCAGTAAAGACGGACTTGTCAGACACACTTTCCGCACCAAGTTCTGGGAAGAAGCGCCGCAGACTTACGGAGATCTGGTATTTCAACCGGATGCGTTGCCGGAGGATGTGGCTGCCAGACCCTTGACCGATAGCCAGAAAGCCGAGCTGCTAATCTATGGCAGCAATGAACCTATCCTTTTTGTTGGTCATTACTGGCAACAGGGTGAGCCTCACCCGATCAGACCAAATCTGGCCTGTCTGGATTACAGCGCGGTGAAGTATGGCAAACTAGTTGCCTACCGTTGGGACGGCGAGCACCGTCTGAACCGTGATCATTTTGTCTGGGTGGATGTGCCCAGACTGGCGTGAGCGTTCGGCGCGCCTGGCACCGTATGAGGTAATCATGTTTCGTGCATTGCAGTGCCCTCTGGAAGAAGATCTTTCTGGCTTTACCCGTTATCTGAGCAGTCAGGGCGTGGTGCACCGAGTGACTGAAGAGTCTGGCCAGCAGGTTGTCTGGACACGGGACGAAGCTGGTGCCCGAGCCGTCAGGCATTATTATCAGGAGGGCACGCCTGAGGCCGTCAGCGCTGGGCCGGCGCCGCAAGTGCGTGTGAGCGAGATGGCAACTTGGCAAGTCACGCTCAGGCGTGTCCCACTGACCCTGGCGGTATTGCTAGTCACTGCTGTGGTAGCCTTGATAACAGGGTTGGGCAGTCAGCCTGACAGCGTGGTGCTTTTTACTTTTGTGCCGCCGCAGTCTGCGGAATTTATGGCTACCCAATTCGATGGTGGTCAATGGTGGCGTCTGATCACTCCGATGCTTCTGCACTTCGGCCTGATGCACCTGGTGTTCAATGCGCTGTGGTACTGGGAGCTCGGAAGGCGGATTGAGCTGCGTTCGGGTTCTTTCTGGCTGCTGGGTTTGACCTTGTTGTTTGCTGTGGTGTCCAACAGTGTGCAGTGGTGGATTTCCGGTCAGCCGTTTTTCGGTGGTCTTTCCGGTGTTTTGTATGGGCTGCTTGGCTATTGCTGGATATATCAATGGCTGGCGCCCAATGTTTTTTTCGATCTGCCCAAAGGCGTCGTAGTGCTGATGCTGGTCTGGCTGGTTGTGTGTCTTTCGGGGCTGGTGACCTTGCTCGGATTTGGCGCGATAGCCAATGCGGCGCATGTCAGTGGCTTGTTGGTGGGTTGTGCCGCCGGGCTGGTAGCCGGAGCAGCTCAGCGGTTCGGTTTGGCGAGATAAATTTCTGGAGACTATGATGACTACCTTCGTCGAAATGTTGCGCAATATCACCCCTGAGGTCTATGCCAGTCTGAAGCTGGCATTGGAAATCGGTAAATGGCCGGATGGGCGACGCCTGACTCAGGAACAGAAAGAGCTCTGCATGCAGGCGATGATCGGCTGGGAACTGGAGAACGTGCCGGAGGAAGAGCGCACCGGCTACATGGGAGCGCAGAATTGTAAATCCGAAGTGAAACCTATCCCCAACATTCTCTTCTCTACCAAGTCGGACACTTTGCATTGATTGAACCTATTCAGGGCCAAGGCAGTATCAACAAGTTGGTTGGTGTTCACGATTCGCCTGTGCGCTACAGTCTGCCAATCGGTGATCATCTGGTGCCGATGAACGAGTGGCTGGGCCGTACGGTGCGTCTGGAGTCGCTCGGCCTTATCCATTGCAGCCACTGTGGAAGACGCACCAAAAAGAGCTATAGTCAGGGCTACTGTTATCCGTGTATGACCAAGCTGGCTCGCTGCGACACCTGCATCATGAGCCCCGAGAAGTGTCATTATCATCTTGGAACCTGTCGTGAGCCGATCTGGGGCGAGCAGTTCTGTATGACCGACCACATCGTCTATTTGGCAAACTCGTCGGGTCTGAAAGTCGGTATCACGCGGTCAAGCCAGATTCCTACCCGCTGGATCGATCAAGGTGCTAGCCAGGCACTACCGATTTTACGCGTCGCCACCCGTCAACAATCCGGTCTGGTAGAGGATCTTTTACGCGCTCAGGTTGCCGACAAGACCAACTGGCGCGCATTGTTGCGCGGCGTGCCTGATCCAGTAGACATGCTGGCCGCCAGGGATCGCCTGCTGGAGGGTGCACAGGAGGGTATTCTCGCGCTACAGGGCCGGTTTGGTTTGCAGGCGATCCAACCCCTAGACGCTGAGGTAGTCGATATCAGCTATCCGGTTCTGGAGTACAGTGCCAAACCCCAGTCGGTCAATCTCGATAAACAGCCTGTGCTGGAAGGCACGCTGTTGGGCATCAAAGGGCAATATTTGCTGCTCGATAGCGGCGTCATCAATATTCGTAAATATACGTCCTACACGCTGTCCGTCAGTGTGTACTGAGGAGCTCAACATGCGTACCGAACAGCCCAAGACCATCTACCTCAAGGACTATCAGCAGCCAAATTACTGGATAGATGAAACACATCTGACCTTTGAGTTGTTTGAAGACCACGCGCTGGTGCATAGCCGCCTGAGTATGCGGCGCAACGAGGAGCGTAACGACAAGCAGCTACCGCCTTTGGTGCTCGATGGCCAATTGTTAGAACTGATCAGTGTGTCACTGGACGAACAGGCGCTGGATGCTAGCGCTTACCAGTTAGATAAAGATACTCTGAGCCTGCAGCCCGGCGCGGCGGAATTCGTCGTGGCGATTACCACGCGTATCCAACCGCAGTTGAACACGGCCCTGGAAGGGTTGTATCAATCGGGCAAGATGTTCTGTACCCAGTGTGAAGCCGAGGGCTTTCGCAAGATTACCTATTACCTAGATCGCCCAGACGTGATGAGTCGTTTTACCACCACGGTGATCGCCTCGACGGACTATCCGATTCTGTTATCCAATGGTAATCCGGTTGCCAGTGGAGAAAACAAAGGCAATCGCCACTGGGTGACCTGGGAAGACCCCTTCCCCAAACCTGCTTACTTGTTCGCGTTGGTAGCCGGCGATCTGTGTCTGATCCAGGACAGCTTCACCACAATGAGCGATCGAAATATTGATCTGCGCATCTATGTAGAGCCTGAAAACAAAGAGCAGTGCGGCCACGCGATGGATAGCCTCAAGCGGTCCATGCGCTGGGATGAAGAGGTTTATGGTCGTGAGTACGATCTGGATATCTTCATGATCGTCGCGGTGAATGACTTCAATATGGGTGCGATGGAGAACAAAGGGCTCAATATATTCAACTCCAGTTGTGTTCTGGCCCATCCCGACACCGCTACCGATATGGCATTCCAGCGTGTCGAATCGGTTGTTGCCCATGAGTATTTCCATAACTGGTCGGGCAATCGGGTGACCTGCCGTGACTGGTTTCAGCTGTCGCTGAAGGAGGGCTTCACGGTATTTCGCGACTCGCAGTTTTCCGCTGACATGAACTCGCCAACGGTCAGCCGTATCGAGCACGTCAGTTTCCTTCGGGCCAATCAGTTTGCCGAGGATGCCGGTCCGATGGCGCACCCGGTACGTCCTGATTCGTTCATCGAGATCACCAATTTCTATACGCTGACAGTGTATGAAAAAGGCTCGGAAGTTGTGCGTATGCTGCATACCCTGTTGGGGGAAAAAGGTTTCCGTCAGGGCTCCGATCTGTATTTCGAGCGGCACGACGGTCAGGCTGTTACCTGCGATGATTTCATCAAGGCGATGGAAGATGCCAATGGCGCTGATCTGGAGCTTTTCAAGCGATGGTATAGCCAGGCCGGTACTCCGCGGCTAGCGGTAGAAAGCCGTTATGACGCGAGTGCGGGCACTTTCACTCTGCTGTTTCGGCAGAGCTGTCCGCCTACGCCGGGTCAGCCCGACAAGTTGCCGCAAGTGATTCCTGTGCGCATGGCGCTACTCGACAGCAAGGGTAATGAGATGCCCCTGCAGCTCGACGGAGAGTCCGTTCCGGTCGGTAACGAACGCGTACTGGCCGTTGCCGAGGCCGAACAGGTATTCACCTTTGTGGGGCTGATCCAGGAGCCGTTGCCGTCGCTGCTGCGCGGGTTCTCTGCGCCGGTCAAAATGAGTTATCCCTATAGCCGCGACGATCGAGTCTTCCTGGCCAAGCACGATCCCGATGGCTTTAATCGATGGGAAGCGGGACAGGGGCTGGCGCTGGAAATGTTACAGGGCTTGATCGATATTCATCGGGCAGGTCGTCCATTACTGCTGGATCAGCGACTGCGTGATGTTTTTCATACGCTGCTCACTGACAGCGAGCTGGACCCGGCGATGGTCGCCGAGATGTTGAGGCTTCCGTCGGAGGCCTATCTGGTCGAAGTGTCTGCAGTGGCTGATGTGGATGCGATCCACAGCGTACGTGAATGGGTGCGTGCGGAGCTCGCTAACACCCTGGCTGATATCATGTGGCCGCTCTATAAAAAACTGGATGACGGTGCGACCTATAGTCCGGATGCGGCTGCGATGGCGCGGCGCAGCCTGAAAAACACGTTGCTTAGCTATCTGATGCTGACCGGCTCAAAAGAGGCTATAGATGCCTGCGTCCGACAGTATGTAGAGGCGAATAACATGACCGATCGTCAGGCGGCACTGGTCTGCTTGGTCAATTCCGAGTTTGAGGAGCAGAAACAGGCTGCTCTGGATGATTTTGCCGAGCGCTGGCAGGATTATCCGCTGGTTATGGACCAGTGGTTCAGTGTTCAGGCGGCCGTGGCGCAGCCGGGTGGTTTGGCGAGGGTAGAGCAATTGCTTGAGCATCCGTTGTTCAGTATGCGTAACCCGAATAAGATTCGCGCTGTAATTGGCGCGTTTGCTAACCAGAATCTGCCGAATTTCCATGCGGCTGACGGATCGGGATATCGTTTCCTTGCTGAACGCATATTGCAGCTCGACCCACTCAACCCCCAAGTGGCGGCCAGATTGTTGACGCCGCTGACGCGCTGGCGTAAATATGATGCCGCGCGGCAGGAGCTGCTGAAAGTCGAGCTATCACGCATTATGGCGGCGGAAAGTCTCTCGCCTGACGTATACGAGGTGGTCAGCAAGTCGCTTCTGTAACACGGCTTTGGCTGCGAAAAGGCGCTCAGGAAGGTGTGAGCGTAGCTCTAAAATGCCTCCGGAATGGCTCTATTATGAGCCTTTCCGGTTTTTTTGTGTTGGTTCACAAAAGATAACTTGCAAGAGTTAGTGAAGTCGGCAAAAGCGCTGTAATATTACTTCGTTCGTAGAGATAGCGTGACATCCAATAAAAATAAAGAGGTAGATGTATGGGGGAGCCATATACAGGTCGTGTCTGTTCTGTTTTTTCTGCCGGTCTACCCATACGGGTGTCCGTCGCGAACGACAGCGCGCTTGATCCAGTTTTAATACAGCTTGCAGCAAGTCGCTTTGCGGACCTGGAAGCCGTACTGCATACCGACGGGATGTTCTTTCCGGTCGGATTTAACCGTGTTTGAGCTGATACTGTCCCTTAAAGTCGGGCAGGAAAAAGCCGTGCCTGACCTAACAATAAATACTAGATGGCTTGTCTGCCGGGAGAATCGGGATGTCGAATAATGATCACGAAGCCGAAACCTTTATGGAACGGCTGGTGTTCAATAACCGTTTGATGGTTGTTGCGCTCTTTACCATAATCACTATTGTGCTTGGCTATCAAGCGAGTCAGATCCGCCCTGACACTAGTTTTGCCAAGATGATACCGCTGCAACATCCCTATATTGTCAATATGGTCGAGCATCAGGACGATCTGGCGAACCTGGGCAACTCGATTCGTATTGCTGTTGCAATCGAAGATGGCGATATTTTCAGTACTGAGTACATGGAAACCCTCAAACGGATCAACGATGAGGTGTTCTTCCTGCCGGGTGTAGATCGCTCCGGTCTGAGGTCATTGTGGACGCCAAACGTGCGCTGGACCGAAGTAACCGAGTACGGTTTTGACGGTGGGCCGGTTGCAGGTCACCCGGCCTATCTTGATGAGCAGTCGCTCGACGACCTGCGCATAAATGTGCTCAAGTCCGGCGAAATCGGACGTCTGGTAGCGAATAACTTCAAATCGTCGATTATCGAGGTGCCGTTACAGGAGTTCTATCCCAATCCGGAAAATCAGTCCGAATTGTTGCGAATGGACTACGGGAAATTCTCCCTGCTGCTTGAGGAGAAAATCCGAGATCAGTTCCAGGAAGAAAACCCCAATATCAGCATTCACATGGTCGGTTTCGCTAAGAAGGTTGGCGACCTGATCGAAGGTCTGAGCGCCGTGGTTATGTTCTTTGGCGTTGCGTTGTTGATCACCTTCGTTTTGCTCTACTGGTTTACCTGGTGTCTGCGCAGCACCATCTCTGTTCTGATGACCACCTTGATTGCGGTTGTCTGGCAGCTGGGACTGATCTACTCGCTCGGCTTTGGGCTGGATCCTTATTCGATGCTTGTGCCGTTCCTGATTTTCGCTATCGGTATCTCCCATGGCGTGCAGAAAATCAACGGTATCGCGCTGCAGTCAGGCGAGGCGGATAACGCGCTTATCGCTGCCCGTCGTACCTTCCGTCAGTTGTTTGTGCCCGGCATGATTGCGATTCTTGCCGACGCAGTAGGTTTCATTACGCTACTGGTTATCGATATCGGTGTTATTCACGAGCTGGCCATTGGTGCTTCGGTTGGTGTCGGCGTGATTGTCTTTACCAACCTGATCATGTTGCCGGTAACAATTTCCTACTTAGGTATCAGCAAGAAGGCGATCGAGCGCAGCAAGCGTGACGCGGTGCGTGAGCATCCCTTCTGGCGGGCATTGTCTTACACTGCGCACCCGAAAGTAGCGCCTTTTTTGGTTATCATTGCTCTTGTAGGTGGTACGGGGGCGTTCTTCTACCAGAAAGCCAATTTGCAGGTAGGTGACCTTGATCCGGGTGCCCCGGAGTTGCGTCCTGACTCGCGTTATAACCTGGACAATGACTTTATCATCTCCAACTACTCGACCAGTTCCGATGTGTTGGTGGTGATGGTCAAAACGCCGCCTGAGATGTGCTCCGCCTACGAGACACTAGAGGCGATTGACCAGCTGCAGTGGCACATGGCCAATCTGCCGGGCGTTCAGTCTGCGGTATCCTTGGTCACTGTCGCCAAGCAGGTGTTGATGGGCAACAACGAGGGCAACCTCAAATGGCAAACCCTGTCGCGCAACCAGGACAACCTGAACAATGCGATCAGTCGCTCCCCTGAGGGCATGTTCAACAATAGTTGTTCGTTGGCACCGGTCATGGTCTTTCTCAATGATCACAAAGCGGAGACGCTAACGACAGCTACCGAGGGCGTTGAAGCATTCGCAGCAGAGTACGACACCGAGGATATGAAGTTCCTGCTAGCGGCCGGCAACGCCGGTATCGAAGCGGCCACCAACGATGAGATTGCCAGCTCGGAACTGCTGATCCTGCTATTGGTTTATGTCTGGGTAGGCATCATGTGCTACTTCACCTTCCGTTCGCTCGCAGCGACTATCTGTGTTCTGTTGCCACTGGTCTTGACCTCGGTACTGGGTAACGCACTGATGGCCTACTTGGGTATTGGCATGAAGGTAGCTACGCTGCCGGTCATTGCTTTGGGTGTGGGCGTGGGTGTGGATTACGGTATCTATGTATACAGCCGACTGGAGACGTTTCTGCGAGCTGGCATGCCACTTCAGGAAGCCTATTACGAGACACTGCGTTCTACCGGTAAGGCAGTTCTGTTCACCGGCCTGTGTCTGGCGATCGGTGTTGCTACCTGGGTATTCTCGGCAATCAAGTTTCAGGCCGATATGGGTCTGATGCTGACCTTCATGTTCCTGGTGAACATGATCGGCGCGCTCTTGCTGCTGCCAGCCCTAGCTCGCTTCCTGATCGACCCGGCGAAGATTGCCGCGTCAGCGCCAAGCAAGATAAAGCACTAAGACTGCCAGTGCTTCCGGCTCAGGCCGGGAGCACTTTTCGTTAGCTGATCCGCGGTCCTGAATGTCAGTCACGATCACGATCCTGATTGACGTGCGATAACCGAGGCCGGGTGGCACGGCCTGTCTAAGGCCGTTACTATCAATAGACCGCTTTACAGCGGTTGCCCTGCCTGTCTCTGATGACAGGTACCTATAAGAACAAGGGGAATGGTGTATGCGTGAGCCCATCCAACGGCACACTTTAATGTCAGGCACGGCCTGCAACGTGTCCGGCAAAAGCCGCAATTTTTCTGTATCCAATCAGATTTTAACTGCCCTGAGCTTGTCGGTCGCACTGGCGTTTACGCCTGTCGCCTTTGCTCAGGCGCAGGACAGCATCGCCGGCGAAGCGTTGCCCGCCGTTATGTCCGATAAAGCCAGTCACGTCCTGCTGCTTGACGTGGAAAAGGCTGGAAAGCGACTGGTTGCGGTCGGTAGCCGCGGGCACATCGTTTACTCTGACGATAATGCTGATACCTGGATTCAGGTGCCTGTGCCGACGCGTCAAATGCTGACTGCCGTCGACTTTGTAGATGATCTCAACGGCTGGGCTGTTGGTCATGATTCGTTGATCCTGCATACCAGTGACGGTGGTGAGTCTTGGGAAGTGCAATACCGTGATCCTGTTCTTGATGAGTCTCGTGACGAACAGGCTGGCGGTTTGCTCGAACGTCCGTTGATGGATGTCTGGTTCCGTAATGCCAAAACCGGCTTTGCGGTAGGTGCTTACGGCTTGTTCCTGCGCACTGATGATGGTGGTCAGAACTGGGAAGAGCTGCCTGATCTGATCAATAACGAGTTCGGCTTCCATTACAATGCAATGACGTCCGTAGCTGATACCGGTCTATTCCTGGTTGGAGAAATGGGCACCATGTATCGCTCGCGCGACCAGGGCGATAGCTGGGAAACCATCGAAGATCTGCCCTATGACGGTTCTTTATTTGGAACCAGTGGTACCGGCCAACCTGAAGAGGTGCTTATCTGGGGTTTGCGCGGCAACATGTATCGATCAGATGATTTTGGTGATAGCTGGCAGCAGATCAATTTGAATACACCTGATGGTGGCGAGCTCCAGGCAACACTTTCCAGCGGTAACCTCTCTGCAGACGGCAAATTGGTCGTGGTCGGTGTGGGTGGCGTTGTGCTCACCAGTGACGATCACGGACGGTCTTTCAATGTTGCAGTTCGCGCCGACCGTGTTGCGTTGGCGAGCGCGACCTTGCTTGACGACGACAGTGTTCTGTTGATGGGTCAGTATGGCGCCGTCAAGGCAGGTCCCGAGGGGTTGAAGCTAACGCCTTGAACCAGCGCAAGTCTAGATGAATGCCAAGATTAACAGTTAAAGCCGGGGAGAAATCTGGATGTCCAGAAATCACCAAGAAACCGTTCCGTTAGTTGAGCGGTTGATTTTCAAGAACAGGCTGGTCGTCCTGCTGATCTTTGCCATTGTGACTGTGCTGCTTGGATACCAAGCAGCACAGGTCAGGCCGGAGACCAGTTTCGAGAAGATGATTCCTCTCGAACACCCCTACATTGTCAATATGATCGAGCATCAAGACGATCTGGCCAATCTGGGTAACTCCATCCGCATTGCCGTCGCCATCGAAGAGGGCGATATCTTCACCACCGAGTACATGGAAATCCTCAAGCGCGTTAACGATGAGGTATTCTTCCTGCCGGGGGTTGATCGCTCCAATCTGCGTTCATTGTGGACACCCAACGTACGTTGGACCGAAGTGACCGAATACGGTTTCGACGGAGGCCCGGTAGCAAACAGGCCGGCGTATACCACCGAGCAGGATCTCGATGAGCTGAGGGGTAATGTACTGAAGTCCGGAGAGATTGGTCGCCTGGTGGCGAACAATTTCAAGTCCACCATCATCGAAGTGCCGCTTCAGGAGTTCTATCCGAACCCCGATAACCAGAGTGAACTGTTGCGCCTGGACTACGGCCAGTTTTCACGCCAGCTGGAAGAGAAGATTCGGTCGAAATTTCAGGCCGAGAATGCCAATATCAAGATTCATATCGTCGGTTTCGCCAAAAAGGTTGGTGATTTGATCGAAGGTATTATTAAGGTATTGATGTTCTTTGCTGCCGCGTTGTTAATTACCTTCGTGCTGTTGCTGATGTTCACCCGGTGCCTGAAGAGCTCGATAACCACTCTGGTCTGTTCGGTTATCGCAGTGATCTGGCAGTTGGGCCTGTTACGTTCACTTGGATTCGGGCTTGATCCTTACTCGATTCTGGTGCCGTTTCTGGTCTTTGCTATCGGTATTTCCCATGGTGTGCAGATCATCAATGGCATGGCCATTGAATACAGTAACGCCGATGATGCGAACACGGCGGCACGCCGTGCTTTTCGCGCACTCTACGTGCCGGGAATCGTCGCACTTATCTCCGATGCAGTGGGTTTCGTCACACTGTTGCTGATCGAGATCGAGGTGATTCGCGAGCTGGGTATTGCTGCGTCTGTTGGTGTGGGTGTGATCATTCTCACTAATCTGGTGCTCTTGCCGGTGTTGATGTCCTATATAGGGATCAGCAATCGGGCCGTCGAGCGGAATCGCAACTTGGCGTCGCGTCCGCAAAAGCTCTGGCTGACGGTAGCCAAATTTGCTCATCCAAAGGTGGCACCGGTATCTATTGTTCTGGCGATTGCCGCGTTCGCGTTCGGTATCTACCACGGTCAGAATGTCAAGATCGGTGACCTAGATCCTGGCGCGCCCGAGCTGCGGGCCGATTCGCGTTACAATCTGGATAACGCTTTCATTATCGATAACTATTCAACCAGTTCTGACGTTCTGGTGGTTATGGTGAGTACGCCCGACGAAATGTGTTCGGCTTACGAAACGATGGAGGCGATCGATCAGCTGGAATGGCGCATGACCAACCTGGAAGGCGTGCAGTCTGTCGTTTCCATGGTAACAGTGGCCAAACAGGTGATCATGGGTAATAACGAAGGCAGTCTGAGGTGGCAGACGCTGTCGCGCAACCAGGACAACCTGAATAACGCGATCAGTCGTGCGCCCAGTGGCTTGTTCAACTCGTCCTGTTCTCTGGCCCCTGTCATGTTGTACTTGGAGGACCACAAAGCCGATACGCTAGCCCGCGCGACGGGTGAGGTAGAGGCGTTTGCCGAGGAGTACAACACTGAGACGCTGGAATTCAAGCTCGCTGCCGGTAATGCCGGGATCGAGGCCGCGACCAACGTCGTGATCGAGAAATCCCAGTTGAAGATGCTGCTGACGGTTTATGCGGTGGTGATCTTCATGTGTCTGATTACCTTTCGGTCGATACGGGCGGTGCTCTGTATCATCATTCCACTGGCTCTCACCTCGGTTCTGGCCAATGCGTTGATGGCCTTTCTGGGTATTGGGGTCAAGGTGGCTACGCTACCGGTGATCGCGTTGGGTGTGGGTATTGGTGTCGATTACGGTATTTATATTTATAGCCGTCTGGAGACCTATTTGCGTCAGGGTCTGCCGCTGCAGGAAGCCTATTATGAAACACTGAAAACCACGGGGAAGGCGGTGACATTCACTGGTTTCACTTTGGCGATTGGTGTGGCGACCTGGATATTCTCAGCTATCAAGTTTCAGGCTGACATGGGCATCCTCCTGACTTTCATGTTCCTCTGGAACATGTTTGGCGCGCTTTGGTTGCTGCCAGCATTGGCTCGCTTCCTGATCAGACCGGAGAAACTACGCTATAACTGAATTGCATAATGCTAAAACCGCCCCTTGGGGCGGTTTTTTTTGCTCCCGAATCAGACCTTGGGGTAAAGACTCTCGAGTCCGGGCTCAAGTATCTCGGCCTCACGCTTTCGGCTTTGTACTACCATTCGCACTGCTCGCCAGAGCGGCTTGCCGCGCCATTGATGCTCAGCCTGCCCGAACAGACAGGCGTTTAGTTCATCCAGCGCCTCGGCCAGATCGGCGTGGTGATGGGTGAGGCCGATAAGCCCTTCGCTATCCTGTTGCCTAGCCCAGGCCTCAAGCGCCTTGCGGGCATCGCTCGGATGATTGCCGCGACAGGCAGTCTGCAGGTCGGAAAGGGGATTGCCCTGCACCACCTCGTCGAAGATTTCCACGTCCTGAAGGGGCTGTTTCATTGCTTTCAGCGCCGCACTGAAGCGCCATAGGTACCAAAGACAGACCAAGCAGGCCAGCCCCAGCAACGCTGTGGCGAGTTGCCAGGGCCAGAGCCTGAGGACCATAGAGGATTCAAGGCTGGCTTCCACTGCGATGGGCTCAGTCCCGGATATGAAACTCTGGGTGCTCATGACACTCAAGTCGATGGCGTTTAGTGTGGTTTCCTGCAAGCGATCCTGTGCCGTGTCCCACCAGACCAATTGCAGCTGTGGTAGTTGATACTTGCCCGCCTGCTGGACCAGTAATGCTGCGCTGTCCTGGCGCAGGCCACGGACTCCGTCATCCAATGCCTGGTCCTGAAGCTCGGGTTGGTCCGCATATTCGCGCAGGCCCTGAATCACTTGATCGCCCAGACTGTTCAGCTCCGGCAACTGGGAGGCATTCAGTCCGTCGGCCAGTACTACCAGGGTTCGAGTCAGTGATTCGCCGGCGAGTAGATTTAGTCCGGGGTCCGGCTGCCAGCGCTGGGACAGAGTGACGCTTTTGGCCGGTAGCCACGGAGTATCCGGTGGGTACTCGGCGGGGATTGGGCGCACTTGCAAGCTGATACCCGGTGAGCGCACCTGCACCAGTCTGCCGCGGGTTGTCCGGTCGTTGTCGCCCGTCCGCGAGGGCATGGTGGTGGCACTGAAGAGCTGTGAAGGAACCTCGAGCTCGCCGCTGCGTTGGGGGAATAGGGCGTAGCGGACTTCAATCACGCCGTGACGAATGCCGTTGATCAGTCTTTCATAGTTGCGCGGAGGACCCATGCTCTCAACTCGAGCATCCTGCATGTCCAGACTGGTCAGAGTTGAATCATCATACAACGATACTGAGTGGTAGACGCGCAAGGTCAGCAATACCTGCGCCTGGACGTAAGGCGTTTCTGTATCCACCTCGGCATCAATAAACACGGGCGCCATCTGGGCTGTGTTGTCCTGTGCCGCTTCGGCGGCTGTCAACACATGCAGGCTGATCGGCTGGCTGCGCAGATCATTCAGCGTCAGCGGGGGAATCACTACGTAGCCGGTGCGCTTGGGTAGCAGACTGATCACCCAGCGAGTGACTGGCTGGGTTTTGCCATCGAGCTGACTGACCAGACTCAACTGGCGACTATCCTTTAACTCGAAGTGCTCTTCCAGAGGCGTCAGATCGGGCTGGCTGAAACGGTCGGTCGCCATCGTTTCAAGGGTCAACTGCAGTGTCTCGCCTTCGATCAGGCGGGTCCGATCAACGCTGGCCTCAAGGACCGCGGCTGCATGTGTCGAAAAAGCCAGGGTGCAAAGCCAGAGTAGAATTCTGTTCATCGGGAGCGTTCTTCCAGTTGCTGAAGTCGTTGATAGAGAAACTTACGGCGAAGGAGATCGGCTGGATTATCTGGCACTTCACGCAGCCATTGTTGCAATGCGGCCTGTTGCTCGGGTTCAAGCGCTTGGTGTATGACATTTTGCTCCGACTTCCCGGCAGGTGAGTCGCTGACGGCTGTGTCGCTCACATCCGGACGTACTGGCTGTTCGGTATCGGTCCGAAGGGCAGGAGCCCCCTCTGATCCCGCCGCGGAGCCGACCGCGGTCTCTGTTCTTCGCTCAACGTCCGCTTTGACTGATCCAGAATCAATGTGTGGCGCTGTTGAATCGGGGGAGGCCTTGCCGTTATTGTCCGGTCGCTCGGAACCGGGGGCTTCATCAACGGTTGACGAGCTGTTAAACGATGGGTTTTCTGTTTGCCGATTGTCATTGTCACCCGGATCATCTTCCTCATTTGGGTCGTTTTGTTTGAGCTCTTCAGCCTGACGTACCTGCTCTTCGAGCAAGGCTTCTATTCGGCTGCGGTTATGCCGTGCGGCTGCATGGTCCGGCGCGCGGGTGAGGGTTTGCTCGTAGGCTTCCAGTGCGTTTTCCAAAGCGCCGCTCATGGCCAGTGCTGTTGCATGGTTGAAATGCAGCTGGGAATCATCAGGATTTGCCAGCAGGAGTTTTTCATAGGCGAGCGCTGCTGCGCGATAGTCAGTGGCCTGATAAAGGGCCCAGGCGATCCAATGGGGATCTTCGAATACCTCTGCGGCATCTGCGGGCCGATCCTCGGCAAGTAGCTCTATAGCTTGCTGATCTGAGCGGAGCCATACATCAGCCCATGTCGGGCTGGCTTCGGCGGGCATTGGCAGCAGCACCGCACAGAGTAACAGGCCGAGCCAGCCACGGCGTGCACCCAGAGCGGCGAGTGGAAGCAGAAGCAGTATCAGCCAGTGACCCTGGTCGCTGCGCTCGGTTAGTTGCTTGGCATCGACCTGGTGGATCAGTGTCATTGGCTGCAGCAGACTCATGAGATCACTATCGTTGCGGGTGAGGTCGTGATAACTCGCCCCAGAGCGTCGGGCAATGCTTGCCAGTGCCCTATTGTCGAGGCGCGGAAGCAGAATTCGGCCCTGGTTGTCGCGCATAAAACCACCCTCAGGCAATGCTACCGGTGCCCCTTCAGTAGTACCCGCCCCCAGGATTGCTAATTGCCTGCCAAGTCGCAGCGCTACCTCGTTCAGCTTATCGAACTGTGCGCTGTCGATGCTCCCGGTGATTAGTAGTATCTGGGTGCTGTTAGGTGGCAGTGGCGCTGCCATTTTTTCAGCCAGCGCCAGCGCTGCACCCAGATCCGAGCCACTCACCGGCATGATGTCCGGGCTGAGACCATTGAGCAGATCGGTCAAGGTCGCATGGTCGGTGCTCAAGGGGGTAACGCGGTGGGCGCTTCCGGCAAAAGCTATTAAAGCGACCTGACCGTCACTGCGCATTTGCAGCAGGTCTCTAATCTTCAGTCGGGCTCGTTCCAGCCGCGATGGAGCGAGGTCATTGGCCAGCATATTGTGAGACACATCCAGCACTACGATCAATGCAGACTGGTTCTGACGCATGGCCGGGGAGACGCTCTCCCACACGGGGCCGCTCAGAGTGATAACAGCCACTGACCATGCCATGCCGAGTAGCAGAAAACTGCCGGCATGGCCCGGACCGGGTTCACGCTGCAGTAGAGCTCTGCGCAGCGCCGCAGGCAGGAGCCTGTCCCAGGGCGAATACTTATTGATTCGATTGTATAGAAGCGAGCACAGCACGCCGCAGGGAATCAGTAGGAGCAGCCAGCCCGGCCGGACGATGGTGAGGCTGCCGAGTATTTCAAACGGCATGGCGCCTCCGGTAGACCGCGACGCTGGCGATCACCAGACTTATCAACATGGCCAGCCCGAGGGGCCAGGGGTATAGAGGGCGCGCTTGCCGGCGTGGACTACTGTCACGCAAGGCGGGCTCAAGGGCTTCGATGCGCTGGTAGATCTGTTGAATATCCGCGCTATTGCGCGCGCGGAAATACTCCCCATCGCTCGCCAGAGCAACATCGATCAAGGTGCCTTCGTCGAGATTAATGGACGGATCCTGTATTCCGGAGGTCAACGACTGATCCGCACTGGCTCCAACCCCGATAGTGAAAATACGGATACCTTCGCTGGCAGCAAAGCGGGCTGCGCGCAGCGGCGTTATTTGGCCTGCGGTATTGGCGCCATCGGTGATCAATATCAGTACTCTACTTTCGGCCGGTTCGGCCACAAGTCTTTTGATCGCCAGGCCAATAGCGTCACCAATGGCCGTCTCGCGTCCGGCCAGGCCGACAAAGGCCTCATCGACCCACTCATCCAGACTTTGCAGGTCGTGGGTCAGGGGCGCCTGCACGTAGGCGCTGGAGCCAAAGAGAATAAGGCCGATACGATCACCCTCGCGTTGGGCGATAAAGTCGGAAACCAGTTTTTTGACGACTGTCATACGTGGCACCTGCTCACCGTCGAGCCGCATGTCCTCGTATTCCATACTGCCAGAAAGGTCGATGGCTAACATCATGTCGCGACCGCTAATGCTGATCGGTAGGGGATCCCCTAGCCATTGCGGGCGACTGGAAGCTAAGATCAAAAGCAACCACACAAGTACAAAAAACCAACGACGGCGCGTCAATGGCATCGATGAAACGCTGGTAGGTAGCTGTCCAAGACGCTGCAGAAAGTCAACCTGAAGCGCTGCGCTGCGCACCGGTGCGGAGGGTAGTAGCCAGCGTAGAAGCCAGGGCAGCGGCAAGAGTAGGAAGGCTGCCGGCCAGTGCAGCTCAAACATGGTTATAGCTCAGCCAGCGGCGGAGTTCACGCAACAATGCGCGGCGTTGGTCGTCGCTGAGATTGGGCGCCTGGCGATATAAGTCGGCGGCAAGGGGCGCCAGATGAGAGCGTTGTGGCCGCGGATATCCTTGGCACAGGTAGTTAAGCCACTGTTCACCAAACAAGCGAGTAGGGGCGACTTCACCGCGACGCAGAAGCAGTCTTTTAAGTAAGCTGTTGATCTCGCTAAGCCACTGTTGATCAGAGAGATCTGCCGAGATGTCCTTGAGTGCCTGGTTAGTCCCGCGCCGCTTGATATTGAATTTTTTCAAGCGCATGACGGCCCAGGGCAGCAGAAAGCTGACCGTCACTAGAAGTGTCAGCAGAGCCCACCAGCCTGGCGCGGGCGGCCACCAGGATATTGGCTCAGGGGCCATCGGATGAATTAATGACTGATACAGGGTTTCGTTCACGTCCGCCCCCGTCTTTTTTGGGCGCTGAACATGGTGCCTATCTGCCCGGCTGCGCTGCTTGAGGTATTGAGGCTAAAAAGCGAACACCCCAGGCGGCGGGCGAGGTGCTGCCAGGCATGTTGTTGGGCGAGAAATTGTGCAGCATAAGCCGTGCGCACTACCTCATCACTGACGTTGACGCTCAGCTGCTCGCCATTCTGGACAAATTCCAACATATCCGCTTGTGGCAATTCTGCATCCAGGGCGTCATAGAGGGGGAGGAGCACCAGATCGTTGTGTGCCGCAAGCGGAACCAGGAGTGTTTGATTCAATTGGTCCACGGCACTGTGGTCGCAAATGACATAGAGAATGCTGCCGGGTCTGACGACTTCCCGGGTATGCCGCAATGCCTGATTGAGCAGCTCCTTGGGCTCATCCCCAGGAGCATCCTGGGACGGCTGCAGGGCGTGATTAGCTTCTATCAGCAGACGAAATAGACGCAGTAGAGATTGCCGGTTACGTTGTGGCCGTACCTCGTGACAGACTTTACCAAATACCAAGCCTCCGACCCGGTCGTTGTGCGCCAGCGCGGTCCAGGCGATCAGACTACAGGCCTGAGCGGCAAGAACAGATTTAAAGCACAGCTGGCTGCCGAAAAAAAGGCGATTGCTTTGCTCGCATAAAATAAACACTGGGCGTTCGCGTTCTTCGTTGAATACCTTTGTATGAACCTTGCCACTGCGGGCGGTAACACGCCAGTCAATGCTGCGGATGTCGTCCCCGGGTTGATAGGCGCGTACCTGATCGAAGTCCACGCCACGCCCGCGAAGCCTCGAATACTGACGGCCCAGCTGACGACTGGCCTGCATCGGCCCACGAAAAAGCGGCATGCGCTGACACTCATGACGACTCTCCAGCAAGCTATCAAGGTTGACGAATAGGCGGTCATCCAGTACGTCATCGGAGGTCGATTGTGGGCCGGTCACCTTCATACCACCGCGACGGATTCAACCAGCAGGTTGATTGCCCGATCGGCATCGATCCCTGCGGCTTCGGCCTCGAAACTCAGAATGATACGGTGACGCAGCACGTCATGTACGATTGCCTGAACATCCTCGGGACTGACAAAGTCGCGACCGGTGAGCCAGGCATGGGCCCGCGCGCAACGGTCCAGTGCAATGGTGCCCCGTGGACTCGCGCCTAACTGGAGCCATTCTGCTAACTGCTGGCTATAAAGCTCCGGACGACGGGTGGCCATGATCAGCTGGATGAGATATTCCTCTACAGCGTCGGCCATGAACAGTCCAAGGACTTCCTGACGGGCTCCGAAAATACTTTCCTGGCTGATGCGCTCGCCGATATGGGCGCTGACGCCCTGGGCCTCGCCACGGGCAAGGTGCAGAATCTGGCGCTCCAGTGCGGCGTCCGGGAAGCCGATGCGCACATGCATAAGGAAGCGATCCAACTGCGCTTCGGGCAGGGGGTAGGTGCCTTCCTGTTCAATCGGGTTCTGCGTTGCCATGACCATGAACAGTTCCGGCAGCGGGTAGGTTTCCCTTCCGATACTGACCTGACGCTCGGCCATCGCCTCAAGCAGCGCTGACTGTACCTTGGCCGGCGCTCGGTTGATCTCGTCTGCGAGCACCAGATGATGAAATATCGGGCCTTGTTGAAAACTGAAACTGGCGGTTTCTGGTCGATAGATTTCGGTTCCGGTGATATCGGCTGGCAGCAGGTCCGGGGTGAACTGTATACGGTGAAAGTCCGCTTCTATGGCTTCGGAAAGTGTCTTGATCGCCTTGGTCTTCGCCAGGCCGGGTGCACCTTCTACCAATATATGGCCTCCGGCGAGCAGGCAGATGAGCATGCGATCGACCAGTTGCTCCTGGCCAAAGATCTGCTGACCCATCCACGTGCGCAGATCCATCAATGATTGGTGATGCGTCATAAGGTTGTTTTTCATCCTGACATTCGTTTCCATATCGCTTCGTGCCCACCTTTCAGCCCTGTCTAGCAACCGCGCCCGTCACCTCAGTCCAGCAAATTGTCCCTCTGGCGACAGACTATGGTCTAGACTGATCTCATACGAAAGCGGGGTTCGGTAACGATACCGCGTATCACTCCAGTTCCATACCGCAAGACCCTGCAAACGCCTGAGTTGCAGGTTAATCCGGAGGCAGCATGGCATTTATCATGGCCAGCAGTAGAGAAGAATTCCTCAGTATATTGCAAATTCGCTTGTTGAAACTTGTACAGCCAGATGAAAAGGACGCGATTACCAAGTTCAGTGATCAGTTCTTCGGCATTGTGCCATTGGAGGAACTGTTGGCCCGGCACGACACGGATCTGCTGGGTTGCACGTTATCGTTCTGGCGCTTTTTCCAGAGCTATGACGGGCAGGGCGAAAAGCTGAGAGTATTCAATCCAGACATCCAACAGCATGGCTGGCAATCGACCCATTCGGTGGTTGAGATTCTACACTGTGACTCACCTTTTCTGGTTGATTCTGTACGGATGCTGCTCAACCGTCAGGGCTATGCCATTCATACGCTGCAGAACAGCGTCATGGCAGTCAAGCGCAACAGCGAGGGCGTACTCGAAAGTGTTCTTGATCCACATAGCAAGTCGACTCAGGCACAGTTCGAGTCGGTCATGTACATCGAGATTGATCGCTGCGCTAGTGCTGCTGAGCTCAAGCGCGTAGCCACGTCGCTGGGGGAGGTGCTAAGTCACGTGCGGGCTGCTGTCGTGGATTTTGCTGCAATGGGAGAGCAGGCTCGGGCGCTTATGAAGTCGCTCAAAAGCAAGAAGTTTGGGTTTTTTCCGGCTGCCGAGCGCAAGGAATGTGAGGCGTTCATTGCCTGGTTGCTGGATGACCATTTCACCTTTCTTGGTTATGAATGCTTCAGCATCAACGAAGGGTTGAAAAGCCAGCAGCTAGGCATTTTACCGGATCATTGTCTGGGTGTTCTGGCACTCAATCCGCGTGATGAATCGTTGACTGGTCTGCCGGACAAGGTTGTGGATTATCTGCGTGCACCGGTATTGCTGTCTTTTGCCAAGGCTTCGCAATCGAGCAAGGTGCATCGGCCTGCTTATCCAGACTATGTATCCATTCGTGAGGTTGATGACAAGGGCAAGGTGCTTGTCGAGCATCGTTTTATGGGTCTCTATACCTCCCGTGTCTACGCCGATACGGTGGAGCGTATTCCACATTTGCGGCAAAAGGTGGCAGCTGTGCGCACCGCGTCTGGTTTTACCTCCCACAGCCATCTTGGCAAAGAGCTGGATCAGGCCTTGCAGGTGTTGCCCCGCGATGATTTGTTCCAGATGTCCGAGGGAGAGTTGCGCGACACCGCCTTGAGTATTGTGCAGATTCAGCAGCGCAACCAGATTCGTGTGTTTCTGCGCAGCGGCAACTACGGTCGTTTCTACTATTGCTTGGTCTATGTGCCACGGGAAATCTATTCCACTGAAATTCGACTGAAAATTGAAGGGGTTTTGAGGGATCGGTTGCAGGCCAGTGACTGTGAGTTCTGGACCTACTTCTCTGAGTCGGTGTTGGCTCGTACTCAGTTTATTCTGAGTGTCGACCCCAAGCGGAAGCTAGTAGTGGATCCGCTGAAAATCGAACAAGACATCATCCGTGTCTGTCGTGACTGGCACGATGATTTCAGTGACCGTCTGAACGAGAGTCTCGGTGAGGCTTCTGCGACAGCGGTGCTCGAGGACTTTGCCGACGGCTTTCCTGCGGGCTATGCCGAACGCTTCAACGCGGCCAGCGGTGTGGTGGACATGGAACACCTCCTGTCGTTGACTACCGAAAGTCCTCTGGCTATGAGTTTTTATCAACCTCTATCCCAGAAGGCGGGGGTGTTGCATTGCAAGATTTACCATCTGGGCGAGCCTTTGCCCCTGTCCGATGTGATGCCGATTCTGGAAAATCTGGGTTTGCGGGTGATGGGCGAATTCCCGTTCAGTTTTAAAAGGCACGACGGAGAGGAGTTCTGGATTCACGATTTCGAGTTTACCTTTGCGCTGGACCGTGAGCTGGATATTCATGAGGTCAACGATCTGTTTCGTGATGCCTTCGAGCAAACTTGGCGGGGCGCCGCAGAGAATGACGGCTTCAATCGATTGGTGCTTCTGGCACGAATGCCCTGGCGCGATGTGGCTTTGCTTCGCGCCTACGCGCGTTATCTAAAACAGATCAGGCTCGGCTTCGAGCTGCCTTACATTGCCAGCACCCTTGTCGCCCATGTGGACATAGCCCGGGAGCTGGTACGCCTTTTCAAAACTCGTTTCTACCTGGCGCGCAAGCTGACGCCAGTGGATTTAGATGAGATGCAACAGCGTCTGGAGCAGGCGATTATCGGTGCTCTTGATCAGGTGCCAGTCCTCAACGAGGACCGTATATTGCGACGCTACCTGGAGCTGATCAAGGCCACTTTGCGGACCAATTTTTACCAGAATAATGCTCAGGGCTGTGTCAAGGACTATTTCAGTTTCAAGCTTGATCCGCGTGCGATCGCTGAATTGCCGTTGCCCAAGCCGATGTACGAAATATTCGTCTATTCGCCCCGGTTCGAAGGTGTGCATCTGCGCGGCGGCAAGGTCGCAAGGGGAGGGCTGCGCTGGTCTGATCGCGAGGAAGACTATCGCACCGAGGTTCTTGGACTGGTCAAGGCACAGCAGGTCAAGAATGCGGTTATTGTTCCCGTGGGGGCCAAGGGTGGTTTCGTACCGCGTCGGTTGCCGGTCGGAGGTACCCGTGACGAGGTGCAACAGGAGGCCATCGCCTGTTACCAGCTGTTCATCCGTGGCCTGCTCGATTTGACCGATAATCTTGTTGACGGTGAGCTTGTGCCGCCTGATCAGGTGGTGCGCCATGACGAAGACGATCCGTATCTGGTGGTTGCAGCCGACAAGGGCACCGCCACCTTTTCCGACATCGCCAACGGTATTGCAGCTGATTATAATTTCTGGTTGGGAGATGCTTTCGCCTCTGGCGGATCCGCTGGCTACGATCACAAAAAGATGGGTATCACCGCGAAAGGCGCTTGGGTTTCGGTCCAGCGGCATTTCCGTGAATTGGGAGTCAATATCCAGACAGAGCCCGTTACTGTGCTGGGTATTGGCGATATGGCTGGAGACGTTTTTGGTAACGGCATGTTGCTTTCACGCAGTCTGAAATTGGTAGCAGCATTCAATCACCAGCATATATTCATTGACCCTGATCCTGACCCAGAAACCAGTTTCGAAGAACGTCAGCGGCTGTTTGATCTGCCGCGGTCAAGTTGGACCGACTATAAGACCACCCTTATTTCGGCCGGCGGTGGCGTGTTCGAGCGGAGTCTGAAGCAGATTATCCTGACCTCCCAGATGCGCGAACTCTTTGCCATAAAAGCAGAAAAGCTTACGCCTAACGAGCTTATCAATCATTTGCTCAAGGCTCCCGTCGATCTGATCTGGAATGGAGGTATCGGCACCTATGTGAAGAGCTCCAAGGAAAGCCACATGGATGTGGGAGACAAGGCTAACGATATCCTTCGGGTCAATGGTAGCGACTTGCGCTGTCGGGTGATCGGCGAGGGTGGCAACCTGGGTATGACCCAGCTTGGGCGAGTCGAGTTCTGTCTCAAGGGCGGAGCGGTGAATACCGACTTTATCGATAATGCGGGCGGTGTCGATTGTTCCGATCATGAAGTCAACATAAAGATCCTGCTTAACGAGGTTGTTCAGGCGGGGGACATGACTGGCAAGCAGCGCGACAAATTGCTCGCCAGTATGACCGATGATGTTTCCGAACTGGTATTGGCCAATAATTACAAACAAACCCAGGCGATCAGTCTGGCCCAACGTCAGGCCGTCAAGGCCATGACCGAGTATCGCCGTTTTATCAGCGCCATGGAGAGTAGTGGCAAGCTCAATCGGTCGCTTGAGTTCATTCCCGATGACGAACAGTTGACTGAAAGGTCAGCTCGAGGCTTAGGTCTGACCCGTCCTGAGTTGTCGATTTTGATCTCTTATTCCAAGGCCGATCTGAAGGAGGCTCTGGTCGCGTCCGGTGTGCCAGAGGATAGCTATCTGGCTCGGGAACTGGGGACCGCTTTCCCCTCGGTGTTGGAGAAAAAGTATCCTGCAGCGCTGAATAATCATCGGTTGTGGCGTGAGATTATCGCTACGCAACTGGCTAACGACCTGGTCAACCACATGGGTATTACCTTCCTGCGTCGGCTACAGCAGTCAACCGGTTCTTTGCCGAGTGAGTTAGCGCGTGGCTATGTGGTAGCCCGTGACGTGTTCAAGCTTCAGGCACACTTTGCCTCTATTGAGTCGCTGGACTATCAGGTTACGTCGGAAATACAGCTGGAAATGATGGACAATTTAATGCAACTGGGGCGCAGGGCAACGCGCTGGTTTGTGCGCAACCGCCGCAGTGATCTGACGCCTGAACGTGAAGTGGCACATTTTGCACCCATAGTGGAAACCCTGGCAGCGCAATTCGATAGCCTGCTCGAAGGACAGGTTCACGGCCAATGGCAGGCGCGATTCGAGGCTTATATGACTGCAGGTGTTCCAGAGGCTATAGCACGTCTGGTAGCCGGAACCAGTCATTGCTTTACCTTGTTGGGTATTATCGAAGCCGCTGATGCCACTGGTCAGCCTGAACAGCGCGTCGCTCAGGTGTTCTTTGCGCTGGGCAGTGAGCTGCAATTGCCCTGGTTTGGACAACAGATCAACGGATTGCCAGTGGACAATCACTGGCAAGCTCTGGCGCGAGAAAGCTATCGTGATGACCTTGATGCACAGGCTAGAATGATGACTGTATCGGTACTGCATGATCGTGACGAGGAATCTACCCCTGAGGCGCTGGTTAAGGAGTGGGTTGCAACTAATCCGCTGATGGTGAAACGCTGGCGGGTGATGATGTCGGATCTGAAGAACGCGAGTGGTGGTGACTATCCGATGGTGGCTGTAGCCATGCGTGAATTGCTGGATCTTGCGCAGGCATCCCGACATGCAGTTAACTGAGCGTCTTAAATCTATTGCATCCAGAGGATCTCGGATTGCCCGCAGAGCAGCAATTGGTTGTGGATATAGCGGTTCCGGCCGAGCGTTATCTGGCTTGGTATCGTGGCTATGCTAACCGTGTATTGATGCATAGCCGTGACGGCAGGCGCGTTAGCCTGCCGGCGCACCATTTGCGGCCCTTCCTTACGCACGATGGAATATACGGCAGTTTTCTCATGCGCTTCACTAGTGATGGCAAGCTGGTTTCCCTTCAGCGTTTGGGCCAATAGCTCGCTGTTAGCCGCCAAGTGCGTGTCTAACAGGTATACTATTCGCTGAAAATCATTCACAAGGCTCTGACTCATGTATTCCATGCTTCGCTCACTGCTTTTCCGCCTGCCCGCAGAGGCCTCGCACGATCTGACGATGGATATGCTAGGTGCTGCAGGTCGACTTGGTCTGGCGGATAAGTTGTGCAGGCCGAGGACGCCTCAGCCGGTTCAGGTTATGGGGCTTACCTTTGATAACCCAGTGGGTCTGGCTGCGGGCTTGGACAAGAATGCTCTTGCTGTCGATGGATTGGCGGCGATGGGATTCGGTTTTCTCGAGGTGGGTACCGTTACTCCGCGGCCGCAAACGGGCAATCCCAAGCCACGGATGTTTCGGTTGCCCGAGCAAAGCGCGATTATTAATCGTTTGGGATTCAATAACCTGGGTGTTGAGGCGCTGTTGCAGCGTTTAGACGCCGTGCGTTTTGCAGGTGTGCTGGGTGTGAATATCGGCAAGAATGCGGTTACACCGGTTGACCGTGCGGTAGATGATTATCTTTACTGTCTGCGCAAGGTCTACACACGGGCCAGTTATGTGACCGTCAATTTGTCCTCTCCTAACACCCCAGGTCTGCGATCGCTTCAATATGGCGATACCCTCAAGCGGCTGCTTGAAAGTATCAAGCAGTGCCAACGCGAATTGACTGCGATGCACGGCCAATACGTGCCCATAGCGATTAAGATTGCTCCGGATGTTCTGCCGGAGGATCTAGCCTTGATAGCTGCAGTGCTGGTTGAGGAAGGCATGGATGCGGTGATTGCGACGAACACCACCCTTGAGCGCACGGCAGTAGTGGGATTGGAGCACGCCGATGAAATCGGTGGGTTATCTGGCGGGCCACTAACCGATGTTGCTACTGAAGTAGTGCGTCTGTTGGCTGGTGAGTTAAAAGGTCGTATACCCATTATTGGTGTGGGAGGTATTTTGTCCGGTACTGACGCGGCAGACAAGATCCATGCGGGTGCCAGTCTGGTTCAGCTTTATAGTGGATTTATCTACCGCGGGCCGGAACTTGTCGGCGAATGTGTGGACGCCATAGCCGCGTTACAGAAGTAACAATTGAAAAATGCACAGGTTCCGGTTGAAGATTTTTCTGCCCCGGGAAACCGGCCTTCGCATGGCGAAGGCCGGAAGGGCCCCGACGGGGGGCGGCGCTCTAGGGAAGCGCCATGGGGAAAACGTTATATCGGGAATTTAACCTACCGCGCGCATCTCGTTAAGGCGATGTACGCCGGAAATACCTGTATAACCGGCCCAGTGATCTGCTCGCCCCTCACGCCAGCCATTGATCCAGTTCTGGCGGGTGTTGGGACTGTTGAACGGACAGGAATCCTGGGATTTGCCATGAACACCATTCTGATAACCGCGTAAATATGCTCGTTCCATCGGATCACGCTTGAGTCTTCTCATACAGTAGAGCCCTCATATGCTAGAACAAACCCAGCTTGCAGATCGGCAATGCTGGGGGTTGGCATGGCAGGAAACTCCTGTCTTGCCGGGGAAGTCGATCAACTGTTCTGACTTCCCAAGAGGTTTGCCCGTTATCGAGTCCTGTCCTGTTGTACCCTATCAATTGAGGGTACTGAAAGACTGATTTGGCATAGCTGAATTGCTCTTTAGTGGTCTCGGTACTAAAACTGCCAACGCCAAATACACAAAGTTTTGGAAATCAAACAGATGCATGAAAGTCTTGAATTTTTTGTTACATGTCCGAAAGGCATCGAAGGGTTGCTGCTCGACGAATTGAATGCATTGGGTGCTGACGCGGCTAAGGAAACCGTTGCAGGGGTCAGCATTCGTGGCGATCTGGAGCTGGGTTACCGTATCTGTTTGTGGTCGCGACTGGCCAACCGGGTCCTATTGGTGCTGAATCGTTTCAGCGTGGCTGACGCCCAGGGTCTGTACGATGGTGTTGCGGCGATCGATTGGGCAGCGCATATGCCGGTTGAAGCGACTCTCAGTGTGGACTTCGTTGGCATACTGCCCGGAATCGACAATACCCATTTCGGCGCCCTTAAGGTCAAGGACGCAATAGTTGACCGGCTGCGTCAGCCCGATGGAACGCGTCCAGGGGTTGATAGGCTGAATCCCGATCTGCGTATCAACGTGCACTGCCGTAGTGGCGAAGCACAATTAGCTCTGGATTTGTCGGGTCACAGCCTGCATCAACGCGGCTACCGCCTGCAACAGGGCGCAGCACCGCTTAAAGAGAACCTGGCAGCCGCTATTCTGATCCGCGCCGGCTGGCCACAACTGGCTGCGGACGGTGGCGCCCTGGCAGACCCCATGTGCGGTTCAGGTACCTTTCTGGTCGAGGCTGCGATGATGGCCACCGACATGGCGCCCAATCTGCAGCGGGAACAGTTCGGTTTCAGTCGCTGGTTACAGCACGATTCCGCCTTGTGGAACACCTTGCATACTCAGGGGCGACAGAGGGCCGAAGTGGGTCTTGCTTCCGAGCCGCTCTGGATTCGCGGTTACGAGGCTGATCCGCGCCTTCTGCAGCCGGTGCGCAACAACATCCAGCGGGCAGGTCTGGGTAATTGGGTCAAGGTATATCAGGGAGAGCTGGCAACCTTTGCTCCCCATCCCGATCGCGGTCAGGCCGGTCTGATTGTCTGTAACCCACCTTACGGCGAGCGTCTCGGTGAGGAAGCGAGCCTGGTATACCTGTACCAGAAACTGGGAGAGGTGCTACGCGAGCGCTGCACCGGTTGGCAAGCCGCTATCTTTACCGGCAATCCTGATCTTGGCAAGCGCATGGGGATTCGCAGTCACAAACAGTACGCACTGTTCAACGGCGCTTTACCCTGCAAATTACTGATGATGGATCTGCAGCCCGAACGCTATGTAACCGGCGCTAGCGGTAGCGCGAAACCCCTCGCGAAGCCTGTGGACGCGGATGCTGCTCAAGTACCTGACCCGAAACCGACTGGCTCTTCAGCGGTTCCTGCCGAGCCAGCGATAACCGCCCGATTGAGCGAGTCAGCACAGATGTTCGCCAATCGGTTGAAAAAGAATCTGAAGAACCTTGGGAAATGGGCACGCCAGAATGACGTTACCTGCTATCGGGTTTACGATGCCGATATGCCTGAATTTGCGGTCGCCATCGACCTGTATGATGGCTGGGTGCATGTGCAGGAATATCAGGCACCCGAGACTATTAGCGAAGACAAGGCGCGCAGTCGACTGCAGGATGTGCTGATCGCGCTACCCGATGTGCTTGGCATTCCGGCCAGTCGGGTGGTACTCAAGCAACGCCTGCGCCAGAGCGGGAGCAAGCAGTACCAGCGCATGGATCGCAAGGGTGAGTTTCTGACGGTTAGAGAAGGGCAGGTGAAGCTGCTGGTCAATCTGACCGACTATCTGGATACCGGCGTCTTTCTTGATCACCGACCTCTGCGCCTCAAGCTGGCTGCTGAGGCCCGCGGCAAGCGCTTTCTCAATCTCTTCTGCTATACGGCCAGCGCTACTGTGCATGCGGCTGTTGGTGGCGCTCGCAGCACAACCAGTGTCGATTTGTCCAAGACCTATCTCGATTGGGCGCGACGGAATCTATCACTGAACGGCTTATCTGACTTGCATCAATTGGTGCACGCCGATGTGATGCAGTGGCTGGAAGCCGACCGCGGTGAATATGATCTGATTTTTATCGACCCTCCGACTTTTTCAAATTCCAAGCGGCTTGACGATGTGTTCGACGTGCAGCGCGATCATGTGCACCTCATTGAAATGGCCATGTTGCGATTGGCGACGGGCGGGACTTTGTATTTCTCGAACAACTTCCGGCGGTTTCGTCTGGACCGAGAGCTGAACGAAAAATACCTTGTCAGTGATATTTCCGCACAGACTCTGGACAAGGACTTCCATCGCAATACGCGGATACACCGTACCTGGTGTATTACCCGTCGTACCGCGTCCGAATCCGTCTAACGCGTTGCCCGTTGCCGCCGCAGCCTACCGGTTGGCGGCAACGTTGGTGGGCGCACGACGGTGGACGTCCGTCAGCACTCTATCCAGCGCTTCCCGGCTGGCACCGGCCGCTGCATGGTTAACGATTGCTGCGACAGCCCAGCTCTGACCATTAGCATCCCGGGTAATGCCCGCAATCGCGCGAACGCCGCTTAACGAGCCTGTCTTGATATGCGCCTGGCCCGCTACCGAGGTATTGCGCAACCGGCGACGCATGGTGCCATCCATCGCGGCCAGTGGCAGCGAAGCGATGAACTCGGCGGAGTAGGGGCTCTTCCACGCTTGCTGAAGCAACATCGCCATGTCCCGAGCGGTTAACCGTTCAATACGCGATAATCCCGAACCATTTTCCATGACCAGCCCAGTCGGCTGGATACCTTTAACGTTGAGCCATTTGTTGATACTGCGGACGGCCGCCTGCTGGTCGTCAAGGTCAGTGGCATTGCGGGTCTCGCGACCGATGGTCAGAAACAGTTGTCGGGCCATGGTGTTATTACTGAACTTGTTGATGTCGCGGATGACGGTCACCAGATCGGGTGAGTCACTGCGCGCCAGGCTACGAGCACCTGATGGCGCCTGACCTACGCGGGTGGTGCCGCGCACGGCGCCGCCCATGTCACGCCAGAGTGTGCGCAGCGTGCTGCCAGTATAGGTTGGTGCGTCGAGCGCAGACATGTAGCGTTGTACCGAGCAGCCCTTATGCAGAGCGCCGACGAGTGTGACGGTGGCATGGGTGCCCTGGTCATCTATCCCATAGGTAACATTGGGCCACGGACAGTTGGAGACGGGTTCCAGCAAACGAAGCTGGTTGACGATCGTGATCTCGGGTAACGCAGGTTCCAGATGAATGCGCACACCGTTGTCTTCACCGTAACTGCTGAGTACCAACAGTTTCAAATTAGTCAGTAGCGGGTCAGGCTCGACCAGAAAGGGTTTACTCGGGTCGTTGCCATCGTCCGGGAAGGGGCGGGCATTAATTGGCAGCCGGATATCGGCGGGTTGAAGAATCAGGTCGCCAGCTATCTCCCTCACTCCGGCCGCGCGAAGTTCACGCAACAGGCTCCACATCCTTTCAAGCGTCATCTTGGGATCTCCGCTTGTGCGGAAAATCAGGTCGCCTTCGAGTACGCCATTGCTCACCGGTCCGGTGCCGAGTAACTCGCTGCGCCAACTGTAGGTGGGGCCAAGCAATTCCAGCGCAGCATAGGTAGTAACCAGCTTCATTGTGGATGCGGGATTGACGACCTTGTCGGCATTAATAAACTGAGCCATACCCTGGCCTTCAAGGGGAATTGCGGCCATTGACATGGCGTCCAGCGGAACCCTTGCCGCCTCCAGTGATTGCTTTACAGTTGCTGGCAGCGTGCCGGAATCGGCTGCCCATGCGCTCGTGGCCAGAGTGAGCATGGCGGTGGTAGAAACAAGATGGCGAAAGAAGGATCGCATGATCTGCTGATTACTCCAGGGTCTGCTGACAAGCCAGTGAGCAGGTGTGATGCCTGACTTTGTTGTATTCACAGGCATCATGTCGCAATTGCAGGTCGCCGCCAAGGGGCTGCGCAGTTTATCGACAGCCGGATTCAGCTTTTGGTGTAGAGCAGGTCGGAAAGGGTAGGTCAAAAAACGTCCTGGCCGTGGCACTGGTGTGTGCAGCGAGCTGCTCGATGGATTCATTCCGACACGCTGCCAGCATGCTGGCGACAGAGTGAATAAAAGCGGGCTCGTTGCGACCTCTTTTTGGTTTGGGTCGTAATGTTCTGGGTGTCAGCCAAGGCGCATCGGTTTCAATCATCAGCCGACCGGCGGGGATGTCGCCAACTAGCGAATGCAGATGGCTTCCACGGCGTTCATCACATATCCATCCGGTGATGCCAATATGCAGGTCCATGTCCAGGTATGGATACAGCGCTTCACGGTCAGCAGTGAAGCAATGCACCACTGCGCAGGGAATGTCGTCCCGGTAATGGCGCAGAATATCAATCAGTACCTTGCTCGCCTCACGTTCATGCAAAAACACGGGCAGCTGCAGTTCGGCTGCCAGTTGCAGCTGTGCTTCGAGTGCTTTGATTTGCTGGGGACGGGGTGAGAAGTCACGATTGTAGTCGAGACCACATTCGCCAACAGCCTTGACGCAGTCGGCGGCTGAGAGGCTGCGCAATTCAGCCGCCACTTCGCTAGTCCACTGGTCTGCATGATGCGGATGCACTCCGGCGGTACAGAACAGGCGGTCAGGGTATTCAGCGCAGAAAGGTTGTACCTGATGACTGACCGCCAACGAAGTAGCAGTCAGAACAATCTGGCTGACATCGGCTTGCCAAGCCCGTTCGAGTACCGCCGTTCGATCACTGTCGAAGGCGGAGTCGGTCAGGTTGACGCCGATATCAATCCATTCCGGCACGAAAGTTACTTGGTCGGACGAGGCTTGGTGCTGCGAGGCTTGCTGGCGAAATCCTTGCGCGGACGCGGGCGCGTCGGTGGCTCGGACTCGCCCGGAGGCAAAGGCCAGGCACGGATTTGAAGCGCTACGCCATTGATCTCGACCGAGGTCAGGCGAGCCAATGTGGCTTCGTTCAGTTCCGGCAGGTAGACACCGCTGTGTTCATTGAACAGTTTGATGTGTCCGATCTGTTGGCGCTGAAGGCCGCCGTGACGGCATAGTGCATCGACCAGAGGCTTGGGCATCAGGCCATTGGAACGACCGCCCTTGACCTTGTAACGTACCAGACCGCTGTCGCGATCGGCATAGCCGTCATTCTGGCTAGCCGGTGCAGCAGTAGGCAAGTCCTTGACCGGCTCGACCAAAGTCTTGGCGCTGGGCATGATTGCCAGAAGCGTGGCGGCTAATTCTTGCGGCTCTAGACTGGTCAGCTCAATCAGATCGGCGACCAGCTTTTCATGCAGAGCACCGGTTGTCTCGCGGGCGGTATTGATGCGCTTGGCGAGCTTGGTCAGACGGCCACTGCGGACAGCATCGGCGCTAGGCAATGCCTGGCTCTGGATTTTCTGGCCGGTGGCCTTTTCCAGCAGATGAAGAAGACGGCGTTCGCGCGGTGTGGCGAATAGAATCGCTGTGCCCGAACGCCCGGCCCGACCAGTTCGGCCGATACGGTGCACGTAGGACTCACTATCGTGCGGCACGTCATAATTCAGTACGTGGGAAATGCGCTCAACGTCCAAGCCGCGGGCAGCTACGTCGGTTGCGACCACGATATCGAGCAGACCGCGTTTGAGGCGATCAACGACTTGTTCACGCAACTGCTGGCTAAGGTCGCCATTCAGTGCGGCGGCGGCGAAGCCGCGGGCTTCAAGTCGCTCGGCAATTTCCATGCTGGCAGTCTTGGTCCGCACGAACACGATCATGGCTTCGACGGGCTCAACTTCGAGCAAGCGTGTCATGGCATCGAGTTTGTGGTGGTTGGACACCTCCCAGACGATCTGGGTAATGGTATCCAGGCTGCTGCTCACCCCGCTGTGCAGACGGATTTCCTTCGGGTCACGCATGTGCTTGCGGGCAACAGTGCGCACGCCTGCTGGCATGGTCGCGGAGAAAAGTGCTTTTTGAGTATTTTCCGGAACCTTCTCGAATACCGCGTCAAGGTCGTCAGCAAAACCCATCTTGAGCATTTCATCCGCTTCGTCGAGCACCAGGAAACGCATGTTCTCGAATTTGATGCTGCCGCGACGCATGTGGTCGGTCAGGCGGCCGGGTGTCGCCACCACAACATGGGCGCCGCGCTCAAGCGCCTTGAATTGAGGCGCGAACGGCGAGCCGCCGTACAGTGCGAGCACGGAAAAGCCGCGCATGTTCTGCGCATAACGCTGAAACGCTTCTGCAACCTGCAAGGCCAGTTCACGCGTGGGCGTGAGTATGAGCGCCTGGGTCGCACGCACGCTGACGTCAATGCCAGCCAGAACGGGCAGCGCGAAGGCGGCTGTCTTGCCAGTGCCGGTCTGGGCCAAGCCGAGCAGGTCCTCGCCGGCTAGTAGTGTAGGAATAGCCTCGGCCTGAATGGCAGAGGGTGTTTCATATCCGAGGCTGGTAATCGCCTCGAGAAGTGGTGCAGGCAGGCCTAAGTCGGCGAACTGAGGTGCCGCCGGAGCGGTATCGGACATACTTGGAGTAAACCTTGGGGAATAAATAGATCAGATAGTATACGCGCTTTCGCTAATAATTGCCGCAAGGTTTTTCAGTGGCTCGCCAGGGGGCCCTACTGGCCTGCCAAACATCACTATTTTATTGAAGATTGCATCGTCGTGGGTGGCTGGGGTGACGCTCAGGATTTTTTCTTCAACAGATCAGCCAGTCCGGCAAAGGCTTTGTGGCTGGATTGCGGTCCCTGCTGGCTCGCAGTCGATCCCTCTGTGAAGTATTGCTGGTCGGTATAGCGGGCATGTTCGTTATCGTGGCAGTACAAACACAGCAGTTCCCAGTTGGAACCGTCTTGGGGGTTGTTGTCGTGGTTATGATCACGATGGTGCACGGTCAACTCGCTGACGCGCTTGCCGCTGAATTCGCGCGCGCAGCGACCACAGACCCATGGATACATCTTCAATGCCTTTTCGCGGTAACCGCTTTCTCGGCTGTGCTTCGCGTCTGCCAGAATCTTGTCCAAACGTGCGGTAGCCGATGGCGTATTGCTGGTATTCATGAATGCACCTCGCTGGGCTAATGGGCCTAGTCTAACGCAGCTAGCGCCGGGGCGGGAGAGGAATTCAGATTGCAGAGGTGGGGCCACGAGGGACTGCGTCCGATGGTGACGCATCACAACAGATAACGCAGTTTCTGCCGCTGTCTTTGGCAGTATAAAGAGCACGATCGGCCTGCGTTAGCGTGTCATCTGTGCTTTCATCGACATGGGGTTCGGCCACTCCAATAGACACGCTAATGCTGAATCCGGAGGGTAAGCCATTGAATCGAAGTGCCGCGATTTTTTTGCACAATCGTTCTGATTTTATACGTGCGCCGGCCAGAGTTGTCTGTGGCAGGACCATAAGAAACTCCTCGCCACCATAACGACCAAAGCTGTCGATTGCCCTTAAATCGGCAACTACGGCCTTGGCCAGTTTGCTTAAAATCTCATCCCCTGCTTGGTGGCCGTAGGTATCGTTGACCTGTTTGAAATGGTCCACATCCATTGTGGCCAGGCTGAAAGCCCCGGGTATGCGTCGGCATCGGTTGGATTCGTCCGAGAGAGCCTGAACGACACGTCGGCGATTGTAGATCCCGGTAAGCTCGTCGATGTTGACCAGTTCCTGAATGCGCTCCATCGCGGACTGCAGTTCACGATTGCGCACACGTAGTTTGCCGCGCAGGCCATTGATAAAGCCGCCTATCAGGGCTGCTTGAGCCAATACTATGGCGAAGACGAACAGCTGAACCAGTTCGATACTTGTAACCAGTACTTCGGGCCGTAACTGCCAAAGCGCCAAGTGCAGTACACCATACTGAGTAAAGAAGAGAATACTGACCCAGATGAACTGGCGCACGTTAAGGGCAAGGATTCCGTAAAGCAGGGGTACTGCGATCATTAGCAGGAAAATCGCTCGAGCCTGCCCGGCTTCGAGAAAGAATATCAACCACAATGCGGGCCATTGACTCAGTGTGATCTGCAGCGTGGTCATGCTTGGCTCGTGCAGCTTAAGATTGATGTCGAAATGGATCAGCGCCCATATCAGGCTGTTGATCATCACGCTGAAAAGCAAGTATTGCTTTGCCACCGTCAAAGGAACTAAGCCGTGGTAGCAGAACAACAATACGACTGTGAAAGAGACAAGATAAGACGTGAAAGACATAGCCAATCTGCGTTTGCGTAAGGCCTGGTCATTGCGGGTGGCTGTCTCGCTTTTGAACGCCGGATGGGCTTCGCTGCCCTTGGTCCACTGAGCAATTTCCATTCTATTGTCTCGGTTTTTATTATTTTTTGACCACCGCAGGATGGTAAACCTGTATCAGCTATAAGTCATTGGATACTGGTTTTTTCAAAATGCTTCTGACCAACCCCTTTTAATCACTCAGGACTTGTGGTCGGTCGAGTAGAGAGGAGCTTTATATAGGATTTTAACGCGGCCAGAAGACGATAAGCAGCGCCACCATGGCAGCCAGAGCGGCTGAGGTAGATTGCCAGAACAAAAGAGGGTTGCGTTCGAGAAGCGGTGCTCGGGTACGTTCGAGGAAGGCCTTGTTCGGGTGTCGCAGATCGTAGGTGAATTCCGACAGTTCCTGATAACGTTTGTCTGGTTGCGGATGCAGGGCCTTCTTCAGCACATCATCTATCCAAACGGGTATTTCACGTTTTGCGTCCAGCGCCGAGACGTACGCTAGGCGGCTTTGCGCCGCTCGGCTTTGGGCGCGCGCAACTTTTACGCCGTAAGGGAGTTTGCCGGTCAACATCTGATAGGTGATGACGCCCAGGGAAAAAATATCTGAGCAGGCTGTGCCGTTCTCGCCCAGGAAATACTCCGGCGCGGTGTATTGCTCGGTGCCGAGAATATCCTGATAGGTTCCAGGCGATACGCTCTCCATGACGCCGGCCACCCGTGTAGCTCCGAAGTCAATGATCTTAACAGTGCCGCTACCGTCGATCATGATGTTGGCGGGACGCAGATCCTGATGCAGCATCTCTAATCGGTGAAAGGCACGGAGCCCTCGGGCAATCTGCTCAACAATGGCGCGGATACTCGCGAGGTCGGGATGGGGATTATCGATCATCCATTGAGCGAGTGTTTGGCCTTTGACGTATTCCGTCAGGGTATACAAGGCCCGGCGTTTGCGAGAGGGCGTTATGGCTTTGATGATATGCCCGCTGTCAATCCGGCGCGCAACCCACTCTTCCATTAGGAACCGTTCCAGATAACCCTGGTCGTGCTGCATGTCGATGGCTGGCGCTTTGAGAGCCATGTGTTGGCCAGATTCATTATCTTGAACCAGATAGACATGACTTCTATGGCTGGCATGTAACTCGCGGATGACAGTAAATCCGTCAAGGAGCATCCGCGGACCCAAAACGGGAGGGAAGGGTAGATCGGCCAGTTGCTGGAAGACTTCATTGATATCGCGTATGGGTAGACTGTCGATGCGAACGATTTGAACTGTCAGGTTGTCATCGCTGCCCCGGTTGAAGGCGTCGGTGAGTATTGCGCGAGCGGCGAGATCAAGGTCGTCAGCGTTTTCCACGATCAGCTCAGTCATGCGTGCAGTGCGCACGTGTTCATGGATGCCGTCGGTGGTCAGGACGAAAATATCCCCCTGCTCCAACTGTAACGCGCGGTAATCGATCTCAAGATGCGAATCGATACCCAAAGCCCGGCTCAGATGACTTTGGTCCTGGGCTATCCATATTCGGTGATCATCAGTCAGTTGCTCCATGCTGCCGTTACGCAGGTGATGGATGCGGGCATCGCCGATATGAAACAAGTGCGCGGTGGTCGACTTGATGACCAGGGCGCTGAGTGTACACACGTAACCCTTTTCTCGATCATAGCGGTACTGGCTCTGGCGCGTTTGGGAATACAGCCAGGAATTAGTAGCCATCAACACACGCTGGGCGGACCTCTTGACCGACCAGGCATCGGAGGTGCAGAAATAGTCTTCCAGAAAGCTCGCAACGGCGGTTTGGCTGGCAATCTGACTTACCTGGCTGCTGCTGATGCCATCGGCCAGGGCGATCGCAATGCCCTTGGTGCCGAGCTGGGGTTCACGGGGAACGCGGATGCCGTGAAAGTCCTGGTTGATGGTTTTCCGGCCCTTGTCGGAACACTGTCCTGATGAGATGGTCAGTTGGCTGATCATGATGTCCTGTACGGCAAGTCCCGGCCGTAATAGGACGGGGTGGGTTATGTCAGGCAGGCAGACGCTTGGCGCCAGTGCGAATATGGGTGGCGTAAAGGGTCAGTCCGGTAAGCGACAGGCCTCCGATCAGGTTGCCGATCACGACCGGCAATTCGTTCCAGATCAGATAGTCCATGATCGAGAAGTTGCCACCCAGCATCAGACCGGATGGGAACAGAAACATGTTAACCACCGAGTGCTCGAAACCCATGCCAAAGAACAGCATGATCGGCATCCACATAGCGATGACCTTGCCGCTGACGGTAGTCGATATCATTGCGCCAACCACGCCCAGTGAAACCATCCAGTTGCACAGCACGCCGCGGATAAAGATCGTTAGCATGCCGCCGGCGCCGTGATCCTTGTAGCCAACAGTGCGGCCTTCACCAATATCGCCGATGATCTTGCCGACGGCATCCGGCTCCTGAGTGAATCCATAGGTGAACACAATGGCCATCAGAAAGGCCACGGTGATGGCGCCGGCGAAGTTGCCGGTAAATACCAGACCCCAGTTCTTCAAAACTCCGCTCACAGTGACCCCAGGCCGTTTGTCGAATAGCGCCAAAGGTGTCAGAACGAATACGCCGGTCAGCAGATCGAAACCCATCAGGTACAGAATGCAAAAACCCACCGGGAACAGAATGGCACCGATAATGGGATAGCCGGTCTGTACGGTGACCGTCACGGCGAACACCGCCGCAATCGCGAGAATGGCCCCGGCCATGAAGGCGCGGATAAGCGCGTCGCGTGGCGCCATGAATACTTTCGATTCGCCAGCATCAATCATCTTGGTGACGAACTCGGAGGGAACTAGATAGGACATGAATGTTTCTCTCTGGTTGTATGAGCAAGCTGAAAATGGAGCCTGTCAGGGCGCGGTCTGAATTTCGACAACCTCACCGTTGAGGCGCGCGGGCCAATGACGTAGTTGCTGGTCTGGATATTCCAGGCAGGTTCCGTTATCCAGCCGGTAGTGCTGCTTGTACAGTGGTGAGGCAATGACCAAACCACCCTTGAGGTGGCCGATGATGCCGCGACCTATGACGTTGGCGCCGGACTTGGGATCATGGTTTTGCAGGGCAAAAACTTTTTCCCCATCCTCGGTTTGAGGTAGATGAAAAAGGGCAACCTGAGTGTTGTCCAGCCAGACCACTACACCGGAGTTGGCAACCAGGTCCTGGCGTTGACAGATGGGCTTCCATTGTTCGGTCGGCACGGCTCCGGATTTTTCGGTACGGGCGACATTGGTGTGAGTCATCAGACTGCCTCCTCGGCGACAGGTATCAGGTGGAGTTCGGAAGTCTTGGCCGGTCGGTTCTGGCCTCTTTCCTTGACGAAGTGGATGTCCGGGTCGCTGCGCTCGTCGTTGACGAAAGTACGGAAGCGCTTGAGTTTCTCTGGATCCTTGAGAGCATTGGCCCACTCGCATTCGTAGCGATCAATCACCAGCTGCATCTGCGCCTCGAGTTCGTCGGCCAGCCCGAGGCTGTCATCGATGATCACATCTTTGAGGTAATCGAGGCCGCCTTCCAGACTCTCGCGCCAGACCGAGGTACGCTGCAGGCGATCGGCGGTGCGCACATAGAACATCAGGAATCGGTCGATGTAGCGGATCAGGGTGGCGTCGTCCAGATCGGTGGCAAAGAGTTCTGCGTGGCGCGGACGCATGCCGCCATTACCAGACACATACAGATTCCAACCATTTTCGGTGGCGATGACGCCGACATCCTTGCTTTGCGCTTCAGCACATTCGCGGGTACAGCCGGATACGCCGAACTTGATCTTGTGCGGAGAGCGCAAGCCCTTGTAACGGTCTTCCAGCACAATGGCCATGCCGACACTGTCCTGCACGCCGTAGCGACACCAGGTACTGCCGACACAGGATTTGACCGTGCGCAGGGATTTGCCGTAGGCGTGACCGGTCTCGAAGCCGGCATCGATCAGTTCAGCCCAGATATCCGGCAGCTGATGCAGTTGGGCACCAAAGAGGTCGATGCGCTGACCGCCGGTGATCTTGGTGTACAGGTCGTACTTTTTCGCCACGACGCCCATCGCAATAAGTTTATCGGGGGTAATCTCACCTCCGGCGATCCGGGGTACCACCGAGTAGGTGCCGTTCTTCTGCATATTCGCCATGAAGGTGTCATTGGTGTCCTGTAACGGCACCAATAGTGGATCGGTGATTGGCTGGTTCCAGCAGGACGCGAGGATCGAACCGACTGCCGGCTTGCAGATGTCACAGCCGGTGTGGCTGCGGCCGTGGCGAGTCAGCAGTTCATCAAAATGGGTGATGCCCTCGACTCTGACGATCGCATACAACTCCTGGCGGGTATGCGCGAAGTGCTCGCACAGGCTCTTGTCCACTTCGACGCCGCGCGCACTGAGTTCGTACTCGAAAACCTGCTTGAGTAACGCACTGCAGCCACCGCAGCCCGTTCCGGCTTTGGTCGTCACTTTCAGATCACCAAGATCGGTGCAGCCGGCATCAACCGAGCAGCAGATGGCACCCTTGCTGACGTTGTGGCAGGAGCAGATTGTCGCGGTATCGGGCAGGGCATCAGCGCCTAGTGAGGGCGTGCCGTCGGACAGCGGCAGGATCAGACCGGCAGGGTCCTTGGGCAGGTCGATAGCATTCTGGGCATATTGCAGCAGCGTGTCGTAATAGCTGTTATCGCCGACCAGAACGGCACCAAGTACTTTTTTGCCGTCGGCAGAGACCACCAGACGACGGTAGCTAGCATTGGCTTCATCGATAAATCGATAGCTCTTGGATCCTTCGGTAGCGCCTTGGGCGTCGCCGATTGATCCCACGTCGATACCCAGTAGCTTGAGCTTGGTTGACATGTCGGCGCCGGTGAACGATTCGTGTGGCTCGTCAGTGAGCTGCAGCGCGAGGTTGCGCGCCATGCTGTAGCCGGGGGCTACCAGACCGAAGCAGGTACCATTCCAGGCAGCGCATTCGCCAATGGCAAAGATGACCGGATCACTTGTCCGATAATCGTCGTCAATTGCAATGCCGCCTCGTGGCCCTAGTTCCAGCCCGGTGCTGCGGCCGAGGGCATCCTGCGGGCGAATGCCCGCCGAAAAGACGATCAGGTCGGTTTCTAGGTACTCGCCGCCCTTGAAGTTCATCCGGTAACGGTAGTCCTGGCCGACGACGATCTCTTCGGTGGCACAGCCCAGGTGTACGCCAACGCCCAGCGCCTCGATCTGCGCACGCAAGGCAGCGCCGCCCTCATCATCGAGCTGCACGGGCATCAGCCGCGGGGCAAACTCTACAACGTGAGCTTCGAGACCCAGGGACTTGAGTGCATTAGCAGCCTCCAGGCCAAGCAGGCCACCACCGACAACTACGCCTCGGCGCGAGCCGGTTGCTGCCTCACGGATGGCATCCAGGTCGTCCAGCGTTCGGTAGACTAGCCGTGAATTGCCTTCAGCACCTGTAATCGGCGGTACGAACGGATAGGAGCCAGTTGCCATTATCAGCCGATCATAGGGTTGGCGACCGTTGCCGGTAATAACTTCCCTGCGCCCGCGATCAATGTCTAGCACCTGAACACCGAGATGCAGTTGCACCCCATTGGTGGCATACAGTTCTGCATTGCTGAGGGCGAGTGATTCGGCATCACGTCCGCCAAAGTATTCGGAAAGATGCACTCGGTCATACGCCCGTTGGCGCTCTTCACCAAACACATGGATGTCGCAACGGGCGAGCGCGCCACGCGCAATTAACTGTTCGACGCAATGATGGCCTACCATGCCGTTGCCGATAATGACCAGAATCTCTTTGCTGGCCTGATGGGTGATAGAGCTCATAGCTGTTCCTCCGTCGCAGCCGTTGCCGTCGGCAATGGCCCAAAACAAAAAAGGCGCCTGGAGCTGATTATCAGCTCCAGGCGCCTTTGCCTGATATTCATAGGTTGTTTACAGTGGGTGAGTGCCTGGCAACGTTGCCGGGATCACCTGTCCCGGAAGAGGCCGTCATTGACCGCCAGGATTGTCCAGCTGTACGTCAGGCCGGATTACATAACATGTTAAGCAATTTATATGCCACTTGATCAAGAAGACGGCGGATGCTCTGCTCAGACTGGAGAGCGGATCCGTTTTAAACCCCGTATTGCGGTTGCATGGGTGGTTTTGTCAGAACGTGATTTGCCCTGAGGTAATCGCTGAACACGATGTTTTTGTAAAGCGGCTCTGCTGGAAATTGGGTCCACTAAGGTGCGAGAAATACAAAAAATCCCTTTTTTAGTGCGGCAGCCACTGGCTAAGCGCCGGAAGAACAGAGAGCGAAACAGTGACAACACGATTGATAACGCTGGAAGGCTACGAGCAGCTGAAACAGGAGCTGGATTATCTGTGGCGCGAGAAAAGACCTGATACCACGCGCAAGGTTACCTGGGCGGCTTCTCTAGGTGATCGCAGTGAAAACGCGGACTACCAGTACAACAAAAAGCTGCTACGTGAAATCGACCGGAGAGTACGCTACCTGCGCAAACGCATCGAGGATCTGAAGGTGGTCGAGCATCGATCCGAGCAGGAAGGACGCGTGTTCTTTGGCGCCTGGGTCATTGTGGAAAGCGATGAGGGTAATAATCGGCGGTTTCGGATCGTTGGCTACGATGAGATTTTCGACCGCAAGGACTACATCTCCATCGATTCGCCCATGGCTCGAGCACTGCTGGGTAAGTCAGTCGGCGATGAGGCCGTCGTCACCACCCCCGAGGGAGAGATGGGCTGGTGGATCAAACAGATCGAGTATATTGTTTAGGCTAGCCACCCTTGGCCTGCTGCCTATTCAGCTGCCACGATTGATCAGACGCATGGGACTTTCACGTACCACCGCTCGTGTACCCAAGGCACCGGCGACGCCGATCAATACTGCACCGGTCAGCGGTACCCCTATCCAGAGAAGGTAATGCGGTGACCATTCAAGGTTTAGCGCGAAACGATAGAGTAACCAGGTGATCAGCTCAGCCGCGACGATAGCCATGACGCCGGCCAGGGTGCCCAACAGCGCAAACTCCAGTCGATTGGCTTGACGTAGCAATGCCTTGCGCGCCCCCAGCGTGCGCAGTAAAGCGCCTTCATACAGACGGTTGTCGAGGGTTGACTGTAAGGCGGCAAAGAGCACCGTGAAACCAGCCAGTAGTACAAAGACCATAACGTACTCGACCGCCAGGGTGACCTGAGCGAGGATGTCGCGGATTTGCTTGAGCAAGGCTTCGACTTCGAGAAGAGTCATGGCGGGGAAGGCCTGTGCCAATTCGCGCAGTTCCGCCCTTTTCTCGGTCGGCAAGCTGAAGCTGGTCAATATCGTGGCCGGCATGCTGTCCAGGCTGCCGGGCGAGAAAATAACGTAAAAGTTCGGGGTGAAGTTGTCCCAGTTGACTTCGCGGATATTGATGACGCGGGCATCCAGTACTTGCCCGGCGATCACGAAGCTCAACTCGTCGCCCACTGTCACGCCCAGACTGCTAGCCAGGCCGGACTCGATGGATATTAGCGGCTCATCCGCGGGCAGAGGCTCTGGCCACCATTGGCCTGCTAGTAGCTGGTTGTCGGCTGCCATGCTGGCTGACCAGGTCAGGCTCAGGTCGCGGCTGACTGCCCGTTCTCCCTGAGTATCCTTGGTGACAATCTCGCGTACCGGCTGGCCATTTATTTCCGTCAGACGCCCCGGTGTAACCGGATACAGTGGTGCGCTGACTGCGCCAATACGCTCCAGCGTTGCCGAAAACGCTGCTTGCTCATTGGGCATGATATTGAGCGCGAAATGGTTGGGTGTGTCCTCGGGCAGTTGTTCTTGCCAGGTGTCGAGGAGCTCGGTACGCAGTATCAGAACAACCACCATCGACATCAGAATAAGACCGAAGGCAAGGATCTGTCCTGCGGCAGCTATTGGTCGCTTGAGCAACTGACCGCTGCCCAGACGCCAGGCTAGGCCGGCGTTGCGCAGCCGGCTTCCGGACAGGCGCAGCAGCGCCCAGGCTATCAGTCCCAGCAGCAGCGCCGCGATAGCACCGCCGAATACAACGGCCAGGGTGATACGCAGGTTGCCGGTGAATTGCCACATCAACAGGCTGAGTCCGCCCAGTGCGAGTCCATAGATCAGCCAGCCACTGCTGGGCAGCGGTGCCAGGTCCCGGCGCAGTACCCGTAGCGGCGCGACCTGGCCAAGACGAATAAGCGGTGGCAGCGCGAAGCCCGCCAGCGCAATCAGGCCGGTGGCCGCCCCCACTACCAGGGGTTTGAGCCCGACGCCAGGGAGATTGGGGGGCAACAGCTCGCGCAGTAGATACACCAGCCCCCATTGCATGACCCAGCCCAGAGCCAAACCAATCAGAGTGGCAAGTAGACCCAGGCAGGCCAGTTGAATCAGGAAAATAGACATCACCCGGCGGCGGCTGGCACCCAGGCACCGCAGCAGGGCGCTGGTATCGAAATGTCGCGTGGCAAAACGGCTGGCCGAGAGGGCGACAGCGACGCCTGCGAGCACGACTGCGGCTATGCTGGCCAAGCCGAGAAACTGGGCGGCACGATCCAGTGCACTACCAATCTGCTGGTTATCGTCAGCAACCGTGGTCAGTTGGTGATTGTCCTCCAGCTGAGGGCGGAGCCAACTTGTATAGCTCTGTAATGCGGTCTCTGATCCGCTAAGTAGTAGCCGGTAGCGCACGCGGCTACCGGGCTGAACAATCTCGGTTGCGTCCAGATCGGCCAGGTTCATCAGCACCCGCGGGGTAAGGCTGTAAAAGTCACCGGCACGGTCAGGCTCATAGGTCAGCATCGATTCGATGTTCAGACTGATGCGTCCGACGTCCAGGGCGTCGCCTGTCTCCAAGGCTAGCTGGGCGGCCAGGCGAGGCTCTACCCATATTTCGCCGGGCAGCGGAATACCGGTAGCCACGCGTTCGGCGCCGAACATTTGTTCGGCGATGCGCATTTGACCCCTCAGCGGATAGCCGGGACCAACTGCCTTGACGCTCGCTAGCTGCATCTCCACGTCGCTGGTCATCATGCTATTGAATTCGACAATGTCGACATGTGCAAGGCCGCCCTCCAGGGCGCGCTGCAGATACGTTTCAGGCAGGGGTGCCCGGGAGGAAACGACCATGTCGGCACCGAGAAATTCCGCAGCTCGACTGACCATGCCGCGCTGTAAACGGTCGGTGAAAAAACTGATCGCGGTACTCACCAGCACGGCAATAATCAGTGCCATGATCAATACGCGCAATTCGCCGGCACGCCATTCGCGTGCCATTAAGCGGGTGGCCAGTGACCAGGTGCCGGTCTTCATTGCACCGGCTCCAGCAGGCGTCCGGCTTCCAGCTGCAGTGCATTCTGGCAGCGTTCGGCCAGGCGCTGGTCATGGGTGACCATTACCAGTGTGGTGTGTTGCTCGCGGTTCAGCTCGAACAGTAGGTCGGTAATGTGCTGGCCGGTGACGGCGTCTAGGTTACCTGTGGGTTCGTCGGCGAAGAGAATATCCGGTTCGCTGGCAAAGGCGCGGGCAATGGCCACCCTTTGTTGCTCTCCACCGGAGAGCTGGCGCGGGTAATGGGTGAGTCGTGCCGCCAGACCAACGCGGTCGAGCAGATGGGCAGCACGCTGTCGGGCGTCGCGCCGGCCGTGCAGTTCGAGGGGCAGCATGACATTTTCCAGCGCGGTAAGACTGTCAAGCAGTTGGAAAGACTGAAACACGAAGCCGACATGATCTGCGCGCAGCTTGGCGCGCTGGTCTTCATCCAAGGCACTCAGATTTTTCCCGGCCAGATGTACTTCGCCACTGCTTGGCAGATCGAGACCTGCGAGCAGACTCAGCAAGGTTGATTTACCCGAACCGGAAGCGCCGACAATGGCTACGCTACTTCCTCGTGCGATTTCCAGACTGACATCGTCTAGGATGGTCAATGTCGCTTCCGGGCTGCGAACGACTTTGCTAAGGTAACTGGCAACGATCACGTTGTCTGACATGGAATATGCCTTTTGATGAGGGTCTTAAAAAAATACCTGGTAATCGCGACTTTATGCATGCTGGCAGGATCTGCAAATGCCCAGGGAATACTGATAGTGGGAGATAGTATCAGCGCCGCTTTCGGTATGGATATCGCTGATGGCTGGGTGGCGCTGCTAGAACAGCGTCTGGCGGCAGAAGGCGAGTCCATTCCGGTGGTCAATGCGTCCGTTAGTGGCGACACCACGGCTGGAGGGCTGGCCCGCCTGCCACGCCTGTTAGAGCGGCATAGCCCCGAGGTTGTAGTGATTGAGTTGGGTGGCAATGACGGGCTGCGCGGAATGCGGCCCACAGATATGCAACAGAATCTTTCGAGGATGGTTGAGCAGGCACAGAACAGCGGTGCAGATGTGCTGCTGTTGGGTATGCGTCTGCCGCCCAACTATGGGCAACGCTTTACCGATGCCTTTGCCCAGGTCTTTGTCGACGTGAGCACTGAGCATGAGGTGCCACTGATGCCTTTTCTACTTGAAGGTATTGCAGGTACAGCAGATCAGAGTCTAATGCAGGCCGACGGTGTGCATCCGACAGCTCAGGCGCAGCAGCGCATACTCGATAACGCCTGGCTTCTTATCGATGTCTGGCGCTCGTCGCGCGAAACGCACTGAATTACAGGCGCTCATACGGCAGGAGAAAAGTGTGACAGTAAGCTGGATGGCCAGACGGTGGTGCGTGGTTGAGCGCGAAGAACAGCATGACCTGTTTGTTGGCGACCCTTGGCATACCCATCTGACTGACATAAATATGCGCCTGGATGTGCCGGTGGAGCGCACCCTGTGTGGTGACTTATTGCCCGCGCGTCCAGTTTTCAGTGAGTTGCTGCGGGCTATAATGCCGCAGTTGTGTCCCCAGTGTCTGGCGAACGCCCGCTCACAGCGCGTCACAGCGAGCCGATCAGCCAGTCCTCGTGGTGAGCAGCTAAACGACAGACGCCGCCAGATTGATCTCGGCGTTGCATAGAGGTACTGACATGCGCCCTGGTTTTTTCAAGCGTGGCTACTTATTCTGCCTGGGCATCCTCGCGGCGCTGGCATCGATTGCCGGACCCGTATCAGCATTCGAGTACCCACTTCAATATACAAACCAGGAACTGGTAGGCGAGCTGTACTCCGTTACCGCCCATTATGAAGATACCTTTGCCGGATTGGGCGGCGAACATGGGTTCGGTTATCTGGAGATGATTGCGGCCAACCCGAGTATGGATCCCTGGTTGCCCGGCGAGGGCACAGAGGTACTCATGCCTGGGTTGCACGTTCTGCCTGATGTGCCGCGCAGCGGTATTGTCATCAATTTAGCAGAATATAGGCTTTACTACTTTCCGCCGGAAGGTGGCAGGGTGCTTACCTTCCCCGTTGGCATCGGGCGAGAAGGCTGGTCATCGCCCATCGGGGAAACACGAGTGCTGCGCAAGGAAGCCAATCCTTCCTGGTATCCTCCCCAATCAATCCGTGAGGAGCACGCAGCCGAAGGCGATCCGCTACCAGCAGTGGTGCCGCCCGGTCCGGATAATCCAATGGGGCCTTTCAAGATGAATCTGGCCATGAGCGGATACGTGATTCATGGCACCAACAAGAATTTTGGCATTGGCATGCGCGTCAGCCACGGTTGTTTTCGCATGCGCAATGAAGACATCACCAGTCTATTCCCGCAGATACCGATCAACACACCTGTACGTATCGTCAACCAGCCGTTCAAACTGGGTCTGAGCGATGATGGCGATCTTTACCTCGAGGTGCACACGCCCCTCGACGGGGATGGCATGCCGTCTACCCTCGATCGCCAGGCAGCCATTGAGGAGGCACTGAATCAGCGCAATGACGCGGTAGTAGGTATTCGGCTGAATTGGCAAGCGATTAGGGATGCCGTGTTTGCCGAGGAGGGGATCCCCGTATTGATCGGCGAGGCAACGCAAGGGCTCGGCCCGAGTAAGCAAATAAACGCTTATTAATAGTCTCTTTAAGGCCGAAGCAGACTCAAGCATTTCGGCCGACACCGGCCGAAATGGTCGAGCCATCGGCGGGGTTTTACTTGCGGCTGGCTCGTTCCAGCATGCGACGAGCGCGTTCGTTGGCTTCCTCGGCCTTGCGGTCTGCGCGCTGCGCTGCGGCCATAGCTTCTTCTGCCATACGGTAGGCTTCATCAGCACGTGCCTGAGCGCGGGCGACAGAGGTTTCCGTCGCTGACAACCGAGCTTCCATTTGTTGTATCTGCTGGTCATTGGTGCTGCAGCCGGCGGCAAGCAATGCGGCTAATGTGATCGCGGATATCTGCAATGCGTTTCTCATGGGGATTCCCTTACTGGGTTGTACGTATTGGGTATATCTCTGCCAATTGGCCATAATTAGTCTAGCAGTAACTTCGAAAAACGAAACAATCGGCCTATAAAGCACTTAGCAGGAGTGGTATTCAGCGTATGGAGCGGGTGCTCTGGAATATTGTAATGTCGGGTAGCTAAGGTATCGTGTCGCAAGCTAATCAATAATTACAAAGGGATGCTTCCTATGCTGGGAAATCTGGGAAATCTGGGACTGCTGGCCGGCTTGGCGCTGCTTATCTACATGGCCATGCGCGGCATCAACATCTTTATTGCGTCACTTGTCTGCGCACTGGTGGTCGCCGTTACCAACGGTCTGCTGATTCCCCGCACGTTGCTTGAATACTATCCCTCCGGATCACTGGGCGCCTTTAGTTTTGCCGGCCGCTTTTTCCTTTTGTTTCTGTGCGGTGCGATTTTCGGTAAGGCCATGGCAACGAGCCAGGCGGCCAAGAGTATTTCCCTGGCTATCACGCGGAGTCTTGGCGTCAAGCACACTCTGCTGGTCGGCATGGTAGTTTGCGCACTGTTGACCTACGGCGGAGTAGTCGTCTTTGTTGTGGTCTTTACCATGTATCCGTTAGGTATCACATTGATGCGCGAGGCCAACCTGCCCAAGCGGCTATGGGCTGCCGCGACCTCTATTGGTGCGGGTACCTTCACGATGACGGCGCTGCCAGGTACCCCCTCCATCCATAATGTGATTTCCGCCAGCTCCCTGGGTACTGATTTGTTTGCAGGTGGCTGGATTGGTCTGTTCGCAGCAGTGATCATGGCAGGTCTGGGCATGTTGTATGTCGAGCGCGCCTGGCGCATCGCTCGGGCTAATGGTGAAGGGTTTGTGGAGAATGCTCAGGATCGACGCATGGAGCAGCTGGCCGGGGACATGGAAAATGTACCCTCCTGGAAGTTATCCCTGGTGCCGCTGGCTGTTGTTCTGGGCGTCATCATGTTACCGCGATTGATCATTTCCATGGCCGACTGGTCGCAAAGCGATAGCCTATTTGCCTCTCTCCTAGTGTTCAGCCAAGCGCAACCGATCATCTGGCCGAGTATGTCATTGATTCTCGGCTCGCTGACCTGTGTCGTACTGTTCCCATCCATGCGGCGCAAGACAGTTGAGGTATTCGGTCAGGGTGCAGAAGATTCCATCATGCCCCTGATCAATACGGCGGCGGTGATCGGCTTTGGTGGCGTAGTCACCCAGACGGCAGGGTTCAGTCAGTTCGCGCAGTGGATCCTGGCGGCTGATCTGCCGCCTTTGTTATCGGTATTCGCCTCTGCAAGTGTGGTGTCAGCGATCGTTGGCTCTTCGTCCGGCGGGTTGCAGATTTTCATGCAAACTCTCGCACCACAGTATCTGGAGATGGGCATCGAGCCGGAAATACTGCACCGTATCGCAGCTATTGCCTCCGGCGGCCTGGACTCGCTGCCACACTGTGGCGCAGTGATCGCCACCTTCATGATCATGGGCTTGACGCACCGCGAAGCGTATAAAGATATGTTCATGGTCACGGTTGCCATCCCGGTTATTGCCTGTCTTGCATCGATAGCGTTGCTGATGGCACTGGGGGTGGGAGTGACTCCGCCCGCATAATGCGGATTGACCTTCACCAGTGAATTTTCCCAGCTGGTGGGGGTCAAAATGCTTTGCAGCCATTTTCGCTGCCGGGGAGCATACGACATGAATCAGGACATCAACATCCAGCATGATCCGAACGATAAACAGTTTTTCATAACAATCGACGGTACCCGTGCTTACCTGGCTTACATGGATCTGGGCAAAAAGACGCTGGATATCTATCGCACCTTTGTTCCCAATGGGCTGCGAGGTAAAGGTCTGGCCGCCAAACTTACCGAGCATGCTCTGCAATTTGCCCACGACAAGGGCTATGTAGTGATTCCCTCCTGCTCTTATGTCGAGCGTTACATGCAGCGGCAGAAGAAGCTCGGGACTCGACAGCCCTGAATTCCTTGTCAGCAACTCCAAACGGGTGTCTCGCCTTCCTCCAATGGCCTGGGGTACAAGCTGACAACTGCGCTCGAATTTGTTCACGTCGGTCTATACACTCAAGTCGTTACCCTCAATGCTTGCAGGTCTGAATCTTTCAATCTTTGAATGTTATAAGCCAAGAGCAGGGAAAATGAGGTAGGAAAAATAATGGAAATGGGCGGTCGTTTCGAAAAGAGCGGGACTGTGCAGCAACGAATGCTGATGGTTATCGGTATCGTGTTTCTGATTCTGCTCTCGTGGACCGGAGTGATAGATCGCTATTCTGTTGCTTACGTCGATGGAGCTCTGCTGCAGACGTCTGTCGCCTTCGCGGTGGCTCGCTCATTGAATGCCGTTATTTCGGTGCTCCAATCGATAGATGTGCAGATGGTGGTGGTGGGCTTCAGTCCTGGGGAAGCGCTTGATCCTTTTAACGATATGGTCGAGCAATTTGGCACGTTGATGCAGTTCGCTCTGGGATCATTGATACTTCAGAAAATCCTGCTCGTTCTGGTCTCAGATCTATTCTTCAGAGTGTTGTTGACAGTAGTGGGTCTGCTGTTGATTGGGAGCCTGTTCACGAGCCACAGTCGGCTGATAGCTGTGTCACTCAAGATGTTCGTATTTATGGTTTTTCTGCGCTTTTCCGTGGTGCTGATGGTGGTGCTTAGCGGCTGGGTTGACCAGGTTTTCCTGGAAGAGCAACTGCGTCGGGACGTCACGGTACTGGAAAGGTTGCCGGTGAGTATTGATGTGATGAACCAGCAAACCAATGGTGGAGTTCCCTCGCTGGATGCGATGCATGACAGCGGTCTGGCGCAGCTTGCGGCCAAAGACGCCGAGGTCCAGAGTGCGCTTGGATCGATCGAGTCGACCCTCGGAGATCTTGTTCAGGAAAAACAGTCTGCGGATGTGTCACTCGGAGTGCTTGAATCTACTCTCAGCGCCAGCGAGCGCTACAATTTTTTGAACCGCAGTGCCGCTCACCGCGTCGCCATTACGCGTGTGGACTCAGTTGAGGCGCGTATTGCTGACTTGAAGAGCCAGATTCAGGCCCTGAAGCTTTCCATGGGCCGTATTGATCAAGAGCGCGAGGCGCTGGCGCAAGCCAAAGGGGAGAAAGGCGGATTCTGGAATACGCTTGGCAGTGGCATCAGCTCAATGGCGGTAAAGGTGACCAGATTGGGCGACCCGAGTACTTATTCGGAGCTGATGGATATCCTCAATAACATGGCGACCACAATTGTAACTGTCATGACCTTGTTTGTACTTAAAACGATGATCTTGCCGATTTCGTTTCTTTACCTGTTTCTGCAGGTGTTCAAAGCCATCTGGGGTATTGATCTAAGGATTCACCAACGTATCCCAGTTAAGCCCATGACTGCAGGAAAGGATTGATAAAAGTGCAAGAACTGACTAGCCACGACACATCTCGCGACTAGTCAGGCCGGTCTGTCAGTTGGTGGTGCGCTGACGGCCCGGCAAAATCTCTTTCAGTTTGGCATGCATGCTGCGCACGCTTGCCACGGTAGTATCCCAATCGATGCAGGCATCGGTGATGGAAACGCCGTATTGCAGGTCTTTCAGGTCCTTGGGGATTGACTGGTTGCCCCAGCCGATATGGCTTTCCACCATCAAGCCAATGATAGAAGTGTTTCCTTCCAGAATCTGATTGGCGACATTGTCCATTACCAGCGGCTGCAGGCCAGGATCCTTGTTGGAGTTGGCGTGGCTGCAATCCACCATGATGTTTGGTGCGATACCGGCTTTTTCCAACTCTTTCTCGCACAGCGATACGCTGACCGAGTCATAGTTGGGCTTGCCGTTACCGCCGCGTAGTACGACGTGACCGTATTGGTTGCCCTTGGTGGTGACGATCGATACCTGGCCATCTTGATTGATGCCAAGAAACCGATGCGGACTCGATACAGACTGCAGGGCGTTAATTGCCACGGTGAGGCCACCGTCCGTGCCGTTCTTGAAACCAACCGCGGAGGATAGACCTGACGACATTTCGCGGTGGGTCTGGGATTCGGTGGTGCGCGCACCGATCGCCGACCAGGAAATCAGATCCTGTAGGTATTGCGGCGATATGGGATCCAATGCCTCGGTGGCGGTGGGTAGGCCCATTGATGTGAGATCGCTCAACAACTGGCGGCCAATATGCAAGCCGTCTTCAATCTTGAACGAGTCATCCAGGTAAGGATCGTTGATCAGGCCTTTCCAGCCAACGGTGGTGCGCGGCTTTTCAAAGTACACTCGCATAACCAGGTACAGCGTATCGCCAACTTCTTCCGCCAATTGCTTCAGGCGTCCGGCGTAGTCCTTGGCCGCTTCTAGGTCGTGGATTGAGCAGGGACCAATCACGATAAAAATCCGGTGATCCTTGCCTTCGAGAATGTCGCGTATTACCTGCCGACTCCGGGTAACAGTTGCCTCGGAAGCAGCCGCCATCGGGATCTTAGCCTTGAGCTGGGCAGGGGTTATCAATACCTCATTGGAGGCAACGTTCAGGTCATCAATAGGTAAGTCAGCCATATCTTTTCCAGCGGTCATATAGGCGACCAATCGGGCCACCTTCATCAATAGCCCAACAGCTTAATCAAGGAAAGCGATGTAGGCTAGCCCATGGGCACATATTGCCTTGATTAAGGTTGTTAATCGTCAGAGGAGTCGGTTTGTGTTGGGCCAATCTTGGGCTCTTTGTCGCTTTGCTGACTGTCTTCCCCCCTTGCTGGGTATTACCATGGATAACTGAATTCAATAAGAGAGGTCGCCATGCAGAGCGTAAAACCACGCATAGGGGTTATCGGGACAGGGGCTATAGGTGGATTTTATGGCGTGATGCTCGCTAGAGCAGGCCATGATGTGCATTTTTTACTGCGCAGCGAGTATGCGGCGGTGAAGGAGCGAGGCATCAATGTGGACAGCATGGTGCATGGGAAGATGACGCTGCATCCGGTCCAGGCCTATCAGAGTGTGTCTGACATGCCGCCCTGCGATTGGTTGCTGGTGGGCACCAAGGCTACCGGCAATGCTGATCTGGCACCGATTATCGCTAAAGCAGCGGCGCAAGGTGCCAAGGTTATTCTGTTCCAGAACGGTTTAAATAATGAAGCGCATCTGCGGCCAATGCTGCCCGAGCATATTCATCTGATAGGCGGGCTATGCTATGTATGCCTGTTCCGTGAAGGCCCGGGTAAGGTCAAGCATCAAGCAAATGGCTTGATTGATCTTGGCTACCACTCGGGGTTGGCCAATCAGGAAGAGTCCGCAACTATTATTGCCGAAGCCGCAAAGATCTTTCGTGACTCGGGTATCGAAGCGCGTGAGATGGACAATATCGATGCGGCCCGCTGGCAGAAGCTGGTTTGGAACGCGTCTTTCAATGGGGTGTCGGTGTTGCTCGATGCGGGTACCGAGGCCTTGCTGAGGAATCCGGCAAGCCGTCGGCTGATCGGTGATCTCATGCAGGAGGTAGTGGCGGCGGCTAAAGCCTGCGGGCATGTCATGCCAGAGGATTACGCCGACAAGTTGCTCAAAGTGACCCGGCACATGCCCGATTATTACCCGAGCATGTATCATGATTGGCTGCACAAGCGTCCGATGGAGCTTGAAAGTTTGTACGGTGAAGCGTTGCGACTTGGCACCGAAGCCGGTTGCGAGATGCCCAGAACCGAGGCATTGTTAAATATGTTGCAGTTCATTCAGGACAGCTACACGACAACCGAATAGGAGCAGGGCATGCCGGTCAGGCTAGGCGAAAAACTCGTAGTGGCTATCTCCTCCCGGGCCCTTTTCGATCTGGATGACAGTCATCATGTCTATGAAAAGGAGGGCCTGGAAGCTTACCGGCAATACCAGATTGATCGTGAAGACATTCCCCTGGAGCAGGGCGAAGCCTTTGTGTTGGTGCAGAAATTATTGAACATCAATAGTCTGTTGGAAGGCGATACCCGAGTAGAAGTAGTACTGCTCTCACGCAACAGTGCCGATACCGGATTGCGAGTGTTCAACTCCATCCAGCACTACGGGCTGGGTATTACCCGTGCCGCCTTTGCTGGCGGACGCAGTCCCTACGCCTACATACCTGCCTTTGGTAGCCAAGTGTTTCTTTCTACCCACGCTGAGGATGTGCGCAGCACACTTGAAGCTGGTTTCGCGGCAGCGACTATCCTGCCCTCCAAGCATCGTCGTGAGGAACGTGATGAGTTACGCATTGCCTTTGATGGAGATGCTGTGCTGTTCTCGGATGAATCGGAGCAGATTTTTCAGCGTGACGGGCTGGAAGCATTTCAGGCCAGCGAGCAGGCTGCTGCTCGGCTCGCTCTGGGTGGCGGGCCATTCAAGGGGTTCCTTGCTGCGCTCAGTCGCATCCAGAGCGAGTTCTCCAATGGTCAGTGTCCCATTCGAACAGCTCTGTTTACTGCGCGGAGTGCGCCGGCTCACGAGCGCGTAATCCGCACCCTGCGCGAGTGGGATATCCGCCTGGACGAATCCCTTTTCCTTGGAGGCCTGGATAAATCCGAGTTTCTGCGGGCTTTTGGCGCGGATCTTTTTTTCGATGATCAGGAGGGTCACTGTCTGAGTGCCGTGGGTGTCGTTCCGACAGGGCATGTACCCCACGGGATCAGCAACCGGGCCTCAAAATAGGGCGTCTTGGCCTGACTATCGTTTTTTTTCAAACTGAGCCTTACTTCCCGCTTTAAATGGTCTAACCTGAGGTCATAACGCGCTAATATGGTTATAAAGAGCAGTGCGTACACAAGACGGCTCACAGCGCATGCTGGATCACCGGCGGATATGACAGAGGGTTGAACGATGAAGCTGCAGCAACTTCGCTATATATGGGAAGTGGCACATCATGATTTGAACGTATCCGCTACGGCGCAAAGTCTTTACACATCACAGCCGGGCATCAGTAAGCAGATCCGGTTATTGGAAGACGAGCTAGGCGTCGAAGTATTTTCGCGAAGTGGAAAACATCTGACCCGTATTACGCCGGCTGGCGAGCGAATTATCCAGACTGCCGGGGAGATTCTGCGCAAGGTCGACAGCATCAAACAGATTGCTCAGGAATTCAGCAACGAGCGAAAGGGTAATCTGACAATCGCCACTACCCATACTCAGGCCCGCTATGCATTACCACCCATCATCAGCCGCTTTATCAAGGGCTATCCGGATGTGTCGCTGCACATGCATCAGGGTACGCCGATCCAGATCTGCGAGATGACGGTAAACGGTACGGCTGATTTTGCCATTGCCACCGAGGCCCTTGAGCTGTTCTCGGATATGGTCATGATGCCGTGTTATCGTTGGAACCGTTGCGTCATTGTCCCCAAGGGGCATCCCTTGACCAAGGTCGGCCCGCTGACACTTGAAGCGCTGGCCGACTACCCATTGGTAACCTACGTGTTTGGCTTTACCGGGCGCTCAAAACTGGACGAAGCGTTTAGCGACAGAGGATTAAGTCCCCGGGTGGTATTTACCGCGGCGGACGCAGATGTTCTGAAAACCTATGTCCGCCTAGGTTTGGGGGTTGGCATCGTGGCGAAAATGGCAGTCGATCCGGTGGCTGATGATGATCTGGTGATGATCGATGCAAGCCATTTGTTTGAAGCCAGTGTGACCAAAATCGGCTTTCGTCGTGGCACCTTCCTGCGGGGATTCATGTATGCCTTTGTCGAGGCATTTGCACCCCACCTGACTAGAGAGCGTGTCGACCAGGCATTGTTATGTCACAGCAAGCCCGAGCTGGATGAGTTGTTCGCCGATGTGACGTTACCCGAGCACTGATCGAGCCTGAGCGGCGGCTCTGGTTTGTCGCCACGCCAGCGGGAGGGGCCTTAACCCTTGACGATCAGGTTGCCGCCATGCAGGCCGCATTCTTTTTGTGTTGCCTCTTCCCACCACCAGCGACCCTCGCGTTCATGCTGGTTGGGCAGTGTCGGTCGAGTGCAGGGCTCGCAACCAATGCTGACGAAGCCTCGCTCATGCAGGCTGTTATAAGGGATTTCCAGCATGCGGATGTAGTTCCACACATCCTCGCTGGTGAAATTTGCCAACGGATTGAACTTGATTAATGAGCGCTCTGGCGTGCTGAACGCGCTGTCGACTTCAATCACAGGTACATTGCTGCGGGTTGGACTCTGGTCCTTGCGTTGCCCGGTGAGCCAGGCGTCGACGTTAGAGAGCTTACGGCGTAAAGGTGCAATCTTGCGAATGCCGCAGCACTCGCCATGGCCGCTCTCGTAGAAGTCGAACAAGCCCTTTTCCTTTACATAGGCTTCCAGCGCCTGGTGGTCGGGGGAGAGCACCTCGATCTGTATGCCATAATGTGTACGTACCTGCTCGAGAAAGCGATAGGTCTCAGGATGCAGACGACCTGTATCCAGCGTGAACACCCGGATATCGGGGTTTAACTTCCAGGCCATGTCGAGCAGGACAATATCGTCAGCGCCACTGAAGGACAACCAGAGGTCCTGAAAGTGATCAAGAGCCAGCTGCAGTATCTGCTGGGGCGATTTGCCAGCGTACTCGTGCGCCAGTGTCTCTACGTTAAAAGGTGCGTTAGGCATCAGGCTCTCCGTGGCTGGCCGCTTGAAGTGGCCTGCGGTCGTTGTTGCGGGAAGTCTAACAAAGCCGCCTTAGTCCATCCTCTTTTATTTGGTTATACTTCCATGCCGTAACGTTATCAAAAAAAGGGCCTGTGGCCCTGTACCATTGCGCACGGCAAGGACAAAAGGTAGATTGTTGCGCCAACTTGACTGCCTACTGTGCCGATATGGAGTAATGTGTGGAAATCGCCTGCTTAGACCTCGAAGGTGTACTGGTTCCGGAAATCTGGATTGCATTCGCTGAAAAAACCGGTATTGCCGAATTGCGCGCAACCACGCGTGATATTCCCGACTATGACGTACTGATGAAACAACGTTTGCGCATCCTCGAGGAGCACGGTCTCAAGCTGGGTGACATTCAGGAAGTCATTGGTACGCTCAAGCCGCTTGAAGGTGCTCCGGAATTCGTAGACTGGCTGCGCGAGCGATTTCAAGTCGTTATCCTGTCAGACACGTTCTACGAGTTCTCACAACCCTTGATGCGCCAGCTGGGGTTCCCGACACTGCTCTGTCATCGCTTGATTACCGATGAAAGCAATCGCGTCGTGGACTACCAGTTGCGTCAGAAGGATCCAAAACGACAGTCGGTGTTGGCATTCAAGAGTTTGTATTATCGAGTAATAGCTGCTGGTGACTCCTATAACGATACGACGATGCTGTCCGAGGCCCATGCCGGCATTCTCTTTCACGCACCGGATAACGTGATCGCCGAGTTCCCCCAGTTCCCTGCTGTGCATACTTTCGACGCACTGAAGAAAGAGTTTATTTCGGCCTCTAATCGCCCATTGACTCTATAAGCGGCAAAGCTGATTGATGTCGGCGATTAGCCCTGTAGCGCGCGCTGCTTCGGAGTCACTGTGTCTTCGCCCTCGGCGGGCAACTTATTCAAGGGCTTTTAGCAATACTCTGACCTTGGTCAGGGTTTCCTGGTATTCAGCTTCGCCCTCGGAGTCAGCGACTATTCCACCGCCACCCCAACAGTAAAGGGTGTCATCCTGGTGAATCAGACTACGGATGGCGATATTCAGGTCCATCTGGCCCTCACATCCTATATAGCCGACGCTGCCGCAGTACAAGCTGCGCCTGACCGGTTCCAGTTCCTCGATGATCTGCATGGCACGAATTTTAGGCGCGCCGGTAATTGATCCGCCGGGAAAGGAGGCGGCTAGCAGATCCAGTGCGTCGTGGTCGCTGTCGAGTGTGCCGGTGACGCTACTGACTAGATGATGTACGTTTGGGTAGCTTTCCAGTTTGAATAATTCAGGTACCCGTACACTGCCCAATTCGCAGGTTCGGCTAAGGTCATTGCGCAGCAGGTCGACAATCATCAGGTTTTCGGCTCGATCCTTGAGGCACTCCTGCAGCTCCCGCGCCAGCGCTTCATCCTGCTCCGCTGTGACGCCTCGGGCCCGTGTGCCCTTGATCGGCCGCGTTTCTACTGTATCCCCGGTTACGCTGAGGAAGCGTTCTGGCGAGAGGCACAGCAAGGCGTAACCGGGTGCTTCGATATAAGCGGCAAAAGGAACCGGGCATGCCTTGCGCAGGCGTTGGTATGCCTGAAGCGGATCGCCGCTGCAACGGGCCTGAAAGCGTTGTGCCAGATTGATCTGATAGCAGTCGCCGGCGTTGATGTATTCTTTGATCTTCTGGAAGGAAGACTGATAGGCCTCTCTGCTTTGATCCGGCTGAAAGGGGGCGTTCAGACAGAAGCTGTCTGGCGCGCTGGTGCTGGTTTCCAGCAGCTTGACGAGTTGTTTGCGCTCACTCTCCGTGACTGTTGGATGACAGACAAGCCAGCAGCGTTTGGCTGAGTGATCGCTAATCAGACTCCAGGTGTAGATACCCATCTGCAATGCAGGCAGGCTGATATCGACCGTGGCCTGGCTCGTTAGATTCTCCAGTAATCGGCCAAAATCATAACTCACAAAACCCAATGCCCCAGCGCCAAAAGGTAGATGGATTTTGTCAGGCCAGGTGGCGGGAGCCAGGATTTGAAGTGCGTTGCGCAGGCGGGCGAGTGTGGCTGCGCCTGACTCGTCGGGGCGCGGAGAGATCAGCTGCAGCGGCCCGGCAGACAATATGCTGTACCGGGCAAAACGCTCTAGTCCTGCTGCTGAATCAAGCAGCACAGGGTGACCCAGTGAGCGTGAGGCGGTCAGGCGCGGCAGCGGGTCTGCCTGGTATGGCAGTTCCGTCAGCTGATAACAGCCTAGTGTCGGAACTGTCATGCCGGTGCGCCAGGCTCCTTATTCGTTTTTGATCCAACTGAAGCAGGTGGCCCGAAATGTCGTTGCGCATAGGCGACGCGTTCCAGGGCCATCTCGGTGCGGCCGATTTTTTTCAGCGCCGCCAGATGCCGTTCAACCATATGGCAGCGATGCGTCAAACCCGCATCATTGGCGATCTGGATGTTCAAACCCGGCCTTGCGTTGAGCTCCAGAATCAGCGGACCCTTTTCTTCGTCGAGCACCAGGTCGACACCGATATAGCCCAGTCCTGATAGCTCGTAACAGGACGCTGCCAGATTCATGAAGCCATCCCAATCGGGAAGCTGAACGTCGTGGACGGGGTTAGTGGTGTCCGGGTGCTTGCTGATCTTGTTGTTCAGCCAGGTTCCCTTGAGCGTCAGGCCTGTCGCCAGGTCGACGCCAACACCGATGGCCCCCTGGTGCAGATTGGCCTTGCCGCCTGATTGCCGCGTCGGCAGACGGAGCATCCCCATGACCGGGTAACCCATCAGTAGAATGATCCGTATGTCGGGCACTCCTTCGTAGCTGATGCCTTTGAAAAGCGGATCGGGTGTTACACGATATTCGATCAGCACGCGATCACGATGGCCACCAAGCGAATACAGGCCTGACAGAATGCTGGAAATATGATGACCGATATCGTCACGACTGATGATCTTGCCTGAGACGGTCTTGAACATGCCTTCGAAACGGTCAGCGATCACGATGATCCCGTCACCACCAGCCCCCTGAGCGGGCTTGATGACAAAGTCACGATAGCCTTTGACGATTTCGTCAAAGCGGTCGATATCCTTTTCTGTCTCGATAACGCCATACATTTTTGGCACATTGATACCCACTGCGATGGCGCGCTCCTTGGTCAGGATCTTGTCATCGACGACCGGGTAAAGATGGCGCTTATTATATTTGAGCACGTAATCGGCATTACGCCTGTTGATGCCCATCACGCCATTGGCCTGCAGTGTTTTCCAGGTATTCCAGAAGAACATGTTTTTTCCTCAGCCCTGTTTCGTCAGCGCTTTGAAGCGCATCAGTTCGGTCAACCGGTAACCGCGGTATCGGCCCATGGCGAGCATGAACGCAACCAGGATCAACAGCGTGGCGGGGAATGTGAAGAAGAAGTACGCCAGCTCCTGAATGGACATCAGCAGGTGCGCAAGGGTTGCTGCGACCAGTGTGCCGAGAGCGACCTTAAAGGAATGACCGCCACCGCGCTCTTCCCAATTGATCGACAGGCGCTCGATCGTCATGGTCAGGATCACCATCGGGAACAGCGACACTGCCAGAGCTCGCTCAAGTCCTAGCTTGTGGCTGAACAGACTGATTATTGCAATGATGATGACGACGAAGGTCAGTACGATCGACAGACGCGGTAACATTTGCAGTTTTAAATGCTCGAGATAGGAGCGTAGGGAAAGACCCAGAGCGGTAATCAGAGTGAAAAGCACAATGCCCCAACCCACTTGAGTTTCACGGAACGCCAGAGAGATTAGTACTGGAGTGAAGGTGCCGAGGGTCTGGATGCCAATAATGTTGCGTAGCAAAAGGATGACCAGTACGCCGATCGGAATCATGATCATGACGCGATACACCTGCTGGGCATGCAAGGGCAGGCCATACAGGGAATATTCGAGTAGTTGTGATGAGCCACTGTTGGAGGTCATCTCAGCCAGGCGCATTGCGTTCATTTCGCTGTTGGTAACGGTCAGTGTCAAATTGCCCCGTCGACCACCCTCGATATCGAACAGCGATTCGGTACCAGTCCACCACACCAGGCGGTTTTCCGGGATGCCTTGTTGTCCGGTCTCGGGGTGGAAATATAGCCAGCGCTCACCGTTGTAGCTGCGCAACCACAGCTCGGGCTCTTGGTTAGGAAGATTCTCCAGTCTCACGGTGTGTACTAGCTCTAGCGGAATGCGTGCCTGGGCAAGCAAAACATCGATGACACGTGCTTTCGCCAGGGGAGATGTGTCTCCACCAAGCAGCAGTTTGACGTTGTCGTCGGTGATGTCGTTAACGCGACTGATTGCTTCGCTGATGAATGTCTCGATGTCTGCTGAGTGCTGACGAATAGGGCTGATCAGTGCATTGACGGCAACCTGCTCTGCGCCTTCGAGCTGGATTGGGTCGCGCAGGGGTGGGCTGACTGCCGGTGGCGGCTCGCTGCTGTAGCGCTGAGTCAACACAAGACGGTAATAAAGTGCCTGGGTACCGCTGGCGCGTCGTGAGGACCAGGTCACCCGACGATTGCCATTTTGCTGGTTAATACTTACGCCGTAGTTATTGGAAATAAAGCTTTCATTGAGACTGATGTAATCCTGTGCCAGCGGCGGTATGAACATCTGAGCTTTGACCGGCACCCCTCTTGCTGCTTCGAATTCCAGTTTCGCATCCATACTCCAGATAGCGTCTGTTTCATCTTCCGTAAGGGGGATTTCCATGACATAGATCTGGTAGCCAGTGATGGCGATACCCAGACTGACCAGAATGGCGATCAGGATTTTCAAATGCGTATTGATCGATTGCATAGTGTTCTCAGCGGCAGAATGAGGGCGTGGCGCGTTCATTATACGCAGGGCGCGGCCGACGAATGGCATCTTAGCATGACCCTTCGCCGGGTCGTAGAGGCGGTGATCTACGCTCGCCAACGGCAACGGGTATAAATGTATTGTCAGTGCGGGTTGCCGCAGGCACAGATTGTTGACAATTCTATCTTTTAGGGCGCAAAATTCACCAAATAAACTGATATCAACAGACTATTGTCTACAAGGTAGCTGTTATGACGCAACTCGAAACCGAGTTACCGACACTTACATTATCGGATGGTGCCTTTCAGCGTATTCAGACTGCTATCGTGAAAGGCGAAATCCCACCCGGCACTCGGATCAGCGAGCAATATCTTTCAGATACCTTCGGCATCAGTCGTGGCCCACTGCGTGAAGCCATCAGGCGCCTGGAAGGGCGTCGTTTGGTGGTCAGAATTCCTCACGCCGGCGTGCGCGTAGTTTCACTCAGTTACGAAGAATTGCTTGAGCTCTATCATGTGCGCGAAGCGCTCGAAGGGATGGCCTGCCGTTTGGCTGCGCAGAATATGACCGAGAGCGAGATTGCCACCCTGCGAGACGTTCTGGCAACGCACGAAAAACACAGTGGGTTGCAGGCGAACCAGTCGTATTACCAGCAGGAAGGCGATCTGGATATTCACTATGTGATTATTCGCGGCAGCAAGAATCGTGCGCTGAGTGATATGTTGTTGGGTGATCTCTATCATCTGGTTCGGATGTATCGCTACCGCTATTCCACCACTCCAAATCGCCCGCAACAGGCGTTTGCCGAGCACCATCGAATTATCGAAGCCATCGCCGATCGCGATGGAGAACTCGCGGAAATGCTGATGCGTCGTCACATCAGCGCCTCACGCCGCAACATTGAACGCCGCATGCATGAGCAGAGCGGCGCTGTTACTTCCCCAGGAGAATCTGTCTGATGTCCAATACACCCGGTCAACGTTTCCGCGATGCGGTCGCCAGTGAGCATCCATTACAGGTAGTCGGTGCAATTAATGCCAATCATGCACTGCTTGCCAGGCGCGCTGGTTTTAAGGCTATTTATCTTTCCGGCGGCGGCGTTGCTGCGGGATCTTTGGGTCTGCCTGATCTGGGTATCACCGGCCTGGACGACGTGCTGACCGATGTTCGTCGTATCACTGATGTCTGCGACCTGCCGCTGCTGGTGGATGTGGATACCGGTTTTGGTTCTAGCGCTTTCAATGTCGCACGGACAGTGAAGTCGATGATCAAGTTCGGCGCTGCGGCTATTCATATAGAAGATCAGGTGGGTGCCAAGCGTTGTGGTCATCGTCCAAACAAGGAAATTGTCACCCAGCAGGAAATGGTTGATCGCATCAAGGCGGCTGTAGATGCAAGGACCGACGACAGCTTCGTGATCATGGCGCGCACCGATGCGCTAGCAGTAGAGGGGCTTGAGTCCGCGCTGGATCGTGCGGCTGCCTGCGTGGAAGCGGGTGCCGATATGGTGTTTCCGGAAGCCATTACTGAATTGGAGATGTACAAGTTGTTCGCTTCTAAAGTGAATGCGCCGATTCTGGCCAACATTACCGAGTTTGGCGCGACGCCGTTGTTCACGACGGACGAGTTGGCTGCTGCTGATGTGTCATTAGTGCTGTATCCGCTGTCGGCTTTCCGCGCCATGAACAAGGCTGCAGAGAATGTCTACACCGCAATCCGACGCGACGGTACGCAAAAAAATGTCATCGACACCATGCAGACTCGCATGGAGCTTTACGATCGTATCGATTACCACGTTTTTGAGCAAAAACTCGATGCGCTCTTTGCGCAGAAGAAATCCTGAACCGGCTGCACGGCAAGCCCGGTACCAAACAAGAAGGAGAACGGCATGGCTGAAGCAAAAAAATTGAGTGGCGCGGGTCTGCGTGGTCAGGTCGCTGGTAAGACGTCACTGTCCACCGTCGGACAGACAGGCTCTGGTCTGACTTATCGCGGCTATGATGTAAAAGATCTGGCAGCAAACTGTCAGTTTGAAGAGGTCGCGCATCTTATTCTCAAGGGTGAGCTGCCTACCCAGGCTGAGTTGGATGCTTACAAGCTTAAGCTTAAAGGCCTGCGCACCTTGCCCAAGGCGTTAAAGGAAGTACTGGAACGTATTCCCGGGAATGCCCATCCCATGGATGTGATGCGGACCGGTTGCTCCATGCTTGGTAATCTGGAAACGGAAGCCGACTTCGACCAGCAGCAGGATGCTACCGACCGTCTTCTCGCGATCTTCCCGTCTATCATCTGTTATTGGTACCGCTTTACCCACGATGGTGTACGCATCGATGAAAATACCGATGACGACTCTGTTGGCGCGCACTTCCTGCATATGCTGCGCGGCGAAAAGCCTAACAGCCTGCATGAACAGACCATGAATGTGTCGCTGATTCTGTACGCCGAGCACGAATTCAATGCGTCGACTTTTACCGCTCGCGTCTGCGCCTCGACCCTCTCGGACATGCATAGCTGCGTTACAGCGGCAATTGGTTCGCTGCGTGGTCCGCTGCACGGTGGTGCCAACGAAGCCGCCATGGAGATGATCGAGGGCTTTACCAGTGCCGAGAATGCGGAGCAGGAAATGCTCGGTATGCTCGAGCGCAAGGAAAAAATCATGGGCTTTGGTCACGCGATCTACGCTACCAGCGATCCGCGCAACGAGATCATCAAGCAGTGGTCCGAGAAGCTGGCAAAAGATGTTGGTGATACTGTGCTCTATCCGGTTTCGGTGCGGTGTGAAGAGGTGATGTGGCGCGAGAAGAAGTTGTTCTGCAATGCTGATTTCTTCCATGCCTCGGCTTACCATTTCATGGGTATCCCAACCAAGCTGTTCACGCCCATCTTTGTGATGAGCCGCCTGACTGGCTGGGCTGCGCATGTGATGGAGCAGCGCGCTGATAACCGTATTATTCGTCCGAGTGCCGACTACGTTGGCGTCGAGCCGCGTGTAGTCGAGGCGATAGAGAAACGTTAAAAAACCGATTTTTGAGGTTGTGAGCTGGTCGCCAATTTCGCATATGGTTCCGTGCAACCAGCAACATCCCAAAGCAGGCGTAAAGCCGTCTATCTGCATGCGTCTTAAACAAAGATTACCTGATGAGTCCTGATGCCATGAATACTCAATACCGCAAGTCGTTACCCGGCACTCAACTGGATTATTTCGATACCCGCGAAGCGATCGATGCCATCCAGCCAGGCGCGTATGACAAGCTGCCCTATACCTCGCGCATTCACGCCGAAAATCTGGTGCGCCGCTGCGACCCGGCGATGCTGACCGAGTCCTTGAAACAGTTCATCGAGCGCCGCAGTGATCTGGATTTCCCCTGGTTTCCCGCCCGTGTAGTCTGCCACGACATTCTCGGCCAGACCGCGTTGGTCGATTTGGCGGGTCTGCGTGATGCTATTGCCGAAAAGGGTGGTGATCCGGCCAAGGTCAATCCAGTCGTACCCACACAGTTGATCGTCGACCATTCCTTGGCCGTGGAGCATGCCGGTTTCGAAAAGGATGCCTTCGAGAAAAACCGCGCCATCGAAGATCGTCGCAATGATGACCGTTTCCACTTTATCAACTGGACCAAGACCGCGTTCAAGAACGTTGATGTTATCCCGCCCGGTAACGGCATCATGCACCAGATCAATTTGGAAAAAATGTCGCCTGTGATTCAGGTAGCTGAGGGTGTGGCCTTTCCGGATACCTGTGTGGGTACCGACAGCCATACGCCGATGGTTGACGCCCTGGGCGTTATCTCCGTGGGTGTCGGTGGGCTCGAGGCGGAAAGCGTCATGCTGGGCCGCGCGAGCTGGATGCGTCTGCCCGACATCATCGGTGTGGAACTGACTGGTAAACTCAACCCGGGTATCACCAGTACAGATTTGGTCTTGGCTTTGACTTCGTTTCTGCGCAAGGAGCGCGTGGTCGGTGCTTACCTGGAATTTTATGGTGAGGGTGCCACCAGACTGACTATCGGCGACCGCGCGACTATCTCGAATATGACGCCCGAGTATGGCGCTACTGCCGCGATGTTCTATATAGACGAACAGACCATCGATTATCTCAAGCTGACCGGACGCGAGGATGACCAAGTCAAACTGGTTGAGCAGTATGCGCGGCATACGGGTCTGTGGGCCGACAGTCTTGAAAACGCTGAATACGAACGCGTACTCACCTTTGATCTGTCGAGTGTCGCCCGTACTCTGGCGGGTCCATCCAATCCCCATGCGCTGCTGCCTACCTCCGAGCTGGCCTCGCGGGGTATCAGTGGTGTGGTCGAAAACGAAGCGGGTAAGATGCCCGATGGCGCAGTGATTATCGCCTCGATCACCAGCTGCACCAATACTAGCAATCCTCGCAATATGATTGCCGCGGGTTTGATCGCACGCAATGCGAATCGGCTAGGTCTGCTGCGCAAGCCCTGGGTGAAAACCTCCCTCGCACCGGGCTCGAAGACAGTAAAAATGTACCTGGAAGAGGCTGACTTGCTGGGTGAACTGGAGCAACTGGGTTTTGGCGTTGTAGCCTTTGCCTGTACTACCTGTAACGGCATGAGTGGGGCGTTGGATCCGGTTATTCAAAAGGAAGTGGTTGACCGTGACCTTTACGCCACCGCCGTTCTGTCGGGCAACCGCAACTTCGACGGTCGTATTCATCCCTTCGCCAAGCAGGCCTTCCTGGCGTCGCCGCCTCTGGTTGTTGCTTACGCGATTGCAGGCACCATCCGTTTTGACATCGAAAAGGATGTTCTGGGTATCGACAAGGATGGCAACGACGTCACGCTAAAGGATATCTGGCCGGCGGATGAAGAGATTGACGCGATCGTCAAGCAGAGCGTTAAGCCGGAGCAGTATCGCGAAGTCTATATTCCGATGTTCGATATTACCCGTGAAGCGCAGAACGTCAATCCGCTCTACGAGTGGCGTCCTGAAAGCACTTATATTCGTCGCCCGCCATATTGGGAGGGGGCCCTGGCGGGTGAGCGTTCACTTAAAGGTATGCGGCCGCTGGCGGTGTTGGGGGACAACATCACTACCGACCACCTGTCGCCCTCCAACGCCATTATGCTCGACAGCGCCGCGGGCGCTTATTTACACAAGATGGGCCTGCCGGAGGTCGATTTCAATTCCTACGCCACCCACCGCGGCGATCATTTAACCGCTCAGCGTGCGACTTTTGCTAACCCCAAGCTGTTGAACGAGATGGTTCAGGAGAACGGCAAGGTCAAGCAGGGCTCGTTGGCACGTATCGAGCCTGAGGGCACTGTGACCCGAATGTGGGAAGCAATCGAGACTTACATGGAGCGCAAGCAGCCGCTGATCATCATCGCTGGTGCCGATTACGGCCAGGGCTCGTCCCGCGACTGGGCGGCCAAGGGTGTGCGTCTGGCCGGTGTCGAGGCTATTGCCGCGGAGGGTTTCGAGCGCATTCATCGGACCAACCTGCTGGGCATGGGTGTGCTGCCGTTGGAATTTGAGGCAGGCACGACGCGCAACTCGTTGTCGATCGATGGTACCGAGACATTTGATGTTACCGGGGACATCACGCCGCGCAGCACCATGATTCTGGTGATCCACCGCAAGAACGGCGAGCGCGTTGATGTGCCAGTGACCTGCCGTCTGGATACCCAGGAAGAGGTATCTATTTTTGATGCAGGCGGTGTGCTGCAGCGGTTTGCCCAGGACTTCCTAGAAGCGGAAGGCGCTCTTTGAGAGCGCTGGTCTAAATGAATTATTCAGGAGTTTGGCAATGACGCATGCACCCCAGATCAGGGTTCCCGCCACGTACATGCGTGGAGGTACGAGCAAGGGCGTATTTTTTCGCCTGGAAGATCTACCTGCGGTAGCACAGGAGCCTGGCAAGGCACGAGACACCTTTTTGTTGCGCGTGATCGGGAGTCCCGACCCTTACGGCAAGCAGACTGATGGTATGGGCGGTGCAACGTCCAGTACCAGCAAGACGGTCATTGTGTCGCGCAGTACTCGACCAGCGCACGATGTCGATTACCTGTTTGGTCAGGTGTCGATTGACAAGGCCTTTGTCGACTGGAGTGGAAACTGCGGCAATCTGTCAGCAGCGGTGGGCGCCTTTGCGATCAGTAACGGTCTGGTCGACTCCGAGCGCGTGCCGCGGGATGGAGTCGCCGTGATCCGCATCTGGCAAGCTAATATTGGCAAGACGATCATTGCCCATGTGCCGATGACTAACGACGAAGTGCAGGAAACCGGTGACTTTGAACTTGATGGCGTGACGTTTCCGGCGGCAGAAGTGCAAATCGAGTTCATGGATCCGGCCGCAGACGAGGAAGGCGAGGGTGGTTCGATGTTTCCCACCGGCAATCTGGTGGACGAACTTGAGGTGCCTGGAGTGGGTGTGCTCCAGGCGACTATGATCGATGCTGGCATACCGACCATTTTCATCAACGCAAATGCTATCGGTTATGACGGTACGGAACTGCAGGATGTGGTCAACGGTAATCCCGAGGCACTGATGATGTTCGAGACCATTCGCGCCCATGGCGCGGTGCGCATGGGCTTGATCAAGCATGTCGACGAAGCGGTCAACCGGCAGCATACGCCCAAGGTGGCCTTCGTTGCTGGGCCGGAGGACTATGTGTCTTCCAGTGGTAAGCAGGTGCGTGCGCAAGACGTTGATCTGCTGGTGCGGGCATTGTCTATGGGTAAGATGCACCATGCGATGATGGGTACGGCAGCGGTGGCCATTGGCACAGCGGCAGCCATCCCAGGCACACTGGTGAACCTGGCTGCGGGTGGGGGTGATCGTACCGCGGTGGTTTTTGGTCATCCCTCCGGCACCCTGCGCGTTGGCGCTGAAGCAAGGCAAGAGAATGGGCAATGGAAGGTCAAAAAAGCCGTAATGAGCCGCAGCGCGCGTGTTTTGATGGAAGGCTGGGTCCGGGTGCCGGGCGATAGTCTTTCCTGACTTATCATTCTGAGAGGACAGCATATGAATCTTGACCTGAGTGGCAAGCGAGCGCTTGTCTGTGGCGCTAGCCAGGGGCTGGGCGAAGCCTGTGCCCGGCAGCTGGCTGAACAGGGAGCCGAAGTGGTGGTGCTGGCACGATCGGCGGACAAGCTCGAGCGTGTTTGCCAGAGTCTGGCCACCGGGCAGCAGCAGAATCACAGCTTCATTGCTGTGGACGCTGCAGATACCGAGGCACTTTCGGCGGCGGTGGGGGCCGAGCTGGTAAAAGGGCCATTGCATATCTGGGTGAATAATACGGGTGGCCCGGCGCCCGGGCCCGCGCATCTGGCCAATCCGGAGGCTTACGCGGCCGCATTCAACCAACACTTGGTGGGCGCGCAAGCGCTGCTTCAATTGTTGTTGCCAGGCATGCGTAGCGCCGGTTACGGTCGCATTCTCAATGTGCTCTCCACGTCTGTCAAAACGCCTATCCCCAATCTGGGTGTATCCAACAGCATTCGAGCAGCGATGGCCAACTGGGCCAAGACACTGGCGGGAGAGCTGGCCAGTGATGGCATTACGGTAAACAATGTTCTACCGGGTTTGACGCAAACGGCGCGTCTGGACAGCTTGATTGGCCATATGGCGCATAACGCTGGCAAATCAACAGAGGAGGTGTCTCAGGCTATGCGAGCGACAGTGCCGGTAAGGCGATTCGGTAAGCCGGAGGAGTTTGCCAACGCGGTGGGTTTTCTGGCTTCGCCAGCGGCAGCCTTTATCAATGGTGTCAGCTTACCGATCGACGGCGGCAGCACTGTCAGTCTGTAAATCTCTGGCCGGGCGAGGGGCCTGGCCAGACTTTTTAAGCATTGAGCTAGGGATGTAGGTGCTCGGCCGCGTGTAGGGTGTTTTCGAGCAGACAGGCGCGGGTCATTGGCCCGACACCGCCCGGCACAGGCGTAATCCAGCTTGCACGCGCTGCTGCGCTTTCGAATTCCACATCGCCAGTGAGGCGTCCGTCGTCGGTACGATTAATGCCGACATCAATCACTATGGCGCCTGGTTTGACCCAATCTCCACGGACGATGCCTGGCTTGCCGACCGCAACAACCAACAAGTCGGCACGGCCAACATGTTCGGCCAGATCCTTGGTGAAACGGTGTGCCACAGTCGTCGTGCAGCCTGCAAGCAACAGCTCCAGGGCCATTGGCCGACCCACTATATTGGACGCGCCAACAACAACGGCATTGAGGCCATATAAATCGATTCCTGTGCTTTGCAGCAAGCGTATCACCCCGAAGGGAGTGCAGGGTCTCAGCATGGGCATACGTTGGGCCAGTCGCCCGATGTTGAAGGGGTGAAAACCATCCACATCCTTGTCTGGGCGGATACGCTCAAGTAATTGTGATGCATCCAGATGCTTGGGTAGCGGAAGCTGCACCAGGATGCCATCGATCTCGGGGTCGTTGTTCAGACTATCAACCAGTGCCAGTAGTTCGGCCTGGGATGCCTCTGCCGGAAGATCATGGGAGCGCGAGACGAACCCCACCTCAACACAATCCTTGCGCTTATGGCTAACGTACACTTGCGAGGCCGGATCCTGGCCGACCAGGATGACGGCCAGGCCGGGTGCGCGCAGACCCCGTTCCATTCGTCCAGCCACCTTGGTGGCGATCTCCTGACGGATATTGGCGGCAATCTGTTTGCCGTCGATGAGTTTGGCGTTCATTGCTTTCCTGGTACACACTTGAGAAGGAGTCAATTGTCGCACGGCAGGGCGGTTGGCAAAAGACTGAAGAGCACGATCAACGGTTTATCAGCTTCAGCATTCGCAACTCCCTCAAATAATTATAAAAAGTGCAGCACAGACGTTGACGTGGAGAAGGTGGCTGAGTATTATTCGCCCCGCTTCACAAACACCGCATGACCGGTTTGGAAGGCGACCAGGCTCCACCGCTTTTACAGTCCAAAGCTGTCATCGCGGGCATTTCAGGATACTCTAGGTAGCCTAGATAGACTGAAGGTGCGTAAGGCGCCCGTAGCTCAGTTGGATAGAGCATCCGCCTTCTAAGCGGATGGTCGCAGGTTCGAGTCCTGCCGGGTGCACCATCGCAATGTGTCCTGTATGGTGAAGCGATTAGTCGGCAGTTATGGTGGGCGTAGCTCAGTTGGTAGAGCACAGGATTGTGACTCCTGTTGTCGTGGGTTCGAAACCCATCGTCCACCCCATTTTAAAGCGCTAGGCTCCGGCCTGGCGTTGTTGTTTGAAGCCCCTGTTTTGCGGACGTGGTGGAATTGGTAGACACACCAGATTTAGGTTCTGGCGCCGCAAGGTGTGGGAGTTCGAGTCTCCCCGTCCGCACCATCTATTGGATCTTTGCTTTTCGATTCTAGAAATGCCTCTCTGTTTCTTCCTTGCCAGCCGTGGCTCATTGCGTCTGATGATGACTTCCATTGCGTTAGCGATTAGACTGTTCGGCTTTTACGAAATCACCAATCAATCTATTCGTTCAACGAGGACTCTCCATGCAAGTTTCGGTTGAAACCACCTCCGGCCTTGAGCGCCGCATGACTGTCGGCATTCCGGCTGACCGTATTGAATCCGAGGTCAACAAGCGCCTGCAACAGACAGCTAGTCGCGCAAAAGTCGATGGGTTTCGTCCTGGCAAAGTGCCGATGAGCGTTATTCGTAAGCGTTTTGGCGGCTCGGCCCGTCAGGAAGTGATGGGTGAAGTTATTCAATCCTCCTTCTACGAAGCCATCATGCAGGAAAAGCTCAATCCAGCCGGCGCCCCTAGCGTTGAGCCAAAGGAGCTAGATGAGGGCAAAGACTTCGAATATGTCGCTACTTTTGAAGTATATCCGGAAATCATCTTGGGCGATTTCGCTGAGATCAAGGTCGAGCGAATAGAGTCGGAAGTGCGTGACGAGGATCTAGAAAACATGCTCGATATTCTGCGCAAGCAGAACACTCAGTTTGTATTGGCCGAGCGCGCTGCAGAAAACGGCGATCAGTTGAAAGTCGACTTTGTTGGCAAGGTTGACGACGAGCCCTTCCAAGGCGGTACTGCTAGCAACACTGAAATAGTGCTTGGCTCCGGCCGCATGATTCCCGGTTTTGAAAACGGCTTGGTAGGCGCCAAGGCAGGTGATTCTGTAACACTTAAAGTCACCTTCCCAGAGGATTATCAGAATCTGGAGCTGGCCGGCAAGCCTGCCGAATTCGACGTTATAGTCCACTCTGTTTCAGCTCCAGCTTTGCCTGAACTCGATGATGAGTTTTTCGCAAAGTTCGGTGTGGAAGAGGGCGGTATCGAGGCATTCCGCTCTGAAGTGCGCAAGAACATGGAGCGCGAGTTGCGCCAGGCGATCAAGACTAAGGTCAAGACTCAGGTCATGGACGGATTGCTCGCCACCAATAGCATTGACGTGCCAAAGGCGCTGGTCAGTACCGAGATTGACCGTCTGCGTGAGCAGGCCGTTCAGCAGTTCGGTGGCGCCAACATCAAGCCCGAGCAGCTACCGGCTGAGCTTTTTGAAGAGCAGGCCAAGCGTCGTGTCAGTTTGGGTCTGGTTGTAGCTGATGTGGTTAAGCAGAACGACATCAAGCCTGACAACGATCGGGTACGCGCTATGGTCGAAGAGCTGGCCTCTGCTTACCAGGAGCCTGAGCAAGTTGTGAACTGGTACTACCAGAATGAGCAACAATTGGCAGAGATTCAGTCGGTTGTGCTCGAAGAGCAAGTGGTGGATACTGTTTTACAGAAGGCTCAGGTGACCACCAAGCAGGTCCCCTACGAAGATGCCGTTAAGCCTGCCCAGTCAGCCAAGGACCTTCAAGCTGACGAAGCTGAGGCCGGTGCCGACGAGTAAGCTCGTCAACAACTTAAGCAATGCGTGAGCCAGCCTTAGGGCTGGCTTTCGTTTTTTCGCGACAGGTTCAATCGGAGTGACATCAATCCATGACTCATAATAGCTTCAATCAGTTTCCACCGGAAATTCAGTCAGCGGGCGGTCTGGTGCCCATGGTTGTCGAGCAGTCAGCTCGGGGCGAGCGCTCCTATGACATTTATTCTCGTCTCCTTAAAGAGCGGGTCATATTTCTGGTGGGCCAGGTCGAGGACTACATGGCCAACCTGGTCGTAGCGCAGCTGCTTTTTCTTGAGTCGGAGAATCCGGACAAGGATATTCACCTGTATATCAATTCGCCCGGCGGATCAGTAACAGCTGGTATGGCGATTTACGACACCATGCAGTTCATCAAGCCAAACGTCAGTACCTTGTGCATCGGCCAAGCTGCCAGCATGGGTGCGTTTTTGCTAGCTGGTGGTGAACCGGGCAAGCGTTTTTCACTGCCAAACTCGCGCATGATGATTCACCAGCCACTGGGTGGATTTCAGGGTCAGGCGTCTGACTTCGAAATCCATGCCAAAGAAATCCTCAAGATACGCGACAAACTGAATAATATCCTGGCGCACCACACGGGTCAGACTCTGGAAGTGATCGAGCGTGATACTGATCGCGACCGTTTCATGAGCGGAGAAGAAGCGGTTGCCTATGGCTTGATCGACAAGGTCATGGAGAGCCGGGACAACGCCGAATAACGATGCCGGATTCTGGGTCCGAAGTGGCGTCGTATGTCTCTTTGTCCAGCCTTCCCGGGTGAAGCGCGGGTATGCATTGAGAGTGTCGCACTTGCAAAGTGGGGGTATTGCCCCCATCTATGTGGACAAGATAGAACGTTAGCAGGGGTTTTAGATGACCGATATTACTGGGAAGGGTGACGACAACGGCAAGCTGCTGTATTGCTCCTTCTGCGGCAAAAGCCAGCATGAAGTGCGCAAGCTGATTGCCGGCCCCTCCGTATTCATCTGTGATGAATGCGTGGATTTGTGCAATGACATCATCCGTGAGGAAGTACAGGAGAGCCAAGCTGAGAGCAGTGGCGCCAAGCTGCCTTCTCCGCGGGAAATTTGTGGCATTCTCGATCAGTACGTGATCGGCCAGGAACGCGCTAAAAAAGTGTTGTCCGTCGCGGTGTACAACCATTACAAGCGGCTTAATCAGCGCGAAGGCAAAGACGACGTCGAACTGGGCAAAAGCAACATTCTGATGATAGGGCCCACTGGCTCGGGCAAGACGCTACTGGCGGAGACGCTGGCGCGATTGCTCAACGTTCCTTTCACCATCGCCGATGCCACTACGCTGACGGAAGCCGGCTATGTGGGTGAGGATGTTGAAAACATCATTCAGAAGTTGCTGCAGAAATGTGATTACGATGTCGAAAAGGCCCAGATGGGAATTGTCTACATTGACGAAATCGACAAAATTTCACGCAAGTCTGATAACCCTTCTATTACTCGCGATGTATCGGGCGAGGGCGTCCAGCAGGCACTACTCAAGCTAATTGAGGGAACCGTGGCCTCGGTTCCGCCTCAGGGTGGGCGCAAGCACCCTCAGCAGGAGTTTCTGCAGGTTGATACGCGTAATATTCTGTTTATCTGCGGTGGTGCGTTTTCGGGTCTGGAAAAGGTTATTCGTGACCGCTCCGAGAAAAGTGGTATCGGTTTCAGCGCCAAAGTTCGCAGTCAGGACGTCGGCAAGAAAGTGGGTCAGACACTCAAGGGTGTCGAGCCGGAAGACCTGGTACGTTTTGGTCTGATTCCTGAGTTCGTAGGCCGTCTACCGGTCATCGCAACACTGGACGAGCTGGATGAAGCGGCGCTTATTCAGATCCTCACCGAGCCGAAAAACGCCCTCACCAAGCAGTATTCGCGCTTGTTCGAGATGGAAGGTGTCGATCTCGAGTTTCGTACCGAAGCGCTCAAGGCCATTGCCGGCCGCGCTCTGGAACGCAAGACCGGTGCACGTGGTTTGCGGTCGATCCTTGAGAATGTGCTGTTGGATACCATGTATGATATTCCTTCTGCAGAGCACGTGAGTAAGGTAGTGATCGACGAGAATGTGATCAGTGGCGATGCCAAGCCATTGCTGATCTATGACTCCAGCGAAAACCCGCCAAAGGCCATGCCTGAAGAGTAATACGGGTGGCAACAGACGCCCGGCGCCCGATAGGACGCTGGGCGTTTTTTTGTCTGAACCTTTTGGCTAGACGATCTCTTGTATTGCAGTATGTTCTGCGGCTTGTTTTTTACGCTCGGTGCCCCCATCTTTGAAACCATGGACACATTTATTACGGGTGCGGTCAATTTGCGCCCCCCAGCGAGCGAGTCTCATTCATGACGACACCTAGCGAATATCCGCTTCTGCCATTGCGTGACGTAGTGGTTTATCCCCACATGGTGATCCCGCTGTTTGTGGGACGCGATAAATCCATCGAGGCTCTGGAAGCGGCAATGGCCGGTGACAAGCAGATCCTGCTGGTCGCGCAGCGCGACCCGAGTGAAGACGACCCGGGCCAGGACGGGGTCTACAGCTTGGGCATAGTCGCAACTATTCTGCAGTTGTTGAAGTTACCTGACGGCACCGTCAAGGTCCTGGTTGAAGGTGAACAGCGCGCGCGTATCGAACAGATTGATGAATTAGGCACCTACCAGATGGCCCGCGCAGTGCTTCTGGAAGAAAGTCTGCTCGACGAGCGCGAAGCAGAAGTCCTGATTCGCAGCCTGATGAGTCAGTTCGAACAGTTCGTGCAGCTGGGTAAAAAAGTGCCGGCCGAAGTACTGTCTTCGCTCTCAAGTATTGAGGATGCGGGTCGCCTGGTGGACACCATGGCCGCACATCTCACGCTCAAGCTCGATCAGAAACAGGAAATCCTTGAAATTCTTCCCCTGCGTGATCGGGTAGAGCACGTTCTGGGTGTGCTCGATAATGAAATCGATCTGTTGCAGGTTGAGAAGCGCATTCGTGGTCGGGTCAAGAAGCAGATGGAGCGCAGCCAGCGCGAGTACTATCTGAACGAGCAGATGAAAGCGATCCAGAAAGAGATGGGTAGCGGCGAGGACGGTAATAACGAGCTGGATGAGCTCAAAGCCAAGGTCGAAGCCGCCGGTATGAGCAAAGAGGCACATGCAAAGGCTACGGCTGAGCTGAACAAGCTTAAAATGATGTCGCCGATGTCCGCAGAGGCGAGCGTGGTCCGCTCCTACATTGAATGGTTAAGCAATGTGCCGTGGAAGACGGCCAGCAAGGTACGTTACGACCCCGAACGTGCCGAAGGTGTCCTGGATGCCGATCATTACGGCCTTGACGAGGTCAAGGAGCGGATTCTCGAGTACCTGGCAGTACAGAAGCGTGTTCGTAAGCTCAAAGGCCCTGTGCTCTGTCTGGTAGGCCCTCCTGGTGTGGGTAAGACGTCGCTGGGCGAATCCCTGGCGCGTGCGACCAATCGCAAGTTTGTGCGTATGGCCCTGGGCGGAGTGCGTGATGAAGCCGAAATCCGCGGTCACAGGCGTACCTACATCGGATCCTTGCCGGGCAAAGTGATTCAGAAGATGTCCAAGGCTGGTGTGAAGAATCCGCTGTTCCTTCTGGACGAGATCGACAAGATGGGTACTGACATGCGTGGCGATCCCTCGTCAGCGTTGTTGGAAGTGCTTGATCCCGAACAGAATCACAACTTCAACGATCACTATCTGGAAGTGGATTATGATCTTTCGGATGTGATGTTTATCTGTACCGCTAACTCAATGAATATTCCCGCTGCATTGCTTGATCGCATGGAGGTGATCCGTATCCCGGGCTACACCGAAGACGAGAAGATCAACATTGCTGAGCGTTATCTGGTTGCCAAGCAGATCAAGAACAACGGTCTGAAAAAAGGTGAGTTGACCTTCACGCGCGAGTCACTGCGCGACATTGTGCGGTATTACACCCGCGAAGCCGGTGTTCGGGGCCTGGAAAGGCAGATTGCCAAGCTGTGCCGAAAGGTTGTCAGGACCCAGGTTGGCAGCAAAAGTATGAACACTGTGCTGGTTGATGGGGAATTGCTGGAAGAGTTGCTTGGTGTGCACAAGTTCAAGTACGGTCTGGCCGAAGAATCGGATCAAATCGGGCAAGTCACCGGCTTGGCGTGGACCCAGGTGGGTGGCGAACTACTCAGCCTCGAAGCCGCTGTAGTGCCGGGTAAGGGCCGTCAGATCAAGACGGGCTCACTGGGTGACGTCATGCAGGAGTCGATCAGTGCGGCCCTGACCGTGGTGCGTAGTCGAGCCAGCAGCCTGGGTTTGAGTGCTGACTTCCATGAGAAAAATGATATCCACATCCACGTCCCCGAAGGCGCTACACCCAAGGATGGACCCAGTGCAGGCGTGGGCATGTGTACCGCTTTGGTCTCGGCATTGACCCGTATTCCCGTGCGTGCAGATGTCGCGATGACCGGCGAAATTACCTTGCGCGGCCAGGTTCTACCGATCGGCGGCTTGAAGGAAAAGCTGCTCGCCGCTCACCGCGGCGGTATCAAGACGGTGATCATTCCTTACGATAATATCCGCGATCTCAAGGAGATCCCGGACAACATCAAACAAGATATTGAGATAAAGCCGGTAAAATGGATTGACGAAGTGCTGCAGATTGCGCTGCAATACATGCCGGAGCCCTTGCAAGAAGGGGTTGAAGAGATGGTTGCAAAGGATGACAATCAGGCTACCGATACGAAGAAGCGTATCAGTACTCACTGAGGTAGCAGCGGTCCGCTTCCGAACAGGTATCCAACAGGGTAATCTGTTCGCGAGCGGACCGGTGATACCACAGGCATTCCTTGACACGGTTTTTGACCGCTTGCTATAAAGCGTGCTTCGACCTTTGCGGGTATGCTGACTGGCCACAGCTTTGCTAAGACCACAAGCTTACATAACGACCAATAACTCATTTAAAAATTAATAAGGGGACTTAGAGTGAACAAGTCAGAATTGATTGATGCCATTGCTGCTTCCGCCGATATTCCTAAAGCTGCTGCCGGCCGTGCTCTTGACGCCGTCATTGAGTCCATCACTGATGCCCTGAAGGCTGGTGATTCGGTTGTGCTGGTTGGTTTTGGTACTTTCGCCGTGAAGGATCGTGCAGCCCGTACCGGTCGAAACCCACAGACTGGTAAGCCGATTGAGATCAGCGCCGCCAAGATCCCGGGTTTTAAAGCTGGTAAGGCATTGAAGGACGCAGTTAACTAAGCGCGTCCAGTAACTGATTGTGTTTGTTGGGGTGCAAACCCTAGTATCTACTTCGAACCATAGCTAGACGTAGCCATCAAAGCTGTTGTGGCTAGCTAGCACTTAATGTGGTTCGGTCAGTTTCCAGAAAGGCGCATCACACCTGATGCGCCTTTTTTGTTTAAGACAGAATAAGAGGCCGGCGGTCGATGATCGACGGACCATGCAGCGCCGCAGAGCGGCTGCAATGACTAGGGTTTCGGGGGCAAGATGCTGCAACAAATGAGGGACAATGCACAAAGTTGGGTCGCTAAGGTGATCGTAGGTGTCATTGTGCTGATTTTCGCTTTGACCGGTTGGGAATCCATCAGCCGTTTTTCGAGCAACGAGCAAACCGCTGCAGAAGTGAACGGCACGCTTATTAGCAAGATTGAGCTGGAACAGGCTGTTGCGCTGCAACGTCGCCAACTGGTCGAGCAACTCCAGCAACTTAACGATAGTTTTGACCCGAACCTTATAGATGATGCCCTCCTGCGCAAATCGGTACTCGACGGATTGATTGAGCGCGCGGTGCTGGTTGAAGGCGCCCGGGATTTTGATCTGCGCATCTCCGAAATCATGATTGATCAACTTATGCTCGCCACACCTGATTTTCAAGTAGACGGTCAGTTTGACGCCAATCGTTTTGACATCGTTATCCGTAACATGGGCCTGGGTTCGCGTCTGGCTTTCCGTGATCTGGTTCGCCAGGAGTTGTTGTTGGCCCAGCTACGCAACGGGTTTGAAGCGACTGCATTCGCAACACCCGGTGAGCGTTTGCAATTGGCTCGATTGGAAGAACAAACCCGCGATTTTGCGGCGATCGAATTGTTCATCCAGCGTGACGAAACGACCGTCACCGACGAAGAGATCGAAACCTACTATAGTGCCAATGCCGAACAGTTCATGACCGAAGAACAGGTTGTACTGGAAGCGCTTACCTTGTCGCGCGATACCTTCTTTTATCAGGTCCAAATCGACGAGCTCGCCTTGCAATCTCTGTATGAACGCGAGATAGGTAATTTGACCGAGCAGCGTCGCGCTTCGCACATCCTTATTGAAGTGTCTGGCGAGGTGAGTGAGGAGCAAGCACAGAAGGAAGCAGAAGCGATCGCTGCGCGTCTTGCACAGGGCGAGGAGTTCGCTCAGTTGGCCGAAGAAGTCTCCGATGACCTTGGAACTGCCGGAATGGGTGGTGATCTGGGTTATTCGGTACGTGGCAGCTTCGATCCCGCCTTTGATGAAGCCCTGTTTGCACTGCAAGACGGGGAGGTATCGAAGCCGGTACTTACCAGTTTTGGTTACCATCTGATTAAATTGACTGACGTGACGGCGCCTGAGCTGCCGAGCTTGGAGTCCATGCGTGAAAGTCTGGTTCAGGACCTGAAGACTGAACAGGTTGAGCGTCAGTATGTGGAGGCTTCCCGCGAATTGGCAAACCTGGCCTACGAGTCGCCGGACCTTGAAGAACCCGCTCGGGCGTTGGGTCTGGAAGTTGAGACAATCGGGCCCATCGGGCGTCAGGGTGTTGAGGGGTTGACCTCCAATACCCGGGTAATGGCCGCTGCCTTTGAAGAAGATGTGCTAAAGGATGGTCTTAATAGCCAGCTGCTGGAACTCGACGCGGATACCTCCGTGGTCGTTAGAGTGAAGCAACACATGCGTGCCCAGCAGCGCCCTCTGGAGGAAGTATCGCTCGACATAGCGGATACCCTGCAGTTTCAGAAGGCAGTTGATCAGGCCCGTGAGCAGGCAAGCGAGAGGGTCTCTGCCCTTCGGGAAGGCCGTACAGAGCCTGCCCAGCTAGCTGAAGAACTGGGAAAGTCATGGGAGCGACATGAAGCAATAAGTCGGTCCAATAACGAGATGCCACAGACGTTATTGAGAGAGGTCTTTGCCATGCCCAGACCAACAGACGACAAGCCTGTATATGGCCATGTTCGTCAGCCCGACGGCAGTCAGTGGGTTGTTGAATTACGCGGTGTGGCAACGCCTCAATCGCTTGAAGCTGCCGCGCAGAGTGATCTCTACCAGCGCTATATTTCTGGGCAGACAGGGGAGCAGGATTTCACCGCGTTACAGGAAAGCCTGAAAGAACGCGCGGATATAGAGCGCTTCTGACAAAAAAGCCGCAGTTTATTTAAACTGCGGCTTTTTTTGCCAACTGCTTGAAGCTGAAAATAGTCGCTGATCAGTCTTCCAGGTTGCCCATAGCGGTGATGTTGAAGCCGCCGTCAACGTACATAATTTCTCCTGACACCCCCGAAGCCAGATCTGAGCAAAGAAACGCACCGGCATTGCCGACTTCGTCAATCGTGACGTTGCGGCGCATCGGAGTCTGTTTCTGGTTATGCGAGAGCATTTTGCGGAAACTCTTAATGCCGGACGCGGCGAGTGTCCGGATAGGGCCCGCAGATATCGCGTTTACCCGTGTGCCTTCAGGACCTAGGCTGGTAGCCAGGTAGCGCACGCCGGCTTCAAGACTGGCCTTTGCCATGCCCATCACATTGTAGTTGGGCATGGTGCGCTCTGCGCCCAGATAGGACAGTGTTAGCAGGCTACCATTGCGGTCTTTCATCAGTTCGCGGCCGGCCTTGCCCAAGGCAATAAAGCTGTATGCGCTGATATCGTGTGCGATGCGAAAGCCTTCGCGTGTGGTTACCTCGGTAAAGTCACCATCCAATTGGTCGCCGGGTGCAAAGCCTACCGAGTGCACGATACAGTCCAGCCCGTCCCATTTTTGCGCCAATTGGGCAAAGGCCCCTTCGATCTGGGTATCGTCGGCCACATCGCATGGAAAGCACAACTCTGGCCCGGAGCCCCATTCGGCGGCAAAACCTTCTACGCGAGCTTTTAGTTTTTCGTTTTGATAAGTGAATGCCAGCTCGGCACCTTCACGGTGCATTGCCGCAGCGATGCCCGAGGCGATGGATAATTTGCTGGCGACGCCAACGATTAGTACACGCTTACCGCTTAAAAATCCCATGCTTGTTTCCTGTTTTTCTACTAGGCCGGTGAATAGGGGGCCATGTTGATGGATACCGGTTTGGCGAAGGCGGCTTCGAGCAGCTGATGAGTATATTCATGCTGCGGTGAAGCAAATATCTCCCTGGCCGAACCCTGTTCGACGATTTCACCCTGGCGTATAACCATCAGTTCGTGACTGAGGGCTCTGACGACAGCCAGGTCGTGGCTGATAAATAAATAACTCAGATTGTGCCTGTACTGAAGGTCGCGGAGTAACTCGACGACCTGCCCTTGTACTGTTCGATCCAATGCGGAGGTCGGTTCGTCCAGCAGGATCAGCGATGGCTTCAGTACCAGTGCCCGGGCAATGGCCACCCGTTGTCGCTGCCCTCCGGAAAATTCGTGCGGGTAGCGATGTCGGCTGGTGGGCTCCAGTCCCACCTCCTCAAGCGCCTGAATAACCATCTGCTCACGCTCCGCAACCGTGCCGATGCGATGAATCTCCAGTCCTTCGCTGATGATCTGTGCGATCGACATACGCGGGCTCAGACTGCCAAAGGGATCCTGAAAGACAACCTGAAATTGTCTACGCATCGGTCTCACTGCATTCTGGCTCAAACCGTCCAAGCGCATGCCATTACATTCTATTAGGCCCTGGCTCTCGACCAGGCGTAGCAAAGCCATCCCGAGCGTCGTCTTGCCCGATCCGCTTTCACCAACGATACCCAGCGTATGGCCGGCTTTGAGTGTGAAAGAGACATCAGTAACCGCTTTGACATGATCGACTGTTCGGCGCAGCACGCCTTTGCGAATCGGAAACCAGACCCTGAGCTGCTCAGTCCGCAGTATGATCGGTGCGTCTGGCTTAACCGCAACCGGATCGCCCGTCGGATCGGCTGCGATCAAACGCTGGGTGTACTCATGCCGCGGGTCGGCGAAGAGTCTTGCGCATTCATTTTCTTCGACGACGCAACCCTGATACATGACACATACCCGGTGGGCAATTCTGCGCACTAGGTTCAGATCGTGGCTAATAAGTAAAAGCGCCATGCCGAGTTTTTGCTGTAGCGATTTGAGCAGCTCGAGTATTTTCAGCTGGACGGTGACATCCAGCGCGGTGGTGGGTTCGTCGGCTATCAGCAGCTCCGGCTCGTTGGCCAGAGCCATTGCAATCATCACGCGTTGACGTTGACCACCGGACAGTTCGTGTGGGTAGGCACCTAGCCGGCTGACAGGGTTAGGAATACCCACTAAGTCAAGTAGCTCAAGGGTGCGAGCGCGCGCAGCGGGTTTATTCAGCCCTTTATGCAGCACCAGTACTTCGTTTATTTGCCGCTCAACCGTGTGTAGGGGGTTCAGTGAGCTCATGGGCTCCTGAAAGATCATCGAGATGCGATTGCCGCGTACCTGACGCAGCCGCTTCTCACTGGCCTGTAGAAGGTCTTCGCCCTTGTAAAGTATCCGGCCGCTGGGATGATGTGCCTGGGGGTAGGGCAGCAGGCGCAGAATAGAGTGAGCTGTGACGGACTTGCCTGAGCCGCTTTCGCCCACTAGAGCGAGGGTTTCGCCGGGGCGAATGTCAAAGCTGACATCACGCACGGCCATCACCTGCTCATGTTCACTGGCAAAAGCGACACTGAGATTTTCGATCCGAATCAATGGCTGATCTGACATGTCATTTCCTGGGGTCGAAGGCATCGCGCAAGGCCTCGCCGATAAATACCAGCAGGCTTAGCATTAGAGATAGCACCACAAAGGCTGTTATGCCTAGCCAGGGTGCCTGAAGGTTCGCCTTGCCTTGGGCTATGAGCTCGCCTAGTGACGGCGAGCCGGCTGGCAGGCCGAAGCCCAGAAAGTCCAGAGACGTTAAGGTAATAACGCCGCCGGTGAGAATAAACGGGAAAAAAGTCAGGGTTGCGACCATCGCATTGGGCAGAATATGCCGGAACATGATGATGCGGTTGCTTGCACCCAAAGCCCGGGCGGCACGCACGTACTCCAGATTGCGTCCGCGGAGGAACTCGGCACGTACAACGTCAACCAGTGCCATCCAGGAAAACAGTAGCATGATCCCCAGCAACCACCAGAAGTTTGGTTGTACGAAGCTGGCCAGGATAATCAGCAGGTACAGAACGGGCAGTCCGGACCACACCTCGATGAAACGTTGGCCAACAAGATCCACTCGGCCACCATAGAAACCCTGAATCGCGCCCACGACGACGCCGATAATTGAGCTGAAAATAGTCAGCGTCAGCGCAAAGAGCACCGAGATGCGAAAGCCGTATATCACCCGTGCAGCCACGTCCCGTGCCTGATCGTCGGTGCCCAGCCAGTTATCCCATGAGGGCGGCGCTGGGGCCGGTACCTGAAGATCATAGTTGATGGTATCGTAGCTGAATGGGATGGGCGGCCAGAGCATCCAGCCGTCACCTTCTTCTTCTATCAGGTTACGGATGTAGGGGCTGCGGTAGTCGGCGGTGATCGGAAATTCGCCTCCAAATTCCGTCTCGGCATAACGATTGAGCACCGGGATATAGAGCGCGTCCTGATAACTGACGAGCAGAGGCTTGTCGTTAGAGATGAGCTCGGCACCCAGGCTCAGTACAAACAGTACCAGAAATATGTGTAGCGACCACCAGCCGCGGCGATTAGCCTTGAACAGACCGAATCGGCGTCGGTTGAGTGGGGAGAGCGACAATCCGAAAGCCATGCTCAACCCTCCCTGCTTTCGAAGTCGATGCGCGGATCGACCAAGGTATAGGTGATATCACCGATCAGTTTTACCACCAAGCCAAGCAGCGTAAATATGAAGAGGGTACCAAACATGACGGGGTAATCGCGGTTGATTGCCGCCTCAAAGCCCAGGAGACCGAGGCCGTCGAGGGAAAAGATGACCTCTACCAGCAGTGCGCCGGTAAAGAACACACTGATTAGCGCCGAGGGAAAGCCGGCAATGATCAGCAGCATGGCGTTGCGAAATACATGACCGTAGAGCACCCGACCAGCTGACAGGCCCTTGGCCTTGGCGGTGACCACATACTGCTTACCGATCTCATCGAGAAAGCAGTTCTTGGTCAGCATTGTTAGAGTGGCAAAACTGCCAATCACCATTGCCGTAATGGGTAGGACCAGGTGCCATGCGTAATCTTTGATCTGCTCCCAGGCGCTTAGCTCTTCCCAGTTGTTGGAAGTCAGGCCGCGCAGTGGGAACCAGTCGAAATAGCTGCCACCGGCAAATATCACTATCAGCATGATGGCCAGCAAAAATCCAGGTATTGCGTAACCGACGATAATCAGCGAACTGGTCCATATGTCAAAGGTAGAGCCATGTCGAACCGCCTTGCGAATGCCCATGGGTATCGAGATCAAATAGGTGATCAGAGTGGTCCAGAGCCCCAGAGAGATGGAGACGGGCATCTTCTCGATGATCAGGTCGATCACGCTGGCGTCGCGAAAGAAGCTGTCGCCAAAATCAAGGGTGGCATACCCCTTGATCATCAGCCAGAAACGCTCCGGCGCTGGCTTGTCAAAGCCGTACATGCGTTCGATTTCGGCAATAATGTCCGGATCCAGGCCTTGGGCGCCGCGATAGCTGCTACCACTTGCCACCTCACCTTGCATGCTGCCGGAGATGCGGCTGGTGGCGCCTTCAAAGCCTTCTAGATTGGCAATCATCTGCTCTACCGGGCCCCCGGGGGCGGCCTGGATGATCAGAAAGTTAATCAGCAAAATGCCGAACAGCGTCGGAATGATTAGCAATAGTCGGCGGACAATGTAAGCCAGCATGCTTAGTCTTCCTGGACTGTAATGGGAACGGATATGCCTTTCAGTGCAGCGGCTTTGTTGGCGTCTACCCACCAGGTATATAAACCCAGGTCATACCGCGGCGAGATCTCCGGGCGACTGAATTTATTCCAGTGCGCCACCCTGTAGGCTTTGGTATGGAAATTGGGGACCAGGTAATGACCTGCCAGCAGCGCTCTGTCCAGCGCACGGGTGTGGGTAATCAGCGATTCTCTGGAGTCGGCGCGGATCAATCCTTCGACAAGGGCATCCACAGCCGGGTTCTGCAGCCCCATCAGATTTCTGCTGCCAGGGTTGTCTGCGCTGGAAGAATGCCAATATTCCCGTTGTTCGTTTCCTGGGGAGTTTGACTGGCCGTAACCGCTGACCACCATATCGAAATCGCGGGAGCGCAGACGGTTGATATATTGCGATACATCCACGCGTCGCAGTACTAACTCTATCCCAAGGGATGCCAGGTTGCGCTTGAAAGGCAGCAGAACACGCTCGAAATCCGCCTGGGCAATAAGGAACTCGAAGCTCAGATGCTCGCCTTGAGCGTTCACCAGGCGGTCTTCAACGATATTCCAGCCGGCGTCCTGCAGGAGGGCGTAGGCTTCACGCATCTGTTCACGGATGATGCCCGAGCCGTCGGTCTCTGGCGGAGTGTATGCCTCGCCGAATGCTTCGGCAGGCAGGTTCTCGCGCAAGGGCTCGAGTAATGCGAGCTCGTCTGCGTCAGGCAAGCCGCTGGCACCCAGCTCGGAGTTATCAAAATAACTGACGCTGCGCGTGTAAGCATTGTGGAAGAGGGCTGAGTTGGACCATTCAAAGTCGAACAGCAGGCTGATCGCCTTGCGTACCCGCACATCCTGAAATACCGGTCTGCGCAAGTTGAAGATAAATCCCTGCATACCTTGAACGTTGAGATTGGGTATCTCTTCCTTGACGATCGCGCCTTCGCGTAGGGGGGGGCTGTCGTATCCTGTCGCCCAGTTCTTTGCACTTACCTCCTGATTGAGATCGAACTGACCTGCTTTGAAAGCCTCCAGTGCAACGCCGGTGTCGCGGTAATAGTCGATGACGATACGGTCAAAATTATAAAAACCGCGCTGCACCGGCAAGTCCGCTGCCCAGTAGTCTTTTACGCGCTCGTAGCTGATGTTGCGGCCGCTGTTAACGTTGAGGATCTTGTAGGGTCCGCTGCCTAACGGCGGCTGAAGGGTTGTTTTACCAAAATCCTTGTCTGCCCAGTAATGCGCGGGCAGAACGGGTAGCTGACCGAGTACCAGAGCCAGCTCGCGATTATTACCATTATGGAAATGAAAGGTGACGCTCCGTTCGTCATCTGCGACGACTTCCTTTACGCCTCCATAATAGGCCTTGTAGAAGGGAGCACCTTGCTCGACCAGGGTGTTGAACGTGAAGACTACGTCAGCTGCGGTTATGGGAGAGCCATCATGAAAACGGGCCTCGGGCCGCAGGTGAAAGCGTACCCAGGTGTTGTCGTCAGCCCGCTCGATGCGTTCGGCTACCAGTCCGTACTCGGTAAAGGGTTCATCAAGAGCGTGGAAGGTAAGGGTGTCGTAAATGAGCGATAACTGGTCGGCGCTCGCACCTCTACTGATGAATCCGTTCAGTGAGTCGAAACTACCAAATCCGGATAAGCGTAATGTTCCCCCTTTTGGCGCGTGCGGATTGACATAAGCAAAATGACTGAAATCTTCAGCATAGGCGGGTGGCTCGCCGTACAAGGTCAGTGCATGTGTTCCTGGTGCAGCGACAGCTGTCACAGCAGCCAAAGTCAGCAGGGTGCATCCGCAAAGTAGCTTTATTATTGAAGGCATCAGATAACCTTGTTGTTCTATTGCGAGTCCGGGTCCATCCACCAGCTGCGGATAGCGAGCGAAAAGGGCGGTGCCTCGGGTGATTTCAGCCAGGCGCGATGGGCTATACGATGGTAGTCAATATACCAGTTCGGGATTGTATAGTGTTCCCAAAGTAGCACACGATCCAGCGCCTTGGCCGCAGCAATTTGTTCATTGCGATTGGTTGCTGCGAGCAGGTGTTCGACCAGATCGTCAACTACCGGGTTAGCAATGCCAGCGTAATTACGGCCGCCTTTGACATCGCGCTGACTTGAATGGAAATAGCCGTGCTGTTCCAGGCCGGGAGAGAGTCCCTGGGGTAGGGTGGCGAGGATCATGTCATAGTCAAACTGGTCAAGACGGGCCTTGTACTGGGCGCGATCGACCGTACGAATGCGCATGTCGATGCCGAGCCGGGCAAGGTTGGAACGATAGGGCTGCATAATGCGTTCCAGACTGGGATTGACCAGCAGCACCTCGAAGATCAATTGCTTGCCATCGGCATTCTCAAGTCGCCCGTTGTGCAGGGTCCAGCCTGCATTGTCGAGCAGCTGGACGGCTTCGCGCAGTGCGTTGCGAGGTATGCCCTTGCCGCGGGTGACGGGCAGACGGAATGGCTCGACGAACAACGCCGGCGCCAGTTTGTCGCGGTGCGGCTGCAGATAGAGAAACTCTTGCCCGGCCGGCAGCCTTGTAGCGCTGAAGGGACTATTGGGATAATAACTCAGTGAACGCCGATAGGCGTCGTAGAAGAGAACACGATTGGACCACTCGAAGTCAAACAGCATACCCAGTGCCTTGCGTACCCCGCGTTGGTCGAAAGGGCTTCGGCGACTATTGAAAAACAGTGCTTGGGTGGCGCTAGGGATCGAGTGGGGAATCGCCCGTTTGAGCACGGCGCCGTCGCGTACTGCGGGAAAGTCGTAGGCATTGGCCCAGTTGCTGGCCTTGTGATCGAAGTAAATGTCGAACTCACCCGCTTTGAACGCCTCAAAAGCGACGTTGTTATCCCGATAGAATTCAACCTCCATGCGGTCAAAATTATATTTGCCGCGGTTGATAGGCAGGTCTTGTCCCCAGTAGTCGGCTACCCGCTCAAAGGCCATGCGCCGGCCCGGCTCAACTGAAACAATACGGTATGGGCCGCTATTGAGACCAGGCTCGAAGCTGGTCTGAGCAAATTCGCGGCCCTGCCAGTAGTGCTGGGGCAGCACTGGCAGTTCGCCCAGACGAAGAATCAGCAGTGGGTTGTCGCTACGACTGAAGACGAAACGGATGCGTTTATCACCCAAAATATCGACCCGTTCGACTTCCTGCAGCATAGATCGGTAATTGGGATGGCCTTGCTCGCGCAGTGTGCGATAGCTGAACGCTACATCCCTGGCAGTGATAGGACGGCCGTCATGAAAACGAGCTTTCTTGTGCAGGTTAAAAACGACCCAGCTGCGGTCATCGGCAAATTCCAGACTCTGGGCTATCAGACCGTAGGCCGAGTAGGGCTCATCTCCAGAGGGGTCATACAGCCCTGTGCCGACCATCAGTGTTTCGTTGAGTTCAGTGATGCCGTAATGCGCGAAGTTGCCCGTGTTTACCGGGCTTGTGCCTTTGAGGGTATACGGATTGACGGTATCAAATGTGCCTGATCCCATAACGCGCAGGATGCCCCCCTTGGGCGCATTGGGGTTCACATACTCCAGGTGCTCGAAATTCTCGGCATAGCGCGGTTGACCGTAAAGCGAATAGGCATGCTGACGATAGACGCCGGCTGTGGCGTCAAAGCAGATCATAATCAATAAAAGCAGGATCGCGGAGCGCATGATCTGTTTTACAACTCTCCTTGCGTCCACGGTGCGCGTGGATACTGGGAAATGGTGGTTTGGTGCAATGCGGTTCAGGGGAATTTGAGAGTCAATTGTTGCCCCGGCTGCAGATGTGTACCCACGCGATTGTGTTCGCGTATGCGGTCGACTGCAATATTGAACTCACGAGCGATACTGTACAGCGAATCACCCGGCTTAACGGTATAGACCGTCGCCTTTTCTGAAGCAATGGCGGTGCGCTCAGCAGTGCTCTGCCCAGGGATCTTCAGCGTTTGGCCAACCTGTAAAGCGTGCGTATCGAGCAGATTTCGCTGCTTCAATGAGGCCACGCTGATGTCGTGCTTGCGGGCGATTTCCCAGAGATTGTCGCCGGATCGAACCTGGTAGCTGGTAGCTATGGCGGATGGAGTGGCTCGCGGCGCTGACAAGGGTGTTTGAGCCGAATACGGCAACATCAGTTCCTGACCTACCCGTAAGAAATTGCTGTCGAGCTCGTTGATTTCTCGTAGTGCGGAAACATTAACCTGATGACGACTGGCGATTTGCGACAGATTGTCTCCGGAACGTACCTGATAACGGGTATAGCTAACGTGCTGGTCATCCGGGAGCTCGGCAAGGGCTGTGCTGAATTGTTCCAATCGATCAATAGGGACCAGCAGTTGAAAGGCGCCCGGCGCGGTCACCCGTTGTTTGAACGCAGGATTCAGCTTGATGAAGTCGTCTGTTGTCATGTCCGCCAGTTCAGCGGCCTTGTGCATATCCAATTGACGATCGATAGTGACTGCGGCGAAATAGGGCGAGTCAGCGAGCTCTGGCAACACAGTTCCATGCAGTTGTGGACTGTCAATGATTTGAGATAAAGCCAGCAGCTTGGGCACGTAATTCATCGTCTCCTGAGGTAAGCGCAAGCTCCAGTAGTCTGTAGGCAAGCCGCGCGCACGATTCGCTTCAATCGCCCTGCCAACACAACCTTCACCGCAATTATACGCGGCCATCGCGAGCAACCAGTCGCCGTCGAACATCTGATTGAGCTTTGTCAGGTAATCCAGGGCAGCCTGAGTCGACGCCGTAATGTCGCGCCGGCCGTCATACCAGGAGTCCTGACGGAGGGAAAACACCTTGCCGGTTGACGGAATAAACTGCCAGATCCCCGCTGCTTGTGAGCGTGACAGTGCCATAGGGTTGTAGCCGCTTTCTACAAAGGGCAATAGGGCCAGCTCCAGTGGCATTTCCCGCGCGTCAAGTTGCTCTACAACGTAGTGCAGATAACGCTCAGAACGTTTGCTGGTCAATTCGAAATAGCGAGGCTGGTTGGAAAAAACGCGTAGCTGCCGGTCAATACGGGGGTTGTCGATCGACGTTGGTTCCAGTAAAAAACCTTGGCGGATTCTGCCCCACAAAGTGCGGGCAGTGATTGTCTCTACTTCAGAGCGAGAACCCTTTGCGTTTTTCAGTAATGTAATACCGCGGTTTCGCTCGTATGTTGTTTGCTCAGGACGGTTTTCGCTGCCGGTATCACCCCTGTGCGCCTGTTGCGACGGCGATGTTTGGCAGCCAGCGATAAATGCGAACCCTGCAACAAGGAGCAGGGCCTTACTGGTAATAAGCGTGTTTGAGATAGAAAAAGGCATTGGCAGTTCCGGAAAAATTTGACCGAGTTTAGAAACTCAACCTCGGAGGGTCAAGGAAACATTCGGCGTGTCATTCAGAACTGGTCTTTCCATGCCCGTATCACGGCCAAGGTCTCGGCGCCCGGGTTGACCGATGCATCTTGTCGCTGAGCGGCAGCTGCGACCACATCTGGCTCCTGTGCACGCATGAACGGGTTGGTGCGCTTCTCCAGCCCTATGCTGCTGGGCAGGGTAATTCTGCCCGCCGACCTTAGGTCGTCAACCACCTCCATGCGTACTTTGATATCGTTGTTGGCGGGCTCGACTGCGCGGGCGAATCTCAGATTGGCCTGGGTGTATTCATGGGCACAGTACACACGGGTGGAATCGGGTAGGGCTTTTAACCGCTCCAGTGACGCATGCATCTGCACGGCAGTTCCCTCAAATAGCCGACCACATCCCCCGGCGAACAGAGTGTCGCCGCTCAGCAGCCAGGAGTCTTCGTGGTCATCGCAGTAGAAAGCAATATGATCAAGGGTGTGGCCGGGTACCGCTATCACCTGTAATGTCTTGCCCAGAACGGTGATTTCGTCGTCATCGTTGAGGCGTCGATCGAGACTGGCAATTGACCCGTGGGCAGGCCCCCAGATCCGGCAGTCGGTAGCTGCCTTGAGCGTCGCCAGACCTCCGGTATGATCGCGGTGGTGGTGGGTAACGAGTATGTGCCGCAGCTGGTATTCCGGGTGCCGGCCCAGCCAGGCGATGACCGGTAGGGCATCACCTGGATCCACTACCGCAGCCTCTTGCCGCTTGGAATCCAGGATTAGCCATATATAGTTATCCTGAAAAGCCGGTAATGCTATGAATTCGAGCATATAGCTGATGCCTTCAACAGAATGAGTCCTTATCTTATAGGACTAGGTGCATCAATATAAAGCAGGCTTGAACGCAGTTAGCGAAACTTAACGATCATCCAGCCAGCGAGGCAATGGTGGATATACACAATGACGCCAGCGCAGGCTCCATAAGCCAGGCAGATCTCGTGCGTTTGATGCGTGAAGCGCGCCACTGGCTAGAGACGCCCGCAGGCCAGATGCTTCTGGGTCAACAGCGGTTGGTTGCGCAGGAAGTTCTGGAGCGCTGTTTTGGCCAGCACATGGTGCAGTATGGACTGGCACCTGAGCTGATGGACGGTAGTCAGTCGATGCTGCAAAATCGGTGGCATTTTGACTTGATCGGCGATCCGCCGACAATGCCTCTCGATGAAAGCCAATGGCCCTTCGCTCCCCAGTCCCTCGACGTCGTCCTGTTGCATCATGGTCTGGATTTTTGTTTGGCACCCAGAACCCTCTTGCGTGAAGCTGGGCAGGCCGTACGTGCGGGCGGACATATACTGGTTTTCGGATTCAACCCATGGAGCAGCTGGGGCTGGAATCACTTTGCTGGTCGCAGCTGGCTCAGTGAAGCAGGATTCGTTAGTCCCGCTCGGCTGTCTGACTGGCTCGAGGTGCTGGGTTTCGCAGTAGAGAAACGTATTGATGGATGCTATCGTCCGCCGCTGAAAACCCAGCGAGGCCTTGACCGCCTGTCACGCATTGAGCAATGGGCTGCTCGTCACGGACTGCCCTGTGGTGGGTTCTATTGCTTGATAGCCCGCCGACAGATGCTGGGTGCCGCGCCGCGCAAACAAAGCGTCAGAGCTTTTCCTGCGTTGGCATCGCCACCGCTGGCTGCTGGCAGCAGACGAACGCATAAACGGAACACGAAATGACCCACACCATTGAGATATTTACCGACGGCGCCTGCAAGGGTAATCCCGGGCCCGGAGGCTGGGGCGTGTTGATACGCCTTGGCGAAAACGAGAAGTCCTTGCATGGCGGTGAGCTGCTTACTACCAACAATCGCATGGAGTTGATGGCTGCGATCATGGGGTTGCGAGCGTTAAAGCGTACGGCAAAAGTGATCCTGACCACCGATTCGGAGTACGTGATGAAAGGTATTGGTGAGTGGATGCCTAACTGGAAAAAGCGTGGTTGGAAAACCGCCAGCCGGCAGCCGGTGAAGAACGCTGATCTATGGCAATTGCTCGACGAACAGGTTAATCAGCACGAGGTCGAATGGCGTTGGGTTAAGGGTCACAGTGGTCATCGCGAAAATGAGATTGCTGACGACCTCGCCAACATGGGCGTACAGCAAGTGCTGAGCAATAGGGGTAATACTCATGCGTGAAGTCATTCTCGACACCGAAACGACGGGTATCGATCCACGCAGCGGACACCGTATTATCGAAATTGGCTGTGTGGAGCTGATCGATCGTCGTCTGACCGGTCGCCACTATCATGTCTACATCAATCCCCAGCGCGAGGTCGAGGAGGGAGCGCTGGCAGTGCACGGCATAACCGACGCCTTTCTTGCTGACAAACCCCTGTTCGCTGACGTGGTTGAAGGGTTCATGCAGTTCGTTAAGGATGCCCGGCTGGTCATCCATAATGCCCCGTTCGACATCGGCTTTCTGGACACCGAACTGCAACTTATGGCATCCCCCCATGGGTGCATGGCCGATCACTGCGGGGTGGTTGATACCCTGAAAATGGCACGGGAAAAGCATCCCGGGCAGCGCAACAGTTTAGACGCGCTGTGCAAGCGCTACATGGTAGATAACTCTCAGCGCGACTTGCACGGTGCATTGCTGGATGCGGAGATACTGGCTGACGTTTACCTGATCATGACCGGCGGCCAGACTGCGCTGTCCCTTGCAGGCCAGGGCACGGGTGATCAGGAGCAGAACAGCAATGGCGTTAGCGCCATTCGGCGACTCGATCCGGCCAGTCGTCCAGCGTTGCGCGTGGTGGTTGCCAGCGACGCAGAATTGCAAGCCCATACCGAACGACTCGCAGCGATCAAGAAAGCCGCCGGATTCGCTTTGTGGGAGGGACGACCGGTCGAATGACCGGTCAGTTGCATTCAGATCCAAAGATTGACGGCCAGCAGACCGACGCCACCTAGCACCAGGGTATAGGGCAAGGCCATGTATACCATTCGCCCGTAAGACAGCCGTACCAGTGGTGCGACAGCCGAGGTTAGCAAGAACAGAAACGCCGCCTGTCCGTTAGGCGTTGCAACGCTCGGTAGGTTGGTACCCGTGTTGATTGCAACGGCCAGGCGTTCGAACTGCTCACGACTGATCGCACCACTTTCAAGACTCTGCTTGATTTCGCTGATATAGACGGTGGCGACGAACACGTTGTCGCTGATCATCGAGAGTAATCCGTTAGCGATAAAGAACATGCTTGGTTGCGACTCTGGAGGCATCGCCAGTACCGCATGAATGATCGGACTGAACAGGTGTTGTTCATGAATGACCGCGACGATGGCGAAAAACACGACCAATAAGGAGGTAAAGGGGAGTGCTTCCTGAAAAGCCTTGCCTATCTGGTGTTCGTCGATGATGCCGTTGAATGATGCGATCAAGATGATGACCATCAAACCAATGAAACCAACTTCGGCAACGTGCAGTGCAAGACCCGCTACAAGTAAAACCGCCGCTAGCGCCTGCACAGCCAGCGCTACTTTTTGTGGCATCATTCGCTTGGCTTTTTCTTCCCGGGCAAAGTCTTCAAGCACTCGTCGTACCGGCCTTGGCAGGCGGGCTCCGTAGCCAAACCAGCCAGTCTTTTCCAGGAGCAGACAGGTGGCCAGTCCCGCCGCGAGTACGGGCATACTGACGGGCGCCATAAGCATAAAGAATTCCACAAAGTCCCACCCTGCGACGCGGGCAATCAACAGGTTTTGTGGCTCGCCTACCATGGTGCAGACACCCCCAAGTGCCGTGCCGACTGCACCGTGCATCAGTAAGCTGCGCAGAAAGGCCCGGAACTCTTCGAGATGTTCGCGGTGCAAGGGTTCATTTTCTTCAGAGTTGGAAGCCCCAGTGCCCTCCTGGCTTGAACTGGCTGATGCCACCTTGTGATAAACACCGTAAAAGCCCACCGCAACACTGATGATGACGGCGGTCACTGTGAGCGCATCAAGGAATGCTGACAGAACGGCGGCCACCAGGCAAAAAGACAAACCCATCAGGGATTTAGATCGTATTCCTAGTATCAATTGAGTAAAGGTAACTAGCAGCAGCTCTTTCATGAAATAGATGCCGGCAACCATGAAGATCAGCAACAGAATGACCGGAAAGTTAGTCAATACTTCCGCATATAGTGCCTCCGGCGAGGTCATTCCTATCAATAATGCTTGTATTGCCAACAAGCCGCCGGGTAGCAGCGGGTAGCATTTTAAGGCCATTGCCAGGGTAAAAATAAACTCAATGACCAGAATCCAGCCTGTTATGTAAGGGCCGGCCAGCCACAGGAGCAGCGGGTTCAGCAGCAGAAAGGCGACGATAGTACGCTTGTACCACCCGGGGGCTTGCCCCAGGAAGTTGTTTGCCAGTGCGGGCAACACGGAGGTGGTCATTGGGAAATCCTGTTATAGGGGAGGGGAAGAGTGCTCTGAATGCTGTCTTGACTAGCCTGCCAAGACGGCATTCAGAGTGTTCCTCGATCTTGTGACGCCAGCGTTCAGGGTTTTCGCCGCTCCGGCGGCGCTCAGCTGCGGATTTTCCGCTTGCGATCATACAGCAGGCGGTGAGGTCGGTCAGGTGGTAACCTCGTTAGCCAACAGCATTCCCTATGCCATTGATCCCTATACTTGTTATATTCGGTCTTTTGTAACAATCTTGAGTCAATAGGCGTTATTCCCGATCCGCAATACTATTGTTGGAGTACATATCCATGCCCGAGTATCAAACGCTGCTGGTAGAACAGCTGGACAGCGTCGCCCACGTCAAGATCAATCGTCCGGAAAAGATCAATGCGATGAACGTCAAGTTCTGGGAAGAGATCATCGCCGCTTTTGACTGGATAGATCAGACTGACAGCGTGCGTGTGGTGATCATCTCGGGTGCCGGACAACATTTTTCAGCCGGTATCGACTTGATGATGCTGGCTCAAGCTGCGAGCGGCATGGGTTCGGATATCGGCCGTAATGCGGATATCATTCGCCGCAATGTGCTGCGCCTGCAGAGATCATTTAACGCAGTAGATCAGTGCCGTAAGCCAGTGATTGCCGCCATTCACGGCTACTGTATTGGTGGGGCTATCGATTTGATTACGGCCTGCGACATGCGTTATTCGACTGCCGATGCCCATTTTTCGATCAAGGAAATCGATATGGGAATGGCGGCGGATGTCGGCACATTGCAGAGATTGCCGCACCTTATCGGTGATGGCATGATGCGTGAGCTCGCATATACAGGGCGCTCTTTCGACGGCAAGGAAGCGGCAGCGATGGGTTTGGTCAATCGAACTCACGCAGACCATGGCGCGTTGTTGAGCTCGGTAATGGGCATTGCCCGTGATATAGCCAGTAAATCACCCCTGGCTATTCGTGGTACCAAGGAAATGATTCGCTATAGTCGTGATCACAGTGTCGAGGACGGTCTTAATTACATTGCTACCTGGAATGCGGCAATGCTCCAGTCCGAAGATCTAAAGCTGGCAATGACAGCGCATATGGCCAAGAAAGTTGCTGAATACGCCGATTGATAGCGCGTCACGCTGACGGCAGGGAAGTGAGGAGAAAACGCGATGCTAACGGGCGCCACATCACTGGATCTTATCAGGGAAGAACTCTTCGCCAGCATGGGTGAAGTGGAAGATTTGTTGCAGCAGTTCCTCGAAGATCGGCACAACGGTACCCTGCTGCAACAGGCAATCGAAGGACTTCACCAGCTCCGTGGCACCTTGACGCTGATCGAGCTGCGCGGCGCAGCACTGTTGCTGACTGAAATGATGGAGTTGGCGACGGATATTCCGGAACACGATGGGACTGACCGCAACGAGCCCCTGTCAGCCTTGTGCGATGGACTGTTCCTGCTGGAGCGTTATCTGCAGCAGTGTCGGCATCAGGGTTTCGAGCGTCCCGAATTGCTGTTGCCAGCGATTAATCAATTGCGCTCCCATCGCGCCGAAGCAGCCCCCTATCCGGAAAGTCATTTCTACGCCTTGAATGCCACGGAGCTGCCGCTTGATTTACGTTCCAACGGTTCAGTTGCTGAGCCGCTGGATAAACGTACGTTCAACCGGCTGCGTCAAATGTATCAGCTTGGCCTGTTGGGTATTATTCGGGGTGATGGGTTTGCCGGATCTGCGCCACTAATGCTGCGCGCGCTGCAGCGCTGGGAGACGCATCTGGATGCCCAGGCGGCTACGTTATGTTGGGCAGCCGCGGCAGCGCTGGAGGCCTTGGAACGGACACCCTTGCAGCTCACACCCGCGCGCAAGAAATTATTCGCCCAGCTCGATCGGGTCATCAAGCAGTCTGACGTGCGCGACCAGAATGAATCTCCCCGATCGCATCCGCAACTGCTCCGAGAATTTGTTTATCTGAGCGCTCTGGCCGACGATACCTGCGAGCGGTGCATTCAGGTCAAAAGCGCTTTCAACCTTCCCGATCCGGGTTATACCGAAATTGAATTGCAGGCGGCCTTCCTGCGTTTGCGCGGGCCGGGTGTGGATGTCATGCGCTCGGTGGCCGAGGCCTTGCGAGAGGAAATAACGGCGATCAAGGATCTGCTGGATCTGCTTGCACGTAACGCGGGAGACGCCGAGCAATCGTTGGCTACCCTTGCCGCTGCGCTCGAGCGGCTATGGAAAACTCTGGCCATGCTCGAACTGAATACGGTTGCCGGCGCCATTGAAGAGGCGGCGGGACAGCTGAGGTACTGGAAAGCGAACGACATGCCTTTGCTAGAAAAGATCGCCGACGCCGTACTGCAGGCAGAAACTGCCGTTAATCGGTTGGACGAGAAGGGCAGCGATGTAGGGCCTGTTCCGGGCGCGGGACCAGTTGACAGTAACGAGCCGGTCGAGCTCAAGGAAGCCCGGATCGTGTTGATCGAAGAGTCGCAGGCTGGTCTTTCGCTGGCCAAGCGCGCCATTACCGCTTACATGGAGTCAGGGAGCGACATCATGCACCTGATGAACGTGCCCTCGACGCTGGAGACAGTCCGTGGCGGTCTTATCTTCCTTGGTATGACCCGCGCTGGGCATATTATTCAGCAGTCCGCCCGGTTTATTCAGGAAAACATGCTCGAGCGTCAAACGCCGCCGGAGGCGCAACAGCTTGAAGTGCTTGCAGATGCGTTGACCGGGATTGAGTTCTATCTTGAGTCAGCCGAGCGCTCTGCTGTGGCGAACGTTGATGTATTGAAGCTGGCCGAAGAAAGTCTGGCCCAACTCGGTTACCAGGTGGTAGGCGTTTAATGAGTACAAGCAATAGACGTTTTGTTCCGGCTACGCGTACCGCGCGAATCGAAGATAAGGACTGGGTAGTCATCTACCAGGAAGAGCAGTTCGGCATGCTGCAGGGCCGCTTTCTGCATGAGCCCGACACCGTTCGTTTTCTGGGGAATGTAGAACATCAGTTGCTACTTGGACACCTGGATGAAAAGCCCTGTCACCTCTTGCGTTTAAGCGATACAGCATCTTTACCCGGGCTTACCTGGCATCCCCTCAGGGGTTTGATAGGTCAAATTGATGATGACCTTTTTCGGTTGCTCGGTCTGGCCCAACAGCTCGATGCTTGGTACGACAGTCATCGCTTCTGTGGTCGCTGCTCTGCTCCCATGCAGCCGCGGGGCGAGGAACGTGCGATGGAATGTGCTGAGTGCGATCTACGCCAATATCCCAAGCTTGCGCCTTGCATTATCGTGCTCATAACCCGGGGCAACGAGGTCCTGCTGGCACGTGCCCCGCATTTCCGTTCGGGCTTCTTCAGCACTCTGGCCGGTTTTATCGAGCCAGGTGAATCTGTCGAAGAATGCCTGCATCGTGAGGTGATGGAGGAGGTAGGTCTGGAGGTGGACCAACTGGAATACTTGGGTAGTCAAAATTGGCCATTCCCCAACTCGTTGATGATGGGTTTCCATGCGCGCTATGTGAGCGGTGACATAGTTCCGCAACCTGGCGAGATTGAGGAGGCTGACTGGTGGCCGGTCGATCAATTGCCTGGCATTCCACCTCAAGGCACTATCTCGCGCTGGCTGATTGATTGCCATCTCGCCCGTCTTGGCGGTCATCCACTCCCGTCTGTCCCTGCCTGATAACCTACAGGAGATACCATGCAATATTACGGTCTTGCCGGCTTAGTGCTGGTCGTTGTTGCACTGATCCTGCTGACCGTGCTCCGTGCCGGCTGGCGACTGTCCTGGCTATTGCCCTGGTTGAAAGGCAATCTCTTGTTGTTGGCCGTGTTTTTTGCCGCAGGATTAACGATATCCGCCTGGGAGCTGCAACAGTTCAAGGTGCTGGAGACGGGCGCCAATGTCGCTACTCTTGAGTTCCGCAAGCTAGGGCCCCAGCAGTATGAGGTTATTTATACGGCGGGTGCTGAGCCTCAGTCGATTCCGCTGAAAGGCGATCTGTGGCAGCTCGACGCTCAAGTCCTGCGCTGGCAGGGTATTGGGTTGGCGGTTGGGCTGAGGGATGGCTATCGACTGCATCGACTCACTGGGCGCTATCTGACGCTGGAGCAACAGCGGGGACTTTTGTCCGACGAGCAGAGAGGCGTATTACACCAAACCCCCGCATGGCGCGATGCTTGGCGTTGGCTTGATCGTCTGGAGGGTGGGGCTATTCTGGAGGCCGATGCATTCTTACTTCGATTCATGCCGATCGCAGAAGGTGCCCGGTTTGGAATCGAGATTGGTGAAACAGGCTTGACGCCAGTGCCGATGAATCGACAGGCGATGAACGCGATGCAGCGTTCGGAGTAAAGAACGCCCGGTCTGACGAATGTCGGACCGGGCTATTTATCAGGCGAGCATGCCGCCGTCCACGTTGATGGCTGCACCTGTGGTGTAGCTCGACGCTTCGCTAACCAGATACAGCACGGTACCGGCCATTTCGCTCGGATCAGCCGCACGACGCAGTGGGATGCTCTGCAGCGCCGTCTTCAGGATAGTGTCGTTGGTGGTCAATGCCGAAGCAAATTTGGTATCGGTCAGGCCCGGTAGCAGCGCGTTGCAACGGATGCCAAACTGCGCGCACTCCTTTGCAAACACCTTGGTCATGTTGATTACCGCGGCTTTAGTGATCGAGTAGATTCCTTGCATCTGTCCAGGAACCATACCGTTTACTGATGCTACGTTGAGAATCGCACCGCCGCCGTTTTCGCGCATCAACTTGCCGGCTTCCACAGACATGAAGAAGTAACCACGGATGTTTACATCCACAGTCTTTTGGAACGCAGACAGGTCAGTGTCCAGCACATTGCCAAAGTAGGGGTTGGTGGCCGCATTATTGACCAGAATGTCCAGCTTGCCGAAGTCACTGCGGATTTTGTCAACGGCGGCGCTGATTTGCGCCATTTCACCGATATGACAAGCCATGGCCGTTGCTTTGCCGCCCGTGGCGATAATCGAATCAGCAACTTCCTGACAGCCCTCGATCTTGCGACTGGTAACAATAACATGGGCACCCTGTTGGGCCAGGAGGCGGGCGATTGATTCCCCGATGCCACGGCTGGCGCCGGTGACTAGTGCTACCTTTCCGTCCAGATCAAACAATTGAGTCTTTTGCATGTTGTTGTCCTCTTCAATGGGTTAGAGAGCGGATTGGCCAATCACTTTGAGGCTTGTCTGCTCGAGCAGTGTGTTCATATGAATAAAGCTGCCGAAGCGCTTATCCTGAGTCTGGCCGTGATAAAAGCGATAATAGATTTGTTGCATGATGCCGGCCAGGCGAAACAGGCCATAGGTGTAGTAGTAGTCGAGATTCGGGATCTCGATGCCAGCCTTTTCTGCATAGTAATCTGCAAATTCCTGGCGGGTAAGCATGCCAGGCGCATGGCTTGGTTGGCGGCGCATCAATTGAATCGCTTGAGGATCGTCTGCCTGAATCCAGTAGGCGAGCGTATTGCCGAGGTCCATCAGTGGATCGCCAATAGTGGTCATTTCCCAATCCAGCACGCCGATGATTTCCATCGGGTTCTTGGGATCAAGAATCACATTGTCGAATCGATAGTCGTTATGCACGAGGCCTGGCTTGGAGTGATCTGCAGGCATTTTCTCGCGTAGCCAGTTCATCACCGTCTGCCAATCAGGTGCATCGGGCGTGGAGGCTTTCTGATAGCGGTCGATCCAGCCTTCGATCTGGCGTTTTACATAGCCCTCGGGCTTGCCCAGATCGGCCAGCCCGCAGGCAGCGTAATCGAGAGTGTGCAGATCGACGAATTTATCGATAAAGCTTTTGCACAGTTCACGAGTTCTGGTTTCATCCAGGCCTAGATCATCGGGTAATTCGGCGCGCAGAATAATGCCTTCGATGCGCTCCATGACGTAGAACTCAGCACCCAGGACGCTTTCATCTGTGCAGTGGGCGTAGACCTTGGGGCAGTAGGGGAAGCCTTCACCCAGCTGCTTGAGAATCCGGTATTCACGACCCATGTCGTGGGCCGATTTGGCTTTTTTGCCAAACGGGGGACGGCGGAGCACGAAGTCCTGGCCGGTGTATGAAACCAGATAGGTCAGGTTTGAGGCGCCACCCGGAAACTGGGTGATAGTCGGTGTGCCTTCCAGTCCGGGAATCTGGCTCTTAAGGTAGGTATCGACCGCTTGCACGTCGAGTTCTTCGCCTTCGCGGATCTGGGTAGCCTGGTCTGTAGCGCTCATGGCTTTCCTTATGATGGTGGTCATGGATAATCAGCTAATCTAATGCAGCTGGATGTTTGTAACAAGCTCAAACGCTCGTTTGAATGGGTTTATCAGGCTTCGTGTTGGTGGGGGATTGGTTGAGGCTATTTTAGCTTAAGCAATCGCTGATCTACAGGGATGTACTTGTGCGCGTCGGCATGGCCTGGCGATTACCGCTGACTCTGCACTGGATAAGAGCTTGTATCCCTTAAAGGCAAGGATAGGGATTCGCTCTAAATCGGATACGCTCCAGCCGAAACGCTTCGCTTATTTCTGTTTGAGTTCTAGTTTGCTGTCCCGAAAGCAAAAGCAAAACAGACTGGAACTGGTTTTTTTTATAAAAAAACCGGAGCAATGGCTCCGGTCTTTTGTGCAGCTTTTGCTTTACGCGGGGAACAGTTCGCCCAGCTTCAGCGCCAACATCATGTCACCTTCGGCGCGCAACTTGCCGGCCATGAATGCCTGCATGCCATCGGTTTCGCCGTTCATAACGCCCTGCAGGGTCTCGCTGTCCATGATCAGGGTCACGTTAGGAGCAGACGCATCGCCTTGTGCGATAGCGCAGGCGCCGTCCTTGATGGTGACGTTGAAGTTGTTGTCGTCTTCGATATTGAACTGGAATACCAGGTCCAGACCTGCAGCGGCAGCAGGGTTGAACTTTTCTTCCATAGTCTTGGTGATTTCTGCAACGTTGCTCATGTCTAAGTCCTTGTTTCCGATATTTTAAAGCGACAGGCAGATGCCTGTTGCAGTGGGTTATCTGTAAGTTATCGAGTCTGGCTGCTGGTGTACGTCAAGGTGCGACTGGCCGTTGAACGAGGCCAGGCTGATCTTGCTTCTACCATATTGTAGACGGCTTACAGAGGTATTCACTATCTGCCAGTTCAGCTCGAACGCGCTGGTCGCCGGCATTCCGGTGATCAATTGCAGGGCGGCGGTAATGGTGCCCCCCGAAGTAAAAATGGCGATATTTTCGCCACGTCCAGCTTGCTCCGTGACTCTTGCCAGGCCCCGCTTCACGCGCTCTACGAAAGCAGACCAAGGCTCGCAGCCCGGAACTTCGTTCTTCTCGGTAATCCACATCGTGATCACCTTGCTGAACACATGTTGGAACTCTTTACGGTACTGGCCGGCATTCTCGACGAAGTAGCGTGCCTGTGGCTCAGTTTGTTCCAGGTGCGGAAGGTACACACGCATCACCTCGTCTGCCGCATACTCATTGAAAGCGGGCTCGATCAAGATCTCGCTTCCCGAGCCGGGCATGTGAGCCAGCGAGTGACGACCGGTATCTATCTGACGTTGCATTTCACCTGAATACGAACGATCAAATTTCAGCCCGTTTGAATGGGCGAACTGGCCGAGCAGTTCTGATTGTTTGATGCCCAGATCGGACAATACGTCATAGTTTTTTGCACCCAGGGAAGCCTGGCCGTGCCTGATCAAATAGATGCTGCCCACGAAGTCACCTGCCTTGAAAACAAGACCTGAGGGTATGGGCCTCTGTCAGTGCTGTCAACAAGAAACCATACGCTTGTTTGAATCAACTTTCTGTCGACCTCGCCCAAGCTCCTGGTTGATCCTGTATGCTTGAAGACTGAATTTCCTCACCTAATTTGTGACTATCTGGAGTGCGCTTGTGGAATGGGTTGCTGAATACACAATGTTTCTTGCGAAGGCGTTTACCTTTGTTGTGGTGGTATTTTTAATTGTTGCACTGGTCGCATCGATCAAGGCGCGTAACAAACGGGAGGAGGGGACTCTAACCGTGGTCCGTTTGAACGACCAGTTGTTGCGTATGACAGAAAAGCTCGAACACTCGGTGCTCAGCAAACCGGTATTGAAGTCCCTGATCAAGTCGCGCAAGGCCAAGGCCAAAGCGCGGGAAAAATCGACCGAAACCGGTAAACGTGTTTTCGTTTTGAATTTTGACGGCGATATCAAAGCCAGTGCACTTGATCATTTGCGCCATGAGGTGACCGCGGTGCTGGAGCTGGCCACGGACAAGGACGAAATTGTCGTCAAGCTGGAAAGTGGTGGAGGCATGGTGCATGCATACGGCTTGGCCGCCTCGCAGTTAGTGCGGATCCGTGAGGCCGGTGTCCCGCTCACTGTCTGTATCGACAAGGTGGCTGCCAGCGGGGGGTACATGATGGCTTGTATCGGTACCCGGATACTGGCCGCACCATTTGCGATCCTGGGCTCGATTGGTGTTGTGGCGCAAATGCCTAACTTTAACCGGTTACTGAAAAAGCATGATGTTGACTACGAAATGCTCACAGCGGGAGAGTATAAGCGGACCTTGACCCTGTTCGGCGAGAACACCGAGAAAGGCCGTGAAAAGTTTCAAGAGGATCTGGAGAACATTCACCGGCTATTCAAATCCTTCGTCGGTCAGTATCGACCCCAATTGGACGTCGCCGCAGTCGCGACAGGTGAAATATGGTTTGGTAACGAAGCTGTGGAGATGGCGTTGGCGGATGAAATTACCACCAGCGACCAGTACATTAGTCGTATGGTCCATGAAGCCGACGTATTTGAGGTGCATTATGTGCTGCGCAAGCGGCTTCAGGACAAGCTGTCGGCGGGTGTCTCGGTCACAATCGACCGTCTGCTGTTGACCTGGATTTCACGCTTTCACAATCAGCGTTTCTGGTAGGAGTAAAACATGTCTGAATTCAAGGCCTTGGTCGTCAGCGAAGAAGACGGCAAGTACATTTCCCGGGTGTCTACGCGGCACATCGATGAACTCCCAGCGGGCGAAGTATTGATTCGTGTGCGTTACTCCTCGTTGAACTTCAAGGACGCGCTGTCGGCGTCCGGTAACAAGGGTGTGACCCGCACATTTCCGCATACTCCCGGCATCGATGCCGCGGGTGTGATTGAAGTATCGTCGGTTCCCGAGCTGAGTGTTGGAGATGAGGTGATCGTCACCGGCTATGATCTAGGCATGAACACCGCTGGCGGCTATGGTCAATATATTCGTGTGCCGGCTGCCTGGGTGCTGAAACGGCCCGAGGGTCTCAGTCTACGAGACAGCATGGTGCTGGGTACTGCAGGTCTGACTGCTGCGCTGTGTATCGACAAACTGGAACAGGCAGGCCTTTCGCCTGACCAAGGGCCAGTGCTGGTCACCGGTGCAACCGGCGGCGTAGGCAGTATCGCCGTTGCCATGCTCGCCAGTCTCGGCTATCAGGTTGCTGCAGCGACGGGTAAAGCAACCCAAGGTGGTTTTCTCAAGGGGTTGGGCGCCAGTCAGATTATCGAGCGTAGTCAGCTTGAGGCCGGCAAGGAAAAACCCATGCTCAAGGAGCAGTGGGCCGGGGCGGTAGACACGGTAGGCGGCGATATCCTGTTCAATGTGGTGAAGTCATTACGTTACGGAGCCAGTGTGGTTACCTGTGGTTTGACCGCGGGCACCCAGTTTCAGGGCAGTGTAATGCCGTTTATTCTACGCAACGTGAACTTGCTGGGTGTCGACTCGGTCGAGCAGCCACTGGTGGTCAAGGCGTCCATGTGGGATCGGCTGTCTTTCCAGTGGAAGACCGACCTGCACAACCTAGAGCGTGAGGTCACCCTGGATCAGTTGCCACAAGAGATACAGACGATTCTCGGCGGTAACATGACGGGTCGCGTGGTGGTCAATCTGGCTTAAGTACTTTCCAGGCATCAGTCAGGCGCGTACTCATGCGCGCCTGCACATTACCTGATGGCCAGATCAGTAATCATTTTGACGATGGCTCTGGCATCGATCTTGGTCAGTAACTCTGTGACGAAAGAACGGTCTATTTAGCGTATCGAAGGGGAAGCGGCGCAGGTAAGACAGGGACGAGTAGCCCGTGCCAATGTCATCCAGTGCCAGTCTCACGCCTGTGCTGTGAATGTTTTTGAGAATAATCACTGCTTTTTCTGCATCCTCGATCAAGACGGATTCGGTCAGCTCGAGTTCAAGCTTGCCTGGTTGCGTTCCCGATTCACGCAGCACGTCTTTGAGGGACTTGAGATAGTCACCAAACCGCAGTTGGGAGGCAGAAACGTTCACCCCTTGGCGGCGTACGTGGAGATGTCGGTCGTCGAGCCTACAGCGGGTTTCGCCGCGCATGGTGAAACCCACGCTGGCGCTGACGCGAAACTGCCGATCGGCAATGATGCTTGGATCCGACAAGGAACTGACTACCTCGCGTGCCAGTGCAGCGATCGCTGCAACCCCTTCGGATGACCCGAGTGCGATTGCAAACTCATCGCCACCCAGCCGCATGGCTAGAAATTGTTCCTGGCGTTCAGACCTGGCTCTGGCCGCGATCAGTTCAGTCGTCTTGCGCCAAGCGGACAAGGAGCTGATTAACACCATAGGTAAATAAATGCACACGAGCAATGCCACGCCCAAGGAAGCCCGTTGCCCCGTTAGCCAAAGGGCTCCTTCTGCGGCGAAGGTGTAAATCAAGGTATAACTTATGCTGGCATAGGGCATAGGGCAGCGGGCTCGGACAAAGCTATCAGCACTTATCATGCCGGTAACAATGGTGGCGATGGCCATTTGTTGGGTACGTGATGCATCAGGAAGCCAGGTCAGGACCAACCACGCCCACAGAGCGGCCAATACTGCTGCATAGACGGTTGCTCGGTGAGCGCTCTTGGGCGACGCCTGGATTATCGGGCGCCTGCGTGTTCTATCCCAGCCCTTGCTGGACAATAAACACACCAAAGTCAGCAGCGACGGCCACCCATCTCTGGATCGTAGGATGAGTATCGTCGAAATATCGGTGAACAGCTGACGTATCCGTGAATAACGACGTTACACACTATAAATAGTGCGTCCATGTCCCGTTGTTTGACCAGTTCCGTTCCGGTTTTTTTGTCGATCATTACCGTGGCTCAAGCATCAGCGTTCGCGGTGGTTCACGTGATTAATCGCACTTTATCTACAACTTCCTGATAGGGCATTGGGCGTGCAAAAAGATAACCCTGTGCCTGATCGCAGCCGCGTGCGCGGAGTATCGCTAGCTGGGCCTCCGTTTCTACCCCTTCGGCGATGACATTGAGTCCTAAGCCGTGGGCCATAGCGATGACTGTATTGACGATTACTTCGCTACCAGCATCCGTGGTCAACTGGGTGATAAATGACTTGTCGATCTTGAGTGTGTGAATGGGGAAGCGCTTCAGGTAGCTCAGACTGGAGTATCCAGTACCAAAGTCGTCTAGAGAAATACGTGCGCCCAGAGCGATCAACTGTTCCATTTTGGCGATTGCAGATTCTACGTCGTACATCAGGGCACTTTCGGTAATCTCCAGCTCCAGGTTGTGCGCCGGCATAGCGGTTTCGTTCAGAATCTGTCGGATAACATCGACAAGATTTTCCTGATGAAACTGTCGGGCGGACAGATTGACGGCCACTGTCAGTGTCGGCATGGTCGCGCCGAGACGACAGGCTTCCCTGAGTACCCATTCCCCCAGGGGAATGATTAACCCCGTCTTTTCAGCTATGGGAATAAAGCGGTCCGGAGAGATGACACCTTGTGTCGGATGCTGCCAGCGTACCAGTGCTTCCATACCGACTATCTGATGAGAAGTAATATTGATTTGAGGTTGAAAGTAGAGCTGAAATTGCTCGAGCCTTAATGCATGCCTTAATGATGTTTCCAGTGCCAGGCCATCGTTCAATATGTCATTGGTGTCTACTTTTGAAGGCTGGCAATCATTGCCCCCTTGTTCCTTTATATGGCTCATCGCCGTGGCGGCGCTATTGATCAGGGTATCCATGTCCCGGCCGTTACGCGGGTATTCTGCAATACCCATACTGCAGGCAACGAACAGCTCTTGCCCGTCAACCAGTTCTATTACTGAAAGCAGGGCACCGATTATACAGGTAGCCACTAAAGATGCCTCAGCGGCGTTCTGACCGGGGAGTAGAATAACGAATTCATCACCGCCCCAGCGTGAGACCGTGTCTGCCTTGCCCACGCACGCATTGATTCGCTGCGCTACGGTGCGAAGCACAGTATCGCCGTGGGTATGACCAAGGCTGTCGTTGACCTGTTTGAACCGGTCAATGTCCATGTACACAATACTGACGACGCCCTGATTGTTATCTGCCTGGAGCAAAGCCTGCTGCAAGCGATCAGCCAACAGCAATCGATTCGGCAGCTGCGTGACGCTGTCGAAGTACATCATATATTCAAACTGCTGGCGCCTGTCCAGATTGGCGATAGCGAATGCGACATCACCCGCCAACTCGTGCAACAGTTTCATATCAGGTTGATCGAACAGAAAGGGCTCGCCTTGATAGAGCACCATGGCCGTTTCCAAAGAATGCTCCGGCGATGTCAGAGGGAAGGCCGCCAGCGCTTGCACTCCAGTCGATATCAAGCTCAGGGGTTTGCCGTTTGAAAGCGGATTCGCTTTATCATCACGTAATACGGTGCGGTGGGTGCGTAGGCATTCGCGAATGGCATCCGTCTCGGTTCCCGAGAGCTGTTTAGCCTCAATTATCCTGCCTCCGGCATAGGCACTAAACATCTTCAGCTGGCCGGTTTTAATGTCGTGCTCAACAAACACCGCGGCAGACAGATTACCTTCTTCCACAGCGATACGAGAGGTCTCAGAGCACAAAGTTTCACGGCTCGGCAGCCGTATGATCAGTGAGTTGATGCTGCTCAGCACTTTATGCATGCGATTGAGGCGCAGGATTTGCTGTTGCGCTTCTACACGCTCAGTGATGTCTACAATGACCGCCATGAAATAGTAGCTATCCGCGTTTTGTACCGGGCTCAGGACGATCTCAGCGCGGAACTCGGTACCGTCTCGACGCAAGGCAAAAAGCTCTCTCCCTTCGCCGATCATGCGTGGTTCCGGCTGAAGCTTATAGTCGTATTGGTATCCTGCATAATTCATGCGAAATCGATCAGGTATGAGGCTTTCCAGTGATTGGCCCAACATCTGACTGGCCTGATACCGAAACAACGAGTGTGCGAGCCGGTTGGCCGTACGGATAATGCCCATTTTGTCGATCATGATGGTTGCTACAGGAGATGAATCAATGCTACGGCGGTAACGTTCCTCTTCACGATTGAGAGCTTCTGCGCCCAGCCAGACTAAGCAACCCAGTACTAAAAAGCTGGAAAGACTGCTCAGCGCAAAGCCGAAAGCCTCGGTATAGAACCCGGCACTCACTCCCTGGAGGCTTAGCTAGTTCGTCAATATAGGCGTCATAATGATGTAAGGGAGCAGTCTTCGTAGAGACCTTCCTCCCGCGTAGGGGCTGGCAGCGGAGCGCACTAACCCCTCTTCCGGTCTCGCTAACAGCATGGCGGTGCCGCTGAGCACAAATAGCGCCGCTGTGTGCAGAGCTATTTTGGAAAGCATAAGAGGTTTGAAGTGCTGTATGCCGAATACGTAACCAATCAGCGCAGTGCCACCGACCAGGATTACTGCAAGGGCGAGTACTTGCATTATCGTAGTGGTATGGCGTATCGGCAGGGCAGTGATCAACCAACCTGCACTGATCATGGTGAAACATAGGGCCGTGCCTGATGGCATACGCCCTGGCAAGTTTTCTAAAGGCGTAACTTTATCCATAATAATAAGATTGTCGATACCAAGCTGCCAGCCAGACGCATACTCAAGCAACGTCAGGCTGGCTATCCCCAATACGAATACAGCCAGCAACATGGTGACTGGATCGCTCGGCGAGGCCGACGCAGGCTGCGATTTACGCCGCATAATGAAGCCGCAGGCGCAGAAGCAAAGCGCCGAATTGAACTTCATCGACTCAAAGGCAGGCAAAAGCCTTTTTCCCGCTTCGATGTCAAAAAACCACGACAGTAATACCAATGCACCAACGGAAAACACCACCCAGCCCATCTGGTTTACGATAGTGCTGTAAATATCTTTTGTACCCGATGACGCTTCAGTGGCCGTTTTGCTTGCATCCTGACGTAGCATTTTTTTGTTACTCCCAAATAGAGTTCAGAGGCATGCTATGAGCCGTTTGATCCGGCACCTCTAAACTCAACATAGGTTATTAACATTTTTTTTGCTAAGCGCGGTCTGTGCGTTAACGCACTTATGGCGCGTTGTCAGTAAGCATAACGTTCAGTCTGGGCTCCTTTGTGGTTGTCAGCTAAAGCGGTATAGACTGGAAGAACTCCTTTGACTCTGCAATCTAGCAGCCGGCTCTTGGGGCGCCGCACCAATCCACTACGGGGTCTCCCGGATTCCGAACTCGACAGGAAGCCCGACTATGTCCGTAACCGATATTCGCGCCGCGAAACGTCCCGAACCCGATGCACTGATCCAGCTGATTGCTGATTACGTCTGCTATACAGAGATCAAATCCGACACGGCGCTGGAAACTGCACATTACTGTCTCAAGGACTCGCTGGCGTGCGCGGCGCTAGCCCTACGTTTTCCAGAATGCAGCAAGCTGCTGGGGCCCGTGGTGCCCGGTGCCGATCTGCCGGGTGGCGCGCGGGTGCCGGGTACGCACTTCGAGCTTGATCCGGTGCAGGGCGCGTTCAACATTGGCGTACTGATACGTTATCTTGATTTCAACGATACCTGGCTGGCCGCCGAGTGGGGTCATCCGTCTGACAACCTGGGAGCGATTCTGGCAGTGGCCGATTACATTGCCCTCCGGGACGTGCCCAGGGGACTTAACCCGCCGACCGTCCGTGACATACTCGTCGCGATGATCAAGGCGCACGAGATTCAGGGTGTACTGGCGCTGAAGAATTCGTTTAACCGCGTGGGGCTGGATCACGTACTGCTGGTCCGAGTGGCCTCAACTGCGGTGGTAACACGTATGCTGGGCGGCTCGCGCGATGATGTAGTTAACGCTGTCAGTCAGGCCTGGATCGACGGTGGCGCGCTCCGAACCTATCGCCATGCGCCGAATACCGGTCCGCGTAAGAGTTGGGCCGCCGGCGACGCTTGCCGACGCGCCGTGCAGCTCGCACTCTTGACACTCCAGGGCGAGAATGGATATCCGTCGGTGCTCACGGCCAAAGGCTGGGGGTTTCAGGATGTGCTGTTCAAAGGCAAGACGCTGGAGCTGGAACGCCAGCTCGGCAGCTACGTGATGGAAAACGTGCTTTTCAAAGTTGCCTTCCCGGCCGAGTTCCACGCCCAAACTGCACTGGAGTGCGCGTTGAAATTGCACCCCGAGGTGCACGACCGACTGGCCGATGTGGATCGAATCGAAATCGAGACGCAGGCCGCTGCTATGCGCATCATCGACAAAACCGGTCCGCTGGATAACTACGCTGACCGCGATCACTGCATTCAATATATGGTTGCGGTGCCAATGATCTTCGGTGAACTAACCGCGGAGTCTTACTCGAACGAGGTTGCGGCCGACCCGCGCATCGACGCGTTACGCGACAAGATGGTGGTCAAGGAGAATCCACGTTTTACCGAGGAGTACTTCGACCCCGACAAGCGGGCCATTGGAAACGCTGTGCAGGTGTTCTTCAGTGATGGAAGCAAGACCGACAAGGTCAGCATCGACTATCCATTGGGCCACCAGCGCCGTAGAGATGAAGGTATACCGCTGCTTGAAGCTAAGTTCAAGCAGGCTGTTAAAGGTCATTTTGGCGCCCGCCAAGCTGCGGCAATCATCGAAATTATGGGAGATGCTGACAGGCTGGCGAACATGGACGTGCACGAATTCAGCGCACTATGGTCATTGATCTGATCCCGATCAGCGGCGGACCCATACCTCCACGCGGCCATTGCGCGTTGCTCCGTTGTCTCCACCAGCCGCGCCCACTCGCATGGAATGGCCATAGCCAGTATGTCCCGGTACGAGGGTGCCACGTTCTCGCAGGGCCTTGCTGACTGTGAGCGCACGCAGCTCAGAGATCATCTGGGCACGAAGCTCGTCGCTTTGCTCGTCCGCAAAGCCAATCAGCATCAGGTCTTTCCCGGTCCTGCCGGTTTCTCCGAGGTAATGCTGGATGCGTAGTAAGTCTCGCTGTGCTTTATTGTCCAGTAGTGTGCGACCTTCAGTGAAACGAACATTCACGGACAGGCGCTGATAAGGCTCGGTCAGGCGCTTGAAGGTGTCCGGGACGCTGTCGTCCTGCACCGGATCAACCGCAAACGGGTTCTGGGAGAAAAAACCGGTCTCGGCCACAATATCTTGGCCTGTTTGGCTCTGGGCGAAGTCGATAAAGGCCTGAGCCAAAGGCTTGCTGGATGCCCCCGGTGTGTACAGATACAACCGGCGAGACAGCGGGTAGTCTTCAGTAGCAACCGAGAGTTCACTGGGCCTGAGGGCTGGCGCATTTCCGTCGGCGATAGCCAGTAGTTTACTGCTGCGCACCGAGGCGAACCCGGTAAAGCCGATGCCTGCCGGATCTCCACTGATGTCATCTGACAGCTGGTCGTTGGACTCGTAGCGCAAAGCTTTGTCAGTCAGCCTGTACTTGCCGGCTAGAACCAGATCCTTGAACGTGTCCCAGGTCCCTGACCGATCATCGCGGGCGTACACCCGAATCGTCAGGTCGGGACCGCCAAAAGCGGACCAGTTGGTAATCTCGCCGGCGAAAATCTTCGCCAGAGTCTCTATGCTGAGCTGATCGACCGGGTTAGATGGATGAACCAGAATCGCCAGGCCATCAATGGCAATGATGTGTTCGCTATCGGCAGTGGTCATGTCAGCCTGTCCTGCCATTGCGTTGACTTCCGTATCCTTGATGCGTCGCGAGGCAGCCCAGATATCAGCCTTGCTGGCCATCATTGCGGTAAAGCCGGTGCTGGAGCCGTGAGCAGCTACCAACACGGTCAGTGGCTTACTGCCGCGCATGGTTGTGAGTACCGTCTCGTTTTCAGTCCCCGTGGCGGTCGCAGTTGCGGGCGCTCCGGTCAGCTGTTCCAGGAAACCGGTTATCAGCAAGGGTGCGAGTGTGGCACCAATGGTATTGGAACCATGGATTTCCAGATCGTGGGCGAACGCCAGACCGGGCGTCACTCCCGGGACAAAAGCCAGAGCAAACATCAGGCGGTGCATTATTCGACGGCAAACTGACTGCATCGGTAACCTCAATATAATCTGACGGGCAGGGTATAGCCCCGGCGAGGATGAGCTACTCAGATGATATTCCGATGACAATGCAGTCAAAGTTGTTTAACGCTCGGGTCGCGCGTCATTGATGTGCTGCGTTTACTATTCAGGAAATCGCTTGAATTCGGGGAGTTCGTGCACATTTTGCATCCAACCCAAACGCTCGGCTGTCTGTATCTGCACTTCAGGAGGTAAGGCGTCCGGATCATCGAGTGTCGCCGTTTGCACGTCAACGATGCCAGGTAGTACCTCTGCATTGCGATAGAACAAACCACCGCCACAATCGGAGCAGAAGCTGCGCATCGCCGTGCCGGATGAGTTAATCGTTTTCGGCTGACCTTGGGTCAGGGTCAAGGCGGTCTCGGGGAACATCGCCCAGGCGACCATGGGGGCACCGGCGCTGCGCTGGCAGTCACGGCAATGACACAAGGCTACCAACTGTGGGTTGCCAGAAAGCCGATAACGAATGGCGCCGCACAAACACTGTCCAGAATGAGCCATTAAAAGATCTCCTCAGTAGGGTCAGTGACTGATCCGGTGCAAGCGCGATGGCAACACAAAGCCCTTGAGTTGCTTCGCGCGCTGGTAAGCAGAGGTCATTCACTGACGTATCACATTACTGCTTGCTGGCCTTTTTTTCCTTCTTGTCATCGCGTTTTTCTTTCAGCGTTTTTTCCGGTTTCTTTTTGGTCGCTTTTTTTGAATCCTGGCCTTTAGACATGGTTTTTTCCTCTAACTGAGTGGATAAAGCATCAAACGCCTACGAACATGACCGCTTCTTGCGCTTCGCTCCTGTATGGCCAGTCAACGCAGCTGTTCACGCCACATGGCGCCTTGTCATGTGAGGTAAGAAGCCAGCATTGAGAAAAGCATGGAGGTCCATGCCGCCAGAGAGAGGACTGCGTATCAGCAGTTGTGAGCATCTTGCTATGTTTCGATCGGGATAGCTATGACCATTGTGTCGGACGTAAATAGACACTCGGACGCTGTTGATTGGCCTGATGTAAGAGGTTCCAAATATGGCAGGCTTAAGCGTCTTTTTCATGCGCTTTGGTCAAAAAGATAAACAGACCCAGCGCAGTCAAGAGTAGGGCAGTGCTCGAAATAATGGCCACTGGATAGATCAAATTACCAGCCAACTCCAGCTGGCTGTACTTGATAACCATAATCAACCCCTCCAGTGATAATGCCACGCATACCGTTCCTATAAACCGCGGTACGGTTCGTCTCAGGCCGGCGATGGCATCTTCATCGTTTTTAATCTCTTGGCCGGAATGCTCTTTATTGATGACCAGCGCCAGCTCAAATACCGCCAATGCAATAATCCCGGTATTGATGCTAGACAAAAACATTTCCATGATGTCTTCGCCACTCACAATACCCCGCACCACATTACTGAATAGCGAATACAGAATGGCAACGGCCAGGCCCAAAAACAAAATAGTAAATAGCTTGGCAATCAGGTTTTTGACTAAAGCAAAGCCCTGTGTGGTGGTCATAAGATTCCTTATTGAGGCTAAACGGGTCGCTGGGATATGTCACATGCCGTCCAAGTAACGTGCCTAAGTAGACCACGGCGTACAGTGTTGGTTCTGCAGGTCAGGCAAAGGGCAGGATCTGAATCGACGGAGACAGACGCAACCGGCGTGCGCCGGAGACTCTCCGCTGCTGGTCGCTATGTTTTCCAAATTGTACCGCAGGCGTTGCATTTGCCGCCGTCCCTGACGGGGAACAACGGGAAATTTAAACCCAGAAACATCAAAAAGGCCCAGCGTCGTCCGAGCTGATGGAATTCGGTGTCGTCGCTGCCGCAATGCGGACAGATTTGCACGTCGACTTCGACCGCTTCAATTAGGTCTTTTTCGCGATCCTCGTCGAGGACCTGCAGTGCCTTCTCAGCGAACGGCTCCGGCACCTGGAGCCTGACGCCACCTAATGCATTCGAATACAGCCACTGCATATTGATCGTGTGTTCATCGGCGATAAACGCAGGTATACCCTCTGTGTCCAGACGCGATTTGGCTATGTGCGCCTCGTAGGGGAAGCTGTATCGGGAAACGGTTACTAGCATGCAAGTAGTGTAGCGCCTTGTTTGCGAGGCGCCAGATACCTATATACCGCTACCGCAGCCATTACCGAAAACACATAGCCCACAACGGAGAAGGGGAGAGCCGAGAAAGTAAGCGCGCATGGCTTACAGGTAAAGCACCGCGCGAAAGAACTGCAGGTAGCTTTTTCTCGCTGCCTGAGCGACCAAGCAAACCAATGCCTCTGTGGTAGAGTAGTTAACGAATTTAACCTGAGTAATTCAGATGCTTATATACCTTCTCGTCTCCTGTGACCGCCTTGAAGAAAAGCGGGAGAAGAAACTAAGACAGAACCTGCCGGAGCTTCAAGCAGCCTTGCAGGCGTACGTTGATGGCAACCAAGCCAACAATGTCACCCTGATCAATGACTGCGAAAGTGACAATTGCGAGGACTGGCAGCTGGGTATCAGTCAGCCGGTGAAGAAGAATATTCACCTCAATTTTCCAGTGAACCTGTTTAACAGTCTTGCCAGGAAATATGACATTGATTGCGAAGTGGGTTACATCGAGGACGATACCCGCGAGCCTGTCAGTTATTTCGGTAAACAGGAAGGCCCAGGTGAAGCCTTTTTGATCGCGGAATATTTGGATTTGTAGCAGAAGGCCTGTGCGATAGGATGGGCTAGAACACAAAGCGAGAACAGAGTCCCACGTTTTATATAGAACGGAGTCATAGTATGAATCGTTTTACGTATTTCCTCGCTACTCTGCTGCTGTTTTTGTCAATGGCTGCCCATGGCGCGACGATGCGCTGCAGTAACGGAATAATCTCGACAGGGGATCTCTCCCAAGATGTCCTCACAAAATGCGGTGAACCTGTATCGAGCAACAAAGCCAATCCGTCTGTCGATGAATATGGCCATATTGTCAAAGGTGCCGCACTGATTGAGTATTGGACATATAAAGACACGGGTATGAATTACGAATTGAGATTTATCGATGGTCGGCTCGTGCAGATAACGGGAAGCCGATAGCCATATATATATTTAGATAAAAATGGGGTCAGATGAACGTTTGCTACTAAACTTAATGTCATCTGCCCCCAATTACCTCATATAACCGTACCGGTCATTCAGGAGAATCGACACATGAGGCCCGGCCGGCACTATGGCCTCCCCTCAGGGAATGAGCTTGCCCGCACGCAAGCGCTCGAAAACGTCGAAGAACGCTTCATCGCTTGCCTGATAATCCAGAAAACCCAGCTTCCGGCTTTTCGACGTGTCAGTCACGACTTCAATCGGGCGCCCCAGGTCCGCATCGGTATGCCAGGGTGAAATCAACTTATTGATATCCGACTCGGCTAGACCATACTGCTCAACCATCTTTTTCCAGATCTGCGCGTCATCCGCCATCTGCTGCTCCAGGGGCAGTATTGTACCGTCGAAGGGCGCGGCCTCGATGCCGAACCAGTCCGCGATATGCGCCCACATCCACTGCCAGCGAAACACGTCTCCGTTCACCACATTGAAGGCTTCATTGGACGCGTCGGGCGTGGTGGAGGCCCAAAGCATATGCCGTGAGAGTTGTGCGGCGTCGGTCATATCCGTGAGGCTTCGCCATTGCACTTCGGATCCGGGAAAGCGAAAGGGGCGACCCGTAAAGCGACAGATAGCCGCGTACACCGCCAGTGTGGTCGCCATATTCATCGCGTTACCTACAGCGACGCCGGTGACAGTGTGCGGCCTATGGACGCTCCAGGTGAAGCCATCACGCTCGGCAGCGGCGAAGAGTTCATCCTCCTGGGCGTAATAGAAGTTGGCGACATCCAGCCGGCCCTGCTCTTCACGAAACGGCGTTTGCGGCAGAGTGCCCTGACCGTAGGCCTCGAACGGCCCCAGATAGTGCTTGAGGCCGGTGGAGAGGGCAACATGGCGGACGCAACCTGCCGGGCGAAGGACATCCAGCAGGTTGCGAACCATTTCGGCGTTGACCCTGATATTCTCTGCTTCGCTTGCCTGACGAGCCCAGGTCGTCAGGTACACATGGGTCGGCTCAAGTCCCTGCAACGCCGTTGCCAGGCCGTCCTTGTCCAGCAAATCGGCGCAGACCGGGGTAACACCTGCCATTGCGTTTGGACGGCGAGCAAGGCCCGCGACTGCCCAGTTTTCTTTTGCCAGCAGGTGCGACATTGCGCTACCTATGAAGCCACTGGCTCCGACAACCAACGCTTGATTTTTTCATGCGCCAACCCCCAAAACGGTAAAGGTGGCCACCTTAAACGCTCTCGAACGCCGATCCTAGTCGGCACCAAATGGTAACTACCCCTATGCAGACTGGATCAGACGAAGAAAAATGGCTGGAAGATTGCGCACCGCGACGCGTACTCGAGCTCTTCTCCACGAAGTGGACCAGCATGATTATTCATACGCTCCATGCACGCCATGATGGGGCAGCCCGCACTGGATCACTGCACCGATCCTTACCGGGCATCTCCAAGAAGATGCTGATTCAGACACTCCGTGAGCTGGAAGCCAGTGGGCTAGTCGAGCGGCATGTCGAGGAGACCGTCCCGCCCGCCGTGACCTACGCCCTGTCGCCACTCGGCAAGCTTATGGTTCAGCCCATCGAGATGATCTACGACTGGGCAAGGGATAATTCGACCGCCCTGGATCAGTTACAGCCGCGCAAAACGTCCAGAAGACGGTGACGGGTTGATCGGGGTCAGATGAAAACTTTCCGCAGAAAATACGACTCATTTTTTTAACTGACCCCGGTTTATTTTTGTGGGTCTATCTGAGGGGGGCTGGTAGACCTTAAAGGGATTTTTGGGGGGGTATAAACGATGGTGATCGGTCGCTATGGCTATGTTTTAGCCTTGATTAGCACCAATCAGCGCTATGATTAGATAGTCCTGCGACGCGTATCAGCAAGGCACTAGGGGCCAGCCCCTTATTTTATCCAGTGTCACCGCTTAGCGAAGTACCAGACCATTTAACTTTTTCAGGAGCACAAAATGTCAGATACCAACATCGAACTCATTTCCACTATTAGCGAAAACAACACACTGGAACTGGCCCTGCGCGAGATCGCAGTCCCCCAGCCCGGCGAAAACGAAGTGGTCATCCGCATCGAAGCCGCGCCTATCAACCCGTCTGACCTGGGTGTGATGTTCAGCGCGGCGGATATGACGACTGCCAGCCAATCCGGTAGCGCCGATCGTCCGGTCATCAGTGCCGACGTCCCCGCCAAATTCATGGGCGCTGTTAAAAAGCGGGTTGGCAAGGCCATACCCGTAGGCAACGAAGGTGCCGGAACCGTCGTCGCTGCCGGCTCATCAGCCGCTGCGCAAAGCCTGATGGGTAAAACCGTTGCGTTCATTGGCGGTGGTAGTTACCGCAAATACCTCTGTGCCAATGTGCAAAGCTGTCTGGAACTGGAGCCGGGTACCACTCCAGTCGAAGCCGCTTCCAGCTTTGTTAATCCGCTTACTGCATTGGCCATGGTAGAAACCATGCGCGCCGAAGGCCACAAGGCTATCGTTCACGCTGCCGCCGCCTCCAACCTCGGACAAATGCTCAACCGCATCTGTATCGCCGACGGCATCGACCTGGTCAATATCGTCCGCAAGCCGGAACAGGAAGCATTGCTGCGCGGCATCGGTGCCAAATACGTGGTCAACTCCAGTAGCGACAGCTTTATGGCAGACCTGACCCAAGCATTGATCGAAACCGGCGCCACTATTGCGTTCGACCCTATTGGTGGCGGTAAGTTGGCTAGCGATATTCTCACCTGTATGGAAGCCGCCGTCTCGCGCGACATCACTGAATACAGCGTGTATGGATCCACCATCTTCAAACAGGTGTATATCTATGGCGGCCTTGATCGCGGCCCCGTTACGCTAAACCGCACCTTTGGTTTTGCCTGGGGTGTGAACGGTTTCTTATTGTTTAATGCGTTAGGAAAACTGGGTAACGAAACCACCACCGCCATGCGCAAACGCATAGCCGCCGAGATCAAAACCACATTCGCCAGTCACTATACTCACGAAGTATCCTTGGCCGGTGCGTTAAAATTGGAATCGATGGCGGTTTACGGCAAACAGGCAACCGGTGAGAAATTCCTGATCAAGCCCCAGAGCTAAGGTTTGGCGTGTGGCCGCAAGGCCGTTGTAGAGCGCTGGAGTCAGACTGGCTCCAGCGCCTGCATGAAAGGGAGTTAATTGGAGTCAAATGGATATTTATTTCTTTGACCCCCATTACCCGCAGGCTTGTTCATACCGACACGATTTTGTCTTTACCCAGCGCTTTGGCCTGGTAAAGAGCGCCATCGGCTCGTTTGAGGGTGTCCTCATAGGAGTGGTCTTCAGGCAGCATGGTTGCAACACCCAGGCTAACTGTTGCAACGATGTTACCCACCGAAAAACGCTTCAATTCTTGTCTGAAGACCGTCTGCAGGCGCTCCGCAAACTGCAATGCCCGATCTGATTCGGTATTGGGAAGACAGATAACAAACTCATCGCCCCCTAAGCGGTAAACAATGTCGGCTTTACGCTGTTCTGAAAGGCAGGTGTTGGCCACTACCAGAATCATTTCATCGCCAACATGATGCCCCTTAGAGTCATTGATGCTTTTAAGGTTGTCCAAATCAAACATCAGGATGGAGGACGGTACAGCATGGCGCGTAAAGGTTTCATAGTGGAGCGCTAGGTCACGCTCCAGCTTCCGGCGGTTGAAAAGGCTCGTCAGCTGGTCTGTGTCGCTCAGCTCCCGCAACCTGATTTCCATCTCGTGCCGTTCAGAAATATTACTTGCGACCCAGAGAACCACAGGCTCATCATCGATCAGAAATTCAAGCGCCTGAATGCGACCCTCAAACCAGATCGGCTGATCAGGCCCCTCATCGGGCAAACCCTTGACGTCTTTATTGCCGAGCTCGTACTCTACAATCAAGAGCGTTCTGGATTCGAGCGCCCGTTCTATCTGTGCGAGGAACCAATCGGCTTTGTCGGTTTTGACCAAATCAGAAATATATTTCCCGACCAGCCCGCTGCCGTCATGGTAATAACGGGCATCGCTGCCGCCAAACACCGCAACGTATTTGCCACTGCGAGACAATATAAAAACAGGATCCGGCAAGGCATCTAGAACAGCACCCATTTGCTGGATATCAATCATCACCATGGCCTTTAATGGTTTTCAAGGCTATACATTATCCTGAATACGAGCACACGTTAAAAGATACGTCGCCCCCTACCGACTTCATGGTTTCCCCGCGCTTACTGATCGCGCGCACAGGGCTTCTATTTCACGCTTGAACCTCTCGTTACCCAGAGCCAAGCCGCTGAGCGTGGTGGTGCGTATCGCCTCGACCTGATCGTCAGGAAACACTCTCTTGAACAACGTGCGATGGGAGGATTGGCGCTCCGCTTGGGAATTAATGTTCATCTGACCCCATTTAACCGCGAATGGACGCCACCGGTTGGCAGATCAATACGGCGTAACCGCGCAACCAAAAAATCAACTGCCACTTTGACCTTCGGCACATGATAACGGTGCTTCTGATAAAGAAGGAAAATTGCCAGTCGGGGATTCTGCGTCACATGCAAGGGGTGATCGAGAATCACTTCACACAGCGATCCGTCTTCCAGGAAGGGGGCTAGCGACCAGCGCGGCGCCATCATGATCCCTTTCCCGGCAACCGCTTGTTGTCCTAGCCACTGGCCATTGTTGGAAATCGCGAATGCTGGCGCCGAAACATCGCGCCACTCGTCTTCGATCTTACAAAGCCAGGGGTTTGGGCCAGTCGGCGTACGAAAATACAGGCCTTTATGGTTGCGTAGTTCCAATACGGACTCTGGGACTCCCATCTTCTGTATATAGGAGGGCGACGCAACCGGAATGAATTCATTGTCCATGAGTCGGATTGCCTGTACGCGCTCATTCGGCGCGTACCCACCGCGGATGGCGATGTCGACCTCATCCCTGCCCAGCGTCATCAGTTCATCGGTGAGACTTACATCCAGGATGATCTCCGGAAACAGGGTCTTGAATTCGTCGAGTAAGGGAAGCACCTTGCTTTCACCAAAGCCGGCCATCGCGCTAATGCGCAGCTGGCCCATTGGCCTTGCCTGGTAGCTACGCACGGCTTCGTCACTCTGGTCTAGCTGATGCAGTATGTCCTGCACTTGCGCGTAGTACACCTTGCCGATCTCGGTAGGCTGCACCACGCGAGTCGTCCGCTTTAACAGGTTTGCCCCGAGGCTACCCTCCAAGTCGGCAACACGCCTCGACAACGACGACGGTGGGACTGAGAAGGCCTTTGCGGCTTGGGTGAAACTGCTGGTTTCCACTACCTTGCAGAAGTAGCGCAGCGCTTTGAGCTGATCCATGAGGCTTCCTGGGTTTGATCCGTCATATCGTTGCTATTGTTTTTATAGCAATAGTATTACTCATAATTAGCCGTTTTTATAGGTGAATAGGTCAGGAATAATGCCTACCTCACGCTCGAGATAAAAATCGGAGACGCCCATGAGCACCGTTATAAGCATCCAACTCGTTGCCCGTCCTTATGGCGACGCTATCAAGCCAGATCTGTTCGTACCGTTGATCAAGAAGCGCGTCAATATTGACGGTTTTGCGATGCCAGATCACCTGGTCCAGGTACCTGAATTGCTGAAAAAGCTCACGCCTTACGTTATGGCTTCCCTCGTATTGTTTACGACTCTGGTGTGGCCGACTATCGGCCATGCCGAGAATGCTATCAATTTGGCGGTAGGTGGCAATGGACCTTCGCCACGAATAGCCGGAGATATTGACAGTTGGACGGCCCTGGCGATTCTTCTGCTATCGATTACCACCGCCTGGGCATTTAATTATAAAGCACCAATCGTGCGAGGGTTTGGGAGCGTCTTGGCTGCATCCGGTTGTCTGGCTGTAGCTTGCTGGTTTTTTTGGTTTGTGATTGGCTCAGGGTTCTTGGAAAACCCCAAACCGAACCAAACACCTCTAGACTCAGCCAAACCCGCTTTGCTCTGGATGCAAGGCAGTATTGCCTTGCTGGCTGGATTGTTTTTACTGTTTGTTGCCCGCAGGCAGTTTGCCAGTAACAAGACACTGGTTTTATCAGTAGACAATGAGAAGCAGCGCTACGGACGTGTATCTCGCTTCCTGCACTGGACGATAGCAATACTCTTTCTGGCGCTTATACCGATGGGGATTTTCGCTTCTATTATTCCCGAAGGCACCGAGTATCGAAATGCCTACTATGTGGTGCATAAAACCCTGGGCGTCGTTGTCTTTGCTTTGCTGCTCATCCGCTTATTATGGAACCGGATGTCGAAACGCCCTGAATTGGATCCATCGCTCAAGCCCTACGAGCGTAAACTCGCGCACGGGGTGCATATCGCTCTGTACGGCATGATGATTGCGATACCGGTCACCGGATTCGTTATGACCAGCTTCCATGGTTATCCCACTTTCTTTTTTATCTGGGAATTGGAGCCGCTATGGGCGCCCAGCGATACCGCGACCCTCATTTGGGGCACCCTGCATAAGTACCTGCTGCCTTACTTGCTGTATCTCATTTTAGGTGCGCATATCCTGGGCGCTTTAAAACATCACTTTGTGGACAAGCATAGCGCTGCGTTCAAGCGCATGGTGGGCTGACGGCAGTTACAGACATTGGGGTCAGAGAAATCGAGCGTAACAATGGGAAATGTTCATCTGACCCCAATTAATTCCCTGATCCTATTAATGCTGAGACTGCCATTGTGATTGGCCACCTATGGAGCTCACTCCACCATTCTGATCAGGCCTTCCTGCGCCACCGAAGCGACCAGCTGCCCATCCTGGGTAAAGATACTGCCTCGGTTGAGTCCGCGCGAGGCACCGGACCAGGGGCTCTCCATAACATACAGCATCCAGTCCTCTGTTCGAATCTCGGCGGCGTGGAACCAGACTGCGTGATCGATGCTCGCAGAACGTATTTGAGAATGGCGCCAGGTCATTCCATGGGGCCGCAAGCAGGTGCTGAGCAGGGATAGATCCGATGCGTAGGCCAGAATGGCACGCTGCAATGCCGCGTGGCTCCCTATTGACTCGCGACAGCGAAACCACGTCTTCTGCTGGTCTGTTGGTTCGACGGTCATAAAGCTCGCCTCACCATTAACCGGGCGTACCTCGAAGGGGCGTTCCCGGATCAGAGCCTTGTAGAGCTTTTCAGGAAGCTGGTCGGCATGGGTCCGGGCGAGATCCTGCTCATTGGGCAAGCCCTCCGGGCCCTGCGCATCTGGCCGCGGTTGCTGATGGGCCAGTCCTGATTCGAGAGCCTGAAACGAAGCCGTCAAGCTGAAGACCGGCTTGTCGTTCTGCCGGGCGACGACTCGGCGGTTGCTGAAGCTACGACCGTCCAGGTCGGCGAAGACTTCATAATGGATCGGCAGGTCGCTGTCGCCGGGGCGCATGAAATAGTTGTGGGCCGAATGCACCTGTTTTTCAGGAGCCACAGTGTTGGAAGCCGCTATCAGCGCCTGGGCCAGTACCTCGCCGCCGAAGATGCGGCCGTGATCGCCCTCACGGCGATGCCCAATGAATCGGGTCTCGTCGATCTGGTCTACGACCAGCAGATCGGACAGCAGGGTCTTCCGTTTCGGTTCGTTCATAGAGTCAAGGTCTCGTGCCAATGGGAGGGCGAATTCGACGGAGCGGAACTTTATCACAGACTGGCTGTGCTGAATCTCATGTCACTACCGAGCTAATATGTAGCCACAAGGAAGTTTAAATCTGGCAGGAATAGGGTAGTTGGGATCATATGGGCATTAAATCTTTTGACTCTCTGCCGGGCCACTTGCACCCAGTTACTGTTTAACCACAACGCCGGGCAATCACCGATGCGGGGGAGGGCAAAAGGCAAGACCTGACATCAGCTCTATATAGTTATAAAAAAATAAATATACTGATATATTTAGTTATATGCTGATAGCTCAATGGTATTTCTCAGAATCCTTCGGTTTCAATAGCATACGCTGACCTAAGATTCGCACGGACATGCGCCACAATGAAAATTCGTGATCTCGATTTATCCGACAACCCCATTAACCAGGAACACGAGGCGCTCGGAATACCTCCGATAGAACAAATCCCCCTGCATCCCGTTATTCGGACCGCAGTCTGGTTTGCAATACTGACACTGCTTGGACTTGTCGCTCTTGGAGCAGCACAGGTGTTTGGTGGCAGTTGGGGCGAGGGTGTCGCGACCATTAAAACTGCCTTGCACGACCCTATGTTCTGGAACGCATTGCTGGTTGGTCTGCTTGCGCAGGTGGTCGATGGCGCACTCGGTATGGCTTATGGACTCACTTCTACCAGCTTTTTACTCGCGACCGGCGCATCGCCGGCGCTAGCTACGGCATCAGTACACATGGCTGAAGTCTTCACTACCGGCGTATCGGGTGTATCGCACGCCAAATTCGGCAACGTCGATAAAAAATTATTTGTTCGCCTGCTAGGTCCCGGCATTGTCGGCGGTGTACTTGGCGCGGTGCTTGTTACGCAAATTGATGGCAGCACACTGAAACCCTTTATCACCGCCTATCTGTTGTTGATGGGTGCTTATGTTTTGAGCAAAGCCTTCCGGAAACACATAGCAAAGCGGACAGGTGAACCAAAACATGTGGCTAAACTCGCGCTGCTGGGCGGATTTGTAGATACCTCGGGCGGTGGCGGTTGGGGCCCCGTGGTTACCACCACACTGGTCGGTACAGGCCATGATCCACGCACGACGATTGGATCAGTGAACTTCGCCGAATTTTTCCTGACACTGACCAGCGCAGCATCGCTGTATATCTTGGTCGATGAAACCATCTGGCATGTGGTCGCAGGCTTGATAGTGGGTGGTTTGTTCGCCGCACCCTTTGCCGCTTACGCGTGCAAAAGGTTCTCGACCAGAACATTGTTGTTTTTGGTAGGATTACTGATTAGCGGTATATCTGTATTCAATTTGTACAAGGCACTCTTCATATAAGTCGAGTCATATAAGCCGAGGCGATCCTGGCAGGTGCTCTATCTGGAGAGGCGAGAAGTGTCCGGGAAACCGGCAGCAGTCCATCGCCGCTTTGGCCAAAACCGAAAAACTGGCAAAAAACTGGCGGCAAAAAACTGGGGTCAGGTCTTGATTATTGCCCTGGAAAAAATGGGGTCAGGTCTTGCTTATTGCCCTGCTGAAAACCCGGCTTATCCTGGAATAGTGCAAGCCAAAGTGGTTGCCAATAACTTGCAAGGTGTAGCCACCACTCTGATCAGCCTGCAAGATCGCTTCCTCTCGATCCGCCGCTGCCGAAGCGTAGTGAGCAAGGGGCCGTGGCGGAGGTCGGAGAAATTGGGGTCAGATAAAGATTTTCCATAAATGCTCATCTGACCCCAGTTACTGTAATTATTCTAATCCCTTCACTAATATAGAGTTCGCTGTACTTCCGGCATTACGGTGTTTCGCTATAGCTTGATACTCAGCAGATGTCATCCAAGCTAAAGCCGACTTTTTTGATGGGAACTCAATAATCACCGACCGGGTATCATCCCATTCGCCCATTAATACCGTCGGATCTTCGTCAACACTCAACAGCTTGCCGTCGAATTTTTTGAAGACCTCTGAGAAGCCAGCTTCATATTTATCATATTCGCTACGATCATGAATTTTAAATCTAGCAATTATATAAACGGACATGGTGTATATCTCCTGATGGTGTTTTGATTTTAGTATCGTGACAAGGGTCAGGTCTTGCTTCTTGCCCTGCTGACAATCCGGCTTACCCTGGAATAGTGCAAGCCAAAGTGGTTGCCGATAGCTTGCAAGGTGTAGCCACCACTCTGATAAGCCTGCAAGATCGCTTCGTCTCGATCCGCCGCTGCCGAAGCGTAGTGAGCAAGGGGCAGTGGCGGAGGTCTATGTTGACTGGCTGGAAACTCATCCAGCCTTTGTGCTAAATCGATTCCCTGTTGCATATCGGCGACAAACTGCTCGCTGCCCATGTAGATCTGATTTTTCAGTTCCTGCCAAGGGCTTGGCAATCCCTTCCCAGTGGCGACGAACCGTTTGTACTCGTCAATAGCCTTACCGCGATCATCGCCAAAAGCGGCGAGTATCCAATCTACATAAACACCAGCCAGCGCTGACTCGAGCCCCACCGTCACGCGATAACTACTCCACGGCCACTCGACGGCAGTATGTACCATCTGGGCTCGTACCGGGTTCAAGACAATGTACCTGGCCAGCTCTAGCAAGTAGCTTTCCTTTTCGACCAGGATGGCTTTGTAGCGACCCTGAAAGACATGGCCCACCCGGCCGTGCTGTCGATTGTGCTTTTGGGTATAGACACCGTTCAGTTGTCGCATACCACGGGAGAGATTACCGTCTGGTGTCTCAACCAGAAGGTGATAATGATTGCCCATCAAGCAATAAGCATGACACAGCCAGTTGTGCTGCTGGCTGACTTCGCCAAGCAATCCAAGGAACCCAATACGATCTTGGTCATCTTCGTAAATCGGTTCACGCCGGTCGCCCCGCGCCGTGATGTGATAAAGCGCTCCGGCAAATTCCAGTCGAAGGGGTCGGGCCATTCCTTGGCTCCTTTGGTAGGAAAGGGAACGAGATTGCCTAAAATTTCAGCTCCGGGCAATCACCGATGCGGGGGAGAGCAAAAGGCAAGACCTGACCCTGGTTCCGTTCGACCTTGCGCGGCTTTCCGTTGGAGGAGCTCGATCCGAAACGCAAGCGCGGCTTTCTGGCGCGCCTGCTTGGCCGGGCCCGGCCCATCGCCCGCATCCTGCAGCAGTACGAAGAGGTGCGCGGCCACATCGACGCCATCAGCAATCGCCTCGATGACCACACCAGCGCGCTGATGAAGGACATCGGCATGCTCGATCGGCTCTATGATAAAACGCTGGCGTACTTCCAGACGCTGGCGGTGTACATCGCCGCCGGAGAGGAAGCGCTGCGCCGCCTTGACGAAGAGACCCTGCCGGCTCTTGCCAGCGACGCTGAGAGCAGCGGCGAAATGCTGCAGGCTCAGGCGCTGCGTGATCTGCGCGCCAAGCGCGACGATCTGGAACGCCGCGTCCACGACCTGAAACTCACCCGCCAGGTGACCATGCAGAGCCTGCCGTCCATCCGTCTGGTGCAGGAGAACGACAAGGCTCTGGTGAGCAAGATCGGCTCAACCATGGCCAACACCATTCCGCTGTGGCGCCAGCAGCTGGCCATGGCCGTGACCATCGCGCGCTCGATGGAAGCCGGCACCACCTTGAAGCAGGCCACCGACCTCACCAACGAGTTGCTGACGTCGAATGCCGACGCGCTGCGAACCTCCAGTGAAGTCATTCGCACCCAGGTCGAGCGCGGCGTGGTCGACATCGAGTCTGTGAAGCAGGCCAACGACGCACTCATCGCCACCATCGACGACGCGCTGCGCATCGCCAACGACGGCCGACTTCAGCGGGTCGAGGCTGAGAAGCAGCTGATCACGTGCGAGACCGAGTTGAAGCAAGCGCTGCGGGCGGCGCAGGCAAGCAGCACACAGCAGCCGGGCTAGGGTATCTGACCCTGGTGCCCTGCTGCTCAATCGGAGTAAGGCGCTGCATCCGGTTTGGCAACGCGGGGTACGCGGTCTGGCTCAGCCACCAGTTGATACAGCCGGCGGAGTACCGTCAGTGAAACCTGAAACTGCCCATTGCTAGGCAAACGCTTGCCTTTGAACTGCTCCCAGACTCTTGCCCCTGGCCCGTTGTAAATCTCTTCAAATGTGCCGTCGGGCAGAATCTTGATGATAATGGCATGCTCGGGCTTGCTTCGGAACGCCACTGACTTACCTAGCGTCGCTTTGATTTCCACTTGCCGGTCATCCTCGGCTACAGCGTCATAGCCTTTGTTCGAAGCCCCCCTAAGCTGCAGGCAGTAAGCATCGGCCACCAGACACTCACCCAGGCTGCCCACCATATGGCCATCAGGCGTGAAGTGCCTGCCAGGAAACATCGCCTCCAGCTCATGGACGGCTGCATAAAGCTGTTTGACCAGGCTCTGGAGTTTGTTGTGATCAATCATTGAGGTTTACGGCTCGGCTGGGGTGAAGTGGGGTGTCATCAGACCTGGCTGTCACTATGTCGCAGAAAGGCCCCCACGTCGCGCCAGCACCCGAGCAGATTTTCGCGGTTTTCAGGCTTTCGATTAACGAACATCGGGCTTGGATGCGGGCTCAAGAATATTTTAAGGTGCGGCGCGTTATTTTGGATATGCGTGAGAGCTTTCTGCGCCTTGCTACCGATCAGTACGATGGCGCGCAACTGCGGGAGAAGCTGGAGCAGTTCGTTGAGGGACGGAATGCCTGCGGCAATGTCGGCTGAATTGGCAGGGCGGATTTTTCGGCCTGAGCCTATATACCAAGGCACCGTATTCCACAGAAGGATTCGCTTGCGTACCACTCCTGCGTCTTGAGCAGTAATGAAGATATTCTTCGCTGTTTCATCCGGGTTGTTCATCGAGACAAACCCGGAATTTCTGGCTTTGGGCCCTGGTGCTTCTAGCAAAAACAAGACCTCAGCATCAACGCCAGCGTCCCATGGATCCATATACGGAATGGCTGCTTCAGGTCCCATGCTTGAGCGAAGACGATGAACGAAGCTCGTGAGTTGAGCCATGTGTGCATCGTGGACCTGCGATAACCGTGCTTGCACAGCCATGACGTCACTTAATAGCTTCGGGCAGTCCATTGCTTCTCCTGAGGATGAATCAAAATTACCCGATATCGCTGCTAGGAAGCGATTAAATAAATCTGTCCCCTTTTCCAAGCAACCCTCCAAAAGGACGATAGGAGAGAAATTGGGGTCAGATAAAGATTTTCGATAAATGCTCATCTGACCCCAATTACCTCCCCTTTTATATTTTCCCTGGTTTAGATGGCTGCGCTATGTTGATGAAGCTCTTGATTTAAATTGGCAGCACACTTTGGCTTGAACTGCTCGAATTAATGTTCATCTGACCCCAATTAATTTCCACTGTTTTTCTATATTAATCCCGCCAATTTCGAAGATACAACGCCTAAAATAATTGTTAGTACGCAACCTGATGCAAATTTCCAAAGCGTCGTTCGGTTTCGATCTGAGAACTTTAATATTAGTTTTTCATCGCCCTTATTTAATTTTAGGTAGGATATTTGTTGGATGTTGTCCAGTGCTTTCTCAATTATCCGGCCTGCGCTGCTTGAGAGCGACGTCACAAAGTAAAAAGCAGCTCCAAAAACTATAAAAAAACGACCCCAGTCTTCTGGTGCGCCGCTAGAAAGAAAAGCGGGGGACTCTTGGATGCAAAAGTAAATAACAATCGCTGCAAGCCCGAGCTGCAGCGTTTTAGGAATTAAATGTGAGTACTCTTGAGCGAATTCCAATAGCTTGTTTTTTGGTGTGGATTGACACCCTTCGATCCACTCATCAAAAGCCTCAAGGAAGCTACGAGCAACGACATAATCTGCATACTCTACTGATACCTCCGCAGTATGCATAGTGGCGAGCCCTAAGAAGCGACCCCTCATGAACGATGGAACTTCGTCTTCCATCGCGTGTAACATGGCTACGCGTGATGTCAATCTGACGGTAACAATGTATTCCTGAGGCTGTCTTCGGTCTGGAAGTAAGATTGAAAAATTGTATCTTAATACTATGTTTACAGTTGGCTTGGTGGTATTGGAATTGTAGGTTTTAAACCGCTCAAACGAAGTGAATTGCTCTTTCCTCTCTTTTTCATGAAAAACCGAGATCACCTCGTTTTTAGCAATAACGGTGTGAACTTCGCAAAGCTGCATAACCTTAAAATGCAGCTGTTCTATCTCGGAAAAATCTAAAAGAATGTTGTCAGTGTACCTTTGTCGGATCTGCTCGGTTCGTCCTGTGATTTGGTGGTAAATGTCTTGATAAACTTTTAAGGAAATAGATGCTTGCTCGTTGCCTATTGAGATGACGTCACCTTGGTTGTCGCCATTACCGCTATCCCTGTGTTCAATTATCTCGGTCATCTGAATTCCTATAAGTTTTATGAATCTTCTCGGATGCAAATATTTTTTAATCTATAATTATACTGTTAAGGCTTTGGAGTTGCGTAAGATAAGATATGTTGACTGGAAAGACAAGCAAGTTACGAGGCTTCTAAAATTTAGATGCCTGATGTGGTTGCTTCTTTTGACTAGTTGGTATGGATAGAATGACTCGCATAATCATAATCAAAATAATCAGGGTCAAGTCTTGCCTTTTGCACCTGGGCAAAAGGCAAGACTTGACCCCAGTTTTTCTCGTCGATCTAAGCAGCTAATTTAAAAGTATAAATATTAGCTCATCAGTCGAAACCAATCTCTCACACTTAGCGTTAAACGGAGTACCTCGTCTTCGGCCAGTTGGCTGCAGTGCGCTATCGGACCACGTAATGTGTTCAAGCTAGAAAGAACCCGCTCTACTCCTTTTGGGCTATTGAAAATAGAACCAAAAGTATCCCAATTTCTTTTAATTATTTCGCCCAGCTCTCCAAAATTTGTGTAATCGATTGGGTCATCTGATCTTCGGCTGATACCAGAGTCTAGCTCTCTTCTCACTCGATTTTGCACACCGTCCTGGACAACCTTTGGGACTATTTCCTCATTCTTCCACCAAGTGGGTCCCGCTTTCTCCTGAAGCATTTCCGTGATCAAGGTTCGTATTGATACTTCTAGGCAATAAAATGTCTCGTAGTGCTGCGCCATTTCCCTCGCTTTTAATCTAACTTCTGCTTCAAATTGGGGATAATATTTTTCATCCTTCTCAGCTGCTTTATCAATTTTATGGTCGAGAACTATATCCTTTTCGGTCTCAATCTTGTCCAGTTCATGTAGGATTAGTTGGTTGGACATTCCGAATAGCTTTAAAAGATTGCTTGAAGTGTCCATACTCATCCCTTCAATAAATTCTCTCTTAGACTTTTGAATATTGCATCAAAAACGGCAATATCGGAAGTCGCTGGTAGATTAAGGTTTATGTTATATCCGATATTTAAACCGATGCTCTCGTTTGGGCTGGCCTGGCGCGGAGGGTTCGTTGTGCTTTCTTCTTTAGAGTCGGCCTTCCTCATAGTGACTGCATTTACTACTGGCTGTTCGAAGTCTGCGTAACTTTTCAGTGTTTTAAAAGTTGCTACTATGTAAGTAATAATGGGGTTGTCATGGTCTAGGCCTGTAACTTGAGCGACGATACCTTTTACTTCAGCGTCACCCTTTTTGTGAACGTTTTCGTTTACGTCGAAAAGTTCTGCATAAGCGTGTTTAAGTGCTTTAAAGGCTGCCGACCCAGCAAGTGCAGGGTTTCTAAATTCTCTGTACCAGTCAGTTGGGGTGCCGTCAGTGGCCACGAAGTTAATTCTTTTTAGATATGGAGGTAATGTTCTTGCTGATCCGCCCTTCATATCCAGTTTTTCATTTAAGAATTTTTCGTTAAACAGCTCAGGGGTGCTTGCCTCTTTGATTTTATCCAAACAAGTCTTTAATCTGACTTGTGAAGTCATGTACGGGATATTGTGGGACACACAGTTCTCCTTGGCCGAGTTGCCGGGACGCGGCAACCTACGATTGTATGTTCGTGATGTCGAATATTTCGCACCGCCACCGATCATGGAGCTCAGTAGATGCCTGTAGAAAGAAAAAAAACAGGCATCCATGCCACCAAAGAGGGGACTGCGCGTCAACAGTTATCACCATACTGCTACGGTTTGATAGCCATTGGCAACGAGATTCTCCCCGCCCACAGTCAACAAGCGCCCACAGCTATCTGTGGGACGGTCGCGTTTTATTTAGAGAGGAGAGGGGTAAACCAACCGGAGCAGAACGCCCCGGCCTTAACTCAGAGGTATCAACCCCGCCGACGAAACAACGGCTGTGGCTGATCTGTAGCCGCCTGATAAACCTCAGAGAAGTCCTTGAGACTTTGCAGTGCTTCTTCAGCGTTGCGGTCTTCGCGAATCACGTAGGCGTCAAAGCCGCAGCGCTTCATGAGGAATAGCTGGTCGCGCAGTACGTCGCCTATGGCGCGTACTTCGCCCTTGTAGGCGTAGCGGTCACGCAGCAGGCGGGCGTTGGAGTAGCTACGGCCGTCGCTGAACACCGGGAAGTTCAGGGCGATGACTTGAAAGTGCTCCAGGTCATCGGCAATGATTTCTGCTTCTTCGTTGCTTTCCAGCCATACACCCAGTCCGCCGTCACGGGCTTTCAGGGCGTGGGCGTGTTCGAGCCACAGGTTCAGGGGCACGATCAGGTCGTCGCAGTTGGACAGGCCATCCAGCGTAGTGTCGGTTGGCAGCAGGTGCCAGGTTTCCTTGACCAGTGCGTTGTCCTTAATGAGTTGCTGCATATACACGCTCCTTGAAGGGGGCCATGCCGATACGCTTGAAGGTGTCGATAAAGTGCTCTTCCGGTGTGCGGCTTTCCAAGTACACGGCAACGATCTTGGTGACCACGGCGGGCATGTCTTCGGCGGCGAAGGAGGGTCCGAGGATTTTGCCAATGGCGGCGTTGCGACCGCTGTCGCCACCCAGGGAGACCTGATAGAACTCGGCGCCTTTCTTGTCCACACCCAGAATACCGATGTGGCCCACATGGTGGTGGCCGCATGCGTTCATGCAGCCGGAGATGTTCAGGTCTAGCTCCCCAACGTCATGCAGGTAATCCAAATCATCAAAAGTGCGCTGGATGGCTTCGGCAATTGGAATGGACTTGGCGTTGGCCAGCGAGCAGAAGTCACCACCGGGGCAGCAGATGACGTCGGTCAGTAAGCCGATATTTGGCGTGGCAAACCCGTGTTCCTTGGCGGCTTCCCATAGGGCGTGCAGGTCAGACTGGCGTACATCGGCAAGCACCAGGTTTTGCTGGTGAGTCACACGCAGCTCACTAAAGCTGAAGCGGTCGGCCAGATCGGCGGCGGCATCCATTTGCGTGTCGGTGGCATCGCCGGGTGCGACGGCAGTGGGCTTCAGGGACAGGGTCACGGCAGCGTAGCCTGGGACCTGGTGAGGCTGAATGTTACGCATTGCCCAGTTGTTGAAGCCTTTTTCACTGGTGCGCTTGGCCAGATAGTCGGCATCATCACCGCTGAAACTTTCATAGGCGGGGGCGCTGAAGTGACCAGCGACGCGGGTCACTTCTTCCTGGGTCAGGGTGGCGGGGCCATCCTGAGTGTGTGCCCATTCGGCGTTGACCTTCTCGGCAAAGACGCTGGGCGTCAGAGCCTTGACCAGAATCTTGATGCGCGCCTTGTACTTGTTGTCTCGACGGCCATAGCGGTTGTATACACGCAGGATGGCATCGAGGTACGTGAGCAGGTGATGCCAGGGCAGGAAGTCGTTTATTTCGCTGCCGATCATGGGCGTGCGGCCCTGGCCACCACCGACCAGCACGCTAAAGCCGATTTCGCCGGCTTCGTTCTTGATCACGTTCAGGCCAATGTCATGCACACTTATAGCGGCGCGGTCTTCAGTGGCACCGTTGACGGCGATCTTGAATTTGCGCGGCAGATAGGCGAATTCCGGGTGGAAGGTTGACCACTGACGGATAATTTCACACCAGGGGCGCGGATCGACAATCTCGTCGGCGGCGACGCCGGCAAACTGGTCGGTAGTGGTATTACGGATACAGTTGCCGCTGGTCTGGATGGCGTGCATCTGTACTTCAGCCAGGTGCGCCAGAATATCGGGCACATCTTCCAGCGCCGGCCAGTTGAATTGCACGTTTTGGCGGGTACTGAAGTGGGCGTAACCCTTGTCGTATTCACGGGCGATAAACGCCAGCTTGCGCACTTGCTTGGATGATATCAGGCCATAAGGGATGGCGATGCGCAGCATGGGTGCATAACGCTGGACGTACAGGCCGTTCTGCAGGCGCAGCGGCAGGAATTCGGGATCGGTCAACTTGCCGGCCAGATAGCGGCGGGTCTGGTCGCGGAACTGGGCTACACGTTCCTCGACAATCCGTTGGTCATACTCGTCGTAGATATACATTCTGACAACCTGTTGATAATAAGGTTGGGGAGCGCTGTTGTTAACTGGCTCTACCCGATCGGCTGAAACGTGAGGCGGCAAGATAGCAAATTTTCGATATGCACAAAAGGAATGTTTATCTATATGTTTAGATCGAAACTGCAGGTTCTACAGGGCCTTGGCCGACATTGCAGGGCTCGCCGCTAGGCACGTTTGACAGCGGGGACGTCTCCAGCTTAACGTACGCTCTGCAAACACCCAAAGTCCGTTTACAAAAAGAAAAAGGAAAACGCCATGAACGAGCAAGAAATTCAGGAATCCGGTACCAACGGTGACAGCAACCTAGATGCCTTTGCCGCTGTGGCGCTCATTTTTATCGCGGTTTTGACTGCAGTTTTCTGGCTATCGCAGCGCTGAGTCTATCTCCGTCGGATTATCGAGTTTTCCCTGTTTACAGGCCTGCTAGATATAACACCAGATTGACTACGCCCGCGATGACCAATACAAATGTCAGCGTAAAGGCGATCCCCAGCATGATGAAGTGACTTGGTTTGCCTTTGGTGAAATCACGCTGTCGTGCTTTGCTGCTCTGCACTCCCAGGGCGGCTGCCAACACACTCATGAACATCTGCCCGAAGGTCATTCCGTCGCCTTCTTGATGAGGTTCGTGTTGTTTGCTTTTATCCATAATGCCTCCGGCCTGTGTTTTATCGATCATCGCACATCAAGGGTCATATGCGAATCTCTGCCCAACGTCGACGCCGCCACACCAGGGCAAAAATCACCGAGGTGGATGCGCGGTAACAGCTTTGCAAAATCCATATTGTCAGCAGGCCGCCGCCCAGCACAGGGCCAGCCAGATAGGCACAGGGCAAAAAAACCAGCCATTGGCTACCTAGATTCACCGCCATCACCGTGCGGCTTGCGCCGGCACCCAGCAATGCCTGGGTCAGTACCAGCGCCGTGGCATCCAGTGCCATACCTATGCCGGTGACCCGCAGCGGCCACTCGCCCAACGCCAATAATTCCGGATCTTGGGTGAACAGGCTGAGAACCAGGTGGGGTGCGAGCCAGAAGGGCATGCCCATCACGAACAAGACGCAGACACCCACGCGCGCCACATCCCAGCCCCAACGATAAGCTTCGTCGGGTTTCTGGTCGCCCAGGCTATGGGAGACCAGTGTGGTCGCGGCCATGCCCAGACCAACGCCGGGCAATATGAGAAATAAAGACAGGTTGACCAGTACATGGGCGATGGCCAATTCGGAGGTGCCGATTTGAGCGACGATCCAAAATAGCGTTGTGATGCCGGTAGCAAAGAAAAATTGCTGCAGGGAGTTGGGCACGGACAAGCGCAACATTGCGCGTAGCTCCCGGCTGCGCGGTCGTGTAGCGAGAAAGCCGTGGGAGCGTCCGCTGCGCCAGGTCATGGTTACGTACATAACCGTACCAATAAATAGCGCGATGCAGGTGCCGAGTCCGGAGCCGGTGGCGCCAAGTTCTGGTAAGCCGAAGCGTCCGAAGATCAGTCCGTAACTGATCAGCACGTTGAGCAGATGCATGATAATGAGAATCTGCAAATACATGCCGGTACGGCGTATGCCGTTCCAGTAGCCACGAAACGCGAAGTTGGCGCCAACGGCAACGATGGCCAATGTGCGCCATTGAAAGTAGCCCGTGCCAATCTCCTGAACGGCTGCATCGTCGGTCAGGAAGGCCATGATATTGGCTGCCTGAAACCAGCCGATGAGTGTCAGCGGGACGGCCAGCACGACGGCGATCAGCAGACCTTCGTTGAGTGGCCGCGCCAGTTGATCGGTATTACCCTCGCCGCGCCGCCGGGCGACCATGGCCTGCACGCCTGCGCCCAGGCCCATGACCAGAGCCACAGCCATGAAATTGAGGTAACTGCCCAGACCCACCCCAGCCAATGCAGCGCTGCCAAGGCTGCCCACCATCGCCGCGTCTACCAGGTTGAGCAGGCTCTGGCTGAGCATGCCCCCCATAATGGGCAAACCCAGAAAGGTAATGGTTCTGAGTTTGTCGCGGCCTGGCAGAATCGACATCAAATCAATCAGTTGTCGTAGGACAGGTTGGGCGAGAGCCAGCGTTCAGTTATGCCCAGTGGTGCGTTTTTGCGTTCGCTGTACGACTCCACCTGATCCTTGGTGATCTTGCCTACAGCAAAATACTTGGCCTGAGGGTGCGAGAAATACCAGCCGCTGACGGCGGCCGTGGGGAACATCGCGTAGCTTTCGGTCAAGGTTACTCCGCAGTTTTTTTCTGGATCTAGCAGGCTGAACAAGGTGCCCTTCTCTGTATGATCAGGACAGGCTGGGTAGCCTGGGGCAGGACGGATACCCTGATATTTCTCGCGAATCAGTGAATCGTTATCCAGGTCTTCCTGTTCGATGTAGCCCCACATCTCAGTACGCACCTTGCGATGCAGCCACTCAGTGCAGGCTTCGGCCAAGCGGTCAGCCAGGGCTTTGACCATGATTGCGTTGTAATCGTCGTCCTTCTGTTCGTATTGTTTGGCCAGTTCCTCTGCACCGATACCGGCGGTAGCGATAAAGCCGCCAATATAATCCTGCTTGCCGGATGTCTTGGGGGCGACGTAGTCGGCTAGGCACAGGCTGGGCTTCTTGTCCGGCGTGACGTTCTGCTGACGCAAGTGGTGCAGCAGCGCCATAGGCTTGCCCTTGCTGGTCTGCAGTTCGATGTCGTCGTCATTGATCTGGTTGGCAGGCCAGAAGCCGACTACCGCTTTGGCGCTGATCAATTTATTGTCGATCATGTTCTTAAGCATTTCCTGCCCATCGGCGAATAGCGAGCGGGCTGCTTCGCCGACTACTTCGTCGCCGAGAATACGCGGGTACTTGCCGGCCAGATCCCAGGAAATAAAGAAGGGGGTCCAGTCGATGAACTCGGCAATCGCAGCCAGATCTATATTCTCCAGCGTGCGTGTTCCGGTGAACGAGGGAACAGGGGGCTGATAGCTGTCCCAATCCAGTTGTATCTTGTTCGCTCGGGCCTGTTCATAGCTCAGGTACTCGGTGCGAGCCCGGCGGTTTGCGGTGCGCTCACGGACTACTTCGTATTCAGCGCGGATCTTGGCAATGTAGTCGGGTTTGATTTCCTTCGACAGCAGGCTGGTCGCTACGCCTACGGCGCGAGAGGCGTCGGTGACATAGATAACCGCGTCATTCTTGTAGTGTGGCTCGATTTTGACAGCGGTATGCGCCTTGGAGGTAGTGGCGCCGCCGATCATCAGCGGCAAAGTGATGCCCTGACGCTGCATTTCCTTGGCGACATGCACCATCTCGTCGAGGGACGGTGTAATCAATCCGGAGAGCCCGATGATGTCGCATTTCTCGGCGATGGCGGTCTTGAGAATCTTATCCGCGGGCACCATGACGCCCATGTCGACAATATCGTAGCCGTTACAGCCCAGTACCACGCCAACAATATTCTTGCCGATGTCATGCACGTCGCCCTTGACTGTGGCCATCAGGATCTTGCCCTTAGCTACTGGTTTATCACCTTTTTCCTCTTCGATGAAGGGAATCAGGTGGGCAACCGCCTGCTTCATGACGCGCGCCGACTTGACCACCTGGGGCAAGAACATCTTGCCGGCGCCGAAGAGGTCACCAACGATATTCATGCCCGCCATCAGTGGGCCCTCGATCACTTCGATCGGTCGGGCGCATTGCTGGCGGGCCTCTTCGGTATCTTCGACGATCCAGGCGGTTATGCCCTTGACCAGCGAGTGCTCCAGGCGCTTGTTGACGTCCAAATTGCGCCACTCTTCTGTTTCGGCCTCTCTGACGGTGCCATCACCCTTGTAGTCATCGGCTATCGCCAGCAGTGCTTCGGTGCCGCCCGGAGTGCGGTTGAGGACGACGTCTTCGACGATATCGCGCAGCTTCTTCGGGATCTCATCGTAGATTTCCAGTTGACCGGCGTTGACGATACCCATGCTGAGGCCGTTGCGGATGGCATGCAGCAGAAACGCCGAGTGGATCGCTTCGCGCACCGGGTTATTGCCGCGGAAGGAAAAGGATACGTTGGAGACGCCGCCGGAGGTCAGCGCGTGGGGCAGCTCGTCGCGGATGTAGGCACAGGCCTCGATATAGTCCACGGCATAGTTGTTATGCTCTTCGATACCTGTAGCGATGGCAAAAACGTTCGGATCAAAAATGATATCTTCCGGTGGAAAACCAACCTCATCGACAAGAATGTCGTAGGAGCGCTTGCAGATTTCCCGTTTGCGCGCGGCGGTATCGGCCTGGCCTTGTTCGTCAAAGGCCATGACCACCACTGCGGCGCCGTAGCGCCTGCACAGGCGTGCCTGTTGCTTGAACTGTTCAACGCCCTCCTTCATCGAGATGGAGTTGACAATGCCTTTGCCCTGGATGCACTTGAGACCCGCTTCGATGACTTCCCATTTGGAGGAGTCGATCATGATCGGTACGCGGGAAATGTCGGGCTCGCCGGCAATCAGGTTGAGGAAGGTGACCATGGCCGCCTTCGAGTCGAGCATACCCTCGTCCATATTGATGTCGATGATCTGCGCGCCGGACTCAACCTGCTGCAGGGCAACTTCGAGGGCTTCGGTGTAGTTGTCTTCGCGGATCAGCCGGGCGAAGCGAGCAGAACCGGTGATGTTGGTCCGCTCGCCGACGTTTACGAACAACGAACTGCGGTCGATGGTGAAGGGTTCAAGACCTGAGAGACGGCAGGCCTTGGGGATGTCCGGTATCGTCCGCGGCGGGAAGCTGGCAACCGCATCGGCGATAGCGCGAATGTGCTCAGGCGTGGTGCCGCAGCAGCCACCGACTATATTAAGAAAGCCGGATTCAGCAAATTCGGCAATGACGGCGGCCGTTTGCTCGGGCGTTTCATCGTATTCACCAAATTCGTTGGGCAGACCCGCGTTGGGGTGTGCCGAGATATGTGTGTTGGCTTTGTTTGACAGTTCTTCGAGGTAGGGCCGCAATTCCTTGGCACCCAGCGCGCAGTTCAGGCCGACCGAGATCGGCTTGGCATGGGAAATGGAGTTCCAGAAGGCTTCGGTCGTCTGCCCCGACAGAGTGCGGCCTGAGGCGTCGGTGATGGTGCCGGAAATCATGATTGGCAACTCGAAACCGAGTTGTTCAAAGACTTCCTGCACAGCAAAAATGGCCGCCTTGGCGTTAAGTGTGTCGAAGATTGTTTCGATCAGAATCAGATCGGCGCCACCTTCAATCAATCCCTTGGTTGACTCGATGTAATCAGCTACCAGTTCGTCGAAGCTGACGTTACGAAAGCCAGGGTTGTTGACGTCCGGGGAAATCGAGCAGGTGCGGCTGGTCGGCCCCAGCACGCCGGCCACAAAGCGCGGGCGATCAGGTGTTTCTGCGGTTTTTTCGTCACAGACCCGGCGTGCCAGGCGGGCACCTTCGACGTTCAGTTCGTACGCCAGTTCCTGCATCCCATAGTCGCCCTGGGAGACACGGGTCGAGTTGAAGGTGTTGGTTTCGATGATGTCGGCACCGGCATCCAGATAGGCCTTTTCCATCGCCGCTATCGAATCTGGCTGGCTCAGTACGAGCAGGTCGTTGTTGCCTTTCAGGTCAGAAGGCCAGTCGGCGAAACGGTCGCCGCGAAAATCCGACTCCTCGAACTTGTAGCTCTGGATCATCGTACCCATACCGCCATCGAGGATCAGTATTCGTTGGCTCAGGGCAGAATGAAGTGCTTGGAGGCGGGCAGAACGCTCAGACATGGTGGCTCCGAAGGTGTACTAAAAGCAGGCAAGTTTAACAGATATGCGCGGGGTAGGTTGTAAGCAGGTGTTTGTACTGATCAAGTCAACGGACGAATACAGGCGCAGTTCTTATTATAGTGGCAACGTGTTGCCCGGCAGCGTAATGGCGAGCATTGCGGTGCTTTGTTCTGGTTAAGCGCTAATACCCTACCAAAAAGGTATGTCTTTATCCGCGCGCTGTGATCCCGTACAATGTCGCAATACAGTCATTGAACACGAGGCATTACATGGCAGGCATTAATCTCACCGGGGCAGCTGAAGCGTATCTGGCGGACTTGCTGTCCAAGCAGGACACTACGGGCATCGGCATCCGGGTATTCATTACCCAGCCAGGTACGCCCTATGCCGAGACCTGTATCGCCTATTGCAAGCCCGGTGAAGAAAAGCCAGAGGACCGCACGATCAAGCTCGATTCTTTTGATGTCTGGATCGACTCGGTCAGTGAGCCTTTCCTTGAAGATGCGGTTGTCGATTATGCGACTGATCGTATGGGTGGCCAGCTGACTATTAAAGCGCCCAATGCCAAGGTGCCTATGGTGAACGACGCGAGCCCACTGAACGAACGCATCAATTATTTGCTGCAGACCGAGATCAACCCTGGGCTGGCCAGCCACGGCGGCGAAGTCAAATTGATCGATGTAGTGGAGGACGGCGTTGCTGTTCTGCAGTTTGGTGGCGGTTGCCAAGGTTGCGGTATGGTCGATGTGACGCTCAAGGAAGGTATCGAAAAAACCATGATTGCGCGCATTCCGGAAATTACTGCAGTGCGTGACGTGACGGATCACACCGTCAAGGAAAATGCCTTCTACTAAGCTTCAGAAATAACCGGGGGGGCCGATAATAGATATACTGCTATGTATATCGAATTGCCATCCCACCAGTGAGGCGCGTCATGGCCGGAGTTTTGGATACCGTTGATCAGCGCACACGACTGGTCGGCGAAAATCGCCTTGAAATACTGCTGTTCAGGCTTGCCGGCCAGCAGTTGTTTGCCCTCAATGTATTCAAGATCCGCGAAGTCATGCAGCTGCCACGGCTGACCCAGATACCTCAGCGTGCACCCCACGTGGTGGGTGTTATTCACCTGCGCGGACAGACCATTCCGGTCATCGATTTGTCCGGTGCCATTGGTATGCGTCCACAGGCGGTTACGCCTGAGAGCACTATTATCATCACGGAATACAATCGCTCGGTGCAGGGTTTTCTGGTCGGCAGCGTCGACCGCATCATGAACCTGAACTGGGATGCCGTGTTACCGCCGCCGCGCGGCGCGGGTCGCTCCCACTACCTCACGGCCATTACCCGTCTGGATGATCAGCGACTGGTCGAAATCATTGATGTGGAGAAGGTGCTGGCCGAGATAGTACCGTTTAACGCGCGAGTCAGTGACGGCCTGCTTGATGCGGCATTGCTCGACAAGGCGCGTGGGCGAGAGGTGCTGTTGGTGGATGATTCCCCAACGGGTATCGCTCAGCTCAAGGATACTCTTTCGCAACTGGATCTGACATTGCATGTGGCGACGGATGGTTTGCGCGGGTTGAAACAGTTACAGGCCTGGGCCGATGAAGATCCAAATATAGCCCAGCGTTTGTTGATGGTGATTACCGACGCGGAAATGCCAGAAATGGATGGCTATCGTCTCACCTCCGAGATCCGCAAGGATCCACGTCTACGGGACCTTTACGTAGTGCTGCATACCTCATTGTCAGGCAATTTCAACAAGGCCATGGTTGAAAAGGTCGGATGCGACGGATTTTTGTCCAAGTTTCAGCCAGATCAACTGGTTGAAGTAGTCAGAGAGCGCCTCAGACTCATCAATGCCTGAGGGTACTCGTCCCGATCAGTAGGCTTCCAGATAACGCTCGTTCTGCTCGATGACCGGTTGGCGGATGCCCATTTTCTGTCCATAGATAACGGCATAGCTCAATACGCTTTGCACGTAGGTGCGCGTTTCGTCGAACGGAATGGTTTCGATCCAGATGTCCGCCGGCAGGGTAGGCATTTCACGTGTCCATTGACGTACGCGCCCCGGGCCGGCGTTGTACGCGGCTGAAGCCAACACCCGATTGCCCTTGAACATGCCGTTCAGTTGCGAGAGATAGGCGGTGCCCAGAGCAATGTTGCGTTCGGGTATTAATACGTCATTGGGGTTGTTCAGGGTGATGTCATAGCGTCTGGCGGTTTCCTTTGCGGTTGCCGGCATCAGCTGCATCAGACCCATGGCGCCGGCATGGGATCGTGCATCAGCCATGAAGGCGCTTTCCTGACGGGTGATGGCATACACCCAGGTAGAGTTTAGCTGCCGTACTGCGGCCTGGGCACGAATAGGTTCCTGATAGGCCATGGGGAAGCGGATATCCAGGTCATCCCAGTGTTGAGCCAGACTGATGCCGCGTATCGCCGGGAAATACCATTCCATATCCTTCGCCATCATTGCCTGGGCGATCAGTTCCTCGCGGCTGAATACCTTGCCCACGTGGTACCACTCGCGGCGGGCATCGACTATTTGGCCGCGAGCAAAGAATTCTCTGGCGCGCTGGGTTCCTGCGGCATTACTTACTCGGGCAAAGACAGCAGGTTCCACCTGGGCAGGTTTATGGCGCAAGGCATAAGGCTGGTTGCTGCGCTCGGCAGCCAGAAATCCATAGAAATCGCGTTCGTTTGCCAGTTCGCCGTAGCCATCGCGCAGTTCGCCTACTTCGGGGCGGGCCAGTTGAGCACTGCGCAGTCGCCAGTAGCGCCAGCGGCTCTGCTCGGCCAGGCTGGCGGGCAAATTGCTGGTGAGGTTTTGTGCGGTTTGCCACTGACCGGTACGCAGGGCCAGTCGCACGCGCCACTCGGTGATCTGATCATCGAGCATTTTCGGGTCGTTAGCGGCCATGAACGGTAGCGCTTCGGGCGCGTGCCGCCTGGCCATGCGAGTGCCGATATCCCGGGTAATCGCCAGACGATCTTCCTGGGTGAATGGCAGGTCGCGATAATACGGCCATAGGGACAGGGCTTTGGCAGGGTCATCGCGGCTCAATCGGCGCAGTGACACGGTGGCAATGTCTGCCAGCTTGTCGGTCGGCTTGCCCGGGCCGGGTCGATAGCGTTCGCTCTGGCTGAGGATTGACGGCTTGATCGCGGTGTCGACAAATAGCTCCGCAAGGGCGCTCTGGCCTGGCACATACCGCACCAGATACCGGGCGAGGGCATCCTCGCGATAGAGCAAGGCTTCGCGAATGCGCGCCCAGGCGACGTCTTCAGTCAGTCCGCCGGAAGCGCGCCAGCGATCAAACAGGGCATCACAGCCGCTGGGTTGCGATCGTCCGACGGTCCAAAGCGCTGCGGCCTGTTTCATGGCGGCGCTCTGATTGCCCTCGCGCCAACTCTGCAGTGCCAGGTGGCAGTCGAATTCGGCGGCCTGGCTGTTGGCATCATATTTTGCGCGCAGTTGACTCCATTCGCGTTCTCGCACCAGGCGGCGCAACCAGTCATTCTTGAGCCGTTGGGCGAATGGCAGATCGCCATGGGACGCCAGAAAGTCTTCAATTTCCCGGTTGGGCGCTGTTCTGACTCGCTGCTGTAACGACTCCAGAAGGAGGTACGGGTAGAGAGGGTAATCTCTCAACCCTGGCAATAGGCTCTCATAACGTTGCTGCTGACCGGCTTTGAGGGCTGTCATGGCTTGGTCATAAGCCAGGCGTTGCTGCTTGATGTCTGCCTGTGCGCCAAGGCTGAGACTGAGGGTCGCGGCCAGTAGAATGGCAGGTAGAGCTTTTATTAGCGCGGTGACATAGAGCTGCATCATGAGTCCTGAACAGAAAGGGGCGAACAAGAGTGGAAAGGGACTGTGCTGCCGATTGATTTCGCGCAACGAGATCCAAGCTTAGCCGTTTGTCGGGCGGCGTCATAGGGTGTGCGGATAAAGTGTTCAACTATGGCATGCAGTGCCAAGCTACAGCAGGTAGAATGCCGCCCTGCATAATCAAAAGGTGTTATATGGCGCTGCTTTCCTTTACCGATGTTTCTCTGGCCTACGGGCTCAATCCGCTGCTATCCAAGGTAGGCTTTCAGCTCGACCGCGGCGAGCGCGTGTGCCTGATCGGGCGCAACGGGGCCGGTAAGTCGAGCTTGTTCAAGCTGCTCAACGGCGAGCAACCCAGCGACGAAGGGGAAATCTGGTACGCGCCAGGCCTGAAGATCGGTCAGCTGCCCCAGGAACTGCCGAAAGCAGATGACAGCAAGGTGTATGACGTGGTGGCGGCCGGCCTGCTTGGAGTGGGCGATCTGTTGGCGGAATACCACCATCTGATAACCGGACACATGGGAGATGCTGAACTGCAGCGTCTGGAAAAGGTTCAGGAACGACTCGAAGCAAAGGATGGCTGGCGGCTTGATCAGTTGGTCGAAACCACGTTGACGCGGCTAGGCCTGCCTGCGGACAAGGCCATGTCTGAATTGTCCGGTGGTTGGCGCCGGCGCGTATTGCTGGCTCAGGCGTTGGTTGCCGAGCCCGATGTGCTGCTGCTTGACGAGCCGACCAACCATTTGGATATCCACACCATTGCCTGGCTGGAACAGGTCCTGCTCGATTTTCGTGGCGCGGTGCTTTTTATTACCCACGATCGCCAATTTTTGCAGGCGCTGGCCACCCGCATCATGGAGCTGGATCGCGGTCAGTTGATCGACTGGCAGGGCAACTACGTGAGCTTCCTTGAGCATAAGGAGCAGCAACTGGCTGCGGAGGCTACTGCCAATGCCTTGTTTGACAAGCGTCTTGCCCAGGAAGAGGTCTGGATTCGCCAGGGCATCAAAGCGCGTCGCACACGCAACGAGGGTCGCGTTCGCGCCCTGAAAGAAATGCGCAATGAGCGGGCCCAGCGCCTGGAGCGTCAGGGTAAGGCCAGTTTTCAGCTGGAGACTGCCGATTCCTCCGGTAAGCGCGTTATTGAGCTGGATAACGTCAGTTTTGCTTGGCCAGGACATGTGCCGCTGGTCCGTCATCTTGAATTGAACGTGATGCGCGGTGATCGGATCGGCCTGATCGGTAACAACGGTTCGGGCAAGAGTACCTTGCTCAAGTTGCTGTTGGGTCAGTTGGAGCCCACCAGCGGTTCGGTGAAGCACGGGACCAAGCTGGAGGTGGCCTATTTTGATCAGCTACGTGCCCAATTGAACCTGGAGCAAACGGTTATCGATAATATCTCTGAAGGTCGAGATTTTATCGAGATCAATGGCGAGCGCCGACACATCATCAGTTACCTGGGTGATTTCCTGTTCTCCCCCGAACGGGCCCGAACCCCAGTCAAGGCCCTTTCTGGTGGTGAGAGGGCACGTTTGCTGCTGGCACGGTTATTCAGTAAACCTGCCAACATGCTGGTGCTCGACGAACCGACCAACGATCTGGACGTGGAAACCCTCGAGCTATTGGAAGAGGTGCTGGCAGGTTTCGATGGCACCGTTCTGCTGGTCAGTCACGACCGGGCGTTCCTGGATAACGTGGTGACCAGTTCGCTGGTATTCGAAGGGCATGGCAAGGTTAGAGAATATGTGGGTGGTTACGCTGACTGGCTGCGTCAGGGCGGCAAGGTAGAGTCGCTCGCCGAATGGGATTCAGGGGCTATGGCGCCGGACACGCAGGAAGCACCTGCGCCGGTTGCAAGCGAGCCTGCAGTGGTGGCTCCGGCGAGCGCTCTTATTCAAGCCCAGCCAAAGGTCAAGCTGACGTACAAGCTGCAACGGGAACTGGATGGGCTGCCGGCGCTGATGGAGAAGCTCGAGCTTGAACTTGCAACCTTGCAGGCCAAAGTTAATGATGCATCCTTCTATCAGCAGTCGATCGAAAAAACGACAGAGGTACTGGATAAAATGGCGGCAAAACAGGTCGAACTGGATCAAGCCATGGAGCGCTGGGCCGAGCTGGAAGATACCCAGAGCTGAACATTCAGCGGGCTGTGCATTCAGCCCGCTTTCACTTCTTGCCTTTTTTGCCCAGGCGGACGGCGATTACATCGCAGGGCGCGCCGTGCAGCACGTCATTAGCCGTGGAGCCTAACAGTAAGGCCAGACCATGACGGCCGTGACTGCCTACGACGATCAGGTCGCAATTTTGTTCCGTCGATACCCGATGGATCTCGTGCCGAGGATGGCCGAAGGCAATCTGCAGATGCTCTTCGGGCAAGTCGTAATCGCCCGCGAATGCCTTCATCCGTTCTCTGGCTTGATCGAATTGTTGCTGTTGCAGCATCGACAGATCCATCGGTACATCGCCGCCATACGCCATAGCCAGTGGCTCTACTACATGAAGCAGAGTCAATTTGGCGTCGAGTGCTTTGGCCAGAGCCATTGCATGGTCAGCAACAGAACGGCATTCGTCGATCAGGTCGACTGCAACCAATACGTGGGAATAGAGCATGCAGGTTTCTCCAGTTTTTCCATCCGATAGTAACAGTCTTTTTAAAGCAGTCCATCCTTCTGCAAGCCCCTCTGTCGACGATGAGATAGCCGTTGTCGTTATGTCATTCGCGGCGTGCTACCTGTGACCTGGGCGATTGTCGCAATCGTTGCCGCGATATTGGTCGCTAATCTGTTCAAGCTACTGCCCAGGGGGCGTATGCTGCATATTCAGCGCTTGCGCGAAGAAGCCCGCAAGCTCGGTTATCGTGTGGAGCGACAGCCCGAAGAGGAAGCCGAATCGTTGCTCGAGCATTGCGTCGGGTACCGGCACTCACTGGAGCGTTGCCCCGTGCCGAAGGAGTTCAGTTGTGAGCGCGATGGTCTGGAGTGGCGGTGGCTGCTGGGTGACCCGGACGTGGCGCGGGTTCAATCAGTGCTGGACGCCTTGCCCGGCGGGATCAAGCGCATAGATCGTCAGTCCTTTTCCGTGCTGGTGTACTGGATCGAGCCGGATTCAATCGATACGCTGCTTGAGCTGGATCAGGCGTTGGCGCCATTGCGTCAGTCCAGCGCGGGCTGATCGACGGTAGCGTCCTCGATGATTTCTCTAAGTTTGCTGCAGTGCGTTGTTTTTTATTAATAAAATATCAATAAAAAGTATTTTTCTTCAAATTTCCTAGGTTAGGGTATCTGTGCTCCCGATTGACAACGGAGAGGATTTGCATGATTGTGTGCGCACCCGAATCAAACGAGCGTATGAATTGTTTGGATTCTCGATCCGAACAAGCGCCCCCGGGAACTATCATGGCATCTTCCGATGAGCTGTCGCAGCCTGCGCTGTGGACACTGCCGGAGCTGCTTTTTCTCAAGTGCTTATACAGCGTGGAGATCAGTTGATGATTTACGAAGGTAAAGCCATCACGGTTCAAGCCCTTGAAGACGGCATCGTCGAGCTCAAGTTCGATCTGCAGGGCGAGTCTGTCAACAAGTTCAATCGTGCGACCCTGGCGGAGCTTAAAGTAGCCGTCGAGGCCATTCAGTCCGATAAAGGCGTTAAAGGCGTCATCGTCAGCAGCGGCAAGGATGTATTCATTGTCGGCGCGGACATCAACGAATTCGTCAACACCTTCCAGCTACCTGAAGCTGACCTGGTAGCGGGTAATCTCGAAGCCAACCAGATCTTCAACGCCTTTGAAGATCTCAAGGTGCCCACTGTTGCTGCCATTAATGGCATGGCACTGGGCGGTGGTTTTGAAATGTGTCTGGCCTGTGATTACCGTGTCATGGCCGCTAGCGCCAAGGTCGGTCTGCCCGAAGTCAAACTGGGTATCTACCCGGGCTTTGGCGGCACCGTCCGTATGCCGCGTCTGATTGGCGTGGATAATGCCATCGAGTGGATCTGCGGCGGCACCGAAAATCGTGCCGACAAGGCCCTGAAAATGGGCGCTGTTGACGCGGTTGTTGAAGACGCCAAGCTGCACGCAGCAGCACTCGACCTGGTCAAGCGCGCCATCAGTGGCGAACTGGACTTTATGGCCAAGCGTCAGCCCAAGCTGGAAAAGATCAAGCTCAACACCATCGAACAGATGATGGCGTTTGAAACGGCCAAGGGTTTTGTTGCCGGTCAGGCCGGTCCAAACTACCCGGCCCCGGTTGAAGCCATCAAGACCATTCAGAAAGCCGCGGCCCATGGCCGTGAAAAGGCGCTGGAAATCGAAGCCGCTGGTTTTGCCAAGCTGGCCAAGACCTCTGTTGCCCAGGCACTGGTGGGTCTGTTCCTGAATGATCAGGCGCTGAAAGCCAAAGCCAAGCAGTACGACAAGAAGGCGGCAGACGTAAAGCTGGCTGCCGTTCTGGGTGCTGGCATCATGGGCGGCGGTATTGCCTTCCAGTCTGCTTCCAAGGGCACGCCTATCCTGATGAAGGATATCCGCGAAGAGGGCATTCAGATGGGCCTGGACGAAGCGTCCAAGTTGCTGGGTAGCCGGGTTGCCAAAGGTCGTATGAAACCTGATCAGATGGCCCAGGCACTGAATGCTATTCGCCCGACCATGTCCTACGGTGATTTCGGCAATGTTGATATCGTCGTCGAAGCCGTTGTGGAAAATCCCAAGGTGAAGCAGGCCGTGCTGGCTGAAGTGGAAGGTCACGTGCGTGAGGATGCGATCATCGCTTCCAACACCTCAACCATCTCCATTACTTATCTGGCGCAGGCGCTCAAGCGTCCAGAAAACTTCTGCGGCATGCACTTCTTCAACCCGGTGCACATGATGCCCCTGGTCGAAGTTATCCGTGGCGAGAAGTCCAGCGTGACAGCGATTGCTACCACCGTGGCATACGCCAAGAAAATGGGTAAGACTCCGGTTGTGGTCAATGACTGCCCTGGCTTCCTGGTTAACCGCGTGTTGTTCCCGTACTTCGGAGGCTTTGCTCGCTTGGTCAACATGGGCGCCGACTTCCAGCGCGTCGACAAGATCATGGAGAAGTTTGGCTGGCCTATGGGTCCGGCTTATCTGCTCGATGTAGTGGGTCTGGATACCGGTCACCACGGCCGTGATGTGATGGCGGAAGGTTATCCGGATCGTATGGCCGACAACGTCCGCACCGCAGCAGACGTGATGTATGACGAAGGCCGTCTGGGTCAGAAAACTGGTAAGGGTTTCTACTCATACGAAACTGACAAGAAAGGCAAGCCGAAGAAGGTTGTCGATCCCCAGTCCTACGACCTGATCAAGTCGGTCGTTCAGGAGAACCGCGAGTTCACTGACGAAGAAATCGTCGAAATAATGATGGTTCCATTGTGTCTTGAGACTGTTCGCTGCCTGGAAGATGGCATCGTTGAAAGTGCTGCCGACGCCGATATGGGTCTGATCTACGGTATCGGCTTCCCGCCCTTCCGTGGTGGTGCGCTGCGCTATATCGACACCCTGGGTGTGGCTGAGTTTGTGGCCATTGCAGACAAGTATGCCGAGTTTGGTCCCATGTACGCGCCGACTGAAAAGTTGCGTGAGATGGCCAAGAACGGCAAGACATTCTTCGGTTAACCGCGGAACGCACAGAGCGAGAGTAAATCTATGAGCCTGAATCCGAGAGACGTCGTTATTGTCGACTTCGGCCGCACCCCGATGGGCCGTTCCAAGGGTGGCATGTACCGTAATGTTCGTGCCGAGAACCTGTCCGCCGACCTGATCACCGGTCTATTGGCACGTAACCCGAAAATTGATCCCGCAGAAGTGGAAGATGTTATCTGGGGCTGCGTTAACCAGACCCTGGAGCAGGGCTGGAACGTTGCCCGCATGATCTCCCTGCTGACGCCGATCCCGCACACCAGCGCAGCACAAACCGTGAGCCGCCTGTGTGGTTCGTCCATGAGTGCGCTGCACACCGCTGCTCAGGCGATCCAAACCGGTAACGGCGATGTGTTTGTGATTGGTGGTGTTGAGCATATGGGCCATCTGAGCATGATGCACGGTGTGGATCCGAACCCAAGTCTGTCCCTGTACGCTGCCAAGGCGTCCGGTATGATGGGTCTGACCGCAGAAATGCTAGGCAAGATGCATGGTATTAGCCGTGAACAGCAGGATCAGTTTGCCCTGCGTTCGCACCAGTTGGCCCACAAGGCGACTGTTGAAGGCAACTTCAAGGATGAAATCATCCCGATGCACGGCCACGATGCTGATGGTTTCCTGCGTGTCTTTACGCAAGACGAAACTATCCGTCCTGAGACCACCATGGAAAGTCTGGGTGCTTTGAAGCCTGCCTTCAATCCCAAGGGCGGTACCGTGACTGCGGGTTCCTCTTCGCAGATCACTGACGGTGCTTCCTGCATGATCGTGATGTCTGCCGAGCGCGCCAAGGCCTTGGGTCTTGAGCCAATGGCAGTCATTCGCTCCATGGCCGTGGCGGGTGTTGATCCGGCTATCATGGGCTACGGTCCGGTCCCGGCGACCCACAAGGCACTCAAGCGCGCTGGTATGACCATGGATAACGTCGATTTTGTCGAGCTGAATGAAGCCTTTGCAGCCCAGGCCCTGCCTGTGCTTAAAGACCTCAAATTGCTGGACAAGATGGAAGCCAAGGTCAACCCGCACGGCGGCGCGATCGCTCTGGGTCACCCGTTCGGTTGCTCCGGTGCACGTATCTCCGGCACTCTGCTGAACGTGATGAAGCAGAATGGCGGTAACGTAGGTGTCTCGACCATGTGTATTGGTCTGGGCCAGGGCATCACTACCGTATTCGAGCGTGTCTGATACGGTTGTGGTGTGACCAGAAACCGGAGCCTTGTGCTCCGGTTTTTTTTGTGGTCTAGCTGAGTGCTGGAATTGTTTGAAATGGGACATTACGCCTAATACCGAAGATGCAGAACAGGCTTGATTGAACTGCGATAAAGTTTTTAGAAAGTACGCTATCTAAATGATTTAATTATAAATTTCAGCTAAACACAAGAAGGAGCCAAGCATGCCAATACGCCCCGGCCGTTACCGTCACTATAAAGGAAAGGATTATGAAGTCGTGGGAATAGCGACACACTCCGAAACGGAAGAATCCCTAGTGGTGTATCGCACGCTGTATGGTAATTTTGATCTGTGGGTGCGGCCACTGGATATGTTTACAAGCAACGTCGCGCTTGACGGCGAGCCTACGCCACGCTTTACCTTTATCAGCGAAGACGTGTAGGCTCTGGCCCTCCGTGGGTCTGTGCGCACTTCCAGACGCTGCGGTGTACTATTTCTTGTCCGACAGGGCATCCAGATTCGATAGAGCTAGGAATACAGTTACCCATGGGAAAAGCACTGGTCATTGTTGAGTCTCCCGCCAAGGCGAAGACGATCAACAAGTATCTTGGCAACGATTTCATCGTGAAATCGAGCATCGGCCACATTCGCGATCTGCCCACCAGTGGCAGTGGCAAGACCGACAGCAAAGCCAAGGGCGGCCGCAAGGCAGCTTCTGCTGCTCCCGAACTGGACAAGAAAACCAAAGCTCGTATGCAGCTTGTCAAGCGCATGGGTGTTGATCCTGATAATGGCTGGAAGGCGCATTATGAGATCCTTCCGGGCAAGGAAAAGGTTGTCGAAGAGCTTCGGCGCCTGGCCAAGGATGCCGATACCATCTATCTCGCGACGGATTTGGACCGCGAAGGGGAAGCCATTGCCTGGCACCTGCGCGAGTCCATCGGTGGCGATGAAAGTCGTTACAAGCGGGTCGTATTTAACGAAATAACCAAAAAAGCGATTCAGGGCGCGTTTGCAAAACCGGGTGAGCTGGATATCAACCGCGTCAATGCCCAGCAGGCCCGCCGCTTCCTCGATCGGGTCGTTGGCTATATGGTGTCGCCGTTATTGTGGCAGAAAGTCGCCCGTGGTCTGTCAGCCGGCCGTGTGCAGTCGGTCTCAGTGAAGCTCATTGTCGACCGTGAGCGGGAAATTCGTGCCTTTATTCCTGAGGAGTTTTGGGAAATCCACGCGCTGCTGGGTACACCGCAGAGCCAGTCCGTGCGTTTTGAAGTTGCTAAACATAATGGCAGCGCCTTCCGGCCGGTCAATAAGGCCGACACCGACGCTGCACTCAAAGTTCTCAAGGATGCTGCCTACACTGTTGCCAAGCGCGAGGACAAGCCGACCAGCTCGAAGCCGAACGCTCCGTTTATTACCTCTACCCTGCAGCAGGCCGCCAGTACCCGTCTAGGCTTCGGCGTGAAGAAGACCATGATGATGGCCCAGCGGCTCTACGAAGCTGGCTACATCACCTACATGCGTACCGACTCGACTAATCTCTCAGCCGATGCTATTGCCATGGCGCGTGGCTACATCGAGAAGAACTTCGGCGAAAAGTATCTGCCCGAAAAGCCCAACGTATATAGCAGCAAGGAAGGTGCGCAGGAAGCGCACGAAGCGATCAGGCCGTCGGACGTCAAGTTGAAGACCGGCGACCTCAAAGGCATGGAAAAAGATGCTGAGCGGCTCTATGAGCTGATCTGGCGTCAGTTTCTGGCCTGCCAGATGATGCCGGCGCAGTATCTTTCAACGCTGATTACCGTTAATGCCGGCGATTACGAACTGAGAGCCAAGGGCCGCATCCTCAAATTTGATGGTTATACCAAGGTAATGCCGCAGCAGGGCAAGGGCGGTGAGGATGAAGTACTCCCCGACATGAAGGTCAAGGACAACCTTGCGCTGGAGAAACTCGATCCCAAGCAGCACTTCACTAAACCGCCTGCCCGTTACTCGGAAGCCAACCTGGTTAAAGAGTTGGAGAAGCGGGGGATTGGTCGACCCTCGACCTATGCCTCCATTATCTCGACGATTCAGGATCGCGGGTATGTGTCGCAGAATAACCGTCGTTTCTATGCGGAAAAGATGGGTGATATTGTCACTGAACGTCTGGCTGAAAGCTTTCCTAATCTGATGGACTACAGTTTCACCGCAACGATGGAAGAGTCGTTGGATGAAGTTGCCCAAGGCGGTGTGGTCTGGAAACAGGTACTGGATGACTTTTATGCCGATTTCAGTCTCAAGCTGAGTGCTGCCGAGTCGGCAGAAGAAGGCAAGGGCATGCGGGCCAACGAGCCGACGCTGACCAGTATCGCGTGCAAGGAATGTGGCCGCCCGATGATGATTCGCACGGCCTCAACCGGTGTTTTTCTAGGTTGCTCAGGCTATGCGTTGCCCCCCAAGGAGCGCTGCAAGGAAACGGTCAATCTGGTGCCAGGTAACGAAGTCGCTGCCGACGATGAAGAAGGCGAGTCCCGCGTACTGCGTAACAAGCGCCGCTGCCCCATTTGCAGCACGGCAATGGATAGTTATCTGGTCGATGAGCAGCACAAACTGCATGTGTGTGGTAACAATCCAGACTGTACCGGATTTGAAATTGAAGAGGGCGCGTTCAAAATCAAGGGTTATGACGGTCCGCGTCTGGAATGTGACAAGTGTGGCAGTGAAATGCAGCTCAAGACGGGCCGTTTCGGTAAATATTTTGGTTGCACCAACGGGGAATGCAAGAATACCCGCAAGCTGTTGAGGAGCGGAGAAGCTGCACCGCCGAAAATGGATCCTGTACCCATGCCTGAGCTGGCCTGCGAAAAGGTTGATGACGTGTATGTGTTACGCGATGGCGCGTCGGGTATGTTCCTCGCTGCCAGTCAGTTTCCAAAGAACCGCGAAACACGCGCGCCATTGGTCAAGGAATTGCTGCCGCATCGCAAGGAGATTGATCCCAAGTATCATTTTCTGCTTGAAGCCCCAGTAGCCGACCCTGCGAAGGTTGCTACCGTTATACGCTACAGTCGCAAGACCAAAGAGCAGTACGTGCAGAGTGAAGTCGACGGCAAGCCCACAGGATGGCGCGCTTACCATGACGGCAAACGCTGGGTCGAGGACGACAAGCGACCGAAACCAAAGAGCTGAGAGCCGACCCATGGCTAATGAAGTGTATACCCGTACCAATCAGGCTTTGTATTTTACGCGTCTGTCGATTGAGGCCTGGTCCGAGGCTGAGGCCTCAGATGCCCTGTCGGCGTTTACCATGACGCGTTACCACCGTGAGCACGCGCTATTTCATCTGCATCGAACGGTGCTTGCGGTTGCTCACGAGGTGGCTGATCGCTATCGCTGGCCGTTGCTGGAGGTGCGTTCATTGGAGCAGATGCTTGATCCGCAGACGACGGACCGCTTTCCTGGCCCGGAACTGGCCGAGCTGACCGAGCTTGCGCGCTCTGCAGATAGTTGGTTGGGACGCCTGCTGAAAGGTTGGGACGTTCTGCACCTGCCGCCAAAGCCCGAAGAGGGCAAGGCACCGGCTGATGATCTGATTGCGGTAAGCGCGGCAACGACGGCGCGTGACTGGTCTCTGGAGGATGCACGGGAAGCGCATGCGGCGCTGACCGAGCGGCTCAACTGTTACAGAGAAGGGATGGTGGAATGGTAGGGGCAACTGCGTTTGATTGCACCATTGTGGTAAGCTGGTTGGCCAATTTACAGGAGTCCCGACGATGCCTTCTTCACCATTTCTGGAAATAGTGGAATTGGAAAACGGCAAGGTTGCCCTACGGCGCTCCAACGAAGAAGCTGAGCCGCTGTTGGTCATCGAGTTTTCCGCCGATGCCCGCGACTTTCTGCAGGGTCACTATATCGAGGTTGCCAAGGCCATGATCAGTGCTGGCATGCAAGTGGCTGGTCAGGTGATGGAGGAAGGCGAACCCTACGCAGAAGATCGTATTCTGCACTAGCCCGTTGGTGGTTCGGCCTTCCTGATTTAATGTTCCCAGCTGCATATACGAATTTGCACAGTGTTCATTGATTCGCTTCCCGCCGCTCTAAACTGATCAGGCGGCAAGACAGGTTTCCAGATAGACGTTGAGACTCTGGCAATGACCTTCGCCCGCCGCTTGGCGCAACAGATGACAGGATCTCCCTTCATTACCGTCGGTCGCCAACCAGCTAACGACGGTATGGCTGCAGCCAAGGCGCAATAAATCGCAGCATAACTCCAAACTGTCCATTCCCGGCTTACCTCTCACAATCAATATGCGCTCGGGGTCCAGCCCAGCAGAACGCAGCCATTTATGGCTAACTGTTGCCGGCGGATCGAGCAGTGTCAGCCAGCGCGGAGCCTCTGCTTGGCTGAGGTCCCTCAATACCGGGGCTAGCCATTGCAAGCACTGTTTAGGCGCGCCGTTGAGTTTGATCTCACTAAAACCATCCTCTACTTCGGGCAGGCTGGTGATGCGTTTGCCGGCAGTTGATTTAGTCGGTGTAGCATGGCGAGAAGCCATGAGAGCGTTATGAAATAGCTCTGTCTGGTTCATGGTGCCGATAGATCGTTGATGGTCACGGGAATACATCATGATTTACCCCTCTAGCGGCGTATAACGCCGACACTCAAGCCTTCGATGGTCAGTTCCTGTTCGCTCAGATCGATTGCAATCGGCGCGAAATCAGGATTTTCTGCGTGCAAAAGTACTTTTCGGCCTTGCTTCTGAAAGCGCTTAACGGTCACTTCATCGCCGATTCGGGCCACTACAATCTGGCCATTGCGGGCGACGGAGGTGCTGTGGACGGCGAGCAGGTCACCATCAAGAATACCAATATCGCGCATACTCAAACCCTGTACCCGCAACAGATAGTCAGCCCGGGGTCGGAAAAAGCTTGGGTCGATCTGGCAATGATCCTCGATATTCTCTAGGGCCAGCACCGGCGCACCGGCGGCCACTCTGCCGATAACGGGCAGACGATCTTCGGGTGTATCCAGATCATGATCTGGCAGTCGAATGCCCCTTGAGGCACCGGGTATCATTTCAATGGCGCCCTTGCGAGCGAGGGCACGAAGATGATCTTCAGCAGCATTAGGTGACTTGAAACCCAGTACCCGTGCAATGTCGACCCGTGTTGGCGGGTAGCCATTTGCGTCCATGTATTCCTTGATGAAGGCAAGGATCTGTTGTTGTCTGGCAGTGAGTTTTTGCATCTGTCTTTACCTGTGTTTTTATACAGTAACTGTGATTATATACAGTTGTTGGCTTAGGGCAAGCTTCGCGATTCGGCTTAGTGCGGTCTTCGGCTTTTTGCCTCGAGGTGATACGTTTACTTGACACTCATAGCGTTTGAAACGTATGTTTGAAACAATTGTTTATTGCCGGGAAATGTTATGGCCCAATCTGACACTGTCGAGCGCATCTTGGACGCGGCAGAGCAACTTTTCGCAGAAAAGGGCTTTGCCGAAACGTCTCTGCGCCTGATCACCAGCAAAGCGGGTGTGAACCTGGCGGCGGTCAATTACCACTTCGGTTCCAAGAAGGCGCTGATACAGGCGGTTTTCGTTCGCTTTTTGAATCCGTTTGTTAGCAGTCTCGATCAGGAGCTAGAGCGGTACCAACAACAGGGCGGTAATGCGCAGCTGACCCTGGAGCAACTCCTGGAAATGCTGGTCAGGCAGGCGCTGACGGTTAAGCCGCGCAGTGGTAATGATCTGGCGATCTTCATGCGGCTGCTGGGTCTGGCTTTTAGTCAGAGTCAGGGCCATCTGCGCAAATACCTGGCGGAGGTGTATGGCAAGGTGTTCCAGCGCTATATGCAGCAGGTCTACGCAGCAGCTCCGCAGTTACCGCCTACTGAGCTTTTCTGGCGTGTGCACTTCATGCTCGGAAGTGCTGCCTTTACCATGTCGAGCATGCGCGCCCTGCGGGCGATTGCCGAAGCTGAGTTTGATGTACAGACTGGGATCGACCAGGTGCTTAAATTGATGGTGCCCTTTCTAGCTGCGGGAATGCGGGCGGAGAGCGCTATGCCTTTGGCGGCTACGTCTACAGCGCCGTCGGCTAATCTCGTGCCGGTGTAATCCGCCAGGCAGTCAACTCCTCTCTGGACCCTCTGGTTACCTCTGCATGTTTCCTCGCGCAGTCTGATCCGCTATCGTGTGCACTTTATTGCGGAGTTGATCATGCTGCTGGATCTTATCCAAATATCCCTCGCATCTCAGCGTCTTATTGGCTTGAGTAACGGTGAGCTGGTATGTGCTTATCCGGTATCCACGGCGCTTAACGGTGCTGGCGAGCAAGATAATTCGGGCTGCACACCCCGCGGGAAGCATCGGGTACGCGCGCGTATTGGAGAAGGCCAGCCGTTGGGCGCGGTCTATATTGGCCGGCGTCCGACGGGAGAAGTTTGGTCACCTGGACTCGCGGGGCAACATCCCCAGCGCGACTGGATATTGACCCGTATTCTCTGGCTTTGCGGTGAAGAACCCGGACTCAATCGCGGGGGCGATCACGACTCCCAGCGTCGATATATTTATTTGCACGGTACTCCGGACGACCAGCCCATGGGTGTGGCCTTATCCCACGGCTGCATTCGTTTACGCAATACCGATATGCTTGCACTTTTTCATCTGACGCCCCCTGGCTGCTGCGTTGATATTATCGAGCAGGTAATCGAGTCGCTCATGCCCTCAAAAATTCATACGGAGTAAAACTGTTGAAACAAGGCACCTTGATGCTGGATGTGGCAGGCCCTTGGCTGAATGCTGCTGATCGCCACATGCTCAGGCAACCTGAGGTGGGCGGTATGATCTTGTTCGCGCGCAACACTGAATCGCCGGCTCAGGTACGCGAGCTGGTGAAGTCAATCAGAGCGATACGTCCTGAGATGCTGATTGCAATAGACCAGGAAGGAGGGCGTGTTCAGCGACTGCGCAACGGCGTTGAACGTCTGCCAAGTCTGGGTCGGATTGCGCTACTGCCATCCTCGGATGGAGCAGTAGCAGCCAGAAGCGCGGCATGGGTCATGGCCACCGAGATGCTCGCTTGCGGTATCGACATCAGTTTTGCTCCGGTATTGGATCTGGATCATGGGCGCAGCGAAGTCATCGGCGATCGCTCCCTGGGTGGAGACCCTCTGCGTGTTGTTACCCTCGGCCGCGCTTATATAGAAGGTCTTCATGCGGCGGGCATGGCCGCTACCGGAAAGCATTTTCCGGGGCACGGCTGGGCCGAAGCGGACTCCCACACGGATCTGCCGATTGATGAGCGCACTGAAGTTCAGATACGGGCTATGGACCTGGTGCCGTTCGCCGTTCTGGCATCACTGTTGGACGGCATTATGCCGGCACACGTTGTATACCCGGCTATTGATGAGCAACCGGCAGGGTTTTCCCGGCGCTGGTTACAGAACATTCTGCGCGGTGAAATGGGCTTCAAGGGCGTGATCTTCAGCGACGACCTGACGATGGCAGGTGCGCATGCGGTCGGTGGTATCTGTCAACGTGTGGATGCGGCGCTGTCATCCGGTTGCGATATGCTGCTTGTGTGTAATGATCGGGGTGCCGCAGAGGAGGCATTGGTACACGTGCAGCAAACAGGCCTGACATCGCCGAATCATCTGCATACGATGCTTGCGCGCAGACAGCCGGGTATCGATTACAAGTCTGATCCGCACTGGCAAGCCGCCATTGGCGTGCTGCGTAAATTCGATCTGCTTGGGGAGATTGCATGAATGAACTGATCGACAGTTTGCCGCTGGAAAACTTGCCACTTGCCGGTCAGCTTTGGGTATACAAGGTTTTCGCTATCGTATTCGCTTCTTTGGTAATCGCCTACCTGGGGAAGTTGATATTGGATCGCATCGAAGCGCGAGCGCTTGCGACCAAAAGCGTCTGGGACGATGCGCTTGTCATTGCCGTGCGCAAGCCCCTCTGGGTGTTGATTTGGAGCATGGGGTTATTTTGGGCGGCCCGGATTACGGCGCTGAAGATGGACGAGGATGTTGCCGATGTCCTCGAGACCATGCAGAGCGTTCTGCTGATAGGGCTGCTTGCCTGGTTTTTGCTGCGACTGGCGTCCCGGATAGAAGAGAGACTGGTTGATCCACGCTATCTGCAGAAACCTATGGACCAGACTACGGTCAGCGCAATAGGTAAGCTGTTGAGAATATCCGTGGTCATCACCTGTGGCCTGGTGATACTGCAAACGCTGGGGTACAGCGTTTCCGGCGTCCTAGCTTTTGGTGGTATCGGCGGTATTGCGGTGGGATTTGCTGCAAAGGATTTATTAGCAAACTTTTTTGGTGGATTGATGGTCTATCTGGACAGGCCCTTCTCTGTGGGCGAGTGGGTGCGCTCTCCTGACAAGGAGATCGAGGGGACTGTGGAGCACATTGGATGGCGTTTGACGCGAATACGCACTTTCGATAAACGCCCGATTTACGTACCTAACGCTATATTTACCAACGTGGTACTGCAGAATCCTTCGCGTATGTCTCATCGCCGAATTTTTGAACACATCGGTATTCGTTATGACGACATTCAGCACATGGAACCGATCGTTAAAGCGGTGCGCGAGATGCTCAAGAATCATCCTGATATTGCTCAGGATCAGACCCAGATGGTCTATTTTGATCGTTGCGCCGCTTCATCCGTGGATTTTTTCATCTATTGTTTCACTACTCCGGTATGGGCCGAATACCATCGTATCAAGGAGGACGTACTGTTGAAGATACTCGCTATTGTTGTTGAGCATGAGGCGCAGGTTGCCTTTCCTACCTCGACTCTGCATGTTCCCGATGGGTTGGCGCTGCGCACCGGAGAGCCAGATTTCTCTGCCCCTAGGCCGCAAGCCCAGGGCGAAAAGGGGGTGGCATCATGAGCGCCCTGGCGATCATTGGCGGTACCGGTTTGACTCGCCTGGCCGGTCTGCAGCGTATCGGAGAAGGTATTACTGACACGCCCTGGGGCCAGACTTCGGCTCCGGTCGTGAAGGGGTTAATGGCCGGGCGCGAGGTGTTTTTTATGGCCCGCCACGGTGATCCGCACCGTATTCCACCCCATCGGGTGAATTACCGGGCTAACCTCTGGGCATTGAAAGAGGCTGGAGCTGACGGAATACTGGCAATCAACGCAGTAGGAGGTATTCATCCAGCAATGGGTGTAGGTCATTTTTGTGTGCCTCACCAGTTGATCGATTATACCTGGGGACGTGCGGGCACGTACTTCGAGGATGACCTGCAGGCTGTCACCCATATCGATTTCACGCATCCCTACGATCAGGCTCTGCGACAGCGCCTGATCGGCGTGCTGGCTCGCGCTGGGATAGCTCACAGCGCGTATGGCGTTTATGCTGCTACGCAGGGGCCGCGCCTGGAAACAGCAGCGGAGATCAGCCTGCTCGAGCGCGACGGTTGTGACATCGTGGGTATGACCGGTATGCCGGAGGCGTCTCTGGCGCGTGAGCTGGAGATGCCTTACGCCAGTCTCTCGCTAGTGGTTAATCCGGCAGCGGGGAAGGGCCAGGGTGTGATTACCATGGCCGATATCGAAAAAGTAATGGACAGCGGTATGGAACAGGCGCGGGCCATCATTAACTCACTGATTGCCGGCGCCTGAGTGTTTGCTGTTTAACGGCGGCTTACCTTAACCAGCATGCCCATGCTCTGGTGATCCAGGTAATGGACTTCGTCCAGTCTGAGTCGACGGATTTGATGCAATTGCTCGCTGACCAGCGTGCCGTTCTGATCAGTCTGGTCACGTGCTGCCATGTGCCGCCACGCTTTGACGTCCAGCGCGAGCGAATCCTGATTGCGTTGTAGACCGACAACGGCTTCGACAGGAAAATGATCGCCGAGACGTTCTCCTTGATGAACGGCTACTTTCAGCCGGCTATCAGTCGGTTGAATCCAGGCGTTATGCATGAGTATCTGATAGCCCTGGGCAGTCAGCTTGTCGGCCTCACGGTCCAGGCGATGCTGGGTGCTGTCCAGCTTGCGCACATCGCTGCGCGCCGTCTCTTCGAGCATGATCGCCCCATTCGCCCAGTCGCTATCAGGCGTACGTTCACCGCTGATCTGCCCCGAGGGCTGAGCGAAGAGTATTGCTTCTATCTGGTAGGCACTCTCACTCTGGGCTTGGGTCACTGCTGTCAGAGAGATGAGGCTCAGCAGCAATAATGATTGCGTCATACGGATGGCACGGATCATGGGCGTTTTCCTTTCCCTTGTTGGCTTGGCTGGGGTGATTCCAGGCGACTGATCAAAGCTTCGATCGTATTCATACGCAAGTCGGTAGCACCCATTGGCGCACTGAAACGAAATAGCGTGGCCCCTTCAAGCTTATACCGGTTGGGCTGATCCTGAATCAGCTTGACCAGCGTCATCGGGTCCACCTGAGTATCGGCGGCAAACTCGAGACGACCATGCTCTGGGCCGACATCGACTTTGTTTATCCCCAGCGGTCCGCAGCGCAATTTCAACGAAGTGACCCTGAATAGGGTTTTCGCCGGCTCGGGTAATAACCCGAAGCGGTCGATCATCTCTACCTGCAAATCCTTAAGGGCCTCATCATCGACTGCATTGGCTATGCGTTTGTACAGGATCAGGCGGCTGTGCACGTCTGGTAGGTAGTCGTCGGGGATCAGTGCGGGCAAACGTAGATTGATGTCCGGCCCGCCGCCCAGCGGCTGGTCCAGCGACGGCGTGTTACCAGACTTGATCGCTTTTATCGCGCGGTCGAGCATATCCATGTACAGGGTAAAGCCGATTGCCTGTATCTGTCCGCTCTGGCCATCGCCCAGAAGCTCCCCGGCACCGCGGATCTCCAGGTCATGGGTCGCCAGGGTGAAGCCGGCTCCCAGTTCCTGAGCGGCAGCAATGGCTTCCAACCGTTTCTCCGCATCACTGGTGAGTTTCTTGCCATGGGGGGTGAGCAGGTAGGCGTAGGCCTGGTGGTGACTGCGGCCAACGCGTCCGCGTAACTGGTGCAGCTGCGCCAGACCGAACTTGTCTGCCCGTTCGATAATGATAGTATTGGCATTAGGCACGTCGATGCCGGTCTCGATGATGGTGGTCGTCACCAGCACATTGAAGCGCCGATGATAGAAGTCGCCCATCACCTGTTCCAGTGCGCGTTCGGGCATCTGCCCGTGACTGATGCCGATGCGGGCTTCAGGCACCAGTTCGGCCAGGTCTGCTGCGCATTTTTCGATGGTCTGGACTTCGTTGTGCAGATAATAGACCTGCCCGCCGCGGAGCAATTCGCGGAGGATGGCCTCCTTGAGTACCGGTGCTTGCTGCTGCATGACAAAGGTGCGCACCGACAGACGGCGCGCCGGTGGCGTGGCAATGATCGACAGCTCGCGCATGCCCGACATGGCCATATTCAAAGTACGTGGAATCGGCGTGGCAGTAAGCGTCAGTACATCGACTTCACTGCGCAGTGCTTTGAGCTGTTCTTTCTGGCGCACTCCGAAGCGGTGTTCTTCATCGATGATCATCAGGCCCAGATCCTTGAACTGGATGTCGCCTTGCAAGAGCTTGTGTGTGCCGATCATGATATCGACCTTGCCTTCGGCCAGATCCGCCGCGGCTGCCTTGATTTCCTTGGCTGATTTGAAACGGGACATGACCTCGACCTTGACCGGCCAGTCTGCAAAGCGGTCGCGGAAACTGTTGTAATGCTGTTGCGCGAGCAGGGTGGTGGGTACTAGCACGGCAACCTGTTTGCCGCCGTGCACAGCCAGGAAGGCTGCGCGCATGGCCACTTCGGTCTTGCCGAATCCGACATCGCCGCAGACCAGACGATCCATGGGCTGCGATTTGATCATGTCGCTAATTACGGCTTCAATTGCCGCTTCCTGGTCCGCAGTTTCTTCGAACGGGAAGGCATCGGCGAACACCTGGTAGTCGCGCTCGGGCGCGCTGAAACTGAAGCCCTTGCGCGCGCCACGGCGGGCGTATACATCCAACAGCTCTGCGGCAACATCGCGGACCTTTTCGGCAGCCTTGCGTTTGGCTTTCTGCCACTGTTCGGAGCCCAGACGATGCAACGGCGCACTGTCGTCTTCGCCACCGGTGTAGCGGGCGATCAGATGCAGATTAGCGACCGGGACGTAAAGCGTTGCCTCATCGGCATAGAGCAGCGTGAGAAACTCTGCCTGTTGATCTTCCACCGTCAGGTTGACCAGGCCGAGAAAGCGGCCGACGCCGTGGTCGATATGCACAACGGGCGAGCCTTCGCGCAGTTCGGTCAGGTTGCGGATGACCGCATCGCCTAGGTCCGTGGCTTTGCCGCGGCGGCGGCGCTGCATGACCCGCTGACCAAACAGCTGGTTCTCGGCAATCAGCGCGATGACGGGAGAGCCGCACAGCATGCCCTGGTCGATGGGTGCGATGATGATCGCCTGCGCTGCGCGGGCGGCGAGAAACTCTGGCCAGGTCTCAACACTTTCTGGCTTAACGTCGATACGGGCAAGCAATTCGAGCATGGCTTCGCGGCGGCCGGCGCTTTCTACTACATAAAGAATGCGCCCTTCAAAAGCGTCAGCAAAGGATTCAAGTGCCGCCAGCGGTTTGTCCAGCCGGTTATCGATTGGCAGTTCTGGGGGTGGCTGGCAGCTGAAATGCAGGTTGCCGGCGGCCGGTCCGATGTTGTCCTGATGGCAGACGATGCGCGGGAAGTCTTTAATTAGCGCGAAGCAGTCCTCGACAGCCATGAACAGCTCTGCCGGAGAAAGCAGTGGGCGGGTACGGTCGACACCCTGCTCCTGATAACGATTACGTACATCTGTCCAGAAATGCTCGGCGCTGGCTTCAATGCCGGGGAGGCTAAACAGGAGCGTATTGGCCGGCAAGTAGTCGAAGAGACTGTGCAGCTCCTCGAAGAACAGCGGCAGGTAATACTCCACCCCTGCGGGCACCAGACCCTCGCTGAGGTCCTGATAGACGGGGCAGCGTCGGTAGTCGACATCGAATCTTTCACGGAATCGGGCGCGAAAACCCGTCAGGGCCGTCTTGTCCAGCGGAAATTCCTTGGCAGGCAACAGGTGCACACGCTCAACCTTATCGATCGAGCGCTGGGTTTCCGGGTCGAAGGTACGCAGCGTTTCGATCTCATCGTCGAACAAATCGATACGCAAGGGTAGCCGGCTACCCATCGGATACAGGTCTAGCAGAGCGCCACGTACGGCGTAATCGCCATGCTCGTAGACCGTATCAACGCAGCGATATCCGGCTGCGTCCAGATTCATGCGCATATTGTCGATATCAAGTTGCTGGCCCAGTTCGAGCATCAACACCGAGCCGCCAAGGAACGAGCGGGGCGCAATGCGGTGGAGCAGGGTGGTCATGGGTACAACAATGATGCCCTGGGTAACGGACGGCAGCTGATAAAGCGTTTTCAGGCGCTGGGAGATGATGTCCTGATGCGGTGAAAAGCGATCGTATGGGAGTGTCTCCCAGTCTGGAAAGGCGAGCACCGGCAGATCAGGAGCAAAAAACCGCAGCTCCTGTTCGAGCTGACCAGCCATTGCTGTGTCGGGTGTTATGACCAGGCTCAAGCCTTTGTGCAGCAGAGCGCCCTCGGCAATAGCCAGTGCCCTGGCAGCACCGCTGAGGTTGCCCCAGGCCGTTTTGCCATGGACGGCAATCGCGTCGGCAGAAGCGAGTATGGTTGTATTGGCAGGCATGCGTTAGCGGTCCATCTATAAAAACGTCAAGTGTACCTTTGTCTGGGCGACTGTGCCGCGGTTGCAGCGGTTTTTCCGGGATGATTGCCTCGCTGCCAGAACAAAAGCATAATATCGGCCCTTTAGAGCCCATGACCTGGAAGGAAAAGCCGTGACTCAAGCCCAATATGACCAATGCCTGGAAAACTGGACGGATCGCGAATCTACCGCTGAAGCGATGATTCCGCTGATCGGTCGCCTTTACCGTGAGCACAATGTGGTCACTTCGATCTATGGTCGGGGGCTGGTTAACCGGTCAGTGATCAGTATCCTCAAGTCCCACCGCTTCGCCCGCCAGATTGACGATACCGAGCTGTCGGTGCATGACACCTTTCCATTGATCAAGGCTCTGCTAGATCTGAATCTGGGTCCTGCCTCGATTGATCTGGCTCGTCTGGTTGAGAAGTTTCGTAGTGAAGGTGGCGATGATCTGGACGCTTTCCTGCGCAAGGAACTGGTTGATGTGATCGGGCACAAAGGTGAGCGCCGCCAGGGTCGGGACGTCGTGCTTTATGGATTTGGTCGTATTGGTCGTCTTCTGGCACGCATCATGGTCGAAAAAATCGGTGTGGGTGACGGTTTGCGTCTACGCGCTATCGTCGTGCGCAAGGGTGCGACCAATGACCTGGTCAAGCGCGCCAGTTTGCTGCGCCGTGATTCGGTGCACGGGTCTTTTCAGGGCACAATCAAGGTGGATGAAGAGAATAACACCTTGACCGCCAACGGCATGATTATTCAGGTGATCTACGCCAGCGATCCGAGCGGCGTTAATTACTCGCAATACGGTATCGAAAACGCCATTGTTGTGGATAACACCGGGGTGTGGCGCGATGCTGAGGGTCTGTCCCAGCACCTGAAGTGTCCCGGCGCCACCCAAGTCGTTCTGACTGCGCCCGGCAAGGGCGATCTGAAGAACATTGTGCATGGAATCAATCACGCGACTATCACCCCGGATGACAAGATCATTTCCGCGGCGTCCTGTACGACTAATGCCATCGTGCCAGTGCTCAAGGCGATCAACGATAAGTACGGCATCGTTAATGGCCATGTCGAAACCGTGCACTCCTATACCAACGACCAGAACCTTATCGATAACTTCCACAAGGGCAACCGGCGTGGTCGTAGTGCAGCACTCAATATGGTAATCACCGAGACGGGCGCTGCCAAGGCTGTGGCCAAGGCGCTGCCGGAGCTGGGCGGCAAGTTGAGTGGTAACGCGATTCGGGTACCCACACCCAATGTATCGATGGCGATCCTCAATCTGAATCTGGAAAAGGCGACAGATCGTGATGAGGTCAACGAGTACCTGCGCTACATGGCGCTGCACTCTGACCTGCACAAGCAGATTGATTTCACCAATTCTCAGGAAGTTGTTTCCAGTGATTTTGTCGGTTCGAGGCACGCAGGTGTGATCGATGCAGAAGCGACAATCTGTAATGACAACCGTCTGATTCTCTATGTTTGGTACGACAACGAGTTCGGTTACAGCTGCCAAGTTGTTCGGATCCTTGAAGATCTCGGTAACGTCAACCCCCCGGCTTTCCCAGTCTAACGCGTAGTCAAGTTGCAGCTATTGTGACGGGTAAGAAATGAGAAAGGCGCAAAAGCGCCTTTCTTTTTGTTCAGGATTTGTCCGTAATAGAATTATCTCTCTGCGGTCAGTTTTTCGCGCAGGTTATCGGAAAGTCCGTCTTCCTTCAGCCATATGCCTACGTAGGCCTGGGCCAGTTCGCTGTCGTCAGAACGGAAGGACATTACGCCGTTGTACTGGAGAGTCAGCCGATGCTGAGCGTCCAGCGTTAAGGCGTAACGGTCACCTGCTTTGATGTCGGTAAAGGTATCATGCAAAGCGTCAACACCTGGACGCAACCGTGTGAGCGTCCGCTCGTCGTATTGTCGTTCAAGTGCCACCCAGGCAGCCTTGATCACATCTTCGCGATCAATATTACGATAGTAATACAGCTCCAGCTGCAAAGGCTCACCGGGCACGATTGGATTTGCCAATGGTTGCCCCGGCGGGGTGAGTAGAGCGGCGCTGTAAATATCGATAAAAAGATACTTGAGCACGCTGGCATTGCGCAGCACCAGTTCCTGCCCTACGACTTCCAAGCGCTCCGGGAAACCGGCCTGAGCCAGTCTTTCCTCGTTGGCCGCCAAGCTCAAAGGCAAAGCAACAAGAGCCAAAAAAAGGAATCGTTTAATCATCTATTGTCCCTCACGATTGAGTGGTTTAATCATTAGTAAGTACTTCAGGCTGGGCATGGTCAATTCGTCCTGACGCAGATTGTGTAACAGCAAGAAACCTGAAAAAACCAAGGCCTTGAGTAGTATTGGCAGGCCATGATCTTTATACTTGACTGGATTTTAGATGAGGGTTTGCGATCCTGTCTGGTTAACTTTTCTCTGCCTCCAGCAGTGCTCGGCGGCGCTTTTAGCCGGATGTTCGATCCGCCCTTGATGATTCTAACCAGTGATTAGGCTATACGTATGATAAAAATCAAACGGGGCTTGGATTTGCCAATCACCGGCTCCCCCGAGCAACTTGTAGACGACGCCCGCCCGGTGCGCAGCGTTGCCCTGGTCGGTTTCGATTACCACGGTATGAAACCGACCATGGAAGTTCAAGAGGGTGACCGGGTCAAGTTAGGCCAGATTCTCTTCAGTGACAAGAAGAGCCCCGGCGTTATCTATACCGCACCTGCAGCAGGCGTGGTCAGTGCGATCAATCGGGGCGACAGACGCGTCCTGCAGTCTGTGGTGATCGACGTGGATGGCGACGAGTCTGTGAGCTTTGCTGCCCACGAAGAGGCATCCCTGTCTGGTCTCGATCCGAAGCAAGTTCGCGAGCAGCTCATTGAGTCAGGTATGTGGACAGCGCTGCGCACGCGGCCCTACAGTCGTGTTCCGGCGGTGGAGAGTGAGCCTCATTCGATTTTTGTGACTGCGATGGATACCAATCCGTTGGCAGCCGACCCGGCATTAGTGTTGAAGGAATACGCCGGCGCATTTGAAAACGGTCTCAAAGTATTGGCTCGCTTGGGCCGTATCTGGTTGTGCCGCGCTGAAGACGCCAGCGTCCCGGGCGAAAATCTGGATGGGGTGCGTTGCGAAAGCTTTGCTGGGCCGCATCCGGCAGGTCTGCCTGGTACACACATACACATGCTTGATCCGGTCAGCATTGGCAAGACGGTCTGGCAGATCAATTACCAGGACGTCATCGCGATTGGCCACCTTTTCACCGACGGAAAGTTATGGACAGAACGTGTCGTTGCTCTGGGCGGACCCATGGTCGAGCGACCCCGGCTGCTAAAAACGCGTCTGGGCGCTAACCTGGACGAACTTACTGCGGGCGAGCTGCAGCCGGGCAACAACCGGGTCATCTCCGGCTCTGTGTTCGGCGGTCGTGTTGCACTGGGTCCGGTAGCCTACCTGGGGCGTTATCATCAGCAAATATCGGTGCTCGCCGAAGGCGATGACCGTGAGATGATTCACTACCTGCGGCCGGGTGTGAACAAGCACTCAGTGCTCAATATTTTTGTTTCCAAGTTAAAAGCCAACAAGCAATTCGATTTTACTACAACAACTAATGGTAGCCCCCGCGCTATGGTCCCGCTCGGTAACTACGAGATGGTCATGCCGCTGGACATCCTGCCAACGCAACTCTTGCGCTACCTGATCGTCGGCGACACGGATATGGCCCAGAAACTGGGCTGTCTGGAGCTGGATGAAGAAGATCTGGCCCTGTGCAGTTACGTTTGCGCCGGCAAATATGAATATGGCCCGATTTTGCGTGACAATCTCACGTTAATCGAGAAGGAGGGATAAGCCATGGGTTTGCGTGCATTTTTCGACAAGATCGAGCACAACTTCGAAAAGGGTGGCAAGCACGAGAAGTTCTATGCCCTTTACGAGGCTGTAGATACTTTTTTCTATCGCCCTGGTAGCGTGACCCGGACCACAGCGCATGTGCGCGACGGTCTGGACCTCAAGCGCATGATGATTACCGTTTGGCTCTGTACATTCCCCGCGATGTTCTACGGCATGTACAACATAGGCTATCAGGCCAATATCATCTTTGCCGCCAACCCCGAGCTGCTTGCAGCGCAGGAAGGCTGGCGGTTTAGCTTGATCGGTATGTTGGCCGGTTTCAACTCGGCAAGTCTCTGGGACAATGTGATACACGGTGCGGCTTATTTTCTCCCGGTGTATGCAGTGACCTTTCTGGTCGGTGGCTTTTGGGAAGTGCTGTTCGCTTCCATTCGCAAACATGAGGTCAATGAAGGGTTTTTCGTAACCTCCATTCTGTTCGCGCTGATTCTGCCTCCCAGTATTCCACTGTGGCAGGTCGCACTGGGTATCAGCTTCGGTATTGTGATCGGCAAGGAAGTCTTCGGCGGCACTGGCAAGAATTTCCTGAATCCGGCGCTGACCGGCAGGGCGTTCCTGTATTTTGCCTATCCGGCATCCTCGTCCGGGGACGCAGTCTGGACCGTTGTTGATGGTTACGCTGGCGCAACATCCTTGAGCCTAGCGGCTTCTGGCGGTGTAGAGGCAATCATGTCTCAGGGCATTAGCTGGTTTGATGCCTTTGTCGGCAATATTCATGGCTCGATCGGTGAAACCTCCACCCTGGCGATCTTTATTGGTGGCGCGGTACTGCTGTCAACCAAGATTGCTAACTGGCGTATCGTTGCAGGCGTGATGCTTGGCATGGTCGGCTTGAGTCTGTTGTTCAACATGCTGGGATCCACGACTAATCCGATGTTCTCGGTACCCTGGTATTGGCACATGGTGGTTGGTGGCTTTGCCTTTGGCATGATTTTCATGGCGACCGACCCCGTTTCGGCATCGATGACGAATCAGGGCAAGTGGATCTATGGCGGCTTGATCGGTGTAATGGTTGTGTTGATCCGGGTGGTCAACCCTGCTTTCCCGGAGGGAATCATGCTGGCGATTCTGTTTGCCAACCTGTTTGCTCCCCTGATCGACCATTTTGTCGTCCAGGCCAATATAAAGCGGAGGCTTGTGCGCAATGTCCAGTAATAGAGAATCCGTTAGCCGCACCATCACGGTTGCGTTGCTGGTCTGTCTGGTTTGTTCGGTAGTGGTTTCGGTTGCAGCGGTGTCGCTCAAGCCGGTGCAGATCACTAACCAGCTACTGGATAAGAAGCGCAACATTCTTTCGATTGCCGGTTTGCTGGAAGAAGGCGTCAGTGTCGAAGAGCAATTCAAAAAAGTCACGGCGCGTTTGGTTGACCTGCGCACTGGAGAGTTTAGTGATGCAGTGGACCCTTTGACCTACGATCAGCAAAAGGCTTCAAAGGAGCCTGATATGTCGAAGAGGCTGGATGCATCCGTCGATATAGCGAGCATTCGTCGTCGTGCTGATTATGCGACTGTCTACATGGTCGAAAAAGAGGGTGGTATAGAAACCATGATTCTGCCGATCCATGGCTATGGTTTGTGGTCGACACTGTATGGTTTTGTTGCTCTGGAAGGGGATCTCAAGACGGTCGTGGGCTTGGGCTTCTACCAACATGCCGAAACCCCTGGTCTTGGCGGTGAAGTAGATAATCCAAACTGGAAAGCGCAATGGACTGGCAAAGTCGTCTATGACGAGGAAGGTCAGGTTGCAGTCCAGGTTATCAAAGGCAGCGTCGATCCGAGCATGGCTGACGCTGAGCACAAGATTGATGGCCTTGCGGGCGCTACTCTAACCAGCCGTGGCGTGGAAAAACTGGTGCAGTTCTGGATGGGCGAAAGCGGTTTCCGTCCGTTCCTCAATAACCTCCGATCAGGAGAGGCATAATCATGGCCAAAGCAAGCGCCAGACAGGTGCTCCTCGAACCGATTTTTAGTAATAACCCGATCGCCTTGCAGATCCTCGGGATCTGTTCGGCCCTAGCCGTCACTACCAGCTTGAACGTCACGTTGGTCATGTGTCTGGCTCTGACGTCGGTGACGGCTTTTTCCAACTTTTTCATATCGAGTATCCGTACCTACATACCCGGTTCGATCCGTATGATCGTGCAAATGGTGATCATTGCTTCGCTAGTTATCGTGGTCGATCAGCTCCTCAAGGCTTATGCCTACAACATCAGCAAGCAGTTATCGGTGTTTGTTGGTCTGATTATCACTAACTGTATCGTGATGGGCCGCGCAGAAGCTTTTGCAATGCAAAATCCGCCGCACATGAGTTTCCTTGACGGCGTCGGCAATGGTCTTGGCTACAGCGTCATTCTCATCATGGTAGCGACCGTGCGCGAACTGTTTGGGGCGGGCAAGTTGCTCGGCTTCGAAATTCTGCCGCTGGTCAATGCCGGTGGTTGGTATCAGCCTAATGGCTTGCTGCTGTTGCCGCCCTCTGCATTTTTTATTATTGGTTTGATCATCTGGGCACTGCGTTCGTGGAAGACTGAACAGGTTGAAGAGGCAGAGTTCAAGATGGCGCCGCAAAGCCGTACCCTCAAGGAGGCTATGTAAGTCATGATTGAACACTATCTAAGCCTGCTGGTTCGGGCTATTTTCGTCGAGAACATGGCGTTGGCATTCTTTCTTGGGATGTGTACCTTTATTGCCATTTCAAAAAAGGTACAGACCTCATTAGGTCTGGGTATCGCTGTTGTGGTGGTGTTGACTATCACCGTGCCGGCGAACAACCTGATCTATACCTATCTGTTGCGTGATGGTGCCCTAGCTTGGGCCGGGCTGCCCAACGTGGACCTCAGCTTCCTCGGGCTGCTCAGCTACATCGGGGTTATTGCCGCGCTGGTACAGATCCTTGAGATGCTGCTGGACAAGTTTGTACCCTCGCTCTACAACGCGCTGGGTGTGTTTTTACCGCTCATCACAGTGAACTGCGCCATTCTAGGTGCGTCGTTGTTTATGGTCGAACGGGACTACGCCCTCGGTGAGAGCGTTGTTTACGGGTTTGGCGCGGGTGTCGGCTGGGCGCTGGCTATTGTCGCGTTGGCGGGTATTCGGGAAAAGCTCAAGTACAGCGATGTTCCCGACGGCCTGCGTGGGCTGGGTATTACCTTCATCACCGTGGGACTCATGTCCCTGGGGTTCATGTCGTTTTCCGGCGTGCAACTGTAAACAGGAGCTGTAACTGATGAACATGGAAATCTTTCTGGGCGTGGGTATGTTCACCGCGATTGTGCTGTCTCTGGTTGCCGTGATTCTGATTGCCCGTTCCAAACTGGTCACTAGCGGTGATATCACCATTGAGATCAATGGCGAGCGTACGATCACAGTGCCTGCTGGCGGAAAATTGCTTAATACGTTGTCTGCCAACGGTATTTTTCTATCCTCTGCCTGTGGCGGCGGTGGGACCTGTGCTCAATGCAAGTGCATTGTCGAGGAAGGCGGTGGATCTATGCTGCCGACCGAGGAGTCGCACTTCACCAAGCGCGAAGCCAATGAAGGCTGGCGTCTGTCCTGTCAGGCCCCGGTCAAGCAGGATATGAAGATCGAAGTGCCTGAAGAAGTCTTTGGTGTGAAGAAATGGGAATGCACAGTTGAGGCCAATCCCAACGTCGCGACCTTTATCAAGGAGCTGATTCTCAAATTGCCCGAGGGCGAGAATGTTGATTTCCGTGCCGGTGGTTATGTGCAGCTTGAATGCCCGCCGCATACGGTGAATTATAAGGACTTCGATATTCAGCCCGAATTTCGGGGCGACTGGGACAAGTTCAACATGTGGCGCTTTGTGTCCAAGGTCGATGAAACGGTTATTCGTGCCTACTCCATGGCCAACTACCCCGAAGAGCGCGGCGTCGTAAAGTTCAACCTGCGGGTAGCATCTCCGCCGCCTGGCCGCGATGACTTACCACCCGGCAAGATGTCATCCTGGTGCTTCGCCCTCAAACCGGGCGACAAGGTGACAGTATTCGGTCCGTTCGGTGAGTTTTTCGCCAAGGAAACAGAGGCCGAAATGGTCTTCATCGGTGGTGGTGCCGGCATGGCACCTATGCGTTCGCACATCTTTGACCAGTTGGGCCGCATCAAGACCGACCGCAAGATCAGCTTTTGGTACGGTGCCCGCTCGTTGCGTGAAGCTTTCTATGTTGAAGAGTTCGACAAGTTGCAGGAGGAACACGATAACTTCAAGTGGCACCTGGCATTGTCCGATGCCTTGCCTGAGGACAACTGGGAGGGCCCTACTGGCTTTATCCATAACGTGCTACTTGATAATTACCTCAAGAGCCATCCGGCACCTGAAGATTGCGAGTACTACATGTGCGGTCCGCCGATGATGAACGCGTCGGTGATTAAGATGCTGCAGGATATGGGCGTCGAGCCGGAAAATATCATGCTTGATGATTTCGGCGGCTAGAGTGCTCTATCGCATCCTGCGGCCCGCTATGGTTGTTGCTTTTGCAACAGCGATAGCGGGCTGTTTCAATTCCGCAGTACCGGTTTCCGAAATCTCGGGAAGCACCATGGGCAGCACCTATTCGGTCAAATGGGTGGCTGTTGATGGCGCGCCTGAGCCAGAAATATTGCAAGCCATTCTTGATGAGTCGCTGGCCTTATTCGATGCGCAGGTATCGACCTGGCGTGATGACTCCGATCTCGCGCGCTTCAACGCATTGCCATCCGGCTCGTGTCAGTCCATGCCGCAATCAGTGCTGGACATGGTCAGGCTTGCCGACACATTGAACACCGCCAGCAACGGCGGTTTTGATGTGACTGTGGCGCCTTTGCTGGACATTTGGGGCTTTACCCACGGAGACGGTATGCAGGTGGTTCCGCTACAAACGGATATCGATGCCGCACTGCTGGACGTCGGTCAGCAGCATCTGCGCATTGATGGCAATGAGTTGTGCAAGGAGCGCGGTCTCAAAATTGATTTCAGCAGTCTCGCCGCCGGCTACATGGTTGATCAGGTGACGAAACAGCTCCTGTCGCTGGGTATCAGCAGTTACATGGTCGAGATGACAGGTGAGCTCAAGGCAGCCGGAACCAAACCCGGTGGCCGTCCATGGCGGATTGCCATAGAGGAGCCTCGGGACGAGGAGCGAACAGTTAGGCTGATCGTGGAGCTCGACGGGTACGGAGTCTCTACGTCAGGTGACTATCGCAATTATTTTGAATATGAAGGTAAACGTTATTCGCATACGGTTGATCCGCTGACTGGGTGGCCGGTTATGCATGATCTTGCTTCGGTAACGGTCATGGATCCTTCGGCTTTGATGGCCGATGGTCTTTCGACGTTGTTAATGGTTCTTGGCCCGGATAAAGGGTGGGAATACGCACAGGAAAACAATGTTGCAGCGCTGTTTGTGCTGCGCGAAGGGGACGGGTTCATATCCCGGCAAACACCCCCTTTCGAGGCTCTGATACAGAGTGAGGAGTAAAATATGGTTTGGTTGTTGGCATTTCTGGTAATGACATTGGTCGTAGTTGGCATGTCTGTAGGCGTGATGATGGGTCGTAAGCCGATCGCAGGCTCCTGTGGCGGCATTGGAGCGACCGGTCTGGACAAGTCATGTGGTATCTGTGGTGGCGACGTCACCAAGTGCGAAGAGGCTGGAGAGACTGCAGGAATAGCTCCGCGCAGTGTGCGCCAAGGTGCTGAACTTGGTTATGACGCTACCAAGGTCGACTAGAGTCTGCTCGTCGCGAATGAGAGCATCTTCTTTAGCACAACAAGGAATTCAGTGAATGGCTGTATACAACTATGACGTAGTAGTCCTGGGTTCTGGCCCTGCAGGTGAAGGTGCAGCGATGAATGCCGCCAAGCATGGTCGCAAGGTGGCGGTAGTTGAGGAGCGCGGTCAGGTCGGTGGTAATTGCACTCACCTTGGCACCATTCCCTCCAAAGCTTTACGGTACTCGGTTAAACAGATCATTCATTTCAACACCAATCCGATGTTCCGAACTATCGGGGAGCCTCGTTGGTTTCCGTTTCCTGATGTATTGAAAAGCGCTGAGAAGGTCATGGCCAAACAGGTCACCTCGCGTACCAGCTATTACGCACGTAATCGTGTCGATGTGTTTTTTGGCAAGGGCAGCTTTGCCGACGACAATACGATCGAGCTGGTTAATCATGCTGGTGTGGTCGAAAAGCTGATAGCCAAGGAAGTGATTATTGCTACGGGCTCAAGGCCCTATCGACCTGCAGACGTCAATTTCAGTCATCCGCGTATTTATGACAGCGACACCATCCTCAAACTCAACCATACCCCGCGTACCCTTATTATCTACGGTGCAGGGGTTATCGGTTGCGAATACGCGTCTATTTTCTGTGGCCTAGGAGTCAAGGTCGACCTGGTCAACAACCGGGATCGGTTGCTGAGTTTTCTGGATGATGAAATCTCAGACGCCCTGAGTTATCACCTACGGCATAACAGTGTCCTGATTCGGCACAACGAAGAATATGACAAGATCGAGGGGCTCGACAGCCGCGGTGTCATATTGCATCTCAAGTCGGGCAAGAAGTTGAAGGCTGACGCACTGCTCTGGTGTAACGGCCGTACTGGTAATACCGATGGGCTCGGACTTGAGAATATCGGTCTGCGTGCAAACAGCCGCGGACAACTGACAGTAGATGAGAACTATCGTACTGACATCTCGAATATCTATGCAGTAGGTGATGTTATCGGCTGGCCGAGTCTGGCTAGTGCCGCTTTCGATCAGGGTCGTTCAGCGGCGGGTAATATCGTCGACCATGATGCGTGGCGGTTTGTGGATGATGTCCCCACCGGTATTTACACGATCCCGGAGATCAGCTCGCTGGGCAAGACAGAACGCGAGCTCACGGACGCCTGCGTACCCTATGAAGTGGGCCAAGCCTTTTTCAAAAGCATGGCTCGAGCGCAGATAACCAGCGAGCAGGTTGGCATGCTCAAATTGCTGTTTCATCGTGACACTCTTGAGGTGTTGGGGATTCACTGCTTTGGCGACCAGGCATCAGAAATTGTTCACATCGGTCAGGCGGTGATGAATCAGAAGGGGGAGGCTAATTCGATCAAGTATTTCGTCAATACTACCTTTAACTATCCTACGATGGCCGAGGCCTATCGAGTGGCCGCACTGGATGGCTTAAACCGGCTGTTTTAAGCGCTGGGCCATATCATCAGTCGAGACTGAGCCCCGCCGTGCGGGGCTTTTGCTTATTGGGCTGTGTGTAGAGTCTCTATCGCCAAGTGCGGAAAGTCGGTAATGATGCTGTCGACTCCCATATCAGCCAGCCTGATCATGGTAGTAGGATCATTCACTGTCCAGACTGATACATGCAGCCCCAGTGCCTGAGCTTTACGAATGCGAGCCGGTTTGCACAGTTTCCAGTTCAGAATCAGATACCGACAGCCGTAACGCACAGCACTTTTCAAAGGATCGATCAGGCCATACTCTTCGACCAGACCGATGGGTAGTGAATAAGCGGTATCTCTGGCTGTTTTTAAGAGAGTGCGACTACTGGATGTCAGCACAACCTTGTCCTGCAGGCCGAAGCGTTCTACTAGCGTGCTCACTGCGTTGAGGACGATCCGCGATTGTCCGCTCGATCCACTCTTGACCTCAAGCTGGTAGTGCTCAAATTCCGGACAGTACTGAAAAAGTTGCTCCAGACTCGGAATGGGACAGTTCTCCGGCCATTCTGGGCCGTTACGTCGCGCATCCAGGCGCATCAATTCCGCCGCACTGTGCTGGTTGACCCTCCCGCCCAGACCGGTCGTTCGTTTGAGTGTCGGGTCGTGAATCACCATCAGCTGTTGATCGGAGGATAGGTGCAGGTCGAGCTCAACACGCCTGATCCCTGCTGCAAGTGCTCGGCGAAAACTGGGCAGTGTGTTTTCCGGCGCTTCTCCCCGGGCGCCCCGGTGCCCATAGATCAGTGTCATGGTGTTGATGCACTACCCGGACGACGCTGACGCACGCTGTCAATGACCCGGTCATACTCGAAATACACGCTGAACCCGGGGTAATCCCAGCGAGTGATAGGCGGCTGGCCGACAGCGGTGTGGCGCTTGCTGGGTTCGCCGAAGCGCTGGGACACTGTGTTCTTGCCAAGCCCGCGCTGGGGCATCGCAGTGGCTTGGTCAGAGACTTGGTGGCCGAGTGGAATGACCAGAGTGTCGGCGTGTGCGACTGTTACCGCGCACAGCATGCTTACAGCCAGTGTCGCAGCCAACAGAGACGAGGTGATAGGTTTCATTGGGCGGTCCTTTCCTTGGTTGTAGCGTCAGTTTTGGTGGCGCGGATTTCCTGTGCCTGTTTCTGCAGAATATGCCGGGCCAGTAATTGACGCTGGTTATCAGCCAGCGCATGGAAGCTCACTGCGATGGACCATGTACCGGGTCGGCTGCCTGAGTCGCAGCGTATCACTTGGGCGGGTACTACCAGGCCGAGCGGTGAGGGCAGCAATATCATGCGCACAGCGAGCCAGGACTCAATCTCGAATGGCTCTGCGACATCGAAAGACATGCCACTCTCGCTCAGCGTTACCTCTTGGGGTTCGCCGATATCATCCATAAGCTGGATCGCCAGTGCTTTGCTGACGAGGTCGACACGCTTATTGATGATCTTGAGGTAGTGGGCCAATGCCCGGTCACGTTCAGCGATTTGACGCAGCAGGTGCTGAGATTCGAAATCGAGTGTATGCAGATCGCTTAGTAAACTGAATAACGGAGATTCTTCATTGAAGATGCTATTTTCCAGATCGGCATTAGGGACTTTTCGGACATCCAACGACAGGCTGTCGCTGATTCTAAAAAAATTTCGTTTGTCGTTTTCGGCATCACTATTTTTGTGTGTCATATGACCCGCCTGAGCCTCAGCGAAGCGCTGAACATATAATCGATTCAGTGTAACATGCGAATCCGAACTGCTATTCAACGGGCACGGCCCTTCAGGTAACCGGTACTCATGTTCAGACCTTTGCCATTTTTTATCGGTTTGCGCTATACGCGCGCCAAACGCCGTAATCATTTCATTTCGTTTATATCACTGATCTCGATGCTCGGCCTCACCTTGGGTGTGCTGGTGATGATACTCGTGCTCTCGGTGATGAACGGTTTCGACCGCGAGTTGCGCACGCGTATTCTCGGCATGGTTCCGCATGCCACGGTCAGCTCGCAACAACCGATCGATGACTGGCCAAGCCTGGCCCGTACCCTGCTTGAACATCCCGATGTGGAAGCGGTCGCACCCTTTGTCCAGTTGCAGGGGATGCTTACGCATGATGGCAGTGTAGCTCCTGTGCTGGTTAACGGCGTATTGCCGGAAGAAGAGCGTGAAGTCTCCATTGTCGACCAACATATGACCCGTGGCGCACTAAGTGATCTCAAGGATGGCGAGTTTGGCATCATCGTTGGTGAACAGATAGCCAGTCGGTTTGGTGTAGGTGTCGGCGACAAGCTGACTTTTGTGCTGCCGGAAGCATCCATAACTCCGGGCGGGGTTTTTCCTCGGCTCAAACGTTTTCATGTCGTGGGTACATTTAAAGTCGGTGCTGAACTTGACGGTTCCCTTGCGTTGATTCATGCCGGCGACGCAGCCCGTCTTTCCCGTTGGCAGCCAGGTCAGGTTCAAGGGCTGCGGGTCAGGTTGGGCGATTTGTTTCAAGCACCTCGGGTAGCCTGGGAACTGGCTTCGTTGTTGCCGGGTGACTACTACGCCCAGGACTGGACACGTACCCATGGCAATTTATTCGCTGCGATCCGCATGGAAAAAACCATGATCGGTTTATTACTGTTGCTGATCGTTGCCGTAGCTGCCTTCAATATTATTTCTACACTGGTGATGGTAGTTACCGACAAGAAATCCGATATAGCTATCTTGCGCACGCTGGGTGCTTCGCCTGGCACCATCATGGGCATCTTCATGGTCCAGGGGTCTGTTATCGGTGTAGTGGGCACGCTAATGGGTTGTATTCTCGGGGTGCTGGCGGCTTTGAATGTCTCTGCGATGGTCGCAGGCCTAGAGCAGCTATTCGGTGTGCAGTTTCTAAGCTCCGATGTGTATTTCATCAGCTATTTGCCCTCTGAGCTGATCTGGGGTGACGTGGTGTTGATCTGCACGGCCGCTTTGGGCATGAGCTTCATGGCTACCTTGTATCCGGCCTGGAGCGCTTCGCGCACCGAGCCCGCGGAGGCTTTGCGTTATGACTGAGATAGTTCTCGAATGCCGGAACCTGAGTATGGAATATGCTATTGGTCCGCAGCGTTTGCGTGTGCTTGATAGCATCAATATGCAACTGGTGGCCGGTGAGCGGATCGCTATTGTCGGCAGTTCGGGGTCCGGCAAGACAACGCTGCTCAACCTGCTGGGTGGGTTGGACACGCCGACCGAGGGAGAAGTCTGGTTGGCGGGGCGGCAAATATCGGCTTTGCGTGAATCTGAACGGGGCAAGTTACGTAACAGCGGGTTGGGATTTGTTTATCAGTTTCATCACCTGCTGGCCGAGTTCAGCGCGCTGGAAAACGTATGCATGCCACTGCTGATTGGCAATACGCCGGTGGCTGAGGCGCGGCGCCGCGGTGAACAGATGCTTGAGCGGGTGGGGTTGGCTCAGCGCGTTGGCCACAAGCCAGGTGAGTTATCCGGTGGCGAGCGCCAGCGTGTAGCGATTGCCCGGGCGCTGATTAACGAGCCAGCCTGTGTCTTGTTGGATGAACCCACGGGTAATCTGGATCAGCACACCGCGCGCAGTATTCAGCAGCTTATGCTGGAACTGAGTCAGAGTCTGAATACAGCCTTTATGGTGGTAACGCATGATATGGCTCTGGCTTCCCAGATGGATCGAATCCTCACTTTGACCGAAGGGCACCTGGCAGCGATGCACACGTAGGGATCAGTTTTGCCTACGACGTCTCAGTTTGCGCTTTTGCCAGTTGCGCCCGACCCATATTCGCCAATACAACATGGTACCGGCATAGCCTGCTATGCCGGTTATTGCGCCGAGTAGTACCGAACCGAGCATTAGCGGCTGCCAGATGTGATGGATTTCGTTCATTAACCAACCCATCGAGAACTCCATCGGCATGATGCGCTCTGAGGCACCCATCAGCAGGGTACCAAACTTGTACTCGGCAAAAAAAATCATTGGCATGGTGACGGGGTTGGTCAGCCATACCAGGCCGACCGAAATCGGCAGATTGGCGCGCGCTGGTACGGCGATGCTGGCGGAGATAAGCATCTGCATGGGTAACGGTAATAACGCCACAAAGAGCCCGATTGCCATCGCCCGTGCAACACTGTGACGGTTGAGATGCCACAGATTGGGGTCGTGCAGCATGCTACCCATAAAGCGCAGCGATTTGGTTTGCTTGATGCGTTCTGGGCTGGGCATGTGACGTTTCAGGAACCGACGTGGCATTTCGGAATAGTGGCCAGAGAAATGTCTTTCGATTATGCATGGAATGTCAGGCGTAGACTACTGCTTGGCGGCAATGGAAGGAGGTACAGTGGATGTATCCCGCTCGTTACACCTGATCCGCTTTCTACCGGCGTTGCTTCTCGGTCTGCTTAGCCCTCTGGTGTTTGTTCAACTGCCACCTGTGTGGTTCATTGTTTGTGGGAGTCTGTTGGCGATCTGGCTTTGGGGTCGTGGCGCACGGTTGCGTCTGTTGGCGGTGCTGCTCGCAGGTCTGGTGTGGTCACTGTCGGCTCATCATTTGGCATTACAGGATCGTTTGCCTTCGGCGCTCGACCAGGAGACGCTGTTTATAGAAGGTCGAATAACCGGGCTACCGGAAGCGACTGCCACCGGCTGGCGCTTCCAGTTGTCCGACGCGAGGGTAGTCGACACGGGAGTAAAGTTGCCGTTCATGCGCGCACATTGGTTTGCCGGTGAGCCGGTGATAACGGGCGAACATTGGCAGTTCGAAGCGCGACTGCGCCGACCTCGCGGCATGTCCAATCCCGGTGCTTTTGATTACGAGGCCTGGCTCTACGCCCAAAAGATCGGTGCACTGGCGAGTATTCGCAGCGGTCGACGCATCGATAGCCAGTCGTCTGTTGGCATTAACGACATACGCAGCCATGTGCGTGGTCGATTACTGAGCAGCTTGGAGCATGAGCCGGGCAGGGAACGTCTGCTGGCATTGGTTGTGGGCGATCGTAGTGTGTTGAGTCGCGAAGACTGGAGCACGCTCCAGGCGACGGGTACCAGCCATCTCATGGTTATATCCGGACTGCATGTTGGTTTGCTTGCTGCGGCTGTATTTAGCTTGGTCACGCTGGCCGGACGTCTTGGATTGCTGCGACTTCCGTTTCCGCGAGTTTGGCTCGCGGCCCCGTTGGCGATTCTGGCGGCTGCCATTTATGCAGCTTTGGCCGGCTTTGCCGTACCTACCCAGCGAGCGCTGCTGATGGTGACGCTGGTCTTGTTCGCGCGTTTGCTTTATCGCCAACCCGGGCCCTGGTTTTTCTGGTTATCAGCTCTGTGTCTGGTTGTCATGCTCGATCCCGCTGCGCCTCTGTTAGCCGGGTTCTGGTTGTCGTTCATGGCTGTCGGATTGTTGATATTCGGGATGGCTGGCAGGTTGCGGCAAAGTGGCCTCTGGTGGCGCTGGGGTAGGTCGCAATGGGTCATATTCATTGGTCTCTGGCCGTGGTTATTGTTGTGGGGGATGCCTGGCAGCCTGATAGCGCCGGCGATTAATATACTGGCCATACCCTGGGTCAGTTTGCTGGTAGTGCCTGCTGCGCTACTGGGGACGTTGCTTGAGCTTATTGCGGGGGTGCCCTGGCTGTTGTGGGGTGCAGCTGAGGCGCTGAACATGTTGTTTCGAGCACTTGATTGGGCGGCGCAATGGCATTTTCCGAGCTATCTTGCCTTTCCTGGCTGGTTGAACTGGGGGCTAGGCCTGACCGGCATTCTGGCCTTTTTGAGTCCTCTGGCTCGATTGCTTTGGGTGCCTGCTCTTGCCTGTTTGCCTGTCCTGCTAGCGTCGCCCCAGCCAAGGCCGGATGAAGGTGAGTTCTGGGTTACTGTTTTTGATGTGGGTCAGGGACTGTCTGTGCTGGTACAGACCCGTGAACACGCACTTCTGTATGATTCGGGCGCGCGTCTTTCCAGTGGTTTTGATCTTGGCGAGGCAGTGGTGCACCCGGCTCTGGTTACCCTGGGCGTGCCTCGGCTGGATGTGCTGTTACTGAGTCATGCCGACAATGACCATGCCGGGGGCGCTCAGGCTATTGTCCGGCATATGCCGGTGGATCGCGTGATTGCCGGTCAGCAGGAGGATCAGCAGCCCTCGCTGCATGCGATTGCATGCCGACCAGGAGAAACATGGAGTTGGAATGGCGTCAAGTTCAACATTGTTTACAGCGCCCCACACCCGGCGCCCGCTAACGAACGCTCTTGCGTGCTGCGGGTTTCCAGCGGAGAGAGCGGGGTTTTGCTGACCGGCGATATCGGCATCCGGGGCGAGTATCAGATGTTGGGGCGGGAGCTGTCCGCCGATCTGTTGTTGGCGCCCCATCACGGCAGTCGCACATCATCTTCTTACGCGTTTGTGCGTGCGGTTGAGCCGAGATGGGTTGTGTTCAGCGCCGGCCATAACAACAGATTCAATCATCCGCATCCAAATGTTGTAGCACGCTACCGGGAATTGGCGGTGGAACCTGTTTATACTAGCCTCGCCGGCGCACTGCGCTTCACCTTTGACGGGCATGCTGGCGGCCAGCAGAAATGGGGCTGGCGGGATAGCACCAGGCGTTTCTGGCATGAATAACAAGAGCTCGCAGGGAGCAGTTGGCCCTGTGCTAGAGTATGCAGACATTTGGGGAGGGATCGCTTGTGTGGGAATTGATCAGTGCAGGCGGCTGGCTGATGCTGCCGATAGTATTGTCTTCGGTTATTGCCGCTGCCATCGTTATTGAACGCCTGTGGGCACTGCGTAGCAGTCGCGTGGCGCCGCCCGCACTGCTAGGCCAGGTCTGGCAATGGGTGCGCGATAAGCAGCTTGATACCGCGCGGCTGAAAAGTATACGTGGGGACTCACCGCTGGGTGAAATCATGGCGGCAGGATTGAGTAACTCAAAGCATGGCCGCGAGATCATGAAAGAGAGCATTCAGGAAGCTGCCGGAAAAGTCATTCATGAGCTCGAGCGCTATCTGAATACGCTGGGAACGATCGCTGCGATCACTCCCTTGCTTGGTTTGCTCGGCACGGTCATTGGCATGATTGATGTGTTCAGCGCCATCATGATTCAAGGTACAGGTAACACCGGTGTTCTTGCCGGAGGCATCTCCAAGGCATTGATTACCACCGCAGCAGGCTTGACGGTGGCGATTCCAGCACTTTTTTTTCATCGTTTTTTTGTCCGGCGGGTCGATGAGCTGGTCGTCGCTATGGAGCAGGAGGCAACCAAATTGGTGGAGGTGATGCAGGGTAATCGTGAGGTTGAAGGGCCGTTTACTCCAGCTGCAGTTAAAGAGCCTGTTTCCCAGGTTGGTAGTACCCGCAAGGGAGTCAGGAAGTGAACTTCAGGCGGCAAAGACAGGAAGAGGCGAGTGTCAATCTCACGCCCCTGATCGATGTGGTATTTCTGCTCCTTATTTTTTTTATGGTTTCGACCACATTTACCCGTGAAACTCAGCTTAAGCTCGACTTGCCGGAAGCTGCATCGGGTGAGCAGGTAGATTTACGGGAAGAGAAGCAGATTGAAATGACCATTTCGGCTAACGGCGACATCGCGATCAATGACAAAGCGCTTATTGCCCCTAGTTTCACTACGCTGAAGCTTGCGCTCAAGCGTGAGTCGGCGGGCGATCTTGCATTGCCGCTGATTATCACTGCCGATGCGCAAACGCCGCATCAATCGGTGATCATGGCGATGGATGCCGCTGGTCAACTGGGCTTTACTCGTCTGCGGCTCACGACGACGCAACTGGAGGCGGGCGAGGACCAGTGAAGGGTTTCTCCCTAGAGCAGTTCATGCTGCGCGCCTGGTACGGTCAGCAGCGCTGGCTGGTCTTGCTCAGGCCTCTTTCTTCGTTATACAGCTATGTGGTTACGCGCCGTCGCCGCCGTTATCTAGCAGACGCCTCGCGTGTATGGCAGTCGCCCGTACCACTGATAGTGGTCGGTAATATTACCCTGGGTGGCACCGGTAAAACGCCAATGTGCATCTGGTTGATTGATTACTTTCGCAACCAAGGGCTGCGCCCCGGTTTGATCAGTCGCGGTTATGGTGCCGTACCACCCTCAACGCCGTGGTTGATTGATCCCGCGCGCGACAATCCGTTTCAGGCAGGTGATGAACCCTTGTTGATCGCTAGTCGCTGTGGCGTGCCGGTCGTCATCGACCCCGACCGTCCTCGCGCGGCGCGGCATCTTCTGGCCAGTGCTGAAGTCGATGTAATTATCAGCGACGATGGCTTGCAGCATTACGCTCTTGGGCGTGATCTGGAGATACTGATGGTCGATGCAGTGCGAGAGCTGGGTAATCGGCGCTGTCTGCCCGAAGGCCCGCTGCGTGAGCCTGTAAGCAGAGCTAAGGCGGTGGATTTTTTTGTACGCAACGGTGCGCCAGCAGATAGCGAATTGGGTTTCGGGATGATCCTGGAGCCGGTGGCGCTGGTTAATCTGTGCAGCGGTGAACGTATTGCGCCCCAGGATTGGGAAGGGAGTCGCCTGGCTAACGCTGTGGCTGGTATCGGTAATCCGGAACGTTTCTTTAACACGCTTGAGCGCTTATCTTTCCAGCTTAAACGACATGCTTATACTGATCACGCTGAGTATCATGCCGACAGTTTTGCTGCCTGCGACCCGCACAAGCCCCTGATCATGACCGAGAAAGACGCGATAAAGTGTGCGAGTTTTGCTCGGTCCAATTGGTGGTATCTGAGTATAGAGGCGTCCCTGAGTGACGCCTTCATTGTAGCGTTGCAGTCCCGGCTCGACCGCGTGTGTCTGCGCGAGATCTGAGCCGCCCACGTATTTGTTTTCTTTCAGGAGTTGTTCGATGGATTCCAAACTGCTTGATATTCTGGCCTGCCCCGTCTGCAAGGGCCCGCTGTCACAGAATACCGACAAGACTGAGCTATGGTGCCGGGTCGATGGCCTGGCCTATCCGATTCGTGATGGGATTCCGGTGATGCTGGAAAGCGAGGCTCGCGCACTGGATGCAGACGAGAGGCTGGATACCTGATTATGTTTCACGTCATCATTCCAGCCCGCTATGCATCGACCCGTCTGCCGGGAAAACCCTTGCTTGATATTGGCGGCAAACCAATGATCCAACATGTCTGGGAGCAGGCGCAGAAAAGCCACGCGTTGAGTGTGACAGTCGCCACCGACGATGTGCGCATTGCCGATGCTTGTGCTGGGTTTGGCGCGCAAGTAGTAATGACCCGAACGGATCATCCATCGGGTACCGACCGATTACAGGAAGTTGTGACGCAGTTGGGGCTCGACGCCGAGGATTGTGTGGTAAACGTCCAGGGTGACGAGCCGATGATTCCGCCGGCCTTGATTGATCAGGTGGCAGGGAATCTGATCGCCCATCCTCAGGCAAGTATTGCCACACTATCCGAACTTCTGACGGATCCTGAAGCGGTATTTAATCCAAATGTGGTGAAGCTGGTGACCGATCATGAGGGCTATGCATTGTATTTCAGTCGAGCTCCAATTCCATGGTGCCGCGATGCTTTCGCGATCGACCACAACACGATTCCACAGGGCATGGTCTTTCGGCGCCATATCGGGTTATACGCTTACAAAGTGAGCTTTCTTCATGACTATGTCCAATGGCCAGCTAGTTCGCTTGAGGCTGCCGAGTCTCTGGAGCAGCTGCGCGCACTATGGTTTGGCTGCAAAATCCAGGTAGCCGATGCTTGCGAAGTGCCTGCTGCTGGTATTGATACTCAGGCCGACCTGGAGCGGGTGCGGACCATGCTGGCTGAACACTGATGTTGTGCGTGCGCGAACACGCCAATCTGCGTGGCTATAACTCTCTTGGCATAAGCGAAGAGGCTGCGTTACTGGTTGAAGTCTCCAGTGAAGCCCAGTTGGGTGACGCTTTGAGTATGGCCCACGAGAAATCCTGGCCGATTACGGTTCTCGGTGGAGGTAGCAATGTCGTGGTTGCCGGCCCGCTATCTGGCCTAGTCATCGCCATGCGAAGTCGGGGTAGAAAGGTGCTTGCACGGGGTGCGGAAGGAGTACTGATCGAAGGTGAGGCTGGCGAGAACTGGCACGATCTGGTGAACTGGACGCTGGATCTGGGACTGGGTGGTCTGGAGAATCTGTCGCTGATCCCCGGCACGCTGGGGGCCGCTCCAGTGCAGAATATCGGTGCATACGGCGTCGAGCTGCAGGACGTATTCCATAGCCTGGATGCGCTTGACCGTACCACTGGGCGGATCCGGCAGTTTGATCGCTCTGAGTGCCGATTTGCCTATCGCGATTCAATATTCAAGCAGGTTCCAGGACGCTATATCATCCTGCGCGTGCGGATGTTGTTACGCCATTACTATTCGATTCGAGTTGATTATGCGCCGCTGGACAGCGCCTGGGAAGCAACGGGTTTGCACCGTCCGAACGCAAGAGTCGTAGCTGAACTGGTATGCCAGATCCGTCGTTCGAAACTGCCCGATCCAGCGGAGCTGGGCAATGCGGGTAGCTTTTTCAAGAATCCCCTGGTTGATTCCAGTCAACTCGAATATCTCAAAGCCCGATACCCGAAGATCCCGCATTATCAGCAATCTGATGGGCGTTATAAAGTCGCAGCAGGTTGGCTCATCGAACAAGCTGGATGGAAGGGCATGCGGGAGGGGAATGTGGGTGTCCATGTCCAACAGGCTTTGGTGTTGGTGAATTATGGGGGAGCCCGCGGCGACGATATTTTGCGACTGGCCGAGCGTATCATTGAAGATGTACAGCGTAACTTCGGATTGCATCTGGAAATGGAGCCGCAGCGGCTGGGGTAAGTTCGGGCCGATTTCAACTCACAAAAAAAGGGGGATGCATTAGCATCCCCCTTTTTATTTACCCAGCCTGTTCAGGGCTTGGGCTCTTCCTCTTGTTGCTGGCGCAGATCATGCGTATCAGGGTGGTCTTGATCACCCGTAGCATCCGACGAGGCAGGCGAATCAGCCGTATCGATCGGCAGATCAGCTTGCGTTTGTTGAGTCGTGACAGTGCGGTCGATTGTGTCAGCCGAGGCCTGCTCAACGATGGCTTCCGGTGAGGACTCTTCGATCGTATTGTCAGCTACAGGCTGTTGAGCGACAGGATCTACGACTGCTTTCGGGTGCCCAGGCAAAGATGTAACGTCCTGAACCGGTGTTGCTGCCTCGATCTGCTCGCTTGCTGCCTGCTGTTCAGCCAAGTGCTTAGCCGCCTGCTGGCGTCGACGAATTTCCCGCGGATCATTATAGGCACGACCGTTTTCGGTAGTTGGCATTGCTGGCTCAACGGGCTTCTCTGGTTCAGGTTGAACCTCGGCTTGCTCAGATTGCGCGCTAACGGTCTCTTCCGGAGCGGGTGCAGGCGTTGCTGGCTCCGTATGAATGACTACTTCGGGCTGCTCAGGCACATCAGAAGCAGCGGCAGTGATGGTCATTACCGGCTGGTGTGCTTCTGTGCTGACAGGTTCAACGACATCGGCTTGCGCATCGATGACAGTCGCTGTCGGTTCGGCCGCAGCAGGCGCGTCCTGTGCAGGAGTAATAGTCTCTTCAACGGGTGCCTCTTCAAGCGCCTTGGGTTGAGACTGACTAAATGCCTGAACTGCATCCTCTATTGAGGTTTCCAGTTCGGCAGCAGCCTGCTTAAGGCCTGCTTCGACCGATTCGGTTACATCGCTCAGACTGGCGCTTCGCTCCTGTATTGGCTCATCGACTTGGGCTACAGAGGCAGCGGCAGTAGCGGCGATCGCGACGGCTGTGTCCTGTACCGTTGACGGCTGTTCTGCATTTGCTGGCTCTGAGTTAGCAGCGTCTGACGCAGCGCTTTCCTCACTCTCAGTGGCTACGGCTCCCTCTTCCTGATTGACTCGAGTACGACGGTTGTTGCGACGGCGCTGACTGTTACGTGATCGGCGCTTGGGACGATCACCCTCGGTACCTTCTTCGGCGGTATCTGTGATCGATTGATCATCAGAAAGCGCTACTTGCTCTTCTTCGACTGGCTTTGCTTCACTGCGGCGCAGACGACGTTCTGCTGGCGCCTCAGCAATACTTTGATCCTGATTCTCTCCATTGATAGCCTGTTTTGCTTCAGTGGGTGTATCCGGAGTGCCACGACGCCGACGCCGGGTGGGGGTTTCGCCGGACTTGGTCTCGGTAGCAACCGGGGTTTCGCGTTTCTCGGTGGGTGTTGGTGCCGGTGCTTCAGTCCGTGGCGTCTGGGCTTTGCGCTCGGGACGCTCACTGCGTTCTGTGCGTGGACGTCGACCACGGCCACCACGGCGGTCATCATCGCGTTTGCTATCACGTGAATCCGACTTATTTGTAGTCGTTGATGCGGGCTTTGCGGGCGCCTCACGAGATTGCTCTTGCTCGGTAGCGAACAGGCTCACCAATGATTTAATCAATCCCTTGAATAATCCAGGCTGCGAATCATGGATTGCTTTGGTCGTGGCTATTGGTGCGGCGGCTGCAGGGGTCGGAGCCGGGCGTGAGGGCGCCAGCGTTTTGACTGCTGCTTCCTGACGTACGATCGCCTTAGTCTGGCTGACCGGCGTCGGCTCTTCGGCAACGATCTCGCTGCTCATGGTGTAACTGGTTTCACCATTGAGAACAGCTTCGTGATCATCACGCAGGCGCTGTACTTCAAAATGCGGCGTTTGCATGTGTTCACTGGGCAGAATAAGCAGGCGTACCTTGGTGCGCTCTTCGGTCTTGGCCAGTGCTTCACGCTTCTCGTTGAGCAGGAAGGTAGCAACTGCGATCGGCACGTGTGCACGGACCTCAGCTGTGCGCTCCTTGAGCGCTTCTTCCTCGATCAGACGCAGCACGGAAAGCGACAGTGATTCCACATCACGGATGGTGCCGCGACCATTACAGCGCGGGCACACGATGCCACTGGTTTCACCCAGTGATGGACGCAGACGCTGGCGGGACATTTCCAGCAAACCAAAGCGCGAGATGCGACCTACCTGAACCCGGGCGCGGTCAGCTTCTAGACTTTCCTTGACGCGCTCTTCGACGGCGCGCTGGTTCTTGGCAGGTGACATGTCGATGAAGTCAATCACGATAAGGCCGCCGATGTCACGCAGGCGCAACTGACGTGCGATTTCTTCGGCTGCTTCAAGATTGGTCTGAAGGGCTGTTTCTTCGATATCGGCGCCTTTGGTGGCGCGCGAAGAGTTGATGTCTACTGATACCAGGGCTTCGGTGTGATCGATGACGATGGAGCCACCGGAAGGCAGTTTTACTTCGCGCTCGAAAGCGGTCTCGATCTGGCTTTCGATCTGGAATCGATTGAATAGCGGTACGGTGTCTTCGTACAGTTTAACCTTACTGGCATACTGCGGCATGACCTGGCTGATGAAGCTCAGTGCTTCTTCTTTGACGGTCTCGCTATCGATCAGTACTTCGCCGATATCCTGACGCAGATAGTCGCGGATGGCGCGAATGATGACGTTGCTTTCCTGGTAGATCAGAAATGGGGAAGGGCGCTCCTCGGATGCGCCTTTGATCGCGGTCCAGAGTTGCAGCAGATAATCAAGATCCCATTGCAGCTCTTCAGCACTGCGGCCCAGGCCGGCGGTGCGCACGATCATGCCCATGTCGGCAGGCACGTTCAGGCTGTTAATAGCTTCGCGCAAATCGTTACGTTCTTCACCTTCGATGCGGCGAGAAATACCACCGGCGCGGGGATTGTTTGGCATTAATACTAGGTAGCGGCCAGCCAGGCTGATGAAGGTAGTAAGTGCCGCGCCTTTATTGCCGCGTTCTTCCTTATCGACTTGGACGATGACTTCCTGTCCTTCGCGCAATACTTCCTTGATATTAACGCGGCCTTCAGGCTGCTTGGAAAAGTATTCGCGGGATATTTCCTTTAGCGGCAGAAAGCCGTGGCGATCAGAACCAAAATCGACGAACGCGGCTTCTAGGCTGGGTTCGACGCGGGTGATCTTGCCTTTATAGATATTGGCTTTCTTCTGCTCTCGGGCTCCGGATTCAATGTCCAGATCGTACAGGCGCTGGCCATCTACCAGGGCGACTCGCAACTCTTCGGGTTGAGTTGCGTTGATCAGCATTCTTTTCATGAAGTACCGTTGTGTTTCCAGTGCTACCCGGACTACACAATGATGGCACCTGCGACTCGTATGTCAGGTGTCAGGGGTGTTTCTGCTTGGGCCAACCTTGCCCTTGTTCAGATTTCATGTCGCTGCCCTCAGGCGGCGCAATACAGTCTGTATACGGCGAGTACAGATAAACCGTTTCGGGCAATTCTTGAAAAGACCTGTGTGACCATGTCACAACAGCGCCAGACGCCTGACCCACGCAATTGACTGCATGCTGAGGGTCGCGTTTGAGGTCACCGGTGACCTTGTCATCGCGGGGCCTGCTCAAAAATTACCTTCGGGAGGAATCAGCCGGACTGGGAACGGGGACATATTGCTGGGCAACTGTCAGCGCTCGTCACATGATCCTGAAGCTGTGCATCTCCACCTGACACTTACCCATCTTGATCGGGTGCCGCTCATCGTTTTGCTGGGAGCGGGTTAATATTCTGGCTGCCACCTGGCAACCAGCGTGTCGATCAACAAGATATACCGGCCGACTGTGTAATAAAAGCGCCTGGCATGACCTTGTATGTCGTTGTTTCTGGGGGCTGCGCGATTATAAAGCGCCTGCTGTTTCCCCGGCTGCTAGTTACGCAACTTCAGCAAATATAACAGCATTTTTTAAGTGCTTCAATTGCAGGAAAAAATGTATCATGCGCGGATGACCGAAAGTACACCTTCTCCCGCCCCAAGCGTCCAGTTTGACCTGATTGCCGAAGACCAGGCTGGGCAACGCATCGACAATTATCTGATCACTCGTCTCAAAGGTGCGCCGCGCACGCTGGTATACCGGATTTTGCGCAAAGGCGAGGTACGCGTAAATAAAGGACGCGTGAAACCCGATTACCGGCTGCAGGCCGGGGACAGCATCCGAATTCCGCCAGTACGGCTGCCTGAGCCCGATGAGCCGGTTCTGGTGGGTCAGGGCATTCTGCAGGCGCTTGAGAGTAATATCCTTTACGAAGACAAAGCGCTTATCGTCATCAACAAGCCTGCGGGACTGGCCGTGCATGGTGGTAGCGGTTTGAATTTTGGCGTGATCGAAGCGATGCGTCAGCTGCGTCCCGATGTCCCGCAGATGGAGCTGGTGCATCGCCTGGACCGGGATACCTCCGGATGTTTGATGATCGCCAAGAAGCGCAGCATGCTTCGACACCTGCACGCTGCCTTGCGTGGCACGGGTGTTCGCAAGTGCTATCTGGCGCTGGTAAAAGGTCATTGGCCGGCGACTATTCGCAAGGTGCATGCGCCATTACAGAAAAATAACCTGCGCTCTGGAGAACGGATGGTGGAGGTCAACGCCGAAGGCAAGGAATCGCTGACCGAATTCAGCGTTGTCCAGCGGTTTGGCGATATGGCTACGCTCGTCGAGGCTCGGCCTATAACGGGTCGGACGCATCAAATCAGAGTACATGCCCGGCACGCTGGTCATGTTATTGCGGGTGATCCGAAATACGGCAGTGATGAGTTTTCTCAGCAAATAAAGGAACTCGGCGGGAAACGACTGTTCCTGCATGCCGCATCACTGCATGTAGAGCTGCCTGATGGTACTCAGCTCGACGTCGTTGCAGAGCCAGGCCGGATGTGGGACGACACGCTGCGCAGACTTGCCCATGTCTGAACTTAAAACACTTATATTTGATTGGGATGGTACTTTGTGCGATTCCATCACTCATATCGTGGAGGCTATGCACGGCGCTGCCAAGCTGATGGGCCTGGCAGCATCGTCTGATCAGGCGGTACGCGATATTATTGGTCTGGGCTTGCCGGAGGCGATAGCTACTCTGTTTCCTGATATAGATGAGCCTGGGTTTGTCGAGAATCTGCGCACACTTTACAGCGAGCAGTATCTGACGCTTGAGCAGCAGCCTGCCAGCCTGTTTCCCGGCGTAATCGAGACGCTCGATACTTTTCGTTCTGCGGGCTTCAAGCTGGCTGTCGCAACCGGTAAGAGTCGCAGGGGGCTGGATCGGGTCCTGGCAACTCATGGGCTGATTGATTTTTTTGATATGACCCGCTGCGCGGATGAGACGCTTAGCAAGCCGCATCCGAGGATGTTGGAAGAAATTCTCAATCGGCTGGAAACGCCGGCCAGTTGTGCATTGATGCTGGGTGATAGCGAGTTTGATATACGTATGGCTCACGGCGCCCGCGTGCGGGCTGTAGCTGCTAGCTATGGGGCGCAGTCCCGGGCGCATTTATTGCAAAGCCGTCCAGAGCATTGTATTGATGCTTTCGTCGAATTTCAGGGTTGGATTTTGCCTTCATCAGGTGCTGCGCAGCAGCAAAGGATAGATAATGTCATCGGATAAATGGACCGAGGGGTCTTTGCTCGGTAGCGAGCAAGCTCAGAAAGACGCGGATAATGGAAAGGCATGGGCGCTGATTGAGAGGACTATGCTTGCTTCGATCCAGGAGCAGCGCCGGGCACGTCGGTGGGGTATATTTTTCAAGATTTTAGTGTTTGTCTACCTGTTTGGTGCTATTGCGCTGTTTTCGCCATTGCTGTCCGTCGGTGCGAGTGCCTCGCTTGAACCGCATACAGCCGTCATCGAGCTACGCGGGCCAATCGCCGATCAGCAAGAAGCCAGTGCAGATAATCTGATTACCAGCCTGCGTGAGGCCTTCGAAAATGAAGGCACTCGTGCCGTTGTCCTGCGAATCAACAGCCCGGGGGGTAGTCCGGTGCAGTCTGGTTATGTGTACGATGAAATTGTCCGTTTGCGCGGTCTTTACCCGGATACCAAGCTGTATGCGGTAATTACGGATCTGGGTGCGTCGGGCGCCTATTATATAGCGGCCGCCGCAGACGAGATTTACGCCGACAAGGCGAGTTTGGTCGGTTCGATCGGTGTGACTGCCGCCAGCTTCGGTTTTGTCGAGACGCTCGACAAGTTGGGCGTGGAGAGGCGGATATATGCATCCGGCGAGCACAAGACCTTTCTTGATCCGTTTCAGCCAGAAAAACCCGAAGAGGTTGAGTTCTGGCAGGGTGTGCTGAGTACGGTGCATCAGCAGTTCATTGATCAGGTCAAGGCGGGGCGGGGCGATCGTCTTAAGGAGCATCCGGGTATGTTCAGCGGCCTGATCTGGTCGGGTGAGCAGGCGCTTGATCTGGGATTGATCGACGGTTTTGCCAGTACCTCAGAGGTAGCCCGGGATATCGTCGGAGCCGAAGAATTGGTTGATTTTACACACCATGAATCAGCCTTCGAGCGTTTTGCACGGCAGATAGGTGCGAGCATGGGTAGTACGTTGGCTACGCATATCGGCTTGAGTGCACCCTTGCTGCGTTAATCTTCTCAGGGCAGGGTGATGCCCTCCCGAACAAGCATGTCGCACAGCCTGATCAGGGGTAACCCTATCAGGCTGTTGGGGTCCTCTCCGCGCAATGCATGAAACAGCGTGATGCCTAGACCTTCGGCTTTGAAGCTGCCTGCACAGTCATAGGGCTTTTCGTGTAGCAAGTAGCGCTCAATTTGTTCATCGGTTAGATCCCTGAAGACCACTTCGAATGGTTCTACTGCCACCTGATAGCGTCCGCTATGGCTGTTGAGCAGGCACAAAGCAGTGAAAAATTGCACTGTGTTACCGCTCGTGCTGCGCAATTGTGCGAACGCGGCGGCATGATCTCCGGGTTTGCTGACTGGATGGCCGTTGAGCATCAATACCTGATCTGAGCCGATAATCAGGTGATTTGACCAGGTGGTTGCCAGCGCTTGTGCCTTGGCCAGGGCGAGGCGCTGGGTAAGGTCCACTGCGTTCTCCCCATAGAGCGGTGTTTCGTCTGTATCTGGTGCGACACATGAGAAGGGAAGTCCCAGGCGTTTGAGCAATTCCCGGCGGTAAGGGGATCCGGAGGCGAGTACCAATGGCAGCATGTGAGGTTCCTGTAGGTTGAAAAATTCCCTTCCATCTTAGTGGGTGTCGCCGGTGCAGGTGAAATTATGCAAATAGTTTTGACAGCGCGGCGCGTGACCCCTAGAATTGCGCGCTTATGTCTGGACCCATACCCGCACACATAGAGCCGCGCAAGCTGGTTGACCGTGAAATTGTTCTGGAAGGAACGGTGGCAGCGGCCAAAATGCCCAGATTGAGCGCGCTATTGAACGCCCCGGCTGGGGACGTTCAGGTCAAGCTCGCTTTCGCACGGGACGAGCAGGGTATACCTACCCTGCACGGGCACTACCAGGCTGAGGTTGCGTTGATTTGTCAGCGTTGTCTCGAGCAGGTCGTGGTACCGCTCGATAGTCAGTGTGACGTGGGTTTTGTCGCAAGTGACGAGGCAGCGAAGAATCTGCCGAAGCACTACGAACCGGTTATTGTGGATGATGAACCCCTGGATCTGCACGCGCTGATCGAGGATGAGCTGTTACTGGCTTTGCCAACAGTTCCAATGCATCCAATGGAAACATGCGAGCATCCGTCGGGCTATCGTCCCGCCCCGGCGGCCGCTGAGGAGCCGGCTGAAAAGCCCAACCCCTTCAGTGTGCTGGCATCGTTAAAACGTGATACCTGAAAAGCTTAGGAGCTTATCGTCATGGCAGTACAGCAGAACAAAAAGTCTCGTTCAGCACGCGGCATGCGTCGTTCACACGATGCATTGACCTCAGCGGCCCTGTCCGTAGACAGCACCACCGGTGAGACTCATCTTCGCCACCATGTGACTCCCGATGGCTTCTATCGCGGTCGTCAGATTGTCAACAAGGATAGCGAAGAGTAAGTCTTGTCCACGTCAATTCGCCTTGCGATTGATGTGATGGGCGGGGACTTCGGTCCCCGTTGCATTATCCCTGCGGTAGCCCGCAGTCTTTTGCAGATTCCCGATCTGCACGTCCTTCTGGTCGGTGATACTGAGCAGATAAAATCTTTATGCAAGAAGCACAAGCTTCCTTCTGCACGTATTCGATGTATCCCCACTTCTCAGACGATACTCGCCGACGATTCGCCTTCCAGCGTTCTTCGTGGAAAACACGACGCTTCCATGCGCGTGGCCATCGAGCAGGTGCGCGACGGTCAAGCTGATGGGTGCCTGAGCGCGGGGAATACGGGCGCTTTAATGGTCTTGTCGCGCTCGATCCTTGGTACGCTCGATTCGATTGAAAGGCCCGCGATCATGGCTGCTCTCCCGGTTGCCGGAAAAATCTGTTATCTACTAGACATTGGTGCAAACGTCGACTGCACCGCTGTTCAGCTCTTTCAGTTTGCGCTGATGGGGTCGGAGGCTGTAAGTGAACTATCGGGGCTGAAGCAGCCGCGCGTTGGGTTGCTTAATATTGGTAGCGAGGTCAACAAGGGCAGTCAGCGAGTGCGCGAGGCGGGGGAGTTGCTGCGTCAAAGTGAGGCACTGAACTACGTCGGCAATGTAGAAGGTGACGGACTGTTCCGCGGTGTGGCCGATGTCGTTGTTTGCGATGGATTTGTTGGCAACGTTGTGCTCAAGGCGAGTGAAGGCCTTGCCAGCTATTTACAGTCCGAACTGCGCCAAGCGCTGACAGGCACCCTGTTGTTGCGCTGCCTGGCGCCGATGTTGCGTATGGTGCTGCAACCGATGATTAGGCGGCATAATCCGGGCTGTTACAATGGAGCTAGCTTGCTGGGTTTAAAGGGTGTGGTGGTGAAAAGCCACGGCGGTGCCGATGAGGATGCGTTTGTGGCGGCAATCGTTCGTGCAGCCCAGGCCAGCCGGAGTAATCTCCCCCAGCGTATAGCCCGACGGCTTGAAGCGCTTGGCGCTATCAGTCAGTCACCATGACACGCGACACTAAGTGACCTGCAGTGTTTTGTGGTCATCCAAACAATAAACGAGGAATACGGAATGTCTCAAACCCTTGCATTTGTTTTTCCCGGCCAGGGCTCACAGGCGGTTGGTATGTTGGCTGGTCTTGCTGATGAGCATAGCCTCATTTCTGATACCTTTGCCGAAGCATCCGGCATTCTTGGTTACGACCTTTGGGCTTTGTGCCAGCAGGGGCCGGAAGCCGATCTGAACCGAACCGACAGGACGCAGCCAGCCATCCTTGCTGCATCGATTGCTTTGTGGCGTGTTTGGTGCGCGGACAACGCGGTCCGGCCTGGGTTCGTAGCAGGCCACAGTCTAGGTGAATATTCCGCGTTGGTTGCCGCTAACGTGATTAGCTTCGCGGATGCGTTGCGGTTGGTCGAGCGTCGAGGGCAGTTAATGCAGCAGGCGGTGCCTGAGGGGCAGGGTGGCATGGCTGCGATCCTAGGGCTGGTAGATGCGCAGATAATCGATATTTGTGCTCAGGCCGCCGAAGGTGAAGTGGTTAGTGCCGTGAATTTCAATGCCCCCGGTCAGGTAGTGATTGCTGGCCAGGCCAGTGCTGTCCGGCGCGCCATTGAACAGTGCAAGGCAGCGGGTGCCAAGCGCGCCATCGCCTTGCCGGTCAGCGTGCCATCCCATTGTGCGTTGATGAAGCCCGCAGCAGAGCAGCTGAGCACCGATCTGGACGCTCTGAAGTGGCAATCTCCGGCGATAACGCTGGTCCAGAACGTCTCTGCTCGTCCCGCTCCCGATCTGGGTAGCCTGCGCAAGCAATTGGTTGAGCAGCTCTACAACCCTGTGCGCTGGGTAGAAAGTATCGAGTGGATGGCGGAGCATGGCGTAACGGATCTGGTGGAGTGCGGTCCAGGGCGCGTGCTTTCTGGTTTGAACAAGCGTTGTGTGAAAGGCATAAACACCTACAATTTAGACTCGGCAGACGGCTTTGCCGCTGTTCGTGATGTGTTAACGCAAGGAGCCTGAATATGAGTATTGACGGGAAAGTAGCACTGGTAACCGGTGCCAGTCGGGGGATCGGCCAGGCGATTGCCCATGCTTTGGCGGCAAAGGGAGCGATAGTCATCGGTACGGCCACCAGTGATGCCGGTGCCGCAGCAATAGGTGAGAAACTCGCGGCAGCTGGTTACGCAGGTACTGGTATGAAGCTGGATGTTCGTGACCTTGAATCTGTGGCTGAGGTAATCGAGCGAATTAAAAAAGAGTTTTCTGCGCCGGCAATACTGGTTAACAATGCAGGCATTACCAGTGACAATTTGCTCATGCGAATGAAGGATGATGAATGGGAAGACGTGGTTGGTACCAACCTCGGTTCTGTCTATCGTCTGTCCAAAGCGGTGCTAAGGGGCATGACCAAGGCTCGTTGGGGGCGTATCATTAACATCAGTTCGGTGGTCGCGGGTATGGGTAATGCCGGGCAATCGAACTACGCTGCGTCTAAGGCTGGCATGGAAGGCTTTACTCGCGCTCTGGCGCGCGAAGTAGGCTCCAGGTCAATTACCGTAAATGCAGTAGCGCCGGGCTTTATCGATACGGACATGACCAAGGCCTTGAATGATGGGCAGCGGTCGGCCATGCTCGAACAGATTCCCCTCGGACGCCTGGGACAGGCTGATGAAATTGCTTCTGTAGTCGAGTTTTTGGCTGGTGAGTCTGCTGGGTATATTACTGGCGCAGTTATTCCGGTGAATGGCGGCATGTTTATGAGCTAAGCCGTAACCCCTCTGGCGCGGGCTTTTTAGCCGGTCTGGTCAGAACAATTTTACGCGGTGGGGGCCTCATGGCCTTGACCTCTTTGAGATAGAAACGATTCATGCTTGAAATGACGTAAATTGTTTCTATAAACTACGTGCAGTCCGGCTTTCCGGAACTGCAACCAGGAGTGAGAACAAGGTATGAGTACCATCGAAGAACGCGTCAAGAAAATCGTTGCCGAGCAGCTCGGCGTCAAAGAAGAAGAAGTGACCAACAGCGCTTCTTTTGTTGAAGACCTTGGCGCTGACTCGCTTGATACCGTTGAGCTGGTCATGGCTCTCGAGGAAGAATTCGAGACCGAGATTCCGGATGAAGATGCCGAGAAGATCACCACCGTTCAGGAAGCTATTGACTACGTGAACTCGCACCCGAAGTAATCACGCAGTCTGCTGAATGAACACAAAAAGGCCGCAGTTCGGATTCGAACTGCGGCCTTTTTGCGTCTCTGGCACCTGGCTAGCCCGTTTACTTGGGTCACTGATATTGCCCAAGCATCTATTTATGCGGACAATACCTCTCGACTGCCGTCGGACAGGTAATCTATCGGCATCCCTGAGAGTTGAATAAGGAGCATCCTGTGTCGCGCAGACGCGTCGTGGTAACTGGCCTTGGCATGTTGACCCCCCTGGGTAACACGGTGGATAGCAGTTGGCAGGCAGCCCTAGCGGGCAACAGTGGAATTGGCCCAATCGAGCATATGGACGTCAGTGCCTTTGGTACACGCTTTGGTGGTTCTATTCGAAATTTCGATATCGAGCCCTACATGACGGCGAAAGAGGCGCGCAAGCTCGACCTGTTTATTCAGTACGGTATTGCTGCTTGCATTCAGGCGCTCACAGATTCCGGTCTGGAGGTCACTGATGCCAACCGTGACCGTATTGGTGTCTCCATGGGCTCGGGTATCGGTGGTTTGACTAATATCGAAAAGAATTATGAGCTGCTCCTGGCCAGTGGACCTCGGCGCATTTCTCCATTTTTCGTGCCCGGTTCGATCATTAATATGGTGGCTGGTTATTTCTCGATACAGTACGGTCTGCAAGGGCCCAACTATGCATTGACGACGGCTTGCACTACCGGCACGCACAGCATTGGCATGGCTGCTCGCAATATTGCCTATGGCGAGGCAGACGTCATGATCACGGGTGGTTCCGAGATGGCCACCAGCGGACTGGGGCTTGGCGGGTTCAGTGCGGCCCGGGCCCTGTCCACCCGGAATGACGACCCGACTGCAGCAAGCCGGCCCTGGGATCGGGATCGGGATGGGTTTGTGCTTTCAGACGGTTCCGGGGCCCTTGTGCTTGAGGAGTACGAACACGCTAAAGCGCGTGGTGCGACCCTGTATGCAGAGCTGATCGGTTTCGGTATGAGTGGTGATGCGTACCACATGACAGCCCCCCCGGAGGATGGACGCGGTGGTGCCAAGTGCATGATCAACGCGTTGCGTGACGCCGGGGTGGAGCCCTCTCAGGTAGGTTATATAAACGCTCATGGAACCTCGACCTCCGCCGGCGATCTCGCCGAGACCAGCGCTGTGAAGACGGTTTTTGCCGATCACGCAAAAAAATTGGCTATCAGTTCGACCAAGTCCATGACAGGTCATCTTTTAGGTGCTGCTGGTGCGGTTGAGGCCATTTTCAGTATCCTGGCACTGCGTGATCAAGTGGCACCACCGACCATCAACCTGGATAACCCTGATGAGGGTTGTGATCTGAACTACGTGGCCCATGAAGCTCAGGCCCGCCAGCTCGACGTGGTCGTTTCCAACTCGTTCGGCTTTGGTGGGACCAACGGTAGCTTGGTGTTTCGTCGTCTCTGATGGTGGACTCTTCTTTCGACAATGCATCCGCACTGGAATGCCTGGTTGATGGCCAGCCTGCTGTCACTCTCTCGGTATTGGACCGGGGATTGTCTTACGGAGATGGGGTGTTCGAAACCCTACGGGTAGCCCAGGGGCATATTGGGCTACTCGAATACCATATGGCTCGCTTGCGTCGTGGGCTCTGCGCACTGCGGTTGACGGTAGACCTCGTTGAGATCACGAGCGAATTGAATGCGGTCGCCCAGCGACTACGCAATGGTATTATCAAATTGACGTTGACGCGCGGTACAGGACCGCGCGGCTATGCCATGCCAAATACGGCTCAGCCCACGCGAATTTGTCTGAGTCTTCCCCCTGCAGCTTACCCGGCTGAGCGGTTCAGCGCCGGGATCACGTTGTTTGAGTGCCAGACTCGCCTGGCGGTTCAACCCCTGCTCGCCGGTATCAAGCACCTGAACCGACTGGAGCAGGTGCTTGCCCGGAGCGAATGGACCGATCCGGCTTATGCTGAAGGGTTGGTCAGAGACATCGGAGGCGACGTGATCGAGTGCACCATGAGCAATCTGTTCATCCGCCACGATGGTCGCTGGATTACGCCGGATCTGAGCGGATGTGGTGTTCAGGGCGTCATGCGTGACTATCTGATTGACCGGTTGGGTGAATCCGGTCAGCCGGTCGTTGTTCGCTCAATCGATTACGCCACTGTGCTGCAGAGCACCGAAATCTTCTGCTGCAATAGCCTCTATGGCGTCTGGCCAATAGTTGGTCTTGCGGACATTAGCTGGCCCGTTGGCCCCCAAACACGCCATGCGCAAGCGCTTGCAGAACAGGTAATTAAGTGAAGTTGATTCTCAGGTTAATTCGTTTAGTTGTTGTTATTTCCATACTATTTATTTTCACATGTGGCGTATGGGGCTATTTTACTTTGCAAAGCGCGTTAAGTCAGCCGCTGCAGGTAGTCGAGCCAGCCAGCATGGACGTCGCCCCAGGTAGCACTCCGGCCCGAGTACTGGAGCAGCTGGAACGAGACGGCATCATCGAGCGTGCTCACTGGCTGCGCCGATATTGGCAATGGCTGATGCCTGATGCGGTTCTTCACGTGGGTGAGTACCAGCTTGAGCCAGGCATGTCTGCGGCTGATCTTTTGCGGCGGCTGGATGCTGGGGAAGTGACGCGCCGCAGTGTTACTCTCGTTGAGGGCTGGACCTTCAATCAGGTGCGCCATCAACTAGCGCGTGCCGAGCGCTTGCAGCAGACGCTGGACCTGGGAGTGAGCAACGAGCAGGTTATGATTGATCTGGGGCTTGAGGACATCCATCCGGAGGGTCGCTTCTTCCCTGATACCTACCAGTACACCTTTGGCATGAGCGACCGGGATGTTCTGCTCAGATCCTATCAACGCATGGAGGAGGTGTTGGAAGAGGTCTGGGAGCAGCGCGCCGATAACCTGCCCATTGACACTCCCTATGAGGCGCTGATTCTTGCGTCCATCGTTGAGAAAGAGACGGGCGTGCCACATGAGCGCGGCCAGATTGCCGGGGTATTCACGCGCAGGCTGAATATCGGTATGCGTCTGCAGACTGACCCCACAGTGATCTACGGTATGGGTGAGGCCTATGAGGGGAATATACGCCGCCGCGACCTGCGTGAGCACACTGCATACAATACCTATACGATCGACGGACTGCCGCCGACGCCGATTGCGATGCCCGGACGTCGAGCATTGGAAGCGGCGGTTAGCCCGCAGTCTGGCACCAGCCTGTATTTTGTGGCCCGGGGTGATGGCAGTCATATCTTTTCTGATTCACTGGTCGACCATAACAGAGCCGTTCAGCAGTATCAGATACGTCAGCGTGCTGAGCGCTATCGCTCCAGCCCGGCTAGCAATAATGAAACCCAAGAGGGTGGCCAGTGAGCGGATTGTTTATCACTTTCGAGGGCCCGGAGGGCGCAGGTAAATCGACCAATCTGCAACTCTTTGCCGCCGCGCTGCGTGAAGCCGGTTGTGATCCACTGTTGACCCGTGAGCCAGGGGGCACGCCAATTGCCGAATCGATCCGTGAGGTGTTGCTTAGCCATCACGACGAACCCATGTGCTCTGATGCAGAGCTGTTATTGATGTTCGCTGCGCGGGCACAGCACATTGATCGGCTGATACGCCCGGCGTTGGCGCAAGGCCAGGTCGTTATCAGTGATCGGTTTACCGATGCGACCTATGCATATCAGGGCGCTGGCCGGGGGATACCGACACAGCGTATCGCCGTATTGGAAGAATGGGTGCAGGGCTCATTGCGACCTGATCTCACCGTTGTGTTCGACGTGCCGGTAGACATTGGCATGCAACGAGCGCGAGCGCGTAGTGAACTGGATCGTTTCGAGGTCGAACAGCAGTCTTTTTTCGAGTCGGTGCGCCGCTGTTACCTCGATCGCGCCGCAGCAGAGCCAGATCGTTACCGGGTAATCGATGCCAGTGGAAGTCTTGAACAGGTTGCCGCAGCGATGCATCCCTTAATTGCTCTGGTGTTGGAGCGCTGGCATGCCTGAAGTTGCATTTCCCTGGCATGATACCGTCTGGACCCAGCTGACTGAGCAGGCGCAGCATGCTCACGCTTATCTATTCAGCGGCCTGCCGGGAGTAGGCAAACGACGTTTTGCCGATGCATTTGCGGCATTCCTGCTATGTACTTCGCCGTCTCACGGAATGGGTTGCGGTCGCTGTCGTAGTTGTTTACTGCGTGAGGCCGGCAATCATCCCGATTTGATGTTGATTAGGCCCGAAGAAGAGGGCAAGGCCATTCGGGTTGATGCGATTCGACAACTGGTTGATTTTTTGGGGCAGACAGCGCAACAGGGGGGCAGCAAGGTCATCGTGTTGCATCCAGCTGAGGCAATGAACCAGAACGCTGCTAACGCGTTGCTCAAATCCCTTGAAGAGCCCACTGCCGATACCTATCTTCTTTTAGTGACCGACCAGCCAGGGCGCTTGCTTGCCACAGTTCGCAGTCGCTGCCGGATCCAGCGCTTGCCGACGCCATCGCATGATGCTGCATTGGCCTGGCTCGCCAATACTGTGCCCGAGCTGGATAACGCGCAACGATTGAATTTATTGCAGATGGCCGGCGGCGCGCCACTGCGTGCTGCTGCACTGCACGAACTGGATGCCGTGCAGCTACGGGAGCGGGTGGTCGGCAACATCAAGGCGTTGCTCAAGGACAAGCAGTCGGCCAGCCAGGTCGCGGAAAGCTGGTCAAAGATTCCCCTCGACGTATTGATTGACTGGTTTTGTAGTTGGACGCTTGATCTTCTCAAACTCCAGACCGGCGCGATCCAGCATGCGGCAAACAGCGACATGGATGTTGTGCTGGGCTACATGGCTAAACATGTGAGTGCGCAGCAGTTGATGGAATGGCAGGATTGGCTGCTGGCCCACCGCTCGATGACGCTGGGCAAGGCCAACTTGAATAGAGGCTTGTTTCTGGAGAGCTTGTTACTAGAGTGGAAACAGCTACTCAAAAAGCGTTAATCTGCAGTTATCATTGATCAGGATGAGAAAAGCATGAGTAATCCGACCGCCCCCGGTCCCCGCAACGGTATTCTATCGCTCACCATCAAGGACAAGTCGGTGCTTTACGCCGCCTATATGCCCTTTGTGAAGCATGGTGGCCTGTTCATTCCGACTAACAAGAGCTATCGCCTCAGCGATGAAGTATTCATGTTGCTCAATTTGATGGACGAGCCCGAAAAAATTCCGGTAGCGGGCAAGGTCATCTGGATCACTCCGAAGGGCGCTCAGGGCAACCGCGCGGCGGGCATCGGTGTGCAGTTCAGTGATCAGGACAATACCGCACGTAGCAAGATCGAAACCTACCTCGCCGGTGCCCTGAAGTCGGATCGGCCCACCCATACGATGTAAGTGGCGCCTTTATGCTGATCGACTCCCATTGTCATCTTGACCGTTTGGATCTCACCCCCTATGACGGCTCACTCGATCGCGCACTCGATGCGGCACGCGCCAGGGGTGTGGGGAAATTTCTCTGTATCGGGGTTGATGCTGCCAATGCACCAGTTGTGAAACGTCTCGCTGAGTGTTATCCGGACGTCTATTGCAGCGTGGGTGTTCACCCGCTGGATCTCGTCGACGATCAGACGACTGAACTGGAATGGCTACTCAGGGAGTTGGATCACCCTCGGGTTGTCGCCATTGGCGAGACCGGTCTGGATTATCATTATCAGCCGGAGATGGCCGAGCAGCAAAAGCGCTCTTTCCAGTGTCATCTGGCCGCTGCCGCACGTACTGGTAAGCCGGTAATCATCCATACCCGGGAAGCGCGCAGCGACACACTGGATCTATTGCGTGAGGCCGACCTTGTCCATGCCGGTGTGTTGCATTGTTTCACGGAAGATTGGGATATGGCGCGTCAAGCCCTTGATCTCGGTTACTACATATCGCTCTCGGGTATCGTCACCTTTCGCAATGCGCAAGCTCTGCGCGACGTTGCGCGCCAGGTTCCGGCGGATCGTCTGCTGGTCGAAACCGATTCTCCCTATCTGGCACCTGTGCCCTATCGCGGCAAGCCGAATGAGCCGCAATTTGTCTGTGACGTAGCTGCCTTTCTGGCCCAGTTACGCAATGAGCCTCTGGACGCCCTATGGCAATCCACTACGGATAACTTCCATCGGTTATTTCCTCTCGCTGAATGATCCGCTTGCCTTGAAAGGCAAAAAAAACCCGAATACTGGGGGAAGTATTCGGGTCAAGACCATTAGGAGTGTTGCAAGGACGGGACATGCCCGGCCATTCAGGCTTGGCGCTTGGGGGAACGTTTCGCCTGATACTGTGAGTATTGTCTAAATCCTCGAACTTGCCAGTCTCGTAGTGGTATTTGATAAACCGATTTGGAATACGCGGACCGTATTTTATCGTCAACTGTTGTTAGGTAGTCGCTCAGGCAGTTTTAATAACTGTAACTATACTGTCAAGGTTATGGCTTGGTTTTCGGGAACCAACGACGATAAAGGGAAGTACATCGTGCGTTTAAAGCAATTGCTTGTACCCGCGATAATGACCCTTGTTGCAATTTCATTCTCGGCGATTGCTGAAGAGTTGCGCCTCCTGACCTGGGGCGGCTATGCCCCGGAAGAAGTAGTGAGCCTGTTTGAAAAGGAAACCGGCATCGTCGTGCAGGTGACGTTGTCCAATAACGAAGACATGATCTCCAAGCTACGTACTACGTACAACGTGCTACGTGCTACCGGCGGGTCCGGCTTTGACCTTGCCCTTGCCCAGTTCAGTTAGGACCGCATTACCAGTGCCCAACAGGAATATCGGATGTATAAACCGATCGATATCAGCAAAATCGACTCGTCGTGATTCATCCCTTCCATGCTGGCCGCGACCAAAGACAATAGCGAGCTGGATGGCGTTCTCCATGGGTGAGGATCCTTTTGCGGCCTACGATGACCCTGTAGCCTATGAAGTGATGATGACTCGCGTTCAGAAAAAGCTGATCGCCTGCAAGACCAATGTAAAAACCTACTGGACGGGCGGAGACGAGCTGATCAACCTGGTCGCTTCCGGTGAAGAGTTGGCTGCAAAGGGCCGGGATGCCGGTGGCTGGAAACTCCAAGCGGAAAATCCGAAGATCAGTTTCATTGCACCTGACAGCGGCGCACTGGGTTGGATCGATACCTTTGCGCTGCCGCGCCGTGGAGCCAATGACGAGGTTGCCTACAAATGGATCAATTTTGACATGCAGCCAGAAATGGCGGCGTTGATTACCCAGTCCACTGGGAATTGCACTGCATCCTTGGGCGCTGAAGCTTTTGTTGACGAGAAGCTCAAAGCGAACTTTGAAAGCAGCTTCGATGCGGCGGCACTGGATAACATCAAGTGGTATCCACCCGTACCAGCCGGTCTGGAAGCAATCGAAGGGCGTATTCTGGATCGCGTAAGCGCAGCGAACTGAGAGGGGTCCTGATTACTCCGACTGGCATTATTGCGGGCGGATGCGAAATTATTGCAACGGATATTGCAACGCAAATACCATGCCTTTGATTTCCGGCACTGTTCTCGATCTGGAGTGCGATCGACTGTACAAGGACTTTGACGGCAAGGCTGCGGTTGACGATATCTCCTTGGGTATTCCGGCCGATTCGTTCTTCTCTATCCTCGGCCCATCAGGGTGCGGAAAGACAACGATTTTGCGTATGTTGGCGGGCTTCGTAGAACCCGATCGGGGCGACATTCGCATCAAGGGCTGATCCATGCTGGGTACGCCGCCGAACAAGCGACCGCTCAACATGGTGTTTTAGCACCTAGCTCTTTTTTCGATGATGAGCGTCGTGGACAACATAGCACAAGGTCTCAAGCGCCGCGGCACAGCCAAGGCCGATATCAACAGACGCGTGGCGGACATGCTTGAACGTGTCGGGCTGCCCGACGTTGGCCAGCGCAAGCCGGATCAACTATCAGGCGGTCAGAAACAGCGCATTGCAATCGCCCGCTGTCTGGACAACAGCCTGGTGGAAGCCGCCTACGATCTAGGCGGCAGTTACCTGAGTGTGCTGCGCGACATCGTCATACCCCACACCATGCCGGGCATCGTATCCGGATCCATCGTCTTTTTTATGCTCTCGTTGGGCAACTACCTCACGCCTGTGCTGCTTGGCGGCAAGGACAGTCTGTGGTTCACCGAGCAGATCTTTACCCAGTTCATCACCCGTTTCAACTGGGAGCAGGGGGCCGCGTTCGGAGTGCTGCTCCTGGTCTTGTCATCGCTGATCGTTTGGGCGGCGCTTAAGCTGAGCGGCTAATCCTTCGTGGAGACCATGCGATGATCGCCTCGCTGCCGCTGAGCAGAGGTTTTCGTTGAGCCTACGCCGTGTATGTACTGATGTTCTTCATTTACCTGGCAGGGCTTTACCCTTGACTGGTTTGTTGCCAATGATGCAGAAAACACCGATCTGTTTCATGGCCGCGCGATCTTGCGCAGCCTGGGGATTAGCGCACTGGTGGCCAGTTGTGTAACGATTCTGGCAGTCAGCCTGGCGACACTCCACGCTTTCCTGTTTGAACGCTACCGTTTTCCTGGCAAGAATCTGCTGTTCATCCTCATGCTAGCTACCGCTAGTTATACCGGGTGTCATACTGGGTATCTCGATCCTGATATTTGCCAGTCGGATCGCTAACTATTTTGATTTTAATCACGACATTTCGCTGGAGATGCTGCGACCTGGTTTGCTGCTTGTGGTGCTGGGTCAGTTTGCGTTTTTGGGTACCATTGCCACCTTGGTCATCTCGGTGCGATTGCGCACCTTTGACTTGCAGCTGGAGGCGGCGGCGCGTAATTTGGGCGCGTCACAGCCGACTGCGCGAAGGCGCTACCCCGGTACTCAATGCGGTCTCCCTGATGCATATGCTCGGATCAATGGGGGTTGCATTGATAGCCGTTCGTGTTCAAAAAAAGGCCTGACAGTCAGCGTTCAATCAGCCATGGGAAACGGGTCACAAACTGGGCATAATGCCCATCATTGCCGGTATGGATTGCGGAGTCATCATGCAGAAAGAATCACGAAAGGTCCGCGAGTTCCGTCGCCGAGAACAGGAAATTCTCGACACCTCCCTGCGCCTTTTTCTAGAGCAGGGCGAGGACAGTGTAACCGTGGAAATGATTGCCGACGAAGTGGGCATTGGTAAGGGCACCATTTACAAGCATTTCAAGTCCAAAGCCGAGATCTATTTACGCTTGATGCTCGATTATGAGGGCGACCTAGCCAGTCTGCTTCACTCCGAATGCATAGAGAGAGACCGCGAAGCTCTGTCGCGGGATTACTTCGCGTTTCGCATGAGTGATCCGGAGCGCTACCGATTGTTCGACCGGTTGGAAGAAAAACTGGTCAAATCCAACCAGCTTCCCGAACTGGTGGAGCAATTACACCAGATCCGCGCCTCCAATTTCAATCATCTGACCGGCGTAATCCAGGAACGTATAGACGATGGCAAATTGGAGAACGTGCCAGCCTATTTTCATTACTGTGCAGCCTGGGCGTTGGTGCACGGCGCTATGGCGATGTATCACTCGCCGTTCTGGCAGGATGTAATCGAAGATAAGGAAGGCTATATGCAGTTTCTGATGGATATCGGTGTACGTATGGGTAACAAGTCCAAGCGGCGCAGAGACGAACAGACGCTCAAAACATCAGCCTGATAAACCCGCTGGCAATCAGCACCCTTTAAGCGAGAAGGGTCCTATACTTTGGCTCTGCACTTTATCCTGTAGACTGCATGGATGAAGCAACTTGGAGCTCCGGAGATATCCATGCCCGCACAGCAGTTCCCCATCAGTTACATCGATCCCGTTTTTCGTCCTCCCAGCGAGGCCCACTCGCTGATTCTGCCAGTCACCAACGGCTGCTCTTGGAATCAATGCACCTTTTGCGAGATGTATACCGACGAGCAGAAGAAATTCCGCGCCCGTGACGAGGCTCAGGTATTGGATGAAATTCGTCGCAGCGGTGAACAACTGATCGTCCAGCGTATATTCCTGGCTGATGGTGATGCCATGGTGTTACCCACGCGCAGGTTGCTGACTATTCTTGAAGCTATCCGCGAACACATGCCGACTGTCGAGCGGGTGACCTCTTATTGTTTGCCGCGCAATCTCAAGCGTAAATCGGTAACAGAGCTCAAGGAGCTCCGCGAGGCGGGTCTGGCCATGCTCTATGTCGGAGCAGAATCAGGGGATGACCAGGTACTTGAGCGAGTCAACAAAGGCGAGACCTTCGAGTCCACCGAGCAGGCGCTAACCAAGGCGGGTGATGCCGGCATGCAACGTTCGGTGATGATTCTCAACGGCTTGGGTGGCAAAAGTTTGAGCGAGCAGCATGCACTCAATTCTGCACGACTGATGAATGCGACCCAGCCGGAATTTGTGTCTACTCTGGTGGTCAGTTTCCCGCAGGGTATGGAACGCTACCGAGCGCGTTTTCCTGATTTCGAACCCCTTGACCAAGAGAGCCTGTTTAGTGAATTGAAACAATTCATGGAGACCCTTGAGTTGAAAAACTCTGTGTTTCGCAGCGATCATGCCTCGAACGCTTTGGTACTCAAGGGCACTCTTGGGACGGACAAGGAGCGGCTTCTAGCTCAGGTCCAGAGTGCAATCGAGCGACCCGAGGCGGCCCGCTTGCGGCCGGAATGGATGCGCGGTTTATAAGTAATCTGCTGAGGATCTTGCAATGCGCTGGACTGCACTTGTCTTAATATTCTGCGCCTTCGTAGGTCTGGCCGGCTGCGTCAAGCCTTCTGATATGCAGCAGAGTGCGCGTTACTATCTGGGTGATGCCGGATTGATGGATCACTACACCATTACCCGCCAGGCCAACTGGAGCCTGCAATCTGATTCCAGTCTGTTCATTGCTCAGGGTCACTTCGTGCCGGTAGGTCATCCCTATACCAGGCCCAACGTGGTGGCCGAAGAAGCCTTTGCTGCGGCGGTACAGGTCTTTCCTCTATTGCGCCGAGCGGATAGTCCCATGGGCCTGGAGCAGGCGCTGGATCAGGCATATATCCATGGCATGGATTATCTTTTGTATACCCGCTTCGCACGTGCTGAGGATCAGATCGGAGATCGCGAGCACTGGGAGGATTCGCGTCGAGTAGGGGATGTCGGAGTGGATCGAGCCGTTCTGCATCTTATTCTGATGGAAACAGCTACCCGCCGCGTGGTCGACTACGCCGTTGTGGAGACGCGCGGTGGCTTTTTGCAATTTTACCAATCCGAGCCTGCGGACCTCTTGCGTTCGCCGCTGGAAGATTACACCCGGCGATTGCTCGGCCGTTAAAGAGGTAACAATATGACTCGACGTCAACCCCCACACCAGTCATTGATGGACAGCATTCCCGGCGTCGCCTCTACGCGACGTCCTGCGCCCGCGCCGGTGGACCAATGGGACCCACCGGTCAGCGGCGAGATGGATATGCAGATTGTCCGCGATGGAACCTGGTATCACGAAGGTGATCCGATCAAACGCAAGGCACTGGTGCAACTGTTCGCCAGTATTCTGAGGCGTGATGCCGATGAGCGGTATTATCTGGTAACGCCTGTCGAACGGTGGGCCATCCAAGTCGATGATGCACCTTTCGTGGCGACCCAGCTCAAGGTGGAAGGCGAGGGCGAGAGCCAGAAGCTGATATTTACCACTAATCTTGAAGACACCGTAGCAGTGGGGGCTGAGCATCCAATTCGTGTCGAACTCGATCCAGCCACTCAGGAGCCGTCGCCATATGTGCTTGTGCGCGCCAATCTTGAAGCGCTGATTGGCCGCAATGTGTTTTATCAAATGGTTGAACTGGCTGTCGAAGATGAATACTTGGGTAACGTATGCTTGGGTGTGTGGAGCGATGGCGTGTTTTTTCCGATAGACGGCAATCGCGCCTGATATTTCTGCACATTCCACGCCGACCGTTCAGGTCGGCGTTCCCCAGCCCCGTCTTTTCTGGCTCCGCTCAAGTCAAGTAGAAAAACCTGGTTTTTGTCACACTTCGGATATTGATCTTTACCATATCTGGGTCTAGCATTGCCTACTATGCACAACAAGTAGTGTTTCTTTCCCGGAACCCCCCTAGGCGACGCTTTGCTCTCCTAGCCTGGTTTTGCGGGGTGTAGCCGAGTTTTTCAGGAGATAATAATGAACCAGACAGCCAAGGTGCAGCGCTTGCACAACACGGTCACTGACATCCCGATGCAACCTGCTTCGGAAGATATCTGGGATACCAAGTACCGGTTGAAAACCAAGGATGGGGTCGCTATTGACAATACTGTCGATGAGACTTACCAGCGCGTTGCCCGGGCTATCGCCGATGTAGAAGAGCCGTCAGTACGTGAACACTGGTACGCGGAGTTTCTCTGGGCCTTACGCCATGGTGCGATCCCCGCTGGCCGCATTACCTCCAATGCCGGAGCGTTGGAGCACAAGCCTGCGACGTCCACTATCAACTGTACTGTATCTGCCACGATTGGCGATTCCATGGACGATATTTTGTCCAAGCTCCATGAAGCGGGCCTGACACTCAAGGCGGGCTGCGGTATCGGTTACGAATTTTCCACCTTGCGCCCTAAGGGTGCATACGTTTCCGGTGCGGGTGCCTACACCTCCGGCCCACTGTCGTTCATGGATATCTACGACAAGATGTGCTTCACCGTATCCTCTGCCGGTGGCCGTCGTGGTGCCCAGATGGCGACATTCGATGTCGGGCATCCGGATGTCATGGATTTCATTCGCGCCAAGCGGGAGGGCGGTCGGTTGCGTCAATTCAACCTGTCGCTGCTGATCACCGAAGACTTCATGCAGGCGGTTACCGCCGATGCCGACTGGAAACTGTCATTCCCCTTAACCCAGTCCGAAATTGATGCTGATGGCCTGGATGTAGCCAACGATGACCAGGTGATCTGGCGTGAACTGCCGGCTACCCAGCGTTATCTGACGCGTGAAGACGGCCGGGTCGCATGCCGGGTCTCCAAGGTACTCAAGGCGCGTCGGATCTGGGACATGATCATGACCTCGACCTATGACTTTGCCGAGCCAGGCTTCATCCTGATTGATCGCGTGAACCAGATGAACAATAACTGGTTCTGTGAAGAGATCCGCGCTACCAACCCCTGTGGTGAGCAGCCTTTGCCGCCGCACGGTGCCTGCTTGCTGGGATCGATCAACCTGACCCTGTTTGTACGCGATCCGTTCACCGAAAAAGCCCGCTTTGACTGGGAAGAGTACCGCAAGGTTGTCGACATCTTTACTCGCATGCTCGACAACGTGGTCGAGATCAATGGCTTGCCGCTGCCTGAGCAGCGGGCAGAAATCTATCGCAAGCGCCGCCATGGTATGGGCTTTCTGGGACTGGGATCGACCATGACCATGCTGTGCATGCGCTATGGCGAGCAGAAGTCGCTGGCGTTTACCGAGCAGGTTTCGAAAGAAATGGCTGTCCAGGGATGGCGCACCGCGCTGCAGTTGAGCGAGGAGAAAGGCGCAGCGCCCATCATGGATGAAGACTTCAGCGTCACCGAAGCAATGCTGGTCAAGCGGCCTGAGATGCGCGCAGATGGCATCAAGGCAGGCGACAGCATCAAGGGCAAGGTCCTGTGGGCAAAATACAGTCGTTATATGCAGCAGGTGGCGGGCGAAGACGCCGCGCTAGTTGAAGCCTTGGCCGAGAAAGGTGCGCGCTTCACGCATCACAGTTCTATTGCGCCCACCGGCACCATTTCGCTTTCCCTGGCGAACAATGCGTCCAACGGCATCGAGCCAAGTTTCGCTCATCACTACTTCCGTAACGTGATCCGCGCCAACAAGAAGTCCAAGGAAAAGGTTGATGTGTTCAGCTTTGAGCTTCTGGCCTATCGGCATTTCGTCAATGCCGAGGCATTACCGAACATGGACGCAGTTTCCCGCAATCTGCCGGATTACTTCATCGCGGCAGACGACGTCAAGCCGACCGAGCATGTAGATGTGCAGGCTGCCGCGCAGATTTGGGTCGATTCATCTATCTCCAAGACCGCTAACGTACCGACTGATTATCCCTACGAAGATTTCAAGGATATCTACCGTTATGCGTTCGAGAAGGGACTGAAGGGCTGCACCACATTCCGCTTCAATCCCGAAGCCTTTCAGGGCGTGCTGGTCAAGGAGCAGGATCTGGCCAATACCACCTATCGCTTCAAGCTCGAAGACGGCAGCTTCGTCGAAGCCCAAGGTGGCGACGAGATTGAGTACGATGGGGAAATGCACAGCGCGGCCAATCTCTACGATGCGCTGAAAGAAGGTTACTACGGCAAGTTCTGATACCCCGGATGGCCGTGTCTGACACGGTCTGACCGCATACGAACAGTACAGAGCCTGGCTTCGGCCGGGTGAGGATCGAGAAATGGCACTGAAGATCAGCAGCAAGATTGTCGACTACTCCGTAGTCAAAGCCGACGAGCCAGTGACACTGGCCGAGGTAGTGGTCCCTAAGGAACAGCTGGAAGAGATGCATGAGAAAATCAAGCGCCCTGAGTTCCTTGAAGGTTCTACCTACAAGATCAAAACGCCTACCTCCGAGCATGCGATCTACGTGACGATCAATGACGTCATTCTTAATCATGGTAGCGACCACGAGATACGGCGGCCCTTCGAGATATTCATCAACTCCAAGAATATGGAGCACTACCAGTGGATCTCTGCGCTGACGCTGATTATCTCCGCGGTGTTTCGCAAAGGGGGTGATTGCACTTTTCTGGTGGAAGAGCTGCGCAGCGTATTCGACCCCAAGGGCGGCTACATGAAACGCGGTGGTCGTTGGATGCCATCGTTGGTTGCCGAAATTGGCGATGTGCTTGAGCAACATCTCACGCGTATCGGCATGATGACTAACGAGATGGACGATCACCAGCGTGCTTATCTAGAGCAAAAACGCGCTGAATTTGTCAGCCTGAAACCGCAGGAGCAGACAGCGGCTGATTGTGATGACAGCACTGAGTCTTATCCGCCAGGCGCGCAAATGTGTGGCAAGTGCCATACCCAAGCCGCAGTACAGATGGATGGCTGCATGACCTGCCTCAATTGTGGCGAGAGCAAATGTGGTTGAGTTTACCCCGCAGTTAAATCGAATCTGTGTTTGTTAATGGAAAATAGAAAGCCCCTGTTCAGGGGCTTTTTTGTGGGCGCTAGTGGCGTTTTGTCTATCCTGTGCGATCGAAGTGTTTCATTACTGACACATATTCCTCGCTGAATCGGCATTGTTAGGGGTCCAAAAACCAGGTGTATCACATCTGATACAGATCAAAAATAGCGAGAACAGCCTCTAGTATGGGTGTTACAGCATCTTTCGCATTATGTGGTGTCTCAATAATATTACACATCGTTTGCACGGAATCCGCCTTCAGTACTCAAGCCACTGTATTGCTTGATTTTTAAAACCATGGCACGGAACCTGCTCTAACTACCTTGAATCCCGCCCATGTGCACCATCATGAGCACGGAGCGTTTTGACGTAGGTAAGAGGTCGCATGTACCAGGCAAAAACACTACCCACAGCCGGCTATTTCATTGCCGCGTTTTCTTTACTGACCATTGTCCTGGTTGCACTGCCTGCTTCTGCTGCCAATGGCGACATCATTATCAGTCGCGATGTGCAGCCACGCGCAGCGACTCGGCAAGCACTGGTACCAGATCCTAACCCCCAGCTGGTTAATCCCCAGCCCAATAACGCGATCAATATTGGCCTGCGCGAAAATCGAGCCGTGGGTGAGCTCAATGATAGTGAATTTGCGGCCGTCCACAGCGGTACTCAGTTACCTTCGCAGTTGCTGGGTAATCAGATGCCGCTTGCGCTCCAGCCTTCAGCCGATGCCGCTCGACAAGCCGGCGTTGCCGGGCATAACCCAGTAGGACACAGCGGAAATGGCGCTTTGGGGAACGTCGGTGGACAAGTCAATCGCAGCGTTCAGCAGGGTCTGCGTCCACTACAGATTTTGCAAAGGTGAACCTATGAAAAATTCCCATATTGCCCTGACTTTATCCGCGCTTTTGATGCCAGCCATCGTCTTTGCCGACGCGTCGGCCAGGGCGGATATCGACGCCAGCGGCGCCGGCTATACCGGCGTGATCATGATCAATCAGGCCGCCGGATCGGGTCAGCAACAATCCAACGTACGGGCAATTGCGGTGGGCAATGTCCCGACTGCACGTACCAGTGTTTCGCAAACGCGGGATGTATTACCTGCCAACGCCGGACAAATCGATGCCCTGGCAAACATTCAGGGCAACGCTTTTAGCAGCGGCAACGGCGTTCTGGGCGTGAATCAGAGCGCGGGTGTTGGTAATCAACATATCAATGCTTTTCGGATCGAGATGAGCTCGATGCCGGAAGGCCTGGACGACAGTGGTCTGGCGCAGAGCGCCGCACTGGTGTCCGTGAACTCGGGGGTGGTAGTGCCGCAAAGTGGAGATCGGCAGGTCGCAATAGATGACCAGGCGTTTTCCGGCAGTAAGGGTGTGGTGCAGCTGAACCAGAGTGCCGGGGTTGGCAATCGTACGGTGAACAACCTCGGTATCCGGATCACAAACTGATCCAAAAAATGTGTTTAAACGCAAAAATCGAACGAGGATTGACCATGAAAACTCAAAGATTATTGACACCCATCGCATTCGCCATTTTGGCCAGTGTTTCAGCTGGTACCTTTGCAGCTTCGTCTGCAACCATCGACGACACTCAGATCAGCCGTAATAATAACGTGCTGAACGAGGCTACCGACAACGATGCTGCAGTGACCGGCTCGCTGGGCGGCGCTTCGGGTAATGTGGGTGTCAACGTGGCGGCAGGGGATAACAACCAGCAGGCCAACGCGGCTGCAATTTCAACCGCCGATGCGTTCTTTGTATTCGGTGTGCCGGTTCATGCCACAGCTGATGCGACCATCAACGTGACGCAGCGGTCTCAGGGAAACAGCCTGTCCAACTACAGCACCCCGAATAACGCCAGTCTCTCCGACTCTGCCGGCGGCGCTTCGGGTAACGTAGGCATCAATATCGCTGCAGGTGACTACAACCAGCAGAAAAATGATATGGCTGTGGCTTCGTCTGAAGAAGCAGTCAGCGCTGGTGCCAGCGTCACCGTTAGCCAGGTATCAAAGGGTAACGAGACTGATAACTATGCGACGCTTGAGTACGGCGGCCAGCAAGTCACGCTGTCTCTTAGTGCTGACGGCTCCTATTCGGGACAGTCTGACCAGATTGGTAATGTCTATCCCGATATCTGGACTGACGCTCCACATCCAGCTGGTAGTCCTGATGGCCATTTCGATCTGGATACGGCCACCCAGGGCGGGTCTGACCTGAACGGCGATGGCGGCGCGCTCGCTTTCAACGAGGCAGGTTCGCTTGACCTTGATGGAACCGTCAGCGGCTTCTTGCCTGTTGTCGTTGGCTTCAATCAGGCGGTGGCCAACAACGCTTCACTGAGCAATTCACTCGGTGGCGTGTCGGGTAATGTTGGCGTCAACATTGCTGCAGGTGGCGGTAACCAGCAGAGCAATTCGCTGGCAATCGCAGCCGGTTGTAATGCCTGTGTAGCCTCCGGTCCCGTTGTCGGCGGCGAGTAATCGCTGTTGCGGACCGAGACAGGGTCCAGGTTTACCTGGGCCCTGTTTTATCTTACGAGGGTTGATATGAAACCTATTCTCTTGTCCCTGGTATCCATAGCGTTATGCAGCAATCTGTTGGTATCTCAGGTTGCCGCTCAACCTAAACCCTTTGCTGTGCTGCCGGGTGGTGGCGTGGCCTACAAGGAAGTAACCAGCGTACGCGAGCGTCGTTTTATCAATCTGGTAGAGCAGGAAACCGATTTTAGTTGTGGGGCGGCGGCGATGGCTACCATTCTTAATGAGGCTTATGGCTGGGACCTCTCCGAGGCTGACGTTATTCACGGGATGCTGGCGGAAGCCGATCTGGAGCAAGTACGGGTGCAGGGTTTCTCGATGCTCGATATGAAACGCTACGCCCAGACCATCGGTCTGCGCGCCCGCGGGTACCGGATACCGGTGGAGCAACTGGAGCAGGTAAAAGTGCCGGCGATCGTCCTGGTTGATATCCGTGGCTACAAGCATTTTGTTGTGATCCAGCATAGCGTTGATGGCTGGGTCTATATCGGCGACCCTGTACTGGGTCACAAGCGAGTCTCCATGGACGAATTTGCCACGGGTTGGAACGGTATTGTCTTTGCCGTCATTGGCCCAGGTTACGATCGAAACAACGCGCTTTTGACGCCACCAGAGCCGCTGACTGCAAAGCATCGGCTGGATCGTTTTCAACTGGTCCAGGACGCGGAATTGATGGAGTTTGGATTCATTCAAAGCGATTTTTTCTAGCATAGGATTTTCGGAGCCTAGTGCTCCAGGAGTCAAATATGAAAACTAGAACCTGGCTGATTGCGGGTCTGATCAGTCTCAGTATGCCGGTAAGTGCCGGCAATCTTTTTCAGCCTGTGGAACTCAGTGACAAAGAGTTGGCGCAGTTACGCGGCCGTTACGTGCTGCCCGACCGGGTTATCCACTTTGGTGTGACGATGAACACGATCTGGCAGAACAGCGCGGGCCAGACGGTGGGTGCCCTGGTTTCATTGAGGGTAGACGGCGTGGCCGAGCCCAGCTTGCATGTCAGTTTTACTGACCAGCCGGGTAACGGCACCTCAATCGCCGCGGGTACCGGGCAGGTACTCGGTGGGGCGGGACTGAGTAATGTCGATGGCATTGTCCAGAGTGTGCGCAGTGCAGGTGATTATAACGACGGTTTAAATGACCTTAGCATTGTCGTCACAAACGGTGACAGTGCATTGCCGGCAGCCGCAGGCGTGTCGTGGAGCGGTACAGGAGCGTTTTCCAATGCTGCAGGCGACGTTACGGTGAGCAGCCAGGCAGGCGGGTTGCAGATTGCACTGCAGGCAGCAGGGCAGGGAGCTGCACTTCAGCAGATAGGCAGCACCGGCATATCACAACAAACCAGCATCAATGGCAGCCTGAATACGGTGCGCAACATAGCTGCCTTGACCGTTGCATTACGCGATCGGCCAATGGGATTGGATCTGGCCAACTGTACCTGGGAGCAGATGCATGCTTTGCGCCCTACCGGATACTGAGTTAATCGGTTTATCGTCACAAGGAAAGTCAGCATGCAAAATAAAAGCAGTTTTGCCTTATTGCTATTAGCGGTGACGGTGTCGCCAGCCATGGCCCAGAGCGACACCACAGACCTCCGGTCGGAGCTGGAAACATTACAGCAACGTTATGAGGCGCAGCAAAATGCGTTGATGGTTCTCGAACAACGTTTACGTGAGCTCGAGGGGCGGAGTGCGCCAGCCACTGCGTCGAGACGTGCGCCGGGCGTTGCGCCCTCTCAACAGAATCCAGCTCGGGCACAGGCCTCGACAGCCGGCTCGAATGCGGGCTACGGTCGAGACTTGCAAAGCAACTCGGAGTCGGCTCCCAGCGTTGAGGCATTGTACCAGGAAGCAACGGGCTTCTTTGGTGGAGGGACCTTTAGTCTGGAGCCCGGCCTGACCTACACGCATTACGACACGCGACAACTGTTCCTCAATGGTTTTCTGGCTCTGGATGCCATTTTCCTTGGCAATCTCGGTATTGACGAGATCAACGCTGATACCTTGACCTTCGATCTGACGGGCCGCTACAACTGGCGCCAACGTTGGCAGTTTGATGCCAATCTCCCCTTTATCTATCGCGAAACCACTTATCAGTCTGCAGGGGCGGGGGGTGCAACCTCGGCTTTCAGCGAAGAAACGGTCACGGGTGATCCACGGCTGGGGGATATCAGTCTGGGCGTTTCATACAAGTTTCTGGATGAAGCCCCGGGTCGACCGGATGCGGTATTGAGTCTGCGGATGAAGGTACCGACGGGTAAGCATCCCTATGGTATCAAGCTTAATCAGGTGCCCGGGAATAACAATTTGACGGTTCCTGAGGATCTACCGACCGGCAACGGCGTCTGGTCCATTTCGCCAGGTATATCCCTGGTCAAGACAGTCGACCCGGCAGTGCTTTTCGGTAATCTTTCCTACACCCATTACTTTGAAGAGAGTTTCTCTGATATCAGCCCTCAACGGGGAGTCAAGCTGCCTGGAGATGTCAAGCTTGGAGATTATATACAGTTTGGGGTAGGGGTGGCATTTGCGCTCAATGAGCGCATGAGTTTGTCGATGTCCTTTTCTGAGCTGATCAGTCGCAGCAGTCGCATCAAGCCCGATGGAGGAAGCTGGCAAACGGTTAATGGCAGCGATGCCAATGCCGCCTATTTCAATCTGGGTATGACCTTTGCAGCCACTGACAAGCTCACATTCGTGCCCAATATGTCTATGGGTTTGACGCCTGACGCTCCTGATTTCAGCTTCAGCCTGAAGATGCCTTACTACTTTTGAGCCATCAGAGGCTCAGTCGACGGCTGCATCGGCACCTATCATCTGGTGCTTGTGTAGCAGTCTGTAGAGGGTGGGTCGTGACACGTCCAGACTTTCGGCAACCTGTTTCATGTTGTGCGGATGTCCGGCAAGGGCTTGCTCAAGTGCGATTTTTTCGATCGCCATTATCTGTTCACGCAGGGTAAGCGACGTGTTGGCAGTCTCTGCTGCCATGGTGAGACCCAGATTTTGTGGTTCGATCTGCCTGCCCTCTGCCATGACCATTCCACGCCGGACTCGGTTGGCCAGCTCCCGCACATTGCCTGGCCAGCGATAGCGGTTCATCACTGCAAAGGCTTCTGCGCTGAAGCGCCGTGGCTTGCGTCCTGCTTCGCTGGCGTAGAGCCTGGCAAAGTGTTTGGCCAGGGTAATGATGTCACTTTTGCGTTCGCGTAATGGAGCCGTGCGGACCTCCAGCACATTCAGCCGGTAGTACAGGTCTTCGCGAAACTGGCCTCGCGAGATAGCCTCGTCAAGATCCACATGGGTGGCAGCCAGGATGCGCACATCCACCGGGACAGGCTCACTCCCTCCGACGCGATCAATTTTTCGTTCCTGAAGAAATCTGAGCAGATTGGCCTGCAGCTCAAGGGGCAAGTCTCCTATCTCATCGAGAAACAATGTGCCGCCCTGTGCTGACTCGATACGACCGATCTTGCGCTGATGGGCACCTGTGAATGCCCCCTTTTCATGACCGAAGAGCTCTGACTGAATGAGGTGTACGGGTATAGCGCCACAATTGATCGCGACGAACGGGGCTTTTGCGCGGGGGGATTTTTTATGCAGAGCCCGGGCTACCAGTTCTTTACCCGTACCGCTCTCGCCGCGGATAAGAACCGGTGGTTCGGTCGGAGCCATTTTATCGATCAGCTGGCGTAAATTGACTGCTTGAGGACTACTACCGAGAAAATCCAGGTCAACCGTATGGTCGGTGTAATGGGTCTGGTTGCGTAGGCGAGCCATTCCAAAGGCCCTGCCCAATGCTATCTCAACCCTATTTCTGTCGAATGGCAGGGTGTGAAAGTCAAAGAACCATTCACTGATGAAATTGGCAATCTCGGGTTTGAGAAGCATCTCGGGGACCACTACCGCAATCCACTCCATTTTGCTGTGTACTATCAGTTGCTTCAACTGTTGGAGATAAAGCGGATCGTGACTGCTCAGCCGTACCAGCCCAACGTCGGCCTGACCGTGAGTTGCGTTGTCGATACTGCTGGCTTGGATGCGCCAACCACAGGCTTTCAGGGCCGGAAGCAGGTCTTCACATTTTTGGCAGGAGTCCACGACTAACAGGGGGCGTGTCTTTTCTTGTTCTACTTTGGTTGACATACGGTCTCCCTAGGTTACGACCATGTGACATGTAGCAGTGGAGCCAGTTCCTCTAGACTAGTACAAAAATTTAAACAATCTGATGTTTTGTTTGCAAGAATGCACACTCTTCTCCCCCAACAGGGGGGTGAAAGTATCGCCCGAGTCTGCCTAGGATTAAATGAGCCATCGTACATTTGCGGTAGCAGTGTTCGGAGTCGATATGCCCAGTATTCATGTCAACGGTACAGATATTCACTATCAGCGCAGGGGCAAGTTAGGTGGTCCGCGCCTGCTGTTAAGCCATTCGCTATTCTTTGATAACAGTATGTTTGATCCTTTGATCAACCTGCTGGAGGACAGCTTTGATGTGGTTGCCTACGATCATCGCGGCCAAGGCGACAGCGGCAGGGAAGGTGATCTGGATATGGATAGCCTTACCCGGGACGCCGCTGCCCTGATCGAGGCGCTGGATTTTGGCAAATGCTATGTGGCTGGAAACTCGATGGGTGGCTTTGTCGTGCTGCGGCTGGCAGCGAGATATCCCCATCTGGTAACGGGTTGTATACCGATGGGCAGCAGTGGTGATCTTGAACATCAGCTGGCTGCCTTTGAACCGCTGGTCGAGGACCTAGTGCGCAGCGGCCCGGCAAGTCACATCGATACCCTGATGCACATCATGTTTGGCGATAAGACTCTGGATGATCCAGCCAGCGAACCCATGCTTGCACATTGGCGCGCCAGCATGCTGCAGCTCGATCGTAATATCGGGATTGCCGCCCGCGGGGTTATTCATCGTCAGAGTGTATTAGCAGAAATCGCTCTGCTCGAAGTGCCTCTACTGGTGTTGGCGGGTGAGCAGGATCACGCTTACACCGTTGAGCTGTCGCAACAAATTGTCGATGCCAGCGGTCATGGTGATATGCATGTTGTGCCCGGCGTCGGGCATTCCGTTGCACTCGAAGCACCCCCATTGGTAGCACGGTTGATCCGCGATTTTGCCGGCGTTTGAGAGGCGCCGAGAAAACTGTCTTCACCTATTGAGAGAACAAAATGAAAAGAATAATAAATTTAAATTCCTCCTTTACCGGTGTCGCCACTGCGATCACGTTAGGGATGCTGGCCTGGACCAGCACCCATGCGCAGGACATCATCAACCCGGTTGCCCATACGCCGGAAATGGCCAGCGGAGAGTGGTTGAGTTATGACCGCACGCTAGCGGGGCAACGCTTCAGCCCACTGACTGATCTGAACGAGAAGACTGTTGGTAAGTTGGGCCTGGCATGGTCAATCGATCTGGACAACAATCGGGGGCTGGAAGCGACGCCGCTGTACAGCGATGGCGTGCTTTATACTTCCCTATCCTGGAGCCGGGTGATGGCTGTTGATGCCGTTACGGGGAATATTCTCTGGAGCTTCGATCCCGGCGTAAACAAGGCCAAGGGTCGCCACGCCTGTTGTGACGCGGTCAACCGCGGTGTGGCTATGTGGAAAGGCAAAGTGTACGTGGGCACCCTTGATGGCCGCCTGATTGCATTGGATGCCAAGACGGGTAACGAAGTCTGGAGCCAGCAGACTACTGATAATACCCAGCCTTATACCATCACAGCGGCGCCGCGGGTGGTCAAAGGTATGATCATGATTGGCAACGGCGGTGCTGAATTTGGGGTGCGCGGTTACTTCTCTGCTTATGATGCCGAAACGGGTGAAATGAAATGGCGTTTCTACACTGTACCGGCAGACCCGTCCAAGCCAGTAGAGCATCCGGAACTGGTAGACGCCGCCAAGACCTGGAGTAAAGATACCGATTGGTCGCTGGGTGGTGGTGGTACCGCCTGGGATAGCATGGTCTACGATCCCGACTTAGATCTGCTCTATGTCGGAACGGGTAACGGCTCACCCTGGAACCGCGAAATTCGCAGTCCGGGTGGCGGCGACAATCTGTTTTTGTCGTCGATTTTGGCCTTGAAGCCGGAAACCGGCAAGCTGGTCTGGCACTATCAGGTCAACCCGGGCGATACCTGGGACTTCACGGCTACTCAACAGATGACGCTGGCCAACCTGGAAATCGATGGCAAACAGCGTCAGGTATTGATGCAGGCACCCAAGAACGGATTCTTCTATGTGCTTGATCGCGCCACAGGTGAGCTTCTGTCAGCAGAAAAGATTGGCAAGGTTACCTGGGCTGAACGCATTGATATCGCAACGGGCCGACCAGTAGAAGTGGCTGGCGCCCGCTACGAGAAAGAGCCTATTGTGATGTGGCCAAGCCCGTTCGGCGCACACAACTGGCACCCGATGTCGTTCAATCCGCAAACGGGTCTGGTTTACATTCCTTATCAGGAAATACCAGGCTCTTATAGCAACGAAGGCAAGGGTTTCGTTAAGCGTGAGGCGTTCAATACCGGTGCGGGCTCGTCTGAAATCACAGAATTACCCCGTGACTTCACTTCCGGGGCGCTACTCGCCTGGGATCCGGTGAAGCAGGAAGCCGCATGGCGCGTTGAGCATCCCAACCATTGGAATGGCGGCACCTTGACCACTGCGGGCAACCTGGTGTTTCAAGGCACTGCAGCTGGCCAGTTGGTCGCCTACACCGCAGACAAGGGTGAGAAACTCTGGAACTTTGATGCTCAGACTGGAATCATTGCCGCGCCCATGACATTCAAACATGGAGAAGATCAGTATGTTGCCCTGATGGCAGGTTGGGGTGGAGCGGCCGCTTTATTTGGTGGTGATGCCGCCGTGGCAACGGGTGTGCGCAACGTCAGTCGCATGCTGGTATTCAAAGTGGGCGGTCAGGCGGTCTTGCCAGTGCTGGCCGAGCCGCCGATGTCTGAGCGGGTACCGGAACCTGTCGTCGCTTCAAAGGCTGATATAGATGCCGGCTTAACGATATATTCCCAGTACTGTGTCGTCTGCCATGGAGCTGGCGTTATCGGGGGTGGCGTGTTGCCCGATCTGCGTCATTCCAGTGACGCAATTCGCGAGGCTTACCCGGCGATTCTTCTGGAAGGCATGCTTGAGCCCTTGGGAATGCCCAATTTTGCCGCTAGTCTGAGCCTTGAAGAGGTGGAACAGGTACGTCTGTATGTATTGCAGCGCGAGTATGAGACCTACATGCAGGCAATGCAGGCCAATAAGGAGCCTGCGACAGACTGAACTACAGTGGAAGAGTAATTACTCTAATATCAGTCATCCTTATGATAGGCTCGATTAAAGCTTTGATGCTTTCTTCGAGCCTGATCGCTGTTATTCTCTGTTCAGGCCAACAGCTCGTCCACGAGCGGCTCTTCAGCGAATAACAAGAGGCCGGTGACACCCGGCCCGGGCGAATCAGGATGACTGACCTTATGAATATGAAAGGCGGTGCCATTATCCCTATCGCAGCCAGTGAAATGGCTGGAGATACTGCGCAGCCGGGTAATGATGTTCCACTTCTGCTTTCCACTAAACTCAACCCGCCACGCCTGGGCCGGGGCATTCTGCCCAGATCCAGGCTAGAAGGCATGGCCGACCAGGTAGCTGAACGGCGCCTGTCGCTCCTGAAAGGGCCGCCGGGATTTGGCAAAACAACACTGGCCACCATATGGGCTGACCGACTGGGGTCACGGGGTCATACTGTAGCCTGGTTGTCGCTCGACGAGGAAGACGAGTCAATCCAGCGTGTGTTGTTCTATCTGGCTGCAGCCCTTAGTCACGTTGCCCCCGAAGTGGGTCGGGCCTGCCTCAGTTTGCGCGGTGAGCTCACCTTCTTCAGCATGGAGACGCTCGCCAGTCTGCTGATTAACGAATTGAGTCGTTACGGTCGCCCGGTTGTGTTGTTTATAGATGACTTCCACCGGATCAGCGACACAGTACTCGTTGGCGCATTACGGTTTTTTCTGCAGCGCGCGCCCGATCTACTCAATGTAGTATTTATCGGTCGTCGCGAGCTGCCCAATGCGCTTCTGGAACATGTCTATGCCGATGATCTGCTTGAGGTGGGTGCCAACGAGCTTCGCTTCACCCTGGACGAAACCCGGGATTTGCTGAAGAAAGCCGGTCTGGAGCTGGAGCAGGCCACTGATTTGAGTGCAATTCAGCAAGGTACGGGCGGCTGGATTGCACCCCTTCGTGCTTTTTTACTGGCCCCGCAGATCAGCCCCGAAGGCCGTCCGCGTTTGGCTACCCGCAGCATTTGCATGCTGTTTGATGAGGTCATCCAATCGTTGGACGCCACCAGTCGTGAGCACCTGTTCAAGCTCGGTCTTCTGGATAAATTCAACAGCGCCTTGTTGATCGAGCTTTTTGGTGCGGCAAGAGCTCGGCAGATGCTGACACTCCTGCAGCAGCGGCAGTTGTTTATCAGTGCGCTGGATACCCGGGAGAGTTGGTTCGACTTGCATCCGCTTTTTCGCAGCTATCTGAGAAAAGAGTGTATAGAGCAAGATGATATGGCCGCCCGGGATCTGCTGTTGCGGGCGGCGTGTTGGTTCGCCGAACAGGAACAGTGGCTGGATGCGATTCGTCTGGGCCTTGAAAGCGGGCACACCGAGCAGGTGCGCGACTGGATCAACCGCTGCGCCATGGACCTGCTCGAGCAAGGCGATTTTACAACTCTGGTTATGCTTGAGAAGCGCTGGAATTTGCAGGCATTTGATGCGCCGATTCAGTTGAAGATGGCTCGCGCCTGGGCCATGGGGTTAGCGTTGGAGGTTGACGCCGCGCAAACATTGCTCATCGACATTCAAACCGAAATGGCTATTGATGGCTCCTCGGAAAAGACACCTATTTATTGGGAAATGCAGGCGCTTCATGCCATGCTGTTGGGTTTGGCCGATCACAATGAACAGTCAGGCATTCTGGCCAGCGTTTGTTTTGAAGCGATACCCCATCGAAGCTGGGTGACCAATGTGTTGCTCAACCTGATGAGCTGCAGTCACTACCATGCCAGCCGGTGGGACGCCTTTTATACCTTACCGCCTAATTTGCAGGACAGCCGTCAGGTATCTAATCTCCTGTTTCACGATTGCTACAGGCAGTCTATTCGTGCTTTGGCAGAGTCAGCTCAGGGCAGGCTAGCCCCGGCTGAGGAGTGTCTGCATAGTTTGCTGGCGCGTATTAAAAAAACATTCAGTCTCAGTGGAAACAGACCAAACCCTGCATTGGTGTCCTTGCCGCATGCAATGCTCGCGCAGTTGGCCTATTTGCGCGGAGATCGCCAGCTGGCTGAATCCCATCTAGCCGAATGTATGGACTTCATTGCCATGGGTGGCTTTCTAGACTGTATGTCCGCCGCCTATTGCACCAGTGCGCGCTTGCAGTGGCGTCAGGGATTTGCGGCGCGTGCCCGGCGCACCTTGGAACAGCTTGATGTGCTGGCAGCGCAGCGTAACTGGACACGACTGCGCGCTAAGGTTTTGCTCGAACGCATCTGGTTGAGTTTGCGCGACGGAAAGTCGCGTGAAGCTATTGCCTGCAGCCATTATCTGTCAGAGCATGCGCTGGTGCCTGACGATGATGTCAGCCTAGACCGCCGAGTATACGCGCAGCTTGGTGCTCTCTGGCTGGCAATGAACGGGTTGGAGTTACGTTCCGGGCTACTTGATGCCAGTGAAACTCTGCTCCAGCAGCTTGAATCAAGACAGCTGCAAGTCATGTATGCGGAGCTGGCTCTGGCCCTCGGTGTTGTGCATTGCATACAGGGCAATCGCGACCGGGGCGAAAAGTTGCTGAATGAGGTGCTCGCTCTGACCTGCGAGACTGGCGCTGTCAGTGTGTTGCAGGATCTGCCCGTACAGGATCTGTGCAGTTTGCTGGTTGGCAAGGTATCTGATCAGTGGTGGGTGGGTGCAGGCGCTTTGTTCAGGAATAATCTGGCTGAGGAGTGCGCAGTGGATGTATGCAACGCAGCGCTGCTCGAATTGACCGTTAAGGAGCGGCAGGTGATGCATCTGGTAGCGGAGGGGAAGTCGAACAAACAGATCGCCCGCGACCTTAATGTCACACCAGAGACAATCAAGTCACACATGAAAAGCATTTTTGCCAAGCTCAAGGTAGACAGCCGCGCCCAGGCAGCAGTCATGTTGCAAGCTGGATGAAGTTGAAAAGTTAGCTAAAGAAGAGGAGCAGAGAAAAAACCGCCGCCTTGCATGAGCAGGGCGGCGGGCAAGCAGGTTAGCGAATACCCGAGGCGCGTAATGCGTTAGGGGTGTAGTCGGCCGAAGCCGCTTCGAAGTTGGTGTCGTAGTTCTCACGTTCTTCGTTTGTCATACCCAGAGCTACGTAGCGACCGTTCTGCAGGTCATATAGGGTCTCGACAGCATAGCTGGGGATTTTCTCGTCATAACGCTGAAGTGCGATTGCCTCGGCAACACGCCACAAACCGCCACGGCCATCGTAGTGATCCAGGGATGCAACCTGCCAGTTATCTTCGTTGATGAAGAAGTGACGCTTGGCATACACGTGGCGCTGACCTTCTCGTAGTGTAGCTTCAACTTCCCACACCCGGTGTTTCTCGTAGCGCACCAGATCCTGGTTGATGTGACCCGGTTGGATAATCTGGTCGTACTTGATATCCGGTGAGCCAATCTTGTAGTTGTTGTACGGAATCAACATCTCACGCTTGCCAATGAGCTTCCAGTTGTAACGGTCTGGTGAACCGTTATAGAAGTCATAGTTGTCGGAGGTGCGGGTACCGTCGGAGCCAAATGCTGGGCCGTCATAAGCTACCTGAGGTGCCCGGCGTACGCGGCGTTGGCCAGCATTATAGATCCATGCCAGACGAGGTTCCTTGACCTGGTTGATGAACTCGTGAACCAGCAGTACGTCACCGGCCAAACGCGATGGCGATAGCACGCGCTGGGTAAAGTAGAACATCAAGTTGTCACTGGTTTCCGGGCCGTAGTCAGTCAACGCCGTTGCGAAGGTAAACTCGTCCTTGAACACGACCATGGTGTTGGAGCCGTTGGCCTGCGGTGTGGCTTGGGCAATGGTGCGGCTGAAGCTGCCACCGCGGTAACGGGTAATGTGATTCCAAACGGCCTCTACGCCAGTTTTCGGGATCGGGAAGGGGTATGCCGTATCAAAATTCTGTAGACCATTACCACCTTCGACGGTAACCGTGTTCACAGCATTGCGTGCGACGGCAGCAAATACCTCATCAGGCACAGTATTACTGCGTCGTGATGGATATACATGCATACGGTAGGTTTCCGGATAGCGGGTAAACATCGCTTTCTGGCCTGGGCTGATCTGGTCGGCGTACTGCTCCATGTTATCGGCCGTTACGGTGAATAGTTCCTGGTCACTCGCATAGGGGTCCGAGAAAAAGCCGTTTTCAGTTACGGGTGCAGCATCGGTCGGCAATCCGCCGGTCCACTCCGGAATAGTACCTTCAGCGTTACCTGCACGCTCGGCACCCATGGGTGTCAGCGTGGTTTGCAGGGTTGCTGCCTCCTCAGGGGAAACAGCCGCCGATACCGCCAGTGCCAGGCTGCTCAGAGCCAGTACAGCAAAGGTTTGGCGACCCAGGTTCTTGATTGATCTCATATTATTCTCCATCCAGGTCAGAAGTTCACGCCAACGCTCATGGCAACGAAGTCACGATCACCCATGGCGCTGTAATCACCGCCGAAGAAGTTCGTGTAGTTGATGCTGGCGTTGTATTTGTTGTTGTATAGAGCGTTCAAACCAATGCTTGCCGCTTTGGAACCTTCGTTAAAGTTAGGACCATAGCCTTCCACGTCCCAAGAAAAAGCAGCGTTTGGCGTCAACTGAACACCAGCAAAACCCCGATAATCAAGTGATGCCACAGTGCGCAGGCCCCAAGAATGCTGGGTGTAGAAGCCATCACCGTCACAATACTGGGGTTGAGCGGTGTTTAAACCCTGGCATACACCAGCAATGGGCAGTTCGCCTGAGCCAAAGATTGAATCCCTGCCAAAGCGCAGTTCGGTTGGACTGCTTTTGATGCCACCAATGTGGTTGTAACCGACTTCGCCTACCAGGGTTAGACGATCAGCACCCCAGATGTTCTCGACAAAGCTGATCAATGTCATCTGAGCTTGGGTAACAGGCATCCGCTTATACCCTGGCAAATCTGTACCTGGCGTCGCGGCTACGCCAAAAGTAGTTCCGCCCACTCCCTGGGAGTTAACTGGTGTTACAGGGTTGCCTGCTGACGCCCCAACAAGATCGTTGCTGCTGATTTGTAGCGGCTGGTTTGGTCGGTAGCTTACTTCGCCAGATACCGCTACCCCTGCAACGTTGGTCTGGAAGCTGACACCATAAAGGCGAATATCTTCAGGGTACTCAACATAGTAAGCAGCATCTAATGGTATTTCCCAGGCATTGGTATCATTATTGAAACCAAACCCACCAGCGTTAGGCGCTCCTGTACCAGCAGTGCTGCTGAAAATAGGGAGGCGACTATGGAAGTTCATCGCGAACAAGCCAAACTCGGTCTGGTTGAGTTCTTCTACGTAGTAACGAAAGGCAGCACCAAATTGACCGCTGTCTCGCGCTTCGCGATTTTCTGTACGTGGTACATAAACAAAAGGATTGGAGGGTGAGTTTGCATCGGCTTGAGATCCAGCTGCGCCAACCTGGTTACACCCTTTTGCTACCGAGTCTGTGAACGAGAAAAACGTTCCACAGTTATCTAGAACGGTTGGGTCCCATTCGAGCTGGTAAAAAGCTTCCATACCGAGGTTGTCGGTCAGACTTTGCGACACAAAGAGCATGCTGACCGGAATCAGACCTTCCTTAATTTCGGCACCCGGGCGCCGGAACGCAGCCACGTCGATTGGGTTGATGCTGTTTATGCTATTCTGAATAAAGGTACTTTCACCCCAGCTGACTACTTGCTTGCCGACGCGTACTGACCCTGGCAGATTGCCAATGTTGTAGTTGTGATAAATAAATGCATCGAGAATTTGACCGCCAGAAGATTTTGCTGCTTGTCGCTTGCCGCTGTCATTGATGTCGTACAACTCGCGACTGCCATCCTTGGTTTCGAAGTCATACCAGTATTTGCCACGTACAAACACACCGGTACTGTCGTATTGAAATGACAGGTCATGGTTTGCTTTGAAAATGGTCGAGAAGGGTTCACCCTTTTTGAAATTAAGTCGGCCGTCGTCCGAGTTGGCTGCGTTAGCATTGCCACCGTTGCCTGCCCAGATCAGATCATCATCGATGTCGCTGGTACCTATGCTGGTGCCCACTGACATCTGCGAATCAAATTGACCCTGAATTTCACCCATATCAAAACGTACAGCATGGGCTGGGAGAGAGATGGCTACCGCTACAGCCACGGTTAATGGCTTGAGCAAAGCAGAGAAAGATTGCGTTTTTGTTGTTCTAGTCATGGTATTCCTCGCGCCGGGCGCTTGTTGTTATTTGGAACCCTTGGCAAGTGCATGCTGGCTATAAGTTGCCTTCCTGATGGTCTGCCATGCAGGCCACCGCACTGCATACGACACTAGTCGCCTGCATGATCGTGATGTACCCCCCTAATGGGGGGTATGCCTGGGGGGAGAGGGCTAGATAAAGGCCGTAATAGATACGTTGCGGTGTGGACTGCGGGTTACAAACTGGGTTTGAACCCGGATAATGAGTTCATTACACAAGGAGAACTATTCATGGCTCTAACCGATACACAGATCCAGCTTGCCGGTGTCAGCGTTACTCTTCTGCTGGTCTGGGGTATCACTGTCTGGCTGCAGATGCGTCGCCAGGGATTGCTGAAGCGGGAGCTTGATGAAGCACAGCGGCAGGCGGAGGTGCAACGGGATGCGTATCGAAGGCTGCAGCTGGATGTTCACCAGCACGAGAATGAGCGCACGGGGCTGGAGGTGCGCCTTGAGCATTTGCAGGCGAGTAGTGCCGCCTTGCGCGACCAGCACGCAAGCCAGCAGCTCAGGCAGGCTGAGGCTGAGCGCCAGGCCCATGACTGGCAGGTACGGTCTGAGAAAGCCCAGACCCGCTGCGAGGAGCAGGCCCGTCAATTGGAGGAGGGTCGCAGTGAGCGTGATGTACTCAATACCCGCCTGCAGTTTTTACAGGTTAATCATGAAGCATTGGGTATTGAGCACTCGACGTTGAAAAACACCCTTGAACATCGTCAGCAACACTTTACCGAGCAACAGCAACTGCTCAAGGACAGTCGAGATCAGCTGAAAATGGAATTCGAGCAATTGGCCAGTCGGATATTCGAAGCCAAGGGCCAGGCCTTTTCCAAGCAAAGCCAGCAATCACTGGATAACCTACTCAAACCCTTTCGCGAGCAGATCGATCAGTTCCGCCTCAAGGTAGAAGATATTCATCATAAAGACACTCAGCAGCAGGCCACGTTGGCCAGCGAGCTTAATCATCTCAAAGAGCTCAACCGACAGATCACTCAGGAAGCCCACGATCTAAGCACTGCCCTGAGAGGCCAGAAGAAAACCCAGGGGAACTGGGGCGAGCTTATTCTGGAGAACGTGCTGGAGCGCTCCGGCCTGATTGCCGGCAAGGATTTCAAGCGCGAAGTGAGCATGGTTAACAGCGACGGCCAGCGGCAGCGTCCGGATGTGTTGGTTTATCTGCCCCAGAGAAAACACCTGATTATCGACGCCAAGGTGTCGCTTAACGCCTATACACGCTATATAAATAGTGAAGACGATAACGAGCGGCGTATCGCGCTGGCAGAGCATGTACAGGCTGTCGGTCAGCGCATCCGAGAACTGGCTGACCGTAACTACTTCGACCTGCCAGGACTTAATGCACCGGAGATGGTTTTCATGTTCATCCCGATAGAGTCGGCCTTTGTCGAAGCCCTTAAGGCAGACGAAAGTTTATTTCAAAAAGCGATTGAGCAGAATGTGCTGGTCGCGACGCCAACTACATTGCTGACCAGTCTGAACATCGTGCGTCAGCTCTGGCGTTTCGAAGATCAGAACCGCCATACAGCCGAACTTGCTGAACGCGCTGCTAAGGTGCACGACAAGTTGCGTACTTTCCTGGGCAGTATGGACGGCATCGGCAAGAGCTTGGAAAGAGCCACCGAGGCCTATCAGAAAGCCTGCGATCAGCTGGTTGATGGGCGTGGAAATCTGGTAAAGCAGGTTAATGATTTCAAAGAGTTAGGTGTTTCTGTTAAAACAGAATTGAGCGAGACATGGCGCGACAAAGCAGATCTTGAGCTGGGTCACGACGCTCCCGTAGCCCCGCGCTGACCAGCCCTCTCAGCTCGCCCTGATCCTTAGCGGCGTATAGACTGAGGATCACATGAGTCGCGGGAAGCACACATGGACGTACTAAAACAGAGCGCGTTGTTTGTCCGCGCGAATCTATGGATAGTCCCTCTGATAGCGGTTCTTGTTTGGATGTTTTTTTGTTTTTTAGATCCCGCGCCGCGCCGCGATAAAGGCAGCGGCACCTATGCGGTTGTTCGTAGTCTGTTCCAGACACAGGACACCCCGGCACAGTTTGAGGAACTGGATGGCGGTAACTGGCAGATGTTATCGAGCGCCTGCATCGTCTCCAGGACGAGCTGACCCAAGTTGATGTATCTCTCTCCTATGCCCACGAGCTATACAGTCTGCATTTGCATGTGCGCTATATGATCAACCGCCTGGAAGCCATGCGTGCCGGCAATCTAACCCCTCAGGGTGATGCGTTGGCTGACTGATGCATGACGAAGTCGTGCACTTCGTCTACAACCGGCTCCCACCATTGGAAGGGTTTTGCCATGACCAGAATAATGGTCAGGTGATGGAGAGACTCATAATAGTGAGTCTCGACACTGACGTCGGCCTTGTGCAGTGCCTCGGCGAGCTGGCGGGTGTTGCGCTCGGGATCCACCAGCTTGTCCGGGGTTGCCGCCATTAGCAGAGCGGGTGGGCTTTGCGGGCTGACGTGATAAAAGGGCTGTGACTGCTTCGGCGTACGGGGATGGTGAAAAATGGGTTTGACGTCGGGGTTGATGATCGGCAGAAATTCATAGGGCCCCGACAGTCCGATCCAGCCCGCTAGCATGCCGGGATCAAGGTCGTGCGCTGCAAGCCAGCGCTTGTCCAGTGCAATCATCGCAGCATTGTAGGCTCCCGCGCTGTGACCCATCACAAACAGAGATTGCGGCTGCGCTTGCCAGTCTTGCTGGTGTGTTCGAGTCCAGGCTGTTGCTGCCGCGCTGTCCTGTACAAAAGCGGGATAAGTGACCTCAGGGTACACACGGTAATCGGCTACAACAGTAATGATGCCGCGCGAGGCCAACGCTTCCCCGACAAAGGCATAATCTGCGCGATCACCACTGCGCCAACTGCCGCCGTAAAAAAATACGACGACGGGTGCTTCGTCCAACCCAACGACAGGCAAATACACATCGAGCATTTGTCGTTCATTATCACCATAGGGCTGATCGGCAAGAAGTCTGTAGGTATCCTCTCCAATGACAGCGTTTACCGGAGCCAGGGGTGAGCAACCCATGATGATAACGATTAGTACAGCCAGAAAAAATGGTACTGCGGGTCTGGGCATTGAACGGATTCTCATAACATGATGTGACTTGAGCATGGCCTAGACTCGCCCGAGAGCAATCGGCAAGCTGTTACAAACCGTTGCACATCGCTTTCATGGTATGCATAGGGACCCTAAGATGCCACGTGCTGCAGTCAATACAAAACCAAAAAGGATGGACCATGAAGGATGTGCTGAACCGTGCGTTGGCCGCAGTCGATCAGGTAGTAATGGGCAAGGAGCACGCAGTGAAACTCGCCATTGCATGCATCCTGGCGAAGGGCCATCTGCTGATCGAGGATTTGCCTGGCATGGGCAAGACCACATTGTCCCAAGCTCTGGCGCGCGTGATGGGTATGAGCTACCAGCGCATTCAGTTCACCAGTGATTTGTTGCCCGGTGACATTCTTGGGACTTCAGTATTTGATCGCAATACAGCCCAATTCGTTTTTCATCCCGGTCCTATATTTGCCGAGTTGGTTTTGGCTGATGAGATCAATCGTGCGACACCGAAAAGTCAGAGCGCACTGCTCGAGGCCATGGAAGAGCATCAGGTGACTGTGGACGGCGCTACCAGAAAGCTGCCGGATCCCTTTTTTGTGATCGCCACGCAGAACCCTGTCTCCCAGATGGGCACCTATGCATTGCCTGAATCGCAGCTTGACCGCTTTCTGATGCGGCTGTCTTTGGGCTACCCGACGCCTAGCGCCGAAAAAACCCTACTTTTGGGTGAGGATCGTAACGCCAGATTGGATCGAGTCGAGGCCGTGCTTGATCGCGCTACGCTGAAGACGTTGCAGGATAGCCTTCCGGCTATAACCGCGAGCCCGGCGATCATCGATTATATTCTGCGTCTGGTTAATCGCACCCGGGAAAGCCAGGCATGTGCATGGGGGCTATCCCCTCGAGCGAGCCTGGGTTTGTTGGCGGCATCCAGAGCCTGGGCGATGCTTGAACATCGCAGTTATGTTATACCCGAGGACGTTCAGGCAATTTTGCCTGCGGTGGTGGGCCACCGTCTGCGCGCCAGTGAAGACCCTACGGGTCACGGCGGCGGAGGGTTGGCCCAGTGGCTACTGAACGAGGTGGAGGTCGTTTGATCTCCCTGGGTCGACGCGCGCGAGGTCTGTTCGATAAATGGCTCAAGCGTCGTATTCCGTCAGCTCCGCAGATAAAACTATCGCATCGACAGATATTCATCGTGCCGACACGTTCTGGCCTGGCTCTGTTGTTGTTGTTAGTTATTATGCTGATCGGCGCTATCAACTATCAGAATAGTCTGGTGTATGCCGTCACTTTTTTGCTGGGTAGTCTGTTTTGGGTCTCGCTGCATCATACCTATCGCAATCTGGCCAGTCTGGAAGTGCATACCGCTGGCGGCATGCCCGTGTTCGCCGGTGAAATGGCGCCGCTTGACATGAATGTGATCGCGCCACGCCGCGAACATCAGGCGCTGGTGTTCAGTTGGCCTGCAGCCCAGCGGCGCCAAGTTGATGTGGCCAACGGTAGCGAGACACGCCTCACCCTGTACCATCCAACCCATTCTCGGGGCTGGTTCAGGCCCGGTCGGCTGCGCATCGAAACCCGTTATCCGCTAGGTTGGTTTGTTGCCTGGAGTCTGGTTGACCTTGATTGGAAAGTATTGGTCTACCCCAGAGTCATTCCGATCCCCTTGCCAGCTCTCGCAGCCGGAGGAGAAGGGGATACGGAAAATCAGATGGTCGAGGGCACTGATGATTTTCAGGGTCTGCGCGATTATCAGCCGGGGGATTCCCGTCGTCGTCTAGATTGGCGGGCCTACTCGCGCGGCCAGGGACTTCACACGAAGGTGTTCGCCGAACCGCTGCAGAGCACCCAGTTACTGGACCTGGCCAATACCCCTGGAGCCAATCTCGAGCAATGCCTGAGCCATCTTGCTGGCTGGGTCACGCAGTTGGAGCTTACGGGCCAACCCTACGGACTCCAGCTGGACACCTTGCATATCGCGCCTGGCTCGGGCGAACGGCACCGTGATCAGTGCCTACGTGCGCTAGCGCTGTATGGAAGTAAGCTATGAAACGATTAACGGGTAAGGCGAATGCACTGATTCCACGCAATAGCCTGGCGTGGTTGCTGACGGCGCAGATCGTTGTACTCTTGCCCCACCTGCCGCGTCTGCCCCTTTGGGTCTCTGCCCTCTGGATCGGTTGTGCGCTCTGGCGTATACAGATTCAACGGATGCGCTGGAATTATCCAGGGTCGATATTCAAAACTGCTGGCATCGTACTGATAACATTGGGTGTATGGCTGACCGAAGGAACCCTGATAGGCCTGGATGCGGCAGTGATGCTGCTACTGTTGCTCTTCATGTTCAAGTTGCTGGAAATGCGCACTCCGCGTGACGCGATAGTGGTGATCTACCTGGGCTTTTTCATTATTGCCACTGCGTTTCTGTTTAACCAGTCTATTGTCCTGACGGTATATCAGCTCTTTTCGCTGTTGGTTCTAATTGCGTCTTTGGTTGGTCTGCAGCAAACAGCTGGTCGCAACGACCCATCTCGCGCCTTGCGCACGGGGTCAGTCCTGTTGCTCCAGGCTGTGCCGTTGATGATTGTGTTGTTTCTGTTCTTTCCTCGCTTGGGACCTCTTTGGGCGGTCAATGCGCCTGGGCAAAGTGCGATCACCGGTCTGGCGGAGAGCATGTCGCCGGGGGATATTGCCGACCTTGCCCGTTCCGGTGAACTGGCTTTTCGGGTTCAATTCGAGGGGGAAATTCCCGCTCATAAAACGCTCTACTGGCGGGCGCTGACGCTGTCCAGCTTCGATGGGCGCAGCTGGAGTCATCTGGACTTTGCATCGCGACCGGAGCCCCAGGCATGGGAGCCGCAAGGGGAGCCAATTACCTATCAGGTCACCACCCGTGCGACTCAGCAGCCCTGGGTATTTAGTCTGCGCGGGGCTACCAGTGAGGACGAGAGGCTGCAGCTGACCCGGGACTATTTGCTGCGTGCCCGCCGGCCAATTGCTGAGACCACCAGCTACCAAGCTACCTCCCGACAGCAGAGCTTGCTTGAGCCAGCGGGACTGACACCTATGCAGCAACGTCTATACACGCTGTTGCCAGAGGAATCTGACCCGCGCAGCCGTGCATTTGCCGCGCAGCTGCGTCGTGAGTACGCGGAAGACGGCGAGCTGGTTCAGGCCTTGCTTCGCTTTTTCAATCAAGAGCCGTTCTACTACACTTTGCGCCCCGACACCCTTGGGTTACATACCAATGACGAGTTTCTATTTGACTCGCGTCGTGGTTTTTGTGCGCATTTTGCTGGAGCTATGACCTTTGTGCTTCGTGCAGCGGGTATTCCGGCAAGAATCGTGGCGGGCTATCAGGGAGGCGAGGTCAATCCGGCTGGCAATTATGTACTGGTGCATCAGTTTGATGCTCATGCCTGGGTTGAAGCATGGCTGCCCGGTCGGGGTTGGGTGTCGGTCGACCCGACCTTTCAGGTAGCCCCGGAACGGATCGAGCGTGGTATCCAGGCGGCGCTTGAGGGTGAGGGAAGCTTTCTTGAAGATTCGCTCCTCTCTGGTGCCCGCTATCGCAACATCAACTGGATCAATTCAGTAAGGCTAGGTTGGGATGATATCAATTTTCAATGGCAATTGAGGGTGCTTGGATTTCAGTCCGACACGCAAAAAGGTTTTTTTCAACGCTGGCTGGGTACCACTGATTGGCAGCGCGTAGGCGTCATTTTGCTGGCTAGCGCAGCTTTGGTCATGATACCGCTGGCCCTCTGGATCCTGCGTCCAGAACGATTGCCTCAGGATTCTCGACGCAGAGCCTGGGCCCGCCTGGATCGACGGCTAAACCGTTTGCGCCTGCAAACCCGTCGTGGCGAAGGGCCTCGTGCCTGGCAAGCTCGGCTGAAAAGCGCGTTGCCGGGCTGTAGTACTGAAATTGATGCTTTTTTTGATGAGTATGTGCATCAGAGCTATGCTACTGGCAGCGCGAAGCCGGATCGCGTCATGCAGGCACGTCTTCGTGAGCGTGAGCAGGCATTGCGGCGCAGTTTGCCACGCAAAACTCCGCTCGGTGCTATCGAGCCAATATAAATGGGTTGTGTGCGGGGGGCTTTACTCCTGCTTATAATGCATTCTACGGCCTTCAAGGCCTCTCTATCAGGCAATGGAGCAATCATGCATCCTTTTAGTGCAATTAAACCGCCTCCGTTGGCTGTAGGTCTCGGCATCGCCGGGCTTATTCCATTTATCAGTGCGGCGCTTGGGCTTTGGGTGACCCCTGATGCATGGCGCGAACTGGTCATGAATGAGTTGCTCAACTATGCGGCCGTCATTCTGGCTTTTATGGGTGCGATCCATTGGGGGCTGGCAATGCGGGCGGATGAAACAAGTGCCCAGGCACCCGTGCAACTTGGGCTGTCGGTTATTCCGCCGCTGCTTGGCTGGGTCGCATTGAGTCTGCCGCTTGATCTAGCGTTACCGGTTTTCTTTGTAGCGTTTGGCGGGCTATATTTTGCAGACATCTGGGCGGTCAATCACGGTTTGGCGCCGGTCTGGTATCCGGCGTTACGCAAGCCATTGAGTGTCGTGGTAGTTGCGTCGCTGTTGATCGCCTGGCTGGCGACCTGGGTAAACAGATAGTCACCCGCTCAGGACTTCTTGACGAACTCCGATTTGAGTTTCATCGGGCCAATACCGTCTATTTTGCAATCGATATCGTGGTCGCCGTCGACCAGACGGATATTTTTCACCTTGGTGCCGACCTTGACCACAAGGGATGTGCCCTTGACCTTCAGATCCTTGATGACGGTAATCGAGTCGCCGTCAGTCAACGGGTTCCCATTGGCATCGTTGATCAACGCGCTTTTTTCCATAGCAACTTCAGCAGCGCCGGCAGACCACTCATAGCCACATTCCGGACAGACCATCATGGCTGCGTCTTGATAGGTGAATTCGGAATTACATTCAGGGCAGGGCGGTAAATCGCTCATGTCGTTCCTTAGGGTCAATCGGTTGGAAAAAAAGCGGGATAATGACCCTTCAACCTATCTGTGTCCAATCGAACTCCATTTCCCGTGCAATGGCGATGGCCAGTTCACCTCCCGCGGTTACCGATCAGGGACACCCGAAATAGTAGTGAACCACCTGCCGTTTAAAGTATCTCAATAAGAACGATCGCTCCAAAGAGTCGCGGTCTGTCTGGCAAAGCGCGCTCCTGAGCGGGCTCTGTAGGCGTAAATTGTTGAACAGAAAAAATCAGACAGGAGGTCTTTTGTGACGCAAACACCCCGGCGTATTCTGATCACGATTGCAGTGCTTTTGTTGTTGCTCTTGCTGGCATTGATACTGGGCGTCTTCACTCTCGAGTCGAAATGGGCTCGGGGTGTAGTGGAGCAGCAACTCAGCGAGCGCTTGGAGGGTCGGGACGTTGTCATCGGCAGCCATTCGATTGACTGGGGGTGGCCGCCGGTCATCCGTGCACAGGATATCACCATAGCCAATCCGCCCTGGGCCAGCCACGACAGCATGCTCGTGCTGGACGAAGTGACGATCACGCCGCAGATGGGCGCACTGATGCGCGGCAAGCTTGGTCTTCGCAAGATTGACCTGCAGCGACTTCAGGTACATCTGGCGCGCCGCGAAGACGGTAGCAGCAACTGGGCTCCGCTGATGCCCGAAAGTAGCGCAGAGGAGCCGACGCTGTTACCGCAGATATTGACCATTAAGGAAGGACTGCTGACCTATCAAGATGCTCTGCTCGATACCTCGATCACGCTCGACTTTAACACCACCGTTGATTCCGCCGGCGACCGTCAGCTTGTCGTTAGCGCAGAGGGCTACTGGCAGGATCGACCGTTGCAGTTCCAGACCTCGGGTGCGGCGCCCCTGCAGATTTTTGATGACGACGCTACCTACCCGCTGGAGCTCGAAGGGCAATTGGGCGATCTGCAGCTGGCCTTTTCCGGCGTTGCCCAGGACCCGCTGCAACCGCGCAATCTGAGCGGCACTCTGACCGCTTCGGCTCCGGCCTCGGCGGATATCGCTGGTCTACTGGGACGCCCGGACCTCAGAGTTCCCGAGTTCACACTGCAAGGTCTAATCGCCCGGGACGGCCAGCGTTGGACGCTTAAGGAGATTGATTTGCAGGTAGCTGATAATCATTTGACTGGCGAACTGATGCGCCAAGGCGGTAAGACGCCACGATACGAAGCTCGGCTGCGGGTTGATCAGTTGGATTTGAACCGCTGGGACGTGGTTGAGTACCTGAACGACAAGAACGACAAGAACGACAAGAACGGCAAGCAGGCAGAAGGGGTGCAAGAGATACCGCTGGCCGAGGGCCTAGCTGAGCAGCTGGCGGCGCTGCGCGGATTTCGTGGTTTTCAAGGAAAGCTTGACCTGTCTGTCGAGCAGCTGAACTATGCCGACGAGACTCTGAGCAATGTCGAGCTGCAGGGTAGCCTGAACAACAATCGAATCGAAATTCAGCAGCTGCAGGCAGTCCAAGGGGACGGGTCCGTGCGCCTCAGTGGTGAGGTTGATTTCGCGGATAAAGCAGTACAAGGGCGTATAGATGTTCGCTTCGAACAATGGCACCTCGGCCAGGCCCTCGCGGCATTCGGTCATGGCTCACTCGGCACGCTTCAGGGCGATTTGCAGGCGCACTTTGTTGATGGCGTGCTCACCCTGCGTAACAGTACCCTGGCCTACGATGCGCCAGCCCAGGAGCTCAGTGTGGAGCTCAATGCCGACATAGCGTATATCTCCAGCACAGATGCCCCTGGGGTGCATGTCGAAGGCAGCGGCATGCGTTTTGGCGAACCTTTCCGCTTTGATCTGCTGATGGGACCGCTCTTGGATATGACTGCGCCGGCCAAATCCTACCCGATCAAAGGTACGCTGGCATCTCGCGATAGTCACCTGAAGGTTGATGGCACGGTTACCGGTCCCTTACAACTGGTGGCCGTCGATGCCCAATTTACCCTTGAGGGCCCTAATCCCGCGCGTATCAACAAGCTAACCCAGTTAAGCCTGCCGTCTTTGCCGCCTTACCGTATAGAGGGCAGACTGCGCTGGCAGGACGATATCTTGAGACTGACAAACTTTACTGGCGGTTTCGGTGAAAGCGACTTGGCAGGAGACCTGCGGCTACGCCCGGGTGATCGACCTAAAATATGGGCGACGCTGCACTCACGCAACCTAAATTACGATGACTTGCGATTACTGTGGGGCAGCCCGCCCGATATCGGACCAGGCGAGGTGGCGTCATCCCGGCAGGAGCGCATGGCTCGGGAGCGGGCGCAGTCAGGACGTTTTTTCCCGGATACGTCGTGGAGCCTGGACGGCCTGAATCGAATGGACGCTGTTGTCAACTTTTCCGCGGACCATGTCAACGCCAAAGGCCTGCCGCTTCAAGAGCTGGCGCTAGAGCTTGAGCTACACAATGGTCGTCTGACGCTACTACCGCTGCAGTTCGGTCTTGGCGGTGGGACGGTAAAGAGCGCTATCCGCATTGATACCCAGCAGTCGCAGGTAAGCGGCATGCTTGATGCCTCTGCCAGGGGGGTCAATCTCAAGCCCTTATTGCGGGTAAACTTCCCCGATGTCGCAAGTGATTCTGCGGGTGTGCTCGGTGGAAAAGTGGATTTGAGTTTCTCGGGTCTTTCCATGGCGGACTTTATGGCAGGGGCGGACGGCCAGGTGGAGCTGGCTATGTCCGGTGGGCATTTGGACATGCTGGCAGTTGAGGTTCTGGGCATGGATGCAGGCGAAGCACTGGTGGCATACTTGGCGAAAGCCGATCAGGTACCGATCCGCTGCGCTTACTTGCGCTTTGAAAGTGTTCAAGGTCAAGCCAGTCTTGAGCAGCTTTTCATCGACACCGATGACAGTAACTTTACCGGAGGCGGCACTATCGATCTGCGCACAGAGCGGATAGACGTCGAAATGGAAAGCCACTCTAAGGATATGGGTTTTTTTTCTGGCAATTCTCCGGTTCAGCTGACAGGTACGCTTGGCCAACCCGTGGTGTCGATGACCAGTCCGGAGCTCCTGGCACGTGGCGTAGTCAGTGTCATCGGCCTGATCGTGGCACCTCCATTGGTGATTCTGCCCTGGCTCAATCCGGGGTTAGGTGAAGGGAAGGGTGCCGGCTGCGGCCAGGTACTCGAAGAATATCGAACACGGTAATACCCAAACCCGCCCAGGCCGGACATCCACGCGATAGCGCCTATTTAGCCTATGTGCCCGATGTCACCTTTACCTTGCGAACCGATATTGCCGGCGGCAAGTTCGTTTGTATCAGCGAGGCAGGGCCATTCCGACCTGAGAGTGGCCGAGGGAGCCGTCGTGCAGATTAATGTGTCAACGGCGATTGTGCTCCGAGCGACCAAAAGCGGGGCATTCGAACATTTCCGTATCTTGCCGGGGCACAAAGCTGCGGGCATGCTTGGCAAATTGATTGTGGGTAATCCCGAGGAGGAGCCCGCGAATGAGTACCCCGATCTTTCGATGGACCCTAATAAGGTTGGTGAGCCGGTGGGCAAAAGAGGTCCGAAAAGTGATCAATTTCGAACTGGAAACCACAAAGGTAGTGGGTCGTCTGGGTAATGGCAGCAGCTATAAATTTTCGACATTTAACAATACCGTACTGGATCCGATGATTCGTGTTCGGGTTGGCGATACTGCCAATGTCACCATGAAGAACTCGATCGATAGTGCTCATATCCACTTGGTAGACTTCCATGCGGCTAACGGTCCCGGCGGTGGTGCTGCGGCAACCCAGGCTGCACCGTGCCAATCCAAAAGCTTCTCGTTCAAAGCCCTGACGCCGGGACTTTACGATTATCACTGTGCTACGCCTATGGTCGCACAGCACATTACCAATGGCATGTACGGCATGCTACTGGTCGAACCTGAAGGCGGACTGGATCCGGTGGATAAAGAGTTTTATGTCATGCAAGGCGAGCTGTATACGGCGCAACGACATGTTTCAAGCGGTCTGCAGGAGTGTTTACTCGATAAAATGCTTGATGAAAACCCAGACCACATGATGTTCAACGGTTCAACGGTTCAATGGACGCACTGATCTCCACTCACAAGATGGAAGCTAAGGTTAACGACGACGCACGCATATTTTTTGGCGTGGGTGGGCACAACCTGATTTCCAGCTTCCACGTGATCGGTGAAATTCGATCGCATGTACGATCAGGCTTCGTTAACCAGTACCTCTCCTCCCGGTGTGCGACCCATAAACTACCGATTACCTTCAAACCTCACCAATGACTCCATCAGGTACCTGATGCATCTCTGGCCGCCACCATTGTGGGAGCAGATTGCGAACCTGACGTTGCCCGAAACGATCATCAAGCAACACAATCACGCCTGTGTCTTCTGGCGTACGAATCACCCTACCAGCGGCCTGGACCACCTTCTGAATACCCGGAAACAAATAGGTATAGGCGTAACCGTTAGCGTCGCCGAACATCCTTTGCATACGGTCTTTTATTTCCTCGTTGATCGGATTCACCTGGGGCAGTCCCAGCGTGGCAATGAAGGCGCCGATCAGTCTGTCGCCTGGTAGGTCGATACCTTCGCTGAAGGCGCCACCGAGCACCGCAAAGCCAATGCCTCGTGAATGCAAGGTAAAGCGTTGCAGAAAACCCTCGCGTTCGGTTTCGTTCATGCTGCGCGACTGCACCCACACGGGTATGCCGGGATGGGCCCGCACAAAACATTCCATCACCTGTTGCAGATAGGCATAACTGCTGAAAAAGGCCAGATAATTGCCGGGCTGCGCCGCAAATTGATCGGCCATCAACTGGCTGATCGGCTCCAGACTCGTTGCTCGATGCTGGTACCGGGTGGACAGGTTGGCCGCAATGCGTACATCGAGTTGCTGCGCCTCGAACGGTGACTCCACATCCAGCCATTGGCGCTCCGCAGGCAGGCCTAATAAGTCCGCATAATAAGCCGGCGGACTTAATGTGGCGGAAAACAGCGTGCTGCTATGGGCAATGGCAAAACGGGGAGCGAGAAAAGGAGCGGGTACCACATTGCGCAAGCACAACGTAGAAACTTTAGGTGTGCCCCCAGAGGGTAGCCGCGTTATATCAAATAGCGAATGGGGTCCGTAGGCTTCGGCTAGGCGGCAAAACAGCATCGCATCCAAATAGAAGCGTAATAACGCACCGTCATTGCCCGTTGGCTGATCCGTCAAATGATCCGTTATGGCACTGACAGCTTTTTGCAGACTGATAATAAATAGATCCGCAATGGCCGGATACACCTGATACGGCAGTTCCTGATCCTTGTGCAGCTGATTCCAATGACGCCCAACGCGATCCAGCACACTCCTCAGTCCTATTTTAGAAACCTTGCGTAACTCATTGAAACGATTCTGATCAAGCTCTGCGGTATACATGCCCCGGCCACGCTCTATCAAATTGTGTGCCTCGTCCACTAACAGGGTAACCCGCCACCCGTTAAGGACCGTCAGACCGAAGAGTAGGGCTGTCATGTCGAAGTAATAGTTGTAATCGCACACCACAACGTCAGACCAGCGGCACAGTTCCTGACTGAGATAATACGGACAGACCTGATGCGCCAGGGCGACCTTGCGTACCGCTTGTTGATCGAGCCAGTTCAGCTGCAAAGCAGCCTTGCGAGCCGCTGGTAAGCGGTCATAAAAGCCCTGTGCCAGGGGACAGGATTCACCGTGGCAGGCGCGATCCGGATACTCGCAGGCCTTGTCCCGTGCAATATGCTCAAGGACTCGCAGCGGCATATTCGTCTCCTGACTGCGTAACGTCGCCAAAGCATCCAGGCCGAGTCGCCGCCCTGGCGTCTTTGCGGTAAGAAAGAACAGACGATCAAGCTGTTTGCCAGGGAAGGCCTTGAGTTGAGGGAAGAGCGTAGCCAGCGTCTTGCCTATCCCGGTTGTAGCTTGCGCCATCAAGGTTTTGCCATCTCTGGCTGCGCGATAGACGGATTCGGCCAGATGCCGCTGACCTCGACGATAACTGGCGTGTGGGAAGCGCAAGCGCGCCAGACTGTGGTCGCGCTCGATGCGGTGCGCAGCCTCTTGCTTAGCCCAGGCCAGAAATCGCTGGCACTGAAGCTCGAAAAAAATCCGCAGGGTATCGGCACTGAAACGCTCGCGCAGGACCGTCTCCTTCTGGCTGATGACATTGAAGTACACCACGGCAAGATCTACTTCCGGCAGGCCCATTTCCTGGCAGAGGAGCCAGCCATACACCTTGACCTGCGCCCAGTGCAGCAGGCGATGATTGTCCGGTATACGGCTCACGTCACCGCGGTGGGTTTTCACCTCCTCCAGCAGATTCTGATCCGGGTCATAGCCATCGGCACGGCCACTGACTTGCAAGGCATGATAGCTTCCGCTCAGTGTTACCTCGCACTGGTAGCTGGCGCCCCGTCGCGATGCAACAGTGCGATGTCCGGCCATGCCTTCTTGCGCTGTGGGGGCAGGGGTGAAGCGCAAATCCAGATCACCTTCCTTGGCGGTGAACTCACACAGACTGCGTACGGCAACCCGATAATTCATGCCTCTAGCCATTGCACGTGGCAGACATCTACCGGCATGCCATGTTGATTGCAAAAGGCTATCCAGCGGCGCTGATTGTCCTGCAGCCGATCACCCGGGCCTTTCACTTCGATCATCCGATAGCGCTTTTCGTCCGGCCAGAACTGGATCAGATCTGGCATGCCCGTGCGGTTTGCGCGCAGATCCACCAGCATGCGCTGGAACCATCGCTCCAGATGTGCTGCGGGCAAGCAGGACAGGGCCTGTTCCAGCAGTGTCATGCTGATGCCCCAGAATACAAAGGGTGACTGGATACCGAATTTGGCCGCGTAGGTATCGCGGATGACCTGTTGATAGGTGCCTGTCTGTAAACAGGCCAGGGAGCGATTGAATAGAGCCGCACGCCGCGGGTAAAAGTCGGCTGTGTGCAGATCCTGCGGTCCAGTCTGGAACGGATGGAAAAAAGCCCCGGAAAGCGGTGCAAATATCGCATCCCAGCAGAGCAGTCCAAACAGACTGCTGATCAACGCATTCTCCACATAATGCACAGGCGCCTCCGGGGTGGAGATATGCTCGCACACGGCCCGTTCAACCGACCCGTGTTCGGGCCGGGGCAGTGACAGGAGTAGTGTGTTTGCTTCAAATTTGACCTGAGGTGTTCTGGCAGGCTGACCGAGTTTGCGCTGGAGTCTGATCAGTGCCCGTTCTACCAGCTGCTGCTCAGCGTCGCTCTCCGGCTGATTGCTGGCCAATGATGCAAGGACATACGCGTCCTGATAACGCTCGAGCTTTTCCAGAATGCGAATGCAGCGTTGCCGTGCGCCGGCATAGCTGCATTGCTGGTGCACCGCCAGCGCCGATTCGAGTAGGCCTTCGCGCTCAAGTTGACGGGCCAGGCTGAACAGCAACTTGCCATGGCGCTGTTGCAGATAGGCATTGGCACTGGTGAAATCACCAACCCTCTGCAGTACTTTTGTTATCGACTCTCCCCCCTCAAATGCTTCTCGGCACTCACGCAGGTGCAGATACTGGTCCACATCCTCACGGCTGCGAAACCCCCGGGATTCAGGAGAGATACTGACCGATTCGTAGCGAAAGATACCCAGATCGGCGAGGACGAATTCGGCCCATGTTTGGCTCAGGTTACCGAAGAACATTAGGCGCAGCCGATCGCACAGTCCGTTGATCGTCAGGCTGTAGAGTTCTTCCTGCATATCCGGGCACCAGCAGTTGAAAGGGTGGGCCTCGATATGAACGGCGCCCAATGCTTCAAGTATGACGCCCTTACTACTCGCACGGAGAGACTGCGTTAGGGGGAGTTGTGCCAGAATTTCATCCCTGCGCAACAGGCTGAACAAGGTCTGGAGATCGATTGCTTCTTCAGTACGCAACCAGCCCAGTGCGCGCAACGGGCTGGCGGCCAGGGCTATATCGCCGATTTCCGCATAGATCAGCTTGCCTTTACGAAAATGCACACCTTTGCGCATGATCAGCCGCACCAGAAGCGCCTGACTGGGCGTTGCTAACTCACCAAATTGACGAATGAATGTACGTTCTTGCCCATCGAGCAAGTCAGCATAACGTTCATTTACCCAGGCGAGGACAGTGCGGAAGTTGTCCAGATAATACAGCGGTGGGACATCGGGCATAGTAGTAGTTGGCATGCTTGTATTCTACTAGCTATCTATCCAGTAGTCTGCCCTGTGTAACGATATCCTGTTGGCGCCCAGCCGGCGGGTTTGGGGCACCGCTGCAATGAAATGGAGTACAGTGCGTATTATCCATACAGAGAGCTCGTATGGTCTGCGAATTCATCATGACGAGGTGTGCATTGCGTATGGTGTTAGCTCTGGTGACCTTGTTAATTATTGTGTTCAGTGTGTGGTCGGTATTGGCACTGTGGTTCCAGGCGCCCTGGGGCATGCTTGGTCGTTACGGCTTGGTTGCCTTGTGGTTGGCGTGGACGCTACTGGTCTTTTGGCTTTTGTGTAGTGGCTCGGCCTGGCTAGGCATTGCCGGTTATGCGCTCGCCTTTGCTGGCCTACTTGGATGGTGGGGCACGCTCACACCGAGCCACGAGCGGCAATGGGCGGACGATCTCGCGCATATCACCACTGGGGAAGTGCATGGCAATCTGGTTACATTACATAATGTGCGCAATTTTACCTGGTATGGCGAACAGGACTATACGGCCGCATGGGAAACCCGAGAGTACGACCTGACCCAGCTTGAGTCGGTTGATATGGTTACGTCGTACTGGGGTATGCCGGCTATTGCTCACGTTTTGGTTTCGTTTGGTTTTACCGATGGTAAATTTGTCACCTTTACGGTTGAAGTCAGGCGGGAAGTGGCGGAAGAGTTTTCCGAGGTTGGGGGTTTTTTCAAACAGTTCGAACTGGCCATCATTGCTAGCGACGAGCGTGATGTGGTGCATGTGCGCACTAATATACGAGGTGAAGATGCCTACCTTTACCGGGTAGGCCTCTCCAAAACGGCTATGCGTTCACTTTTACTTGCCTACGTAAAGGAAGCGAACAGCCTGGCGAGTAATCCACGCTTCTATCAGACCGTCACGGCTAACTGCACCACGTTGGTATTTACCATGATGCAATCGATCGTCGACGGGCTACCCCTCGATTATCGGCTCCTGCTTTCCGGATACCTTCCGTCTTATGTTCAGAAGATGGGTGGGCTCGAGCCGGGCTATCCGTTACAAGAGCTACGCGAAGCGGGGCGGATTACCCAGCGGGCCCAGCAAGCGGGACGCAACGATGACTTTTCTATGGTCATTCGTCAGGGTGTGCCCGGCTGGCGCTGACCAGTATTCCCCAGAGCGCATTGATCGCTCAATCAAGCTGCTCTAGTCGCGGGCCGCTATCGAACTGAAGCGGGGCTTCTCTCATGTGGCCGACCAACTGCGGGTTGCCGCAGCGTTGTTGCGCAGTGCTCCACACAATGGTGAAGCGGCAAGACTGGCCGCGGAGGCTGCTGAGGCGGCAGAGTGGCGCGCAGTCGATGAGGCTTTGGTGCTGGCCGAAAGCGCCGCCGCATTATCAGTGACTGGAGCCCAGCCCATTAGGCTTTAGCTGCGTGCTCGTCTGACTGTGTCGCTCATCATAATTCCGGCCCAACGGGTTTGCGGCGATGAGTCCAATGCCAGTTTGGCAATCATGGTCAAGGGTACCGCTAGGAGCATGCCGATCGGACCGAATACATAGCCCCACAGCAGCAGTGAAATGAGTACCACCAGCGGCGATAAACCCAGACTACGGCCCATCAGACGGGGCTCCACAATGCTGCCGATGATCGTATTCACGGCCACATAGAGCGCTAGTACCAAAAAACCCTCTACAAAGCCTATACCCATGAACGCAATCAGCACGGCGGGAATGGCAGCGATGATCGATCCAATGGTGGGAATGAAGTTGAGTAATCCCGCAACAATCGCCCAGAGCACAGCAAAATCCACACCCAGGAAAGCCAGCCCCAAACCGACAATAGCCCCAGTAGCGGTGCTTGCGGCGGTTTTGATAACTAGGTAGCGATATACCGAACGTAAAAATCGTCTCCCACGCACCCGTGCACGACGCCTGCCGGGGAAGGCTGCGTTAAGTTTGCCGGCAAAAGTACGTTCTTCTAAAAGGAGGAACATGAAGGCCAGCAATACCAATAAAGTACTCGCTGTAAACTGCCCCAACCCCCCGGCCAACTCACGTGCAATACCGGTGATGGTTGCCGTCGCAGGAAGCGGCATCGTAGCTGGTAGCAGTTCCGCCGGCAGCCCTCGGGCCGCAATCAACTCACGCAGTTCGACCATCCAACCGGCAAAGCGTGCCTGATAGGCTGGTGCCTGGGTTGCCATACTTTCAGCTGCACCCTTGAGCGCGAGAAACAACAAGAAAAAAGTCAGTCCCACCACTGAAAACAACACAAGAACAGACAGCGGTCCTGGCACGCCCCGGCGCTGCATGCCAGTGAGTGGTGGCGCGCATATAATCGCCAGAAATGCCGCTAGCAGAAAAGGCGTGAGAATATGACTGATCGCCTTCAAGCCGCCCAGCACGATGACCAGCGCTGCAGCACTAAGCAGCCACTGCAGAGCGGTGGAGTAGGAGCGGGTATTGGCTTGTATCGGGGATTGCATGGTGAACCCTGTCAATGGAAGCAAAAATGAGTAACGCGGGCCTGACCGCAGCCTGCAATGGCGCCATCATAGTGGGAAATGGGGCGTGACTGTAGAGCGGGGGAGCAAAATGCTGGTGCAGAACAAGCAGAGCAAAAAGTAACGAAATGTCATTGTCGATATTTTACGATCCATAAATTAGATACTGCCATCGACCGATCAGATAAACACAAATTTTTGGAGCCTTTTAATGGACAAATCTATGGATTCCCACATGCGCGCCACCATTAACGAAGCCCGTACCGGTCTGGCCGAGGGCGGCATTCCCATTGGTTCGGTGCTGGTTCACGATGGCAAGATCATTGGCCGAGGGCATAATCGGCGGGTGCAGCAGGGCAGTGCGATTCTGCATGGGGAGATGGATGCACTAGAGAATGCCGGGCGACTTCCTGCTGCGGTGTATGCCCAATCCACGCTTTACACCACTCTTTCGCCCTGTGCGATGTGTTCGGGGGCGATTCTACTGTACGGCATTGCGAAGGTGGTGATAGGTGAGAATCAGACCTTCATGGGTGAGGAGCAGTTGTTGCGTTCGCGCGGTGTGGAAGTAGACGTGTTGCAGGACGCCGAGTGTATTGCGTTGATGCGTGACTTCATTGCTGCCCAGCCTCAGTTGTGGAGCGAGGACATAGGCGAGGACGGCTAAATCATTGGCACGCTGCCGCCTGGCAGTTTAATGAGCGTGTCTTTGGCGTGTTATAGAGTCGGCTTTGCGCACTTTCCTGTCGCCGGATCTCTTCGCGTTTCATACTCAGGTACTCTTCGGGTTCGAGCTCACGCAGCTGCGGGTAATGTTCGACCGCACTCTGCCAATGGGCCAAACGCTGTTCCAACTGCCCGGCCGGTGGAGTTCCCAAGGCGCTCAGGTAAGCTTCCACTGCCAGGTAGTAACGCATGGTATTGCGCTCAATGACGCCGCGCATACCGTCTATATAGATCGGTTTGTCGTTTTCGTTATGGCCGGTAACGCTGAAGCCGCGCTTGTCTCGACCCAGGCTGGTCAGATAGCCGCGCATGGCCAGGTTCGCCGCTAATCCATACGTATAGGAATAGGAAAGGTGCAGAAAGCTGCGCTCGGCATCAAGCGCTACTACCTGAAGATCTATGTTGTAGAGACTGGTGCCCAGCGGTCCTTCGTCGGCATTGAGTTGCACCTTGAGGTAATCAGCGGTAGCTGACACTGCCCTGTAATCGAATTGGAACAGAGCTGCTTCAGCCAGCGGCTGTTCAATTTTGCGCCCGATGTGGATGTTCAGCACTTGCTCCGGCTGGTCGGATGAGGCGAGACAGCGCTTAACGTTGAGATGCAGAATCAGAATGTCGCACCAGTTGTTGCCATCTTGCAGCGCTGCACCCACCAGGCTAAAAGGTTGGTCCAGTACCGCATAGATATCACCTTGCAGGCGTTCTTCAGTCTGTTGTGATTGCAGGTGCAGGGGGCGCTGGAAGGGATTACTGGCCAGTTGCGGCGCAAGTTGCTGGTGCATCGCCCGCAGCGCCATTGCGGGGTCCTGGGCATAGGCCGACAGCATTGATAGCGCCATAAACAAGGCTAACCAGCGAACGCCTGTCACAACCAATAGGCCCACAAGCGCGCAAACTGTTCCTTACCCCGATTGCGCAGGGGTCGGCTGCGCCAGGCGTCCAGGGTGATGCTATCGGATTGCTCTATGTCGCCGAGAAAGGCTGCGCGCATCTCGGTGCCGAAGTCGCCGCCCAGAATCACTGCATTCACCTCTTGATTGTGCAAAAAACTACGCCAATCGAGGTTGGTTGAACCTATGGTCGACCAGACGCCGTCTATGACGGCTGTTTTGGTATGTAGCAGGGCGCCGCGACGCTCGTAGATTTTGACTCCGGCCTCCAATAATTCGTGGTAAAAGGCCCGCCCAGCATGGAATACCAGCCAGGAGTCCGTGCTGCTGGGCAACAGTAGACGTACATCGACACCGCGAGTTGCGGCGTTTTTTAGTGCAGAGAGTAACTGCGGATCAGGAACGAAATAGGCATTGGAGAGCCATATCTCGCTTTGCGCGCTGCGCAAGGCAGAGATCAGAGTGACGTATATCAAGCTGTACTGATCGTCCGGTGAGCTGCCGATAGCACGCACGATGGCGTCACCTCGGTGCTCTGTGCCGGGGAAATAGTCGAGTGGGATCAGCCCGTCGCCGTCCTGTTTATTCCAGGTTTGAATGAACAGCTTTTGCAGATCAGCGACTACTGGACCTTCGATTTGCAGGTGCGTGTCTCGCCAGGGCAGTTCACTATTGTGCGGCGCATGGCTTGCACCGATGACCGAACTGCCTGAATAAACACTGCTGATATTGACGCCGCCAAGAAAGGCAATGCGCCCGTCGACGACCAGAAGCTTGCGGTGGTCCCTTTGGTTCACAGTCCAGCCGGCTTTGGCCGTAAGCGGATTGACCGGGTTGAACTCACGTATGTGCACACCAGCTTGCGTCAGACGCTCGAAAAATGCTGCGGGAGTGTAGAGGGTTCCGACACTGTCGTAGATCAGATTGACTTGCACGCCAGTGCGCTGCTTGGCAATAAGTGCGTCGGCGAAACGCTGACCTATTGCGTCGTCTTCAAGTATGTAAGTCTCCAGATTAATATGATCGCGTGCGTTAGCGATGGCTTCTAGCATCGCTTTATAGGTGTCGGGGCCATCCTGCAGTAATTCGATTTTATTGCCCGTGGTCAGTGGGCTGCCGGCAATGGATGCTTCTACTGCAAGGTGCAGATCAAAAATATCGGTTTCGGTGCCGTTGACCTCTAAATTCTTGAGTATAGCTTTGCTTTGTGTGGCTGATAGGGGGCCGTGCGGGCCGTCGAGTTGCGCGGGTGCAGTTCTGCCACGGGCCATATCCGGGGTGAGTTCGGGTAAGGAGCTACAGGCTGTAGTCAGCAAGCAAAATGTTGTCGTAATACAGACAAGAAACCATCGGTTACGCAAGGTCATCGGGCTCCGTCCCAAGCACGCTGGGGTTGTTAAGTGGGCCGGGATGGCCGGAATGTTTACGCGTTTTGCGCGCTCTCTAAAGGATGATCAACATCTCTAGACCGATGGGCTTTCAAGTTTGACACCCTTTAGGTCTCAAGAGTTCATCGCTCCTCCTAAGACCTGTGCTTTTGCGGTCCCGCTGTTGGCGCTGCTTGGTAGATAAGGGCTGAAGGAGATAATCCTTGTGGAGAAGTTCTGCTGCGGATGCGAAGTGAACTTCAGTGAAAGTGCTAAATCCTCCGCGTCGAAGCCGCGGCTCCTGCAGGTATTAAAGTTCTTTCTGGGCTGGCTCACGCTGCTCTTGCCGGCTGGTTAACAATAGGAGTGTCTGCTGGAGACTGAAATGCTCAAGCCGCGGGAAGTGGAGACCATTGACGATGCCCAGCGTATTGTCGAGGAGCGTGGCAAATACATGAACCATGAAAAGTTTTTCTCCTTGCTGGATCATGGTTTCGCATTTTGCGATGTTGTGCTGGGTTGGGATGTGAAAGATCAAGGCGTATCTGCCGCGGGCCGTAGCCAATGGTAACGACCTGGAAGCGCGATTGAAGATGCTGGTGGCGTCGAGCATGGGCGCCACTGCGTTTCAACGTGGGTTGGACGCTATGCATGCGCTGGCGCATCCACTCAGGGCGCTCTACGATGCGCACCACGGCACGCTGAATGCCGTGCTTATGCAGTATGTGCTCGAGGCTAACCGGACCAGCATAGAAGATCGAATGGACGTGTTGGCACGGTATCTGCGGCTCCCTACGCCCGGATTTGATGGGGTGCTGGAGTGGGTGCTGGCGTTGCGCAGAGATATAGGCATTGTTCATACTCTTGCGGAACTCGGTATGGATGAGGCGCGTGCCGACCTGATTTCACAGATGGCTGTGATCGATGGCGCTGCAGGTACCAACCCCATCGTGTTTGAGCAATCCACATACCGTAAAATCTTTATAAACGCAGTGAGAGGTCAGTTGTAACTACATGAAAATAGGTCTTTTACAATGTGACGATGTAATGCAAACGTTGCAGTTCGAGCATGGCAACTATCCGCAAATGTTTGATGATTTATTGCGCGCTCAGGTACCGGATCTTGAAATGGTGGTTTATCGCTGCATGGATGGCGAGTACCCGGCACGTGCGGGTGAGTGCGATGCCTATTTGATCACGGGGAGCAAATTCGGGGTGAATGATGGGCTACCCTGGGTTGACGTCCTCGAGGACTTCATTCGTCAGTTGTGGGAACACCGTATGCCGCTGGTGGGTATCTGTTTCGGTCATCAACTCATGGCCAAGGCGCTCGGAGGGGAGGTCGGCAAGTCAGTCAAGGGTTGGGGTGTCGGAGTTTCATTCAATCAGGTTGTGATGCGTAAGAACTGGATGGATCCGTGGCAGGAAAAGCTCGATCTGATCGTTAGCCATCAGGATCAAGTCATCCGCTTGCCTGCCCATGCCGATGTCTTGATCAGTAGCATCTTCTGTCCCTATTACGTGGTGCAGTACGGCCAGCATTTCATGAGTGTGCAGGGTCACCCGGAGTTCTGCAAAGACTATTCACGCGCTCTAATGGATCTGCGCAATGGTGCAATACCGGACGCTCGCCTGCGCGAAGGCCAGGCATCGTTGAGCGCAGCGGTGGATGCCGATGTGATGATGCGCTGGATGTTCAACTTTCTAGCTCAGGCGTCGCGTACGGACATGTCGGGATGAAATGACTTGGCATACGGCGATCAGTCGTTAAACTTGGCTTATGATCAATTTAAGCCATGACGTGCAACTGGGTGACTGGGAAGTGGAGATAACGGCTATCCGCTCCCAGGGTGCGGGTGGCCAGAATGTAAATAAGGTTTCCAGCGCAATCCACCTTCGCTTTAATATCAATGCCTCCAGCCTGCCGCCTTTTTTCAAAGAGCGGTTGCTTGCGCTGTCTGATCAACGGATTACCAAGGAAGGAGTGATCATCATCAAGGCGCAGTCTTACCGAACCCAGGAAATGAACCGAGAAGATGCAGTAAAGCGTCTGCAGGAACTGATCAATGGAGCCGTGACCGTGCAGAAGCGCAGGCGTCCCACCAAGCCCACCAAGGGCTCACAGGCTAGGCGTATGGACAGCAAAACCAAACGCGGCCAGCACAAGGCATTGCGTGGTAAGGTAGACATGTAGCGGGCTGTTACAACATGCCTCCATCTTAATCCTCTTCGTCGGCCTCGCTCATGCGCTCGCGCCGCTCGCGCTCTTCTTCCATAACCGCCTTGATCTCCTGAACCACAGAGTCGACGTCAGCTGCTTCGTCACTTTCTTCAAAGTGGCCGGTCAGCTCGGTATCGGGCGTCAGTTCACCTTCTTCGTAAAGGGCCCACATTTCCTTTGCATATTTCGTGGCAAGCAGGTCGGGGGCATATTGACCGTAGTATTGAGTCATATTGTTGATGTCACGATCGAGCATCGAACGGGCGTTATTGTTCGCCGCCGCATCCACGGCCTGGGGCAGGTCGATAATGACCGGGCCGTAGGCGTCGACCAGTACGTTGAATTCCGATAAATCGCCGTGTACCAGACCGGCGCAGAGCATCAATTTGACGTAGTGCATGACCACCGAGTGGTCCTCTCGGGCCTGCTCAGCGTCCATCGATACGTCATTCAGACGCGGGGCTACGCCGCCCTCGTCATCAGTGACCAGCTCCATCAGCAGTACGCCTTCGAAACAGCCATAGGGTTTGGGTACCCGTACGCCTGCAGCGTCCAACCGGTAGAGTGCGTCCACCTCAGCGTTCTGCCAGGCTTCTTCCTGTTGCCCGCGACCGAATTTGGAGCCTTTTTCCATGGCGCGTGAGCGTCTGGAGTTTCTGACCTTGCGGCCTTCCTGGTAGAGCACCGCCTGTTTGAAGCTGCGTTTGGCGGCTTCCTTGTACACTTTTGCGCAGCGGATCTCCGAACCGCAGCGCACCAGAAAGACAGCCGCCTCCTTTCCGCTCATCAGCGGACGGAGCACTTCGTCAATCAAGCCGTCTTCAACCAGGGGTTCTAAGCGTTTTGGGATTTTCATAGCGCCCTTATACCTCAAATAGACGGTCTATGGGTACTTTAGCGGTGACTTAAACAAACCATTCGGCAATTGCCGCCTGTGTTATGGCGTCCCGCTGAGCGGGCCTGGGTGCCCAATTGCGCCAGGATTGGCCAGCACTCAACAGAAACTCGAATAATGGCAAATGTTGGCGCAGCACGCGGCGCTTGCGATGTGTGATTACCGGGTTAAAGTAACCAAAATAGTCAAGCATTTGACGGGGGTTCTTGCGTACCCAAAGCCAGGAGCCCATTTCCAGGGTAAACGGCAGGAATATGTTGTCAGGGTGTTGCTCGACTGATTCGTCGTACAGGTAGTCCCACAAGTCGCCGTGGGTGGTGTAATGAACCGACTGCGGCTCGATAATGTACGGATGGTGATTCGGATAGGTGTTCTGATACAGGCGCTTGAGCGCAAGCACTTCGGCAATGTGCTGGATGGGCCGGTGGCTGCGCGCATAGCTGCACCACAAACGGTCCTGGCGGCCGAAGCCACTGTGACAATCGATACTCATGGAGAAGGGCGCGCTGAGTAGCCGATCGCGTACAGTTGCGACCAGCGCGGCGGATTCAGCTTCCATGGGCTCACCCAATTTGCCTCGATACCAAGGTAATCGGGGGCTTATCCGGTGACCGCTGACCAGCCAGGGGGGACTTCCCATGGCGTCGATGGGTGCATTGCGCATCAGGTCCACACCGTTGAGGTTGCTGCGTTGCTGGTGCCAGATACCACCGGGATTGATCATGGGCATAAAGACCAGGCGTATGCGCTCAAGCTGCCGGCGTAATTGATCGTCCCAGTCCAGCCGGTGAATCAGGCTGTGCAGCCAGGACAATAACACCTGGGTGCCGATACGTTCGACACCGTGTACACCCCCAAAAAATGCAATGACCGGCACCAACGGTGATCGGCTGCCCATTTCAATTACCTTGATCGGAATGTCGATGCCCTGAATATCTACCCGATGGACGGTTTGCCAGCGCAGGTGGCGCGCGCCTAAGTGCAGCAGTTCCTCCAGTTGCAGATGTTCGGGAAGATGACGATGAATCTGCTGTTGAACCGACTCCGGGGAGTGTCTGGGCATGAAGGAGGGCACCGCTGCTAATGTTGACCGCAGCGTGACATTGATGCGTTGCAGACAGATGACAGCCAGATATCAGTCCACCAAGGCACCATTGATAATGGCTCGTAGTTCCTGACGAATCTGATAGCTGGAAGAGGGTATCAGCTGTGTCATGAATATCATTATTACATCCTCCACCGGATCGATGAAGAAGTTGGTACTGGCCATGCCGCCCCAGCCGTATTCCCCAATCGAGCCATTGGTATGTGATTTGGCAACGTCGGTTTTAACCGAAAAGCCCAGCCCAAAGCCTGAGCCCTCATAGGGTGTTTCGCTGAATGCGCCTACTGATACGCCAGGCAGATCTTGATTACCTGGCAGGTGATTCAGGCGCATGAACTCCAGAGTCTTGCGCCCGATGATGCGCGCGCCCTGATACGCGCCACCGTTGGCCAGGGCCTGAGCAAACCGATAGTAGTCATCGATGGTCGATATCAGGCCGCCGCCGCCGGAGAGGTAGCCATGAGCTTTGGCAAAGGACGAGTCCTGTGGGTCATCTTGCAAGCTGAAACGATCGCCCGGTTGATACTGATAGCAGGCGGCAAAACGACTGAGCTTGTCTTGGGGAACGGTAAAAAAAGTGTCCTGCATGCTCAGTGGCGCGAAAATATGTTTGGCAAAATAATCTCCCAGGCTCATGCCCGAGAGTACCTGGACCAAATAACCGACCACATCAGTAGCCACGGAATAGTTCCATGCGGTCCCGGGCGAGAATTCCAAGGGCAAATGTGATAGTTCATCAACTAGGCGTTCGAGAGTCAGTCCGGCACCTCCATCCAGCTTCAATGAGCGGTAGGCAGCGTCTACATTGGTGCGGTTCATGAAGCCATACGTCAGTCCTGACTGGTGCGTTAGCAAGTCGCGTATGGTCATTGGCCGAGTGGTCGGAGTTGTAAGGTACTGTGGATGAAGGCCTGCCTTGTATACGCGCAGGTTTTGCCATGAGGGTATGTATTTGTGAACCGGCTCATCGAGGAGAAAGCGACCTTGCTCGTAGAGCTGCATCATCGCAATGGAGGTTATCGGTTTGGTCATCGAGTAGATGCGAAATAGCGTGTCACGCTGTATCGGCTTGTTGCGTTCCACATCCATCTGGCCCTGGGCGTGCAACCAGCAGATCTTGCCGTGGCGCGCCACCAAGGTCAGTGCGCCCGGCAGTTTGCCTGGTTGGATATAGGCTTGGTCGATATGGGTGGCGATACGGCTAAGACGGTCGGTGCACATACCAGCGATAACAACAGACTCAGACATGTGGGTATCCGTTAGGTCAGATGAAAAAGAAGAATAGATACTACCTTGTATCGGTGCTTTTTGGGGCTTTGGTATCGTCGCGAATGCCTTGCCAGATAATTGCGTGATCCGCTGACGAGCCCAGTGCTGAAATATACTTTGTAACCGTTCTCCAGGCCTCTTGTGCGAGAAGGGTGAGACCCTGTAAGAATGTTAAACCCAAGCAATATGAGTAATGCAATGCCATGAACACCCCTTCGCCCTGCCTGAATTGCGGTGCCTGCTGTGCCACTTTCAGAGTTTCCTTTTACTGGGGAGAAACCGACGCTTGCGAGGGCGGCCTGGTACCCAAAGATCTTACTGAACAGATTTCTCCACACCTCAGTTGCATGCAGGGCACCAATCAACCCGAACCGCGTTGTACTGCGCTGATGGGTAGTGTGGGTGAGGGCGTGCGATGCAATATCTATGAGAGCCGTTCCACCAGCTGCAGGGACTTTGCCTGGCATGGTGAAAATGGTGCTGCTAACCTGGATTGTCAGCGCGCTCGCGCTCGACATGGAATGGCGCCTTTGCCTGATGCGCCGCTGGCACCGGAGCGCATTCCGGTCATTGCTGCCTGATCAGAGTGGGTTGGTATAATCGGCGACGATACTGTGAACCATATACAGTTTCCGCAGGCTGGGTACGGTCAAGACGAATGGATAGATATCTGGTTGGCCCATACTGCGCGCCAGCACATTGAGTACGCTACTGAGCTGGATCCAGCGGTTGATGAACAGTAGGAATGTGGTCTGGTCGCCGTTGCCTACAGCGCAGCCGTCCAGTTGGTTGGTTTTGAACTGATCAGGTTTGAGTTCCAGCTTGTCGAGCTTGATGCCAAAGTCCAGCGCCACGTTCAGCGTACTGGTCATATGCAGGTAGTGCGCCCAAGTCTCTGCCCAGTCTTCCCAGGGGTGGGAGGCTGCATAGCTGCTTATGAAGGTGCTGTTCCAGTTTGTCGGGGGACCTTCCATGTAGTGCTTTTCTAGTGCTTTTTTGTAGTCCTGGCGCTCGTCACCGAACAGATTGCGGAAGGTCTCGATCCATCGGCTATCGCGAACCAGGCGGTCCCAGTAGTAATGACCTGATTCATGGCGAAAATGACCCAGCAAAGTGCGATAAGGTTCGTGCATGTTTTGCCGAACGCGTTCGCGGTGGGCAGGGTCCGCTTCGATGACGTCGAGGGTAATCACGCCATCCATGTGGCCGGTCATGACAGGCGGTTTGCCTTGCTGCTGGCGTAACAGCTTGAACCCTAGGCCCTGCTGTGGATCAAGTTCTTTGGAGATAGTCGGCAAGCCAAGCATGATCAGTTGCGCGATCAAGCGCCGCTTGGCCTCTTCGGTGCGGTGCCAATATTCGGTGTTTTCCAGCAAATTGAGATCAGGGATTACCAGATTGAGTGCGCAGGCGGTGCAATAGGGTGTTGTTTGTGCGTCACTGATCAACCAGTTGCACTGGGCTGCGCTGTTAAGGTTCTGGCAGCGAATAAATGATTTATTTTTGAGCGGGCCGTCGGATTTGACTCGCCAGCGCGAGCCGTCATCTTCTGCCTTCAGGCTGCAAAGCAGGCCGTGATCAGGGTGATACCCCAGCTCTGATCCACAGCCCAGACAGTGGGTGTTATCGAAAAAAATCGGCTGGCCACACTGACAATGCTGCACGTGGCCATTGGGGTGGTAATCGAAGAGTTGGTGCCCCTCGCTACGGCTGACCAACTGATCAAAGTAGCTCATTTTTTCGACTGACTCTGACTCTGACTTTGGTTCTGGGTCGGGACCGCCTCGTCATCCTGTGCAAAATAGGTTTTTCGGATGGCGTCATGCAGTTCAGTGAAATCGATCTGTATTTCGTCGACAAATGCGTGCAACAAATCGGGCTCTGCGGCCATGCGAATAATTTCCGCGTTGGCGATATGGGTTCGGCAGGTTTCGACTTCATTCAGGGCTGCTTCATGCATAGGCAGGCTTTTCAGTGCTATCGCTAGCCGTTCAAGGCTGCAAGCCACGGCACGCGGGAAGCGTCGATCTTGGAGCAGGAACTGCAAAACGTCCGGGCCACGTATGCGCAGGCGTACATGCTGACGATACATCTGGAATCCGCTGAGTGACTTGAGCACGCTCATCCACTGCAAGCTTTCAAAAGGGGTGAGGTCTTCCGGACTGCGGGGCAATAGATTGGCCGACCGCACATCAATTATTCGGGTGGTCATGTCGGCGCGCTCGAGTTGACGGCCGAGCATCAAGAAAGTACGTGCTGGGGTATAACTAAGCATGCCTTCGATCAGGCCGTTTACTGTCTGGCAGCTGCGGATAACACGGCTTAGAAATGCATCCCGGCGCCTGGGCGTAATACCGGCTTCCACCTGTTCCTTTACATTCAGGTAGAGCTGATTGATCTCTTCCCATATTTCCCTAGGGATGATCTCGCGAGTGGTGCGCAGATTCTCGCGCGCAGCGCTCAGAGAACTGAGTATCGATCCGGAGTAGCGCACATCGCCACACATGAAGGACAGCACGTTGGCTTCGTCGCGACTGTCGTACAGTTCGTCGAACAGTTCGTCATTTCCGGTTATGGCGATGATTTCGTTCCAGCCGAGTTTGGTCGGGTGAGGTAAATCAAGCAACAGGTGACTATTCACGCTGAGCAAGCGGGCGGTGTCTTCAGTGCGCTCGATGTAGCGCGCCAGCCAGTAGATGTTTTCAGCGACTCTAGACAGCATAATCAGCTCCTCTCCAGGTCGACGATCCAGGTGTCCTTGCTACCACCGCCCTGGGATGAATTCACCACCAGCGAGCCCTTGGTCAGTGCGACCCGTGTCAGGCCGCCGGTGGTGACCCATGGTCTTTCGCCTGAGAGGATGAAGGGTCGAAGGTCAACGTGCCTTGGCTCCATGCCCCCGGCGCAAAGCGTTGGCGAAGTCGAAAGGTTTAAGGTGGGCTGGGCCATGTAGTTGCGCGGGTCAGCCTTGATCAGTTCGGCAAATTTTTCGCGCTCCTTCTTTGTCGAGTGCGGACCGATCAGCATGCCGTAACCGCCGGATTCGTTGGCAGGCTTGACCACCAGTTTGTCCAGATTGGCCAGCACGTACTCGCGGTCCTTGTCGAACATGCAAAGATAACTGGGCACGTTGGGCAGTAGCGGCTCTTGATTCAGGTAATATTTGATAATGGCCGGCACAAAGGCGTAGACAACCTTGTCATCTGCAACCCCGGCCCCCGGTGCATTGGCCAATGCGACATTGCCCTTGCGCCAGGCACGCATCAATCCGCGTACGCCAAGCATGGATTCGGGATTGAATACTTCAGGATCAATGAACATGTCGTCGACCCGTCGGTAGATCACATCAACTCGGCTTAGCCCGTCAATGCGGCGCATGTATACACAATCGTCGTCGCCTACTACTAGGTCCGGCCCCTCGACTACCTCGATGCCCATTTGCTGAGCCAGGTAGGCGTGCTCGTAATAGGCGGAGTTATAGATGCCAGGTGTAAGTATCACTATGCATGGATCATCTCCGGGGCGCGGGGACATGGACGCTAGCATGTCGTAGAGCTGGGAGGTGTAATCATCCACAGGTTGTATTCGGCCGGTGGCGAACAGGTCTGGCATGACCCGTTTGGTCACGTTTCGATTCTCCAGCATGTAGGAGACACCCGATGGGACGCGCAGGTTGTCTTCGAGGACATAGAGTGTGCCGTCGTTGTCACGTACCAGATCCGAGCCGCAAATATGCGCCCAGACATTGTGCGGTGGATGAACCCCAACGCACTGCGGTCTGAAATTCACCGATTTCTCGAGTATCTCCGCCGGAAAAACTTTGTCCTTGATGATCTTTTGGTCATGGTATAAATCATCAATGAACATGTTCAGGGCCTGAACCCGTTGCTTGAGACCGGCCTCGGTTTTTTGCCACTCGCTGAGAGGGATAATGCGCGGCACTATATCGAAAGGCCAGGCACGATCAATCATGGCGCCTTCGGAATAAACGGTAAAGGTAATACCCATGAGCTGAATTGCAACTTCGGCTGCAGTCTTGTGCTCGTTGATTTCGCGTGAGTCCAGTTCCGCCAAGTACTGGCACAACATTGCTGCTTCCGGTCGAGGCTTGCCAGGCGAAGCAATCAATTCATCAAAAAAACCTTTGGAGGCGTAGTCTTCCCAGTTAACTTTGCTCATTGAACCACTCTGTCCGCTCGGGTGATGTTGGTTAGGACGATGCAATTGCTATACCAGCGTGAGACCGTTCACGTTGGTCATCCTATGCAGCAACCTTAATGGTGCGCTTGACTGATATTAGCCTAGCACCAGATTTAAACATGCGTTGGCCTGTTGTAACGCGACGCGCTTTTGTCGAGCATTTGGCACAGGGGTTGCTATGCTTGATAGGAGAACCCATCTCTGATCCGGGAAGCGATAAATGACTATCCGCGTTGCATTGAAGCATTCAACCCGTTACGACTTTGACAAGTTTGTTACCGTAGCCCCTCACCAAATTCGCTTGATGCCTGCGCCCCACTGTCGCACGCCTGTTGATGCCTACAGCTTGAATATCAGTGGTGGTGAGCATTTTATTAATTGGCAGCAGGACCCGTTTGGTAATCACGTAGCCAGGGTCGTTTTCCCAGACAAAATCGATCACCTGTACGTGGATGTCGAACTGATCGTACCCATGACCGTCGTTAACCCATTCGATTTTTTTGTCGAAGAGTACGCCGAAGACTTTCCTTTCAGTTATCCTGATTCATTGCAGAAAGAGCTTGGTCCTTATTTGGAAAAAGAGTCTAAAGGACCCTTTCTAGAAGCCTGGATGAACAAGTTGCCACTGGAAAAATGCCCGATCACTGATTTTCTGGTCGCGATCAATCAGCAGGTTTCACAGGACATTGAATACCTGATTCGCATGGAGCCGGGGGTGCAAACCTCGGAGCAGACATTGACGCTCAAACGTGGCTCATGCCGCGACTCGGCGTGGTTACTCGTTGAGATCTTTCGGCAACTGGGGCTGGCGGCCCGTTTTGTTTCAGGCTATCTGATTCAGTTGACTTCAGACGTGAAGGCACTGGAGGGTCCGTCGGGAACCGATATTGACTTTACCGACCTGCACGCCTGGACCGAGGTATTCATACCCGGCGCTGGCTGGGTAGGCCTAGACCCCACCTCCGGCTTGTTTGCCGGGGAAGGGCACATCCCTCTCGCGGCGACCCCTGAACCGTCCAGCGCGGCAGCGATCACCGGTGCATCTGAGCCGTGCACGGTCACTTTTGACTTCGAGATGAGTGTGACGCGGGTGCACGAAGATCCACGCGTTACTAAGCCCTACAGTGAAGATCAGTGGCAGCGCATCGAAGCCCTTGGGGATCTGGTCGATGAGCACCTGAAGGATCAGGATGTGCGTTTGACCATGGGTGGCGAGCCCACTTTTGTGGCAGTGGATGATATGGATGCACCAGAATGGACCATTGCTGCGCAAGGTCCAACTAAACGGGGCCTGGCCGAAAAGTTATTAATGCGCCTGCGTCCCCATTACGCGCCTAAGTCGCTCATCCATTATCAACAAGGGAAATGGTATCCTGGTGAGCCACTGCCACGCTGGGCCCTTGCCTGTTACTGGCGCCGTGATGGCAAACCGATGTGGCATAACGACTGTTGGCTGGCGGATATCAACGCTGATTATAAAGTAGACCAGGCGAAGACCCAGATCTTTGCCCGTGAGCTGGTCAAGCGTCTTGGCCTGGATGCGCGTTATTTGATTCCATGCTATGAAGATGCCTACTACTACCTATGGCTGGAGCAGCAGCAACCTAGTGATGTAGCCCTTGGCGACAGCGACCTCAAGGATGACGAAACGCGTGCACGGATGGTTCGCCTGCTTGAGCGAGGTCTGGATGAGATAACCGGTTTGACTTTGCCTCTTGCGCGCAACATCAAAGAAGACAACTGGCAGAGCAGTAGATGGCCGGTGCGCCGCGAACAGCTTTATCTGGTGCCAGGCGACTCTCCCATGGGGCTGCGTTTGCCATTGTCGGCTTTACCGCTGCGCAAGCTGGATGAGCCCCAGCCGCGCTCGCTTTTCGAGACTCCGCCGGCGCTGGCCGACATCCATGGCGAAGTGGCCAGCCGCTATAGCGAGTCCCAAGCCGCATTGAACGAAAGCGACGGTCATCACCACGAAGGTCTCGCGCAGGACTGGCAGGAACAATTGCCTGAGTTGACCGAAGAAGGCGTCATTGGCACCGCATTATGCTTGGAACCCCGCGATGGCAAGCTGTTTGTCTTTCTACCGCCGCTCGCGAATCTGGAAGAGTATCTAGAGCTGTTGGCCACGATAGAACAAACGGCAGCGCACCTCGAATTGCCCGTCTGTATTGAAGGCTATGCCCCACCCTCGGACTCGCGTATCGACAAATTCATGATTACTCCGGATCCAGGGGTGATTGAAGTCAACGTCATGCCAGCGGCTTATTGGCCGGAGTTGGTAAAAAATACCGAGGTATTGTACGAAGAAGCCAGGCTTACCCGGCTGGGTAGCGAAAAGTTCATGCTAGATGGTCGTCATACGGGCACTGGCGGTGGGAATCACGTGACACTGGGCGGCCGAACGCCTACCGATTCGCCGTTTTTGCGCCGTCCTGATCTACTGGCCAGCATGCTGACTTTCTGGCAGCACCATCCCAGTCTGTCCTACCTTTTCTCCGGTTTATTCATCGGACCGACTAGTCAGGCGCCGCGTGTAGATGAAGCGCGGCACGAGGCGCTTTATGAATTGGAAATTGCACTCTCACAGATGCCCGAGGGTGAGGTGCCACAACCTTGGATTGTTGATCGGCTTCTGCGTCACCTGTTAACGGATATTACCGGCAATACCCATCGCGCCGAGTTCTGTATCGACAAGCTTTATTCGCCTGATAGCTCGACTGGTCGGCTTGGGTTATTGGAATTGCGCGGTTTTGAAATGCCGCCACACCCACAGATGAGTCTGATGCAGCAATTGCTGATCCGGGCCCTGGTCGCACGCTTTTGGGCTAAACCCTACCGTAAGCCTCTTTCACGCTGGGGCACCGCTCTGCACGATCGCTGGATGATGCCTCACTTCATCTGGGAGGATTTGTGCGAGGTTCTGGCAGACCTTAATGAGCATGGGTTTGCCTTTGAGCAGGAGTGGTTTGCGCCCTTTCTGGAATTTCGTTTCCCGCGGGTTGGCGAGGTCCGATATCAAGGGGTTGGTATGGAGCTGCGTCAGGCCATTGAGCCCTGGCATGTACTGGGTGAGGAAGTAAGCGGTGGTGGAACAGCCCGCTACGTGGATTCATCGGTTGAGCGCATGGAAGTGCGGGTGTCAGACTTTAATGCGGCAAGGTATATACTCACCTGCAATGGCTATAAGGTCCCTCTGCAGGCGACCGACAAGCCGGGTGAGGCCGTCGCGGCAGTGCGCTATCGAGCATGGCAGCCACCGTCTGCAATGCACCCGCTGATTCAAGTGCATGCACCGCTGGTCTTCGATCTGGTAGATAGCTGGAACAACCGTTCGGTTGGCGGTTGTACTTATCATGTTGTGCATCCGGCGGGTCGCAATTATGAGGCGTTCCCAGTGAATGCCAACGAAGCCGAGGCGAGGCGAATGACGCGGTTCTGGTCTCACGGGCATACGCAGGGTGCCTTCGGTCGTATTGTGCAGGCACCAGGTCAGGAATACCCGCATACTCTCGATCTCCGGCGTGCCGGTGTGCCCGCTACTGGCTTATGATTTCGGCTTAAGGCAGCGTTGATCACGTACAATTCTATAGGCGGGCGGCAATGTTCGCGCGCGATTTTGCTAAGACGACACACGGAGTTCGCTCGAGGCTTACCTTCAGGAAGTAGTTATGCAGCTATCGGGTAGTGTGGACCATGCATTGAAATCGCTGCTCGGCGACTATCCGGGCCATCCGGAACAAGACGAGCTACTCGATCGTGAGCAGCAACCCCGCGCCCATTGGCAGGGCCTGCTGGACGAGTTTGCAGCATTGGGGACCGACACTCTGGTGGGGCGAAGCGAAGAAGCCCAAAACCTGCTGTATGAAAATGGCGTTACGTTCAACCCCTATGAGGACGATCCGGGTCAATTGCGCTCCTGGCAGCTCGATTGCCTACCTTGGGTGATCAATACTCTAGAGTGGGAGACCTTGGAAGCCGGGCTGAAGCAACGCAGTCGCCTCCTTGAACATCTGCTTGATGATTTGTACGGCGAACGCAAGGTTATCAACGAAGGGCTCTTGCCCCCGGAACTGGTGTTCACTCATCCGGGCTACCTGTTCGCGGCCGCCGATACACCGACTCATCTGGACCGTCCGCTGTTGATTTTTCATGGCACCGATGTGGTGCGCGACGATCAAGGTCGCTGGCAGGTGCTGGGTGACTCTACGCAGTCGCCTGCGGGTGCCGGTTATGCGCTGGAAAATCGTATAACTTTGAGCCGTGCGTTACCCAGCATCTATCGCGATGCGCCCATCAAGCGCCTGGCCGGTTTTCTGCAGGCACAGCATCGTTGTCTCGCCGGTATGGCCAATGCCCAACGTGAACAACCCAATATTGTGTTGTTGTCTCCGGGTCCGGGCAGTGCAGGTTATTTCGAGCATGCCTGGCTTGCCAACTACATGAATTTTTCACTTGTGGAGGGTGATGACCTCGTCGTTCGGGACGGTCAGGTCTCTGTTCGAACCCTCGGCGGTCTGACACAGGTCGATGTCATCGTTCGCCAAATTAATGATCCCTGGTGTGATCCGCTGGAGCTACGTCCGGATTCATTATTAGGTGTGCCGGGCCTGCTCCAGGCTGCGCGTAACGGAGAAGTGCGGATTGCCAATGCCCTTGGCGCTGGAGTACTGGAACATCCGGCGCTAGCCGCTTTTTTGCCCAGCCTGTGTCAGCGGCTGTTGGGTGAAACGCTGTTGCTTCCCTGTCGTGAGACGCTCTGGTGTGGTGATAATCAGGATTTGCAACAGGTCAAAGAGTCGCTGGATGAGTGGATCCTGCGTGACGTTACCCATCCTGGCAAAACGATGCGGGTTGACCAGATGTCACTCAAGGATGTTCAGGCCTTGCGCCATGATCTCGATCGTCGACCTTATTTGTTTACCGCGCAAAAGCCGATTGTGTCGAGTGTAACCCCGGGCTTCAACCCGCAGACGCGCATGGTTGAGCGTCAGCATACAACTTTGCGATTTTTCAGTCTGGTCGAACCGGATGATCTGAACAAACCTGTTTACGAGCGCCAATACCGCATTATGCCAGGGGGGCTGGCTTGGGTTGGTGAGCCTGGCTCACCGCTGATGCAGAGTCGCACGGTAAAGGACGTCTGGGTTTTGGCGCCGGTGCCGCAACCGCACATCAGCATGTTGCGTCAGGCACAAGGTCCTATCGTGGTCACCCGTGACGGCAAGGATCTGCCCTGCCGAGTAGCTGAAAGTCTATTCTGGCTCGGTCGCTATGGGGAGCGGCTTGACGTGCGTGGTCGCTTGCTGCGCGAGTCCCTTGGGCGCTTGTTGCAAAATGACCGACATGAGCATGGTACGAACATCTTGCCGGATCTGCTTGTTGCTCTGGGTGTCGGGCTTGATGTGGAAACCGAAGAGGCCGAAATGGCGGCGGTGGCGGGGCATAAGCGTTTTTCGGCGGACTACATCGTTGCTAGAGACCGCTTGATGCAGCTGTTTGCCGAGGATCAACCGGAGGGTATGCCGGCCTTGTTCGGTCATTTTGTGCGCAACAGCCGTGCAGTGCGCGACCACTTGGGGGACGATAGCTGGCGTGCCATCAATAGTATGCGGCAGCGCTTCGGTGGCATGTCACGCGCCCGTGGTATCGTCGCAGCCCAGCGTCATCTGGAAGCCACTGTACTGGATCTGTCGGCATTTTTTGGCCTCTGCAACGAGACCATGCCGCACCATTACGGCTGGCGCTTTCTTGATATGGGGCGTTTCATTGAACGCACGCTGAGTAGTCTCGAGCTACTCAAGCTGGCACTACTTACAGCGGCGCAACCGGGAATTCCCCTGTGGGAAGTGGTGTTGGCTACCACCGATAATTTCACGGTATACCGCCGTCGCTATCGTTCGCAGCTACACCCCTCTGCCATTCTGGACCTACTGTTGTTTGACGAGGCCAATCCCAGATCGATTGGTTATATGCTCAAACGTCTGGAGCGACAGATAAACCGATTGCCGTCAGCTAACAGCTCACCGTACCGTAACCTAGAGAAGCGACTTATTATTCAGGCAACCAGTCAATTGCATCTGGTTGATATCGATATGCTGGCCAACCTGGAACATTCAGAGAGTGCCCGTGAGGCACTGAAAACATTGCTGGATCAGTTGATCGAGCCCATGTCCGAACTGTCCAGCGCCATCTCACATAGTCACTTCAGTCACGTTGAGGCGCCTCGCCAGTTGGTGACTATGCAAAACAGCAACAACACCTGAACAGAGTACCGGTTAGATGAGATTCCAGCTGCGACACACCACGCGTTACGAATACAGTAACTCTGCGAGCCTGAGCCACAACGAGGCGCGGATTCTGCCGCGCAACTTGCCTTGGCAACATTGCACCAACGCGCAAGTGGAAATATCGCCGGCCCCATTGCGCATGCGCGAGCGCACTGATTTTTTTGGGAATAGGGTGGTCTACTTTTCTATTGAAGCCCTGCATGACGAGTTGCAGGTCAGTGTTACCAGCGATATTGATACCCGTCCGCGTCCGACCCAGGACTTTTTTTCCATGATTTCCTGGGAGCAAGCGGTCAGCGATACGACTGCTGAAGTGCGTTTCAGCAACCGCGAATGCCTTGATGCGCGACTGTACCTGCTGGATTCGCCGTTCGTGCATCAACAGGACAGTCTGCTGCGTTACGGATTGGTTAGTTTTCAGCCGGGGCGGAATATGCTTGATGCTGTGCTGGATCTTAATCAGCGCATTTTCAGTGAGTTTGCTTACGATCCCGACTCCACCACCATCGCTACACCCCTGAGCGAAGTGCTGGCTAGCCGCAGTGGTGTTTGCCAGGACTTTGCCCACCTGGCCATCGGTTGCCTGCGTTCACTGGGACTGGCCGCCCGGTACGTGAGCGGGTACATGGAAACTTTGCCGCCTCCCGGTCAGGAAAAACTGGTCGGCGCTGATGCTACGCATGCCTGGGTGTCTGTTTTTATCCCCGGTTGGGGTTGGTTGGAGATCGACCCGACTAACGGCTGCACTCCGGATGAGCGTTATATCATCCTTGGTTGGGGTAGAGATTTTGCCGATGTCACCCCGCTCAAGGGCGTCATGACTGGAGGTGGTGAGCACAAGCTTACGGTTGCCGTTGATGTGATCGCGCTGAAAGATGAGCCCGCATTGAAAGCAACTGGTTTCTGAAGGCATTAGCTCAAATACAAAAAATCCCGGCCTGAGCCGGGATTTTAGTTGAATCAAGCAGTAAGTTCTATCCCGCTACATATTGGGGTAGTTCGGACCGCCAGTACCTTCCGGTGCTACCCAGTTAATGTTCTGCGAAGGATCCTTGATGTCACAGGTCTTGCAGTGCACACAGTTCTGAGCATTGATCTGGAATCGTTTCTCTCCGTCGTCCTTGGTGACTATCTCGTAGACGCCGGCCGGGCAATAGCGCTGCGCGGGTTCATCATACAGCGGCAGGTTAGTGCCGATCGGAATGCTCGGGTCCTTGAGAGTAAGGTGGACCGGCTGATCTTCTTCGTGATTGGTGTTGGAGATGAACACCGAAGACAACTTGTCGAAGCTCAATACACCATCAGGCTTGGGATAGTTGATTTTTGGTGCTTCGGACACCTTTTTCATCTGGGCATAATCCGGGATCTTGTCATGCAGAGTGACCGGAATCTTGCCGCCAAAAATATTCTGGTCGACGAAGTTGAACGCGCCGCCTAAAAAGGACCCGAATTTGTGAATCGCCGGGCCGAAGTTACGCGAGCCGAAGAGTTCATCATACAGCCAGCTGGCTTTGAACTTTTCAGGATAAGCAGTCAGCTCGTCACCCCCTTCGCTACCGGCTTTGAGCGCCTCAACAATGGCATCAGCAGCCAACATGCCGGACTTCATCGCGGTGTGGTTACCTTTGATCTTGGCGAAATTCAATGTGCCCAGATCGCAACCGATCAATGCGCCACCGGGGAAGATCATCTTGGGTAGTGAATTCAAGCCGCCTTTGCATAGCGCACGGGCACCATAGGACACTCGCTTGCCGCCTTCCAGATACTGCTTGACCACGGGATGGTGCTTCAGGCGCTGGAATTCATCAAAGGGAGAAAGATGCGGGTTGCTGTAGGACAGGTCAACAATCAAACCGACCAGCACCTGGTTGTTTTCGGTGTGATAGAGGAAGGAGCCTCCGGTATTCTCGGTTCCGGTGACTTCCAACGGCCAACCGGCAGTGTGCACGACCAAACCTTCTTCATGCTTGGCTGGATCGATGTCCCATATTTCTTTGATGCCGATGCCATAATGCTGGGCATCTGCTTCTGAACTGAGGTTGTAGCGTTTGATCAGCTGTTTGCCAATGTGGCCGCGGCACCCTTCGGCGAACAGCGTGTATTTAGCACGCAATTCCATGCCCGGGGTGTAGAAGCCTTCTTTGGGATTGCCTTCGCGATCAACACCCAGATCACCGGTCAGAATACCGTGGACAACCCCGTTTTCATCAATCAGCGCTTCTTGTGCAGCAAAGCCCGGATACACTTCAACGCCAAGGTTCTCGGCTTGTTCTGCCATCCAGCGGCACAAATTCGCAAGGGAAATGATGTAGTTCCCTTCGTTGTGCATTGTCTTGGGCACCAGCATGTTGGGCAGCTTGACCGACTTGTCTTTGCCCGTGAGCATATAAATGTCATCGCGGGTAACAGGTACGTTCAGTGGCGCGCCCATTTCTTTCCAGTCAGGGAAAAGTTCGTTTAGGGCGCGCGGCTCGAATACGGCGCCGGAGAGGATGTGAGCACCCACTTCGGACCCTTTTTCTACCACACAGACGCTGACTTCCTGGCCGGTTTCGGCTGCTTGCTGCTTGATGCGACAAGCGGCGGCAAGACCCGAGGGCCCGGCGCCCACGATGACAACGTCAAACTCCATGAATTCGCGTTCCACTATGTATCTCCTACTCTAGGCCAGATCTGAAATCGATTATATGAGTGATCTTCCGTGATCGGTTAGCCAAAAAGTATAACAGCCTGCTGTATCTGCTCCAAATACGTAATGAAACAGCGACTGTTATGCAATGCGACCTTTGCATCAGGAAAGGGGGAAGGATTCCAGCCGGTAACCACGCTCATCCACCTCAAGCGCCCAGCCTGCGTTATCCCAGTCGCCCAGAACAATGCGCTGTGCAGGTACCTCAGCGATCATCAGCGGGTGAACGGCGGGGCGGTGCGTATGGCCATGGATCAATGTGAGCACGCCTTGATCACGCATGGTCTGGGCGACTTGTCCGAGATTGACGTCAGTAATATCGCTGGGTTTCTGACGTGTCTGTGTTTTACTTTCATCGCGCAGTTTGCGGCCAATCTTGCGCCTTTGAGATAGCGGAAGATGGCGCAGAATAAATAGGCTCAGCGGGTTACGCAGCAAGCGACGCATCTTCATATAGGCCAGGTCATCAGTACACAGGCTGTCTCCGTGCATCAGTAGAACCTTTTCACCATTGAGTTCGACAATATGCGGATCAGGTAGCAAGGTGCAGCCTGCCGCTTGGCAGAAGCGTTTGCCGAGCAGGAAATCCCGATTACCGTGCATCAGGTAGATTCGAGTGCCAGAAGCTGACAGGTGGGAAAGGGCGGCGATGACCTCGGTAGCCAATGGGCTTTGCGCGTCGTCGCCGAGCCAGACTTCAAAAAAATCGCCGAGAATATACAACTCATCTGCTTCTTTGGCGCGTGTCTCCAGACAATGCAGAAACGCCCGGGTAATGTCCGGGCGTTCGGGCTGCAAATGCAGGTCAGATATAAACAAATAACGCATAGTCAGGCTTTACTCGACCAGTTCTGCACGCTCAATGACCACGTCATCGGCGGGTACATCCTGGTGGCCAGCTCGCATGGTGGTAGCGACTGTTTTGATCTTCTCTACCACATCCATGCCGTCACTGACCTTGCCGAATACCGCATAGCCCCAGCCTTGAACGGTCTCGGCGCTGTGATTGAGGAAGTCGTTGTCGGCAACGTTGATGAAAAATTGAGCACTGGCGGAATGCGGTTCCATGGTGCGCGCCATGGCAACGGTGCCAACGCCGTTGCTGACGCCATTATTAGCTTCGTTCTTGATCGTCGCGCGGGTGTCTTTTTGCTTCATGCCGGGCTCAAAGCCGCCACCCTGGACCATAAAGTTGGGAATGACACGATGAAAAATGGTGTTGTCGTAATGGCCATCGCGGACATATTGCTTGAAGTTCTCGACCGTTTGCGGCGCCTTGTCTGCGAACAGCTCCAAAGTGATAACGCCGTAGTTGGTATGCAGCTTGACCATGTGCTCTGTCCTCGGGCTTGATTTAAGTATTGCCGTACGTCGATACGCATACTGCGTTCAGGCGCTTGACACTTTGCGGTATGATAAGGGTTTTGACCGACATGGCCTAGCCAAAATCCGTGACGCCCCGTTGGCCTCACCCGTATCGAGTCTTGCAAACCCTATGAATAAATCGGAAACCACCGCACCCGCACACTTTCTGCGCCAGCTGGTACGCGCCGACCTGGAGAGCGGCAAACATGACAGGATCGTCACCCGCTTTCCACCCGAGCCTAACGGCTATCTGCATATTGGTCATGCCAAATCGATCTGCCTGAATTTCGGCCTGGCAGCTGAATTCGGCGGCGACTGTCACCTTAGGTTCGACGATACAAATCCCGCCAAGGAAGAGCAGGAATACATTGATGCCATCAAGCATGATGTCGAATGGTTGGGTTTCCAGTGGCAGGGTAATGTGCGTTATGCGTCGGACTATTTCGACCAGTTGCACGCATGGGCAATAGAGCTCATCCGCGCCGGCAAGGCTTACGTATGTGATCTGACGCCGGAGCAGGCTCGCGAGTATCGTGGCAATCTCACTGAAGCAGGCAAGAACAGCCCGTTCCGCGACCGCAGAGTCGAGGAAAACCTAGATCTATTCGTACGCATGACCGCGGGAGAGTTCCAGGATAGCGCAAAAGCCCTGAGAGCGAAGATCGACATGGCAGCGCCTAACATGAATCTGCGCGATCCGATTCTCTACCGTATTCGTCACGCGCATCATCACCAGACAGGTGACAAGTGGTGTGTGTATCCCAGCTATGACTTTACTCACGGTCAGTCTGACGCGATCGAAGGTGTTACCCACTCTATCTGTACCCTAGAGTTCGAGGACCATCGTCCGTTGTACGAATGGTTTCTGGAGAATCTGCCGGTCCAGGCGGCGCCTCGTCAGTATGAATTTGCACGCCTCAACCTTAACTACACGGTCACCAGCAAACGCAAGCTCAAACAACTTGTCGATGAAGGCCATGTAAATGGTTGGAATGACCCGCGTATGTCAACCTTGAGTGCGTTTCGTCGTCGTGGCTTCACGCCGGGATCGATTCGTGACTTCTGCGAGCGGATCGGAGTTACCCGTTCTGATGCAGTGGTCGACATGGGTGTGCTGGAATTCTGTATTCGTGATGACCTTGACGCTAACGCGCCACGAGCCATGTGCGTGTTGCGCCCGCTGAAGGTCACCATTACTAATTACCCGGAAAAACAGATCGAACAGCTTCACCTGCCGCGCCATCCTAAAGCGGATATGGGCACTCGCGAATTGCCGTTTAACCGCGAAATCTATATCGACCAGGATGATTACATGATCGATCCGCCAAAGGGTTACAAACGCCTTGTGCCCGGTGGTGAAGTTCGTCTGCGTGGTAGTTACGTGATTCGCGCCGATGAAGCAGTAACCGACGCAGAGGGCAATATCACCGAGTTACTGTGTTCCTACGACCCGGAGACCTTAGGCAAGAATCCTGAAGGCCGCAAGGTCAAAGGCGTGGTCCACTGGGTGCCTGCTGAGCAAAGTCTGGAGTGCGAGGTGCGCCTGTATGATCGCCTGTTCCGGGCGCCTAATCCGGACAAGAGCGATGAGGGCGGCACTTTTCTGGAAAACATCAACCCAGAATCTTTGGTTGTGCTCAGTGGATGCCGTGCAGAGCCGTCGCTGGCTTCGGCTATTGGGGAGGAGCGCTTCCAATTTGAACGCGAAGGCTATTTCTGTGTAGACAATACCGATTCACGTCCGGGACATCTGGTGTTTAATCGCACCGTGACCTTGCGCGACTCCTGGGGGCAATGATGGGGCTGTCGATCTACAACACGTTGACCAAGACCAAGGCGCCGTTAAAGCCTTTGGAAGACAACCATGTGCGCCTTTACGTATGCGGCATGACCGTATATGACTATTGCCACATCGGTCACGCACGCGTCATGGTGGCCTTTGATGTGGTGGCGCGCTGGCTGCGCTTTCGCGGCTACAAACTCACGTACGTTCGCAATATTACCGATATTGACGACAAAATCATCCGCCGCGCCAACGAGAATGGTGAGTCTTTTCAAACGCTGACCACTCGCATGATTGCTGCAATGCATGAAGACGAAGCCCGCCTGAACGTTCTGCGGCCGGACATGGAGCCGCGTGCCAGTGATTACGTGCCGGGTATGCATGCGATGATCCAGACGCTGATAAACAAGGGTTATGCCTACGCACCCGGTAATGGCGATGTTTACTATCGTGTGGGTAAGTTTGTCGGGTACGGCAAGCTGTCACGGAAAAAAATTGCTGACCTGAGGGTCGGCGCACGGGTAGAAGTAGACGAAGCCAAGCAGGATCCTCTGGACTTTGTCCTCTGGAAGGGCGTGAAGCCCGGCGAACCAAGTTGGCCTTCGCCCTGGGGTGAAGGTCGTCCGGGCTGGCATATCGAGTGCTCGGTCATGTCCAATTGCTGCTTGGGTGACACCTTTGATATTCATGGTGGCGGTCCGGATCTGGTGTTTCCTCACCATGAGAACGAAATAGCGCAAAGCGAAGCAGCCAACGAGAAGCCCTACGCAATGGTCTGGATGCACGCCGGTGCGGTGCGTGTCGATGGCGAAAAGATGTCCAAGTCGCTGGGCAACTTCTTTACTATTCGTGAAGTCCTGGAAAAGTACCATCCAGAAGTAGTGCGCTATCTGCTGGTGTCCTGTCAGTACCGCAGCGCGATCAATTACTCTGAAGACAACCTCAAGGAAGCCAAGGGTGCACTGGAGCGTTTCTATCATGCGCTCAAGAGTCTGCCGGATGTTCCGGCCGCCGGCGGTAATGAATTTGTTGAGCGTTTTGGCGCCGCCATGGATGATGACTTCAATACCCCAGAAGCCTGTGCGGTGCTGTTTGACATGGTGCGTGAGATCAATCGACTCAAAAACAGTGACGTTCAGGCTGCTGCTGGTTTGGCAGGGCGCTTACGTGAGTTGGCGCACAATCTCGGGCTACTACAACTCGCCCCCGATATCTTTCTGCAGGCTGGTGCCAGCGACAAAGTGGATGCGGCGGAAGTGGAAATGTTGATCAAGTCAAGGCTCCAGGCTCGAGAAGAAAAGAACTGGGCTGAGTCAGATCGCATACGCGATGTTTTGAATGCTATGGGCGTGGTCCTTGAAGATGGAAAGGGCGACACTACCTGGCGAATAAAGGACTGAGCCGATTCCAGTTGCAGCTGTCTGGCTGCAACTCCCTTACCACTGTAACAATGCTCTAATCGTGAGTAGCTATCACCATATATCGTGCATCTCAGGGAAGTCTTTTGCCTTGAACGTAGGCACGAGACCTTGTTCACGTTGCGCCAGATAGTCTTTGGTCAGTTTCGCAACAGTGCCAGACAGCAGCACGATGGCTATCAGATTGATGGTTGCCATAAGCCTCATCAAGGCGTCAGCTACATTGAACACAGTCCATACTGCCTGTATGGATTCCCAGACAACCATGCCCAGAGCAGCCAGGCGCAGAGCCGTGAAGCCCGCCAGATTACCCGTGCCTACTCGTGATGCCAGACTGGTTGCCAGCGCTTGGAAGGGAGAAGTCCCGGATGAGTCACTTTCGCGTGATCACTTGATGGCCCGGATCATCTCACCAAAATTGACGAATTACAGGAAGCCCAGCCGGATCGTGAAGAACACGCCAACGGCCAGCAGTCTGTAAATGATGATCTAACCCCAGAAAATGGTGTTGAGAAAATCGATTATGGCGGTCATAGCTCATCCTTGGTCGGTCGGTTCGCAAGACATACTTTTTAACCCTAGATGGGTTGGTGCAAAGTGCCATTTTGGCCCTGAATTTCTTCGATTATTGCCACAAACACAGCTACAAATGGCTGTATCCGACCTGTCTTTTGACACTATGTCAGCCTATATTGTTTTTATCCATAAAAATGAAGGGCACTCTGCCCAGCTTGCATTAGGAGTTGTCATGAGCCTCACACCCGTCGACCTCAAGATTCGTCCACGCCGCATGGATTTTGGTTTGCCGGATCCGCTGCCTCGGCACTGGCACAGCAATGATCCGTTCAAAACGCATTTTTTCAATGCAATGTCCGTCCTGTTTCCTGATGGTGAACGCTATTTCATCGACTCGGTCAGGCCGTTCCGGGCCCAGATAAAGGATCCAGTGCTGCTCGAGCAAATTAGTGGCTTTATCGGCCAGGAAGGGCATCACAGCCGTGAGCACATTGATTACAACAACCGCCTGCGGGCGTTGGGGTACAACATCGATCGTTTGGAAATGCCAGTCAAACGGCGGATACGTTTCGTTCAGAAACAATTTTCTGCAGAGCGCCAGCTCGCTGGCACAGTAGCGATGGAGCATTTCACTGCGATTCTGGCCAACGCCTTGCTCAGCGAGCCGCAATGGTTGGCTCAAGCGAGCCCGGAAATGCAAAAACTATGGCGCTGGCACGCTCTAGAGGAAACCGAGCATAAGGCGGTTGCTTTCGATGTTTACATGCAGGTCTGCGGCGACCGCAAGATTTTGCGCAGGGCCATGCGTCAGGCCACTTTCTTTTTCCTCAAGGACGTGACCAAGGGCACTCTGCATATGCTTAAAAAAGATGGCAAGCTGACGCTTTCGGTATGGTGCAAGGGTATGCTCTGGCTATGGGGTCGTCAGGGATTCTTTACCCGCCTGATCCCTGCGTACCGTGATTTTTATCGGAATGATTTTCATCCTTGGCAACATAATAACGCCGTGCTTATGGAGCAGGTCGCTAAAGAGTTCGAACTTCAGCCTGCTTGAGCACAGTCTCTGCCGCACAACAGTGCAGCCTATCGCTAATAACCCAGACGATGGTCTATGATAGGCCATCTTTTGTTGCGAAGGACCTGCCATGTCTGTTCAGTTGTTCGTCCCCGGGGAAACCCGGCTGCATGAAAAACGCGTCGCCCTGGTTCCAGCGGTGGCCGAAAAGCTCCTCAAGCTGGGGATTGCAATCAATATGCAACCGGGTGCCGGTGGGGCTGCGCGTATTCCGGACCTGGCTTATGAAAAAGCAGGCGTTAACGTCGCTGAGCCACCTGCCGATGTGGATTTGATCTTTCGCGTCCAACCTCCAACGCTTGCCGAAATTGAACAGATGAAGCCGGGCACCGTGCTTTGTTGTTTCGTCTACGCTCATCGTGAAATGCCAATTGTACGCGCGCTGCGCGACAACAAAATCACCTGTTTCGCGATGGAGTTGGTGCCACGTATCACGCGGGCTCAGGCGATGGACGCGTTGTCATCCCAGGCCGCTCTGGCCGGTTATTATGCGGCCTTGCTGGCGGCGACCAACCTAAACCGTATTTTGCCGATGATGACGACCGCCGTAGGCTCGCTGCGCCCTGCGCGCATTCTTGTAATGGGAGCCGGTGTTGCTGGCTTGCAAGCCCTGGCTACCGCCAAGCGCCTTGGTGCCATAGTGGAAGGCTACGACGTTCGGCCCGAAGTGAAGGAACAGGTGGAGTCGGTAGGCGGCAAGTTCGTTGATACCGGTGTATCGGCTAGTGGTGAGGGCGGTTATGCCCGCGAACTGACCTCCGAAGAGCAGAACAAGGTAGATGAAGTGCTCACCCGGCACATCCAGAACGCCGACGCGGTCATCACCACGGCTTCGATTCCTGGCCGACCTAGCCCGAAAATTATCAGTGAAGCCCAGATTCTCGGCATGAAGCCCGGCTCAGTTATTATCGATCTCGCTGCGGAAGGGGGCGGTAACACGCCACTTACTGAGCCGGGTGACACAGTCGAAGTCGGACCGGTAACCATCGTGGCTCCACTGAACATCCCTAGCCACCTGGCCGAACACGCCTCCGAACTGTATTCACGCAATCTGCTCGCCTTGATCGGCCTGATGGTCAAGGACGGCGAACTCAGCATCGATTGGGATGACGAGATTCTTGCCGGCGCGGTATTGACCCATGACGGCGATATCATCAATGAAGCTGCCAAAAAGGCAGCCGACACAACACCTGGGGAGTGACCATGGACGCTACAACCACGATTACCGGGTTTGTTGCCCTGTACATATTCATGCTGGCAGCCTTTACCGGCTATGAAATCATTGGTCGTGTGCCGGCTATTCTGCACACGCCGCTGATGTCCGGCTCCAACTTCATCCATGGCATCGTTGTCGTGGGTGCGATGTGGGCTCTGCTGAATGCCTCTACACCGCTTGAACAGGTCATTGGCTTTTTCGGTGTGCTGCTCGGTGCAGGTAATGCCGCGGGAGGCTACGTTGTGACTGAACGGATGTTGCAAATGTTCAAAATGAGTGACAAGCGCGCGGACAAAACCACTTCGACGGACAAGGAATAGGTCATGGATACAACGCTGATTATTGAAGCGGCCTATTTTATCGCGGCCCTGTTGTTCATTTACGGTCTCAAGCGCATGGCGAGCCCGGTGACTGCCCGGTCCGGTATCATGGTTGCCGGTTGGGGTATGGTTCTGGCAGTCGCCGTTGCTTTTCTTTACGGGCTGGACGTCAATGAGAAAGCCCAGCCGCATGTCTGGGTCAACTTGTCGCTGGTTATCATTGCACTGGTTATAGGTATTGGTTGGGCATGGTATAGCGGCAAGAAAGTAGCAATGACTGATATGCCGCAAATGGTTGCGCTGTACAACGGCATGGGTGGTGGTGCCGCGGCAGCAATCGCCGCAATCGAGTTGTTTTCGGGAAATGCCCAATCCCATGGCGTAGTGGTAACGATACTTGCTGTTCTCGGCGGTCTTATTGGTGCTGTGGCGCTTTCGGGTTCCATGATCGCCTGGGCCAAGCTCGATGGCCGCATCAACAAAACCATTCGTCTACCCGGCCAGCAAGTCATCAACGCCACATTGTTCTTCCTTGCGCTGGCCATGGGTGCTGCGATTACTACCGCAGGGTTGGCCGGTGAAGTGTCCATCACGCTTGTGGCGATCTTCTTCGTCGTTTCACTGGTGCTGGGCGTCATGCTGACCAATCCGATCGGCGGAGCGGATATGCCGGTAGTGATTTCTCTCTACAACGCCTTCACCGGTTTGGCGGTAGCATTCGAGGGCTTTGTATTGCAGAACCCGGCCATGATTATCGCCGGTACTGTCGTCGGATCCGCGGGTACGCTGCTCACCCTGATGATGGCCAAAGCCATGAATCGGCCAGTGTCCAATGTCATCTTTAGCCAGTTTGGCGAGACGGGTGATGGTGGAGATTCTGAAATCGAAGGTAGTATGAAGGCCGCTGAAGCATCCGATGCGGCTATCGCGATGTATTATGCTAACAAGGTGATCATTGTTCCCGGTTATGGTTTAGCCGTGGCGCAAGCCCAGCACAAACTATACGAGTTCGTGAAGCTATTGCAGAAGCAGGGCGTCGATGTCCGTTTCGCAATTCACCCGGTAGCGGGACGCATGCCGGGGCACATGAACGTGCTGCTGGCTGAAGCAGGTGTACCCTACGACATCATCTTCGATCTGGAAGAAATCAACGAGGACTTCGCCCAGGCTGATGTTGCCATTGTGTTGGGAGCCAACGACGTAGTGAACCCTGCAGCGCGCACCAACAAGTCGAGCCCAATCTACGGCATGCCGATCCTCAACGTGGACATGGCGCAAACCGCGTATGTGGTCAAACGGGGCCAGGGTAAGGGGTACTCCGGTGTTGAGAACGAGCTTTTCTATGCCGATAACACCTCGATGGTCTACGGCGATGCGCAGAAGGTGATGGCGCAGATGATTGAAGCCATCAAGTCGCTGGGGTAAAAGAACGCTTTTGCGTTTTTTGGACGCCGGGGAAAAATCTGAACGTTCCTGCATAATTGGAAACGTTCAGGGCACTTTAATCTCCCTGGCGCACCAAGGACTTCCGATGCGTGACACCCTCGAGCGTTATCAAGTCTGGATCTATCTGTCAGCTATTGTCCTCGGTTTAGTGGCTGGTTGGAGCGCACCGCTATGGACGGTTAATTGGGACTCAGCGCTGTGGTTTTTAATTGGCGTTCTGCTCTTTGCGACCTTTACTCAGATCCCCTTGGTAAATATCCGCTTGGCGTTTGTTGATGCACGATTCATCGCTGCGCTAGTGGTCGGCAACTTCATTTTTATGCCGGCAGTCGTCTGGCTTTTGCTGCATATAACCCCGGACGCACCAGCCATTCAACTAGGGGTGCTACTGGTCCTTCTGGTTCCTTGTACTGACTGGTTTATTACTTTTACTTCTCTGGGTAGGGGTGATACTGGTCATGCAGTTGCTGCAACGCCGATACTGCTGCTCATGCAGTTAATCCTGCTCCCTTTTTATTTGTGGTTATTGCTCGGCGATACGCTTGTTGAAATTGCTTACGCCGATCGATTACTGCCAGCCTTTTTCGGGTTGATTATCCTGCCGCTGCTCCTTGCCTGGATCCTGCAGCGTGTTGCGCTAAAGAAGCTCGCGGTCAAACCGATTTTTCCGTTTTTGGCCTGGTTTCCAATCCCTCTTTTGGCCATAGTCGTTTTTCTGATTGCGGCCTCACAGGTCGGTATCGTGACCAGTGAAATAGTTATTCTATGGCCCGTGTTGCTTGTATTTATTGTCTATCTTGTGGCGGCTGCAGGGGTTGGTCTATTGCTCAGTAGAGCGCTGAACTTGTCTCCACGCACGGGTCGGACCTTGGTTTTCAGTCTGGCTACCCGTAACTCCTTTGTGATGCTGCCCTTGGCGCTGGCGTTGCCGGGGGGCTGGAGCGCAGCTGCGGTAGTGATCGTGATGCAGTCGCTGGTTGAGTTGTTCGGTATGAGCGTTTTTCTGCGCTGGGTGCCGGAACACCTTATTCCAGATAAGTTAGCAGATCGGAAAGTTTGAACAGTGAGCACAAAAAAGCCAGCACAGGCTGGCTTTTGTCTCGCGCGTAATAAAACGGGCCGGAATTACCCGGCCGCTCTATTACTTAGCCGCGACGTTGTAACCAAAGATCGACTTGACTTCCAAGAAATCGTCGAAGCCATAGTGGCCCCACTCGCGGCCAATACCCGACTCCTTGTAGCCACCGAACGGCGCCTTGTTATCCAGGGCTGCGCCGTTAAGGTGCACCATGCCGGTACGAATACGGCGAGCGACGTTGCGCGCGCGATCGAGACTGGCAGAGGATACATAACCCGAAAGACCATAAACCGTATCGTTGGCGATACGCACAGCGTCTTCCTCATCTTCATAGGCGATGATCGAGAGTACCGGTCCAAAGATCTCTTCGCGGGCAATGGTCATTTCGTTAGTGACATGGCTGAACACAGTGGGCTTGACGTAGAAACCTGTGTCAAGTCCCTGGGGGCGGTCTGGTCCACCGGTGACTAGCTTAGCGCCTTCCTCGATGCCATCTTTAATCAGGCTCTGTATCTTGTTCCACTGGGCCTGGGAAGCAACCGGACCGATTACTGTATCGCTGGCATTCGGATCACCAGCTACGACCGTGGCAGCCACGCCATTAGCAATAGCAGCCACTTCGTCCATTCGGCTTTTGGGTACCAGCAGACGGGTCGGCGCGTTACAGGACTGCCCGGTATTATTCATACAGGACATCACCGCGTGGCCGACCATTTTCTCGAAATCCACATCATCAAGCAGAATGTTTGCGGACTTGCCACCCAACTCCAGTGCGACGCGCTTGATGGTGTCAGCGCCTGATTTCATAACCATACGGCCAGCGGCAGTGGATCCGGTGAAGGACATCATGTCGATACCAGGGTGTGCGGACATGGCCGCGCCAACCGTTGGACCGTCGCCATTGACCAAGTTGAAAACACCGGCAGGAACACCCGCTTCTTCAAGCACTTCGGCTAGAATCAAAGCCGACAACGGTGCTACTTCGGAGGGCTTGAGTACCATGGTGCAACCGGTCGCCAGAGCAGGGGCGACCTTGCAGGTCATCTGGTTCATTGGCCAGTTCCATGGAGTGATCAGGCCGCAAACTCCAATAGGTTCCTTGACGACGAGTGTGGTGCCGATTTCTTCTTCGAACTTGAATTCCTTGAGGGCGTCCAGTGCAGCTGAAAAATGGCCAATGCCCGAGGGGGCTTGAGCGGTCTTGGCAAGCTTGGCTGGCGCGCCCATTTCAATAGAAATAGCCTCTGCGATGTCCGGCAGACGCTTCATGAAGACTTCCATCACTCTCTCGAGCAGCGCAATGCGCTCTTCACGGGTGGTCTGGGAGTAGGTTACAAAGGCATTGCGAGCGGCTTCCACAGCCAGATCAACATCTTCCTTGTTACCCAAGGCAATGGTGGCGGCAACTTGCTCGGTAGCTGGGTTAATAACATCGATTGTTCTGTCGCCCTTGGGCTGGACCCACTTGCCGTTAATGAAGAATTCGTGGTGGTGACTCATTGATGGACTCCTATACATGTTTGGGTGCGCTTTGAATGTCACAGCGACCATAGCATTGTCAGCCCTGATTCATCAGCCACTTTGTGTGTAATCAATTCGCCGCTGATGACAGAACATCGTTTGTTCTGATATTGCTAATGGGAATCTACGGTTTAGAGCCTGTTGCGGCGGGCAATGGGCGCACGAGTCATACCTTCTAAATGAGGGGAAAAAGCCCTGCAATGGCCGGCTTGCGGGCATTATCAAGGGCAGCTAATACTTGACTAAAACGCTTGGCTATTGCATAGTTACCGCATGTCCAACCAGCTCGGAATTGCTAATGCGACTGACAACGAAAGGCCGCTACGCGGTAACTGCAATGCTTGATTTGGCTCTGCATGAGAATCAGGGGCCGATCACGCTGGCAGATATTTCACAGCGCCAAGGCGTCTCCATTTCATACTTGGAGCAGCTTTTCGCCAAGCTACGTCGCTGCCAGTTGGTTGAGAGCGTACGGGGCCCAGGTGGTGGCTATCGCCTCGCTGGTGGCCCAACAGCTATTAGTGTCGCTCAGATTGTTGAAGCGGTGAACGACTCCATGGATGCCACACGCTGCTTGGGCCGCGGTGACTGCCAGCAGGGTGAAATTTGCCTGACTCATCATCTTTGGTCTGATTTGAGCGAAAGGTTACACGATTTTCTTAGCGATATAAGCCTGGCTGACCTGGTGTCGCGTGATGACATCCAGCGTGTGCGGGTACGTCAAGACCAGAGTAGTGGTATCAGTGCTGCGATGCATAAAACCTCAACACTGGAACGCATTATTTAAAACGGTCATCAGAACCGTCCGATTCATGCAGTGCCCGCCATCATCGGCCAAGGCGCTGCTGCCTGAAACAAGCAGCAACCGATGGCTTAGACCATCCGTTGCCTGACTGAGGTGATACCGTGACTGAACAAGTCGAAAGCCTTATCAAGCAAGATTACGCCGCTGGATTTCACTCCAGCATCGAATCCGACACTCTGCCTCCTGGCCTTAATGAAAGCGTAGTGCGCTTCATTTCCGAAACCAAGGGCGAGCCCGAGTGGTTGCTTGAATGGCGCCTTAAAGCGTTCCGAGCCTGGCAGGAGATGGAGGAGCCCACGTGGGCTCATGTGCATTACCCTGAGATTGATTTCCAGTCGATTTCCTACTTTTCTTCCCCCAAGAGCATGGCGGACAAACCCAAGAGCCTTGCGGAGGTAGATCCTGAGTTGATTGCTACCTACGAAAAACTGGGTATTCCACTCCATGAACAAGAGATGCTCGCGGGTGTGGCAGTCGATGCGGTATTCGATTCTGTTTCCGTGGTAACTACCTTTCGCGCAAAGCTGGAAGAAGCGGGTGTGATTTTCTGCCCGATCAGTGAAGCGGTTCATCGCTGCCCTGAACTGGTCAAGAAGTATTTAGGTAGTGTGGTTCCGCAGAAGGATAACTACTATGCGGCGCTGAACTGTGCTGTTTTCTCCGATGGCTCATTTGTCTACATTCCAAAGGGTGTTCGTTGCCCGATGGAGTTGTCCACCTATTTCCGCATTAATGAGATGAATACTGGGCAGTTTGAACGCACATTGATTATTGCCGAAGAAGGTTCCCACGTAAGTTACCTTGAAGGCTGCACGGCACCCATGCGTGACGAAAATCAGTTGCATGCCGCAGTCGTTGAGCTGGTTGCTCTGGATGACGCCACCATCAAGTATTCGACTGTGCAGAACTGGTATCCGGGGAACGCAGAAGGCAAGGGTGGAATCTACAATTTTGTTACCAAGCGCGGTATCTGTCATACCAACGCCAAGATTTCCTGGACGCAGGTCGAAACGGGTTCGGCGGTCACCTGGAAGTACCCCAGCTGCATTCTCAAGGGCGACAATAGTGTAGGTGAGTTCTATTCAGTTGCGCTGACCAACAACTTCCAGCAGGCCGATACCGGCACCAAAATGATTCATATAGGCAAGAACACCAAGTCCACGATCATCGCCAAAGGTATTTCCGCGGGGCAGAGCAACAGTTCATATCGCGGTCTGGTGCGCTTTAACCCGGGCGCTGATGGTGCGCGCAACTTTACGCAGTGTGATTCGTTATTGATTGGCGATCGCTGCGGTGCGCACACCTTTCCCTATATTGAGAGTCGCAATCCGACCGCAGTAGTTGAGCATGAGGCAACCACGTCAAAAGTCAGTGATGACCAGATGTTTCTCTGCCAGCAACGTGGACTGGACGCCGAAAAGGCAATCTCGATGATCGTCAACGGCTTTTGCCGAGAAGTGTTCAAAGAATTGCCGATGGAGTTCGCGGTTGAGGCAGGCAAATTGCTTGAAGTCAGTTTGGAAGGTTCGGTGGGCTAATCCCGACATTCAGCTTGCTTCAGATGTATTAATTTCTCACAGTTATCGGGTGTTAAATATGTTATCAGTCAAAGGGTTGCACGCTAAAGTTGAGCAAATAGATATCCTCAAGGGCCTGAATATCGAGATCAAGCCGGGTGAGGTGCATGCAATCATGGGTCCTAATGGGTCTGGCAAAAGTACACTTGGCAACGTGCTGGCAGGTCGCCCGGGCTACGAGGCAACCGCCGGTTCTATTGTATACAAGGGCAGGGATCTGCTCGAAATGGGAACTGAAGAGCGTGCCCGCGAAGGGCTCTTTCTGGCTTTTCAGTACCCGGTGGAAATTCCTGGGGTCAGCAATATGGAATTTCTGAAAGTCGCGTTGGACGCCCGCCGTAAACATGCTGGCCAGCCTGAGCTTTCGGCGATTGACTTCATGAAGCTAGCGCGGGAAACCAGCAAGCGCGTTGACTTGCCTGCCAGCTTTCTCAAGCGCGGCGTTAACGAGGGCTTTTCTGGTGGCGAGAAAAAGCGCAATGAGCTGATGCAGATGATGTTGCTTGCGCCTGATCTGTGCATTCTTGACGAAACCGACTCCGGGCTGGATATCGATGCCCTGCAGTTGGTAGCCGATGGCGTGAACAGCCTGCGCGACGGTAAACGCAGTTTTATCGTAGTGACCCATTACCAGCGTCTGCTGGATTACATCGTGCCTGACCATGTCCACGTACTGGCCGGCGGTAAGATTGTTAAATCCGGTGACAAGAGCTTGGCTCTGGAGCTCGAAGCCAAGGGTTATGCCTGGCTTGAAGAAGAGGTGGCCTGATAACCATGACGGATTTTCAGAACAGGGCGCTTGAACTAGCTGCCCAGCAAAATAGCCCGGAGTGGCTAGGCACTCTGCGCCGCAAGGGCGCGGATAGCTGGTCTGCTGCTCCTTGGCCTGGTCGCAAGACCGAGCATTGGAAGTACACACCATTGACCCCGCTGCAGAGTGCTGCGAAAGGTTCCTGGGGTTCTTCCGAGGGCGTTGATTGGACGCATGATATAGAGCTGATCGACGATCTCGATGCGACCAGACTTATCTTTGTTAATGGTCAGTTTTTGGCTGCCGAGTCCAGCGAGCTGCCCAAGGGTATCGTGCGTTTTGCAGATGTCGATGCCGATCAGCAAGCACTGGTTCAGGAACATTTGGGTGCAGTGGTAGATGCCGGTCGGCATTTGTTTGCAGCCTTAAGTAATGCCTGGGCTGCCGATGGTTTGCTGGTCCACGTGCCGCGCGGCGAAAAGTTGGCCAAACCGGTGTATATCATCAATGTCTCAACCCCGGGCAACAAGCCGCTCATCAGCAACCAGCGGGTGTTGGTTGTGCTCGAAGAGAACAGCCAGGCTGAAGTGATTGAGCACTACGTATCTAGCGAAGTAGAGCAAAATGGTTTCGTTAACTGCCTGACCGAGGTTGTCGTGGGCGACAATGCCCAGATCCAGCATTACCGTATCAATCTCGAACAGGAAGACTTGCTGCACGTGGGCGGAGTGCATGTTGATCTGCACCGCTCGGCGCGCTTCTATGGCTTCACCATTGCCCAAGGTAGTCGTCTCAAGCGTATCGATTATCAAGTGAACCATCGTGGCGAAGGAGCCCACCTGGAGTTGCACGGTGTTTATCTGCCGCGCAACAAGCAGTTGATCGACTACCACACCAATGTCGAACATTGCGTACCCCATTGCACGACGAATGAAGTCTTTCGCGGAATTGTTGGAGACTCATCCAAGGCGGTATTCAATGGGCGCATTCATATTCACCCCCACGCCCAGAAAACATTGGCAGAGCTGAGTAACAAGAACCTGCTGACCTCGCGTACTGCCGAGATCAATACCAAACCCGAGCTCGAAATCTATGCCGATGATGTGCGCTGCGCTCACGGTGCGACTATCAGTCAGTTGAACGAGACCTCATTGTTCTACTTACAGAGTCGCGGCGTATCACAAGCCGAGGCTATGAGTATGCTCAGCTTCGGCTTTATTAACGAACTGCTGAACGAGGTGCCGGAACCTGCAATACAGCGCTTCCTGCGTCCGCGCCTGGCCGAATTATTTGGTCGCGAGAGCAGCAAAATAGGACAACTGGCCTATGACTGATACGGCACTGAAAACAACTGCCATGTTCGATGTCGAACAGGTACGGGCAGACTTCCCGATCTTGCATCAGGAGGTTAACGGGCATCCACTGGTTTATCTGGATAACGCGGCGACCACGCAAAAGCCCCAGGCTGTTATTCAGGCCATTGTTGACTATTACCAGCAGGACAATAGTAACGTGCACCGTGGTGCCCACGCATTGGCTGAGCGTGCGACTGAAAAATTTGAAGCGGCTCGCAACAAAGTAGCGCAATTTATCAATGCACCTGAGGCGTGTCAGGTTATCTGGACACGTGGTACTACCGAAAGCATCAATCTGGTTGCCGCGAGCTGGGGTAGGGCGAACCTGCAAAAGGGGGATCGGATACTGGTTTCGGCTATGGAGCACCATTCCAATATCGTTCCTTGGCAGATGGTTGCCAGCGAGACCGGCGCCACGGTAGAAGCGATTCCGGTGGACCCCACAGGTACCATCGATATGAAGGCCTTCGCCGATATGCTTGATGAGCGTGTGCGCATGGTGGCGTGCGGGCACGTATCCAACGCCTTCGGCAGCATCAATCCGATTGCCGATATTGTGCAGTTAGCCCACGAGAACGGTGCTCTTTGCCTGGTGGATGGAGCACAGGCGATCAGCCACTGGGCAATAGACGTGCAGGCGATGGATTGTGATTTTTATGTCTTTTCCGCCCACAAGCTGTTTGGGCCGACTGGTCTGGGTGTGCTGTATGGCCGTCGGGAGTTGCTTGAAAGCATGAATCCATACCAAGGCGGCGGCGAGATGATCGAGTCAGTCAGCTTTGACGGTACGACATATAATCAGCTTCCGTACAAGTTTGAAGCGGGTACTCCCGACATTGCCAGCGTTATCGCTCTGGGGGCCGCAGTAGATTATGTGCTGGGTCTGGATCGTCAAGCGGCGGCGGCTCACGAAGATGCTTTGCTTGCCTATGCGCAGCAGAGAGCGCTGGACACACCAGGCATGCGTTTGGTCGGCACAGCGAAGAACAAGACGGCAGTGATGAGTTTCTTGCTTGATGGTGCGCACCCTCACGACGTGGGCATGTTGCTCGATCAACAGGGAGTGGCGGTTCGCACGGGCAATCACTGTGCCCAGCCGATAATGGATCAGTTCGGTATTCCTGGCACCGTGCGTGCCAGCTTCAGTATTTACAATACCTTCGCCGACGTTGATCGTTTGTTCGACGCATTGGCCAAGGTTAGACAGTTCTTATAGGAGTCATGCATGAGCGTTGAATCCTTTGATCCGGTCAGTCAGGTGGTGACAGTTACACCCGCTGCGCTGGAGCATTTCCGCAGCCAGCTGCAAACTCAACCCGGGCGTGCAGTGCGGCTTAGTGTCAAAAAAAGTGGCTGTACCGGTTTTAGATACGTGATCGATATGGTCGAGAAGGGTGTCGAGAATGACCTGCATTTTCAGCTAGATGATCAGATAGAGCTGTTTGTCGATATTGAGAGCCTGTCTGTTATTAGTGGGACGCAGATCGATCTGGTCAAGGAAGGTATTAATCGCCAGATCCGGTTTATTAATCCCAATGTCGTCGACGAGTGTGGTTGCGGCGAAAGCTTCAGCGTGAATTAAGGCAGATCTGGACATGGAAAGACGTATGGTGGTTGCGCAGGCTGATTGCCCGGCGCGCAGGGTTCCGGATGGCACACCGCTGACTATTCCCAAAGATACATTTGTAACCATCACCCAGGCTCTGGGGGGCAATTATACCGTTACTTACAATGGTCAAATGGTTCGGGTTGATGGCACTGATGCCGCTAACCTGGGTCTTGAGCCGGAGCTCTTGAGTTTCCCCCAGGCGACCGACGATCGCATCTGTGAAGAGCAGGTATGGGAAGCGTTGCGCACGGTCTACGATCCTGAAATACCGGTGGATCTGGTTAACCTGGGGCTGATCTACGAAGTGGTCATCGATCCGGAACAGCATCAGGTGGATATTCGCATGACCCTGACTGCTCCCGCTTGTGGCATGGGTCCAGTCTTGGTCGGCGACGTGGAATACCGTGTACGCAGGGTACCCAATGTCGAGACTGTGAAAGTCGATCTGGTATTCGATCCACCATGGTCCCGTGAGATGATGAGCGAAGAAGCGCAACTCGCCACCGGTATGTTTTTTTGAGGAAACGCATCGCATGAGTCAGTTTGGCACTGAAGTCACGAGTGGCGACATCATTGATACGCTGTCATTCTTTGACACCTGGGAAGATCGCTACAAATACATTATCGACCTTGGACGGGAACTACCGCCTCTGGATGACTCGCAGCGCACCGACGAACATATCGTGCGCGGTTGTCAGAGCCAGGTGTGGCTGTTGAGTGACGAACGCGAAGGGCGTTTGTTTTTCGATGCCGACAGCGATGCATTCATTGTCAAAGGTCTTTTGGCCGTGGTTTTGGCTGCTTATAATGGAAAGACACCCCAGGACATTCTGGACTTTGACATCGAGCACTACTTTGCCGAACTGAACCTGCTCAAGCATTTGAGCATGACTCGTGGAAATGGCCTGAAAGCGATGGTTAAACGTATTAAGGATACCGCCGAAAAGCGCACCCGATAAATCGTGACGTCACCGGTGAGGGGGTCAAGTATCAGTCCTCGCCTAATCCTTGATGATCGTCTCGCCCCGAGACAATTAAAAAAGCTCCGCGTGCGCCTCTTGTAGCAGAGTGTGTCTGGATGTACTGTTCGCATTGCGAACGAATCCGGGACTTTGGTCCAATTGCACAATAAAAATATGCAGGCAAAAGTCCTATGCACAATCTCTGGATGCGTCTGAAAGATGATTTTCAGTTATCCATCATCACTCTTGTTGGGCTTTGCGCCCTCATTGGAATCTCACCTTATATTGTATATCGTCTGTTGGAAGGTAGTCTGCTGGTCGGAATAGTGGACGCTTTCATGGTCGGCAGTACCGCGCTGGCAGTACTTTACGCATGGCGAACCGGCAATACCCTGCGGCCGGGTCAGTTTCTGGCGATTGTGTATTCAGCCGGGGCCTGTCTAGTAACGATCAAGCTGGGCGTTAATGGGTTGTTCTGGTTTTATACCCTGATATTGTTTAATTTTTTTGTTGTTCCCCCTTTGCAAAGTGCCATGGCAACGCTGTCCGCGCTCTTTATTATCTGTATTTATGGATATTTGAACCCGGACGTTGTTTTCGAGAGTCATTACCAGATGACCTCGTTCTTCGTTACTTCCCTGATAGCCAGTTTTTTTGCTGCCGTTTTCGCTTATAGAGGCCGGCGTCAGCGCGAACAGTTAATCGAACTGGCCGCCCTGGATCCCCTTACCAGGGTAGGTAATCGTCGTGCAATGGATACTGAACTGGATATTGCGTTCGCTGAGCATCATCGAGATGAAACCCGCTATGGGCTGCTTGTACTGGACCTTGATCGTTTCAAGGATGTGAACGATCGATACGGACACAAGGCCGGCGATCAGATTCTGATCGATTTCACCCGTATTATCCGTGAGAACTGCAGACAGTCAGATCGCTTCTTTCGTATGGGCGGGGAAGAATTTGTGTTGTTACTTCCAAAGCTCTCCCGTGAGGGGTTGGAAACGGCGGCTAATCAGCTGAGGTCAAGAGTAGCTGAGCAATTAAAAAGCCCTGGAGGCTCGGTTACGGTGTCGATTGGTGGCAGCATGCTTAACCATCACTCCAGTGTGGAGGCTTGGATGCATGAGGCAGATCTGTGTCTTTATCAGGCGAAGGATGCGGGGCGTAACAAACATGTCATTTGCCCGTTAAGCGACATCGAAAGTCACCACCAATCCACTCCGAAACAAGCACGGCGTCATTGACGTCGTGCAGCAAGTTCGCCCGTTTTGGGCGTTGATCGCTCAGGGATAATTGCTGAAGGTTACTTGAGCACCCTCTTTTTCTACCGCAACAACCTTGTAGGCATCGACGCGATCGCCCATTTCCATGCCGGGTGAACCCGCAGGCATTCCCGGTACAGCAAGTCCAAGTATTCCGGGCCTTTGTTGCATACGCAAGATATCTGCAGCCGGCACATGCCCTTCCACAAAGCGACCGTCAATGACGCCGGTGTGACATGAAACTAGTTCGCCGGGTACGCCCAGACGCTGTTTGACTTGACTCATATTGTTTTCCAGGTGATCTGTCACCGCAAAACCATTTTCCTTCAGATGCTCGATCCAGGCTGAGCAGCAGCCGCAATTGGGGTCTCGGTAGACATCAATCGCAACCGAGTCAGCTGCGTAAGCCACGGAACCCAGCGTCATGCAGCTAAGCAGAAACGAGATACGAAATCGTAGCATGGAGCCTCCAGAAAATTTAACAGTACGGACCTGATAGTTGATTGTCAGCGAAAGGTTAACGCCGCGCAATAATACCGACGGCATGTGCGATTCACGAAATGTAACCGAGTATATAGCCCGATTGACGACGCCAGCATGCCTAGGCTAACGCTAGTTATTTAAGACGCCGCTCAATACCCATTTCCACCAGAATTTTTGCGGAAATTTCCTCAATGGAAAAAGTGGTCGTATTAACGAACGGAATGTTCTCTCGGCGGAACAGGCTTTCCACTTCGCGAACTTCGAACTCGCATTGACCAAAACTGGCATAACGACTGTTTGGACGACGCTCATGTCGAATACTGGTCAGCCGGTCAGGGTCGATGGTCAGGCCGAATAGTTTGTGCTTATGAGCCTTGAGGGGTGCGGGCAGTTGCAAGCGCTCCATGTCCTCCTCCGTCAAAGGGTAGTTGGCCGCGCGGATGCCCGATTGCAGAGCGAGATAGAGTGAAGTCGGGGTCTTGCCGCACCGGGAAACACCGACAAGAATGATGTCGGCACGATCGTAATGTTCCGTTCGTGCACCGTCATCATTGTCCATTGCATAGTGCACCGCATCGATCCGATCCTTGTATAAACCACTGTGCTGCATCGAGTGGGATTTACCCACGGAGTAGGATGAACCATCACCAATTTCCTGCTCAAGCGGCGCCAGAAAAGTGGAAAAAATATCGATCAGATACCCATTTGATGCAGCCAATTCGTTGCGAATATCACTATTGACTACGGTATCAAAAATGATGGGGCGGATACCGTCTCGCTCGGCAGCTGCATCGATTTGTTGTACCATGTCTCGCGCTTTTTCGACTGTGTCTACATAGGGTCGAAGCAGCTTGATGAACTCGACGTTCTCAAACTGTGAAAGCAAGCTTTGGCCAAGCGTTTCGGCGGTGATACCGGTACCATCAGAAATGAAAAAAGCGGTGCGTTTCATGCGCGAGGCCTTAAGATGTAGGTGTCTGAGTATGGAGGATGGTAATGCCATCCCCTCACTCGGTAGCCGCATTGTGGCGCATTTGCGAGAGTCCGGCCAGATACCAGCGCCATAGCGCTGCCAAATGATTAATTTACGGAGAGATCACCTTGTTAGAGTACGTAGTGTCCTTCGAGCAATTGGGTGTTGACGATGTTGAGCGGGTTGGCGGCAAAAACGCTTCCCTGGGCGAAATGATCAGCAACCTGGCTCACGCCGGCGTCTCCGTCCCTGGCGGTTTTGCCACCACCGCACAGGCCTATCGCGACTTTCTGGAACAAAGTGGTCTGAATGATCGCATCAACGCCTCGCTTGATGCGTTGGACGTTGAGGACGTCAATGAGCTTGCTCGGGTAGGTTCGCAGATTCGTCAATGGGTCATGGATGCTCCTTTCCCTGACGCCCTTGACGCGGCCATTCGTGGCGCTTTTGCCGAACTGGCAGGTGACAATGACAACCTCGCGGTAGCAGTGCGCTCTTCGGCAACGGCTGAGGATCTACCCGATGCATCCTTCGCCGGTCAGCAGGAAACTTTCCTGAATATCCGTGGCGTAGACAACGTGATCCACGCGGCGAAAGAAGTCTTTGCCTCCCTGTTCAATGATCGTGCCATTTCCTATCGCGTGCACCAGGGCTTCGACCACAAACTAGTGGCGCTTTCTGCTGGTATTCAACGCATGGTGCGCTCCGAGACCGGGACTGCCGGTGTCATGTTCACGCTGGATACCGAATCCGGTTTCCGTGACGTTGTGTTTATTACCGGAGCATACGGTCTGGGCGAAACCGTGGTTCAGGGAGCGGTCAATCCCGACGAGTTCTACGTTCACAAACCTACTCTTGAGGCAGGGCGCCCTGCAATTCTGCGCCGGAATCTGGGCAGCAAAGCGATCAAGATGATCTACGGTGCAGACGCCAGCGCCGGCCGCTCGGTGCAGACTGTAGACGTCGACAAGGCCGAGCGTGCGCGTTTTTGCCTGAGCGACGAGGAAGTAACCAATCTGTCGACGCAGGCGCTGACAATCGAGAAACACTATGGCCGTCCGATGGATATCGAATGGGCCAAGGACGGCGACGATGGTCAGCTGTATATCGTTCAGGCTCGCCCCGAGACAGTCAAAAGCAGGAATAACGTCAATGTGATGGAGCGGTATCTTCTGAAAGAGAAGGGTACCGTTCTGGTCGAGGGTCGTGCGATCGGTCAACGCATTGGTGCAGGACGGGTACGGATCATTCACAATGTTTCGGAAATGGACAAGGTTCAGCCGGGCGATGTTCTGGTGTCAGATATGACCGATCCTGATTGGGAGCCGGTCATGAAGCGCGCCAGTGCGATTGTGACTAACCGCGGTGGACGCACATGCCACGCGGCGATCATTGCACGCGAGCTGGGCATCCCGGCTGTAGTCGGAACGGGTAACGCGACCACGCTGCTGCAAGAAGGCCAGCAAGTAACGGTTTCTTGCGCCGAGGGCGATACCGGGATGATTTACGAAGGCCAGTTGTCCTTTGATATCCGCACTAACAGCGTTGATGCGATGCCAGAGATTCCGTTCAAGATCATGATGAACGTTGGAAATCCCGATCGTGCTTTCGATTTTGCCAACCTGCCAAACGAGGGTGTGGGTCTGGCGCGACTCGAGTTCATTATCAACCGTATGATCGGAGTGCATCCCAAGGCGTTGTTGAATTTTGCTAGCTTGCCATCGGATGTGAAAGACAGTGTCGAGAAGCGCATTGCCGGTTACGCTGATCCGATCAGCTTTTATATAGACAAACTGGTTGAGGGTGTCAGCACGCTGGCTGCTGCGTTCTGGCCGAAAAAGGTCATTGTCCGGCTGTCCGATTTCAAGTCCAACGAATACGCCAACCTGATCGGTGGGAGGCTCTACGAGCCGGAAGAAGAGAATCCGATGTTGGGTTTCCGTGGCGCTTCGCGATATATCAGCGAGTCGTTCCGCGATTGCTTTGAACTTGAATGCCGGGCAATGAAGCGTGTGCGCGACGAAATGGGTCTAACCAACGTCGAAATAATGGTGCCTTTCGTCAGGACAGTCGGCGAAGCTCAGCAAGTAGTTGAACTGCTTGCTGAAAATGGGCTCAAACGCGGCGAGAACGGCCTGCGGCTGATCATGATGTGCGAATTACCAGCAAACGCCTTGCTGGCCGAGGAGTTTCTTGAGCACTTTGACGGTTTCTCGATTGGCTCCAACGATCTGACCCAGCTGACATTGGGCCTGGATCGTGACTCCGGCATCATTGCGCATCTGTTCGACGAGCGAAATGCAGCAGTGAAAAAGCTTCTCAGTATGGCAATTTCGGCCTGCATCGCAGCCAACAAGTATATTGGTATCTGTGGGCAGGGCCCTTCCGATCATCCTGATCTTGCGCGCTGGCTGATGGACCAGAAAATCGAAAGCGTGTCGCTTAATCCCGACTCAGTGATGGATACCTGGTTCTTCCTCGCTGAGAATCAGATTTGAGCTATAGCCAAGACTTATACCGACTGAAGGAGTACAGCAATGCACTATGTAACCCCGGATTTGTGTGATGCCTATCCCGATGTGCTGGTGTTGGAGCCTATGTTCAGTAATTTCGGAGGTCACGATTCCTTCGGCGGCCAGATAGTTACCGTCAAATGTTTTGAAGACAACTCGGTGGTCAAGGAGCAGGTAGATCTTGATGGTCGGGGTAAGGTCATGGTGATAGACGGTGGTGGTTCCATGCGTCGAGCACTGCTGGGCGACATGCTTGCGGAAAAAGCGGCAAAAAATGGTTGGGAAGGTATTATCGTGTACGGCTGCGTGCGCGATGTGGATGTGCTGGCGCAGACGCCTTTAGGTATTCAGGCTTTGGCCAGCCACCCGATGAAAACCGACAAACGTGGTATCGGTGACCTGAATGTGTCGGTTACTTTCGCCGGTGTCACTTTTAGGCCAGGTGAATATGTGTATGCCGACAACAACGGCATCATCGTTTCTCCACAAGCCTTGCAGATGCCAGCCTGAAAGGATTGCGAGCGGGTCTTGAGCGCGTGACTGATTTTCATTTTCATGCGTCTGTTTAAGACACCGCTAACCGGAGTAACGCCATGGAAGATCCGATCGAAAGTCGTTTACGTGCCCTGATGCGTGGCTCTCAAGCAGATGATGGCGTTGAGGTTGACGACGCCAGACTGGAGCGTGTCCTGCACAAAGCGCACCTGCAAGGCGGACTGCTTGATTTGATCAGCCTTTTTGCACGCTGGGGCTGGGTTGTGTCCGAAGGGGGTGCCCGGGGTTTACGGCACGCTCGGCCCGTCAACCGCGAAGACCAAGTCAAAGCCAGCCGGTCTAATTCCTTTATTGACTAGAGAAATCAGCATGCAATTTGAAACCTGGGGCCAGAGTTTCGTGGCCAGCATGGCAACATTATGGAATAACATCGCTTCTTTTATTCCTAATCTGATAGCTGCACTGTTCATTGTCCTGTTGGGTTTCATCGTCGCGAAAATAGTCGACACGTTAACCAGTAAAGGACTCGCAAGGCTGGGACTGGATCGGTTGATGAGCGGGGCAGGTGTCACCAAATTATTGGGCCGTATCGGTATTGTCTTACCGGTTTCGTCACTGGTCGGCAAAATTCTTTATTGGTTTATTGTTTTAATGTTCGTGGTGTCCGCATCGGAAACACTTGGATTAGCCCGGGTTTCATCTACGCTCGATGCATTTACCCTGTATTTGCCCAAGGTGTTCGGCGCAGCACTAATCCTTCTGGCTGGCTTATTGCTCTCCCATCTAAGTAACGGCGTGGTACGTGGCGCTGCACAGGGGATTGGCGTGGATTATGCCAGTGGGCTGGGTCGGTTTGCTCAGGGCTTGCTACTGATCATTACGGTGTCGCTGGCTATTGGTCAACTGCAAATCGAGACTCAGCTACTAAATACAGTCATTGCAATCGTTCTGGTTTCCTTTGGACTGGCAGCCGCCCTGGCCCTGGGGCTGGGTAGTCGGGCCGTGGTGGGTCAGATTATAGCGGGAATTTATGTGCGCGAACTTTACCAGGTGGGTGACCGTATCCGTATGGAAGGTCTGGAGGGGGTAGTTGAGGAGATTGGCACGGTTAAAACTCAAGTTATGGACGACCAGGGTCAACTGGTGTCCGTATCGAACCGCTCTCTGCTCGATGAGCGAGTCTCACGCTGAATTTTCCGACTGATATTCCAACAGTGATGAACTTGTATTTTGACTAGTCAGAATTACACTGCACGTTACAATCCGCTGGAGCTTTCAGACGAGGAGCTGGTGCAGCGAGCTAATATTGAACTTTTTCATACTACTGTTGCCTATGAAGAGCTGATGCGACGTTACCAGCGCACATTGTTTAATGTGTGTGCACGGTATCTGGGAAACGAGCGGGACGCTGACGACGTTTGTCAGGAGGTCATGCTCAAAGTTTTACACGGGTTGCGTCAGTTTGAAGGAAAGGCAAAGTTCAAAACGTGGTTGTATAGCATCACCTACAACGAATGTATCACGCAGTACCGGAAGGAAAAGCGTAAGCGACGGTTGTTTGATGCATTAAGTCTGGACCCACAGGAAGAGGAGACCGGAGAGCTAGAAGCCGATCAAATCACGGATAGTGCCAGTCTTGATCGTTGTTTGGTGAATGTAAATCAGGTGGATCGAGAGATACTTGTATTGCGTTTTGTTGCGGAGCTGGAGTTCCAGGAAATAGCAGACATCATGCGCATGGGTCTTAGTGCAACAAAGATGCGATATAAAAGGGCATTAGAAAAACTCAGATCACATCTTGACAATCCTTTTTGAGATTTTAAATTTATTTGCTTTTGAATATTTATGTTAAACTGCGGCGTGCGTTTTACGTAAGTTAACGTCCTAAACGGATCGATGGGGATTTAATAATGAAATTGAAAAACACTCTGGGTATCGTTGTTGGTGCCGTAATCGCTGCTTCCACCATGCCAGTCATGGCTCAAGGCGCGGGTTCAGTTGAAGTTGAAGCGTTTGCCAAGCGCTACTTCACAGATAGCTACCGTGATATGAGCGACGGCACTCTGGTGGGCGGCGGGATTGGTACCTTCCTTACCGATGACGTTTTGTTGAACGTTAACTTGGGTACTTACCGCGATAGTCTCGAATCTGACCTGACCGGCGAAGATATCGATGGTCGCTTAATGACTCTGGAAGCGATCTATCACTTCGGTGAAGGCGCCATTCGTCCTTATGTATCCGGTGGTTTCGGTCACCAGGAGCTGGACGGTTTGGGCGGCAGTTCAGATGACCGTACCACTATGGCTCTGGTCGGTGTTGGCGTGAAAAACTACCTGAGCGATAACTTTTACGTGAAAGCTGGCGTTGACGGTATGTACGGTTTTGATACCAGCAACACCGAATGGATGGCTGGCGTTGGCATGGGTCTGAACTTTGGCGGCGCTGTTGCTCCTGCTCCTGTTGCCCAGGCACCTGCACCAGCACCTGCTCCTGCGCCCACTCCTGCTCCTGAAATGCAGAATGTACGCGTAGAGTTGGATGTCAAGTTTGACTTCGACAAGGCAAGCATTCGTCCAGAGTATCGTGACGACATCAACAGCTTGGCCGATTTCATGAAGACTTATCCTTCAGTTACTACCACCGTTGAAGGTCACACTGACTCAGTCGGTTCTGATGCTTATAACAAGGATTTGTCTCAGCGTCGCGCTGCTTCAGTCCGTCAAGCTCTAGTTAACGAAGGTGTTGATGCTTCACGTATCGATGCAATGGGCTACGGTGAAGAGCGTCCGATCGCCGACAACGCAACTGATGCTGGTCGTCAGATGAACCGTCGCGTCGAAGCTGATGTTGAAACTCAAGTTGAAGTTCGTTAAGAACTGATTCTTTGGTAAAAAAACCCGGCTCAGGCCGGGTTTTTTATGCCTGAATTATAGGCTGTTGCAATTCTGGTAATGACGGCTCAGATGTAATTGACGCCAGGAAAACGCAAGCGAAAATCGTCAGGCATCGGGCTGACTTTTGATGTCGTGAAGTCATAAAACACAAATCCCGACTTAGCCAGAGCGACTAGTTCTCCACCAATGGCCTTGGTTATCCGAAAAATAATGTCTCCGCCGTACTTGTTGAGATCCATCATTCCGACTTCAAAGATCAGCGCATCCCTGGCAAAGGCTTCGCGCTTATAGGTAGTGGCTAGATCGGTGACGATAATGCCAGTATCTATATCGCTGACCTCTTCTATGCCGAACTGATAGAGGAAGCGCGCACGAGCCTCGGAGATCATGGACACCATTGAGTCATTAGCGAGATGCTTGCCAGCATTTATATCGGTTATGCGTACGGTCAGCTGAGTAGTGAAGTAAAACTGATTATCGGGGAATTCCAGATTAAGGCGAGCCATGCGGTTAGAACCTTTAACGTCAGGGGGCTGGTACAAAACAAGCGCGCATTGTACTCAAGTTACTTTATCTAAGACACTGAGGAGGGCACGCAGCAACAAAAAAGGCCCCCCTGAGGTGGCCTTTTCATTGCATTTGGACCGAGGCCCAACAGTCAGCTATCAGCCGAACTGGTTCATCGTGTTGTCTTTGCCACCTGCTTTCAGAGCCGCTTCGCCAGCGAAGTACTCTTTATGGTTGTCGCCAAGATCGGAGCCAGCCATATTCTGGTGCTTGACGCAGGCGATGCCCTGGCGCAGTTCCTCGCGCTGAACACCTTTCACGTATGCCAGCATACCTTGCTCGGCGAAATACCCTTTTGCCAAGTTGTCGGTAGACAACGCAGCGGTGTGGTAAGTCGGCAGGGTGATAAGGTGGTGGAAGATGCCGGCTTCACGCGAGGCGTCTGCCTGGAATGTACGGATCTTCTCGTCAGCAACTTGAGCCAGCTCTGTCTCATCATACTCGACGCTCATCAGCTTGGCTCGATCGTAAGAAGAAACGTCCTTGCCTTCTTCAGCCATGATGTCAAAGACTTGCTGGCGGAAGTTCAAAGTCCAGTTGAAGGATGGGCTGTTGTTGTAAACCAGCTTGGCGGAAGGAATGACCTCGCGAATACGATTGACCATCTTTGCGATCTGGCCGACGTGGGGCTTTTCGGTCTCAATCCACAACAAGTCAGCTCCGTTCTGCAAGGACGTGATGCAATCAAGAATTACACGGTCTTCGCCGGTATCAGCGCGGAACTGGAACAAGTTACTCGGCAGACGCTTTGGACGCAGCAGCTTACCATCGCGGTTCAGAACAACATCACCGTTCTTCATGTCGGCAGCTGACACTTCTTCGCAGTCCAGGAAGGAGTTGTATTGGTCGCCCAGATCACCTGGCGCCTTGGTTACAGCGATTTGCTTGGTAAGGCCGGCACCCAGCGAGTCAGTACGAGCAACGATAACACCGTCGTCAACGCCCAACTCAAGGAACGCGTAACGTACGGCGTTAATCTTGGCCAAAAAGTCTTCGTGGGGTACGGTTACCTTGCCGTCCTGGTGACCGCACTGCTTCTCGTCGGAAACCTGGTTTTCAATCTGGATGCAGCAAGCACCTGCTTCGATCATTTTCTTGGAAAGCAGATACGTTGCTTCGGGATTTCCGAAACCGGCATCGATGTCGGCGATGATTGGCACAACGTGTGTTTCGAAATTGTCGATCTTGGCCTGAACTTCGGCTTGCTTGGATTTGTCACCTGCATCACGTGCGGCATCTAGGTCCATGAACAAGAGGTCCAGTTCGCGAGCATCAGCCTGACGCAGGAAGGTATACAGTTCTTCGATTAGACCGGATACAGCTGTCTTTTCGTGCATTGACTGGTCAGGCAGCGGGCCAAAATCGGAGCGCAGGGCGGCAACCATCCAGCCAGAAAGGTAGAGATAGCGCTTATTGGTGGTCTTCAGGTGCTTCTTGATCGAGATCAGCTTCTGCTGTCCGATGAAACCGTGCCAGCAACCCAGCGACTGCGTGTACACAGAAGTATCGGCGTCGTATTCGGCCATGTCTTTGCGCATGATCGCTGCAGTGTACTTGGCGATGTCCAGGCCGGTCTTGAAGCGGTTCTGGGCGCGCATGCGGGCCACTGATTCTGGGTTGATGGCGCTCCAGCTGTTACCGGCAGATTCTTTCAGCGCGGCAACGGCCTTGATGTCGTTTTCATAAGCTGACATGGTCAATCCTTCAAAGTTAGCGTTTGGTTGAGCACGAATATTTCACCCAAAACCCACATGCTTAAGGTCTTGCATGGGCGGCGCACCGCTGCGTGTCTGAACTGGACTGAAAGAAATAGAGCCGAGAGGGGGGAGTGTGAGCAGGTGAACGATTGATACTGCAACTGCGAGCGTGGTCGCATTTGCCTGGGGATAATGATGTATCCGCAAGGCAGGGCAGTGGAATTACAATCATTCAGACTGACGTTAAATCGCTTCCCCGTCCCTCAGGACAACTTCGTTCCAGTCGCAACCTCGTCGAACTGCCTTGTGGGCTGTTGAGACACTGACCGATCCGATGGTTAAGGATCATGGTCTGGAGAATCCTTAAGGATTCCCTGGCTAGCGGGAGCGACGCAATGATGCGACTTGATTGCCAATAAGTCAATCGCGTGTAGTGATTTTTTCAACCTACTACACGACTAAAGAGAGGATGTCAGCGCCTGCTAGAGACGTTCAACCATAAGCCGGATACTACCTTCGTTCTGACTGCGGGTAGCAAGACGTCGACCAATATCCCGATCATTGTTGCGCTCGGTATCACCCAGGCCGCCGATAGTGATCCATTCACCGACGAGTCCAGTGACCACAGTATCGGCCTGCTGGATATCGATTATACGATTGTCGTTACGGTTCAAGCGGTCGTTATTCGCACTGAGGGTGATAGTGGCCTGGTTGCCGTTCAGTCTTACTGTGGCGTAGAACCCCTGCGTTACATTGCGATATTGGGTTTGCTCGATCATGCGGCCGTAAGCATCGGTCGTGGTTTTTGTCAGTGGTACGCTTTGGCCAGACTGAATCAGTACTGGGTAACCTTCACTTGCTGTTATGCGCCGCACGCCATCATTTTGGCCTCGTGTTTCGTGGCGAATAATACGCGTCTGATTACCGCCATTTGGATCACCGACGACGATATCTCCGGCCGCCGTTTCGATGTGACTGTTTATCTCAAAGCCACTCCCGCTACTGGTAGTGCTGCCGCTGTTGGCAACGCTGATACGCAACTGGGCGGGTTGGCGATCCAGATCCACGAGCAAGGCGCGTATTTCCTCTATTCGTTCAGGTTCAGCACGCACAATAAGTTGATTGCCGTAAGCCGATACACGCTCGTCTTCCTGGAGCATGGGTTTGATCGCCAGGATCATACTGTCTGCCATGCTGTAGCCGAGAGTGAATATTTCAGTCTGGGGAGCAGCATGTACGTGTGCAGTCATCAGGAGAGCAAAAGCAAGGTAGAGCGGATATATCCTGGATAGAAAAGCAGTTCTCATAGCAGAAATCTCCTCATGGCGGTGTCGCTCTGGCTGCTCGACCATAGATCGTCGAAAGTGCCACTCCAGCGTCGAACCTGATCCGGGCTGTTATAGCGGGTGAAGCCTTCGCGCCTGGTCGATTTGGGCAGCATCAAGATGCCGCTGTCATCGACTAACATATACACATGCGGCGCTTTAGTGCGTTCGGGATGCTGTTTGCGAATGTCCAGTAAACTGGGAAATCGATGCCTCAGATTCAGGAGGCTGTGACCTTGCAGGAATACTTTACTTGCCTCATGCAGCAGTATGCGAATCCGAGCCTTTGGCTGGCGGGCGATGAGTCGTTCCAGGCTGAGGATGACCTCTCGGCGATTGAACAGCCAGACGGCCTGATCCGCGCCATAAATCAATACGCTTCGTCGTGCCTGATCAAGCATCCAGCACAGATGTTCGTTTGTCTGGGATTCATCGACCTCGATCAGATCGGGTTCCCGCCCTAACTGCCAGGACATCTCATGGATTTGAATGTGAGGAACACGTTGAACTTCAGGGTTATAAATACTGAAACTGCCAGGCGACTCGAATTCGATCGGTGGCAGGGCACTTGATTCTGTCAGCGTGGCTGGCCCGATGCTTCGGCGCATAGCGAAATGCGCTATACCGGCTTCGAGGTACTCCTCCGAGCAGATCTCAAAGCCCAGACGGTGGTAGAAATCCAGCGCGTAGCTCTGTGCTGACAGCAAGAGGGTATCCATACCACGCACCTCTGCGTACCGCATTATTTCAAGCATCAGTTGCTGGCCCAGCTTTTGACCGCGCCATGCGGGCAAGATAGCAACTCGGCCGATATGGCCATCAGCGAGCAATCGCGCAGTACCAATGTGTTCAGCGCCGCTGGTCATCAGGAAATGCGTAGAGACCGGATCATCGCTATCCCATTCCAGGGCTTCAGGGATCTTCTGTTCATCGATGAAGACATGTCTGCGTATATCCCGCAGTGCCTCAGTGCTTTGCCAGTCGGCTACGCGAATCGTGATCTCATTCATCATCTCCCTCCAGCAGGAGGTCTCCTTTGGCCAGCAGTTGCTCCAGCAATGTGTAAGCCTCGTCATCATGTTGCCATGCAAGCAACGCTTCACTATCTATATAGTCGTGATTACAGATTAGTTGAACTAAAGACAGCAGGGTAGAGGGTAGGACGCAATGCTCGCCGCTTGCGAAGAGCAGCAAACTATCCTTACTTTCCAGCCGGTAGGCGAGACGGGTGCTGGCATTGCGTATCAATCCATAGCCATTGCGTAGTTCGTCGAGCAGTGTTCCGGGAAGTAGCTCCTGGGGCTGAATAAGTTCAGGGTAGCGCGGTTCAGTCATATGTCGACCAAACCAGGTCGCCAGTGCTGTTTTGTCCTGGACCAGCTCGAGCACGATGCTCTGCAGCCGTTCGATACTCTGATCATCGATTGCGGCAGGTTGCGGCGCAGGCAATATGCCGCTATCACTGTAGCGTTGATGATCTCCCAAGTACTGACTTAGAAAGTCGGTAAAATGTAGCAAAATTTCCTGGTGGCTGGGCGCTCTGAAGCCAATTGAGCAGGTCATACACTCGTCTTCGGCTATGCCGTGGTGCGCCACACCTGGCGGGATGTAGAGCATATCACCTGGCTCGAGCACCCACTGTTGCTGCTCCTCGAAATGGCTGAGGATGCGCAGATCAGTATGCGTGAGCAGGGGACTCTGGTCGTCGCAATGCTGGCCGATCATCCAGCGACGTCTGCCATGACTTTGCAGGAGGAATACATCGTAATTATCATAGTGTGGCCCGACGCTACCTCCGGGTGCGGCGTAGCTGATCATGACGTCGTCAATCCGCCAAGAAGGCAGAAAGCTGAACGCTTTCATTAGATCAGCGACTTCCGGCACAAACTGGTCGACCGCCTGAACCAGAAGCGTCCAATTGCGCTCGGGCAATGCCTTGAAATCGTCCTCGGTGAACGGGCCGCGACGCAACTCCCAAGGGGTCGCTCCCTCGGTCAAAACGATGCGTGAATCAACTTCTTCTTCCAGTGCCAGCCCGGCCAATTCGTCAGGCGAAAGAGGATTTTCCAGGTCAGGAAAAGCATGACGAATCAGCAAGGGCTTCTTTTGCCAGTAATCACGCAGGAATACCTCAGGACTGATGCCTCCAAGCAGTACGTCGGGTTGTGGCAGTGTCATGCAGGTTCACCTTGGGTTGCTGGAAAAAATACATCAGACCCGTTTGGCCTGAGCTATGGCGCTACCAATATAGTTTGCTGGGGTAAGCTTTTTAAGCTCTGCCTTGGCTTGCTCCGGAATCTCCAGAGTGTCGACGAATTCCAGCAACGCCTGGGGTGTAATGCCCTTGCCGCGGGTCAGTTCCTTAAGTTTTTCGTAGGCATCGGGTACTGCGTAGCGGCGCATTACCGTCTGAATCGGCTCAGCCAAAACTTCCCAGGTAGCATTCAAGTCATCAGCAATGCGTTGAGCATTGAGCTCTAACTTACTGATTCCCTTGAGAGTTGATTCATACGCAATCAAGCTATGAGCGAAGCCAACACCCAGGTTACGCAGCACGGTTGAATCCGTTAGATCCCGCTGCCAGCGAGAAACGGGGAGCTTGCTGGCAAGGTGTTGAAGGATTGCGTTGGCAATTCCCAGATTGCCTTCGGAGTTCTCGAAATCGATTGGATTGACCTTATGTGGCATGGTCGAAGAACCAATTTCTCCAGCAATCGTTTTCTGCTTGAAATATCCCAGGGAAATATAACCCCATATATCACGGTCGAAGTCGATCAGAATAGTATTGAAACGTGCGGTGGCATCATAGAGCTCAGCAATGTAATCGTGGGGCTCAATCTGAGTCGTGTAGGGATTGAAATCGAGGCCGAGAGTGCCTTCCACAAAGTTCTTAGCATTGGTTTCCCAATCAATCTCTGGGTAAGCGGACAGATGCGCGTTGTAGTTACCCACGGCGCCATTGATCTTGCCCAGTAGAGGTATTGCAGCTATCTGTTTGATCTGGCGTTCCAGACGGTGCACTACGTTGGCCATTTCCTTGCCCATTGTGGTGGGGGAGGCGGGTTGACCGTGTGTGCGGGAAAGCAGAGGGACGTCGGCGTGAGCAACGGCCAACGCGCGAATATCATCTGCAATACGTTGCATCATCGGCAACATCACATCATCGCGACCGGTTCGCAGCATCAGTGCGTGAGACAGGTTGTTGATGTCCTCGGATGTGCAGGCGAAGTGAATGAACTCATTGACTGCTTTGAGCTCGGGCAGGCTATCTACTTGTTCTTTGAGCAGGTACTCGACGGCTTTGACGTCGTGATTGGTGGTGCGCTCTATTTCCTTGATACGTTCGGCATAGGAGAGTTGAAAGTCATCTACCAGTCGATTTAGCAATGCATTGGCTTCATCTGAAAACGGACCGATCTCCGGGATCTGAGGATGCGCAGCCAGGCATTGCAACCATTTCACTTCGACCTGAACGCGAAAGCGGATCAGACCATATTCGCTGAAAATAGTACGCAGGCTGGCTGTTTTGCTGCCGTAGCGGCCATCAACCGGAGACACGGCGGTCAGGGAGGAGAGTTGCATAGGTTTTCTCGTCAAAAAAAGAGGGAGCGTAAAGACGCAAGATGATACACCAGATCAGGTGGTTTTGGCCTTCGGGCCGGGCAGTATGATGCTGATCATTGTCGAAGCGAATATTAGACCAGCACCTATCCACGACGATAAACCTGGGATCTCGCCCCAGATAAACCAGGCAAAAACACCAGAAAAAACGATAGCAAGATAACTTAGTGGGCCGATCTTGCCTGGTGGGGCCAGGCTGTAAGCGCGTGACATGAGCAACTGACTGACAGTCGCAATGAGGCCGATGGCGATCAACATACCCAGCTGAGTTCGATTCAGTGGCTGCCAGGCCCAGAGCAGCGGTATTGCCGAAAGAAGGGATGAAAACAAAGCGAAATAAAATACGATACGGGTGGCTGGTTCGGTGTTACTCATTGCACGAATGGAAACGAAGGCGCAAGCTGCAAGAAGACTGGCACCAACTCCTGCAAGAGCATTTGGGTCGAACAGGGCGTCGGTCGGCTTGGCAACCAACAACACGCCAGCAAAGCCCAGCAACACCATGAAGATCATGCGCAAGGTAAGCGATTCACGCAGCCACCACCAGGCAAGCAGAGGCGTAAAAACGGGCGCAGCGTAGGTGAACAGCATGGCATCTGCCAGCGGCAGGTGGGCGATGGCGTAGAAGAAACAATACATGGCGCCGAGGCCAAAAAACGTGCGTAGAAAATGGCTGCCCAGATGTTGCGTTCGAAAGGGCCCGAAACCCTTGGCCAGGATCATCGGGAGGAAGAACAACACGCCAAGCAGATTGCGAAAGAACACCACGTTTTCATTATTTACTGTGACGGATACTTCGCGTATCAAGATCCCCATCAGCGCAAACAACAGCGCCGAGCAGGCAAGAAAAACCGCACCTTTGCGTGGATGGTCGAGCCGAACCACTTTAACCATTCAGTATTGACCCGGTGGCGTCCAGTAGCTTCTTTCTTGAAATCAACAACTGCCAGCGATGGCCGTCGAGTTGACGCCAAAGCCTGGCCGAGCGGATCCCCGCGAGTAGCAGCGCACGGATGCGGTTAGCTGTGTCGGGTTGTTGCAGGTAGCGCATGTCACCATGGACCTGAATGCGCATCTTCAGCGTGCTCAGGGTATCTTGGTAGATGCTACCAAGCGAGGCTGCGACGTTATCGTGCTGTACGCCAAAATGCTCGACCTGAGAGCCAGCCTGCTCGATCCGTTGACCAAGCACGCTGAGCATGTCATCACGCTTGCTCAGCTGCCGTTCAAGGGTCAGCAGATTCATGCTGTAGCGCAATGCGTCCCGTTGCAAGGCAGCAGTATCGCGTTGGAGCATGGCTTGCAATGCCTTGATGCCTTGGCGAATATTGTGGTGTGAGCCGCCATAGATTGACATCACATCGTCCGGGGAACGTTCCAGAATACTCCCCAGTAAGCAGCCAACTGGACCTTCGCTTACCTGACCGGTACGGGCCAGCTTGTCGACCTGAATGGCCGCCTCGAAAATCGCACCTAGCGCGACTACCTGTTCTTCGGCGTTCGTCATGCGGCGTCCTTGTTAAATGCGGGAATGGCCGCCTCGATGACTCCACCGCCAAGGCAGACGTCGCCGTCATAAAGAACCACGGATTGCCCCGGGGTTACTGCACGTTGCGGAGTGTCAAAGCGTATCAGGTAACCATCTTCTGCCAGCTCTAGAATGCAATCCTGGTCCGGCTGACGGTAGCGAACCTTGGCAGTGAGGCGATGTGGCGTGGATATATTAAATTCATTGACCCAATAGATGCTCGAGCATTCAAGCGCGCTGGAGAACAACCAAGGGTGATCATTGCCTTGACCGACAATCAGCACATTGCGCTCGAGGTTCTTATCCAGTACGTACCAAGGGTCGTCACTCGCACCTTGAAGGCCGCCAATACCCAGGCCTTGGCGCTGTCCCATAGTGTGATACATCAGGCCGTGGTGACGCCCAATGACCTTGCCCTCGGTGGTTTCTATGTCTCCGGGCTGGGCCGGCAGATACTGCTTGAGAAAGTCACTGAATCGGCGCTCGCCGATAAAGCAGATGCCAGTCGAGTCTTTTTTGCGAGCAGTGGCCAATTCGTACTTTTCAGCAATGCGGCGGACCTCTGGCTTGATCAGCTCCCCAACCGGGAATAGTGTCCGAGCGATCTGTTCGGCACCGACCGCATGCAGGAAGTAACTTTGATCCTTGTTGTTGTCGATACCGCGCAAGAGCTGAGTCTGGCCATTGCGTTCATCGCGGCGCACATAGTGACCGGTGGCGATCAGATCAGCACCGAGCATAAGCGCATACTCAAGAAACGCCTTGAATTTGATTTCGCGGTTGCACAGGATGTCAGGGTTGGGCGTTCTACCTGCCTTGTACTCCTCAAGAAAATGCTCGAATACATAATCCCAGTACTCAGCCGCAAAGTTAGCGGTATGCAGCTTGATACCAAGGCGATCGCTGACGGCTTGTGCATCGGCGAGGTCCTCGCGAGCGGTGCAGTATTCAGTTCCGTCGTCCTCGTCCCAGTTCTTCATGAACAGGCCTTCGACCTGATAGCCCTGTTCGAGCAGCAGCGCCGCTGATACTGATGAGTCGACCCCGCCAGACATGCCAACGATGACGCGGGTCTGGCTGGGGTCTTTGGCAATAGGCATTATCATATTAGCGAAACAGGTCCAGTGAATAGTGAGGCTTTGTTAGGTAGTCCACGATGCAGTCGAGTACCAGGTAACTGCGCAGATCGTCGTTACGGGCACGAATCTCTTCAAGAGTCATCCAGAGTGTGCGTACGATTCCTTCGTCCAGATTTCTTTCCGGGTGCTGCTTCAGGAGGGTGCCAACAAAGCAGTTGCGTTGATAACTGATCCCGTTATCAGCCTTGAACAGGTAGACCCCGACCACTCCTGTGATGTCTACAGAGCAGGCCGTTTCTTCCAGCGTTTCCCGGCTGGCCGCATGAATAAGACTTTCGTCTTTTTCCAGGTGACCAGCTGGCTGATTTAAAACTAACCGCCCGTCGCGGTATTCTTCAACCATCAAAAAGCGGCCTTGCTCTTCAACGATGGTGGCAACGGTCACGTGGGGTATAAAACGCATGAGGGCTCCTGATTCAGGTGCATAGGTTAGCCTAAATCCTGTGGCAGGGTGAACCTTCAGCTAAGCGTGGCAGTATTACCTGGCTGGATTTGCTGGTAAAAAAGACTAGGATGCTGAAAAGCGTCTAGGTAGTGTATATGTAGTGATACTACATAATTCAATGGTGTTAGGTTATGCGCCGCTGCGCGAGTTATAGGCACTGTATGTCATAGTGACGGTAGGGCGCGGAAACGGAAAAAGGCGTGACTTTTTGTAGGAAAACTACAACAATGACCTCCATTAGTAACACCGTATTCTCTGGCCTCAAATAACCCATGGGGCCATTCATGACAACTTAACGGAGTCAAAAATGGGATACCAAAAGATCCAAGTGCCGGCTAGCGGCGACAAAATTACCGTCAATGCCGACCTGACCCTGAATGTGCCAGACAATCCGGTCATTCCTTATATCGAGGGCGATGGAATCGGTATTGATATTTCCCCGGTAATGATGAAAGTGGTGGATGCCTCTGTAGAAAAAGCATATGGCGGAAAGCGCAAGATCTCCTGGATGGAAGTTTTCGCCGGTGAAAAGGCGACTCAGGTCTACGATCAGGACACCTGGTTACCTGAGGAAACCCTACACGCGGTTAAGGAATATGTTGTTTCCATCAAGGGCCCTCTGACCACTCCAGTGGGCGGTGGCATTCGCTCATTGAACGTTGCGCTGCGCCAGCAATTGGACTTGTACGTCTGCCAACGTCCGGTCCGCTGGTTCACCGGTGTGCCCAGCCCAGTGAAGAAGCCTGAGGACGTGGATATGATCATCTTCCGCGAGAACTCCGAAGATATCTATGCCGGAGTTGAGTTTAAAGCAGGCACTCCTGAAGCGAAGAAAGTCATTAAGTTTCTTCAGGAAGAAATGGGTGTTACCAAGATCCGCTTTTCAGATATGTGCGGTATTGGTGTGAAGCCTGTCTCGGAAGAAGGTACCAAGCGCCTGGTTCAAAAGGCTCTGCAGTATGCAGTCGATAACGATCGCAAGTCAGTCACGATCGTGCACAAGGGCAACATCATGAAGTTCACCGAAGGTGCATTCAAGGAATGGGCCTACGAAGTGGCACAGAACGAGTTTGGTGCCGAGCTGCTTGATGGTGGTCCTTGGATGCAGTTCAAGAATCCAAAGACAGGACGTAATATCGTCGTTAAGGACGTTATCGCTGATGCAATGTTGCAACAGATTCTGTTGCGTCCAGCCGATTATGATGTGATTGCTACCCTGAACCTCAATGGCGACTATCTGTCTGACGCGCTGGCTGCTGAAGTCGGCGGTATTGGTATTGCGCCTGGTGCAAACCTGTCCGATTCAATCGCCATGTTCGAAGCTACGCATGGCACAGCACCCAAGTATGCTGGTCAGGATAAGGTGAACCCTGGTTCGCTGATTCTGTCAGCGGAAATGATGTTGCGTCACATGGGCTGGATTGAAGCGGCTGACTTGATTATCAAAGGCACCGAAGGCGCCATTGCTAACAAGACAGTCACCTATGACTTTGAACGTCTAATGGAAGGCGCATCGCTGCGCAAATGCTCGGAGTTTGGCGACGATATGATCGCCAGCATGGGTTGAGATGTAAGTGCAGTAAAGACAGGGCCGGCTAACGCCGGCCTTGTTGTTTGGGTAGCGTTTAGCTGACTTAAAAATTAGTGAGTAACCTGTGCTTCTTCCGCTCCGGCTACTGAGTAATCGGTTGTATCAACAGTCGCGTGTGATTTAATGTTGATTGCATGCAAGCCTTTCGGACCCTGAATAATATCGAACTCTACGGGCTGTCCGGCCTTGAGCGTACGATAGCCGTCCATTTGAATCGCTGAATAATGTGCAAATAGGTCTTCATCACGGCCTTCGGCTATAATGAAACCAAATCCTTTGGCGTTATTGAACCATTTGACCTTGCCGTTTTGCATGCCACATTCCTCTTGCAGCCCCTGATGGGGAACGTATTGACGGTGTGCTGCATAGCGCTGCGACTGAAACAGATGACCACCATGCAATGCTCGTTTACACTTTTTAACATCGAATCAAAGTAAGTCAAGTCAGCCTCTGGCAAGCTGAGCACTACCTCACATTTTGTCCGAGGTTTTATCCAACAGCCTGTAATCAGCGATGTTTCTCATGTTTGCAATAACCCGTTCTAAACTAACCTTGAATCAGGGGCCGGACAATCCAGAGCACGAGGATGAATCCGGTCTGGCGGTTGAAACCAGCAAGCCCGAGCTTAAGCCGCCCTCACGTTACAAAGTGGTTATGCTGAATGACGACTACACCCCGATGGATTTTGTTGTAGAGGTGCTCGAGACCTTTTTCGCTTTAAATCGCGAGGCCGCTACACAGATTATGCTGAGGGTCCATACTGAAGGAAAAGCGGTCTGTGGCGTCTTTACCCGCGATATCGCGGAGACCAAAGCGGCTCAGGTCAGCGAATATGCCAGGGAATGCCAGCACCCGTTGATATGTCAGATTGAACGGGAAGCGTAACAAAGCGGCCAAGGCCGCATGACGAGGTGGCACCATGCTCAATAGAGATCTCGAGATCACCCTGAATCTGGCGTTCAAGGAAGCGCGCAACAAACGGCACGAGTTTATGACCGTTGAACACCTGTTGCTGGCGCTGCTGGATAACCAGGCCGCAATCGATGTGCTGAGCGCCTGCGCCGCCGATATCGAGCGTTTGCGGCGGGAGCTGGTCGAGTTCATCGACTCCACGACGCCACTTATTCCTAAGCAGGACCAAGAGCGCGAGACCCAGCCGACCCTGGGATTTCAGCGCGTCCTGCAACGGGCGGTATTTCACGTGCAAAGCTCAGGCAAGGGCGAGGTAAGCGGTGCGAACGTGTTGGTCGCGATTTTCAGCGAACAGGAAAGCCAATCGGTATTTTTCCTTAAGCAACAACAGATCGCCCGAATCGATATCGTCAACTTTATTTCCCACGGTATTTCTAAGTTAGGGGGTGAAGCAGACCAGGTACAGCCCGACACCGAAAGCATGGATGAGGAGGCGGGCGAAGCAGCAAGCACAGCCAATCCGCTGGACGCCTATGCCACAAATCTTAACGAGCAGGCGCGTCTTGGCCGCATTGATCCCTTGGTAGGACGATCCGATGAGGTGGAGCGCGTTGCCCAGATTCTGGTGCGTCGGCGCAAGAATAATCCATTGCTGGTAGGTGAAGCTGGGGTTGGTAAGACAGCGATTGCCGAAGGTCTGGCAAAGCGTATTGTCGACGGTGAAGTGCCGGAAATCCTCTCCGAGGCTGTGGTCTACTCCTTGGATTTGGGTGCCTTGCTTGCGGGAACCAAATATCGTGGCGACTTCGAGAAGCGTTTCAAGGCGCTTCTAAAGGCGTTGAAAAAACGTCCGCATGCGATTTTGTTCATCGATGAGATCCATACGATTATCGGCGCTGGAGCCGCGTCGGGTGGCGTGATGGATGCTTCGAATTTACTCAAGCCTCTACTTACCTCTGGCGAGATGCGCTGCATTGGATCCACGACCTATCAGGAGTTCCGTGGGATTTTCGAGAAGGATCGTGCCCTGGCACGACGCTTCCAGAAGGTCGACGTGGTCGAGCCCTCGGTGGAAGATACCATTCAGATCCTCAGGGGCCTCAAAAGCCGTTTCGAAGACCACCATGGTATCGGTTACACCGATGAGGCTTTACGAACAGCCGCCGAATTGGCCGCACGTTACATCAACGACAGGCACATGCCAGATAAGGCGATCGATGTCATCGACGAAGCTGGAGCCTATCAGCGCCTGAAGCCCGCCTCCGAAAGGCCTGAGGTTATCGGTGTAGCAGAGGTTGAGGCTATTGTCGCTAAAATCGCGCGCATTCCGCCCAAGCATGTCTCTTCGAGTGACAAAGAGTTGTTGAAGAATCTGGAGCGTGACCTCAAGTTGGTAGTATTCGGCCAGGACGATGCGATCGATGCCCTCGCTTCTGCTATCAAGCTGTCGCGTGCAGGCCTTAAGTCAGCGGAAAAACCAGTTGGTTCTTTCCTGTTCTCAGGACCTACTGGCGTGGGCAAGACCGAAGTCACGCGTCAGTTGGCCAAAAGCCTGGGCGTTGAGCTGCTTCGTTTTGATATGTCCGAATATATGGAGAGGCATACCGTTTCACGATTGATTGGTGCACCTCCCGGCTATGTTGGCTTTGATCAGGGTGGTCTTTTGACCGAGGCAGTTACCAAGAATCCACATTGTGTGTTGTTGCTCGACGAGATCGAGAAGGCGCACCCTGAGGTGTTCAATCTGCTCTTGCAGGTAATGGACCACGGTACGCTGACCGATAACAATGGCCGCAAGGCGGACTTCCGTAATGTAATCATTGTGTTGACTACTAATGCTGGTGCGGAGTCGATGGCGCGTGCCTCCATCGGTTTCACTCAGCAGGATCACAGCACGGATGCATCCGAAGTGATCAAGAAGGCCTTTACTCCGGAGTTCCGTAACCGCCTGGATACCATTATTCAGTTTGGTCGCTTGAGTCACGACAGCATCAAGTTTGTAGTCGACAAGTTCCTTACTGAACTACAAGCTCAGCTGGAAGACAAACATGTGCTACTGGATGTCGATGAAGGCGCCCGTAACTGGCTGGCCGATCATGGCTATGACCCTCTGATGGGCGCCCGCCCTATGGCCCGGCTGATCCAGGACAAGATCAAGCGTCCCCTGGCCGAAGCGATTCTTTTCGGCGAGTTGGCTGATCATGGCGGAACGGTGAGTATCAGTTTGCGTGACGATGAACTGGTGCTGGACGTTCTGGAAGAAGAGATGGCTTGAGCCCCTAGGAGTACTCGGCTAGAAAAAGGCTCCGCTACGGCGGAGCTTTTTTTGTCTGGAAGTTCAATCGCTGAATTCGGCCCACACGGGCGCATGATCGGACGGTTTCTCCATGGCTCTGATGTCGTAATCAACACCGGCGCCAATACACTGGTCGATTAGCCCGTTGCTGGCCATGATCAAATCAATGCGTAGGCCGCGCCGAGGCTCCGCCTCAAAGCCACGGCTGCGGTAGTCGAACCAGCTAAAGCGGTCATCTACTTTGGGATAAAGATGTCGGAAAGTGTCCGTCAGACCCCAGTTCTTTAGCGTCTGCATCCATTCGCGCTCCTCAGGCAAGAAGCTGCATTTGCCAGTGCGCAGCCAGCGCTTAGCGTTGTCCGCACCGATACCTATATCGATATCCTCAGCCGATATATTGACGTCGCCCATGACTACCACGCGCTGAGCTGAGTCGAATTCCTGTTCCAGATGCGCCTGCAAATCGGCATAAAAACGGGTCTTCGCGGGGAACTTTGATGGGTGATTGCGGCTCTCACCCTGAGGGAAGTAACCGTTGAATACGATGGTTTGTGTGTCGTTCGGCCCTGATATTGCAGCGCTGATCATGCGCTTTTGAGCATCCTCGGTATCATTGGGAAAGCCCTTGTGTACCCAAAGGGGCTTCTCACGGGTCAGCAGCGCAACGCCATAGTGACCTTTCTGGCCGTGAAAATGGACGTGATAACCAAGAGACTCAACGTCAGCTAGAGGAAACATGGAATCGTCGACCTTGGTTTCCTGAAGTCCTATGACATCAGGGGCATGTCGCGTCACAATTTCCTTGAGTTGATGAGGTCTTGCTCTAAGGCCGTTGATATTGAAAGAAACGAATTTCATCACTCTTCCTGTCTCAGATCAGATTGGCTGCCGGTCTGTAAGAAGATGTATCATTTGCCGGCCAGATTGGTTCGTCATGTTAGCATCTTCGCTGCCATTTTTGTCGCTGGAAAAAATCCATGGCTCGTCCTTCACTGCTGATTTTCCTGATCTTTTTTACGATGACAGCGTATGCTGAGCTCGTAGTAAACGTGAAGCCAAAAAACGCGCAAGTGAAAGCCAATATCGAAGCCTTTGTCGGCGAAATCGAGGCGTCCAATCCGCGCGAAGTTGAAGCGCTGGCAGGCTACAGCAAGGAACAGGCTACCAATGCTGCTCGGGCACTGGGATATTATCGGACCGAAATCAGCCACCGTGTAAGCGGCATGAACGATCCGGCATTGGTACTGGATGTGCACCTTGGCGAACCGGTCAGGCTGAATGTGGTGGATATTCGTATAGAGGGTGCCGGAGAAGGAACCGAAGCCTTTAATTTGCCTACTTCTCAGCGAGGCCGAATACAGCCGGGGAAAATCCTTCATCACGGTCATTACGAGACAATCAAGAGTTACCTGGCCAATCAGGCTTTGCGTTACGGGTATTTCTCTGGCGAGTTCAGCCAACAACGTCTATTGGTAAACGTGGATGATAATCAGGCAGATATCTCGCTGGTCTATCAGACAGGTGATCGTTTTCGTTTGGGCGACGTTATTTTTTCAGACACACCTTTTACCGATAACCTGCTGCAACGCATGGTGACGTTCAAAACAGGCGTGCCTTACGATGCTGATATTCTCGCCAAATTAAACCGTGATCTTTTAGCCAGCGGTTATTTTGCAAACGTGCAGGTATCCGCTCCTGCCTCAAAAGCGAACAATGGTGAAACTCCAATTGAAGTCCAGATCACCGAGCGCGAACCTCACTCACTGGGTTTTGGGGCAGGATTTTCAACCGATGTAGGGGCCCGTGCCCGGATGAGTTGGACTGAGCACTGGGTTAATCCCCAGGGACACAAACGTGGTGCCGAGCTGGAGTTGTCGCTTCCTCGGCAGGAGCTGACTGGCTACTATCAAATACCATTGACTCCACCACAAACCAACTCGATTCGATTTTTCGGTGGCTGGCAGAACGAGGATATTGACGATATAGAAAGCCAGAGTCTGACTGTAGGTGCGCAACATGAAAAATTACTGGAAAACGGCTGGGAACGGGTGGCCGGTCTGCGTCTGGAACACGAACGCTTCTCCCTGGGCAATGATTCCGGACAAAGCACACTGCTGATCCCCGGTGTGTCTTTTCAGCGAACCAAAAGCGTGGGGGGGATAGACCCAAGCCGAGGCTATAGCCTCATGCTGGATCTTCAGGGCGCGAAGGAAGGCGTCGTCTCGGATGTCGACTTCGCACATGTATTTGCCACGGCCAAGGGGTTATACACGGTCGAAGAGAAACATCGTCTACTGGCACGACTCGGATTGGGTGCGGTGTATACCAACGATTTTGAGCAGATCCCACCGTCCTTGCGCTTTTTTGCTGGTGGTGATCAAACGGTCCGGGGTTACGATTACCGCACACTGTCGCCAGTAGACAGCACCGGCGAGCGGGTCGGGGGCCGTTATCTGCTGGCTAGCAGCGTTGAGTATCAATACGAATTTATCAATAACTGGCGAGCCGCGAGTTTTGTCGATCACGGTAACGCCATGGACTCTCTCGCGGCCGCTCGCAAAACAAGCGTCGGCTTAGGGGTGCGCTGGGTTTCACCGGTTGGCCCTATCCGGGTTGATCTTGCCCGCTCTCTTAGCGATCCTGAGGAAGGTTTCCGTATTCATTTCTCTATGGGCCCGGAGCTATGATTTTTTTTGTATTGAAAGTCATTGTGCGCGGGTTATTCATTCTACTGCTGATCCCATTGATACTGGCGCTGCTATTACTTAGCGAAACGGTCAATCGCTGGGTGTTCGAACAAGTCCAGGGTATCGAGCCACGATTGGAACTGGGTTTGGAAAGCGGTCACCTATGGCGTGGCTGGGATTTTGACCGCATTGTCTGGCGCGATGAAGGTATTGAAGTCATCGCCGATGACATCCGCTTTGCCTGGTCCCCGAACTGTCTGTTCGGTGCGCGCCTGTGTATCGATGAGGTTGACGTCGAGAGCATTCAGGTCACGAGTGAATCGGTGCAGGAGAGTGGCAAGCGGGTAACAATCAATCTTCCGGCTATCCGCCTGCCATTGGGTGTTCAGGTAGATAAACTGCGTATTAGCAGTTTGCGAATCAACTCGCCTGAGCCGTTGCTTACCGATATCGAGTTAGCTGCACACTTGCGTGACTCGGAATTAGTCATCCAGCGTTTTACCGGCATAGGTCCCGATGTGGACTGGCAACTGACTGGTGATATTCGCCTAGAGAATGGTTGGCCATTGAAAATTGATGCACGGGTCAACTTGCCTGCCGTCGATGAAAAGCCATGGACCCTTGCTATGCGCCTGAGAGGCAGCGCAGTCGAGCTCGATCTTGAAGTCATTAGCAAGGGCTATCTGGACGGGCAGTTAAATGCAGAACTACAACCCCTGGACCCTAAAGTACCCGGCATATTCAAATGGCGAGGCGACCGTTTTGTTCCGTCCGAAGAGCTCCCCGAAACGCTTGTACTAATACAGTCTTCGCTCAACGCCCGAGGAAACCTTGAAGAGGGGTTTGATATCGAAGGAAATGCAGTATTTCCGGGGCAGGGCGGCGATATAGAGCTCGATCTCTCTGCACGCGCCAGTACAAGGGCAATGGATAAACTGGACCTTGCTTTGTTTGTAGTGAAAGAGCCCACCCGACGCCTGACGCTGACGGGTGACGCTTCCTGGAAGAGTGAGTTGGCAGCTAATGTTCAGCTGGAGCTGGAGCAATTTCCTTGGCAATGGCTGTACCCGCAGGATATTGGCGATATCGAGCTCGAACAATTGTCATTATCCGCCAGTCTGCACGATAACATGCAGGTTATCGGCAGTCTGAAGGCGCGTCTTGCAGGGGTAGCTGGCCAGATTGTCAACGTGAGTATGAATGTCGCAGGCGATCAGGAACAGATCAATATTACGCCTTTTGAAGTCATCACCGACGCTGGATCAGCCACCGGCGAGGTGGCCTTGCACTGGGTCGAGGGACTTGCATGGGATTCCGCTCTGTTGCTCGATGGCCTCGATCCGAGCGCCTTTATCGCGGAGCTGCCGGGAGATCTCAACGGGCCTTTGACCAGCAAAGGTAGTCTGATTGGCGAGCAGCTTGAGCTCGAAGCCATCTGGGCGTTGGAAGGAACCCTGCGGTCTCAGCCCCTTGAACTTGCCGGTTCACTGGACAAGACGGCAGATACCTGGCAACTGGATGACTTGCTGTTGCGTCAGGGTCAGAATCGTGTGACCGGTACCGGAACGCTAAGCGACCAAGTGAAAGCTCAGTTTGATCTGCAAGTGCCGATGCTGGAGACCTTATGGCCAGGCCTCGGCGGTGCGCTCAAGGGCACCCTCAATACCAGCGGTCCTCGTTCCGCGCCCGTGGTTAGAACGGACCTTCGGGGTGAGCGGTTAGTCTTTGAACAATCCAGTATTGCAGAGCTAAGCGTGCAGGGTAATGTCACCCTCTCCGATGAAACGCCTGGAAACGTCATGTTGACTGCACAACAGGTGCGCAGTGGGGACACCGTCATTGGCGATCTACTATTGACCTTGCGTGGCAACCGCCAAATTCACCGATTGGCTATACAGGTCGATGACGGCATTGGCGAGGTGGATGCGCAACTCCAGGGGAGCCTCCTTGCAGATCGTTGGCAAGGCCAGCTGGATGAAGCAGCAATTGCGTATGGACAACTGGAATGGCAACTGGCTGAACCAGCACGCATCAACTATAGACTGAGTCCCGCGCAACTGCGTATAGCCGAACACTGCTGGCGACATGAGGGCGCTCGTCTGTGTTTTCAGGGTGAGCAGCGGCTGCTGCCCGATCGCCAGCTGGACCTGGCACTGAGCAATTTTTCCCTGTCGTCGCTGGCAGATTTAATGCCGGACAACCTGGCTTGGAATGCTGACATGAATGCCTCTGTACAATTTCAGCAGGCGGCAGGGGAGGCGCCGGTTGTTGATCTTGTAGTGCGTAGTGTGGATGGTATGGTTTCTCTTACTGAAACCGATCAGACCCTTGCGTTCCCCTACGAGTTACTGGAAATCACAACCAAAATGCAGTCCGGAACCGCGCAAAGCCGGATCCAGTTAACCAGCGATGGCTTCGGCACTTTCGATATTCAAGCAAATATTGATGACCCAGCAGGCGCTCAACAACTGAGCGGCCAGTACAGCATCAAGGACTTGAAATTGAATATTCTGCGACCTTTCCTGCCTCAGGTAGACACTCTGAACGGTGGACTGAGAGGCAATGGTCGCCTGGCCGGCACACTACGGCAACCGGAGGTAGTTGGCACCCTGCGATTGACCGAAGGGTTCGTCAGCGGGCCTGAGCTGCCGGTAAGTCTGGAAGATTTACAGGTTAATATCGATATTAATGGTCAAAGTGCCGTAGTTGACGGTCAATGGACCAGCGGAGAGGAGGGTGAGAGCAGCCTTACGGGTACCTTGGTCTGGGCACCGGAGCTCAATCTGAACCTTGCTCTCAAGGGCAGACAGCTTCCTGTCATCGTCCAGCCCTACGCCGATCTGCTCGTCAGCCCGGACCTGCAGATCGCGCTTGCAAACAATCAACTTAGAATAAGAGGTCTGATTGCCGTACCAGAGGGCAATATCACTGTACGCGAATTGCCTGAGCAAGCGGTGAGACAATCACCCGATGTGGTGATCGTGGGGGAAGAACTCGAAGAAGAGGCGCCACCACTGGACATCGATGCACGAGTACAGTTAGTCATCGGTGATCAGCTAAACCTCTCAGCGTTCGGACTTACCGGGCGGCTCAGCGGTCGCATTATGGTCGAAGAAAATATGAGCGCTACAGGCGACTTGAATATTCTTGACGGCCGATTCCGCCGTTATGGGCAGCGCCTTACCTTGCGTCGAGCGCGAATTCTCTTTGCCGGCCCTATATCCCAGCCTTTTCTGAATATCGAGGCCATCCGCAAGGTAGACGATGTGGTTGCAGGATTACGCTTGACTGGTCGTGCTGAAGCGCCGCAAAGTGAAGTCTTCTCGGAGCCGGGTATGCCTCAGGAACAGGCGCTTGCCTATCTCGTCCTTGGTCGTCCGTTGGGTGCCGATGGCGGTGACAACAATCTGGTCGGCCAGGCAGCTCTTGCACTAGGCATGGCGGGTGGTGCACCGTTGGCGAAAAATATTGCCAGTACATTAGGTATTCAGGACTTCCAGCTTGAAACCGAAGGGACGGGTGTTTCAACTCAGGTCGTTGCTGCTGGTTACATTACCGAAAAGATCAGTCTGCGCTATGGTGTGGGTGTATTCGGCCAGGCCAATCAGCTGGCAGTTCGTTATGATTTGACTCGCAGGCTATATCTCGAAGCTGTCAGCGGCTTTGCCAGTTCGCTGGATTTCTTTTACCGTATTGATTTTTGAACAGCACTGTTTTTAACTCGCGCACAGATTGCGCGTTACCTGTAATGATCTAAGGAGTTTCCATGTCCAGCGTTAAACTAGGCGGTAACCCGATTACAATCGGTGGTGAATTTCCGCAAAAAGGCAGCAAAGCACCGGCTTTCACACTGGTAGCCAAGGATCTGTCGGATGCGACCCTTGCGACTTTCAGCGGCAAACGCAAGGTTCTGAATATCTTCCCCAGCGTGGACACGCCCACCTGTGCGATGTCGGTGCGGACGTTCAATGGTAAAGCCAGTGCAATGGACAACACGGTTGTGCTTTGCATCTCTGCGGATCTGCCATTTGCCCAGGCTCGTTTTTGTGGCGCTGAAGGTCTTGATGACGTGATTAACCTATCCACCATGCGCGGCAGTGAGTTCCTCAAGAATTACGGTGTCGCTATTGAAAGTGGTCCGTTGGCAGGTGTAACAGCGCGTGCTGTTGTTGTGCTGGATGAAAATGATCAAGTGCTGCATAGCGAGTTGGTCGGTGATATCAAGGATGAGCCCAATTACGATCAGGCCTTAGCGGCGCTGACCTGAGTCAGCCGGTACAAAGTTCGTTACTTAAGTTCTTTACGTTCAACAAGGCGCCGCTAATAGGCGCCTTTTTTTCATCCAGTTACTACTGTTTCTAGGGTGATGCCACGCTGAGTTGGCGTTGTCCGGGGCGGGTTTTAATCTTCAATTTTGCTAGCCACTGTGCGTGTTGTCGCACCGACAACCCACGCAGGTTCCGCTTAGGATGAAGCTTGGTCAAAGACTGCGCAGTGCAGTTGCCATTTCGCCACAAAGCAAAAAGGAAAATCCCTTGAAAACAGTTATCACGCTTGCGTTTGCGCTGCTGGCGCCCGTTGGCGCTTGGGCGCAGCTCTCGAACAGCCCAATCCCCGACTTCACAGCGACCGTGCTGACTGGGGAAAAAGTCAGCGCTGCTCAGTTGATCGGTCAACCGACGATACTGATCGTCACCCCGAGCAAGGATGCCGCCAAGCACACCCGCATGTGGGCTGAAGCGCTGCGTCTGAATATTGACCAGAGCGCGGTGCGTATCCGCGACGTGTTAGCGATCGATCTGCCGTTTTTCATGAGCGAAGAAGACGCGATCGGCCGGGCCAAGGAAAAAATTCCTGCGCGCTACCATGACCAGACTTGGATCCTTAGCGAATCGAGTTTGGAGAGCGCTTTGCAAATCCCGCGCGACAGCGCTAGTGCATTCGTTTTCGTGCTGGACACGCAGGGTAAGGTCATCGCGCGTGTCGAAGGAGCGCCGAGCAAGGTCAAGCTCAGCGAGGTGGAAATGGCGGTCCGCATGACCAAGTAGTGCTAGCGTTTTGTGTGGACGTCCAGTTGGATTCCCAAATAAAGCACTAGATCCTGTCTGGAAAAAATCAAGGACTTATATGGTTTATTCCACACAAAACGCTAAATTCGGCGAACATAAAGGCGTCACTTAATGTTTGAAGGAGGGCGCCAGAGTGGCGCTGGACTTCTTGTAGGCAATCAAATTAAGCGATAACGCGGCGGGGCAGGCCCGCGAGCTAGCGTATGGCTGTTTCAGTAGGTGGGTCAAAATATCGCGGGGAAACCCAGCTGACCCGGGAATGGACGCGCACAATAACTTGGTCGGCCTCGCCCCCACGCAAGGAAAGAAGATGACGAGGCCCACGCCATTTACGCAACTCAAACGCGCAAGAGGGAACGTTTCGACGTGCTTCGCTCATCCGCTGCCTACTCATCAATAGCTCTGAGTAATGCCCCGAATGGCCACCAGATATCGGACCGGGAGCAGTCCATATAGAGCCTAGAGGTGTCTACGAAACAAGGGGCGATTCAGGCTGCGGCCTCTGCCGACCAATTGTCAGTCAGCTTTTGATCTCCGGGCACAGCAGCTCTTCCGGTCTTGGCTTGTTTGCGCCAATTATATAGCGTCTGCTCGGACATGCCTTCCTGCCGGGCCACCTCGGCCACCGACAGGTTCTGAGGAGGTAACAACTTTCTCAATAACGCTTCTTTGCGCTCTGGTGGGTAACTCGGCATTGCCTGACTCATACCGTCCCCGGGATTGGATTTGGGGAAACCGATCAGGTGAAAACTACCCTGACACCGGGGGGTGCCATGGGGCTAGTAAAAATGAGTCTTCGAAGATATGGTGGTATAACTCCCAAAAGTGAGAACGCTATGACAAAACAATCGAAATGCCCAATTGCAGGCGGATATAAATCCATTGAAAGTGACCGTATTGGCGGGGCGATTGGAACACCGCCCATGAATGCCGACTGGTGGCCCGGGCGACTTCCGATTGAATTACTTCACAGCCAATCGCCTATGGCAAATCCGCTCGGCGAAGATTTTGACTACCCTGCGGCTGTTGCGAAGCTCGATGTCGACGCCGTCAAAGCCGACATTATGGAGTTTTTGACAACATCTCAGGATTTCTGGCCAGCAGACTACGGCAATTACGGACCTCAAATGATCCGCATGGCGTGGCACTCAGCCGGATCCTATCGAGTCTTTGACGGTCGCGGCGGTGCGGCGAAGGGTCTTCAGCGCTTTGCCCCGCTCTATTCATGGGAAGACAATGGCAATATCGATAAGTCCATTCGCCTGCTCCAGCCGATCAAACTGAAATATGGCGAGAACCTGTCTTGGGCCGATCTCATTATTCTAACTGGAAATCTAGCCATGGAGCAGATGGGCTTCAAAACGCTGGGATTCGGCTTTGGCCGCATTGATGCCTTTGAAGCGGATGACGCGACCTATTGGGGTCCCGAAACCGTCATGGCGACACAGGATAAGCGTTGGGTCGGGGAGCCCGGCACAGACGAGTATGATCTGGAAAATCCATTGGCAGCGTCCCGCCAATCCCTGATCTATGTCCATCCCGAAGGTCCCTTCGGCAATATGGATCCCGCCGCCTCGGCACAGGAAATCCGTATCACCTTTGGCCGTATGGGCATGGATGACCGCGAAACCGCTGCACTGATCATCGGGGGCCACGCCTTCGGCAAGAGTCATGGCGGCTCCCCCAAAGAACATCTCGGCCCGGAGCCAAGTGGCGCGCCTATCGAAAATCAAGCCCTTGGCTGGTTGAACAGCAACGGCACGGGCAAGGCCGAATACACAACAACCAACGGTATCGAGGGCGCCTGGACATCAAACCCAACCCGATGGGATCACGAATACCTTCAAACCCTGTTCAATAACGAATGGGAACAGTATGAATCAGTTGCGGGCGGGAAAGCTTGGCATCCCAAAGACCCCTCCACGCATAAAATGGTGCCGGATGCCCACATCGAAGGATTACGTCATCCTCCAATGATGATGACCTCTGACATAGCCCTGCGCGTCGATGACGCTTACCGCGCGGTTTGTGAAGAATTCATGGCCGACCCCGCGGCGTTGGACGATGCCTTTGCAAAAGCCTGGTACAAGCTGATCCACCGCGATATGGGTCCGAAAAACAGGTTACTGGGTAAGGACGTCCCTGCGGAAGCATTCATTTGGCAGGATCCCGTTCCAGCGCTTGATCACGAAGTGATTGGCGACGCGGATATTAAAGCTTTGAAGGCAGATATTTTAGGTTCTGGTCATGACGTCTCGGCGCTTGTCGGCGTAGCGTGGGGCTCGGCCTCGACCTATCGCAAGACGGATCTGCGCGGCGGGGCCAATGGCTCCAGAATTCGTCTGGAGCCGATGGTCAATTGGGAGGTCAACCGTCCGAGTGAATTGAAAAAGGTGCTGACTTCGCTCGAGTCTATTCAAAGCGATTTCAACCGCAAGCAATCTGGGAATGTAAAAGTTTCCATGGCTGACCTGATCGTCCTGGCGGGCTGCGCCGCTGTTGAAAAAGCCGCCAGCGATGCGGGCGTTGATGTTGAAATCCCTTTCGTGCCCGGACGTATGGACGCGACTCAGGAACAGACAGACGCGCACAACATCTCCTTCCTCGAGCCCTATGCAGACGGATTCCGTAATTATGTGAAGGGCGATTATGATGTTCAACCCGAACGCATGCTGATCGACCGGGCGCATTTGTTGGATCTCAGCTCGCCTGAACTGACGGCGCTTATCGGCGGCCTGCGCGTGCTGGGCACAAATTATGACGGGTCCAAGCACGGTGTCCTGACAAGTCGTCCGGGTGTGCTCAGCAATGACTTCTTTGTCAATCTGCTGGACGTTTACACAGAATGGTCGCCTCTTGATAAAGCGGCTCAAACATTTGAGGGCAAGGACTCCAAGACGGGTGAACGAAAGTGGACGGCCACCCGTTGCGATCTCGTTTTCGGTTCCAATCTTCAACTGCGCGCGGCAGCGGAAGTCTTCGGTGCGGGGCCTGGCGGTCAAGACCGTTTCGTCAAAACCTTTGTCAGTGCTTGGCATAAGGTCATGATGTCGGACCGTTTTGAACTGCAAAACGATCTGTATAAGGCCTAGGCTCTCATAACATTCCGTCGGACACCTTGCACCGGCGGAACCAATTAAACGGCCAATGCACATGAACAGTGTGCCTTGGCTTTTCCATTCTCGATAGAGATAGATAGCTGGTGTGTCTAGTGCCGGTCGCAGATATCGCGGCGCCGTCACAGCTGCTCGAGAATCGGACGCAGCAGCGCAACGTTTATCTTTTATCTTATAAATAACCCAATTACTGTACTACGTATAATCTATATTATGTTAAATACAGTAAATGGTAACAAAGGCTTTACCCGATACATTCTGCAACCACACTTACTCTTTTACCTCTTCATCTTACTTACTCTCAGTAATCATATTGCGTTGTCCAATCGTGTTGAGCTCGGCCATCAGCGTGTCCATAAGTTCATCGGCGCTAAGATCTTTAGATCTTAGTATCGGATTATGTGCACGACTGAAGTCTGTGAAATCTAAGCTGTGCCAGTTATCAGGCTGCATTACCTGTTCGATGACGCCGATGTTTTCGCGATTGGCCGCTTCCAAATTGTACGACAACGTTGTACCTGACGCTTCGTTTGCAAAGTCGTATCCGGCATTAAAGTCATGTATTAATAACAAAGCCACACCACCGTCCATAAAATGCCGACCCATGCTGGCAGTCAATCGACCTTCCCGGATGGCATCAAGGACACGTCTTTCCCAATCAACACCGCCTACCATGATATCCACACCTGGCTTGAGTCCCTTGCTTTCAAGAGCCTGTATGGCGCCGAGGGCCATACCATCACTAGCAGACCAGATCACATCAGTACCGGGGTAGCGTTCAAGCAATAACTGGGTCTTGTCTTGCGCTTCAGACTGGCTCCACCCGGCGTAGAGCAACTGATTGAGTGTTGCTGATTCACGTTCCACTGATTCTTTCAAGCCCTTGTCTCGATCAGTGGCAGCTGACGAATCTCGGGTTCCAGAGAGCGCCAGGATTTCCAGCGGACTAGTATCGGGTTTCTGGCGTGCTGCGGCGATCAACGTTTCGGCAAGCTGCTTTCCTGCAGCGATGTTGTCCGGTGCAAGGTGTCCGATCCAGTTCTTGAGGTATTGCCTGGGTACACCGACCGTTTGTCCGTTAAATTCAGGGACATTGGTATTAAAAGTAAAGGTTTTCACACCGACCTTTTCGGTTCTTTTTAACATTTCAGCTGTCACGTTCTCTTTGAGCATAAGCATGACAAAGTCGGGTTGCCGTTTTTTATCTAATGCTTCGCCCAAGAGATCCCGGTAGCTGTATCGGTTTTTCTGCTGGTCTGTATAAACCGTCAAATTGATGTCTAGATCACTAGCAACTGCTTGCATAAAACCACTGACCATTTGCCAGTACCTGGAATTGTCTGGCGAGAGGAAAATTACTTCCAAGTCATCAGCATAGAGAGTCTTTGGTGCAAGACAGAGGAGCAATAGAAGTGGTAGATAAAGACGCAGTGACAGCATAGAAATCCAGGTGAAAATCAATAAGTCGGCAGGATAACATGCCTGATTGTGCTGAATGGGTGGTGTTGACTAAAGCTCTTTCGTCTATTGTTTTTGGATAAATGGCATCAATTGATCACTAATTGGCGTGATCTGGTAGTCGCAGTGCAGACTTAAACAGGCAGTCTATAGGGGTACAGAAAGCTCACCTCGAGAGAAAAATAATATGGCTGCTGAACACCTTGACGTCATTATCGTTGGAGCAGGTCTATCCGGTATAGGTATGGCCTGTCACCTATCAGAAACGTGCTCTGACAAACACTTTGCCGTGCTTGAGAAGCGGGCTGCTGTAGGCGGTACCTGGGATCTATTTCGTTACCCAGGCATACGCTCTGATTCGGACATGTTCACCTTCGGCTACAAATTTCGCCCCTGGAACGATTTGCAGGTGTTGGCCGGTGGCGATTCAATTCGTCAGTACATCCGTGACACGGCTGAAGAATTTGATATCACCAGCAAGATTCGTTTTAACACTGCCACCGAAAGTGCCAACTGGTCCAGCGAGGACAAGCGCTGGACCCTGACCACATCCGACACAGTCAGTGGAGAGCAAAAGCTATACACCTGCGATTTTCTTGTCGGGTGTACCGGTTATTACAATTACGAGTCAGGATATCTGCCCGAATTCCCAGGTGTAGAAACGTTCCGCGGTACCTGTATCCATCCCCAGCAATGGCCTGCGGATCTTGACTATCGAGGCAAGAAGGTAGTTGTCATCGGCAGTGGCGCCACAGCAGTAACACTCGTTCCGGCCATGGCTGATACTGCGGAACACGTGACGATGTTGCAACGTTCGCCCTCCTACGTCTTTTCCGTGCCTGGTTATGACAAGATTTCGGAGACGCTAGGCAAGGTCCTGCCGCAAAAGTGGGTCTATCACATGGCCAGGCGGCGCAATATTCTGATGCAGCGCTGGATATACAAGGCAGCGATGCGTTGGCCTGATGCCACCCGGAAAATTCTGCTCAAGGGTGTGAGTAAAAAGCTTGATGACCAGAGCAACATGAAGCACTTCACCCCCAGCTATAATCCTTGGGATGAACGCCTGTGCGCAGTGCCTGACGCGGATCTATTCGAGGCGATCAATAACGGCAAGGCATCTGTCGTCACCGATCATATCGATACATTTACCGAAACAGGCATTCGTCTCAAGTCAGGCCAGGAACTGGAAGCGGACATCATCATTACCGCTACCGGGCTGCAGATGCAGCTTCTTGGCGGTATGCAGTTGAGCCTGGACGGCGAACACTGCCCTCTTAATGAACAGATGACCTACAAAGCAGTGATGATGCAAAACGTCCCCAACATGGCGTGGATTTTAGGTTATACCAATGCGCCCTGGACGCTAAAGGCTGACATGGCTTCGTTGTATATTTGCCGTCTACTCAAGCATATGAGCGAACAGGGCAAGAGTGTTGCCATTCCGCTGGACCATCATGGCCATGTCGAAACAGATTCAATCATGGGGTCGCTCCGCTCAGGTTACGTGCAGCGGGGCAACAGCGTCCTGCCGCGTCAGGGTAGCGCCCTGCCCTGGCGCATTCTCAACAATTACGAACTGGACTCGGTGCTCCTGCTCAAGGAATCATTGGAGGATGGCATCCTGACATTCGACCCGCCAGCAGCAGCCCGCCACGCAGATCAGGCGGCTTGATCTTTTTCCATTTTGTGGCGGGCCCGTCGGGTCCACCCGGAGATATAACATGACACACTCATTGAACAATGTGACGGTACTCGGCGCGGGTGTGCTGGGTGGCCAGATAGCCTGGCACAGCGCGTTCAAGGGCAAACAGGTAGTGGTTTTCGATTTGTTCGAGGAAGCTCTTGAGCGTTGCAAGATGGCACACCGTCAGTACGCTGCTATTTATCAGGCAGATTTGGGCGCGAGCGTTGATATGATCAGCGAAACACAGAGTCGCCTGACATACACCAGCAAACTGGGTGAGGCTGTTTCCGCAGCTGACCTAGTGATCGAGGCCGTACCAGAGATACCGGAGACCAAAACTGCAGTCTACGAGCAGATGGCTCCGTTGCTTCCCGCCCATACCCTAGTGGCGACCAACTCATCTACGCTGCTTCCGGCCCAGTTCGCCACTGCCACCGGTAGACCTGAAAAGTATTGTGCCTTGCATTTTGCCAACATGATTTGGAGCATGAATCTGGCCGAAGTCATGGCCCATGCAAGCACTGCTGAGGCAACGCTGCGCGAGGTGGTCCGCTTTGCGATCGAGATCGGCATGGTCCCGATCCCCATTCAAAAGGAACAAAATGGTTATGTGCTCAACACCTGGCTGGTTCCTCTGTTGAGTGCCACTCAGTCGCTGATCACCAACGGCGTATCAACGCCCGAATATATCGATCGCACATACCTTATTGCCAATCGCGGGTGTGCCTCGGGTCCCTGCGGTCTTATGGATATCATTGGCATGAAAACCTGCTACGACGTGATGAATTACTGGGGCAACGAAAAACAGGATGCACAGCTTCTAAGTAACGCGGCCTATATCAAGAAGCATTTTGTTGACAAGGGCAAACTGGGCCTGCAAACCGGCGAAGGCTATTATTCCTACCCCAATCCAGCGTATCAACAACCGGGCTTTCTGGATGTGCCGGGGCTGGATGCCGTGGACGAGCTCGTGGCCCTGGTTTGCCCAAAGGCGCTCGCCGCCGCAAGCTGACAGTAGTCGTCTGATCGACCTTTCTATGGCAATATTGTCGCGCTTGAATAATTAACCCACTTAGTCGCCAGGGGAGCCTGTTCGTCCAACGGACAGGCTGAGAACCAGCGGGCTGCTTGTAGCCTGCCTAAACCCTGGAACCTGATCCGGATAATACCGGCGGAGGAAGTGCGACATGCTTTATCTGACCCTTGCCGTGCTGGGCGCTGCGTTGCTTCTGTTCATCTGGCTGGGCTTGCGAGCCCGTCGTAGCCACGGCGAACTCGATGATTTTTTAACCGCACGCAATAGCCAAGGCGCCCAAGCGCTGGGCTTATCATTTCTTGCCTCTGGAATGGGCGGCTGGATTCTATTTGCTCCCCCTGAAGTCGGCGCACTGGCTGGCCCTGTGGCACTAGCTGGCTATGCCATAGGTGCTGCCCTGCCCTTCATCGTATTTGCATTTTGTGGCCCTGCCATCCGCCGCTATCTACCCCGAGGCAGCAGCATTGGTGAATTTGCCCAGGCCTGTTATGGCAATTTGGTCAGACGCTGGGTGGCATTGATATCACTGCTTTACATGTTGTGCTTTCTGATTGCCGAGTTAACGGCTATTGGCGCTATTACCTCGATGCTGTCTGATGTAAATCCAGCATTGGTAATCATCGGCGTCGCCGTTGCGACGCTGATCTACACCGCTGGTGGCGGTCTGCGCGCAAGCCTGATGACTGATCGCTGGCAGGCCTGGTTGCTGTTGGCGCTGTTGGTCGTAGTGGGCACGGTAGCCATGCAACGGCTACCACATATTGACACCGCAGCAATCAACATGCCCGGCATCCCTGTAGGCAGCGCTCTGGGCGTAGCACTCACACTGGTGATCGCGGTCACCGCCGCCAATCTGTTTCATCAGGGCTATTGGCAACGGGTCTGGTCTGCGCGGGACGGAGCCGCATTGGGTCAGGGCGCTTTGCTGGGCGGTGTAATTACAGTGATCGTTGTCATCGTCGTCGGTGGGCTTGGTATTGCCGCAGCTATGAGCGGCACTGACCTGGGTAGCCCGCCAATTCCTTTCTTCGCGCTATTGATGGACGCGCCGCCATGGTTGACGATCCCGGCGCTGGTTCTGGCCTTGACTCTAGTGGCGTCATCGGTTGATACCCTGCAAAACGCGATTGCTTCTTTGGCCGTCACAGAAAAAAGCGGTTTGTCGCTGACCTCTGCACGCTGGATAACTGTCATCCTGATGCTGCCAGTAGTGCTAGTCGCGCTACAGGGTATATCGGTACTGCGCTTATTCTTGATTGCCGACCTGCTTTGCGCAACTGCTGTGGTTCCAGTCTTGTTGGGGCTGTGGTCACGCATGGGCAGCAGCGCTGCCATAGCCGGTTGCCTTGCGGGGCTGCTGGGAGCTGTGTTGCCTGGCTGGGTCAGTAGCGGGTCACTGTCCGCAGGATTGTGGGCGGCGAGCTTTCCAGGGGCGATACCTACATTGGCACCCTTTCTTGGCGCATTGATAGGATCGACTCTGGTCAGTCTGGTGATTGCGCTATCGCGGCCTCGCAGGGAAGTCATTGAACCTGCTTAGTCAATATGAAGGCAGCGACTTATCCGGGTGGTCAGTACCTGAGTCTCACCTGGCTGCAAATGTCGCGTATCAGTCCCGGCATTTGCTGTTTCGATGCACAGCATCTGCCGGTATCCCTCAGAGGGAAAGTGCTTGAGTCTGCGGGCTTTGTCTTGCCATGGATTCCATATAACCGATGAACAACTGCCTGCACACTCGACATCAATGCGCCCTTTATCGCCATCCAGAAGCCGCAGCGTGCCGATGTCGCCGAAGTAGATACGGTCTACTTCTTCGGTTATTTGGACGTCGCCTTGCTGCTCAGTGACTTTGCCGGTCAGCTGGTCAACGTATGAAAGGCCGTTCAGTCCAACGACCCTGCTGTGATGTATATCCGACACAGGTAAGTAGGTGTGCAATGCCTGGCTTAACGGTTGTGGTTGGGTACCGCAGTTGGTGCTGGTCAGCCTGACTTCCAGCTCGTCGCTGAGCAGCAATTCAACCTTCAAATTCCATTGCTCTGCGGGTAGCTGACGGGTGATCTCCGCCTGCGGTAAAACCAGAATAATTCTAACGCTGCTCTCGCTAACTGCTACGTCTTCGATTTCCCATTTGCTGATACGTGCGATCCCGTGGGCAGGGCCTTGCCGATCATCACCAAACCAGGGCCAGCATAGAGGAATGCCACCGCGCAGCGGAATACCGGGTAACTCAGGTTCTTCAGGACTCAACCACAACAGAGGCTCTTGGCCGACTGGAACATGACTGATTATCTGCGCACCCTCAATGGAGATCCGGGCGCAGAGAAGCGAGTGCGATATCTCAATAAATTCGCGGCCGTGAGCATTACAAACTAGTGCTACCCCTTGGGCTAGATAGTGTGGCTGATTCTGTTCGTACACTATCTTTTTCTCCGGTGGTTTAAGCGCCCTGAGTTACATGACACCAGACGCTGAGCATAAGGTAACAATGCCTATTTTACAGTGATGGGCTGCTGGTCTAAGGTTAAAGTGGCTATGGTTATCCGTGTCGCACCAAGCCTTTTTTGCTCCGAAAACACTTAAAACTCATCGGGAGCTGGAGGAATCACATGCGAGAAGCAACTCGAATCGGTATTCTATTAGCGTTGTCGCTGCTGCTAGTAAATTGTTCCAGTGATGACCGCCTCGGCGCCCTGCCCCATCCGGATGAGACCGGGGTATTGACAGTTTCAACACGAAACGGGTCCACCACCTTTTACACTGATCGAGATGAACAGCCCAGTGGTCCGGAATATGATTTGGTCAACCAGTTCGCTGAGGCGCGGGGCTGGGCAGTGGACTGGGACGTACAGTTTTCGACTGCAGCGGTACTGCAACAGCTTGCTAAGGGCCGGGCGCACATTGGCGCAGCCGGGCTGACTCGGCTCGCCTCACGTGACGAGCGATTCACACCAGGGCCAGTTCACAACCGGGTCCGCGAACAATTGATATGCAATCGACACATGGTGCCGCTACCGACAACCCTGGCAAAACTTGAGGGCGTCGAGATTAAAGTCGTATCCGACTCTAGTTACGTGGAAACGCTGAAACAACTGGCCAATGAAAACCCTGCGATCACTTTTACCCAGACAGATAAAAAAGGTACCGAGCAACTTCTCGTAGCAGTATTCGAACAGAAGCTTGAGTGCACTGTTGCTGACTCGAATATTGTCGATATAAATCGTCGCTCCATGCCATCCCTGGCCGTTGTTATGGAGCTCTCGCCGGATCAGGAAATCGGTTGGTATTTGCCAAAAGGCAGCGATCGCTTGGCTGCTAGTGCCCATGAATGGATGTCTAGTGCTGTAGGCATAAGCGCTATAGCCCGAGTAGATGCGCACTATTATGCTTATATTAGCGAGTTTGATTTTGTCGACCTGAACACGCTTGTCAATCGTATTGAAAATCGTCTTCCTCGATATAGAGACGAATTTGAGCAGGCCGAGGTGCTGACTGGCATGCCTGCGGACTTGCTGGCAGCGCTGTCCTACCAGGAGTCCCACTGGGATCCTCACGCGCGCAGTGCGACGGGTGTTCGGGGACTGATGATGCTCACGCAGAATACGGCCAAGTCACTGGGCGTGACCGACAGACTGGACCCCGAACAAAGTATCGATGGCGGCGCTCGCTATCTGGCAAGACGTTACGAGCTGCTCTCCGAGAAGATTCCTGATCCCGATCGGGTTTTTCTGGCGCTAGCCAGTTACAACGTCGGCCGCGGCCATTTGCTCGATGCGCAAAAACTTGCCCTGGAACTGGGAAAAAACCCCGATTCCTGGTCTGACATGCGCGAAATTCTACCGCTGCTGGCAGACAAACGCTACTATCCTCAGTTGCGTTATGGCTATGCGCGTGGCTATGAACCCGTCCACTTCGTTCAACGGGTGCGCAACTATCGAGACGTGATCAGCGTGGCATTTCAGTAGAGCACACTAAAAACCCTGCCTGCATACAACTTTAAGGCTGTAGCCAGGCGAGGTTCATGGATGTTGTTAGATCAGCTGTTCTCAGTGCGAAAGCCGACTTTAATCACAACCTGATAGTGGGCGACCTTACCGTCCACTACATGACCTCGGGTTTCCTGCACTTCGAACCATTCGATGTTCTTGACCGACTTGCTGGTTTCGCTAATGGCATGCTCAATGGCTTCTTCGATGCTCGTGGTTGACGAACCTACGACTTCCACTTTCTTGTAAACATGATGACTTGACATGGGGTACTCCTAACATTGCGTGTGTACTCAGTATGGCAAAGGATGTCCGACTTAGTTCAAAAACTCTCCCCACAGTATGTTGCAGACGATTGCTGATTCTTTTTTAACACCTTGTGCATTGCAAATCCGCAGGCACTGAATATAATGAGTAACGCAAATCAATCTCATTCATAATAGTTGGCTCGGGGAGTTATTTCATGGCAGTTCATATTCCACTCAAGGCCCTATTCTTGGCGGTTTCCACCACTTTTATGCTGGCCGCGTGCAACAACAGTGACAATGAATATGAGCCTGCCGCTGCCGCCCGTGCCGAACCCGCTATAGAAATTAGCTCCGATGATTCCGACGCCTCTTCTAAACCCGGTGGCACAGATCCACACGCTGTCGTCGAGCAGTACGCGGCTATGGCCCATGCTAATTATGCGGACGCACTTGAGACGGCTCGCGCCTTGAACGTAGCCATCGACACTCTGATCACCGACCCCAATAAAGAGAGCCTTGAGACAGCGAAGAGTGCCTGGTTGCAATCCCGTGTAGCCTACCAGCAGTCAGAAGCCTTCCGCTTTGGCAATCCTGTTGTCGACGAATGGGAGGGTCAATTGAATGCATGGCCCCTGGACGAAGGCATGATCGACTATATCGCAACGGATGATTACCAATATGAGATGGGCAATGACGGTGCCACGGCTAATATCATAGCCAACAGGGAAATAAACATCGGTGGTAAAACAATCGACGCCAACGTCATCACCCCTGATCTTCTGGCAAATCTGAATGAGGCTGGCGGGTCCGAGGCGAACGTCGCGACGGGTTATCACGCCATCGAATTTCTGCTCTGGGGCCAGGACCTGAATGGTTTCGGTCCTGGTGCGGGAGATCGTCCTGTTAGCGATTATGCCAAAGGTGAAAAATGTACCAATGGCAATTGTGATCGACGTGCTGATTACCTGAGTGCCGCGACTGATTTGCTGGTTACTGACCTTGAGTGGATGGTGGCTCAGTGGTCTCCGAACGTCAGCGATAACTACCGTGCCCAGCTGTTGTCTGAAGCGCCGCAGCAGGTTTTTCAAAAAATGTTATTCGGAATGGGGTCTCTGTCTTTGGGGGAGCTGGCTGGCCAGCGCATGAAGGTAGCGCTTGAGGCTAATTCCTACGAGGACGAACAGGATTGCTTCAGCGATAATACGCATAACTCTCACTACTACAACGCCATTGGTATCCAGAATGTCTATCTTGGTATCTACACATCTACGGGTGGCGATAAGATGAGTGGCCCCTCCCTTGCCGACCTTGTGCAGAACACTAACGCAGAGTTAGACAACAAGCTGCGTTCGGATCTCGAATTGACTGTGGTCGCCTTGCAAGAGATGAAAGATGCGGCTGAAGCCAGTGATGAGCCCATGCGTTTTGATATGATGATTGCACCAGACAGTCACAAAGGTGCCATCATCATCAATAAGGCTATCTCGGCGCTGGTCGAGCAGACGGGCAGCATCGAGCAAATCGCCGTTGGACTGGGCCTGGCGTCCCTTGAGCCAGATGACGGTGGTCTCGCGTTCTGATCTAAGAGCAAGCAACTAACCGGCCCAGGGGGTTGTTATCCCTGTGTCCATCGAAAGTCTTGTGCGTTGCGTCAGACTTTCCTCCGTTCGGCGACAAAATAGACATGCTTTCATGAAATCACCATGTATTGATAACGCCACCGGGGTATCTGGACGGCTAACACAACTTCTTGTGCCGTTACTGTTGCTTGGTGTATTGGCTGGGTGCAGCGAGTCTAAACAGTACCCGCTCCAGGGCACGCCTGACAGTGGCGGTGAAGGCTCCGTTGAAAAATCGGATCACAATGCCTTTTCGTTACCTCAAGGCAATTTGTCCATGAGCAAGCGACTCGACTTCAGCGTAGGCAACAGTTTTTTCCGCAACCCATGGGTTATTGCTCCTTCGAGCACCGATGCCCGTGACGGGCTGGGCTCATTGTTCAACACCAACTCCTGCCAGGGCTGTCATATTAAAGATGGCCGGGGCCACCCCCCACAGCCCGGTGAGTCAAGTATTTCTCTATTCCTGCGCCTGGCAATGCCTGCGGATTCTGTCAAGGATGCGGATATGCTCAAAAAGCACGGCTTTGTTCCGCATCCGGTATACGGCAGTCAGCTGCAAACCGCTGCCATCCCCGGGTTCAAACCCGAGGCTGAACTGGTTATCGACTGGAAGGAGCGCGTAGATACGCTGGATGATGGCACCCGTGTGATACTCCGCGAACCGGACTACAGAATAGACAATCCGCAGTATGGTGCCCTCCCCGTCGACCTGTTGATCTCGCCACGGGTCGCTCCACCAATGATCGGTTTGGGTCTGTTGGCACACATCCCCGAAGGGGATATTCTCGCTAACGCCGATCAGGATGACGCAAATAACGATGGTATTTCCGGTAAAGCGAACCGGGTATGGGACCGCGCTAAGGAAACCTCTGCACTAGGTCGTTTTGGGCTGAAAGCCAGCGAGCCTTCGATCATGCAGCAAAGTATGGGTGCCTTCGCGGGTGATATGGGTCTGACTTCGACGCTGGTGTCGATCACCGACTGCACCCCGACCCAGGGCTGTGACGATGCTCCTCATGGCGGCGAACCTGAGGTAAGCGACGAAATTGCCGGTTTTATCGACTTTTATGCAAGCAGTCTGGCGGTACCGGCGAGGCGCAACATGACAGATCCAGAGGTTATGGCTGGAGCGAAACTGTTTAATCAGAGCGATTGCGCTGCCTGCCACACCCCACGCCACGTGACGGGCGACGCCCCCGGTCGTCCCGATTTGAGCAATCAAACGATATGGCCTTACACCGATTTGTTGTTGCATGACATGGGACCGGGTTTGGCTGATGGTCGAGGCGAATTTTTAGCCGACGGCAATGAATGGAGGACGTCTCCTTTATGGGGGCTCGGACTAGCCCAGCAAGTCAACCCACGAGCCGGATTCCTACATGATGGTCGTGCCGAAACCCTTGAGCAGGCAATTCTCTGGCATGGCGGCGAAGCCGAAGAATCAACAGACAGCTTCCGGGCGATGTCTATAGCAGAGCGCACAAGTCTTGTTCGTTTTCTTGAATCGTTGTGACCCTTTCTCACAGGAGCATTGTCATGTTTAAGCCGTTCTCGGCCAACCACCTAGTGACCCTTTGCGGGATGCTAATGATGGCAACCCTGAGTCATATGACTTACGCCCAGGACCAGACTGACGCCGTCTCAAAGTTGAAATGGCACGCTGACATTGCAACGGGCTACGCGGAGCTGGTGAGCGACAGCGGCGCTTTGCAACAACAGGCCAACAGGTTTTGCCCGGCTGGAGATAATGGCAACGCAGGGGGGGCTGACGATGTGGCTTTGCAGCAGGCATGGCTGCAGGCTTTTCAGGCCTGGCAGCGAGTGCGCTTCGTGGATTTTGGACCCATCGAAAAGGACAATATGGCGTGGCAGATGCAATTTTGGCCAGACTCCAAGAACTTGATCGCGCGCAAGACCGATATCTGGTTGAAGGGTGAGCAGTCTATCGATGGGGTGTCCATTGCCGCTGACGGCGTTGCCGTCAAGGGCTTCCCGGCACTGGAATACATTCTCTTCGACCCACGGGTAACCGAAAGCAAAAGAGCTTTGCCAGCTGATCGTAGCTGCATGCTACTGCAGGCAATCAGCTCTCACTTACATAGCAACGCAGTCAGTCTGCAAACAGACTGGGTCCATTTCGAGCAACATTTTCTGAGCCGTCCCGAATATGCACAGACTACGGTTAAGGCAGCCATGCACGCGCTGGACATAATTCAGCAAAAGCGCCTGGCTGCACCCATGGGTCTCGATGACAACGGCCGTCGAAATCCCTATATTACCGATGCATGGCGCAGCGAAAGCTCACTGGCAGCAATCAAGGCGACATTGACTGGCTTGCAATTGTATTTTCTCCCTGCTTTCGCAGAGCTCATGCAGGAGCGCGAACTTGAGCCACTGGCCGCGCAATTTCGGGCACAACTGAGCGCTACGGTGGAACGCCTGGATGGTATGCCTGCAGCAATGGCTCCGCTGCTAGAGACCGATGAGGGATATCGTTCACTGCAGCTGCTTTACATCGATGTCGATCGTCTTGCCACGTTGCTTAACGGCACTATCGCCAATGAGTTGGGTATCATCAGGGGCTTTAACTCAAGCGATGGAGATTAAAGGTTGATGATGAATCGTCGGGCTTTTCTTCGTGCGAGTATCGTTGGGATAGGCACGGCTACCGTCCTCTCCTCGATTGGACTGCCCGCCTTTGCCGCCTCACGAAGTAGTGTTGTTAGTCTCAGTGCAATGGACGATGCCCAAGGACGACACTTCATTGCCGGTATAAATCGCCAAGGTGCCATCGTTTACCGCTTACCCGTACCCGAACAAGGCCATGGGGGCTGCCGTCGGCCTTTTGCTTACGAAGTGGTCATGTTCAGCAAGCGTCCGGGTCATAGCTTTCAGGTGATTGATTTTCGCGCAGGGAGAATAATCCGGCAGGTCGACACTGTAAAAGATCATCACTTTTACGGCCATGGTAGTTTTAGTCCCAATGGCGATTTGCTGTACGTCACTGCCAACCATTATCCCAGCGGTGGCGGCCGGATTTTGGTGTACGACGCAAGCCGGGATTATCAAAGAGTCGGAAACTTTGAGTTGGATGGTATTGGACCCCATGAAATCCGCCTTCACCCGGACGGTAATGCGCTTGTGGTCGCTTTGGGCGGTATCCTGACACACCCGGATTACGACCGTTTGAAGCTCAACATCGCGGATATGCAGCCTGCACTGCTATTGATCGACCGCGAAAGCGGACGGATCTTGCAGCGTCATGAGCCATCTCATCATCAGCTTAGCTGTCGGCATCTGGATGTCAGTAAGGAAGGAATTGTCGTGGCCGGTTATCAGTTCGAAGGGCCCGAATGGGAAACGCCGCCACTGATTGCCCGACTGGATACCCGCACGGCAACATTTGCCGAGATAGTCTTGCCCGACAAGCAACAGGAGAGTCTGCACAACTACATCGCCAGCGTGGCACTCGACTCTACAAGCCATATCGCGGCCCTGACGGCTCCACGGGGCAACCGCGCAATATTACTCAACTACTTGAGTGGTCAGCATATTGATACGGTCGAGATAGCAGACGTTGCAGGAGCATTAACTGATCAGCAGCAGGGATTTATCTTTACGTCAGGTTTAGGCGGGATATATCGCAGCCAGCAGAGCAATGCAGTTCGTATAGAAAACAGTGACATGCTTTGGGATAATCACCTGACTTCAACATGACTACACCTGACTTGGCTCAAACTGACATCGATTTAGCGGCTGGCGACCATTTTCTCGATACAGATTCGCGAAGCTTCGGGCAATTGGGTGAAGTGCAGCCCCGTCCAATACTGTCCGCCAGCGATGCTCTCGCGGTTCCACAGGCTTTGCGCATCCAGAAAGAATTCAGTTAATCCGTTTAGTGTCATCGGCAAACTGACCTGTAGGGCGAACTGCTTGAACAGATCAATCGGGTGGTCGCTCAGCAGCATGAGACCTTCGGCGTGCAGATCGACTACCCTGCCCAAGTGGTCGCCGGTATCCAGGTCATAGACTTCGAGACTCATGCTCACCTTGTGACGGTCCAGTCTTCTTTTTTCATGCATATTTGACTCAATGGCCAAGATAAATTTCCTAATTACCTGAGTGAGTTGTGATCGTAGACAGTCTGCGCTAATCCAATGCCGGCTAAAAGCCATGCGCCGGATGCATTACGTTTACTAAACACATTTTCGTCAATTAACAAATGATGCCACAGTGCTGTCTTATGCCTGCTCAGCACCATAACCTGTCTTACGCGGCAGTAAGTATTATAATGCTCAAAGGTTAACCTGACCCCTTAAAATAACAAGGAACCAGTGCATGTTACGCAAGAATATTTCTACCTTGATCCGCTCTGCTGCTGCCTTGCCGGCCATTTTATGCGTTGCATTGTTTACTTCGCCGGCTTCTGCCCACGAGTACCAACTTAACGATTTGTATATTGATCATCCATGGGCGCGCGCCTTGCCACCGAATGCACCCGCCGGTGCGGCCTATCTGCGCCTAAAGAATCGAGGGGGTAAGCAAGAAATTCTGATCTCCGCGCACTCGCCCATCGCCGAAAAGGTCGAGGTTCATGAAAATAGCCATGTCGACGGACTGATGAAAATGCGCCGCGTCGATCAGGTTCGACTCGCACCGGGTGTTAGTGTCGAATTTCAGCCCGGTGGTTACCATTTCATGTTGTTTGGTCTGAAACAGCCCCTTGTCGCTGGAGAGCGTTTCCCACTGACGCTGGATTTCAAGAACGCCGGCAGTATTACAGTTGACGTTACTATTGATGAAAACGCACCGTCGGCCAGTGAGCATGTGGCACAGGAGCCAATGCAGCATCAACATCACTGATCGCGCTCATTGTCCCCGGTTTTACTCTCAAGTAGATGGAACTGGGGCAGACGCAGATGCCAGTGTATCGCTGCGAGGCGGATCGCTAACACCGTAGCGACAGAGATAGCTACATCGAGGTCTCGCGGCGTATCAAGCCGGTAAAGTGCTATGTAAACCAGGGAGCCTGCGATGCAGGCTGTAGCGTAGATTTCCCGGTGGAAAATCAACGGGATTTCATTGCAGATGATATCGCGTATTACACCACCTGCCACGCCGGTCATAACCCCCATGATTACCGCTGCGCTAACAGGAGCCGATTGCGCCAGGGCAACCTGAGTGCCTATCACGGTAAAAATTGCCAGACCGAATGCGTCTGCCACCAGCAGACCCAATTCCGATATCGGCCTGGTGAGCCGAACCCAGACTATGGTCCCGAGAGCAGCCAGCACAGCTACCAGAATGTAGAGGTCGTCACGAATCCAGACCACCGGATGGTTATCCAGGATGGTATCCCTGAGCGTGCCGCCACCCAGCGAGGTGATGAGCGCAATGACCAGCACACCAAACAGGTCCATGGACTTGCGGCCCGCCATCAGTGCGCCGGAAATAGCGAACACAGCAACGCCGAATAGATCGAACGCGTACAACCAGCTCATGCCAGCAACTCCTGTATGACCAAGGTTCAGTCAGTGCGCGTAGGAACACGCATCGTCACAAACTCTTCAGCAGCTGTGGGATGGATACCCAGGGTGGCGTCGAACATCGCCTTGGTTGCTCCAGCTTTCAAAGCAATGGCCATGCCTTGTATGATTTCCCCTGCTTCGGGTCCAATCATGTGCACACCCAGTACGCGGTCCGTCTGTTTGTCGACGACCATCTTCATCAGGCTTTCTTCGCCACGGCCTGCTAGGGTATTGCGCATCGGTCTAAAGCGACTCTCATAAATTGCCAGACTATATCCCTCCTTCCTAGCTTGCTCTTCGGTCAAACCGAGTGCGGCAACATTGGGAATGCAAAATACGGCGGTGGCAATATCGCGATAGTCCACAGGCCGGTATTCTTCCGGTTTGAACAGACGACGCGCCAACGCCATGCCCTCGGCAAGGGCAACGGGCGTCAGTTGCATCGTATCGGTGACATCGCCAATGGCGAAAATAGAAGGATCGGTGGTTTGATAGTCCTTGTCGACTTCAACAAAACCCTGAGAATCCAGAGATACCTGAGTAGTCTCCAACCCCAGCCCTTTAATGTTTGGACGTCGGCCGGTGGCGTAGAGCACCAAGTCGGTTTCAAGTATAGCGTCATCGGTCAGCGTTACTGTCAGCACGCCATCTGCGTTGCGTTCGATGGAACGGACATTGGTATTGAAGCGAAGGTCCAGCTGCTTGGCTTTCATTGTTGTTGCAATGTGCTCGCGGATGCTCAAGTCAAATCCACGTAGGAATAGATTTCCTCTATAAGCCTGTGTCACATCACAGCCGAGACCATGGAATATGCTGGCAAACTCGATGGCTATGTACCCTCCCCCTACGACCAGGACACGTTTTGGCAGCGTCTCGAGGAAGAAGACCTCATTGGAGCTGATGACATGCTCACTACCCGGGAATGGAGGAATATGCGGCCAGCCACCGGTAGCGATGAGAATCCGCTCCGCGGTATAAGTCTTGTCGCCGACGGCAACGGTGTGTGAGTCAACGAAGCGCGCGCGACCATCAAACAGCGTAACCCCTGCGCTCGAAAGCAGGTTGCGATAGATACCGTTGAGCCGAGTGATCTCTCGATTTTTGTTTTCCAGCAGGCGGCTCCAGGTGAAATCGGTCTCTCCGATATTCCATCCGTAGCCATGGGCGTCTTCAATGTCTTCGGCAAAGTGAGCAGCGTAAGCAAAGAGTTTTTTCGGTACGCATCCCACGTTAACGCAGGTCCCGCCTAGATAAAGGTCCTCTGCCACAGCTACCTTTGCACCATAACTGGCAGCAAGACGGCTAGCCCTGACACCGCCGGAGCCGGCGCCAATGACGAAAAGATCAAAATCAAAGTCGCTCATATTATCTGCCTAACTGCTGAAAAAGAGGCGATATCATAGCGCATCGATAGCGCTCCTTGGGTATCGAAGGTGATGACGGGGTATGCACGGGCAAAAATCATGATTCGATCTGTTTCTCGCCCCGGGCCTTGCCTTCTGTAGAGGCGTGTTCGATCGTTGCATTCAGCTCGGCGCCCAGCAACAAGACTGCAGATGAAATGTAGAAGAACACAAGCAAAACAATCATTGCGCCAATTCCGCCATACATCGCGTTGTAGTTGCCGAAATTGCTGACATAGAAGCCAAAACCCAGGGACGCGGCGATCCAGATGAAAACAGCTATTATCGACCCTGGTGTGATGTAGCGAAACTTTTGCTCTACGTCGGGAGTGAAGTAATACAAGAGCGCTACTACCAACATCAGTAGCATTATTGCCACGGGCCAGCGCAGCACTGCCCACAACGTGACTGCAAGATCACCTAGCCCCACCCAGCTACCTACCCACTCAAGCACATCGGGACCTATCACCATCAGCGCTGCCGCGGCCAGCAGGAATATTGCGATACCAATGGTATAGAGCACCGAGAGCACATAGCGCTTCCAGGCGGGCCGACTCTCGGGCACGTTGTAGGCCCTGTTCATCGCGTTCATCAGCGAACGCAGTCCATTTGAGGCGACCCAGATTGCGACCACAATGGCCACCGAGAAGATACTGTTATCGCCGCTCTGCAGATCGGTGATAACCGGATTAATCATCTCCAGCGCAGCTGATGGCAGGACCAGAGCCGCCTGCTGTCTTAACCAACCAAAAAAATCCTGCAGGTTGAGAAAGCTCAGCATCGCAATCAAAAAAAGCAGAAACGGAAAAAGCGCAAATAGAGCTCGATAGGACAGTGCCGCAGCATAAGTGGGCATATCGTCGGCGATGAAATTTTTTATAGTGCACTTAAGGATCGTAAAAGCGCTTGTTACCTGAAGGTCCAGAAAAGCCATATCGTCCCTCGATACATAAATCGATTCTACTTTAACGATTAGATCAGGGTCGTGTTCTTATGGACAGCTAATAAGGGATAGGTGCAATAACAGGAAACAGAGTGCAAGACGATAAATCAGTGGTGCCCGGAGCCGGAATCGAACATCGATCTGCAGGCCATATATTTATTGGTATCAAAAGATGACGTGTTTGCTCATATCCCCTGCCGTACCCCTAAAATCGTAACCAACTTACCTAAAAACTGAGTTAGTGATAAGAGGAAGTTATGGAAGCGGTTTCCACTGGAGAGGCTTTTAGGAGTGACCCACCCCTCCCAAGGTGTCCGAGATTAGTAGACCACTACAAAGCGGCGATCGAAGTTGATTCAGGAAAGACTCGTGGTGAATCGTATATTAGATAACCAAGGTAACAATATGCGTGCTATCGCAAATCGATTGGGCGTATCTCGCCATACGGTGCGCCTCTACTTACGCGACCTGACGGCGGTGCCTAGCTATCCGGACCGGGTAACGCGGGCAACGAAGTTGAAGACCTAAAAACCCACGGATCGCGACAGCCAAGCAGCATTAGATACCAGCCAATTTGTTGTTTAGCGAGATTCAGGATCGTGGGTACACCGACGCCAACGACGTGCAGATTCTCGAATGCAAAACAGCCGGCATAAAAGGCGCACGCCTCTGAGAACACTGCGTACCGGAATATGTGCAGTCCCAGGCGATGCACCAGCTGGCCGTTACCGGCAAGCAGGCTGCCGATGTAGCTGTATTGCTGGGTGGTCAGCATTTGGAGATCCATTTCATTGATCAGGATGAGTCAATGATTGCCTGATTGAGTTGGAGTGCAAGTTCTGGGAATACTTCGTCACCGTTACGCCACCACCAGCCAGCGGCTGAGATTCGGCTGATCAAGCATTGCGTTGCCTGCTCCCTGAGGATAGCGACCAAGTGTTGAATTTCAGCGCTAATCCTGCTCTATCGATTGCGTGCGTGGAACTCAAAGTGGTGTGCCAGTGTATTGCCCAACAGAAAACGAAGGAATCCCAGCTTAAGCAAACCTTGCAGCAAGCAATGAACGATGCCACCTGTGCACAATTTACCAATGGCTAGGTCGCACGGGAAAAGCCAAGGACAGCCCAATCAACCGCATCGAGAACAAGACCCGCAAGCGCAACACGGTCGCACAACTGAAAGCGATTCGCTCACACTCCCCGGGCTGGCCGCAGAACCCTATCGACTTGGCTCTAATCACTTCCCAGCGCAAAGCGGAGATCCTGAACATGCGCTTTGACAATGTGCGTGTCGGGTATCTGTACGTGATTCAGCAGAAGATAGCCAAGGCCAACGATTATGAGTTACGAGAGTCAAGCACCAGGCTGCAAGGCACTCCAACGTCTGTTCGATGACGCACAGACGTGGCTATCGCCATCCTTGAGACTGAGATTTGAGGCAGCGCTTTGGAACTCCTTCCAATGCCGGGAGATCAGTTTATGAATAGGAATCAGACCGAAAACAGTGCGGGTAATGCGCCGGAAATTGCGTCAACAAGCTTGAGATACACCCAGCAGTTCACCCGAGTTGATGGGCATCGAATTGCCTACATTGATGAAGGCGAGGGGCCACCCCTCCTGCTCATCCATGGTATCCCGAGCAATGGATTAATGTGGCGCGAAGTCATTCCGGAGCTGTCGAAACATTTTCGCGTCATTGCACCGGACCTTCTCAATTATGGCCAATCGGAAATGCCCGAAAGCGCCGATGTTTCAATCAACGCCCAACAACGCATTCTGTTCGGACTCTTGGATTCACTGGGTATCCGTCGTGCCAATGTGGTTGCCCACGATATCGGCGGTGGCGTGGCACAGCTCATGGCGGTCGAAAAACCCGAGCGCATCGACCAATTGGTGCTAATCGATAGCGTTTGCTTCGACTCATGGCCAATTCCGGAGTTCGAGCCTTTACAGAAACACGGAGCCGAGGCTGACATGGGACTCGATGATTTCGTTGAGATGATTCGCGGCTTCCTGCCAAAGGGCGTTGTCGACCCGCAGGTCATGACCAAGTCAGTCATTGAGCTCTACACGAAACCCTGGTCCACAGAAAAAGGAAAGAAGGCTTTTTTCCGGAACCTGCGGCGGCTGAACAGCGAATACACCCTTGCTATATCCGATACGCTCTCACAGTTACCGCATTCCACGTTAATTATCTGGGGAGAGAAGGACACGTTCCAGAAACCGGAGTATGGCCCTCGCCTGGAAAAAGCGATACCTAACTCCAAACTTACCGTCATTGACGATGTAGGCCACTTTCTTCTGGAGGAGAAACCCACGGAAATCAGCGAACTAATTCTGAATTTTCTGATACGACGTTAGGCACGAGGGCAGTAACTTCAGCACCAAGGGGACAGGCTTGTCTACAAAAGCAGCTCTATTGATAATTTTACTAATTCGAGGATTCAACAATGAACATCGACAACAAAACTACTGCATTGGTCGTGACTGATCCCCAGAACGATTTCCTCAGCGAAGACGGTGCCGCTTGGGGCTTGGTTAGCGACAGTGTTCGCGAAAATAACACCATCGCCAATCTGGAGGCCTTGTTGACCGCCGCGCGTGATGGCGGATACCGGACTTTTGTGTCGCCGCACTACTATTATCCAGCTGACAAAGAGTGGCAATTCGGCGGTACCCTCGAGAAAAAAATGCACGAGATCGGTATGTTCGCCCGCCGCGGGCCGCTGGATCTGACCGATTTTGAAGGATCCGGCGCTGACTGGCTGGAACGGCTCAAGCCGCTGCTGAACCATAGCAACACTATCGTAGTCAGCCCGCACAAGGTCTACGGCCCTCAGAATAACGACCTGACACTCAATCTTCGTAAACACGGGATCAGCAAGGTCATCCTCGCAGGCATGTCGGCGAACCTGTGCGTTGAGTCGCACATGCGTGATTTGATTGAACAGGGATTCGAAGTGTTCGTCGTCACCGACGCCACCGCAGCTGCCATCGATCCGGAGCTTGGAGATGGGTATCAGGCCGCCTTGGTCAACTTCAACTTCATCGCCAGTGAGGCCCTGACAACCCGGGAAGCCGTCGATTCAATGGGTTGAGGAGGAATACCGATGGAATCGTATGAAAGACAAACCTCGCTTTGTGACCAGAATGAGACCGATTTTTTCAGATCTTAGGGCCATTTACGTCAATTGTACCCTGCAGCACCCCGATAAATCGTCGCACATCGTCTTGCTGATGGGCGCATCCGTCAAGATCATGCGGCTTAACGAGCGCCTAGAAGACTTTCTCGAGCCTGCCGAGGCGTTCCGCTTGAAGAAGATCCTGAGAATGACCGTCACGCGACGCAAGAGTATCATCTATGGTGCGCTGCGCTGGCGTTTCTGCTGGAAGATGCCCGTATCTACTGGAACGGCAGCAAGCTGTACAACGTGGCTGGATATGAATCAGAGCAGGCTTTTGATGATGTGCTGAAGGTCGGGCCGATGACGAGGCACCTGTGCAGGATGACCGGGCACGATCCTGTTTAGCTAAGCGAGAAGTTTATAAAGGGATTGGAGCGGGAAGTTGGAGCGAAAAGCACAAGAAGGCGGATGGTGCCCCGAGCCGGACTTGAACCGGCAAGCCCGTGAGGGCGGCAGATTTTAAGTCTGCTGTGTATACCAATTTCACCACCGGGGCAGATATTTAATGCCTTGTTACATATTCGCTAAATAAAAATTTTCAAACTTAGCAACCCGATGATTTACAAGGATTTTTTAAGCCTATCGGGCTTATTTTAAGTCCCTTGCGTCTACCAGTTTCGCCATCCGGGCTAGCAGGTACTGAATAATGGAGGCCGAGGTCGGAATCGAACCGGCGTACACGGATTTGCAATCCGCTGCATGACCACTCTGCCACCCGGCCTCTAAGGGGGCTGCCACATTGCGACATTCTACAATGCAACATTAAAACTGGAGCGGGAAACGAGACTCGAACTCGCGACCCCGACCTTGGCAAGGTCGTGCTCTACCAACTGAGCTATTCCCGCTTTGGAACGGCGCTCATTCTATCGTTCTGCGCCGCTCTGTCAAGTCATTGATTCAGAAAAACTTATTTGTCGCTTTTTTGATCAGAATGCATACTCATATAAGGCCAAGCCGCCTTGAGATAAAGGCACATGGACCACAGTGTGAGCACGGCAGAGACCATCAGCAACACGTAGCCGAGGATAACCCAGATGGAAAACGTCGGTGGGTGAGCTAGCAGCACGATCAGCGCAACCATTTGCGCCGCAGTCTTGTATTTGCCCAAGTTGGATACTGCCACATGGGCCCGCGCGCCCAGTTCTGCCATCCATTCACGCAAGGCTGAAATGACAATCTCTCTGCCTATAATGACCATGGCCGGAGCAGTGATCCAGAAGTTGGCATGGCTCTGCACCAGCAAAACAAGGGCGACAGCCACCATTAGCTTGTCTGCTACAGGGTCGAGAAAAGCGCCGAAGGCAGTACTCTGCTCCCATTTGCGAGCTAGATACCCGTCAAGCCAGTCGGTGAGGCTGGCCACAGTAAAAATGACCGCAGCTGCCAGATAGCTCCAATAAAAGGGCAAATAGTAGAGCAAGATGAAGATGGGGATCAGCCCGACCCGCATTAACGTAAGAATGTTGGGAATGTTCATAAACTCTCGGCGACCCTCAATTGGTAATGCATTCTAGTCGCTATGCAGTGATGCATAAATCTGTTCAGCAAGTTTTTTACTAATGCCCGACACCTTAGCCATTTCGACAGCGCTGGCGCGCTGCAGTTCTTGCAAGCCACCAAAATGGCGTAAAAGCTCCCTGCGGCGCTTGGGGCCTACCCCCTCGATACCCTCAAGCGGCGATGTATTACGTGTCTTGGCACGCCTCGCACGGTGGCCAGTGATGGCAAACCGGTGTGCTTCATCGCGAATATGCTGGATCAGGTGCAGGGCCGGCGAATGCCCCGGCAGCACCAGTTCTACCTTGGGGTCATTGAGATACAGTGTTTCCATGCCGGCTTTACGGGTAACACCCTTGGCAACGCCCAGTAGGGTGAGATCGTGTATGGCCAGCTCTTGCAGAACCTCCAGTGCCATCGACATCTGGCCCTTGCCGCCGTCGACCAGAAGAATATCAGGCATCTTGCCCTCGCCTTGTTGGATTCGGCTGAAGCGGCGCATCAGTGCCTGACGCATGGCGGCGTAGTCATCGCCGGCGGTAACGCCTTCGATATTGAATCGTCGATAATCACTTTTCAAAGGACCCTGGGGCCCAAATACGACACAGGAAGCCACTGTCGCCTCACCGCTGGAGTGACTGATGTCATAGCACTCAAGACGCGTGGGCATCTCATCCAGATGCAATGCCTCCTGCAAGGCCTCAAAACGTACCTGTACATTCTGCCGATTCGCCAACATGCCAGTCAGAGCCAGCTCGGCGTTATTCACGGCCATTATTTGCCAGCGGCTGCGAGTCCCTCGCACGCGATGAGTGATGCTCAGGTTGTGTCCACGTGCCTGCGCCAGCGCTTCAGTAACGACCGGAAGGTCCTCGTGCACCGCGTTGACAATGATCTCCCCAGGCAGTTCGCGTTCTGCACCGCCCAGATAATACTGCGGCAAGAAAGCAGCCAGTACCTCGGCGGGAGTCTGCTCGATGGGTACCCGCGGAAAATGGTTCTTGCTGCCTAGCACCCGACCCTGGCGCACCATGATGACGTGTACGCAGGCGCCACCAGGTGACACTGCGGCAGCAACAACATCAACATTGCCCTGTTCGGTGTCCATGCTTTGCTGGTCCTGCACGCGACGCAGCAACCCAACCTGGTCACGCAGTTCAGCAGCACGCTCGAAATCTAGGTCCTGAGCAGCCTGCTCCATGGCGCGATTGAGCTCGTCCGTGAGGGCGTTGCTGCGACCGTCCAGAAACATGACTGAATGACGGACGTCCTCGGCGTACTCTTCCTCACTCACCAGCCCAACGCAGGGCGCCTTGCAGCGATTGATCTGATGTTGCAGACACGGCCGGCTGCGGTTGCGGTAATAGCTGTCTTCGCACTGGCGAATCTTGAAGGTCTTCTGCAACAGACTCAGGCTTTCACGAATCGCGCCAGCGCTGGGATAGGGCCCAAAATAGCGGCCTTTGACCTTTTTAGTGCCCCGGTGCAGTCCTAGCCGAGGGAAGCTGTCTTGGCTGGAGAGAAACACATAAGGATAGGATTTGTCGTCCCGCAGTAAGATGTTATACGGTGGTCGGGACGCCTTTATCAGACTTTGCTCGAGCAGCAGGGCCTCTGTCTCGTTGGCGGTAATGGTGGTGTCTATCTGCTGAATGCGGGCCACTAATGCGGCCGTCTTGGGGCTCAGACCCGTCTTGCGGAAATAGCTGCAGAGTCTTTTTTTCAGACTTTTAGCCTTGCCCACATACAGTAACTCGCCCTTGGCATCGAACATACGATACACACCGGGCTTGTTACCGACGGTGGCAAGAAAGGCGCTGGGATCGAATTCTGGTGGCTGCATGCTAACGGGGTATTGCGTCAATAATGCCGTGGCGAACCGCCAATAGCGTGAGCTCTACATCGCTGGTGATGGCGAGCTTCTCGAATAGCCGATAACGGTAGGTGTTGACGGTTTTGGGGCTCAGACACAGCTTGTCAGCAATGGCCAGAACCTTCTCGCAACTGACAATCATGAAGGCGATTTGCATTTCACGCTCAGACAGACTATCAAAGGGTGACTCGCTAGAAGGTGCAAATGATTTCAACGCCAATTGCTGTGCAATTTGGGGACTGATGTAGCGTTGTCCGCTGGCGACCTGACGAATAGCTGCAACCATCTCGTCCAGTGCAGCGCCTTTGGTTACATAACCGGCTGCGCCGGCTTGCATGAGGCGTGTAGGAAAGGGTTCTTCGTTACAAACAGTCACCGCGATAATGCGCACGCTCTTGTCATGCAAGAGCAACTTGCGGGTCGCTTCCAGGCCGCCGATACCCGGCATGCGTACATCCATTAGCACAACGTCCGGCTTGAGGGCGCGCGCCTGAGTCACGGCGGTTTCACCGGAGTCGGCCTCGCCCACCACGCTGAGACCTGGAACATCGCTGAGCATACGACTGATGCCCATACGTACGAGATCATGGTCGTCAACCACGAGTACCTTGATCAAATCCCACCCCTTTCGCAATTTACGGTCGGCGTATTGTGCCTGCCGGTTATCCTGCTCCGGGCAGCCTTGGCAGTGTTTCCCCTGCCGCTATTCAATAGCCGTTACCATAGCAAATCGTTTGCGCGAGTGGAACGCTTCTCAGCGGATCGAGGGCGTGTTCAGCTGCTCTTTCAGCTCATCCAGGCAAGCCGGATCTTCGATGGTGGAAGGCACCGCGAAATCCTCACCGCTGGCGATTTGCCTCAAGATGCGGCGCAGGATCTTGCCCGACCGTGTTTTCGGCAGACGCTGTACGATGACGCTACGCTGAAAACAGGCCAGCGCGCCTATGTCCCGGCGCACTAGAGCCGTCAATTCACCATCAAGCTGCTTCTGGCTTATTGCAATCCCATTCTTGAGAACCACAAGTCCCAGTGGCAGTTCGCCTTTGAGCTCGTCGGGAATACCGATCACCGTACACTCGGCCACTGCAGGGTGTGCACCGAGCACCTCCTCCATCTCGCCCGTGGAGAGCCGGTGGCCCGCTACGTTAATAATATCGTCGGTGCGACCCATTACGAACACATAACCGTCCTTGTCGATGTATCCAGCATCGCCTGACAGATAAAATCCAGGGAATGTGTTCAGGTAACCTTCTCGGTACCGGGCCGCATTACCCCAGATACCCGTGAGGCAACCTGGCGGTAATGGCAGTCGAATAGCGATATTACCCTGCACGCCGGCGGCTACGGGCAATCCCTCATCATCGAGAATACTCAATAAATAGCCCGGCATGGGCCAGGTCGCGGAGCCCATCTTGGGAGCTTGCAACTCATAGCCAGCTGGGTTTGCAGCGATAGCCCAGCCTGTTTCAGTTTGCCACCAATGGTCGATAATCGGACGATTAAAGTGCTCCTGGAGCCATGCCCAAGTGGGTGGATCAAGCCGCTCGCCCGCCAGATACAAGCGCTCCAGACGAGTCAGATCATATTGGCTGGCCAGTCTGGCGTCGGGATCCTCTTTGCGAATAGCGCGAAAAGCAGTGGGCGCAGCAAACAGTGCTTTAACGCCGTATTCACTGCATATCCGCCAGAAGCTACCCGCATCAGGGGTGCGAATCGGTTTGCCTTCATAAATCACTGTGGTGCAGCCAGCAAGCAGAGGGCCGTAAACAATATAGGAGTGGCCGACTACCCAGCCGACATCTGAAGCGGCCCAGAACACATCACCAATACCCACGTTATAGACCGACTGCATGCTGTAAAGCATGGCTACCGCATGTCCACCATGGTCACGCATGACACCCTTTGGCTTACCGGTCGTGCCGGATGTATAGAGTATATACAGGGGGTCGGTAGCACATACCGCCACGGCATCCGCGGGCTCGGCATTTGCCAGGGCCTGCTGCCAGTTCAGATCGCGGTCGACGAACAGATCGGCAATACACTGTGGGCGCTGGAAAACCACGCAGTGGCGCACGGGATGCCGCGCCTGCTCGATCGCGGCGTCAACCAGCGGTTTGTAGGCAATAATTCGATCTACTTCAATACCGCAAGAAGCCGTCAATACGATATCGGCCTGCGCGTCATCGATTCGTACGGCGAGCTCAGGCGCTGCGGAGCCTCCGAATACTACGCAGTGCACTGCACCCAGACGGGCGCAGGCCAGCATCGCAATCACGGTCTCTGGAATCATCGGCATATATATGATGACTCTATCCCCGCGTGCCACCCCGAGATCGCGCAGCATCCCTGCACATTGGGCCACCCGACGGGTCAGATCGGCATAGGTGATCGTCGACTTGGTCGACGTTACAGGCGAGTCGTAGATCAATGCCGGCTGATCGCCCCTGCCTGCTAGCACGTGAGCATCCAGAGCCAGCCATGCTGTATTCAAGCGTCCATCAGGAAACCATTGATGATTACCCTCTGCGTCCTGCGCAATGATCGATACAGGTGTGGTGTGCCAATCCAGCCTAGCAACCTGCTTGGCCCAGAATGTTTCCGGTTCTTCACTGGCTTGGCGATAGGCTTGCTGATAACTTTGCACAGACATAACAATTATTCCTCTTGTTTGTTCCCAAGAGTAGCCCTTCAAGTGCCGAGGGGAACTAGACATACGTCGGGTGGGAGTGAATTGCCCGTCATCGCATAATTAACACACACATAATAGGGTTTTACCCAAGGCCGACCATCCGTGACTAACCGCCTATGACAAAAGACATAATTTTCGCCGAGGCTGGAAAAACCGCGGTCATGCAAAACGTCCATGGCACCATGACATTCCTGCTCGCTTACCCGCCCTTCAATCAGATGGAAACCAACCATCTGGCGTACCTCGTTGAGCATTGCCAGCTACGTTTTTTTGCTCAGGGCGATTCGATCATCAGTCCGCATCAAGGACGGGTTGAGCATTTTCATATCGTTAAACAGGGGCTGGTTCGCGGCGAGCGTTTGCTTGCTGGTCAGGAGATGCCAGAAACCACTTTCGAGATCAGTGTGGGCGAGTGCTTCCCGTTGGCGGCGCTGATAGGTGAAAGGGAAACACGGACAGAACACCTCGCGGGTGAGGATACTTTTTGTCTAATCCTGCCCCGTACCGAGTTCGTCAAATTGTTCGGTCTCTCCGCCTGTTTCCGGGACTTTGCTCTGCGCGGCGTCAGCAGTCTGCTTGATCAGGTTAATCAACAAGCGCAAATGCGCGCGGCAGAGAATCTGGGTGCACAATATTCCCTTGATACCCGACTGGCCGAACTGGCTGTGCGCAGCCCGGTAAGTTGCGACCCTCATCTGTCGGTGCGGGCAGCAGTCAGACTGATGTATGAAGCCAGTGTGGGCAGTATCGTCATCGTGGATGAACGGCAGAAGCCAGTGGGCATTTTTACACTGCGCGACCTGCGCCGTATTATTGCGACTGCAGATACGGATATGGACGAAGCCATCGGCAAGGTAATGACGGCCTCACCATTCAGTCTACCCTCCTCCGCCAGTGCGTTTGATGCCGCCATAGCAATGACCGGTCAACATATAGCGCATATATGTGTGGTCGACCGTGAACGACTGGTCGGTGTGGTATCCGAGAGAGACCTGTTTTCTTTGCAAAAGGTTGATCTAGTGCACTTGGCCCGCACCATTCGCCAGGCAAGTCGCGTCAGCATCCTAACCTCACTGCGTACTGATATCCGGCAACTGGTCGAGAGTATGCTCGCCCACGGTGCTTCTTCTACCCAGATAACCCATATCATCACTCTGCTAAACGACCATACGGTATGCCGCGTGATTGAGCTGTGCATGGCCGAGCACGGCGATGTCGGTATTCCCTTTACCTGGCTGTGCTTTGGCAGCGAGGGGCGACGCGAACAGACGCTGCATACCGACCAGGATAACGGCATTCTTTTCGAGGCTGAAGATGCAGCCCATGCAGCAAGTATACGCGCCAAATTATTACCCCTGGCCCGCAAGATCAACGAAGCGCTGGCCGAGTGCGGATTTACCCTGTGTAAAGGCAATATCATGGCCAGCAATCCCGAGCTATGCCTTTCACAGCTAGAGTGGGAGTCGCGGTTTAATCGCTTTATCCGTTCCGCCACGCCAGAAAACTTGCTGTCTTCATCGATTTATTTCGATTTTCGGGTGATATGGGGCGAGCCTACTCAGGCTGAAAAGCTGTTCGACTGCGTACTGCACAAGGTCAGTACCAACACCCTTTTCCAGCGCATGCTGGCCCAGAATGCGTTGGTACTGCGGCCACCTATCGGGCGTTTTCGTGATTTTGTTGTCGCACGCAGCGGCTCAGAGAAAGATACCCTGGATCTGAAAAGGCAGGGCCTCATGCCCTTTGTCGATGGCGCACGTCTGCTGGCACTGTCCCATGGGATTGCCGAGTGCAATACCCTCGAGCGCTTCAGCCGCCTGAAAGCTCAGGGCGTAATCGAGGCCAAGGATGCGGATGCGTACGAAGAGGCATACCACTTTATACAATTGATACGCATGCAACAGCATCAACGTCAGGATCGAGAGGGCCGACCCTTCAGTAATCGTATTGACCCCGACAACCTGAATCATCTCGATCGACGCATTCTGCGCGAGTCATTCCGACAGGCCAAGCGACTGCAGGCGAGCTTGGCCCTGCGTTACCAGCTATGAATCCCTTCGATTGGTTTACCCGGCGAAGCGATACCATCCTTACCGAGGCGCAGCAAACTCGCAAGACGAATCTTCCGCCGCCCCAGGCGCTAGATAAAACGCCGCTTGCGCAGACGCGCCTGGTCGTTATGGATCTTGAGACCAGCGGTCTGGATACCCGTCGCGACAAGGTGCTATCGATCGGTGCAGTTGTCATCGAACAGGGTGCTATCGACATGGGTACCCAGTACGAGTGCACGCTTTATCGAGCCAATCACAAAGTCACCGAATCGATCCTCATACACGGCATCCCGCCTAGCGAAATTGCCGAGGGTATGGGCGCTGCGGATGCACTGCTCGATTTCATGGAGTTTTCCGGCATGTGTGTTTTCCTTGCGTTCCACGCCGGATTCGATCAGCGCATGTTGCGCCGCGGTTTACGTGAAGACATGGGTCAACGCTTGCAACATCCGTTTATCGACATCGCCGAAATGGCACCCATGTTGTGCCCCGATGCTTCTGTTGGCCGTGGCGGCCTGGATGAATGGCAGAAGCATTTCCACCTGAACAACAGCCAGCGCCACAACGCCTCCGCCGACGCACTGGCGACCGCCGAAATTGCACTGATCCTGTTAAGCAAGGCACGGGTTCAGGGTATTACTACACTGGAAGAATTGAATGCCCGGCTCGGGCATTGGCGCCGCCTGCGTCAAGCCCGCCGTGGCACACTCTGACAGCTCGACTTACCTTAAACAGCTGAGTTGCTCGGAATAAGGTCGGACAACGCGTCCAGGTTGTTCTTGAATGCCTTGGCAAATACGTCGCGATTTTGCGCCATGAACAGACTGACGTCTTCTGCGGTCTTTTCCGTGAGGGACGGGACGGCACACTGCAGGACCTCACCGAGAACCTCTGCCAGCTCCAACATCTTGTCGTGACGATCAGCTTCGGCTTTATCCATGAACAGCTGCTCCGGGTCTCTGCTACTGCGATAAACAACTTCAACGGCCATACTCATACCTCTGGCTTGATGGTGATTCCCGGCACTGAATATCTGCGCAGACCGGCAAGACTAGTCTACTGTATATTCGTACAGCTAACACGTCTTTTGTCATACCTCTTTTTGGCGCATTTACTTTTGGCTTTTACACTCGAAAGAAACTGCTCAAAAAATAATCCAAAAAACCGGTTTCAAAATAGAAAGCCACGGATCAACACCCGTATCAGTACGAAAGTGTTAGCAAGCGATTGCGCTGTCATATCCATCAGGGTAACTATCGGGTGCCGATCGATCAGAACACATTGCTGATCACTAATAGTTGCATGGAGGGTATCGGACTGTCCCTGCAGGCACTGACCAAACCTGGTGGAGATCGACGCAGTCGAGACACCCAAACTACTCCGGCACACTTCTGGTTCAAGGCGTGGATTGACTTGATTCGGGCGTGTAAAATACTAAAGTGATATACAGTAAAACGCCCCGAACCAGTCGGGGCGTTTTACTTACGACTGGTTATTTAGTGATCAACTGCTTCACCAGCACCCCGGGGAACCCGAATGTCTTCAATAAGAAGCTGAATACGTTCTGGCGGGGCTTTGGTAAAAGACGCAACCGCGATAGCAGCAACGAAATTAAAGATCATGCCCAGCGTACCGATGCCTTCTGGCGAGACACCAAACCACCAGTATGCGGCATTATCCATCTCCGGGCTAATGAACTTGAAGAACACGATATAGCTGAAGGTAAACGTGAGACCCACGATCATGCCCGCAATCGCGCCTTCTTTGTTCATCTTCTTGGAGAAAATCCCCATCACGATAACCGGGAAGAAGGACGCTGCCGCCAGACCGAAGGCAAAGGCGACTACCTGAGCAACAAAGGCCGGCGGATAGATCCCGAATATGCCGGCAATCAGGATTGCCACCCCCGCCGCGATCCGAGCTGCGAGCAGCTCTTTCTTCTCGGTGATGTTGGGCATCATGTTGCTCTTGAGCAAATCGTGTGACACAGATGTCGATATCACCAGTAGCAGGCCAGCGGCTGTCGAGAGCGCCGCAGCTAGGCCGCCGGCAGCGATCAACGCAACAACCCAGCCAGGTAGATTGGCAATTTCAGGGTTGGCCAGCACTATAATGTCGCGATCAACATACAGCTCGTTTGCATTGTCGGTCGGTGCATTGGTTACCACACGCTGACCGTACTCGCCCGGCTCGCCGGCAAAGGTCGGAGCACCTTTGAAAGGTGCACCCGGACTGTACTGGACTACACCGTCGCCATTCTTATCCTGCCAAGCAACCAGACCGGCTGTTTCCCAGGTTGTGAACCATTCAGGAATGCTCTCGTAGGACACATTCGGAATACTGGTCAACAGATTGGTGCGGGCAAATGCGGCTACTGCAGGGGCGGTAGTATATAGAATTGCTATGAAGAGAAGCGCGTAACCTGCTGATTTTCTTGCATCACGAACAGTAGGGGTTGTGAAGAATCGTACAATAACATGCGGCAAGCCGGCAGTACCCACCATCAGTGCCATGGTGATGAAAAATACATCGATGGTCGACTTGCTGCCATCGGTATATTCGGCAAACCCCAATTCGGCGCCGAGCCCGTTTAGCGCGTCCAACACATAGGTGTCCGTACCCGACACGGTGCTACCGAAGCCCAGTTGGGGGATCGGATTTCCGGTGATCAACAATGAGATATAAATTGCCGGCACCATGTAAGCGAATATCATGACGCAATACTGCGCTACCTGCGTATAGGTAATGCCTTTCATTCCGCCGAGTACCGCGTAGAAGAACACGATCGCCATGCCTATGAGCACGCCGAGGTTGATATCTACTTGCAGATAACGCGAGAACACAATGCCCACACCGCGCATCTGTCCGGCAACATAGGTAAAGGAGATGAAAATCACGCAGATGACCGCCACTACTCGAGCCGTTTGCGAGTAATATCGCTCGCCCACGAACTCCGGCACGGTGAACTTGCCAAACTTGCGCAGGTAAGGCGCCAAACACATGGCCAAGAGCACGTAACCACCGGTCCAGCCCATGAGGTACACACTGCCATCGTAACCGGTAAAAGAGATGATGCCCGCCATTGAGATAAACGATGCAGCTGACATCCAGTCCGCACCGGTGGCCATGCCATTCGCAATCGGGTGAACACCTTTGCTTGCTACGTAGTACTCACTGGTGCTGCCTGCACGGGTCCATATCGCAATCCCAATGTAGAGCGCGAAAGTCGCACCTACAAAGAGATAGATCAGGGTTTGGGTTTCCATTTACTGGCTCCTGTTATTATTCTTCGTGAACATCGTATTTGCGATCGAGGCGGTTCATCTTCCAGACATACACAAAGATGAGAACGACGAACGTATAAATAGAGCCTTGCTGGGCAAACCAGAACCCAAGCGGAAACCCAAAGAACCTGAACTGATCCAGAAAGTCGACGAACAGAATGCCGGCGCCAAAAGACACCGAAAACCATATGACCAGCAAGATCAGCATGAACTGAAGGTTTTCCCTCCAGTAGCTTCGAGCTGCCTCTTCTTTAGATAAGGACATGACCATCTCCGATTGTTGTTTTTATCGCACGGTCACGTTAGCACTGCGTTACGCCGCGCGTGACTAGACATTGGTCTGACAAGCAGACACAACGAAGTCTCAAGGTGAGACACCCCGAGCGAGGTAAGAAATGTAAAGAGAGCTTATTGCAGACGGTCTGGCCGGCCGCCAGCCCAGACCACGAGCCAATATCGCCAGCGTCGCGTCAACTTTCGTGCAGCACTAGCCGAGCGTGGGTGGGAATAAACGCGCATGCTCATTGAGCAATGCGTCATAGCATTCACAGGCCGCCATTTCCAGCCCTTGCCTGTCGAGAATGATTATATTCCCACGGCTGTAATGGATAAGTCCCCGCGTCTGCAGGGCGCCCGCAGCAACAGTCACACCACTTCTACGCACTCCGAGCATATCAGCGAGAAACTCATGGGTCAGATAGAAATGATCCGCATGGGCACGATCCTGAGTCATCAGAAGCCAGCGCGCCAAGCGCGGCTCAATCTCGTGAAAGTGAACGCAAGCGGCATTTTTCGATAGTTGTGTCATGAGTACGTAGAGATAGCGCTTGAGGGCTTTTTTTAACAATGGGAGGTCGCGTAGCGCGCGCTTGAGTTTAGGTGCACTGATCCGAAGAGCAGTGCCTGGCCCCTGCACTACCGCGCGGCTAGGAGCGCTATTGACGCCTAAGGCCAGCGTGGCACCGAGCATACCCTCATTACCAATCAACCCCAGCTTCAATGGGGGGTGCCCACTCATTGTGGCAACCAAGGAAACAATACAGGTCGTCGGAAAGTACAGATGCAAAAAAGGACGATCGCGTTCACACAGAATAATTCCGAACTCCAGCTGAACCGTTTCGCATTGATCCAGAAATCTGTTTTGTTCCTCACGCGGAAGACAGTCGAGCAACTGATTGGTTAATGGAATAGGGATTGCAACAGACATAAAGCGTCTCCAGCAGCACAAAGATATCCGATTGAGGCGTGAACGGTGCTTGACGATCTCGCTTGATAAATCTGTCGGACAAACTGGTCTTGATCTGTTCGCTGCAGCACCAAGGTGCTGGTCGTCGTATCAGTGATCTTGGTGCTGGTGCTGGTGCTGGTGCTGGTGCTGGTGCTGGTGCTTAGAATACTGCGAGGAAAATGTCTTTGAGGACATGAATGCAAGGCCCGAGCTACTTACTAATAGATGCATAGTTTGCGATCCGGATTGGTGCGCTTTAGAGCGTGTGCATGACTAGATCATGAGCTATGTAGATTTAGTTGTACGCTATAGCTCGGACCAATACCAAGGTTCTATGGATTAATTCACAGGGCCGTTCTTTTCAGTTTTAAGCATCCGGTCGCTATTCGGACTGAAGGGCTGCGGATAGGACAGCAGGCGATCAGTCTCTTTTTTCACTACTGCGTAACATTCACAGCTTAACTGCTCAAGTTTTGTACGATCCAGAACCGTGATATGTCCACGGCTATATTCGATTACGCCTTGACGCTGCAATTTGCCAGCTGCCTCCGTCACGCCCTCGCGACGAACGCCGAGCATGTTGGCAATCAGCTCTTGAGTCATGGTCAGCTTATTACTCGGTAGGCGATCGAGGGATAGCAGAAGCCAGCGACACAACTGTTGGTCAATAGAGTGATGACGGTTGCATACCGCTGTTTGTGCCATCTGAGTAATGAGCGACTGGGTATAGCGCAACATCAGCACCAGCAGGTCACCATGACGGCTGAACTCCTCCTTCAGAAGCTGGGCTGTTAAACGGTAGGCGCGGCCACCACTTTGTACAACCGCGCGGCTGGGAGTGCTTCCTCCGCCCATAAAAAGGGATATACCAACCAGTCCCTCATTGCCTACCACTGATATTTCCGCAGAGGCACCGCTTTCCATCACGTACAACAATGAAACGATAGAGTCGATCGGGAAATACACATAACGCATGGTGTCACCGGACTCGTAGAGCACTTTGCCCAGCGGTAGTTGCACACACTCAAGATGTGAGAAGAGTCGTTCTTGAACCTCTTCAGACAGCATGCCCAGCAGATTATTGTCTTGCGGCGCTGGTAGTTTAGGCATTTATCGCTCCATTATTCGTAGCTCTTATAGCTTCTCATCATACGCCATTATTGCCAATACTCTGTTCGGTACCGCACAGAGGTGTTACAGGGGGCATCCTAAAGCGCATGTGCTTTACTGATAAAGTCTAGATCTAATTTGCAATATTTACCCTTTTCCTGATGCAATAACGTAAGGTGGTGTTGCAGGGTTCTGAAAGCTCATGACCTGTTTATGAGCAAATCGAACAACAGATGAGAGAGCTCGAGATGACGGAGCGTCGAGTCAGAGCCAAAGCAGGTGTGGCCAACGTTGGAATCATCACTTCGGTCCGCGGCAGCGTCATCGACATACGCTTTGACACTGCACTGCCCCCTGTTCACACCCTGCTGCGTGCTGGTGATGACGACCGGGTCGCAATCGAAGTACTAGCCCAGCGTGACGCAAATCATATTCGCGGTATCGCTCTGACACCTACGCAAGGTCTAGCCCGCGGCATGCCTGTACAGGATACCGGTGGGCCGTTACAAGCGCCGGTAGGCAAGCAGATTCTGTCACGCATGTTCGATGTGTTCGGTAATACCGTTGACCGAGGACCACCCCTGAAAGAGGTGCAATGGCGCTCTGTGCATAGCGCACCGCCGCCACTGGTCAATCGGTCGACCCATTCCCAGATATTCGAGACCGGTATTAAAGCCATAGATGTGCTCACTCCACTGGAGCGCGGTGGCAAGGCGGGTCTGTTTGGCGGTGCTGGCGTTGGCAAGACGGTGCTGCTGACTGAAATGATCCACAACATGATTGGTCATCAGGAAGGCGTCAGCATTTTCTGTGGCATCGGCGAACTACTGCAGGAGCTCCATGCTCGTTTTCACAGGTTGCGTCAGGCTGGCATTGATGAAGAATTATTTGATGTCATCGCCGGCTTCGACGCCCTGTCGCCGGAGTAGGGGCTCACTTCTCAGCGGCTTTCACTAAAGAGTTGTGTAGCTGATCCTTGAGATGCGCCCGATCAGTCTTCATCTGTATGAAATTCTCGTCGGACACCGGCAGGTTCTGCTTCTCAAGCGTCTGAATTTCCTTGTCCAGCGCGGCATATTCCTTCAACTGTTTCTTGAAGTGTCCATCGTGCTCGCTCAGGTGGTCGATCAGGTCGCTGTATTGTGGAAAGTCATGATGAAGCTCGTGGTTCGAAACGCCCATCTAAATGTCTCCTTGTTAATGCTGATTTATTAAGCTGAGTACCTTTGCAAAGTCTTGGGCTGATGAACAGGAGCCAAATGGCTCAAACCGCCCAAAGCTCAGAAATACAAGGTCCCAGTCTCAACATTGGAGGACACCAATAGCCATTCGTTCCTGCCTGTCCTTATTTCACACCACCAATTCGCGATTCTTAAGTGGCTTTCCCCCTCAAGAGTAAAGGCCTACGCAGCTTCCGACTCATCTGAAATTGCTTCAATATCTCGATTCTAGGCAGATCCAAAACGATGAACACCGTTGGAAAAATGACGTAATGGCAAGGTAGAGAGTAAGCGCGTCGATTACCAATTGCATGACGGCAAGTCGTTTGCCGTAGGCTATTTCGTCAATCGGTTTAGCCCTGCTGCGACTGCAAAGCTGCTCGACGATGCTGTCCAGGCCCTGCAAGCCGATACCGAAGGCACACCATAGCCAAGCGGTCTTGTTACCGCAGCAGAGCAAGCAAACAGTAAAACCTGAAGACCCTGAAAAGCGGGGCCTTATAGTAAACAAGTTTTGGTGCTCGACCGATGCCCCGTCACCACTCGTGCCCATATGATTATAGCCCCTGCAACGTCACTGCTGTTCTTTCATGTCAGCTACTGAATCAATGGCTTCATCATTTTCACGGCGACTAATGATCGAGGCGCCCACCAAGTCACCCGTGACGTTCAACGCGGTCGCCCCCATTCCGACAAGTGCGTCAATCGCTGCAAGAAGAGCAACCGTCTCGATCGGCAGGCCGACTTGAGCAAACACGGTCGCGATCATTATAAGCCCTGCCCCAGGCACACCAGCCGTCCCTATCGTTGCCAAAGTTCCAACTATCACGATTTGAACCATCTGCATCAGATCCAGTGGTACACCCATCACATTGGCTGCGAACACAGCCGATATCGCTATCCTGATTGCCGCTCCATCCATATTGATCGTTGCCCCGAGGGGCAGAACAAAACTAAAGACCCTATGGGATAGTCCCATGTTGCGGGCAGCATTCATTGTGATAGGCAATGTGCCAGAGCTACTCTGAGTAGCGAAGGCTGTAATGATGGGGGTTCTTGCGTACCGAATAAATTTGCGCACTTTAACGCCTGATACCAGCATGGCCACACCGTAGAGACCTGCGTGCACGAACAAGGCTATGTATAACACCAGCACCATACTTGCCAATGATGAAATAGTAGCGGTCCCTTGCTTCGCAACAGCTCCGGCCACAATAGCGAATATTCCGATTGGCAGGTATTGAAGGACGCCACGCATGATCATCATCGTAGCCTCGTTGAGCCCTTCGACAACCTTAAGCACCTGTCTGGCGGCATCGCCATGAGCAGTCGATTGGCGCAGTTTTAGGAGCGCAAGGCCAAAGGTCACAGCTGTAAATATGATGCCAAGCATATTCATCTGAGCAAAGGCGGCGAACAGATTATCCGGAACCATGTTGAGCAGAACCTGAACGATACTCGCCTGACTCTTCACATCCACCACGGCCTGGGTATCAATCTGCATTCCATTGCCTGGAGACAGCGCTGACGCTACGGCAATACCCACAATCATGGCAATCGCTGTCGTCAGCAGATACCAGGCGATCGTTTTCTTAGCCAACCCCCCTACACCACTGGCACTCCCTTGGTTGATACCCACAATCAAGGTAAATAACACAATAGGGACGATCAGGAATTTCAGCAGCCTCAATAGAAGCTCGCCGAGGGGAGAAAACCAGTCAACCACTGATTGCCCGGCAAACAACCCGACGACAATACCCAGGATCAACGCGATGGTTATGCGTAGTATCAGAGATGACTCTGCATACCTTTTGTATAATACGTACATGGCTTTTACTCTGGATTGACTGTGGGCCAGTAACAAGAACGGCACCTTTCGCGTGCTGTTAATGCGCCGACAAGCCCATTCCTTTGGGTAATGCATACTAGCTCAGATGATGGATGCACGCGCTGCTGGCACATCGGTTGAGGTCATCGTTTTGTATATGGCCTTAGGCGGGTCTTTAATAGCCAACGCCCTTTGGAATTCAGCAGCGCAAGGCCTACCAGTTGCCATAGGAGGTCAATTGATCATCTTCGAGACCCTCTGCACGCTACTATTCGGCTATATGCGAGCTTGGACGGTTCCGAGCATGGCGGAAACATTGGGCATGATAATGGTGTTGGGTATTGTCTTCTGGACAATACGGAGTGAAGGCCGTAGCGGCGTACCCACTCAAGTTCCAGCAACCTAAGACATCATAGGTACATCACGCAAACGATATGTAGTCTGTGGCGCGCTGCGCGAAGCGCTTTTGATTTGTCCAAAATACATCTGAGTCAATCGCGGCAATTGATGTCAGGCGGCTTTCGTCTACAAGCAGCCCTCGTAATCTATAAAATTAGCCTGCTCTCATTCTTGGACATACTGTCCTCATATGGAGAAGTATAAATCTATGATTACAGTACGATTACAGGCCTTATTCGGAACATAATATAGGAGATCATTCGTCCAAGACCGTGCAGCGGTTTTACCAAGCCACTTGATCACAAGGGTGAAATAGTTGAGATTAGAGCCTGTGTACAATTTCGGCAACGCGCAGAGATTGCGCAGATTGTTTAGCGCAATAAATAATCAGCCGTTTATGGGAGTAGATTGATATGAGGAAAGCACTGCTACTAGCTGTAATGGCTATCGGATTTATCGGGCCCCTGCAGGCCGGCGGCCAAGAAAGTCCGACAACGGAAAGACTGAATGTTGTTGTAACGGATACTTTGGTAGGTGAGGGAATATACAAGAAAGTTTGTACAAATTGTCATGGCTCAACTGGCAAAGGCATGGCGAGCTTTCCCAGGCTTGCAGGCAAAAAGGCCGACTATCTAGTAGAGCGTCTAGCGGCATACCGGGCCGGGGACATGATTGGTCCCAATTCTCCACTAATGTGGCCAGTAGCCGAAGAATTGACTGACTCGGACATCAATAGCATCGCCTCCTACATCGTAACCGAATTCAAGTAATTGCTTTCTTACAGTCATGCTCGCTTTTGGCTTAATTGCGCATTCACTAACAGGCATTGCATCAGCTGATCAACTTGTCAACCGGGGTGAGCACCAACGATTTCACTGAAACGTTGACGTGCTCGCTGGACGAATGCTTTGCTGGAATCCCAACACTACTGGGCGTTACCAGCGTTAGCGACTAAAACCATCTGATGTTCAACTGTTTGTTTCAAATAATGATGTATTCATCGAACATGCCACACCGCCCAAAGGCGATGCGGCTAACTCTAATCAATCGCCGGGGGCTAGCTTGTAAATCATGCCCTCATCCACAGCGGTGTAGAGGTTTCCGTCCGGACCCAAAACAACCGACCTGAAGCGTTTTGCCTCCATGGGAAGCGTCATTTCAGTCACATCCTCTAACGCGATTTGGCCATCGTCGGTAGTCATTTGGATAACGTCTATACGCTGGCCGAGTGACGTACCACCAAAACCGATACCCATGCTACCGACCACCATCGCGCCGTTCCAGTCACCCCACTGCTCGCCTTCCAGAAAGGCAGCAGACGATGTACCTTGGGACCATCCGTTATTAGTCCATATCGGTGGCATGGCATTGGGATAGGTAATCATGTCGGTCATCGGCATATGGGCTGCCCTTTCGTGGCGATCCATACCACTCATCTGGTTCGGCGTATAACCGCAGTATTCGTCAGGGCATTCTCCCCGACCGGCCATATTCTGGCGCGGATCCCAGCCGCCGTTTCCACCGTTCTCAAGAACAGTGATCTCGTCGGAATGCCATGGGCCGTGTTCGGCGACGATCGGCGTGCCGGTCTCGGGATGAAACGCGATACCCTGCACGTTGCGGTGGCCGTAGGTATAAGTGCGGGGATCGAATCCCTTGGGCGGGGTATTACCCGCAGCGCCATTACCATCGGTGTCTATACGCAAAACCTTCGAGCCCATTAATGTTGGGCTTTGCGGAATCTCTTCGTTGTGGTTGTCGCCCGTTGTCAGATACAGATTACCGTCTGGACCGAACCGCACACGACCTCCGTTGTGTGCCCCAGGACCGCCGAACGGGTGAGCCGATGCTTTCATCTTGTACGGCACATCATCGACGATATCGGTTCTGTCCGAGACCGCAGTGAAATCATCGTTTACGACCAGCCTCATAAGGCGATTGGTATGCGGATTGGACATGTTAGATGTTGAATATACATAAATTCGGCGATTGTCTCCAAAGGCCGGGTCGATAGCGACCCCCATCATACCGGCCTGGCCTTCGCAGAATAGATCGCTCATGGTGCTGGGGTAACCTTCACTTTCGCCCATCCCAAGTAGCGCATTCACTTCACCATTGGGCATTAATACAGACAGGCCCTTGCATTTTTCAGTGAAAAACATCGTGTTGTCGTCAAGGAAGGCCATATCCCACGGGTTTTCTAAATTTTCCAATACGACAGTCGACTTGAGGCTGGTGGTGTTCATGCCGCTTTGAGCAGCAACTATCGTCGAAGTCGCAGCCAGAAGCCCAGCCGCAACAGTCGACAAAAGCCGTCGATTGCTCACAGTAATTACATGCAAATTCATAATATTCTCCTAGGTATTTGACACTGTAACGCCAGGGAGCAATGCACTGACTTTTCGGTGCGTAAATGCCGCATCTGACAAAGTCAGCTTAGTCTGAAATACACTTATCAACCAATTCCAAAGCGTCTGAGCCCGGCTAGTCAAACGCCGAGTCCAATACTTGACTGTGAAACAATGTATAAAATGGCTCTGTTGCGCGAATTGCGAGGCATTCCCTGCATGATTCCACATCGTCAATAGGTCCAGCACCAATCGCAGCGATCAACCCATTCCAATCGTGCTAATTCAGGACAGAGTCCGGATAGCGCAGATTGACGTGGTGATCACATGAGTAGATAGCGCTGATGCTCAATCAAAGGTATGGCTCGAAGAAAGCGCTCTTTGCCGTTGGATTAAGCTGATAGAAAAGGAGCTTGGCGATGTCATGCCGAAGGGCAACGTCATGACACCTGAGCAGTATAAAATCTAGAAACTTAAGGCTCGTTGCAAGCAGGTGAAAACGCTGGATTTACTGTGCGCTAATGCTCGATTTAAATCCTGAATTGGAGCAATTAACTCGTTTAAGGGTGCCTGAAGGACTTTCGCCAAATAATTTTTTGTAGTCCTTGGCGAATTGCCCTGCGTGCCAAAAGCCCCATTCTGCGGAGACAGCGGTAACCGTGCGTCCGATACCGCATTCGCCGGCTTCGGAAAGAGCGCGGCGAACCTGATTCAAACGAGTCACCCGCAAAAACCGCAGTGGGCTCACGCCCAGAATGGTCTCGAAACTGTACTGCAACGTGCGACGACTGACATGTGCCAGCTCACAGAGCTCAGCCATCGTCACCGGTACCTCGCTCCTTTCGAAGAGATATCCTTTAACTCGGTCTACCACCATTTTACGATGCACATAACTGGGTAACTGATGACGCGCTGCGCGTGCCTGTTGAAACACCTCGAGCAAGGCCATAATGACAAGATCCTGTGAATACTGTTTAGCCGCTACCGGTATTTCTGACCCTATTAACCGCTGAAGCACATAACGCAGATGCGATAAAGTACGTTGGGGTAGCACCATTCGCGGCTGCTCTAACTGCTGTTCATTAAGAGCAATACCTTGAATATCAGCCGCCTGATGAAGTAAATCAAGATCAATGACAATTCCGAGAATATCAAATGACTGTGGAGTTACCAGCTCAAAGTCACTGTTGCCTGGGCGACACATAATGGTGTTGTCTATCACTGAAAGACCGTTAATTCGGCAATCCTGATTGTTAGCGGGAATACCAACCCAGATTGCATTGGGCCACACATTGCATTGCTGACGCAGGGCTTTGCTGGTGTGTTCCTTGAACACCTGCAACCGATCAAATCTCAGTTCTTCCAATCGCCCATAGAATCTCCCGTCACCCAACTGATCGTATTCCTGCAACCAGTTGGTCAGACTTGCCGCATGCTCGTGCGCGTCGGTTGATTCGGTAATGCACTTGTCCGGTGCAGCGCGGGGGCGGCTGCGATGCAGCAGTGCATCAGAGTGTGCGCAAAGCATCTTCTCCTCCGGAGCGAAATGGGTAATCAGCAGCCACTCTTTGGCGACTGAGGTACTGCATCGTTGAAAACCTCGTTTTTAGCGTTTTTATCCATGCAATTCGCGATCCATAACATCTGGAGATGAAGTGCGATTTGCCGAAACTTGATAGCGACAACAGCAGCCCGTGCCTTACTGTTATCTAGTCCAATCAAATATTTGTGGCCGGAGCAAACACAGGATGAGCACGCAGTACCGTTACATGCTGGGCAATACCATTTATCATTTTCGTGATCTTGTAAACCTGATGGCCAAAGCCACACCAGCGCGATCCGGTGACCGATTAGCGGGGGTGATCGCCGATAGCGCTGAAGAACGTACAGTCGCGCAAATGGCACTGGCTGAATTGCCGCTCAAGACCTTTTTGAACGAGGCGTTAGTCCCGTATGAAAAGGATGAAATCACTCGACTGATTATTGACAGTCATGACCTCAGCGCCTTTGCACCTATTGCACATCTCACCGTAGGGGATTTTCGTAACTGGCTGCTGAGTGACCATGCCACACCTGGGATGCTAGCGAGTATTCGTGATGGGGTGACGCCGGAGATGGCGGCTGCAGTGAGCAAGCTGATGCGGAATCAAGACCTGATTCTGGTCGCCAAGAAATGTCACGTCTCCAGTGCGTTTCGCAACACCATAGGCCTGCCGGGCCATCTATCCACCCGACTACAACCTAACCATCCGACCGATGATGTTAATGGTATTGCCGCAAGCATGCTCGATGGCCTGCTTTATGGCAGCGGCGATGCCGTAATCGGTATCAACCCTGCGACGGACAACGTCGCGCAAACCGTCAAACTATTAAAGTTGATGGACGAGGTGATTCAGAAGTACGCCATACCAACTCAGTCTTGCGTACTGACCCATGTGACCAATACGTTGGAAGCGATCGAACTGGGGGCTCCTGTCGACCTGGTGTTTCAGTCGATCGGCGGGACTGAAGCCACCAACAGCTCCTTTGGTTTCGACCTGTCAATACTGGCAGAAGCCCAGGAAGCGGCACTGTCGCTCAAACGGGGCACGGTTGGCAGTAACGTCATGTATTTTGAAACCGGTCAGGGCAGCGCACTTTCGGCGAATGCTCATCACGGGCTGGATCAGCAAACCTGTGAAGCTCGGGCTTATGCTGTGGCCCGGCGTTTCGATCCGTTGCTAATCAACACAGTAGTCGGTTTTATCGGGCCGGAGTATTTGTTTGACGGTAAAGAGATCATTCGCGCCGGGCTGGAAGACCACTTCTGCGGCAAACTACTTGGTCTCCCAATGGGCTGCGACGTTTGCTACACCAACCATGCTGAAGCTGACCAAAACGATATGGACAATCTGCTGACCCTGCTCGGCGTGGCTGGTTGCTCGTTCATCATGGGTATTCCCGGCTCAGACGACATCATGCTCAACTACCAGACCACTTCTTTCCACGATGCACTGTATGCCCGCAGGGTACTGGGACTAGCCGCCGCGCCAGAGTTCGAGGGCTGGTTGCGCAAGATGGCCATTTTCACCGATGGCCCGGGACACATCCTTAATGACCAGTTACCGCCCGCCTTTAGTAACTTATTGGCAAGGCTGCCTAGGGGGAACCATCATGCATAGACTCGACGACTCTCACGAGTTGCCTGAGACACCGGATGATGCAAGAGAATCACAATACACCGGTGTTATACAGAATCCCTGGCGACGCCTGCGTGAATTTACCGACGCGAGGATTGGCTTAGGTCGCACCGGCATCAGTCTGCCAACAAATGAGCTTCTGGCATTTCAACTGGCTCACGCTCGAGCCAAGGATGCAGTGCATATGTCGCTGGATATCTGCACATTGCGCAATCAGCTGCGAGGAGTTCAAGGTCTGCCTCATGCTATCGCGCCCTATCATTTAAAGAGTCAAGCTAACAACCGCGCAGTTTACCTACAGCGACCTGATCTAGGTCGGCAGTTGGATCCCCTCTCGCTGCACATTCTGGTCCATAACCCAGCTACCAGCCACAACAGCCGACACCTGGCCATCGTCATCATAGATGGTCTTTCAGCCCAAGCCGTGCAACTTAATACCGCACCTTTTCTGCAAGCGCTGTGCGGAGAGCTCATAGAAGACAGCCAGACCGATTGGCAGTTGAACTCGGTGTGCATCGTTGAACAGGGCCGCGTTGCAATCGCCGACGATATCGGTGAGCGCATGGGTGCTGATGCAGTTTTAGTACTGATCGGCGAACGACCCGGCCTCAGTTCACCAGACAGCCTGGGGCTGTACCTCACTTGGGGTCCACGCAAAGGTATGAATGATGCTGCCCGCAACTGCATCTCGAATATTCGCCCCGCTGGCCAGAGTTATAGCGAGGCGGCTCAGCGCACGCTCTACCTGCTGCAGGAGGCCCAGCGCCTGGGACTATCCGGCGTCAAGCTGAAAGACCGGAGTGAAAGCAAGGTTATTGATCACCAGCAGCACAATAGCAGTAACTTTCTAACCAACTAAAACCGCTTATAAAAGAGACAGGACTATGCAAAAAACGCAAATTGATAGTGATTACTTGGCCAAGCGCCAGTTAAAGAAAGGTACCGCAGGCTGGCTATTACTTGCGGGGCTGGGGGTGTCCTATGTTATCTCCGGCGATTTTGCCGGCTGGAATTTTGGTATTGCTCAGGCTGGCTGGGGTGGTTTTGCGATTGCCGCAGTATTAATGGCCATCATGTACTTCACTCTGGTGTTGTCACTGGCGGAAATGTCTGCGGCGATTCCAGCCGCTGGCGGTGGCTACAGCTTCGCCCGTCAGGCTATGGGACCGACGGCCGGCTACTTAACCGGTCTGGCCGTACTGATCGAATATGCACTGGCGCCTGCGGCCATTGTCATATTCATCGGCTCGGCTGTAGAGGAATTACTCGGTTTCAATGGACCTTGGGTGTATGCCGCTTTTTACCTTGTATTCATTGGAGTTCATCTGGCCGGTGTAGGCGAGGCATTGAAAGTCATGATGGTCATCAGCGGGCTGGCGGTCTTCGCAATCATCGCCACTGGAGTGGCGCTGATTGGTAGCTTTGATGTTAACAACTTGTTCGACATGGCCGTAACTGATGCCGCTGGTGCTTCTACCGTTTTACCGCTTGGCTGGTACGGCGTTTGGGCCGCTTTACCATTTGCTATGTGGCTTTTTCTCGCAGTAGAAGGTGTGCCGCTTGCTGCTGAGGAAGCCAAGAATCCAGCTAAAGACGTACCCAAAGGTATTATCGCTGCAATGATTTTTCTATTGTTCACTGCTCTATTGGTCGTGGTGCTGACCGCAGGCTCCGCTGGTGCTGATGCCATCGGAAAAAGCGCTGTTCCTTTGGTCGATGCGTTGAACGCCAACGGTAATAGTATGCTGGCCACTGTTGTCAATGTATTGGGTCTGGCGGGTCTAGTGGCTTCGTTCTTTTCCATAATATACGGCTATAGCCGATTAGTATTTGCATTGTCACGAGCCGGCTATTTGCCGCGTTCCCTGTCGCTAACTACCAGCCGCAAAGTGCCTGCGCGCGCACTCATTGTGCCTGGCGTATTCGGTTTTTTGGTATCGCTAAGTGGTGAAGGTGACTTGATTCTCGCAATGGCGGTAGTGGGTGCGACCGTCTCCTACGCCTTGATGGCGCTCAGTCATATATTGCTCCGCGTTCGACAGCCCGCCATGCTACGACCCTATAAAACACCGGGCGGCATCATTACTTCTGGCATCGCCCTGACGCTGTCACTCGTTGCGCTCACCGGAGTGTACGCCTTTGATCCCCGCGCGTTTAACTACACGCTGTTACTGTTCGTGGCCGGCGGAGCATATTACTTTTTTTACAGCAAGCACCATCTGGTCGCAAAAACCGCCGAGGAGGAGTTCGATATGCTTGCTAATGCGGCGTCCACGTTAAACGGCTAACATGGTATGCCATAAAGCTTCTGTCAGGTATTTGGAAATGGATCAGCCAAATAGAAACACCCCACTCAAGCCTTGGCCTAAAGTGAGGTGTTTTGTTGGCAACAGATCGAGACTGTAAAGTGGGTGACGCGCTTGAGATAGCCGAGCAGACTGAAGTGTGCGCTAAGATCGGCGACGGGGACCCACCCCGCCGCTTTCGGCCAAAAGCGGCCGGTCAGCAGAAAATCATTCTGCCCCCTTTTCCTCATGACTCGAGAGCACGTGTCGGGCGGAAAACGGGCGCCCTTATTCCAAGATTGGCAACTCAATTCAATACGGCTGTACCTAGCATTTCAACCGAATCGGCATGTGAGCGCGAAGCTGCGCGTGTTTATAGATTGGGTTGTGAATGTGATGTCGATAAGTGCAGCTACCGCTCGGCATCCACGGTAATTAAAATAAGAAGTGAGACCGCATAGCAACGCATCTCTTACCCTCGGCACTTACGTCATGCGTCTTACCCGTCACAGGTCAACCCAAATCAGGTGCGGTAGCTGCTAATACATGCGCCGCCATTCGGCAGGTAGGATAGCTGAAGTACGGCACTGGCCTTTCAACCACTCCCGCGCACCCTTGCGACACTCCCGATATTCCAGCTAGCCCTTGCGCAAGTTTAGGCAGAAGGTTCGGTTATCTATGCGGCTGTTCTGGAACTCGAAATACGTCTGCCAGCTAGTTATTCTGCCCCAGGCATCCTGCCAATGTATCGACGCAGGGGCCGAGCCCCGGAGTCCCTGCGGCTGTTTTCTAGTGGCCGGTTGTGATGAATTGAACGGCAATGACTGGATAATATTGATCTGCTTAGAGGGCGCATAATTAGTATCATTGAAGTTGGTCTGCCTAGGCGCTTCTCGGTCGCGTTCCAGGTCCTCCCAGAACTCCATTTCAGCGGTGCGCTGCGGCACCTCAAGCTGCGGCTCCAGCAAAGTTGGCGGCAAATTCTGACTAGCTGCGCCCTCAGTAGCGCCATCCGAGAAACCCTACTACACCCACTGAATACGTTTGCCCGGCTCCCAGTATTTATTGATAAAAACCAGAATCAAGGCGCCAGAAAAGATTGCCATCATACCCACAACACGCAATATACTATCGTTTTTACCGCTCCATTTACCTAGGCGCGGCCCATCATCCCAATCGGCTCTCATGACTTTCTCCCTGTCCTGCCCAGCATTCCAAAGCCAGGCAATTTGTATTACGTCCATTGGGCCAATGAATACCAAAGCGCTTGTACCTGCTAGCCACGAATGATATCAAAATAACCCTAACCTCAAAGCGTAAAGCAACCTATGAGAAATATGGCCAAGGCCTAGAATCAATTTAATTAACTTTCAAACAACAGGGGAACCGATATGACTGTTTACATCATTGCCGCATTTACCATTCACGACCGTAGCCAATATGATAAGTATGAGAGTGGTTTTTCGGAGGTCTTCGCAAAGTTTGATGGCAAGATGCTCAGTGTTGACGAAGAGCCAATGGTGTTATCGGGTGATTGGCAGGCTACTAGGTCGGTGATTATTGAGTTTCCCTCAAAGGAAAGCGCTCTGAGCTGGATGAGATCGGATGACTATCAAGCTATAGCCGTGCATCGCAATGCCGGGAGCACAGTGACATCACTATTGGTTAAAGGTTTTGGCGGCTCTTAGAATAGCCTCTGATGCTAATGCTTTAGTGCCCTGCGTTAGCGCTGAGTACCGCTTCTCTAGCCTGGCAAGATTTGGGCGGCAGTGTTCTTTGTGCACTTGGAATAAACGCCATCTATTGCGCACGCACTCACAAGCGTTCTTGGATTTCCAAGATTGGGCCCTTGCCGTAAGACGGAGTGCGGCCTAACAACTCAAGCCGTCCGTTCCGATCAATAGGACCAAGCGCTTGGTGATGGCCACCTCGGGTCGGGTGCTGCCCATAACAAGAGACTGAAACGTACCAGTTGCCGCCAGTCCTGACAGGCAAAAACGGTGCGACTGCAGCCCGGAGTGACTGGCAAAAGCCGGCCAAAAGAAGTCGTAAAGCATTTAGAAAACGCGGAGCGATTCAGGGGTATTTTGGGGGGAATTGGTAAGAAGATGCGTTAATTAAAATCTTGCATATAAGCTACTTTAGAGTTCGGATTGACTCTTCTGCCCGACACCGTGAGCAGGAGGGGTGTGTTAAAACGCCAACCTTTACGAGCAGGAAATCGCTTCCGAAATTCTTACTACACTAACCGCAACAATTTCGCTGGTAATAAGAGCGCCATAGTTAAGCGCGGAGATGGAGGGGGGGTAAAACTTTCGATGGCAGTGACCCGAACGACGGGGGGAACCATCTTTTTACCTCCACAAAATTCGCACTTTGGGCTTTTGGGGGAACACCTCATGTAATTAGCGCTTTAATGCGGGGAAAACACACCTTTGTCGCCTGGCGCTACCCCGCCGCCAAAGAATGGCGCTCGCCCATCAATGGCGATTCACTCAAAAACAAAACCTTGTGGGGGATCAAGTGAGGGAACAGCAAGACCCAGAAACAACAAAGCCCCGATATACGGGGCTTTGAGTGCAAATAGTGGCGGAGGGACAGGCCGCCACAACCCAGCCCAAGCTATTGAATTATAACGCTTTATTTCCATAAATCCCGCGTAAGTCATTGAACAACCTAGAATACTTGTAACAATGCGGAACAATACGCTACCATCCAATAACATTATTTATGATACGTATATTGGATCGTAGACATGCCCAAAAAAGTTCAACCGATGGCCGCATTGGATGTAAAACGCCTTACCTGCGCTACGGGCAAAGATGGGAAACCCTACAATACTCTGCACGCCGTTGGTGGCGTTTCTGGCCTGCTACTGCAAGTCACCCCCAGCGGCGCAAAGTCGTGGATATTGCGAACGCTGGTAGGCGGCAAGCGTCGCCCTATCGGTCTCGGCGGGTATCCTGACGTTAGCCTGGCTGATGCTCGTAAGAAGGCGCAAGAGGTCAAAGAGAAAATAGCGCAAGGCATTGACCCTGTCGAAGAGAGAAAGGCCGCTAGGCAAGCGCTGATGACGGCTCGCCTTTCGTCGCTAACCTTCTCCGATGCCATGACGCAATATATCGCGATGAAGTCAAAGGAGTTCAAGAACCCACGACAGGCGCAGCAATGGACGAACAGCCTTTCGACCTATGCCCTGCCCCATGTTGGGAAAGTACCAGTAAGCGACATTCAGTTGCCGCATATCAAGGCTGTACTTGATCCGATATGGGAAAGCACCACCGAAACTGCAAAGCGCGTGCAAGGCAGGCTAGAGAAAATTCTGGGCTGGGCGGCTATTCATGGTTATAGATCGGCAGAGAACCCCGCTCGATGGAAAGGCTACCTAGACGAGGTTTACCCGTCACCCTCAAAGATAACCAAAAAGAAACACCACGAAGCACTGGGCCTTGAAGATATACCAGAGTTTATGAAGTCTCTGAAAAAGCGCACAGGTACAGCGTCGAGGGCGCTGGAGTTCCTTATTCTGACCTCTTCCCGCACCAACGAGGTTATAGGTGACAAGCGCATTGGGAAGCACGGCATTACATGGCAGGAGATCGACTTCAATAAGCGGGTTTGGACGGTTCCGGCTGCGCGTATGAAAAGCGGCAAGATCCATCGTGTCCCGCTCACCGATTCTGCAATCGACCTGCTTGAACAGATGCAACCGGGCGCTCCAGAAAAAATGGTGTTTCCTGGCCCGAACGGCGCTATTCCGTCTAACAATTTCCTATCCGCGTTACTCAAACGAATGGAAACGCCGGTTACTACTCACGGTTTCAGATCCACGTTCAAGGACTGGGCGAGAGAAAAGACCGCCTACGCTGACGAGGTATCAGAGCTTGCCTTGGCGCACGTCAATAGCGATGCCACCCATGCCGCGTATGCGCGTTCCGAATTGATCGACAAGCGCCGCCTGCTGATGAACGACTGGGAATACTTTTGTTATCACGGCGAGGCAGAATCGGATGGTGACAACGTGGTCAACATTGGCGGGGGGCGGTAATGGACAGATCACAAGTCAAATCCATGCTGCACGCACACACCGCCACTGCACGCGCCGCCCAGCTTGAAGCCAAGGTAAGGGTAAGACTGCCCGACGACCCCAGCGCCGCACTGGACGAGTGGGAGCGCAACGTAAAAGAGTGGACAGACCACCCGAGCCTACCTCAGAAAGAACGCGCATTAAAACTCGTAAGAATGGCGCGCAAGGCGTTGCAGGATCATGACGAGGATCAGCTAAAAACCGAGTTTCTATTGATTGTCAAGATAGCGGGCAACTACCACGCGGATCTGTGGGCATTGAACCAGGAGCGAAAGGAAGACGCTGCCAAAACAGGAGGAGCAACGGGAGGAAGGCAGCCAAAAAGAAGGCTTTGGGCTGAGGCAGCCGCAAACTATTTAATAGACAGCTATGGCCGTGATCTTGCGCTGGCCGAGTACATAGAAAAGTTACCCGAATCATTCGCGCCGGTAACAGTCGAGCACGACGACACTGTATGGCAAGTTTATCGCGACGGAGGGGAAATTGTTGTTGTTACGCCAAGTGCAAAAAGCCCCCCAAAAATTACGTTTAAGCAGTTTAGGGAAAAATACCTTAGTCCTGCGCGGAATAGCCCCGAGTAACCCCCCTTAACCAGATATGCGCCTATTCAGACTTGAGTCTTCCCAATTAAGTACAGGATGACTCAAAATGAATCAGCAAGTAAGAATTTTCCGCAGAATGTGCGAAATGGATGCGGACATGCGTTTAATTATGAATCGTCGCAATCAATTGCAGGACGGTTCAGCATGAATAAGGCAAGCGGAATTAGTCGCGCCGATGGACAAGGCCAAGGATGTGCCCAAACACAAGTTGACTTTACACCTCGTCGCACTGGAGTAATGTCATGAGAATCACAACCGATATGGTCGCCCTATACGTTTCAGACGTTCAACTGGCCGCAATGTTTAGCGTTTCTCGTCAAACTATATGGCGCTGGACGGCTGCCGGACACCTAACCCAACCAATCAAATTGTCACCCGGCTGCACCCGCTGGCGCTTGGATCAGATCGAGCAATTGCAGGGGGTTGCATAACATGAAAAAAAATAAGGCCGACCAAAAGGCCAGCCCGAAAAGTTCACGCTTTGATTATACCACCCCCGTCTATATCGGAGGCGGTTTCTATGTCAGCTTCCGCATGAAAGATGACAACAGTGTTCAATGCCAGTGGTCGCCGAATATACCAACGCAAAAAGAACTCCAAACACTAACTGGAACTTTCGGGTATAGAAACGCGCTTATGCGTTATGTGGCAGATGGGGTGAAATTATGAACACTCTGACGCTTGCTCTTTTCCTGTTCGCCTATTGCGTGTGCCGCATTCGTGCCGAGGTGAAATTATGAACGCCTCGTTCCGTTTACCCCTTTACGCTTCGCACAAAGAAACCAGCCCGGCTAAACACATTAGCCTGACTGCACTTCTCACAATGGCGATGAACCCCACCACCAGGCCAAAGGACAAGGCCGACTGCTTGACGCCGTATGATGCAGAAGGCAAGGCCAAGCGCCATGCCGTCGGATCCTCGTATTGGGCGCTAGTCTGCGACCATGACGACGACAATCGAGACAGCGAAGAAATCAGCGCGATATATGACAGCTATGGCTGTGCGTGGCTGGCCTTCACCACAAGCAGTCACCAGCAAGACAAAAAAGGCGTCACAGCGAATCGCTGGAAGGTGGTCATTCCGTTGCTGGCATCCGTCGACTCAACCAGGTACGGCGCAATCTGCAACGGGCTGGCGATGCTCTGGAATGCCGACAAGGCCCAGGCAAGAGTGCAGCAGGTTTTTTATGCGCCCAACGTGGTAGAGGCTGGCGCGGCATATGAATATATAGACCGTACTGACAGCTCTTTGCTTGATGCAGGCGATGACAACACACCCCTTGTCAAAGCGGCCCTAATGGCGCTGGAGGACGCACAAGCGACAGCCAAGGCCAATGCAAGGCCAGCGATACCAAAACCCCGCAGCGTTAGCGCAGAGGATGCTGGCGTGATTGATAAAGCTATTGCCGCCTATGACATCGACAGCGTAATCGAGGCCGAAGGTTATCGCCGTATCGGTCGCGCCTGGCTGTCACCAAACAGCACAACCGGGAGTGCTGGCGTTCATATCCTGACAGGCCCAGACGGCAAAAAGCGACTGTACAGCCACCACGGAGAATCAGACCCGTTATCGAGCCTGAATCACAACGGCCATGCGCTTGATGTGTTTGATGTTCTGGTAGCCCTCAAGTACAGCGGAGATTTTAGCCGGGCTGTTCGTGCGCTGGCTGATGATCTAGATCCAGACGGACAGAAGCGCAGGCGACAAGAGTACGCGCAGGAGAAGGCGCGACACGAAACCATTGAACAGTTCGGCGCAGCGGTTACGCCAGAAGCACAAAAAATTGCCGATCACATCCACCAGCAACTACTGGAGCGCATGGGCATTAACCCCGCCGATGACCCAGACGCAGCCGAAAGCCTTTTACCCAACGGCGAGAACATCACCAGGATGATCAATGGCGCGTTCTGGTCTGGCACCAAGAGCAAGATTTTTTTGCTCAACCATGACGAGTCATTGGTGCAGTTCAAAGAGCCTGATGCTTATAAGTTCCTGTGCCGAACCTTTGGCGCAATTATTGATAAAAAGGCTGTCACAGATCTGGCTAAGTCGCTGGTGTTTGGATGCCCCTCACCTGTTGCCGAAGAAAGCGCCAGATCCAAGTTTATAAGCGGGTGCATGGCTATTGCCTTAACCGCAATTCTCGATCACCTGAAATATGCAAACCAGCGCGAGAGCGTGGAGTGGCGCGTGGATATGTTCGCCAAGTTCAGCCGCCTAGAACTGCAAGAGGACAAGGCGCGAATTGTACTCACCCACAAGCCGTTCCCCCTGCCCCGGCGACGTTCTGACTATGCGGCAATAATCGCTGACTATCTTGAGCACTTTCCGAGGCTAGACGCCTTTATCGATTTGCTTGTTGCAGCCCGCTTTGCAGGGGATCGCAAAAAAGCTTATTTGTGGCTGTTCGCTACTACCGATTGGGGCAAAGGCATATTACTGGGCGCATTGTCGCAGCTCGGGCTGGTGGTAAATCTGCACGTCAAGGAAGTAGAGGCCATGTTTGAAGGCAAGCCGGTAGGACGTTCGCCGCTAGACTTCAAGCGGGCATTCGTTCTGGCAATCGACGAGTTCAAAACAGTCAAAGCCGAGCTAAAGCAATTGCAATCAATCATTGAGCTAGCGCCCAAAAATCAATTGACCTCTAGCGTCGAAGTTTTCACAAAGCTGTTTTTATCCGCAGAAAGCGTGGCAAGCCTTGTGGGTGAAAATGGCGTAGAGGATCAGTTTGCCAATCGGATGAGCATCTTTCGAGAGCATGGCAGCATTGAAGATCGGCCATTGTTCATCAAGGTCGGAAAAGACGCTTACCGGAATGCAATGGCCTCTTATATCGCTGAGAAAATTAACCAGGCAGTGGCTCGACTCCGACCGATGGGACGTGAAGAGGCGACCAGATGGGCTGATGAGGCTGTCACCAAGTTTCACCGCACCCACGGACTAGATACTGTTTATGAACGGTTCTCGGAGTCACTACCGGATCTGGTGGGGCAGCTCAAGGCATGGATTGATAAAAACCCACTCAACACCGTCAATTTCAGAGGCGGGATCTATTTGCCAAAGCCGAACCTGATAATTGACGAGTTCATTAACAACAACTTGACCCAGTCTGAGGCTGGAGCCATGAGAAGGAAAAAGACCGAGATCATTGACCTGATCAGTTTTGACGGTAAAGGCGTTAATACTTGCCGCATACCTGGCCCCACTAGGGCTGTGCGCCTCGCATAGAATCAAAGGTGACAAACTAGCCCTGCTGATGCGGGGCTTTTTTGTAATTGCTGTAATTGAACGTAATTGGCAAAAAACGCAGATCAATTACACGCCGAAAGCACCGTCCTAGAGGGGCTGGAGCCATATTTGTAATGATGTAATTGCCATTTTCTTAATTTTTCAATAGTCAAAAAAATAGGGTGAATATAAAATAAACAGGCAGTTAGGCCAAAAACCGTAATTACAATTACAAATCACCATTGCGAGCTTCTAGAACGGGCCTTTCAGCATGTAATTGAATTTGAAAACGGGCAATTACAACGCTTACAAATATTACAAACGCTGCCTATTCTACACCTTACGCGCGCACCTGTTAGTTGCACGCATATTGCATAATGCTGCCCCGATAAAATACCACTTTTCGACCCTATACCCTGCCCGACTGAATATGTGGCGGTTCCATCAGCCGCCATACCTCCTCAAACCGCGTATCTTACGGCCTGGATTGAATATTTACGTATCAATAAACGTACCAAAAAAACATAAATCCTGATGTCATTACTGTATGGATGAGCAGGATTTATAGGCCGACCATGACCCGACGGCAGAGGTCACTGATTCCATACAGTGGGGTACAGTTTCCTCTACCTTGGCAGGTGTCAAACCCGCATTAAATTGATCTGGTCTTAGCCCGCTGAAACACACCATCAGCTAACAGTTTCTTCGTTGGCTCATGCTTTGGCTCATACAGTTGCGCCATAGCCACTGCCTAAATTCCCGGCAGGCATTCAGGGTGCAACCTCGCAGCTCATAGGTCGTATCCAACGTCTTTATAACTCGCGCTGCGTTTGGCTAGCTCGATAGAGCCCAGCCATCTAAACGCCGAAGAAAAAAACCAGGGCTACTGATATCGATCAAGTCCGTCTAAGATACGTAAGGCAGATCAGCTTTGGATGCTTTGAATCCTTCGGCAACAACCCGCCGTAATTGCTCATCGTCCCAAGGCTTCGTGAGAAACTTGTAAATAGCTCCCTCATTAATTGCTTCGGTCACTGAGTTCAAATCCGTATATCCAGACAAAACAATGCGGATAGTTTTCGGATACATGGCTTTGACTCGCCTAAAAAATTCGGTTCCATTCATTTCAGGCATACGTTGATCCGAAATAATCACTTGTACGTCATGCTTAGCCAACAGCTCGAACGCGTCTTGGGCACGGGTTGCCATAAGCACTTTATAACCATCCCGTCGCAGTACCCGCGTCAGGGCGCGCAAGATGTTTTCTTCATCATCAAGTAGCAGCAATGTCTGCTGATACTCATTATCTTTTATGGGTAGCAGATCAGGCACCCAAGTGAGCATGCGCTCACGTAGAAAAATCTGTAGCTCGGCAAACGGCATAGGTCTGGCGAAGTAATAGCCTTGGAATACATCGCAGTTTGCTTTTCTCAGGAAGGCGCACTGGAACTCATTTTCTACACCTTCCGCAATCACCTTCATGCGTAGATGGTGAGCCATGGAAATGATGCCTTTGGTAATGGCAGCATCATCGCTGTTACTGACAATATCCATTATGAACGAGCGGTCAATTTTGACTTTATTGAGCGGTAAGCGCTTTAGATAACTCAGGCTGGAATAGCCTGTTCCAAAGTCGTCAAGTGCTATTCTGATACCAAGCAATTTAAGCTTATGAAACGTCTCAATAGTCTGTTCGGTATCTTTTAAGAGCACTGACTCGGTGATTTCTAGCTCTAATTGCTCCGGATTGACTTTATTGCGGGTCAAAACGGTCACTATATTTTCCAGAAAGTCTTTGCGCCGAAAATGGATGGGGGAGACGTTAACCGCCACTGATAATTTGCTCATGCCCTGGTCGGCAAGCAGCCGAATGTGACGGCAGGCGGTTTCGAATATCCATAAGCTGAGTGGGACAATTTGCCCGGTTTCCTCGGCTACAGAGATAAATTTTATTGGAGAAATAAAACCTTTTACTGCGTGGTTCCAGCGTATCAGAGCCTCCATACCGACTACCATGCCATTACGACTGTCTATTTGCGGTTGGTAGTAGAGCTCGAAATCTTGGTTCTCAATTGCCTGTTGCAGCTCTCTGCGTAAATCTACGCGCTCGAGAATGCTCTGGCTTAGATCGTTAGTAAACCATTGGTAGTTGTTACGGCCTTCTTGCTTGGCTTTATACATGGCGATGTCAGCTTGCTGTATGAGATCCATCGGACGCTCTACATTTCCATCGCTCAGCGTGATGCCAATACTGGCACTGGTCTGGAACAGGGCTCCATCGATTTGGTAGGGTTTTGCCAGGGTGAGCAGTATGCGCTCAACCACAGGCAAAACATCATCTCCTTGAGCCAGATCTGGCAGTAGCACGACAAATTCATCACCACCGATTCTTGCTACCGAATCGCCAGCCCGGACTTGCTCCATAAGGCGAGATGCGGCTTCCTTAAGCACTTCGTCGCCAGAAAAGTGGCCGAATGCATCGTTGATTTGTTTAAAGCCGTCAAGATCAATGAACATAACCGCAATATAGCGCCCATAACGCTTGGAAACATCACAAGCCTGGCTCATGCGGTCCATTAACAGGCGACGATTGGCCAAGCCAGTCAGTAGATCATGACTTGCGTTAAATCTGAGCTCTTCCTGAACGCGTCTTTCTTCACTGATATCGTTCTGGATGCCAACATAGTGAGTGATCACACCCTTGTCATTATGAATGGGGGAAAGAGAGAGGTCGTTCCAAAACGGCTTACCGTCCTTACGGAAGTTACGAAGGACCGTGTTCGTCTCGATTTTTTTAACAAGGCCTTCACGTATTATATGTAGGCCCGGCTGATCGCGGTCATTGCCCTGAAGGAACCGGCAATTGCGGCCAACGACTTCATTACTGCTATACCCTGTTATCCGTTCGCACCCTGCATTAATATAGATAATTGGCATGTCCTCACTCAGTGCGTCTACAATCACAACGCCGTTGTGACTCGACTCGACACTACGTTTGAACAGGCGTAATTGATTATCGGACTCCCGACGCAGAGTGATATCTTGGGCTGCACCATAAATGACTTTATTTTCACCAATCACAGCGCTTACTTGTAGCCAGTGCATAGCCCGCTGGCTGTCCCAAACCCGCACAACCAACTCACGTATAGCGTGTCCGAGCCGCAGCTGCGCGATTGCATTCCCCGCCAGAAGGCGATCCTCCGCATGAACTAGAGATGTATAGGGCATGCCGATTATCTGGTCCCTAGGATAATGCAGCATATTGATAAGTGCCGGGTTTACGTCTATCAAGTCTCCTTCAATGCTCAACATGCACAGCATGTCAAGAGATACATCAAAGACCTGATTTCGTTCATGCAGCGCTACATCGCCAAGACGCTGAGCGGTAATGTCTTTAAGGGCAACTACCCAGCCACTGCTATATATATCGACACGAAGCGGTCTAGCATTATAGAGCAAGATACGATTGTCACCCTTCGTGAGAATGAACTCTCCTTCAACAGCTTGCTCGTTCTGCGAATGCCAAAAAATAGGATCAAGCGGGAGAACCGCCCCCAGCGGCTGCCCAACTAACAACTGCGTCTCTTCGCCAAGAAGCACTTCAGCCGCGGGGTTAACGAAAGTAATATGCCCAGCAGTGTCTACCGCGATTACACCTTCTGACAAACTTTCGGTGATGGCTGATGTAAAAGCGAGCTGGGATTTGAGCAGGTTTTTATTGGTAAAAATCTCCTCGAGCAGGCGAATATGGGCCAATGACGACACAGCCATCTGGGCAAACTGTACTACAATAGCGAGATCGTCTTGGTCGAAGTCTGCCTGCTGCTTGTTTGATAGCACTAACACATTCAAATGACTGCTATCGGGTTCTAGCAAGGGCACTAGAATCAAACCACGTAAAGGAGGATGTCCGCTTTTGCTCAATCCGCTGACGATGGCCGCCCAATGAGGATCGGTTTCAATCTCACTTTGGGTCAAACAAATTGGTTTCCCGATGCCGGTGAGAAACCTGAGAAGATTGACGTCTACCGTCTGCGAGAGATGACCATAGGTGGCACTAAAATCGCTGGATAACCACATGTTGGTTTTTGGCTGATCTGACATGTCCTCCTGAGTAATGAACACGACCTGATCAACCAGGATCACATCGCCTATCTGGTTGAGTACGTACTCGATCAGATCGGCACGGCTTAAGCATCGGCCACAGGCGATAGCTGCTTCACTGAGACCCTGCAATTGAGCTGCCCTACGTTCCGCTTTCGTTAGCTCATGAAGCAGGGCCAGAGTTGTCTCTTTGCTTTGAGTAATGTCTTTAGCAATACCGAAAACCCCCACTACTTGACCCTCGATGATAATGGGCAGGTTGGATACATCTAGATAATAAAGCTTGCCTCGACTATCGATGATGCGTGTTTCGTAGCGCTGAGGGATGCCTTTACAAGCGTCTGCGAAAAAATGCTGAGTAAGTTTAAGGTCTTCAGCAAAAATAAAATCAGAAATATTTCGGTTGATTATCGGCGCGTCATGCAGCCCAATAAGTGTTTGCGTAGCGTCATTGGCCAGTTGTACGTTGCCGTCGAAATCAAAGGAATACACTGCATCAGGATTGAAGATGAAGAGTGAGCGAAAGCGCTGTTCGCTAGTCTGTAGCGTTTGACGGTCACGAGTACGGATGATGGCGATGGTCGCCAGTTTTGCAGCTGTCTCGAGGCTATTTATCTGCTCCTGACTAGGGGTACTAGGCAGATTACTGTAGAGAGCAAACGTACCCAATACATTACCGTCTGGTGTCAACAGCGGATATGACCAACAAGCTTGCAAGTTGTCAGCAAGTGCTAGTTCGCGATAATCATCCCAGAGAGGATCTGTTGTAATATCCTCGACTACCACCAGTTGACGTCGATAAGCCGCAGTGCCGCAACTGCCCGCATTGGCACCAATGGCCATGCCGTCAATAGCGTGCTTGTATGCATCTGACAAGCCCGGCGCTGCGGCGGTGTGCAAATGAATTCCGGCATCATCAAGTAGCAAAATGGAGCACAATGTTTCTGGCTCTAGGTTTTCGACCATAAAACAAACAGCTTCAAGAATGTCTGTCTCGGGACGATCCTCAACAATTAAGCTGAGTATATCGCGCTGAGCTTCGACATACGTTTCGATGCGCACCAGAGAGGTAATGTCATGAATAACGCAAAGCAAAGTTTCATCATCAGCCGAGGTATATGCGGCCCAAGCCAAGTGAATTATGCGACCATCTCGATGACGGTAGCGGTTGCGAAAGTTGTGCGTTGTCTTACCTAGGAATGCTTCAGCAGCTTCTGCCTCAGTGCTTGTACGATCTTCTGGGAGCAGCAATTCTGCATAAGGCCGACCCATCAGCTCTTCGGTAGTGTAACCAAACATCTGCTCGCATGATGGGCTGAGCTCGACAAAGCAGCCCTGTTTATCAATAGAGCAAAGCACATCCTTGGAAACGTCCATAATACGACGGTTCAGCGTCTGTAGATTGTTCTTTTGGAGCAGCGCGGCCTGCAGCTCCACGTTGAGGGCTTGAATAGCGTCTGCACGTTTGGCATCGACTTCAAGAAGACGCCTGCTCATCAAGAATAGACCGCTGAGAAACAAACCGAACAGAAGCGTTAGCATAGGTACAAACGCTGATCGCGTTGCGAAGTGAGCACGTCTCACAGAGCTAACTAGGACCCATGCCTTATTTTCATTCATGGGAATGTCTATTGCACCCACATCATTAAAGGATCGAGGCGATTGCTCTGTAACAGAGCTAAAAATCTCTATGCCTTCTTCATATAAGCGTAAGTCAAAATCGGTTGAACGTTGATCTTTTAACGACCACATTGTTTCTCTGATATCCAGGCTCGCCACCAACAACAACGGTGCCCGACCTGGTAAAATAATCCTGCTCGCAATCATGGCTGAAGCAACTTCACCCGCTCGTGCGTGAACCTGGCTGAAATGTGCCCCGTCCTCTTTGAATACATTTTCAAGCCAGACTAGATTGTCGTTATCGGCCAAAAAGCTACTCAACCACATTAGTTGCTGTTGATTACGCGATTGTTGGTACAGGGGGGTAAAGTCTTGATCGAGGATGGCGATCAAACCCAATTCGGGGAAGTCACGCAGATAGCTGTAAAACTCTTGCTGTCGCAGAACAACTGGGGGCAGGTCGCCGAGCGTCTGCAAACGCTCGCTCATTCGCTGAATTAAGCTCAGATGGTCAGTTTTCGTACGTTCAATGATCACTTTGGTTTTAGCTAACAGCAGATTACTCTCGCGGTTCATGCTGTCAATGTTTTGCGAACTTGTTAAATACCAGCCAAAACAGGTGAAAAGCACAACAATAAATCCGGCGATAGGAAATTGGGTAGTCCCTTTCTGTCGTGCTCGCATACTTTCCTGCGCGAGCAAAATGACTGAAATACCCAGTGTAATGATGAAGGAATTCATGAGGTTTTTTGAGGAGGGCTTGAAACTCAGCCTGAAGACATTTAGCTCGGTGGAAAAATCGGCTAACAGCAAAATAATGCCTAACAGGACTATAACGATGCCGATGGCTTGGGCCGTGTATCGGGCCAGCCTCCCCCATAAACTAAGACCTGTGCCAAGGGTGGCGGCGATACCTACTAGCGCCAACTCACTGCGCATGCGCACTGAGCCACTGAGCCAAGATTGCCCTGTTTCGGAGTCACCAGCCCAATAATTATGGATTAAGGTATACAAGCAGATAGTCGTCAGAAGCACAGCGCACAAGAGTATGAATGATCGCGCCTGACGAAGAGTACCGAGCACCAGGCCGCCCAGCAGCACAGCGCACATTGCAGCGTCTGGCAGCAGCACCAGCAATAACGGGTCATCCTGATGGCCCACCGCGTAGCCAAAAAGACCAAACATGCCGATGCCAAACAGGGCAAAGGCAGTGACTAGCAGATAGCTTTCAACGATCAGGTCTTGGGTTTTCATATCAATCCAGCTGCACTTTGGCAATAAATAAAGCGACGCACATTACCAATACGTCGCAGATATAAACAGGATGAAAGCGGACAGAAAAAATCTGTCTACACAGCCACTGTTAGCAGTTTTGTATTTCAACGCTCCACACTTACGGCCCAAGAAACCAGAGTACTTCTTCTGGACTCCTCGTATTATTTGACTGAAGTTCATGCGCGCGTTTTTTTGTTCACGCTCGACTCCACTGTTCTGTTACTCAGGCTGATAGGGCCGTGGCCATACACAATAGTGTCAAGCGTATTCTTCCCCAGATATCCTGCTGCGCCGCGTCCGAATCCGCGTCAAACACGATCCCATCGGAGCGGGACAAAACTGCCTTGCGAGTACTATATACAGGACCTGCCCTGGTACGGTATAGAATTTTAAACGTAACTCCAGCCCCTCGATTTGGCGCAACCCAATGGGCAACATGTCAAAAAAAGTGTGGGATCATCACGTGTTTCCAATACCATCAGGTCACCCTTGCGATGCGGTTGTAACCTATCATGCAGCTGCATGGTTTGATTCACCGTGCTCATCAATGATGAATGACACCATCGCCATCCCTACTTAGATGAATCAGCCCTGGATGTTCAGACTCTAGCCTTCGCAATTCTTGCCCCTGTGCATTCATAATTTGCTGCTGGTAACGCACCTTTTCGATCAAGCGTTGATTGTCCTTGCGCATGCGATAGATTGATAACGCAGAGCGGACAGCTACCAGTAGCTCGCACTCATCCCAAGGTTTGACTAGAAAACGATGAACCTCGGCCTGATTAATGGCCTTCATCATAGAAGTACAGTCAGCCTGGCCTGTTAACACCATGCGCAAGGCATCGGGCTGTCGTTGGCGAGCAAAGCGCAAGTACGTTAAACCGTCTAAGCCTGGCATTTGAAAGTCGGAAATAATCAAGCCGTACTCATTGTACTTGAGCGCTTCAAGCGCCTCATGTGGATCGCTAGAGCATTCCAGCTCCCATTCATCTGAGCGCAGTAACCGTGCCAGACTCTTCAAAATATTAGGTTCGTCGTCCACTATTTGAATACGGATCATGCGTTCGCTTCCTTGCTCGAGCTTGACTACGCCGTTCTGTTACTCAAGCGGATAGTGAGTACGTAGCTTACGTTTTCGGCCAGCTCAAACGTCACAAGACGGTCTATCAGCTTTCGTGTTAATTGCTTTCCCGTATTCAGCAACAGCAATCCGTTGGCCGCATAAAGGTCCTGTACCAGTGTCATACCCGGCTCCGCCCGACGGGTATCTATCTGCATTGCACCTTCACCCAAGGCGCCCACCTCTGCATCTAGGGAATCGCTAAAGGCAATAAAATCCTCAGCTAGTTCAGGCTGATACAGTTTGCCCGAGTAAAAATTGATCCATGCCAGTGCGTCATTACGTTTCACCTTGTGGTCCAGTAACATACCTGCTTGCAGCTCAACATAGTCGACAACCAGGCGCAGCATCCTGGCCTCTAGGGGGGTCTGACCAGCTTTGAGTTGATCCGGAAATCCGGTGCCATCCCAACATTCCATGTGATGACGGATAATCCGACCAGCGCTTTGCATGGGCTCCAGAGCCATGAGGAACCCCTCACCCACTTGGGGATACGCCCGATAAACATTGCGATCCTGCTTGTGGATCGTGTCAGCGGACTTGGCCAGTAGTCTGTCTTCCCAAGTGACCTTGCCAATATTGTAAAGTGCAGCTGCTATTGCCAGATTGTCTTTCGCTCGCGTATCAAGCTCTCGCTGCTTTGCCCAAGCACGGCTGATGGCAATGACGGCTTCATTAGTTTGCCGCTCTCGGGGCAGTCTTTGCTGCAACATCGCAGCGAATACTTGAGTGCTTAAGACATAACTACGTTTGAGTTCAGCGTTAGCCAGCTCAAGTGTATTCGCCGTTTGCTGTAGCTCTGAAGTACGGGCAAGCACCTTATGTTCTAAACTGTTATTAAGTTCACATAGCTCACGGTTTTGCTGACGCATCAATTTTTCCAGCCTTTTACGCTCACGCTCTGATATGCGTAATGCTAGGCTTTGGCGTAGCGTTAACAGCAGCTCATCATCATCCCAGGGTTTACTGACGTAGCGGGAGATACTCCCTTCATTAATAGCCCGCACCGTAGTGGCGAGATCAGCGTACCCGGTCATGAGAACACGAACACAGTCGGGCTGGCTTTGTTGGATTGAAGCCAGCACCTGGGCTCCGTCCATCCCCGGCATGCGCGCATCAGAAACGACCATATCAAGCTCATGTTGCTCAGCTAGTGCTAGTGCTAGCTCGCCATTCTCTGCCGTCAATAAAGTCCATGATTCTTTGCGCAGTAGTCGACGCAGGCTATTCAGAATACCGACATCATCATCTACCAACAGTACCTTAATCTTAGAACCTTCATTGCTCATGAGCGACCTCGGCCTGGGGCTGTCGTGCGGGCAGCCATACTCGGAACCGCGTGCCATGTCCCGGCTGACTGTCGACGTCAATACGACCGTGGTGTTTCTTGATGATATTGTAGGAAAGGGCTAATCCTAGCCCTGTACCAGTACCCACTGGTTTGGTAGTGAAAAACGGATCAAAAATGCGAGGCATCGTGACCGCATCAATCCCGGAGCCATTATCCTCTACCTCAAACCAGACCTGATCGCCTTCGCTGCCACTGCGCAAAACAATACGACCAAAGCCATCAATTGCATGCGATGCGTTCAATAGCAGATTCATTACCACCTGATTAATCTGCGACACGATGCACTCTACGTTCGGTAATTCTTCAAATTCACAAACCACTTCAGCTTTGTATTTAATCTCGTTATTAACGACATTCAGCGTGGTTTCAATACCTTGGTGCAAGTCAGCGGCAACAAAACTTTCTTCACTAATGTGAGAAAAATCCTTTAAGGCACTGACAATACGCTTCACTCGGTCAATGCCGTCCTCTGATTCGGCCATCAACGATCGTATGTCACTTTTAATGTAATCGTATTCAAGATCACGCTTGAGCTGGTGTAGAGCGTTCAGAGATTGATCAGACTCAATCGCATCTATAATCTGCAAAAGGCTCTCGACATAGCCCGTCAAAGTCTTAAGATTAGAAGACACGTATCCAATGGGGTTGTTGATCTCGTGTGCAACACCTGCTGCCAATTGACCGATACCAGCCAGTTTTTCTGACTGCAGCAATTGGCTGTTAACGGCTCCTAAGGCCTCTTTTAACTGCGCCAGCTCTTGCTGTTTACCACTCATTCCTTCGAGTGTTTTCTCAAGGTCTGTGTCGTGCTTGACTGCACCTGTGGCATCTATAATGAAAAGGGCATAAGACAATTTTTTTTGGAGGTCGGTAAATGGCAGCAGTAATGTATTTTGTAGCATGAGAGACCCTTTACCTTCAGGTGCAGGCAACGCAATCAGGTAGGGATTTTCACCCCACGGCACAAAAACCTGGGTACCACTTTCTGCTGCGCTCTTAGTCATTCCATGCCAGCACGGTGTATCTGCTTCCGGAAAAGCCTCCAGAAACGGACGGCCATGTAATTGCTCCGTAAACATCACGCTGCGATCCGCCAGAAAGCGATTCCAGCCCTGAATATGGAAAGACTCATCAAAAAATATCAACCCTAATCTGACTTGATCCCAAGCAAGCGATAATAGATGAGCAGGAAGGAATTCCATTATTGGCTCCTGGGCAAGATAGGGTGAACTTGGGCGAATCAATCGATAACAGCAAAATGATATCACTAAGCCATCATGCAGGCACTTTAGTTTTTGTACTGAATCGACACCAAGCAATAAATATTGTCACTTTATCTTTGTGCTCAATTTTTGACCATCGAAGGCGAGCTATTTATTGCGCTAGCAGGCTGCAAGGCACTCCAACGTCTGTTCGATGACGCACAGACGTGGCTATCGCCATCCTTGGGGCTGAGAGCTGAGACAGTGCTTTGGAACTCCTTCCAATGCCGGGAGATCAGTTTATGAATAGTAATCAGACCGAAAACAGTGCGGGTAATGCGCCCGAAATTGCGTCAACAAGCTTGAGATACACCCAGCAGTTCACCCGAGTTGATGGGCATCGAATTGCCTACATTGATGAAGGCGAGGGGCCACCCCTCCTGCTGATCCATGGTATCCCGAGCAATGGATTAATGTGGCGCGAAGTCATTCCGGAGCTGTCGAAAAATTTTCGCGTCATTGCACCGGACCTTCTCAATTATGGCCAATCGGAAATGCCCGAAAGCGCCGATGTTTCAATCAACGCCCAACAACGCATTCTGTTCGGACTCTTGGATTCACTGGGTATCCGTCGTGCCAATGTGGTTGCCCACGATATCGGCGGTGGCGTGGCACAGCTCATGGCGGTCGAAAAACCCGAGCGCATCGACCAATTGGTGCTAATCGATAGCGTTTGCTTCGACTCATGGCCAATTCCGGAGTTCGAGCCTTTACAGAAACACGGAGCCGAGGCTGACATGGGACTCGATGATTTCGTTGAGATGATTCGCGGCTTCCTGCCAAAGGGCGTTGTCGACCCGCAGGTCATGACCAAGTCAGTCATTGAGCTCTACACGAAACCCTGGTCCACAGAAAAAGGAAAGAAGGCTTTTTTCCGGAACCTGCGGCGGCTGAACAGCGAATACACCCTTGCTATATCCGATACGCTCTCACAGTTACCGCATTCCACGTTAATTATCTGGGGAGAGAAGGACACGTTCCAGAAACCGGAGTATGGCCCTCGCCTGGAAAAAGCGATACCTAACTCCAAACTTACCGTCATTGACGATGTAGGCCACTTTCTTCTGGAGGAGAAACCCACGGAAATCAGCGAACTAATTCTGAATTTTCTGATACGACGTTAGGCACGAGGGCAGTAACTTCAGCACCAAGGGGACAGGCTTGTCTACAAAAGCAGCTCTATTGATAATTTTACTAATTCGAGGATTCAACAATGAACATCGACAACAAAACTACTGCATTGGTCGTGACTGATCCCCAGAACGATTTCCTCAGCGAAGACGGTGCCGCTTGGGGCTTGGTTAGCGACAGTGTTCGCGAAAATAACACCATCGCCAATCTGGAGGCCTTGTTGACCGCCGCGCGTGATGGCGGATACCGGACTTTTGTGTCGCCGCACTACTATTATCCAGCTGACAAAGAGTGGCAATTCGGCGGTACCCTCGAGAAAAAAATGCACGAGATCGGTATGTTCGCCCGCCGCGGGCCGCTGGATCTGACCGATTTTGAAGGATCCGGCGCTGACTGGCTGGAACGGCTCAAGCCGCTGCTGAACCATAGCAACACTATCGTAGTCAGCCCGCACAAGGTCTACGGCCCTCAGAATAACGACCTGACACTCAATCTTCGTAAACACGGGATCAGCAAGGTCATCCTCGCAGGCATGTCGGCGAACCTGTGCGTTGAGTCGCACATGCGTGATTTGATTGAACAGGGATTCGAAGTGTTCGTCGTCACCGACGCCACCGCAGCTGCCATCGATCCGGAGCTTGGAGATGGGTATCAGGCCGCCTTGGTCAACTTCAACTTCATCGCCAGTGAGGCCCTGACAACCCGGGAAGCCGTCGATTCAATGGGTTGAGGAGGAATACCGATGGAATCGTATGAAAGACAAACCTCGCTTTGTGACCAGAATGAGACCGATTTTTTCAGATCTTAGGGCCATTTACGTCAATTGTACCCTGCAGCACCCCGATAAATCGTCGCACATCGTCTTGCTGATGGGCGCATCCGTCAAGATCATGCGGCTTAACGAGCGCCTAGAAGACTTTCTCGAGCCTGCCGAGGCGTTCCGCTTGAAGAAGATCCTGAGAATGACCGTCACGCGACGCAAGAGTATCATCTATGGTGCGCTGCGCTGGCGTTTCTGCTGGAAGATGCCCGTATCTACTGGAACGGCAGCAAGCTGTACAACGTGGCTGGATATGAATCAGAGCAGGCTTTTGATGATGTGCTGAAGGTCGGGCCGATGACGAGGCACCTGTGCAGGATGACCGGGCATTATCCGCGATGGGTATCAGAGAGATTTATTAAGTAGCTGGGGTGATGCTGGAAGGCGTCGTAAAGCAACCAAATCCAGCACTTTCTACATGATACGTACGTTGATACTTAGATATTTTTCAGTGTGCTAAGTCATTGAAAAATAAGGAATAGTGGCGGAGGGACAGGGATTCGAACCCTGGGTAGGCTATTAACCTACGCCGGTTTTCAAGACCGGTGCATTCAACCGCTCTGCCATCCCTCCACGGCCGGCAATACTACCGGAAACTTCTGCTTAGTCAATGGCTCGCGTAGCACAGAGCAATATTTTAACCGTCGTAAACGCTTGATTTGGGGTATTGAACAGGTATGATCTTGGTAAGCTGTAAATCGATTTATCCTACTGGAGTATTAGTCCATGAACAATCATCAAGGCGCCCTGCAACATTCGGGTGTAAACGAGGCGGAAGTAAGCAAGCTGTTTCGCAATACCTATTCCCTGCTGGCCATCACTCTCGCATTTAGTGGGCTAGTAGCCTTTATCTCGATGAGCCTGAATCTGCCACGCCCTGGCATCATCCTGATGTTGGCAGGTTTTTATGGCCTGCTCTTCCTGACCACCAAACTGCGCAACTCAGGCTGGGGTTTGGTCAGCACCTTCGCGTTCACTGGCTTTCTGGGTTACACCCTAGGGCCTGTATTGAATATGTATTTGGGCTTGCCCAATGGAGGCGCTCTAGTAGCTATGGCTCTTGGTATGACTGCTGTTGTGTTCTTTTCCTTGTCGGCTTACGCCATCATCACCCGCAAGGACTTCAGCTTCCTGTCAGGCTTCATCATGGCTGGGTTTGTTGTTCTGCTCTGCGCTGTGGTTGCCAGCATGTTCCTGCAGATCAGTGGCCTGTCACTGGCTATCTCCGCCGGCTTCGTGCTGTTTTCCTCAGCTGTGATCCTGTACCAGACCAGTTCGATCATTCACGGTGGCGAAGAAAACTACATAATGGCCACCATTACGCTGTTTGTATCCATCTACAATCTGTTCCTGAGCCTGCTGCATTTGCTGGGTATCTTCAATCAGGACTGAGTAAACATACTATAATCTGGGGCCCGCACAACTGCGGGCCTTTTTTTTCAGGCGCCAGCTTAATATGAATTTTGCGATTGTCCTCCTTGCCGGCCCTCAGGATCCCGCAGCACGCAGCGCGCTTAACTTCGCCAGCGCTGTGCTGAATGCTGGACACCAGATAAGTCGTTTGTTCTTTTATCGCGATGCGGTTCATTTGGCGACAGCGCTCGGTATCCAACCTCAGGATGAGGCCGATGTATATGCCGACTGGCGCACCTTTATCAGTGATAATCAGCTTGACGGGGTGATTTGTATTGCAGCCGCTCTACGTCGTGGCGTATTAAATGACGCAGAAGCCAATCGCTGGCAGCGTCCTGTAGCCAACACGGGTGCTCCGTGGGAGCTGTCAGGCCTGGGCCAATGGGTGGACAGTCTGCAAACTGCTGATCGCACCGTGACCTTTGGTACTTGACATGAAAAGTCTGCTGATTATAACCCGCCGCCCACCTGCTCACCTTGCTGCCCGTGAAGCGCTTGATATGGCGTTAGCTGCAGCTGCCTTCGGGGTGCCAACCGGCTTGTTGTTCATGGATGACGGAGTGCTCCAGTTAAGCAAGGACCAGGATGCTGGCGTGCTCAAGCAAAAATCTCTGACAGCCAATCTCGAAGCGCTGGATATGTATGGGATCGAAGATGTAATGGTCTGTCGCCATTCGCTCTGCGAGCGCGGGTTGAACATCAATCAATGCCTTCTGGCGGTCAATTGCGTCGACAGCGCACAGATTGCTACTTTGCTGGAAGACTACTCAGAGGTGATCTCGTTGTGAGCGCACCCATAATTCATATTCTGCGTCATTCTCCGACCAGCAATACATCAATGGCCAGTTGCCTGCGCGTGTTGGCGAGCAAGCAGAGTGTGCTTCTGATCGAAGATGCGGTTTACGCGTTATTACCCGAATCTATCGCGTTGAGTAATATCAGCCTGTTGCCTGATGAGGTTCGGATGTACGTATTGGATGCCGATATGCAGGCGCGCGGGCTGGCGCTAGATGACTTACCCAAGCATATTGAGCCTATAAACTATGACCGCATGGTCGAGATTTGCGCCCAAAGTAGCAAGGTGCTCAGCTGGTGAGCCAGTCAATTCAAATCAATCTTCGGGATGTGCCCTTGGATAAGGAGGGCTTTCTGGTTGATCTGGACGACTGGTCAGAAGCGCTGGCTGCAGAGCTTGCGCTTAGAGAAGGTATTGAGTTCTCTGCCGCACATCTTGATATTGTGCTAGCCCTGCGCCGGTTCCATCAGCGGTATCAGCTCTCCCCTGCAATGCGTCCTCTGGTCAAGTTCATTGGCCAGGAGCTTGGCGTCGAAAAAGGTAACAGCCTCTATTTGCTGTCGCTATTCCCCGGTAGCCCGGCAAAGCTGGCGAGCAAAATTGCCGGGCTACCCAAGCCTGATAATTGTCTTTAGCTTCTCGCTTTAAGCTCTAGCGGTAACGTGGTCAGTATCACTAGTTGGTCGCCCACCTGCAGCTTGAGCGGGGCGTCTCGAGCAGGATTAAGTTGTAGGCGTCTGCCTTCAGCGTCGGGGGTGAACCGGTAGACACCCAGGGCAGTTTCACCTTGTAGGCCGGCTACGGCTTCCAGATCAGCAAAGGTCGCTACGCTTTGCATTGGATACTCGCTGATATTTCGATAGAGGATTTCGGCACCACCGACAGTGAACAACTCCTCAAAGACCAGTCCGAGCTCGCGACGCTGCGCAATTTGAGCCATTAAGTGGCTGAGTATCATGGGACTTATGATGCTTTCGCTGCGATTACGTACCACCAGTTCTTCATTCGCTGGATCACTCAACTCAAGCAGTAGTTGTGGTCGGCGTGTGCGTTCCTTGAGCAACTCATCGACGGCCATATAGCCCACCATCGCGCGCGCGTCAGCTTCTTCTCCAGAATCAAGGCGATCACTGGATACCAGTAGAATGCTATCCCAGTCTGCTTGCAGTATCTTTCTAAGCGTGGTCTCTGCCATGAAATCGGCCTGCAGGTGTTCACAGGGTACCTGCTGGGCCAATTCGCTGTATTGCACCAGTGCTTCACGCTGGGCATCGGTTTCCAGAGTGGATACCATCATAAGATTAAAGCACTGAGCACTGTAGGTAGCCAGCTCGTGAACCAAGGCAGGCAAGCGGCGATTCCAGCCCAGAATCAACACAGACTTCGAAGTCTGATCTCCAGCCCTCAAGCCCGCATTGACTACCCTGCTGCGGTGCCATGCACTCGCTGGCTTATCGCTCTTCTGAGCTGGATCAGCGTCTTCGTATTGTCTGGCCAGCATGACCAGCTTGTCGCCCAGTTGAACTGTTTCGCTGGTCGCTGCGTTCAGGTGTGCAGCCCATACATCGCCCTCCTGTCGAACCAACCCACAGAGCACCGCGCGCGGGCAATTGGCTGCGATTTGCGCCAATGTCTGACCTACACAGATGTCTGTAGAGCGCAGGTAGATCTCGTTGCCATCGTGAACCGACATGACCTCGCCATAAAACTCGGGAAGGCCTGGATGTAGAATCGCCTGAGCCATGAGCCGGCTGACGATAGCATCGCTGGCTATGATCTCCATGGGACCAGGATACGCACGGCGCATGACATTCAACTTGCGTACATCCTCAATTTCGGCGACGACATAAGGCAAAGGCTGGGCGCTTTGATGTCCTTGAGCCTGTAGCGTCAGCAAGGCCTTGATGGTCTCCATGTCGCCAGTGACCAGCGTACTGCCTCCCTGAGAGCGACCTGGGATCAGCACCACCGCCGCCTGAAGACAGGCAACTCGATGCAAAGCTTCAGGCTGCAGAGGCGTTCCCGAGCGAAGTATGATGTCCTTACTACCCCGACCGATACCAGGCGTATCGCGCAACTACTGAGTGCGCTCAGTGTTCACCGTATCGGATAGAATCACTAGACGCAGTCGACGCGTATCCAGAGACTTGAGTAATCGCTGGATGCCTCCACTAGTATCCATTATTTCCTGAACCAGAGGGATAGTGCGATTAGTCCAGCCTAGAATCACCACATGATTGCTGATGGTGACCGGAGTGAGGCCCTGCTCCAGAACGCCCATCTTACTGATGAGCCAACGTGTCATGATAGCGACCAACGTGCCCATGAAGACAACGTAACCCATGATGGTTAGCGCGGTAGAAACTACCCTTCGCCAGGTACCTTCGTCGTCGCCTAAGTACCCAGGATCGGTCAGCCGCAGGAAAGCCCACCAGACAGAGTCAGACAAGGGAGCATCGGCCTCCGCCGAGGGCCAAGCCAACCAGCCGCCGATCAGCGAAATCAGGCCAATGAACAGCGCAACAACGAGCAACTGGTAATGCACGCCCTTGATCAGCTGCCGTTCGAGAATGTAACGCAGGCGATCTACCAGAGTGAAAGGAAGCATAGATTTTCCGAGTCCGTCGATGACTTACAAGCGTACCTAAAGCCTGCTAGATTAACCATCCGCGCATAGGTTGGCCGACGACCAAAATGGAAAACGATGGATAATCTGCAAAACATTGCTGCCCTCTTGGCGGTCGTTTTCTACTGGCTCTTTTCGGCGGCGGTCACGATTCGTGTTATTACTCGCCGCAGGCCGGTGAGTGGCACACTCGCGTGGTTGATGGTCATTTATGTAATTCCTTTGATCGGCGCAGTGTTGTATCTGATGATTGGCGAGCTGAATCTGGGGCGCAGGCATGCCAAACGTACACGGGCAATGATCGACCCCTATTTACACACCATTAGTCACCGGTTTGGCGGGTCCGAAGCAGCTTTGCCCGGTGGGCCTCTTGCCCAGGGCATTCATCAGCTGCTGATCGCGCGCAACGGCGTAAGCGCACTTGGCTATTCAGCAATGCAGTTGCTGGATACTCCCGAGGCAATCTTTGAACAGTGGCTGCGTGACATTGAACAAGCGACCGATAGTATCCGGATAGAAACATATATCTGGCACCCCGGTGGCCGAGTAGATGACATCACTGAAGCTTTGATCGCGGCCAGTCATCGCGGGGTCAAGGTCTCCCTCTTGATCGATCATGCGGGTAGCCGCCGTTTCTTTCGCTCCCACTGGCGCAAGAAGATGGTTACTGCTGGTATTCAGGTGGTCCCGGCGTTGCCAGTCAAGTTAATGCGCGCCCTGGCCCAGCGCATCGACCTACGTTTGCACCGCAAGTTACTTATTTTTGATGATCGTATTGCCTACACGGGCTCGATGAATATGGCCGATCCGGTGAGCTTCAAGCGGGGAGCTGGCGTCGGTCAATGGATCGATATCATGCTGCGGCTCGACGGTCAGGCTGCACCGGGTCTATCGAAGGTGTTTGCCTGGGACTGGGAAGTCGAGACTAGCCAGCGCGAGTTGCCTGAATATTATCCTGCTGATACCCAGTGGGCGAACTGGGTATCGGTCATTCCCTCGGGCCCCGGTGTTGGTGAGGACCTTATCGGCCAGGCGGTACTCTCTGTTATCTACCGGGCCAACAAAAGCATTACCATCTGCACGCCCTACTTCGTGCCCTCCGAGGCGATATTCGAAGCGTTATGTCAGGCTGCCAAGCGCGGGGTCGATGTCAATGTGCTACTGCCCAAGCATAACGACTCAATGATGGTCGGGTGGGCCAGCCGTTCATACTTCGAGCTTTTGCTCGAATCAGGCGCCAAAATCCATCGTTTCGATGGCGGCCTACTTCACAGCAAAGTCATGTTGATCGACGAAGAAGTGGCCCTGGTCGGCAGCGTAAACCTGGACATCCGTAGCCTGCAATTAAATTTCGAATTGACCATCGCCTTGTTTGACGGCGATAGTTCGACTCGAATTGGGCGATTGCTCAACTCTTATCTGCGTCAGAGCGAAATGCTCACCCTTCCCTGCTGGCGTGAACGTAGCAGAGGAGCACGTGTTCTGGAGCGGTCCATGTTTTTCATGAGCCCTCTGCTATAACCTTTTGTGGCCTTTTAACAAAGATTCCAAATAATTTCGATAATGAGACTTGTTATCATTTGAATCTGCTGCTAGATTCCAAATGCGAGTGTTTATCATTAATATCGAGAGGTCTCAATGCGAATCTACCTGCTGCCCCTGACTCTGACTGCTGCGCTGATGTCTCCTACTATGGCCTTGGCCGAAGATATACAACATTACCAGGCAAAATCGTCTGACACCCTGGAACAGGCCGTGATCAATTTCAATGATTCCAATGGTCGACTGGAGGCGTTATTGGCCGGTGATCTGGATAACGCTAACCTGGCTCAGATTCACGAACTGACCTATACATTGGAAAATGCGCTGGCACAGATCCAGCTCGAGTCGGGATCCATTGCCGAATCTCTGGAAGCAGTGCATCAGGCGTCTGAACGCAGTGACGCCCAAGCAGTGCGACAACATGGAATTGCCTATCTTGGCGCGGCAAGGAATATGCTTAACTAAGCAGCTGCGCGGCATGATCACATGCCGCGGCGCCATCATTATCGGTCGATAACCTGTAGTTGGTACTCGGTGCGCAAACCGCCCCGCGTATCGATTACCACGTAACCCCGATTAGCAGGGGTGAATCCTTGGGTCAGAGCAGCGCTGTAGAGGGCTCGCCAAGTACCCTCGACATCGTTACGCTGCGCATCGAATTCAACGCGAAGCACTTGCTGCGCTTCAACATTCTCCATCAAAAAACCGCTTACCGAGGGCACGCCAGCGGCTTGCACCGGGAAGCTGACCGTGACAGGCAAACGGTCTGGAGTAACGGCCGACAAGTCCGCAAAAACAAGGGTAAGAGGACCATCAATCTTTACCTTGCCACGACGGGTTGCCGCCACACCCACGGCACGGGCAAACGAAGCTATGTCATCACGAAGACGGGCTGGTGAAAGTTCATAGGCTCGACCAAAAAGATCCATGGCTGGACGCTCAATCAGGCTGATCTCGTATATGACGCCATCATCACGGAGCGGCAGTATATCTCCAGCGCGAATATCCACCGGCTTTTGCTGGCTCACCGGCAAAGGCTTGTAGACCTTTTTACACAGGGGCTCCTTGAATGTTGACCGCTCGCTTTCGATCAAACTCTGGTTAGCATCCAGGGCATTGCAGACCTGCTCGTGGTAACCCTTCCAGAGCTGACGCGCAGCGCCGGCGTCGAGTAAGCTTGTAATCATCCCCGCATCAGCTTCCAGGGCTGCGAGCAGAAGAGCTGTTTGCCGGCCTTTTGCTGCTTCAGCACGATCGGGCCCACCCACACCCAGGTTCGGCGACTGAGTCGTCTGCAAATGGACGTCAGCGCCGTTGGCTAGCAGCAGTTTTGCGCTCTCAAGTGCATTGAGTTGAGCCGCCGCCATTAACGGTGTCTTGCCCCAGGCGTTAGCCTGATTCACGTTGAAGCCGACATCAAGCAGTATTCGTACGTTGGCAGGTGTTCGCAAGGCAGCCATCAGTGCCGGGCTAGAGTCAGGCCCCATTCCGCGCTGACGTCCAAGGGTGTCGGTTTCATAGGCAATGAAATCGCGCACTACGTTCTGCGGCGCATCATTGAGCAACACGCTGTATAGCGTAGCAAAATTGCGATCCCGCTCCAGCTCACCCGCGGCTGGCGCAATGGCAAACCGCGGCTGGTAGCTGGCATTGGCCACCAACGGCATGACCGGTGCCTGGCTCGGCGCAGTCATGTTTTCCATCGTGCGTGCAACCGACTCCACAAATAACAGGTCCGCTGCCGCGCGTGCCTCGGTAGTTGTCAGACCTTGGGCATTGAACATCTGTACCAGCTCATTGTGCGCCGGTTGCAGCATGGGCATCACCCTGCGGTACAGCGCCTTGTTTCCCAGACTCCGCTCCGACCAGCTGAAGAAATCATCCATCGCTGCATCGTTGCGCTGGCGAACTGCCGCTTCACGACCAAAACGAGTGAGTGCGTCGGCACCCAGCAAGGGTAGGTTAAGCAACGTCCACTGCTGCTCTTTCCAGGTTTGAAAGTTATTACGTCGTTCCTGTTGTGCATACCCCGGCAGCGGATCGCCAGCCAGGGTATCGAGCTCGGTTTGCAGTTGCGCGTAGGCCGGCATGCCGGCAAGTGTATTGGTGCGCGGCGGCGTCAGATAAGTCTGGAACAGGCACAATGGTTGGACGCCCTGCCCTTGCAACTCATACAGGCCGCTGAACGCCGACTCGCCCCGTGCTGCGGGCGAGTAGAAGCCCCAGGTCTCGTTCACCATCACCAGATTACGCCCGTTACGGGTGAAAAAGTCGATAGAACCGTAATCACCTGTTTGTGAAGATGACGCGTGAGCGCGGCCGCCGTAATTGGGCTGTTGGGCGATCCATTGTGGCATCGTGCGCGGGCCGAGTACTGCCTGACCGTTGATAATCAACACACGAGAGCGCTGCTCAAAACCCGCATAGGGTCCGGCGTTGTATACGTCAACCTGTACTTCGCTGCCGTTGACGTTAACCGACTTTCTCGGTGCATAGGTACCAGCCAGTAGTGTAGTGCCGGGCAAACGACCCGCTGATGGCATGCCGTTACGGTCTAGATCGGCGTTCAGTTCAGCGGTCATGGCAGTGCATAAAACCGGATCACGGCTATCAGCTAGGCGATAGTCAACATAGGCAGAATAGGCGTTGCTGCTGCTCTGTGCCCGAGGTTGCGCCTCCGGCCACGCAGCCAACTCGCGGGAGCGTTGTTGATAAAGAGCCTGCAAACACCCGATCGCCTGGCTGTTGCCTCTTATCTCGATGCCGCTCTCCTCGCCCAACCCACAATGCCCGGAGCGGCCTAGTAGCCATTGACGGTGATTTGCTTCAAGCAGCAACGCACCGGCTATGTCACTCGATTGCACCCGCGCTCGGTGTTGGTCACGTAGCTGTCGATCAGCCCGGGACAGTTCATCATTGGCGCAGATCTGCCGGTGAACTTCCGGTAATGCACCACCACACTCGAAACTGGCTAAGGTTGAGATACTCTGGGACGGGATGCTTGGGGGCGGTGGTGTGTTGTCTACCGGACCAGCGACCGGGGTTGAAGTACAACCACTAAGCAATGCAACGGCTGTCGTCAGTAATGCAAGGTTAAAACGTGATCTGGATAACATCGAGCGACCTCCGGTTACTTGATGAATATGGCTGTGCCATAAATGGTGTATTGGCTCGCGCCTGCATTTGGCGGCGGCGGGAACGGTCCTGATTGAACAATCGCCTGTTCTGCAGCCTGGTCCAGCACGGCGTCCCCGCAACGATCAATCGTGTAGGACACCAGCTTGCCCTGAGCATCCACAATGATTTCATAGGGTATATAGCACTGCCGTTTGAAGTCCTCCGGGTCACCCTTGTAGCCTGGTGGCGGTTTATAGGAAGATCCCGCAGGACGCTTAAGGTTGGCTATTACCTTGTTCTTGACGGTTTCCGCGTAGCCCGAAGGTGCCATCCGTGCCCGTGTCGGCGCGTCGGCCGGGGGTGCCGGGGGAGCGCTCCATTCGGTATTGGCGCCAAAAGAATGCACCGGCGGGCCAGCCGTCTTGGGTGGCGCTGGCTTAGCTACCGGCTCTGGCCGAGGCTTGATCAGCTCGGGTTTGCGCTCGGGTTTTGGTTCAGGCAACGGTTCCGGTATTGGTTCGGGTTCCGGCTCGGGTATTGGTTCGGGTTCGGGTTCGGGTTCCGGCGGCATTTGAACCAGCTCAATCGCTACCGCTTCAGGCTCGCTAACGATAGGCTGGGAAAAACGCCCACTTGCCAACCAAGCCACCAGTGACGCATGCAAGGCCAGTGAGATGGCTATCACCAGAATCCGTGCGGACCAGCCCAGTGTTGTCGTTGAGCGACTCATCAGGGCTCAAGCTCTTCCGACGCAACCAGGCTGATACGGGTGTATCCGGCCTTCTGCAACGTGTTCATGACGCGCATAAGCGTTCCGTAATCAACAGCCTGGTCGCCCCGCAGGAACAGGCGGGTGTCCTGCTGCCCTGAGGTTACACCCTGTATCAGCGCCGGCAGATCCGCGAGCACCACTTCCTGTTCCTGCACGAATAGCAAGCCGTCAGCCTGCACACTAACGTATACCGGGTCGGCTGGCGGCGCACTGGGCGCTGCTGCATTGCTCGGCAAGTCCACTGGTACCTCGACAGTCGCCAAGGGCGCGGCTACCATAAAAATGATCAGCAGTACCAGCATTACGTCAACAAAGGGCGTGATGTTCATCTCGGCATTCTGCTGGTAGTTGTGCCTTTTGACCGTGGGCCCGGAATTGAACTGAATCGACATGATCAGCGCACCTCATCCAGCTGCCGAGACGTAGTAGCCAGCATCTCGGCAGAGAAGTTATCCAGGCTACCAACGAAGTGGTTAATATCGCGGGCAAATTTGTTGAAGATCATCACCGCTGGGATCGCTGCAAACAGACCCAGCGCCGTGGCCAGCAAAGCCTCAGCGATACCGGGTGCAACGATTGCCAAGCTAGCAGACTTCATCGTAGCTATACTCGCAAAGCTGTTTAGAATGCCCCACACCGTACCGAACAGCCCAATGAAGGGAGCCGTTGCGCCGATGGTCGCAAGCACTCCCATCATGCTGCCCAGACGTGCCATATCACGCTCTTGGGGAATACTGGCCATCAGCGACATCCGCTGAAGCAGTCTATTGATCTGATCGGCATCGGATTGACGGTCTTTGCCAAAACGCCGCAACTCACCCTGTGCCACTTGCCACATCCGGGCCATAGCGCTGGAATCTGATTGTTCAAGCATCACTGTCTTGTCATCATCGCGAAATGCCTTGAGAAAACGCTGATTGGCACGTTTGGCACGACCAAAGACCACCAGTTTCTCGAACAGAATCGCCCAGGTCGCCAGCGAACAGAGCACCAGGAAGATCATAACCGCCTTGACCACCACATCGGCCTGAAAAAACATCTCCCTCACACCAAAGCGCTCGGCGGGAGTGATCAATTCCTGAGAAGGCATGGCTGCAGGCTGCACGCTCTGGACCGCCGGCCCTGCCACACCTGTTGGTGCAGCAGGTGTGGCAGAAGTGGTTTGTTCACTAACGGGCTGTTCAGTCTGTGCCAGAACCAGATTGGCTGTCAGGCCTGTCAAGCCCATCAGGATGACAAGTGCACCAAGACGCAGGCGGGTCTGCCAAGGGCTGGCTGTGACGTGAAGATGAGTTGTCTGCATAGAAAGCTCCATTATCTATTGTTATTGGAAGTGGCATGGGTGCTGGACACATCAGGTCCGAGGGTTTCAAGCGCAAGAATGGCGTGTAACGCAGCAACGTAGCCGGCAAATGCCTCACGCCCTCGAGGACTGAGACACACCCGTGTGCGTGGTTTTTTGCCAGCAAAATCTTTCTTTATAAGGACATATTCAGCGCTTTCCAGCGTACTGAGATGTGCACCGAGATTGCCGTCAGTGGTGTCGACAATCGACTTGAGGGATACGAATTCGAGCCATTGACCCGTGGCGAGCGTGTTAAGTGCCGCCATGATCTTGAGCCGAATGGGTTGGTGAATAATTTCATTGGGCGTCTCCATCACAGTCGCCTCAGCCAACAGCCGAACGCAATGAAGCTCCCGCCGTAAACCACGGCCATCCACCACCAGAACACGGGCTTGAAAAATAGGAAGCCAAGCATTAGCAGCATGACCAGCCAGCAGCCGATAAACAGATACCGGGGGCGCAATTGCACACCACGCATTACATACAGAGCGGAAACAAACAGAGGAGCAACCATCGCGCCCTGTTCGGGGGCCAATGGCCACATGACGATATGAATGAGGATGGTGAATACGAATATGGCGCCGATCAGAATCAAATAGCGCCAACCGATACCAGGGATTTCAGCTCCCGCACGGCGAGCCAGCAACATGCCGGCCCCCATTGACACAGGAACCACAACAATCCAGATCAACAGAATAAGCGCTGGAAACAGGCCCGACAGCATGAAACCAATCACATGGGCAACGCCCCATAGTAGCAGCTGATCAGACTCTGCCCGATAATCCTGAAACCCGGCTGCGCGCGCCTTGATGTTGGCAATTTCGCGCAACGCCTGTGCTGCTTCTTCGGCGGAAGGAGGCATGGCTATCTCTTGTTTTATTCTTTGCAAAGCACTCTATTGAACAGAGTAGACAAAAACAAGAGGTGACCCAAAAAATAAATCAGCTGATTATGTCGTACTCACCCCCCCTTTCCAGCGCGCGCTTGTACCCGGGCATCGCATGAATACGCTCCAGAAAGGCCATCAGGTTGGGCCATGTCTGATCCAGCCCACCGCGAGCCGCTGCTGCCTCTAGCGGAAAACTCAACTGGATATCAGCAGCACTGAACTGCTCGCCCACGAAGTAGCCAGTCTTGGCCACTTCTGCTTCCATATAGTCCAAGTGCTGACGTATTTGCGGTTCAATAAAATTGCCGCGTACATTGCGAGCGATACCCTTGGCGAAAGGCTTGGCAAAGAATGGCATTTTCGCTGTTTCAACCCGATTAAATACCAGCTTGAGCAATAGCGGGAGCATGGCTGAGCCTTCGGAGTAATGCAGCCAATAGGTATAGCGCAGACTCTCTGGCGTTCCGCGTTCGGGGGCAAGTCTACCTTTGCCATAGGTATCCACCAGGTATTCAACGATTGCACCGGACTCGGCCACCACCAAATCGCCATCGGTAATCACCGGTGACTTGCCTAGTGGGTGTATCGCTTTCAGTACAGGCGGCGCCAGCATGGTTTCAGGATCGCGCTCGTAGCGTTTTACTTCGTACTCCAGGCCCAGTTCCTCCAAAAGCCAGAGAATACGTTGCGATCGGGAATTGGCCAGGTGGTGAACAATAATCATCGGTTTATCTTCCTTATAAGTGGCTAATAGTGAAACAGACTATGCCACGATAATCCGGTGAAAGTCTTTGTAGCAGGATTCTGCACATGGCCCCGTCCAGTCATGGGAGAATTGATCGCATATTTCAGGAGGAAGCTATATGACGACCACTAAGGGCAAGGGCGCCAAGTTCATTCCCGTTTGGATCAAGACTGTGTTTATCGTACTGCTGCTAAGCGGAGTGAGCATAGCCGCCTGGCAACAACTGCCACGCACAGGCGTATCCACTGACCTGTCAGTCATTGGTACAGGTAAACCCACGTTGGTGCTCACGCGGGACACCAACTTTGTCGGCGGCGGCGAAGTACTCGATTTTCTCAGGAAAGCGCAGACTGAACATGGCGAGCGCGTGTACCTGCGCATAGCCCATCAGGGGCAGGCAGACGGACTCGCGTTCTCCAGCGAACATAAGTCCCGTGATGGGGATCTGGTATTGCTTGATGCAACGGGCGACATTCTCGCTGGCCCTATCTTACCGCAATCCTACCCCGATGTAGAAGCGTTGCTTTCTCAGGCCATACCGGAAACCTCCAGCCATGACTGATCGCCTACCACCGCGTGCTGTCGCGCTGCTCCCACTGCTTCTGTTCCTGTTGATCTTCTTGGGCAGCGGCATCTATTACACTGTGATGGGTGCCGAGTTCGCGTTTTATCAGATCAAGGCCCCCGTTGCGATCCTGCCGGCGATTATTCTAGCGGTGCTCCTGACCCGAGATACGTTGAACCGCACCCTGGAGGCTTTTGTTGCCGGTGTGGGCGACAGCAACATCATCACCATGGCGCTGGTATTTCTGCTCGCAGGCGCATTTGCCACCGTGACCGAAGCCATAGGTGGCGTGGCTGCCACCGTCAATATGGGTCTGAGCTTCATCCCCACCTCCATGGTGCTGCCGGGACTTTTCCTGATTGGCGCGTTCATATCCACCGCCATGGGTACCTCAATGGGCACCATAGGGGCACTCGTGCCCGTTGCGCTGGGCTTCGCACAGGTTACCGGTCTATCCATTCCGTTAGCCATGGGAGCTGTCATCGGGGGCGCCATGGCGGGTGACAATCTCTCGATTATCTCCGACACCACGATTGCCGCAACCCGCACTCAGGGTGTTTCCATGCGCGACAAGTTCAAACTTAACCTGATCATCGCCCTGCCCGCCATGTTGATGACGCTGGTACTGCTGTTCATTCTTGGGGACACCACCGTAGAGCCCGTGGTTGCTGACTATCAGCTCATACTGGTATTGCCTTATGTCGCGGTACTGGTGCTTGCACTCAGCGGTTTGAACGTGCTCGCCGTTCTCATGACCGGGATCGTATTGTCCGGCCTCACAGGGCTTTTTATGGCTCCCGAATACAGTGTCGCGACCTGGGGGGGTGATATCTATCGTGGCTTCGAAGGCATGCTCGAGATCATGGTGTTATCCATGTTCATCGGTGGCCTGTCTGCCATCATGAAACGCGAAGGAGGCCTGGACTGGGTCCGCGACAGGATCCAGCGCATCGCTGGGGCCATTGGCAATACCGGCAAACGCACGGGTGAAGCCGCCATCGCTGCACTGGTCAGCGTGACCAACTTGTTCGTCGCCAACAACACCGTCGCTATCATTATTAGTGGCAGTGTCGCCAGAGAACTGGCTGAGGATTACGCAGTCGATCGGCGCCGCAGCGCAAGCCTGCTGGATATCTTCTCCTGTGTCATCCAAGGGCTCATCCCTTACGGCGCGCAGATATTACTCGCTGGTTCTCTCGCTTCGATCTCGCCGCTGGCACTGATCAGTCAGGTCTACTACTGCTGGATCCTCGGTACTATGGCTGTAGCCGCCATTGTTTTTGGCTTTCCCAAAGTCAAATTAATTCCAAATTAAGCCTATAAATCGACCACCCACCTCATTCCGAAAAGGCCGAGTGCTGCCTCGGCCAAAAACATCCCACAACCTAAGGTGCGACCCCAAAAGGCGGGTAGAACGTCCACATTTTTACTGCTCTTCGCCAACCCATAGTGTGCCTTACCCCTCTATCCTGTTAGCGTGTCAGGGGACCGATAGTATATTGATGAGGACACTATGCAGCAGATGATTGAGGAAGGACTGATTGCGTGGGCAGGTCCTGCGGGACTCGCACTTCTTTCCATACTCTTTGGCTTTGCTTTTTACAAAGCGCTGGTTTTTCTGGTTGGCCGTTTTTCCAAACCTGCATCGGTCAGCCGTATATTTTTTGACGCTGCAGCTGGCGCACTCTGCGTCTCATTATGCCTATTAGCCTTGAACGGTGTTCTACATGCGGTGCCTCAGGAGCTTCCGCTGCTGGCACCCATTCAACAGATCACAACACTACTGTTGATCCTGTCTATAACCTGGGCAGCAGTGGGGTGCACTTCCGCTATTGGCGAGGTCATCGTCAAACTGAACCCCGCTTTCGATGACAAGTGGAAGCATGCTCGCAAGATTGAAACTCAGACCAAGTTTCTCGTCCGGTGCCTGAATGTAGTGATTGTGCTGGTCGGGACGGGTTCCGCCCTGATGACATTTGATACCGTCAACCAGATTGGCACCAGCCTGCTTGCCTCAGCGGGTGTTGGCGGCATTATCCTTGGTTTCGCCGCCCGCCCGGTGCTGAGCAACCTGCTAGCGGGTATGCAGATTGCGCTCACTCAGCCATTTCGAATCGATGATGTCCTGTTTGTTGAGGATCAGTGGTGCTGGGTGGAAGAAGTGACTGCTACCTATGTCGTCCTGCGGGTATGGGATCTTCGTCGCTTGGTTGTACCATTGCAGTGGTTTATCGAAAATCCATTCCAGAACTGGTCTAGAAATAGCACGGAACTGCTGGGCAGTGCTCTGATCTGGGTCGATTACGGCATACCTATAGAGCCGTTACGTGAGGAATTTGCACGCCTGTTGAAAGCAACGCCCGACTGGGACGGTATTACCGGAACGGTTCAGATAGTCGATTCAGGTGAAAAGGCGATTCAGATTCGATTTCTGATGAGCGCTAAAAACTCAAACACGCTTTGGGACCTGAGATGCTATGTGCGTGAAAACATGATCCTTTATACTCAACAGCAGTTTCCGCAATACCTGCCACGCTTTCGTGCTCAGTTAATGGAGGAGTGATTGTGGCGCTGCCGCTGTCGAATGAGCTTATTGTCGAAGCGTGGGTGGCGCCACAGTAAATCAGCGGTTATCGTTCACGGCATCGAATCTCAGCTGCACGATATCCCCGAAGCTTAACTACCTAAGATGTAATATATCCAAGATTTTATGCCTGAAATTGTTTACGTACTGCTTTTGTCGCTACTTGCTGGCGCCGCAATGCCCGCTGGCGCATTGCTCGCCAGACTGGACCTTGTTTGGCCATCGGTCCTTGGAGCCTCATGGAGGCATTTTATTGTCGCTTTCGGTGGCGGCGCTCTTATTTCCGCAGTTGCTTTGGTATTGATTCCCGAGGGTACAAGCAAGCTGTCTACAATCCCTGCTACGTTGTGCTTTGCTGCTGGCGGTGCATTCTTTTATTTGCTTGACAGTTATTTAAACAAGCTCAAGAGTTCAGTCGGACAGTTGGTCGCAATGCTATCTGATTTCATTCCAGAAGCTATTGCTCTTGGTGCGGCATTTGCATCTGGAGGAAGTGCCGGGTTATTGCTCGCGGTGCTTATGGTGTTACAAAACCTACCTGAAGGATTCAATGCATACGAAGAACTGAGTGAAAGCTCCAAGCTGAGCCCGAATAAAATTGTTTTGGCCTTCAGCAGCTTAGCTCTCGCAGGGCCTATTTCTGCAGCAATAGGATATTACCTATTGTCTCAGCACGATGAATTAATGGGCGCATTAATGTTATTCGCCAGTGCTGGAATTTTGTATCTGATTTTTCAAGATATTGCGCCTGAAGCAAAGCTCAAAAATCACGGGATGCCAGCGCTCGGCGCAGTCTCCGGGTTCATGCTTGGGTTAGTAGGCAATATGTTGATTATGGGCGACTAGGTCTAACAGAGCGATGGAAGCAACTCTGGCCGATGTCAATCAGCATCCTCGGTGGCTCAGCCTGCGGAGTCACGCCCACTGCGCGGCAACGTATCCAGCCAAGCAGGATCCAGTTGGTACTGGTCAATAGACAGGCCCATCTCAAGCATCGCCTGTCTATGATTGTCGATCTGCGCGCCAAGTTCGTCCAATGCCTGCGAATTACCATCCAAATAGTGCATTTCACCCAGACCCAAATGATAGAAGCACAGCAGCTTCATGGCCTCCGGCGAGCCGGTTTTTATACCCGCTTCCACATGGTGCATTGCATTAGTGATACGCATTAGGCTCCGTTTGAGTTGCCAGCCATAAACAGCCGATTCCATCCAGGGCTGGGTCCAGAAGACATTGCGCACCAGCACTATAGTAATAATCAATCCCAGCAGCACACCCGCCAGATTCCAGCGTAAGTTACTACCTTCCACATTGCCGAACGTTGAAACGGCCAGGGTCGATAGCAACATCGCCAACACCGCAAACGCCGCGACAACGATTAGCGTACTTCGACGTGTCTGCTTGCGGTACTTTTCCGGGTCCATATGCCGTATTTCGAACATCTTATCTCCTTCCAGGAATCTGATGCGAGGTACAGAAAAGGCTTTCACGCTTGTGCTCTGCGGCAATCGCATAATGCTGATAGGTAATGAATGCCGGAGCGACTAAACGAATATTATCAGCCAATGCGCACTGCTGTAGTCAAATCTTGTCGGCAGGGTGATAGACGCTAAGCGTTGAACTTATGCATTCATGCTGACCGACGGAGAAATACACATCGCGCTCAACCCACTTCATACTCGCGAATGCGGGGATCCCCTTTCGGGTTTGAGAAGTCAAGGTTGGGGTCAATACACCCCGTTCACCTGAGCCATGGTTAGCCCTCGATGCCAACTTTCCACACGGTTACGACCCATTTTTTTAGCCTGATACAAGGCCAAGTCGGCCCGTTCTACGAGATCGAAAAAGTTTTCGTTTTCCGCCTGTGTAAATTCAACCACACCGATGGACACGGTAACGCTGACGCCGCCAGCGGTAGTGGGAAGCGGTGACTTCTGCCAACGGTGACGAATTCTTTCGGCGATGTTTTGCGCTTCGGCGACACTGGTGTCAGGTAGCAAAAGAAGAAATTCCTCCCCCCCGAAGCGGCAAATGAAATCAGGCACCCTTGAATAATCACGTAGATGCTCGGCAAAGGCTAACAGCACCTGGTCACCGACCTTATGTCCGTACTTATCGTTAATCGCCTTGAAGCGATCGAGATCCAGCATTAGCAATGCCAGTGGATGGCTGCTGCGACGTGATAGCGAAAGTAACTTGACTGCTGCTTCTTCCATTGCGCGTCGGTTAAACAGGTCTGTGAGCGGGTCACGGCTAGCCTGCTCTTTTAGCGCATGCTGCAAGCTGACGGTAGTCAGAATCACACACAATAATGAAAATCCGTAAATGAACGCGATGCCTTCAAGGTAATTCAGTGACTCGATACTCACTGCCATCTGCAAGTCCGTGGCATTGATGTAGGTTTCATCTGTCAGATACAGACCAAATCGGCGCAGATATACCAATGCGTGAACCGTCCAGAGAGATGCCCAGACTACTGTCATTGCGCGGTGCAGCCAAGATGTTAGCCACAGTTCGATAATCGTAATGAGGCAAACCAGCACCACCAGCGCGCTGTGCCACATAATGCTGTAACTCAGCGTTTCCTGAAAATAATAAAAGACCACTGCTTGAACAATGAAAATACCCAACATAAATCGGGTGAAATGGGTCTGCTCCGGCTTGCGGTAACACCGAGTGCCCCACCAAAGCACAAAGTATGCCTGAGTAATGACGACGGCACTGATCCAGAGCGGAATGGGCGGACTGGAGACCTGCAATACAAGACCGACAGCAAAGAGGCAGAGGCCTGCACCCCAGTAGCGGATGGCACGAACCTGACGATTGAGCATGCTTGCGGCTAGCAATCCAGCTACCGACACGATGGTGGTCACCGCTAGGACCAGCATCAACGTGTTTATATCAAGCATTCGGTTTTCTTCCTGAAAGCGATGCCCTTTTAAAGAGCGACAGGATAGTCGGGCCGCGGCCGATTGACTACTGTGAGGCTAACACAAATACAGGGCACCATGGCCCACGTAGGAAGCATAGCATGATGCCATCACCCTCAGACAGGACGCTGTACGCGAAACCACAATGAGTACAAGGCAGGCAGGAACATCAGAGTGATCAGTGTGCCGACCAGTGTGCCGCCAATAAGCACGTATGCCAGCGGTCCCCAGAATGCGTCGAAGGTCAGCGGTACAAAGGCAAATACGGCCGCCAACGCAGTCAACAGTACTGGCCGCGTGCGCTGCACCGTCGCTTCGACAACAGAGGTGAACTGATCCATGCCGCCAGCCAGGTTGTCGTCTATCTGTTTGGTCAAGATCAGTGTATTACGCATTAGAATGCCAGCGAGTCCAATCAGACCGAGTAACGCGACAAAACCAAATGGCTGATTGCCGATGAGCAGTGCCAGCGTGGCGCCAATGACGCCTAGGGGTGCAGTAGCCAGCACCATAAACGTACCGGAGAAGCTACGCATCTGCACCATGATGACGATCATCATCAATGCCAGCATGATGGGCTGAACCTTGCGAATAGACTCCTGACCCTTCGCTGACTGCTCCACCGAACCGCCGATCTCTAGATGGTACCCCAGCGGCAAGGTATTACGCAGAGGCTCGAGTTGCTCCCACAGCGCCATAGTTACATCCGGCGGTTGAGCGTCGTGCACGTCAGCCTGCACCATAATGTAGGGCTCGCGATTGTAATATTTGAGTACGGGGTCTTCGCTGACAAATTCAATAAGACCAGCCTGCTGCAGCGTGATGGTGCGCCCATCTGCGGTGCGCAGGGGCAGATCAGCAAAGTTGTCCAGACCCTCCGGCGCGCCCCGGACCATCAATTGCACGCTACGGTTGTTTTCTCGCAACACACTCACCGGCCGGCCACCCCACTGCACCTGCAACTGTTCGGCTAATTCCAGTGGTGTCAGACCCATTCCGAGCAGACGTTCGTTATTCACACGCAGCCTCGCAGCAGGCACCCGATCGCCCCAATCCAAATTCGCATTGGTGATATGGGGATGAGCCGCCATCAGGTCACGAACCTTGCTGGCGGTAACACGCAATACATCGGGGTCGGGGCCCATGACACGAAAACTGACCGGCCAGGCGACGGGTGGCCCGAATAATAGTTGATGAACGCGAACTCTTGCCTCTGGGAATTGACCCGCGTCCACGCGTGCCTGCAGGTCGGCGATGATGCGGTTACGCCCAGTATCGTCATCCGCAATGGCGATCACCTTGGCAAAGGCAGGGTTAGGCAGTTCGGGGTTCAGTGAGATAAAAAAGCGTGGCGCGCCCGCACCAATATAGGCAGCCAGTGAGAGCACGTCTTCGTGCTCAACCAGCACAGCTTCCAGCCGCTTGGCGACTTTATCGGTAGCGGCGATGCTGCTGCCTTCAGGCATGAATATTTCGACCAGAACCTCGGGACGGTCCGACGACGGAAAGAACTGCTTTTGAACCAGCCCGCTCATCCCGACCAGCGACAGGATAAACAATGCAACCGTACTGGCTACGATAGTTATGCGATAGCGCATACAGCCTTCGATCAAATCGCGAAACCGCTGGTAACCGCGTGTCTGGTAATGCTTGATATGGCTGTGGCCCGGCTTGGTGCTGGACTTCAACAGTGCCACACCCAGAAAGGGTGTAAACACGACGGCCACCAGCCAGGATGAGAGCAAAGCAAAGGCCAGAACCCAGAAAATATTGCCGGTATATTCGCCGACACCCGAACGCGCAAAGCCGATGGGTACAAAACCGATGACGGTGACCAGTGTGCCAGACAGCATAGGAGCCGCTGTGGCCGTCCAGGCATGGGCAGCGGCGCGGGTTTTCTCCCAGCCCTCCTCCATTTTTACCAACATCATTTCAATGGCGATGATCGCGTCATCCACCAGCAAGCCCAAGGCGATAATCAGCGCGCCCAGAGTGATACGATCCAGATTCATCCCACGGATCAGCATTAACAGAAATGTCAGGCCCAGCGTCAATGGCACGGCGATGCCCACCACGAGCCCTGGACGCAATCCCAGGCTGATAAAGCTCACTGCCATCACCACCAGTACAGCGATCAAAAACTTGACCTGAAACAGCTCCACTGCTCGGCTAATCGCTTCACCCTGATTGGTCACTTGACGCAGTTGCATACCCAGGGGCATCTGAGTCGATAGCTTTTCGTATTGTGCGGCCAGACGATCAGCCACCTCCAGACCGTCCTCTCCCTTGTTAAGCACCACACCCAGCAGCAGAGCATCCTCGCCGAAGGCGCGTATCAGGTAGCTGGGTGGGTTCTCGTAACCACGGGCTACGTTGGCAACATCACCCAGGCGAATCAGGCGATCGCCTAATCGCAGCGGCACATCGGCAATCGCGTCAAGGTCAGCCAACTCGGCATCCACCCGCCAATACAGACGGGACCCTTCGGTTTCGATCAGACCCGACGGCATCAAACGATTGTAGGCGTCCAGCGCATTACCAATCTGCTGCGCACTGATATCCAACTGCGCCATGCGGTAGGAATCGAGATCAACATAAACCCGTTGCTGTTGCTCCCCAATCAGTCTTACTTTCTGCACGCCTTCAATTCGGTTGAAGGTATCTCTGAGGCTTTCGCCTTTTTCCACCAGATGACGCGGGGGCAAACCAGGTGCCGTCAGGGCGTAGAGCGAGAAATAGACATCCGAGAAATCGTCATTAACGAAAGGTCCCTGAACACCGGGCGGAAGCAAGGGGGCCTCATCCTGCATTCGTTTGCGTATTTGATAGAACACCTCAGGCAGAACCTTGGACGGTGTGAAATCCTGGAAAGTAACCAGCATATCGACCCGCCCCGGACGTGAGGTGGTCTGGACCTTCTCGAACCATTCCACTTCCTGAATGCGTTTTTCTAGCGGGTCGGCTACCTGATCTTGCATCTGCTGTGCCGTCGCGCCGGGCCACGAGGCTGATACCACCATGGCGCGCACGGAGAACGCCGGATCCTCGGCCCGGCCTAGCGCCATAAAAGCATAGGCTCCGGCCAGGGCGATGAGCAGCAAAAAAAACAAGGTAACTGAGCGCTCACGTACCGCAATCGCAGACAAATTGAAGCGTAACGGATCCAGACTCATGGCAGCGCCTCGACCTTCTGATCCGGCTGCAACAAGTGTGCGCCTAGCGCAACGATGGTTGTTCCAGGATCGAGATCGCTGCGAATATAAGCCTGCTCGGTATCCATCCTTACCAGTTCAACCGCCCGCCAATGGACACTGCCTTCGTCAACAACCCAGACCCCCATACCCTCACCACGATCTACCATGGCGCCGACCGGAACGGTCTGCATAGTGGCAGACGCACTATTGGAGCTAACCGGCAATATCAGAGTCGCGCTGCTACCCAGTGGCCATGATTCGGATGCGCCATCAATGCTGTAACGAGTTCGCCAGCTGCGTGACAGGGGGTCGGCAGACCCAGCCACTTCGCGCAGAGTTGCGTCAGCATCCATATCTCTGCCGTAGAGCTCTACGCGCGCCCGCTCGGGCAAATCCGCACGCCGACGCTCAGGCACAAATACTTCTATGTCACGCCTGCCATCATACGCAAGCGTTGCCACCGCGATACCTGCAGTGACCACTTGCCCCACTTCACCCGAGACCTCTAGCAGCACGCCATCTGCCGGCGCTTTGAGCTCTCCGTATTCGTTAGCGCTACGTGCTTGGGCGAGTGCTGCCTCGGCAGCCTTCGTGCTCTGGCGTGCGGCTCGCGCCTGAGCGCGGGCATCTTCAAATGCCTGGGCAGGAACCATGCCCTGCTGACTAAGCGACTCAAGTCGGTCCCGATTGGCTTCTGCATTCTCGGCCTGGGCTCGGGCAGCTGCCACGTTGGCTTGCGCAGCAGCAAGCTGCTGGCGAATATCCCTGGGGTCCAGACGTAGCAGCACATCGCCGGCCTCAACCTGCTGGCCTGCCTGAGCGAGACGTTCGCTGATCTGGCCGGAGATTAGAAAGCTGAGTGTCGCATCATGGCGCGACTGGACCGTACCACTGAGCGTCCAATGCTGACTCTGGGCGTTCTCGAGATGGGCAATGCGTACTTTGACGTTAGGTGCAGTTTTGTCGACGCTATCTTGCTCTGCACCACAGCCAGCTAGCAGTGTAATCGTCAACATCGAAAACAATAGCGCGCGCATACACTAGCAACCTTATGGGCAAATTCGTGTGAGCCGTATAGTTACAGAACGAACCCGTTCCGTAAATGACTGATGTGCGTTAATCTTGTGACTGTAGTTGCAAACGATGACGGCTCGACAACTGCCTCCTTTACCGCCAAAAGTACGAGACCGGAGTAGTGGTTCGATGAATGACAAAGATCTGCAGCCGCCCAGCCCCGGCCGGCCGGTTGACATGGAAAAGCTCGACCGCATTCTAGACGCAGTTCTGGATAGCTTTGCAGACGGCGACATGCATTTCACCATCGAGGGTATTGCCCGGCGCGCGGGTGTATCCAAAGGCACCATTTACCGCCATTTCGATAATGCCGAAGCACTACTGCGCGGTGTACTTGCACGACAGCACCATGAAATGGCAGGCATGGGCCCTGCCCCGGTCAACTCGATCGACGATCTGCGTGAACAACTGATTGCACTGGGCACTCAACTACTAGCCTTTCTTACCAGTGACCAGGGCGTACGCATCATGCGCACAGTCATCACGCACGGCGCGCGTCATTGCGAACATGGGAAGCTGATTTACCGCGACGGCCCGCGTGCATTCGTTGAGCGTGCTGCTGGATGCCTTGAACGCGCGGCTGAACGGGGACAACTACAGGTAGATGACCCTCTGCATAGAGCCGAGCAGTTGATCGGGATGTGGAAAGGCAGTCTGGTTCACGGCCTGCTGATGAATGGGTGCCCAGCACCCAACGCTGAGCAGCTGCGCTATCGGGTCGAATCTGCAGTCAACCTGCTACTGACTGCGTTAGAGGCAGCCTCAGATCAGGTTTGCAATAAATGCAGCAGCTAAATACATTGCTCAATGCTCAACCCATATGAGTTCTTTGGTATCAAAACCTAGCTCGTCTGCACGGCTGACAAACGCTTGTTTAAGCTCATTACTCACCTCCGGGCTGCGTGCGAGTAACCAGAGGTATCCGGTATCCGGGCCTGATACCCAAGAGTAACTATAGTCTTCTTTGTCCAGGCCAAAGATCCCATAGGCGCCGTAAAAAGGACCGAAGAATGATACTTTCAAGTATCCCGTATTCTGATCCTCGACAAAAAAGGCTTTGCCTTCGGCCTCCTGCCACTCGCTTTCATCGGCTGAGAAGCCCCGGTTGATTACGCGTAGCCCACCGTCTACACGCAGGCTGTACTCAGCAGTGACCTTACTAAGACCTTTCTCGAAAGAGTGATCCAGCCGCGCAACTTCATACCACGTACCTAGATAGCGATCGGGCTCAAAACCCGTGACCGGCTGAACGTTGTCCGGCAGCTTGACGCAGCCGCTCAATACAAGCGTAAAAAGCACAGCCATCATCTGTCGGAAATTCATATGTCACCTATAAAGTCAGTCGTCATGAGTACACAGAAAAAGGGCCCATAAGGCCCTTCGTCATAGAGTGTAGCAAGGCTGATCGATTTGTTCGCCGATCGTTACACCAATTCGCGCTTCTCGCGCCGGGCGAGACGAATATCTCTCACCGTGGCCACGCCAATGACCGCCAGTACGGCGAGTGACACCAACGGCCAGATCAATACATAAAACGCCAATATAAATGTTTGCATGTTTATTCCCAGTTTCTGGCTGGTGCGCTACTGCGCACTAGTTGATGGAGCTTATACAATTCAGGCTTCAGCAACAGGCTTAGCCGGATCATAATTAATAACGTTCTGATCGATCTGTGCGAAGTCGAACTCGCTCGAACTCAGCAGACTGATAACGACACAAACGATTGTGCTAACGCCGTAAGCCATTAGCGATGCCAGCAGCACCGTATAGTCGCGCAGGAAGCCAACGCACAGGAAAGCCAGTCCTACAGCGCCGATGGCAGCGACAATCAAACCCACTCGGCGTCCGCAGAAACCAAAGGCCATCAGTCCTAGCACCACACCGCCGCCCACGGCTGCGAGCAATTCGAATAAGACGGCGACCGCACTGACCATTGGAAGCATTTCAAAACGAGCGATACAGAACATTAGCAAGCCGGCAACCACCGCGGAAGTGAAAGCCATATTGGTGACCCGGTTCCAGAAGCAACTGGCGATCACCGGAAAGACAATCGCTCCCCAAAGTGCACCAACGAAGACCAGCATGATCAGGATATCCATGGAGAAGCTGGCAAGAATCACCCCGATCAGCGTCGCAACAATCATGGTCAGCCTACCGATCAGCAGCATTTTGGTGGGGTCGGGCTTGTTTTTGGCAATGTTCTTGCCATATACATCTGCCATAACGATCGCTGACATGGCGGAGAGGTCCGAATCAGCAGTCGACGACAGCGAGCCGATAACCAGGATGAAGAACAGCCCGATAAATACCGGAGAAAGGTACATCGAGACCATTTGCGGAATCAGGTTGTTCATGTCGCCGTCAATCGGCTCCATGCCCGTCATCAGCGCCATCAGACCGATCATACCCAGCCCGATGACGATCGCACCATAGCCGATAGTGGCCGTAATGAAGGTTGGCTTGATGTGATCTTCACGCACGGCGAACAGCCGTTGTGAGATGGTCTGGTTACCGATGGCGTAAGCCAGAACAGCCACAAAGAAGGGTGCGCCCTGTTTGAGAATAGCGTCCATCGAAAACAGATTTGCTTGTTCTGGTGTCAGCAGACTCATACCGTCCGACAACGTACTTGGGCCGCCAAGGGCAAATAGCACCGCAGGGATGATCAGGATTGCCACTGCCATCATCGCCATCAGCTGGGCAAAGTCAGTAAGGACCGAGGCGCGAAAGCCTGACCACAGCGTGTAGGACAGAACCCCGACCCCTGCGATCACCACACCGGCCTGAAACGACAGCGGCGACAGCACTGAGACTAGAGCGCCTGAAGCCGTGAAGTTAACCATCAGGCTGATGATACTGCCCAGGATATTGGAGGATGCAAGAATCAACTGGCTGGAAGAACCATGCCGGGCGTGTATCAGCTCACCCAGGGTATGAGCGTTGGGTGCGAGTTCACGGAAGCGCTTACCAAAGGGGTAGATGAAAAGAATCATCAGCGCACCCCATAAGCCGTAATGCAGGGGGCCAGAAATACCGTAGGTATAACCTGAGGTGGCGGCGCCATAGAACGAGGCAGCCCAGATCCAGGTCGCGGTCATACTCGCAGCTCCCAGACCAAAGCCAATCTGATGGTTAGACACCATGAAGGCGTCGGTATTTTCCTTTTTTTTCTTGATGAGCAATGTCAGCAGGTAAGTGCCGCCGTAAAAAGCGGCAAGCAAAGCAAGGACGGTCAGTGTCGAGAACTGATAGAAACTTTCTTCGTTCATTAAATACCCATAGGCTATGCAGCCCTATCATCCTTCGCAGCAACCAGAATTCCATTTAAGGAGCGGTCGCCAGAGGACGTAAGCAAAAACAGAACATCTTTCTAGGTATGTCTGTAGCGAGATAAAGACCGCACTTAGCAGCCTGATAGTGCAAGAGTCCGGCGGTGAAAATGCCGTGATAAAGCGGCCAGATAAACACACGCAATCAGGCGCAAAAAGCGCTGAAAGGTTCGATCCGGTAGCTCACACCCTACCCCCTTGGGCACGACTCGTCCAGCCATGATTCCCCGAATAGGCCCTAAACACGGGAGCTCAGCGACGCCGTAACTTTATGTGTCAATCGCCAGCGTGCATCGTTGTACGCTTTCTGACTGAATGCAGCGTCTACACTATCCACCAAGATAGGTGGCCGGATTCGCCACCCTCAATTGAAGGAGTACAAGTAATGCTGATCGATTTATCTGGCAAAACTGCGGTTATTACAGGTTCCACCGCAGGTATTGGACTGGCCATCGCCCATGGGTTGGCGCATGCCGGTGCCAGTGTGGTCGTTAATGGGCGCACCGAAGAGCGCGTACATGCCGCGATTGAGTACATCCGTTTGGCCTGCCCCGATGCCAATGTGCGCGGCGTAGCGGCAGACCTGGCCACTGCCGAGGGTTGCGAGAAGCTGGTCAACGCCGAACCCCACACCGACATACTGGTCAATAATATGGGCATATTCGAGGCAACCGATTTTTTTGAGATTCCAGATGCAGATTGGCAACGCTTCTTTGAAGTGAACGTGCTGTCTGGTGTCAGAATTTCACGGGCTTACGCGCCGGGCATGGTGAAGAAAGGCTGGGGCCGAGTGGTTTTCTTGTCGTCAGAGTCAGGTATCAATATACCGCCTGAGATGATTCATTATGGCTTTACCAAGTCGGCCAATCTGTCTGTGTCTCGCGGCCTCGCTAAACGTCTGGCGGGTACAGGCGTGACCGTTAATGCGGTATTGCCAGGACCGACGCTATCCGAAGGTGTCATGGCGATGCTCGAGCCTTCTGCTGAGAAAAACGGCATGAGCGTTGAAGATACTGCCCGCGAGTTCGTCAAAGCCAAGCGTCCTTCTTCTATAATTCAGCGCGCCACTACACCCGAAGAAGTGGCCAACATGGTCGTTTATGTGTGCTCGAAACAAGCCTCCGCTACCACTGGCGCAGCGCTTCGCGTCGAGGGCGGCATTGTCGATACGCTTACCTGATTGAATCTGGTTCGGTCAGAGCCAACCCCGCCGGCGGAACAGCAGCAATAATCCGCTGGCGACCAAAAGCATAACAAGCCATACAGAGGGGTAACCCCAGCGCCATACAAGCTCCGGCATGTACTCGAAATTCATGCCGTAGATACCCGCGATAAACGTGAGAGGCATAAAGAGTGTGGCAATGATGGTGAGCACCTTCATTACCTCGTTCATCTTGTTGTTGATGCTCGACAGATACAATTCCAGCATGCTCGCCAGCAAATCGCGCAGAGTATCAATCGTGTCAATCACATGAATACTGTGGTCATAGACATCGCGCATGAACAGCCGGGTTTCCTTGCTGATGAGCGGATGATCGTCACGCGCGAGTTGACTGAGCACCTCCCTCAACGGCCAGACCGCTTTGCGCAGCATGAGCATTTCACGCTTGAAATGATGTATTCGTTGCAATGTCCCGGGTTCGGGCTTAATCAGCAACTCGTCTTCCAGCGCTTCGATTTCGTCGCCGAGTTTTTCCAGCAGCACGAAGTAATGATCTACAACTGAATCGAGAATCGCGTAGGCCAGATAATCAGCCTGCATAAATCGTATTCGCCGCCCGCTCTGAATTCGCTCGCGCAATCCCTGGAATACATCTCCTGGTTTTTCCTGCATGGATAAGACGTAATCCTGGCCAAGAATCAGACTGACCTGTTCAGAATGGATCTGCTGGCGCGATTCGTCGAAGCGTAGCATGCGCAGCACAATGTACAGATAGCCTTCATAGTCCTCCACTTTCGGTCGCTGATCGGTGTTGAGAATATCCTCGAGCACCAACGGATGAAGTCCAAAGATCTCGCCCAACGCCTGAACACTGCAGGCTTGGTGGACCCCATACATGTTCAGCCATTTGACACCATGTTGACCAATCAAAGCCTGACATTGAGCTGTGGTAATACCCTCATGACTCTGCAATTGGTTTTCGTCATAAACCATCAGCGATAGAACGCTTTCGAACGCGCCGTGGTCCCCAATATGCACAAGGGTTCCAGGCGCTGCACCGATCTTTTTACCGCGCTTGACTACCAGCCTTCGCGCCATGGCGTTTACCCCTGTGTATGGTCTACTGCAACGCCGGAGATGGCGGAGTCAGTCTGCTTCCACCGCGTCGCTCGGCTTGGCGGCGTACATCTGTCGATCGGCGATATGAAACAGACTCTCTATGTCGGTGGTATCTTCGGGGTAGATCGCCATACCGATGCTCATGCCTATTGAGACCTCCTGTTGTTCTCTCACCAGGATAGGCCTGGCCACATCTGCCAGTAGATGACCCTGGAGAATCAAGATTGCGTCACGGCTTCTGACCGACTCGAGAATCACGACGAACTCGTCGCCACCGATGCGCGCAACCGTATCAACTTCACGCAAGTGCGATTGCAGACGCCTCGCCACTTGAATCAGCACTTCGTCGCCCGCTATGTGACCAAAGCGATCATTGACTTGTTTGAATCTGTCAAGATCGATTACCAGCAACGCAAAGTTTTTTTGATTACGCTGCGATCGCAGCTGAGCTCCGAGCAGGCGATCCTTGAGAAGCTTGCGGTTGGCTAGCCCGGTCAGCGCGTCATGGTTGGCCTGCTTTTCCAATAACTCCTTGTTGCGTGTCAGCTCGTCGTTAGTCTGCTCCAGCTCCGCAGTGCGTGCGGTGACCCTACTCTCCAACTGACGCTCACTTTCACGCAATGCATCAACCATCTCCCGATTGACCTTCAGGGCATCCTGCTGCGCCTGGTCCTGCAACCGCTGCAGGCTGTTGATTCGATCAGCGAGAGCCAGTGACAGCAGCAGCATCTCCGCGGCCGAACCGAACATCAGCGCATTGGCAGTAAATCCATTGGAGGGCAATATTCCCAAATTATGGAGGGCAATAACAAGAATACTTAGCAACAACGAGACCCATGCAAGTACAAAGAAACGTGCCCCGGGTTGTCCGCGATACAAGCTCACACCGCCCATTAAAAAGGCACTAAGAGCAAAGAGCAGCGATGTGATATTGATCAACACCGCAGCCACAAAGTAAGAGACGAACAATGTGATAGTGAAACTGGTCGCAAACATTATACCCAGCAACGGCATAACCCATTGCATCTTCAGGTCGCGCGGCGTGGAGCCGAGAAATCTGTGCGCAAAGTAAACGCCAAAGATCCCCGCCAAGGAAACTCCGCCCGTCGGCGACAGGTGCGTAAGCAGCGCATTATTCGGCCACATAAATTGACCCGTCAGGCCAGCCAGTCCGGCTTGGCCGAGTGCCAGAAAGCCGATGAAGGCAACATAGAACAAATACAGTTTATCGCGCAGCGAGAGGAACAGGAAAAGGTTATAAACCATCAAGCCAGCCAACAACCCGAAGTAGCAGCTGAGCAAGGCATAACTGACCTGATCGTCCGCCCACAATGCATCGGGTTGCCAAAGATTGACCGGGACCGACAGTGTTCCGCTCGATTCTGCTCGTACATACAGGCTATAGCCTGTGCTCGGCTTGAGGTTGAGCTCGAAAAGATGATGTCGATGGGGTAACGCTTTAGCGGCAAAGGGTAACTGGTCTCCAGCATGTTGCCGGAGATAATCCCCGCCCTCCTCGGCAATAAAAACATCGACGCTGTCGAGGGAGGAATGCGCGACTTCGAGAAGCCAACGTTCGGGCAGTATGGCATCTGTCGTGAAGTTCTGATGCAACCAGATCTTGGATCGCGTGAGGCCGAAATTGGTCGCTGATGTCGACCTGGGGTCCACACTGCTGAACTCGCCCGCTTCGCGCTTTCGACGAACCTCCTCCAGCGTCAGATCTGAACCGTCATATTTCAGAGCAGAAAAATACCTGGACAAGGCATAGCTGGGCTCATTACTAATCTGTAGATCAGTCGAAGCAGCGTCTGCGTGTTGAGCCAGCAGAAACAGACTGGTAAAGAAACAGAATACTATTAGCAGCGTCATTCCATGCCGCGATCTGCGTCGTCGAATTACGTCTATCGTCTGCACACGAACTCCGTTTCATCGGTACTGCTGAAGGTCATTCCTGCGGGGCGCAAATGTTATCAATGCGTTACCGCTATAGTGGTAAGAATTTAGTCTATGTTCCGACGTTACCCGAATTCTGCGTGGAACGCAGTACGCCTTTGGTGTCTGTTTCGACGCTTTCTGGAGCAAACCATTTTAGCTTGCCATGCAGATTCACTACCTCACCCACAATTAGCAGCGTGGGCGGTGTGATGGCTGTGTTTGCAACCAGATCGGGCATAGTGCTCAGCGTCCCGATCAGTACTTTCTGATTTGCAGTCGTGCCTTGCTGAACCAGTGCCATAGGTGTATCCGCACCCCGTCCGTGCTGAATCAGCTTTTGGCATATCTCCGGCAGACCAACCAGCCCCATATAAAACACCAGCGTCTGCCCTGGAGCGACCAGCCCCTGCCACTCCAGATTACTGGTGCCATCCTTGAGGTGACCGGTGACAAAGCGCACGGATTGCGCGTAGTCACGGTGGGTCAGCGGGATACCGGCATAGGCTGAACAACCATTAGCTGCCGTAATGCCCGGCACCACCTGAAATGGCACTCCGTGAGCTGCCAGCTCTTCTATTTCTTCTCCACCACGGCCGAAAATGAACGGATCACCGCCCTTAAGACGCAGCACACGCTTGCCCTCGCCAGCCAGCCGCACGAGTAACTGATTGATTTGTTCCTGAGGTACAGCGTGGTCCGAACGCGCTTTACCGACGTAAATGCGTTCTGCATCTCGCCGGCACAAATCGATGATGGCTGTCGGCACCAAACGATCATGCAACACCACATCCGCCTGTTGCATCAAACGCAGTGCACGGAAAGTCAGCAAGTCAGGATCCCCCGGCCCAGCCCCTACCAGGTATACCTCACCCCGGTAGCTCTGCCCTGCCTGATCAGCCAGACGGCTCGCCAGCAAGCGCTCCGCAGCTTCATCCTGCCCAGCAAAAATACGTTCGGCTACATCGCCTTGGAACACATCTTCCCAGAACACGCGGCGTTGATTGATCTGCGGAAAGGCCGCTTTCACCTGGCTGCGAAAACGCTTGGCCAACTGGGCAAGCTTGCCATAGGTATACGGAAACAACGTCTCGATCCGCGCACGGGTCAAACGGGCCAGCACCGGGGCATGACTTCCGCTTGAAATAGCAATGATCAGAGGTGAGCGATCAACAATCGCTGGAAATATAACAGTGCACAAATCAGGTGCGTCCACCGCATTGACCGGCAGGAACCGAGCCTGGGCATCAGCAGACACTTGCGCATTCAGCGGTTCGTCGTCGGTGGCGGCGATAACCAGCTGGGTGCCGTTCATATCGACCTCGAGATATCCACGCTCAATGCACTCACCACCCCCTTGAGCGACTAGCTCTGCCAGTTGCAGCTCTATTTCGGGTGCCACAACCCGCAGAACTGCGCCCGCCTCAGACAACAGTCGTGACTTGCGCAGCGCTATCTCACCGCCACCGACCACGAGAACCACTCGGCCCTGCAGATTATGAAATAACGGCAAATACTCCATATCAGCCGATCTGCCCAATGCCGAGCATGTAAGGCTCGAGCACTTCAGGAATCAGAATACTGCCATCAGCCTGCTGGTAATTTTCTAAAATCGCTACCAATGTGCGGCCAACAGCCAGTCCCGAGCCATTCAGCGTGTGAACCAGCTCTGGCTTGCCGGTTTCCGGGTTACGCCAGCGCGCCTGCATGCGTCGGGCCTGGAAATCACCACAGCTGGAGCAGGACGATATTTCACGATACTTGTTCTGGCTGGGAATCCAGACTTCCAGGTCGTACGTGCGGGTTGCGCCAAAGCCCATATCGCCAGTGCAAAGAGCAAGCACGCGATACGGCAGGTTCAGCAGCTTGAGGATATTCTCGGCATGCCCCGTCAGTTCATCCAATGCAGCGGCAGAGTCCTGGGGACGAACGATCTGTACCATTTCTACCTTGTCGAACTGGTGCTGCCGGATCATGCCGCGGGTATCACGTCCAGCCGAGCCGGCTTCACTGCGAAAACAGGGCGTATGTGCGGTCATACGCATAGGCAGCTTGTCAGCGTCGATAATGCTTTGGCTGACCGTATTGGTCAGCGTTACTTCCGCCGTGGGAATCAGATACAGATCGCGCTGATCTTCGCCTCGGGGTACGCGGAATAAATCCGCCTCGAACTTGGGCAGTTGACCAGTACCCTGAAGCGCTTCGGCCTGCACAAGGTAAGGGGTATACAGCTCTTCGTAGCCATGCTCGTTAACATGGACATCCAGCATGAATTGGGCCAGAGCGCGATGCAGGCGAGCCATTGGGCCACGCATCAGGGCAAAACGGGCTCCGGACAGCTTGGCTGCGGTCTCGAAGTCCAGATAACCATGCTGCTCCCCCAGCGACACGTGATCGCGCGGATCAAAATCAAACTCACGTGGAGTGCCCCACTGGCGCACCTCAACGTTGTCGTCCTCATCAGCACCAACCGGGACTGTTTCTTCTGGCAGATTGGGCATGCTCAGCAGCAAGGTATCGAGCTCAGCCTGGATGACATCCAGATCCAGCTTCGCCTCACTCAATTCGGTGCCCATGCGTTCCACATCAGCCAGCAAGGGCTGAATGTCTTCACCACGGCCTTTGGCCTGACCAATCGACTTGGAGCGGCTGTTGCGTTCGGCCTGAAGGGTTTCAGTACGGGTCTGAACCGTCTTGCGGCGCGCTTCAAGGCTCTCCAGCTGGGCTACATCAAGCACGAAGCCGCGCGTAGCGAGTCGCTCGGCGACCAGTTGAGGTTGGCTACGGACCAATTTCGGATCAAGCATAAGTCATCATCTTATGGTTACGGGTGGCAGCCTGGCGGGCTAACGAGCCAGCGACAGACCGGCCCAGGTGGCGAGCAGACAAGCGCACACGCTGAGCAGGATATATCCAAGAGCCATCAGACTCTCGCCATTCTCCATCAACCGGATGGCATCGAGGGAGAACGTGGAAAATGTAGTGAAAGCGCCCAGAAAACCTATAAACAGGCCCTGGCGCAGTGCCGGTGAAAACTCCGGACGGCTCAGCCACAAACCGTACAGTATACCTATGATCAGACAACCAATCAGGTTCACGGCGAAAGTGGCCAACGGAAAGGCCTTTGGCCAGGTCAGCATGATCCACTGAGCAATACCAAACCGGCACAGCGCACCCAACGAACCGCCAAGCGCTATTGCGAAAATACTGGCGCCCATCAGTGCCTATCTCCTTTTGGTCTCGCTGGCCGCATCCAGGCCGCGCAGATATTCCAGTTTTTGGCCGATTTTCTGTTCCAGACCTCGATCAACCGGTTCGTAATAGCGTCTCGGCTCAAGTTCTTCGGGGAAGTAGTCCTCGCCGGCCGCATAGGCTTGCGGCTCATTGTGAGCATAGCGATAGCCTTCGCTATAGCCCAGCTCCTTCATCAGTTTAGTCGGCGCGTTGCGCAGGTGCAGAGGTGGTTCCAAGGATGGCTGACTGGCAACATCTTTCATTGCCGCATTGAATGCCTTGTAAACAGCATTGCTCTTCGGCGCGCATGCCAGATAAACCACGGCCTGAGCCACCGCCAACTCGCCTTCCGGGCTACCCAGCCGCTCCTGCACGTCCCAGGCATTCAGTGCCAGTGTCAATGCTCTGGGATCGGCATTGCCGACCTCTTCGCTAGCCATCCGGACTATCCTGCGGGCGAGGAACAGCGGATCACAACCACCGTCAATCATGCGCGCAAACCAGTACAACGAGGCGTCGGGATTGGAGCCGCGTACCGACTTGTGCAGCGCTGATATTTGATCGTAAAAAGCTTCACCGCCCTTATCGAACCGGCGGCGAGTATCGTTGAGCAGATCGCTGACCAGTGCGGTATCGATAGTGCCGCCGTCCTCAACAAGGTCGGCAGCGATCTCTAGCAGATTCAACAGCCGACGAGCATCGCCATCAGCGGCGCCAATCAGTATACCTCTGGCTTCATCGCTGACCGACAGTACATGCTGACCCAGACCCCGTTCAGTATCATGCAAGGCACGGTCGAGCAGACTGGACAAGGAGTTCTCATCAAGAGATTTGAGCACATATACCCGGGCGCGGGACAACAATGCATTATTCAGTTCAAACGAGGGATTTTCTGTCGTCGCACCAATAAACAGCAAGGTACCGTCCTCGACATAGGGTAAAAACGCATCCTGCTGGGACTTGTTGAAACGGTGCACCTCGTCAACAAACAATATAGTTTGTCTGCCGCTCTGCGAGGCCTGCTGACGAGCCACTTCAACCGCCTGGCGTATGTCCTTGACCCCGGCGAGTACGGCAGAGATGCTTACAAAGTGAGCATCGGCCAAGGTCGCGAGCAGACGCGCCAGAGTGGTTTTACCGACTCCCGGCGGCCCCCAGAAAATCATCGAATGCAACGCGCCCTGCTCCAGCGCAACGCGCAATGGGCGGCCAGAGCCCAGCAAATGACCCTGACCGGTATATTCGTCAAGGGTTGCAGGCCGCATGCGTGCAGCCAGCGGCTGGTGAGTGCCACGATCGGGGAAGAGGCCTGCCTCACTCACTGATGACATCGACTCCTGATGGAATGTCAAAGCTGAATTGGCTCTGCTGCATACTTTCGTTGGTTTTAACGTTCTGGAAAAGGATGTTGGTGCGCTGACCGATAGCATCGCTCATTTGCATGTCGTTTATCTTTTCACCTTGAAAAGACAGGCGAAGATTATCGAACAGTGTGTCGTTGGCTTTGGGCGTGAGCAGAAATTCGGATACATCGCCACTCTCGATCACGGTGATATTGAAATTCTCTTCCAGCTTGCTGACGTCTCCCGAGAGCAGCAGCGCCGGCGTATGGGTCAGACGTTTATCCATTTTTTGAATAGTTACCTGCTCCAGGTCCGGATCGTACAGCCAGATCTGTTCACCATCAGACACCAGCAATTGCTCAGCTGGAGGATCGGTATGCCAACGGAACATGCCAGGCCGCTTGAGCACCACGCTGCCGGTAGCTTCCTGCAGGCTCGCGCCGTTTGAACTCAGCGTCATCTGCGAAAAGTTCGCACTCATGGTGCTGGCACGCGACAGCAGTATATTCAACCGCTCCGCCGCGACACTTTGTTCGTCAGCCATTGCCGCAAATGGCAGACTTAGCAGACAAAGAGTGGCCAGGCTTGAGCGAAAGAAGGTTTTGATCATGATCAGGGGTATTCTCCGCAGTTAAGTAGGTCAGGCCGCGTTAGTCGCGCACCGGAGGCGGTGCAATAACCTCTCGCGAGCCATTGGTGTTCATTGATGTTACCACTCCAGCCATCTCCATGGCTTCGATCATCCGGGCAGCGCGGTTGTAGCCTATCTTGAGCTTGCGTTGTACGGCAGAAATCGAAGCACGGCGGCTTTCGGTGACAAAGCGTAAAGCTTCATCATACAGGGCGTCTTCCTCACTATCGCCCCCACCCATGCCGCCGGAAGTGTCGAAACTGCTACCAGCGCCGTCATCCGCGCCGTCGAGTATGTCTTGAATATAGTCTGGCTCACCGCGCTTCTTCCATTCATCGACCAGACGGTGCACCTCCTCGTCAGAAACGAACGCGCCGTGCACACGCACCGGCAGGCTGGTACCCGGGGGCATGTAGAGCATATCCCCGTGACCGAGCAATTGTTCCGCCCCACCCTGGTCAAGAATGGTCCGCGAATCAATCTTACTGGATACCTGGAACGCCATGCGCGTCGGAATATTAGCCTTGATCAAACCGGTGATCACATCCACCGACGGACGCTGCGTTGCGAGAATCAGATGTATACCAGCAGCCCGTGCTTTTTGCGCAATACGTGCGATCAGCTCTTCGACCTTTTTGCCAACAATCATCATCATGTCAGCGAATTCGTCAATAACCACTACGATTACCGGCAATGTGGACAGTTCGGGCGGAATATCCTCCATTGACTCGCGGCGAAACAACGGATCGGTCAACGGTGTTCCAGCTTTTTCGGCATCCTTGACCTTGCGGTTGAAGCCCGCGAGGTTCCGCACACCCATCGCTGCCATCAGTTTGTAGCGCCGCTCCATTTCCGCTACACACCAGCGCAAGGCATTGGCCGCTTCCTTCATGTCGGTTACGACCGGGGCAAGCAAGTGTGGAATGCCTTCGTAGACCGACAACTCGAGCATTTTCGGGTCGATCATGATCAGGCGCACCTCTTCGGGTGGCGACTTGAACAGAATACTCAGCAGCATCGCGTTAACGCCAACCGACTTGCCCGAGCCAGTAGTACCGGCGACAAGCAGATGCGGCATTTTTGCCAGATCGGCCATGACCGGATGGCCACCGATGTCGTGACCGAGCGCCAGGGTAACCGGCGAGGTTGCCTCATCGAATTCGCGAGTCTGCAAGACCTCAGATAGTCGCACAATTTCACGGTCTTCGTTGGGTATCTCAATGCCGACCGTGGTCTTGCCCGGTATCACTTCTACCACCCTGACGCTGATCACCGCTAGGGAGCGGGCCAGATCCTTTGCTAGGTTGGTAATCTTGCTGACCTTGACGCCTGCAGCCGGTTGAATCTCGAAGCGGGTGATAACCGGCCCCGGCTGTACCTTCTCAACTTCAGCATCGACGCCGAAATCCTTAAGTTTGAGCTCCAGTAGTCGGGACATACCTTCCAGAGATTCTGCCGAAAAGCCCTTGGTCTTTTTGGTCGCGGGATCAAGCAGTGAAATGGGTGGAAGCGAGCCCGGCTCGACCGATTCGCTGAACAGTCTCGCTTGCTTTTCCTTTAGCAGGCGCGCGCTCGACTGAACCGGCTTGGTATCCGGCGGGACTATTTCCGGTGGCTGGCGGCTTTCCTGTGACGCTACATGCTTGGCTAACGACTCCTGACGGCGGGCACGGGACGCCTCAGCTTCGCGCTGTTCAGCCGCGCTGAAGATCGGCTCGCTTCGACCCGCCGGGGCCTTGGCCGGCCGACCAGACAGATCCTGCTGGACTGCGGCTGCAGCGCGGCGAGAGCGCCAACTAGCCCAGGCACGCTTGACTAGATCGAACACATCCAGAGTGATCTTGCCAGTCAACTCCATCAGCCGAAACCAGGAGAGGTTAGTAAATACCGTCAAACCAAACAGAAACAAGGTGAGGAACAGCAATGTGCTGCCCTGCATATTGAGTACCGGGTAAGCCAACCCAGAAAGCAACTCGCCCAGAACACCACCCGCACCTGCTCCCTCGGGAAAACCCTCAGGCGCGCTGCCATGCAAAGCGGCCAGCGCAGTGCCAGCAAACAATGTCAGTACAAAACCGATCAACCGCCAGGAAAACAACCAGCCATTCCAGACGAAGGGTAAATGTCGGCGCCGGAACATTTGCCATACCTTCACCGCAACAATGACGGGAAACAGATAAGCCAGATAGCCCAACGTCAGGAGCAGAACGTCGGCGATCCAAGCGCCCATGCTGCCGCCTGCATTGCCCACCTCTCCAAGTCCACCGCTTCGGGTCCAGCCCGGATCAGATGTGTCGTAGCTCAGCAATGCCATACTCAGGTAAAGGCACAAGGCGATCATTGCCAGCAGCGCGCCCTCGCGTAAGCGTAAGGTGAGCTGTTCCTGCCATGCAGGCGTAACTTTTTGGGCTTTGTTATCCTTCAACACGCTGGCTTCCGTCGTTGTACAGCCGAGTATTGTACGATGTCCGGCCGGGGAATTCACAACTGCCTTTACGTACGGCAGTCAAGTTTCGGGAACGAGTATAAGCTGTGGGCACCGCAGGTGAACCGTACTGCATCCCATTATGAAACTATATCCATGAATCACAATAACTTATATCAGTATCTTGATAAAATATTTAAACACTTTAACCGCTATCAAGGCGCCCTTTTATGCCCCAGCTGACCTGGCTGCGTTCCGACAGCTTGGCCTTCCCTTCCCCCAGTCTGGCAATGGCCGAGCCCGAGGGGTTACTTGCAGCCGGTGGCGATCTGTCCCCGGAGAGATTGCTAAGAGCTTATACCCAAGGCATTTTTCCCTGGTATCAGGATGGCCAACCGCTGCTTTGGTGGTCGCCCAATCCGCGAACCGTCTTACAGCCCGCCAAGCTCCACGTATCACGTAGCATGCTGAAGCATCTGCGCAAAACAGAGCTAGTAGTCACTCTGGACCAGGATTTCCCTGCTGTCATTCGGGCGTGTTCTGAGCCGCGAGACTATAGCGACAGCACGTGGATCACTACCGAGATGCAACAGGCCTATTGCGAACTGCATCGGCTTGGCGTAGCTCACTCAGTTGAAGTCTGGAAAGACGACCAACTGGTCGGCGGATTGTATGGCGTTGCGTTGGGTAGCGTTTTTTTTGGAGAGTCCATGTTCAGCAGGCGTAGCAATGCGTCCAAGGTGGGATTTATCTTTCTGGTCCGGCAACTGGAACATTGGGGCTACACCCTTATCGACTGCCAGATGCCGACCGAGCATTTATTCAGTCTGGGCGCCGAGTCGATTAGCCGCGACGAATTTATACGTAAATTGACGCAACTTTGCCCTTTAAACGCAAAAAATAGGTGGGCATACAATGTGTTATAGCGGAACGCACAGGGAATATAATAATGTTATTGGAGTGCAAAACTTCTTGCCGAGCATACGTCCATGACCAACCTCGCCCATCTCAAGTTCTACGCTACCCATCCCCATGCCTGCAGCTACCTGCCAGACGAGCGTGCCACAACCCTATTTCTCGATCCTCAGCTGCCGATTGACGTGGAAACCTATAGTCATCTCTCGGAGCTGGGCTTCCGTCGCAGTGGCGATCATCTATACCGACCGCATTGTCAGGCCTGCAGTGCCTGTGTCGCTTCACGAGTGCCAGCGGCAGATTTCGCGCCAAGCCGCCAACAGAAACGTATCATCAAGCGTAACGTGGACCTTGAAGTCAGTCCTCAACCTCCCAGGTTGACTGACGAAATCTATGAACTCTATGCCCACTACATCGAATCGCGACATGCTGATGGCGATATGTATCCCCCCAGTCGTCAACAGTTCGATTCTTTCCTGGTTAGGGACTGGCCTTTCAGTCTGTTTTACGAATTTCGTCTCGATGGGGTACTGCTGGCTGTAGCCGTGACTGACCACATGCTCAATGGCCTTTCAGCCGTTTATACCTTCTTTCACCCAGACCATCCCGGGCGCAGCCTGGGGCGTTTCGCGATACTCTGGCAGATCGAGGAAGCCAGACGCACCGGCATGGACGCTGTGTACCTTGGATACTGGATCAAAAACTGCCGCAAGATGAGTTACAAGACCGAGTATCGCCCGCTAGAGATGCTGGCCAATCAGAGGTGGGTCCGGATCAATTAATGCACAACCATCGGCTGCTCTTTTAGCTAGCAAACAGACCCTGTTGTGATAAACAGCTAAAAACAAGCGATCAAACTTGGTTGTTGTGCGGTTTTCAGGCACAATTGCTCACCTTTTTTGCGAGCGCTGCATGAGTGTCTCGTTGATATTCCGTAATTTGAGAGGCCTTTGCTTAATGGCGAAAGAAGAAAGTATTGAAATGGAAGGCACCATTGTTGACACCCTGCCCAACACCATGTTTCGCGTTGAACTGGAAAACGGTCACGTTGTTACTGCTCACATTTCAGGCAAGATGCGCAAGAACTATATCCGCATCCTGACCGGCGACAAGGTACGCGTCGAGTTGACACCTTACGACCTGACTAAGGGTCGCATCACCTATCGCGCTCGTTAATCCGGGGCGCTGTTCCCGGCAACTCCGGCCTTATCGGCCAACGCCAATGCCCCTTCACATGCGCATCCGTTAGCGCGGATGGGTGTTGTTGTGCGCTCAAAAAACTCTCCATCCTCGATAAAATACAGAGCGAGAAAGCACAAAAAAACCGCTCCTAGGAGCGGTTTTTACGTTTCACGCAGAGTGACATGAAGCTTAACGCTTCATATACTTTCCCAGCTCAATCTTGCCGATTGCTGCGCGGTGTACTTCGTCCGGACCATCGGCCAGACGCAGCGTGCGTTGCATGGCATACATGTGGGCCAAAGGAGTATCTTCTGATACACCTGCACCACCATGCATCTGAATTGCTCGGTCGATCACGCGCAGTGCCACATTGGGCGCAGAGACCTTAATCTGAGCAATTTCGCTTTTGGCGATCTTGTTACCTACTGTATCCATCATATAAGCGGCGTTCAGCGTCAGCAGTCGAACCTGGTTGATCTCGATACGCGATTCAGCAATCAGATCGACGTTACCGCCCAACTGGGCCAGACGCTTGCCAAAAGCTTCACGCTCGACCGAACGACGACACATCAATTCCAATGCGCGTTCTGCGGCACCGATTGAGCGCATGCAGTGGTGAATGCGACCTGGCCCAAGGCGACCCTGAGCGATCTCGAAACCACGGCCTTCGCCTAGCAGTACGTTCTCGTAAGGAACACGTACGTTATCCAGTACAACCTCAGCATGGCCGTGCGGCGCATCGTCATAACCGAAAACAGGCAAGTGACGAACTACTTTCAGACCGGGAGAATCCATTGGCACCAGAATCATCGAGTGCTGCTGGTGACGCGGTGCATCGGGATCAGTCAGACCCATGAAAATCATGATTTTGCAGCGTGGATCACAAGCGCCTGAAGTCCACCATTTGCGACCGTTGATAACCCACTCATCACCATCGCGACGGGCATTGGCCTGCATGTTGGTCGCATCGGAAGACGCAACATCCGGCTCGGTCATACCAAAGCAGGAACGAATTTCGCCAGCCAGCAGTGGCTTTACCCAACGCTCTTTTTGCTCTTCATTGCCGTAGCGTACGATGGTTTCCATATTGCCGGTATCCGGCGCGCTGCAGTTAAACGCTTCTGAAGCCAGACCTGAACGGCCCATCAATTCAGCAAGAGGCGCATACTCGAGGTTAGTCAGACCAGCGCCCAGTTCGGACTCAGGCAGGAACAAGTTCCACAGGTCAGCCTTGCGCGCCTTGACCTTGAGTTCTTCGACGATAGCAGTGGGCTGCCAACGATCACCCTCACCCACTTGCTGATGAAAGATGTGTTCGGCTGGGAAAACATGTTCCTGCATGAATGCGTCAACGCGTTCGCGTAGATCTTTGACCTTGGGGGAATATCCGAAATCCATAGTTGTGTGCCTTTTCTGGTAACGATGTGTTAACGACAACAACGATGCTAGATGACGCGTCTCAATTTATCTAACCTATTTTCCACGTGTATTAACATTCATAAGCAATATATACTTAGCTTATGATGTATCGGTGATGTCTCGCAATGAGGCAGTCTTTCACAAGCCCTACGTAGGATGATGTTGCGATGAACCTCAGTAAAGTCGACTTGAACCTGTTCATTGTGTTCGACGCTATATATACCGAAGCCAACCTGACCCGCGCCGGACAGATCGTTGGGATCACCCAGCCCGCAGTGAGCAACGCTCTCGCCCGCCTGCGTGAAACCTTCAACGACCCATTGTTTGTGCGCACGGCCCAGGGCATGGTGCCGACACCCATGGCGCAGAACATTATTACCCCAGTGCGTCATGCGCTGCAGTTACTCCGAGTTTCCGTGCAGGAGAGCCGCAGCTTTAATCCCGATGAGGCAACCAAGACCTACCGGATCAGCATGACCGATTTGTCCGAGGCAGTCATATTGCCCAATCTGGCTGCGCGCATACGTCGCCAGGCAGTGAACGTCAATATTGATAGCTTTCTCACAAAGCGCCGCGAAACAACCAAGGAGCTGGCGGCCGGCCGTCTGGACTTCGCCATTGATGCTCCGCTCAATACCGACACCCAGGTCCGTCACGTCAAACTTTTCGAAGACCGTTATGTCTGCGTGATGCGCAAGGACCATCCGCTGGCAACCAAGGGCAAGATCACCCTGGATGACTATCTGGCACAGTCGCATATTCATATTTCCAGTCGACGCAACGGCCTTGGCCACGTCGATCTGGCCCTGGGTAAAATCGGCATACAGCGCCGAGTGGTGCTGCGGTCGCAGCATTATCAGATGGCACCTTTGGTGCTCGACTCGACCGACATGGTAATGACCGTACCCGAGCGCTTCGCCCGTCGCCACAATCTGCATTACTCTGAACTGCCGATTGATGACGTGCCTCCGATCGAGACCCATCTGTTCTGGCATGAAAGCACCGACCAGGATCCAGCTAACCGCTGGATGCGTGAGCAGATCATCGAGCTGTCGCAGCAGCTTGAACGGAAAATGAATAAAGAACGCGACGCAGCCCTCCTGCCCGCTTAAATACCTGTTTGGCCCCGGCATGATTCCATGCCGGGATGCTCTTTCGCCCTCTCCCTCATCCTCCCATTGACAGAAGTCAGTCTCAGCTTTACGTTAACGTAAAGGTTAAAGAGAACACGTCCCATGCATTCTGCTACCTATTCCATTTCCGATCTGGCCCGTGAGCTTGATATCACCACTCGAGCCATTCGTTTTTATGAAGAACAGGGATTACTCAGTCCTGAGCGTCGAGGCCAGGAACGCGTTTATTGCGCACGCGACAAGGTCAGCTTGAAACTTATCCTGCGCGGCAAGCGCATCGGTTTCTCACTGGCTGAATGCCGGGAGCTGATCAGCCTGTACGACCCTATGGGTGGTAACCAAAAGCAACTTAATACCATGCTCGGAAAAATCGCCGATCGACGGGCGCAACTTGAGCAGCAAATGCTGGATATTCAACAGATGCAGATCGAGCTCGACACCGCAGAAGAACGTTGCCACGTCGCATTGACCAAAACTTTATCCGGGCGCCCAATCAGCGCCTGAGCATACCCAACAAGAACAACAGGTGATGACATGCATTACACCTCTCTGAATTTCGCTCTGGGCGAGACCATCGACATGCTGCGTGAGCAGGTAAGCGCATTTTGCAAAGCTGAGGTGGCGCCCCGTGCGTCCAGTATCGACAAGGACAACCAGTTCCCCAATGAATTATGGCGCCGCTTTGGCGACCTAGGACTTCTGGGCGTCACTGTCAGCGAAGAATACGGCGGTGCCGGTCTGGGATATCTGGCCCATGTGGTGGCGCTGGAGGAAATAAGTCGTGCATCGGCTTCTGTCGGCCTCTCCTACGGCGCGCACTCGAACCTCTGCGTGAATCAGATTAACCGTAACGGCAGCACTGAGCAGAAAGCTCGCTACCTACCTGGCCTGATCAGCGGCGAACATATCGGTGCGCTGGCTATGAGCGAACCCAACGCCGGCTCCGACGTCGTTAGCATGAAGCTACGGGCAGATAAACGAGGTGATCATTACGTGCTCAACGGCACAAAGATGTGGATTACCAACGGTCCCGATGCCCATGTCTATGTGATCTATGCCAAGACCGAGCCGGAGAAAGGTCCCCACGGCATTACCGCTTTTATCGTTGAGCGTGACTGGACAGGTTTTTCTCGTGGGCCCAAGCTCGACAAGCTGGGGATGCGCGGATCGAACACCTGCGAGCTGGTCTTCGATAACGTCGAAGTGCCCGCAGAGAATATTCTCGGCGGCTTGAATGCCGGCGTAAAAGTACTGATGAGTGGACTGGACTTTGAGCGCGTTGTGTTGGCTGGGGGCCCAGTGGGCATCATGCAGGCCTGTCTAGACGAGGTGGTCCCGTATATCCATGACCGCAAACAGTTCGGCCAAAGCATTGGCGAGTTTCAACTGATCCAGGGCAAGGTCGCGGATATGTACACTCAACTCAACGCCAGCCGAGCTTACCTGTATGCCGTCGCTCAAGCCTGTGACCGCGGTGAAGCTACCCGCAAGGATGCCGCAGGCGTCATCCTCTATACAGCCGAACGGGCCACCCAGATGGCGCTAGAAGCGATTCAAATTCTAGGTGGCAACGGCTATATCAATGACTACCCGACGGGTAGGCTGCTGCGCGATGCCAAGCTGTACGAAATAGGCGCCGGCACCAGCGAAATTCGCCGCATGCTGATCGGCAGGGAACTCTTCAATGAAACGCGCTGAGCAATCTCGCAGGAGAGATCACCGGTGACTATTCTGACCACGCGCCTCAGCGCGCATTCTAATGAGTTTATCGTCAACCGTGATGCGATGCAGGCATTGGTCAATGATTTGCAGCAGTTGCTACAACAGATCAGCCGGGGCGGAGGTCCAAAGGCGCAGGAGCGACATCTGTCCCGTGGCAAGCTGTTACCCAGGCAACGTATCGATGCCCTCCTCGACCCCGGCTCTGCCTTCCTGGAAATAGGCCAACTCACCGCCCATGAGGTGTATGGCGAGGACGTTCCAGCCGCAGGGCTGATCGCCGGTATCGGCCGCGTCGAGGGGGTCGAATGCATGATTGTCGCCAATGATGCGACTGTCAAAGGCGGCTCCTATTACCCGCTAACCGTGAAAAAACATCTGCGTGCGCAAACCATAGCCGGGCAGAACCGCCTGCCGTGTATTTATCTGGTTGATTCCGGCGGAGCCAATCTCCCGCGTCAGGACGAGGTATTTCCCGATCGTGAGCATTTCGGCCGGATTTTTTATAATCAGGCCAATATGAGCGCCCGTGGTATTCCTCAGATTGCTGTGGTGATGGGCTCCTGCACGGCCGGCGGCGCCTATGTGCCGGCGATGGCCGATGAAGCAATCATGGTCCGCGACCAGGCAACCATTTTTCTCGCGGGCCCGCCGCTGGTAAAAGCCGCTACCGGTGAAGTCGTTAGTGCCGAGGACCTAGGTGGCGCCGACGTTCACTGCAAGACATCCGGTGTTGCTGACCACTACGCCGAGGACGACGAACACGCGCTGGCGATTGCCAGGCGCTGCATTGCCAATCTGAACTGGCGCAAGGCGGGTGAATTGCAGTGCAAGCCAGTATTGGCGCCGCGCTACCCTGCCAGCGATCTGTACGGCATCGTCCCGGCAGATCCCAAGCAACCGTATGATGTGCGTGAAGTCATTGCCCGACTGGTTGATGATTCAGTCTTCGACGAATTTAAGGCCCTTTACGGTAGCTCGCTGGTCTGTGGTTTTGCCCACTTGCATGGCTATCCCGTGGCGATTATCGCTAATAACGGTGTACTGTTCAGCGAATCTGCGCAGAAAGGCGCACATTTTATCGAGCTCGCCTGTCAGCGCGGCATTCCATTGGTGTTTTTGCAAAACATCACTGGTTTCATGGTTGGCCAGAAATACGAAGCAGGCGGCATCGCCAAGCATGGCGCCAAGCTGGTAACAGCTGTGGCCTGCGCCCGCGTGCCCAAATTTACGATAATTATTGGCGGAAGTTTCGGTGCGGGTAATTACGGCATGTGTGGCCGGGCTTACGAACCTCGTCTGTTGTGGATGTGGCCCAACGCGCGTATTTCGGTGATGGGCGGCGAACAGGCCGCCGGCGTACTGGTACAGGTCAAGCATGAACAGGCCGAGCGCAGTGGCAATACCTTTAGCACCGAGCAGGAACAGGCTCTACGTCAGCCAATACTTGATCAGTACGAACACCAGGGCCACCCCTATTACTCCAGCGCGAGACTCTGGGATGACGGCGTCATCGACCCTGCGCAAACCCGCGATATTCTGGGACTGGCTATTTCCGCCGCCTTGAACGCGCCGATCGAACCAACACGATTCGGCATCTTTCGCATGTAATGCTGCTGCAGACCATACGACTGCCATACGGAAACAACTCATGCCCCAGTTCAACACCCTCGAACTTGATTTCAGCGACAATGGCGTAGCTACTTTGTGGCTGAACCGGCCCGAGAAAAATAACGCCTTCAATGGCGAGATGATTCGCGAGCTGCTGCTTGCCTTTGATGAAATCGAGACGCGCCCCACGCTACGCTTTCTGTTGCTCAGAGGACGCGGTACGCATTTCTCTGCCGGCGCCGATCTGACCTGGATGAAGGAAAGCGCGAAACTTGACTACAGTGCGAATCTCAATGATGCGCGAGAACTCGCACAGGTCATGGCCAGCCTGTATCAGCTCAAACTACCAACGCTCGCTGTAGTTCAGGGCGCTGCTTTTGGTGGTGCACTGGGTTTGATCAGTTGCTGCGATATAGCCATAGGCGCCGAGGACAGCCTCTTCTGTTTATCGGAGGTGCGCATTGGTATCCTCCCTGCGGTCATAAGCCCCTATGTGGTCAAGGCCATCGGCGAGCGTGCGGCGCGGCGCTATGCCCTCACCGCCGAACGCTTCGATGGTCGCCAGGCTCAGCATCTGGGGTTGCTGGCCGCTTGTTATTCAACACCTGAGCTTGAGCAGGCAGTGAGCGATTGGACCAGCAACCTGCTGCAGAACGGCCCTGCGGCCATGCGTGCGACCAAGGCGTTGATGCAAGAGGTCAAGCATGGCGAACTGACTCCGGCTTTGCGTCGATATACTGAATCAGCCATTGCCCGCGTGCGTGTCAGTCCCGAGGGTCAGGAGGGACTGACCGCGTTTCTCGACAAGCGCAAACCGGCTTGGCAGGAGCACTGACATGATTACCGCGCATGACATTTCTGCCGAGCCCATCACCTGCCTGCTTATCGCCAATCGGGGTGAGATAGCCTGCCGTATCATGCGGACTGCCAAGGCTATGGGCATACGCACCGTGGCAATTCACAGCGAAACGGACCGTGATGCACGCCACGTGCTCGAAGCCGACATTGCAGTCAATCTGGGCGGTGCCAAACCAGCAGACAGCTATTTACGTATTGATCGAATTCTTGATGCTGCCCGCGCCAGTGGCGCCCAAGCCATTCATCCCGGGTATGGCTTCTTGTCCGAAAATGCCGGATTTGCTCGTGCCTGCGCAGCTCAGGGTCTGATATTTGTGGGACCGCCTGCCAGCGCTATTGATGCCATGGGTAGCAAATCAGCTGCCAAGGCTTTGATGGAAGCAGCTGGAGTCCCTTTGGTGCCCGGTTATCACGGCACAAACCAAAGCCTGGAAACCTTCCTGTTCGAGTCCGCCCGCATTGGTTATCCTGTTTTGCTCAAGGCGGTTTCCGGCGGCGGCGGTAAAGGCATGAAGGTCGTAGAACGCGAAGTAGACCTGGCCGAAGCACTGGCATCGGCCCAAAGAGAGGCGCAAGCAGCCTTTGGTGATGGACGAATGCTGGTCGAGCGTTATCTGGCGCGGCCGCGACACATCGAAATTCAGGTTTTTGCCGATCAGCATGGCCAATGTATTCATCTGAACGAACGCGACTGCTCCATCCAGAGACGTCACCAGAAAGTGATCGAAGAAGCGCCTGCTCCGGGTCTATCTGCATCTCTACGCCAGGAAATGGGTAACGCAGCCGTGCAAGCGGCGCTGGCAATCGATTATGTGGGGGCCGGAACCGTTGAATTTCTGCTCGATGGCCAAGAACGTTTTTACTTCATGGAAATGAATACCCGCCTACAGGTTGAGCACCCGGTTACTGAGGCCATTACTGGTCAGGATCTGGTGGCTTGGCAACTGCAGATTGCCCAGGGTAAGCCTTTACCTTTGCAGCAGTATGAAGTCCCGCTGCGAGGCCACGCCATTGAGGCAAGACTATACGCCGAAGACCCCTTGCAGGATTTTCTGCCCGCTAGTGGCACGCTGCAACTCTATCGTGAATCGCTGCCGGGCCCCGGCAGGCGGATTGATTCCGGCATCAGCGAGAATGACGAGGTTTCGCCCTTTTATGATCCGATGCTGGCCAAACTGATTGCCTGGGGTGAGACGCGCGAAGCAGCGCGGCTTAACTTGCTGGCCATGTTACGCCAAACCGCTATCGCCGGCGTACAGACCAATCTGGCTTTCCTGCAACACATCATCGACCATCCCGCTTTTGTGCGGGCCGAGCTGGATACGGGATTCATTCCTCGACACGCCCTGGCCTTACTTCCGCCCAAGGCCGAACTGGCTGATGAATTCTGGCTGTTGGCCGGCGTCGGCTGGTTGCTCTGCATGGGCGCCGTGAAGCGCAACGATGATGCGGGCTCACCTTGGACCACAATTCCCCCCGGTTGGCGAAGCGCAATCCCCGCAAACAGCTGCTTGCACCTGCGTAGCGGCAGCGTAGATCGCCGCCTCGACCAGATAGACACCACAGGTTGCACCTACGATCCAGTGACTCAGGAATTGTCCATCAGCCAAAGCGGAGTGCTGCACCGTTATCAAGCGCTGGCCCGTGGTCAAACAGTCTTTATCCACTGGCAGGAACACTGGCAGCGGATCGAAAAGGTTGACCCCATCAGCCGTGCGGCCCAAGCGCAACAACATGCCGGCGGTTTACAGGCTCCGATGAATGGCAGCATCGTGCGTATGCTGGTCAGCGTTGGCGATGAGGTGGAGGCTGGAACTTCGCTACTGGTAGTTGAAGCGATGAAAATGGAGCACAACATTCGCGCCCCCCATAGCGGAACCATCAGCGCGATATTATGCGCCGAAGGTGATCTGGTCGCCGAAGGTACGCTGCTGGTTGAACTGGAGGAGATGACATGAGCCTGCCCAAAACGGTCCGCCTGGTCGATGTTGGACCTCGAGACGGCTTGCAGAACGAATCACAACCCATTGATATAGCTGACAAAGTGCGGTTGGTTGATAATTTGAGCGCTGCCGGGTTGAGTCACATTGAAGTAGGCAGTTTTGTATCGCCCAAGTGGGTGCCGCAGATGGCTGGTTCGGCGCAGGTATTTGCGGCGATACAGCGTCGCTCTGGTGTGAGTTATTCCGCGTTGACGCCCAATATGCAGGGCCTCGAGGCGGCGCTAGAGGCCGGGGTGCGAGAAGTAGCAGTATTTGCTGCGGCTTCCGAAGCTTTTTCCCAGCGCAATATCAACTGCTCTATCGCTGAAAGCATTGAGCGCTTCGCGCCAGTGCTGGAAACTGCACAGCAGGCTGGCGTCAGAGTGCGCGGCTATATTTCCTGCGTCCTTGGTTGCCCCTACCAGGGTGAAGTTTCATCAGAGCAGGTTGCCATTGTTGCCCGGGAGCTATACGCAATGGGCTGCTTCGAAATTTCTCTTGGCGATACCATTGGTACCGGTACACCCGGGAAGACGCGCGCCCTGATCGAACAAGTCGCCACCCACATACCACGCGAACAACTTGCTGGGCATTTTCACGATACTTATGGCCAGGCGCTGGCCAATATCTATGCCAGCCTGCTCGAAGGGGTCAGCGTCTTTGATAGCTCAGTTGCCGGACTGGGGGGCTGCCCTTACGCCAAGGGCGCCACTGGCAATGTCGCAACAGAAGATGTGGTGTACTTGCTGCATGGACTGGATATCAATACCGGCATTGACCTGCCTCTTCTGGTGCAGGCCGGAGCCAGGATCAACGGGGTATTGGGACGGGAGAACGGATCAAGAGTCGCCAGAGCCATGCTGTCCGCCGGAACACATACCTAATCTGTTGATTCGGACTACACCACACACTATGACCGCTTTTATTTACTAAGAATTTACTTCATATACCTCTTGTACCTCATTGTTTTTAATCAGTAATTGTCTTGCCAGAACACCTAGTATAATCACGGCTCTTTCGGTTTCCTGATTCCATGGCACGCCGCAATTCAACCGCAGGCAATGGTTGAATTGTGCTGAATGGCTGAAAACAGCGCCAGGCGCGATACTGATATTCTGTGTCAGCGCCTGTTCAAATAAGCGCTGGGCGTCAATGCCACCAGGCAAACTGATCCACAGGATGAAGCCTCCGGCAGGTCGGGTGATCTGCGTTCCAGTAGGGAAGTGATTCTGAATAGCCAACTGAAAACTGCTCAGATTCTTGCGGTACTCCTGGCGCAAATAGCGCAAATGCCGGTCATAACCGCCGTTTTCCAGATAAGCTGCAACGGCCATTTGACTGACGCTGCACGCCGACAGTGTGGTGAAGGTCTGGAGTTTCTCGATCTCCGGCTGATGTTTACCGGCGATAACCCACCCTGTGCGCACACCAGGCGAGATAGTTTTAGAAAAGCTCGAGCAGTACATCACCGTATCCGAGCAGTCGAAGGCTTTTAGAGCTTTCGAGCGACCAGGCTCGAACATCAATTCCCCGTAGATGTCATCTTCGATGATTGGCAAACCGCGTCGGGCCATCATTGCCACCAGCTTGCGCTGACGCTCTTCCGGCATCGTCGCTCCCATGGGATTGCCAGCCCGCGCGGTAAGCACCAGCGCCTTGATCGGCCATTTATCGGCGGCTTTCTCCAGCGACTCCAGACTTAATCCAGTATCGGGATCTGTAGGGATCTCGATGACTTTCAGCCCCAACAGATCACACAACTGAATCAAGCCGTAATAGCTTGGCGACTCGGTCGCGATCAGATCGCCAGGGTGCGTCACTGCTCGCAGACACAACTGCATGGCCTCGACGCAGCCATTGGTAACGACGATCCGTGATGGATCGACAATCGCACCGGCATCACGCATGCGAATAGCGATCTGGCGGCGCAACGGCTCGTATCCGGGACTGAATATGTAGCTGAACGCTTTCTGGCTGTGAAAACGCGTCACTTTACTCATCTGTTGATGCAGCGCGCGCAACGGCAAATACTGGCTCGATGGAACCGCAGCTCCCAGAGGTATGACGCCTTCCCTGCGGGACTGGTGAAGAATCTCGTTGATAATCCCACTACGCGTAACCGCATAAGGTTGCTCGACCCGAGCAATGGGTGGCGTGGGTGCCGTCAGCGCTGGGGTGTTATGCACGAAGTATCCTGACTGCGGCCGCGCACGGATGAGGCCTTGATCTTCCAACGTCGCATAAGCGTGCAGAACTGTCGCGTGGCTGACACTTTTCTGCGTACTCAGCTTACGTACCGACGGAATGCGCTCACCCGGCTGGTAGAATCCCTTGCGAATATCTTCGGCTAACTGGTGGGCGATCTGTTGATATAGAGGGCTGCTCATTACGGTTCTCCTGCAAGCCGTTTCACCCTAACTCAGCAGCAAATCGGTATGCGCCATACAGTTGTACGGAAAATTATCCGAACAGCTTAGCAGCAGCATTAACTGTCTGGGAGCAATAGCAGAAGAAACAAACTGTTGCGTAAACCCGTTGTTATTCGTTTATAGCTGGGCCCGGAACCGCACCGGCAGTTATCTGCTGCTGAGCCCATACCTCGCGGTATTTCTCCAGCAACCGCTGAGGCTCATTATCGAGGGTCAGATCGTACATCCCCTGTGCCAGAACGGCACGTAAGTCCGGCGAGTTACAGGCCGAATTATGCGACAGAGTGAGATAAAGATGCTCGTTCATCAGCGAGCCATCAATGATGTCCAGATCGTCGGTAATGCCCATTTGCTGGGCAAGTGCAAGCCCCTGATGCCGCTCATAGATGACATAATCGGCTCGGCCGCGCAGCAGTTTCTGGAAGGACTGCTCGATCGAAGGCACCGTTTCCATATCCAGAAAGTCCGCTGCAAAGCGATCAAAAGCATTCCCGAAACTATTGTTCAGAACAGTGCTACCGACCTTCCCGCGCAAGTCCTCCCAACCACTGTAGGGAAAGATTCCATCAGCACGGACAAAAATTACACTGGGTACTTCGGCGTAGGCAGGGTGAATATAATCCATTTGTCCCAGGCGTGGGCGAGTCAGAAAAGCACCTGCGAGCATGTCGACCCGTCCGCTGCGGACTTCTTCTTGGGCACGTGACCATGGTCCGACATTCAACATCTCAAGCTTAATATCACTTTGCGCCAGGACTTTTTCCAGCAGTTCTGCGCCAGCACCGATTAAACGCGTATCGTCTTCGGGATCGACCCAGAGGATTGGCGGATATTGTGGATTACCGGTAGCGACTATGCGTTCGCAAAGCGGAGCTGCGCCCAGTGCAATTGGAGTGGTCATAGACAGTACTGAAAAGACAGTTAGTCTCACGACCCTTCTACCATAATCCAATAAGGCCCTTGCCAATCTCATTGCTGCTCCTTGAGGTACGCCGGAAACGAGCCGGATTTAAAGAGTGCGATCTGAGTCGAAGTATAAACGAATTACGCCCTGTTTTTAGGCTTCTTCACTTTTTGCCGACCCGCCAGCCCCTGTGGTGGCGGGTAGTTCCAACAGCGTTTCCACGATCCGGTCAGCGCGACCAGACTGCAACATAGCGTCCGTCGGGATCATGCTGTTCAACCTGTTTAGCAACATTAAATATTCGTCCGCCACGTGGATCATGCCCGACGCCGGCAATGTAAGCCCAATTACCCCAATTGCTTGCCACGTCGTAGTCCACCAATTGCTGCTGAAACCAGGCTGCACCCAGCCGCCAATCCTGTTGCAAATCGTGAACCAGATAACTGGCGACAATCTGCCTGGCACGATTGGATAAAAAGCCGCTGGCATTGAGCTCATTCATGCAGGCGTCGATAAATGACTGGCCAGTGTTGGCAGTGCTCCAATCACAAAAACGCTGATCATTCCCTTTCGGTGGACTCCCCCCATTCAAGCCCCCATGAAGGAAAAAATGTTTGCCATGCAATCCTAGATTCAACCGGAAGAATTCTCGCCAGAGCAATTCAAACCAAAGCCAGTAAGTTGATTCATTAGCGCCCAGCGACTGCTCGTGACGTTGCAGCTCGTGCACGATTCTGCGTGGGGAAAGGCAGCCATGCGCCAGGGCAGCAGAGAGCTTGGATGAAAAATAGTGACCTTGTAGCTGATTACGCGTGCTCTTATACTGCCTGACCGCTTGACTGACCCATAGATAATCATCCAGCCATTTTTTTGCAGGCATCTCTCCCCCTATGTAGGGCAGAGAAGAACGCGGCTCATCACCTGCTGGCAAAAGACCCAGATCAGCCATCGATGGCTGACCGGCAGGAAATGCTGAGGCCCCAGCAGGCCAACCAGGTAGTCGCTCGGGCGCGGCCAGAGCCTTGACGGTAGGTGGATACTTCTCTACTTGATTGCGAAAGCGGGTGAAAACCTGGGGTATTTTCTCCCGGGAAAAAGGGAGATCCTCGTGGGCAAACAACGCGTTACTTTGGAGTGATATCAATCGAATATTATCAGGCAGCGCTGAAGCCACACGCTGCACCAAGGCCTGCTCATCTGGCGCGTGCTCGTCATGACAAATGATCTGATCAATCCCCAGTTGCATGCACAACTGCGGCAGAATGAGTTCGGCGCTACCAATCTTAACCAGTAATCCCGAACCCAGCTTCTGCAAAGACATGTCAAGGTCTGCAAGACTGTCCAGCAGGTAGGCTGCTCGGCGTTGCCCGCAGCTCTTCATACCCTGTTGGTCAGTTCTAAACTGGTCAGGATCGAGGCAGTACACTGGCAAACACGCGCTGCTTTCCTGCGCCACCAGAAGAGCTGGATTATCATCCAAGCGTAAGTCACTCTTGAACCAAACCAGCACTGACATTTTTATACTCCGCTAATTGCTGTACTTAACTTATACAATCACCCTAAAATGCATAACAATCAATCTTTGTGGGAGCGCGAAAAATGTTACCTAAACCCCAGGCTCAATCCCTGCCATGCCGCGGATGTCAGGCTGATTGTGCCAATCGCTCAACCTGCCAGGGCAAACCATGGCGCAAGGATTTCACTGGCAAAACACAAACCCCACCTGCAACACACCACTGATCTCGGCTACCCTCAAGCCCTCTGTAGCCGAGTTTCCAGGCTGACTCCAAAACGGTCAGCCGAACTAATCATAGACCCGTCAAGATTTTATCCCTGTGGATTGCCGCTATGAAAGCGAAACTGCTCATCTCTGCTCATTATCAAGCCCCGCTCTACCACCCTGAACCGATCTACAGCTATATTCACCTCGGCTTCGCCAGCAAATCGAAGAGCGAAACCTAAGTAATGCTGGTAATGCCTAGCTTCTGAATGAAGAAGCCCTTCATAGAACTGCTTGAGCTCATCATCCAGATGAGGGGCTATGGACTTGAATCGCTCGCAACTTCTAGCCTCAATAAAAGCGCCCACTACCAGAGTGTCTACCAGCCGGTGCGGCTCCGCTTTACGCACCGCTGATCTTAGCAAGCTGGCATACCTAGATGCTGTAACAGGCCGTAGCCTTATATTGCGTCGCTTGATGATTCTCAGAACCTGCTCATGATGAACAAGCTCTTCGCGGGCCAGCTTTGACATGTAATTGCACAATTCAAAATCATCGCCATAACGACCGATCAAAGCCAACGCAGACGAAGCGGCCTTCATCTCATTATTCTTGTGATCCAGAAGCAGTATTTCCTGGTTTACAAGAGCTTCTTCAACCCATGGCGTCGGGGTTGAACACCCCAAAAACTCTTCAATCTCAGGAACAAGCATTTCGGTCTCTCCGTGCACTCAGTGTGGCCAATCTTTTCTCGCGATGGTCAGGGTCAAGGCTAAGAAAGCCATTATCCACCACTCTTGAAAGCCCCGCACACCATAGCTTTGATTCAAATCAACAGCACTGGGGTAAAAACAGGCTACATTGGTAGTAGAAATCAAAACAGTTCTATCAAAAACAGGGAGAAAGGCCATGCAAGCCATCAAGCGGATTCTGGTTGTTATTGATCCGACACAAACCGAGCAGCTCGCGCTCAATCGTGCCAAATTGATTGCTGGGGTTATTGAGTCGGATCTGCACCTGCTCGTGTGTGAAGACCGACAGGATCACACGCCGATGCTTGAGAAGCTCTGTGCTGAACTCAAAGCTAGTGGGCTGAATGCCGGCTGCAGCCAGGCATGGCACAAGAATCTGACCGACACTGTGGTGCATGTCGTAGCATCCGAGGGCTGCGGACTTGTCGTCAAGCAGCACCTGCCCGATAGCCCGCTGAGAAAAGCGCTGCTCACCCCCGATGACTGGAAGCTGCTGCGTTATTGTCCTACCCCAATCCTGCTGGTCAAGACCACCGACACATGGATGAAGGGAAGCGTTCTGGCCGCAGTCGATGTGGGTAATCATGATGACCAGCATCACGTACTGCACGACACCATAGTCAGTCATGCTGCCGACATCGTCGAAATGATCAACGGGGACTTGCACCTGGTCAGCGCACATCCTGCCCCCATGATGTCCGCTTCCGATCCTGTCTATCAGCTACGTGAAAATATTGCTGCACGCTATCGTGACGAAGTTGAGCGTTATGCCAGTCAATATAGCCTCGAAGCGTCCGGTGTGCACATTGACGAAGGTCCAGCGGACACCCTGATTCCACGCATTGCGCGCCAAATCGGAGCAAGCGTCACGGTCATCGGCACCGTTGCCCGCAAGGGGATCGCTGGCGCCCTGATCGGCAACACCGCAGAAGTCATCCTCGACCAGCTGGAGAGCGACATTCTGGTGCTCAAGCCCCAGGACAGCATGGCGCACCTCGAGCAGCTACTAGAGAAGTAACACCTCCTCGCCATTGGCATGCGGTTAGAGATTCGCTCTCACCGTGTGCCTCTGGTAATAAACGTGGGACAACTCGAAATAGAGTTTGTCTATTTCATCAAGCAACAACCTCAGCGGAATATGCGCATAATCTGGCTGCACCCTCAGGCCACATTCTGCCAACGCTGGCGCATCTGCGTGACACAATAGCCGCCACACTTGAAACGGTAACGGCTGCTCCATCACCACTGTCATGTGTCTGGCAGCAAGCCCTTCGTATAGTTTTACCGTTGAAACCACTTCTATTCGAGCCGTTACTATCTGCGACAAAAATTGCTCAAGCCTCTTCCAGACGGCACTCTTTTGTCCGCTATCAAAGCGATTCCAATCGATGATTTCGTCGCTGAAGCGCTTGCAACCGCGACAGACCACATCGCCGTAAACCGTCGAACAAAGCCCCACGCAGGGTGTTTTGCTGGTATAGATTCTCTCAGTCATCGTCTGCTCCGGGTCGGTAGTCCATGATAAACCACCCGCTTACAGGACCCCAGCCCCTGCTAGTGGCAATTAATGCACGCCTGATACGAAGGTCCCAGAGCCCTCAAGCTTAACTTTACCCGGCACTTACTGTAGAATTAGCCCGCCGTTGGGGCTGCGTGACCCGTTACCAGCTTGCCCGCCAGTAGCAACAGGCCGAGCCTGCTCCCAGCCCTAAGTCCGGCATGCAGGGGAAGCACTGAATAACTCCCTTTTCGTAAGATGCTTATTCAGTGCTTCCCTGGTCCGAGAGGATGATCGTTCCGCCAAAAGCAGAACAGACTGATGAGGGTAATAATTGTGCTTGAAGCCTATCGCAAACATGTAGAAGAGCGCGCAGCCCAGGGCATTGTGCCCCAGCCGCTGAACGCCGAACAAACCGCCGGTCTGGTCGACCTGCTGAAAAACCCACCAGCTGGCGAAGAAGAGTTTCTGCTTGACTTACTGACCAATCGCATCCCTCCGGGCGTAGACGAAGCTGCTTACGTCAAGGCCGGCTTTTTGTCCGCCGTTGCCAAGGGCGAGGTTTCCACCCCCCTGCTGACCAAACTGCGTGCCGTAGAGCTGTTGGGCACTATGCAAGGCGGCTACAACATCGTCACCATGGTCGAACTGCTCGATAATGACGAGCTCGCCGCTACTGCTGCCAAGGAACTCAAGCATACCCTGTTGATGTTTGATGCCTTCCATGACGTGGCCGATCGCGCCAAGAACGGCAATGTCCACGCCAAGGAAGTACTGCAATCCTGGGCCGATGGTGAATGGTTCACTAACCGTCCCGCCGTTGCTGACAAAATCAGCCTGATCGTATTCAAGGTGCCTGGAGAAACCAACACCGACGATCTTTCTCCGGCTCCGGATGCCTGGTCGCGCCCTGACATACCGCTGCACGCTCTGGCCATGCTAAAGATGGCTCGTGACGGTATCGTACCAGACGAGCAAGGCGCTATCGGTCCGCTGAAAATGATCAAAGAAGTTAAAGCAAAAGGCTTCCCTGTTGCATACGTAGGTGATGTAGTCGGTACTGGCTCCTCACGCAAATCAGCCACCAACTCAGTGTTGTGGTTCTTCGGTGACGATGTTCCTTTCGTACCGAACAAGCGGGCCGGCGGCTTCTGCTTTGGTAACAAGATTGCTCCGATTTTCTACAACACCATGGAAGATGCCGGCGCGCTGCCGATCGAATTTGATGTCGACGATATCAACACCGGTGACGTAATCGACGTTTACGTTTACGACGGCAAGGTATGCAAGCACGGCACGCAAGACGTCATCACCACCTTCGAACTGAAGACTCAGGTCCTGCTCGACGAAGTGCGCGCCGGTGGCCGTATACCGTTGATCATTGGCCGTGGCCTGACCGACAAAGCCCGTATCGAACTGGGCTTGCCGCACTCTGACCTATTCCGCAAGCCCGATGTCCCCGCTGCCAGTAACAAGGGTTTCACCCTGGCGCAGAAGATGGTCGGCAAGGCCTGTGGCGTTGAAGGTGTGCGTCCAGGCACCTACTGCGAGCCGAAGATGACCACTGTAGGCTCCCAGGACACCACCGGCCCGATGACCCGCGACGAGCTGAAAGATCTGGCTTGCCTGGGCTTTTCTGCTGATCTGGTAATGCAGTCCTTTTGTCACACAGCCGCTTATCCCAAGCCAATCGATGTCACCACTCACCACACATTGCCCGACTTCATCCACAACCGTGGTGGTGTTGCATTGCGTCCAGGTGATGGCATCATCCACAGCTGGTTGAACCGTATGCTACTACCCGACACTGTCGGCACTGGTGGCGATTCACACACCCGCTTCCCGATGGGTATTTCCTTCCCCGCAGGCTCCGGCCTGGTCGCCTTCGCAGCGGCTACCGGCGTTATGCCACTGGATATGCCGGAATCCGTTCTGGTGCGTTTCAAGGGTGAAATGCAGCCTGGTATCACCCTGCGTGATCTGGTGCATGCGATCCCTTACTACGCAATTCAGGAAGGTCACCTGACCGTTGAGAAGAAAGGCAAGAAGAACGTCTTCTCTGGTCGCATTCTGGAAATCGAAGGTCTCGACACCCTGACTGCCGAACAGGCTTTCGAGCTGTCCGACGCCTCAGCAGAGCGCTCCGCTGCAGGCTGTAGCATCAAGCTGAGCGAAGAATCCATTGCCGAGTATCTTAAATCCAACATTGTCCTGCTGCGCTGGATGATAGCCGATGGTTATCAGGACTCAAGGACTCTGGAGCGTCGCGCTCAAGCCATGGAAGCCTGGCTGGCCGATCCCAAGCTGATGAAAGCTGACGCCGATGCCGAATACGCCGCCGTGATCGAAATCGATCTGGCCGACGTAAAAGAGCCGGTTCTATGCGCGCCTAACGATCCGGATGACGCCCGTCTGTTGTCCCAGGTAGCTGGTCAGAAAATCGATGAGGTCTTCATCGGTTCCTGCATGACTAACATTGGTCACTTTCGCGCCGCCGGTAAGCTGCTTGAGAAAAACAAGGGTGTCTTACCGACCCGTCTATGGCTGGCTCCACCAACCAAGATGGACGCTTTCCAGTTGACTGAAGAAGGCTACTACGGCATCTACGGCAAAGCGGGCGCGCGCATGGAAATGCCCGGCTGTTCGCTGTGCATGGGCAACCAAGCACGCGTAGCTGCCAAGTCCACCGTCGTCTCCACCTCCACGCGGAACTTTCCGAACCGTCTGGGTGATGGCGCCGATGTGTACCTGGCATCTGCCGAGCTGGCGTCGGTTGCGTCGATTCTGGGTCGCCTGCCGACCGTTGAGGAATACATGGGCTACGCTGCTGAAATCAACAGCATGGCCAGCGATATCTATCGCTATATGAACTTCAACGAAATCGAGTCCTACCAGAAAGCAGCAGCGTCTATTCCAGTCGCTCAGCTGTAAGCAGCAAGCACGCGAAGAACCCCGCCTGGTGCGGGGTTTTTTTATGGCTATAGAGCCCTTTCCACTGGCGTCGAAATAATGTCTTTGCAAGTCGCGGCCCACTGGATCAAGCCCGTACTGGATATTCATAACGAGATCAGGGCGCCTGCAGTGAACTGGGCCACATCAGTCACGGCAGTCCCCTGCGGCCTGACGTCGCGTTAGGCTCATGAGACGAGCGGCAGCTTCCAGCTATGGCATGCTGCAAGCATGGCAGCTAGAATACGCGCCTTTCCGATTTCGTATCCGGCCCAGCCGCGTCGCCCGTGAGGTTCAGCATGTCCAAGGTCCTGTCGACCAGTCCCAAAGTCGGTTTTATCAGTCTGGGTTGCCCCAAGGCACTGGTGGATTCCGAGCGCATTCTCACCCAACTGCGCATCGAGGGCTATCAGGTCGTACCCACCTATGAAGATGCTGATGTCGTGGTGGTCAACACCTGTGGTTTCATCGACAGCGCCAAAGCCGAATCCCTGGACGCTATTGGCGAGGCGATCGCTGCTAACGGCCGAGTGATAGTGACCGGTTGCATGGGCGTTGAAGAAAGCGCAATCCGTGACGTGCATCCCAGCGTTATGGCCGTTACCGGGCCTCAACAATACGAGCAGGTAGTCAACGCGGTCCACGAAGTAATCCCCCCGCCTGCCGACCACAATCCGCTGATTGATCTGGTTCCCGCGCAAGGCATCAAGCTGACCCCGCGCCATTATGCGTACCTGAAGATATCCGAAGGCTGTAATCACAGCTGCAGCTTCTGCATCATCCCCGGTATGCGCGGAAAACTGGTCAGCCGCCCGGTCGGTGAAGTGCTGAGTGAAGCGGAAGGCTTAGCTAAGGCCGGAGTACGCGAGTTGCTGGTAATATCCCAGGACACCAGCGCCTATGGCGTAGACATCAAATACCGCACCGGTTTCTGGAATGGCCGGCCAGTAAAGTCACGCATGACCGAAATGTGCGTAGCCTTAAGCGAGCTGGGTATCTGGGTCCGACTGCATTATGTCTATCCCTACCCTCACGTGGATGAGCTGATCCCCCTGATGGCCGAAGGTAAGATCTTGCCCTACCTGGATATTCCTTTCCAGCACGCCAGCCCGAAAATCCTCAAGGCAATGAAGCGCCCGGCTTTCGAGGACAAGACCCTGGCACGCATCAAGAAGTGGCGTGAAATCTGCCCCGAGCTAACCATCCGTTCCACCTTCATCGTCGGCTTCCCCGGCGAAACAGAGGAAGACTTCCAATACCTGCTCGACTGGCTGACCGACGCTCAGCTGGACCGTGTCGGCTGTTTCAAGTATTCAGACGTCGAGGGTGCGGCAGCTAACGCACTGCCGGGCGCCGTAACCGAAGAGGTTAAAGAAGAACGCTGGGGACGCTTCATGGCGCACCAGCAAGTGATCAGCAGCGCACGCCTGCAGCAGAAAATTGGCAAGACCATCCAGGTTTTAATTGATGAGGTAGACGAAGAAGGTCCCATAGGCCGGTCGATGGCTGATGCTCCGGAAATCGACGGCAACGTGTATATTGATACCGAACAAGACCTGCAGCCCGGCGATATGATCACCGTACGAGTGACCGACGCTGACGAATACGATCTGTGGGCCGAACAAATCTAACTCGACCCCACCGCGTTCCCTTGGGAAGGCCGAGTTCTACCTCGGCTACCCGCCTTCTCTCGGATAGCAGACCTTCTCCCTCATTCAGAGGCGTTTATATACATTATGAATAAATCGCTCAAAGCCGCTTTATTATCAGCCCTCATCTTGCCAGGCGTCGGGCATTTCTGGTTAAAAAAACCGCTACAAGGCACGCTACTCACAGGCATAACCTTGGTGTGTCTCTATGTTTTGCTTAATACGGTGGTTGATATCGCGCAACGACTGAGCATACAAATTCAAAGTGGTGCGATCCCTGTGGATATCACCACAATAGGTGAACGGGTATCTCAACAGTTGGCTGGGAGTAACGCCCAACTTATTAATATACCGACCCTGTTATTAGTGATCTGTTGGGTTATCGGTGTGCTTGATTCGTTTCGCATTGGTAGGTCTGAAGAAAAAACAAACGCGCTCCCTGTCAAACAACCTATCAAGCCAAACAAACCAGCAGCTTAACGCTGACTTAATCGTCCAACAGCGACACACCAAGTTTGAGTGCGGTGGCCGTCACCACGTCGACTGGCGTGCGGTAGTCGTCAGCCATCCAGTGCAACGCAATATGAATAACGCCACCCAGGATACCGGCGTGCAATAGTTCGTCGAAGTGTTTGCCAGGACGCGCGAGGACGCGTGCAATATCATCACTGGTGGCTTTTAGCGCTTTGTCGATTGCGTGATCCACCGCCGGACTGATCCCGCGTATTTCGATCAACAACAATCGAGCAATGGTGGGATTCTCCTTCAAGCGCTGGAACCAGGCCTCCAGCATCGCCCTGCTCCGCGCCAGCGGATCCACCCCAACAGCTTCAGCCGCCGCCATATTATCTTCACGCATCCAGCGTGAGGCCTGTTCGTAACTGGCAATCAGCAGTTCATCGCTATGGGCGAAAGACTCGTAAAAATAGCGCTGCGTCAGTCCTGCCGCATCACACACCTGCTTAACTCCCGAGTGTCGATACCCGTTTAACCCATAGACCTGAATTGCTGCATCAATTAACTGCTGGCGACGCTGGGCACGGCGCTCCTCGACTGCAGAGCCTCGGTAGCGTCTTTTTTTCGCAGAGGTAATTACGGTAGTTGTTGTATTCATATGCTTGATTCTGACAATACGGATTGCCAAATGCTATATGACTATTTAGATTGTCACCACCACCCATTGTCGGGACATAAGTATGAGTACAGCAAAACAACAATTTCAACCCAGTCCCCTAGACGTTCTCATCATCGGCGCCGGCCTGTCGGGTATCGGTGCGGCCCGAGCATTGACTGATCAATGTCCAGACAAGCGTTACCAGATTCTGGAGCGCAGAGCAGCCATAGGCGGCACCTGGGATCTGTTCAAATATCCGGGCATCCGTTCTGACTCTGACATGTACACCCTGAGTTACAGCTATAAGCCCTGGACCCACCGCAAAGCGATCGCAGACGGTCCTGATATAAAACGTTATATCGAAGAAATCGCGGAAGAATCCGGGATCGATAATCACATCCGCTTTCAACGTAAAGTGCTGTCGGCCAACTGGTCGAGCGCTGAAGCACTGTGGACAGTGACCGCAATCGCGACTGATCATGAAGGCCAGGAACACGAAGAAGTCCTGCAGGCGCGCATGCTTTCAGTCTGCGCGGGCTATTACAGCTATGACGAAGGTTATCACCCCGACTTTCCAAATGAAGCCGACTTCAAAGGCCAGATCGTGCACCCGCAATTCTGGCCGGAGGATCTCGATTACAGCGGCAAACGCGTGGTGGTTATCGGCAGTGGCGCGACGGCGGTGACGTTGGTCCCGGCGCTGGCCAAGACGGCCGAGCATGTCACCATGCTTCAGCGCTCACCCAGCTATGTTGTATCACGCCCGCTGGAAGATGGTTTTGCGCAAAATGTGCAAAAATGGCTACCCATGCCAACCGCTCATCGTCTCACTCGCTGGAAGAACGTTCTGCTGGGCTCGTTCTTTTTCAGGATCGCGCGGAATAAGCCAGAGATGTTCAAGGAGCGCTTATTGCACATGGTCAGGGCGCAGGTCGGCCCAGAGCTGGACATGAAGCACTTTACTCCATCCTATAAGCCCTGGGATCAGCGGTTGTGTGCCGTTCCAGACGGTGATCTTTTTCACGACATCCGTGCCGGTCGCGCATCGATCGTCACTGACACTATCGACAGTTTCACCGCTGATGGCATTCGCTTGACGTCTGGCGAAGAACTGTCTGCAGACATCATCATTACAGCCACTGGGCTCAAGCTGAACGCGCTGGGCGATGTAAAAGTCAGTGTGGATGACGAGCCGGTGGCTTTCGGTGAACATATGGCCTACAAGGGCATGATGCTCAGCGACATTCCCAATCTGATCCTCACGTTTGGCTACACCAACGCTTCCTGGACACTCAAGGCAGAGCTGACGTCCAACTACACCTGTCGCCTGCTGCAGTATATGGACCGCAACGGATACCGGGTGGCGGTACCGCGACGCGATGCGCAAGTACAGGACGCTCCGTTCCTCAACTTTACATCCGGGTATGTTCAGCGTGGTAAGGCTATGCTGCCAAAGCAGGGCGACCGTAAACCCTGGCAGGTACATCAGAACTATCTACAGGATACCCTGGCGATTCAATACGGCCGAGTGAATGACGGTGTGATGCAATTTCAATAAAAAGGATAATAAGTCATGCAAGTAAATGATTGCGTTGCGGTACTCACCGGCGCGGGCAGTGGTATTGGCCGTGCATTAGCACTGGCTCTGGCCGAGGGAGGCTGCCATCTAGCGCTGGCGGACTTGAATGCAGACGCCCTCGCCGAGACAGCCAAACAAGCACGCCAACATGGTGTGGAGGTTAGCGAGCACTCTCTTGATGTGGCCAGCCGGACGTCGGTGGCCGCTTTACCCCAGGCAGTCATGGCAAAGCATGGAAAAGTTGATCTGTTAATCAACAATGCAGGGGTTGCACTGGGCGGGACCTTCGATCAGGTCAGCATCGAAGACTTTGACTGGTTGATGGCGATCAATTTCGATGCGGTGGTCTGCATGACACGCGCTTTCCTGCCTTTGCTCAAGCAGCGGCCTGCCGCGCGGATAGTCAACATATCCAGCCTGTTCGGATTCATCACTCCTGCAGGCCAGACCGCTTATTGTGCGAGCAAGTTCGCGGTCCGCGGCTTCTCCAATGCGTTGCGTCTTGAACTGCATGGCGGACCAGTAGGGGTCACCGTGGTGCACCCGGGCGGCGTCGCAACCGCTATCGCTACCAGCGCCCGTCCAGCGGAAACGGTCGATAAGGCAGAATACGCCCGCCAACTGGAGCAGGCTAAAAAACTCTTGCGCATGCCTCCTGCGAAAGCCGCTCAAATCATTCTTCGTGGCATAGAGCGCAATAAACCCCGCGTAGTGGTCGGTAATGATGCGCGCATCCTGTCCTGGCTGGAGCGGCTAATGCCCGTAAATTATTGGCGCTTGCTACCGGGTCTTGCCACGGGGAAGACCCCTTGATCACTCCCACCATAAAAGGAATTACAGGGTGAATTATCTGTTTAGTGCCATCCTTATCATTTTATCTCTGGTTATCGGCGGGCTATTTCTGTTCACACTGTTTATCGCAAAGCGCGTGAGTATGGGTCTCCCTCCAGAGGGCCGTTTCGTTACTGTCATGGGCAACCGCATACATTATCTTGAGCAGGGCAGGACTCAGGGCACGGCACCGGTAATTGTAATGATCCATGGCCTGGGAGGCGTGGCGCAGAACTTCAGCTACAGCGTGTTAGGAGAACTCGCCAAGACGCATCGGGTGGTTGCCATTGACCGCCCTGGCAGCGGCTACTCAGTACGCCCGTCGCGCTCGTCTGCCTCTCTGGTCGTCCAGGCTGACGTGGTGGCCGGCGTAATCGATGCGCTGGATCTGGGCAAACCTCTGATTGTTGGCCATTCCCTTGGCGGCGCAGTGGCCCTGGCAACCGCATTGCGTTATCCGGACAAGGTCGCCGGGCTCGCACTCGTGGCCCCGCTGACGCACATGCCCAGTGAAACGTCCAAAGCCTTCGCGGCACTGGGTATCACCAGGCCATGGCTCAGGCGTCTGGTCGCGTGGACCTTGGCGACACCTGGGTCGATTCTGCAACGCGAAAAGGTAATGGATATTGTGTTTGGTCCGGAAAGCGTACCCAAGGATTTCCCTGTACGCGGCGGAGGTTTGTTGGGTCTACGTCCCAGTCAGTTTATCGCCGCCTCTAGCGATATGACCGCCCTGCCAGAGATCCTGCCCATGATGCAGACGCAATATGCCGGACTGACGCTACCGATCGCTGTGCTTTATGGTCGCCAGGATCGTATTCTAAATTACAGGGAACAGGGCGAAGGACTCGCCAACGCTGCGCCAACCGTAGAGCTGGAATTGATCGACGGCGGCCACATGCTACCAATTACCCAGCCCGACGTCACCGCTGACTTCATTCGGCGCCATACGGTCTCATGAACGGATCGGGTTGGATCTGGCCGACTGTAATGTTTGCCAGGCAGACCACGAATACAGAGCCAGAGCAAACCAGATGAGCGCAAAACTGGCTAGCTGAACAGGACTGATCGTTTCGTTGAATACAAACAGCGCGATCACAAACTGCATGCTGGGGTTGATGTACATTAGAAAGCCCACTGTAGCCAGGCGCAAACGCCTGGCTGCTCCGGCAAACGCCAGAAGCGGAATGGCAGTAACCACTCCACTGGCCATGAGCAGCAGGACCGTATCGGTATCCTGACCGAAGTGTGAGAGATCAGCCCTAGCCAGCAGGGCCAGTGTCAGCAGGGCCACCGGCAGTAAAAGCAAGGTTTCCACAAACAGCCCGGATAATCCATCGAGTAGTATTTGTTTGCGCAGCAACCCGTAGGTGCCAAAACTCAGCGCCAGAACCAGACTGATCCAGGGCACCGTACCCAGTAGTATCAGTTGCACCAGTATTCCTGCCGTAGCGAGCACCACTGCAACCCCCTGCAATCGCGCCATGCGCTCACGCAGAACCAGCATGCCCAGCGCGACGTTGATCAGCGGAGTCAAAAAGTACCCCAGGCTGGCCTGCAACACGTGTTGGGTTTCAACCGCAAAAATGTAGACGCCCCAGTTAAGCGCAATGAGTACCGCGCAGCCTAGCACCCTGCCAAGCCGGCCAGGCCGTGCCAGCGCCATTGCAACGGGCTGCCAACGACGCATCAAGGTGATAACAAAAGCCAGGAACACACAGGACCAGATGATCCGGTGGATCAGAATCTCGTAGGCTGGCACGCCCTCGAAGAGGGCGAAGAACAGCGGAAAGCAGCCCCACACCATGTATGCGCTGACGCCATAGGCTATGCCCTGACTGTTTTCGGATAATCTGGCGACCATTAGGAACTCGGATGAGTGGGAGGTAAGGTTTGATCAGCCAACGGGTGTCAGGCTGAAGAGTCAATTGTTACAGCGATTGGTCGGGTGCAAAGCCGGTAATGAACAACAGCCAGATCACGGCCATTCATACCGCCTGGCAAGCCCACATCAGTAATCAGCAGGTCGCTAATACTTCGATTATCAGCTGCCTCACTAACTGCTCATCGTCTACTACCAGAATAGTCTCGCCTCCGGATTTTTGCATCTCCCGAGCATCGGGCTCAGTGACTTCAACGACTTCACCGCCCTCTTGCCCGCGCGACCAATCCACCGCTTATCAAACTACTTTTGTACGACTGTCACCTGCGCCGTGAACCGGCGCAGACGCAAGGAGTTGGTTATTACAAAGATACTCGACAAACTCATTGCGCCGGCCGCCAGCATTGGATTGAGCAAAAACCCGGTGAAGGGAAACAACACACCTGCTGCCACAGGAATCAACGCCAGATTGTAGCCGTAAGCCCAAAAGAAATTGCCTAGAATCGTTCTGCGTGTACGCCGCGAAAGAGCGGCTGCATTAACAATACCGCGCAGATCACCGCGCATCAGGACTACATCGCCTGCCTCAATCGCCACGTCGGTCCCAGTGCCGATGGCGATACCCACGTGGGCTTGTGCCAGCGCCGGCGCATCATTGATTCCGTCCCCGACAAAGGCCACACGTTTGCCTTGTTCCTGTAGACGTTTAATCTCCTCGGCTTTCTGCTGTGGCAACACTTCGGCAAGCACACTGTCGATGCCTACCTGGCGAGCGATTGCCTCTGCGGTCACTCGGTTGTCGCCAGTCAGCATAGCGATGTCCAGACCCATGGACTTGAGCTCCGCTATAGCCTCGATTGATCCGTCTTTGAGCGGATCCGCCACTGCAATAATCGCTGCGAGACCACCATCGACGGCTGCATAAAACGGGCTTTTACCCTCTTCTGCCAGTGTCCTGGCCTGATCTTCTGCGCCTGCCAAACCAATACCGAGACGTTCCATATATCGATCTGCACCGATATGAACCTGCCGTCCCGCCACATTCGCTTGAATACCGTAGCCTGGCTCGTTATTAAATGCGGTAACGTCTGGCAGCTCCAGTCCACGCTGTTTGGCAGAACTGACAATAGCTTCACCAATGGGATGCTCGCTTTGGGCCTCGACCGCGGCTACCCAGCTCAACACGTCGTTATGGTCACCTTCCATAACAATGAAATCGGTCAGCTCCGGTCGGCCCTGGGTCAGCGTGCCGGTTTTGTCGAGCACAACGGTATCCATTCTGGCCAACGTCTCCAGGGCGGCACCGCGTCGAAACAATACACCCATCTCAGCGCCCTTCCCGGTACTCACCATGATCGCTGTAGGCGTCGCCAGACCCATCGCGCAAGGACAGGCAATCAGCAACACGCTGACGCTAGTGACAAACGCAAAGGACAAGGTCGGCTCGGGACCAAACCAGTACCAGACGGCAAAGGTAATAATCGCGATCAACAGAACAATGGGTACGAATATGCCGGCTATTTTATCCGCGAGTTGCTGAATGGGTGGTTTGTCTGCTTGGGCCTGCTCCACCATCTTGACTATTTGCGAGAGCACGGTATTGGCGCCGACCCGTGTCACACGAAAGACCATGGAGCCGTTTTTGTTAATAGTACCGCCCACTACTTCTGAACCTGTCTCTTTTGCAACCGGTACCGGCTCACCACTGATCATCGACTCATCAACGTAGGACTGGCCTTCTTCCACCACACCGTCTACTGCTATTCGATCACCTGGACGGACGTGTATACAGTCGCCGACCACCACCCTTTCAATTGGGACATCTAAAGTCTCACCATCACGCAGTACTCGTGCAGTCTTCGCCTGCAGGCGCAACAACTTCTGGATCGCCTGAGAAGTACGACCCTTGGCGATATGTTCGAAGTACCGGCCCAGTAGAATCAAGGTCACAATCACCGCCGCCGCTTCGAAATAACTTTCAGCGGTACCGGCGGGAAATAGATCCGGTAGCAGGAAGGCAACCACGGAATAGAAATAAGCAGCGCTTGAGCCAATCATGACCAGGCTGTTCATGCCCGGATTGAAATGGCGCAGCTCCGCAAAGCCCGTTCGAAAAAACCGTGCTCCTGCATAAAATAAAACCGGCGTAGTCAGCAACCACTCAATACCCATCCAGCCACGATGGGACATTACCCCAGCGAAATAGGCATCCAGGCCAGGCAACATCTTGCCCATGGCAATGAATACAATAGGAATGGTCAGCGCCGCAGCAAAGAGTATTTTGCTGCGCAACTCCAACCCTTCTTTATCCACGACGTCCAGCGACGAGCTGTTATCGACTTGCTCTGGTTCATATCCAGCCTGGCGGATCGCTTGATGAATATCGACCAACGACACGACGTCTGGCAGAAAGTTAACCGAGGTTTTTTGCGTAGCGAGGTTGACACTGGACCGCACCACACCGGGCAACTGACTGATCGCCTTCTCGACACGTGACACGCACGACCCACAGGACATACCCAACACCGGGATCTCCGCCGAGGCTATGACAGGCTGATATCCCGCCGTCTCGATTGCACGGATCACAGAGTCGGGATCGGCCTGGCCGCTGAAATCAACATGCGCTTTGGCCGTCGCCAGATTGACCCGAGCTCGAATGACGCCCGGCTCACTAGCCAATGCACGCTCTACTCGGCCAACACAGGACCCACAGGACATCCCGTTGATACCAATTTCGATACTGCCGCTCATATGACCTCCCCTACCCGCACTATCAGGACTGCTCTGCAATAGCTTCTACGATCGGACAACCCATCACGGCGCCCTCACCCGAGCACTCGTCAAAGGTCTTCGCTAAAATCGCTTCGATGCGCCGCAAGCTCTCGATCTGCTCACGTATCTTGGCCAGTTTCTCACCGGCGATACGCTTGGCCTCAGCACGATCGCCATTGGCATCCTGCAACCACAAAAGTTCGCGAATTTCTTCCAACGTAAAGCCCCACTGTTTGGCATGCACGATGAACTGCAAGCGGGCAACGGCCTCCTGTGGATAGCGGCGATAGTTCGACTCGGTACGCCGCGGCATAGGCATCAGTTCTTGCTGCTCATAATACCGAACGGCTTGTGTGGTCACGCCAGTGGCTATGGCGAGCTCACCGATACTGAACGATTTCATTGGAACTCCGTTGCGGCAGTAAGCATAGACACACAATAACCTTGAAGTCAGCTTTAAGGTCAAGGGTCTTATCCGGACTCAGGGTAGAAATTACTATTTCACTAAAGGAACCCACCCCCGCGCGGGTAGTCAACCGACGCGCGTTGACAACTTATGCACCCCAATGACATCACCATTCCAGATCATTTCGTAATGGGCGGTCTGTACTACCGAAGACACCTGCCTGGGTGTCAGCAAGCCCCAGCAAATGCCGCCAGCTTGCCTGACAGAATGGTACCGGATTGCGTTGACGCCCGAGCTCAACGCACTGCGTCCAAGCAGGCGCGATGCATTGTACTCAGTCGGCGAGTAAATCGGGTCGGTACGTTGCACCGTAAGCGCATCCAACGCACCCTCTTCATCAAACCGCGCAGTCAGTCCTCTGAACACAAAGCGCTCGTAGCGCAAAGCGGGGACGTTCGTCCAGTACGCCTGTTGGTGATAACGAACCTCAGCGATGGCCGCGTCCATGGAGTCAGCAAGATACAGCACGCCAAATGCTCCATCGCTAAAACGCGAACCATCCGGATTGACGTGCGTAAAGGGCGCAGCGGCGTAGGAACAACCGGGAATACCGAATGGAATATCGGCGCTTGGTATCAGCTCCAGTCGACCAGCCTGATTGGCCAACCGCGGATTAGTCAGCGCCTGCAGTGCGTACAGCTGCTCAAATTCATCCACGCTGGCAACGTCATCAAAGATCGCAATAGGTGGAAACTTGGAATTAACCAGCCGGTAAGCGCGAATGCTGGCTGCCGGTAGTACCGGCAGACTATGGACTGTTACCACTGGCTGCCGCGCAGCACATCAATACGCCGGAATGTCTCGTACAGGGCTACAATGTCTCCGTCACCCAGCACCTCCAGCGGCGAGCGACCGAGAAAAAATGGATTGTCATTTGCCATCCGCATAAACCCGTACACGTTTTCCGGGTTGTCAAAAACCGTACGCAACGTACCGTGCATGTTCAATACGAAGCTTACACGCGTAAGCTGATCACGATCCAGATTGATCGAGACCAGCCCATCCTTGCGCTTGGCCCGTGCATAGGTACTATGCGAAACACGCAGTATTGCCTCCCCCTGCTCTCCGCTAGCGCCCCACTTATCAAGGATAGCCACAGCTGTGCGCAGTCCGGTAGCAGCAGCTGTTCTTTCGGAGGTGTCAGCGGTGAGAGTCAACATGGGTAACGGCCTATAAAAGAATGTGCCTGTAGATACTAATATCACAAAAATGTTTTTGCAAATACACTGCGCCATACACTGACCAGCCATGGCTGTTGATCGCGCGGCAGACCGGTTGGGCGATAGTAGTGCTCGATCTCGATAAATCCCGCCGCCCGCATAAAAGCCTGCCAGGTTTCCAGTTGGTAATAGGCCGCATATCGATCCACGTTCCAGCCTGCCTGATCATTGCCCCGCGGGTTTGAGCTGAGCAGCACACCTCCGGGCTTCAAGCTGTGCTGAAGCTGTCGTAATGCGCCTGGTAATGCTTGGACAGGAATATGAAATAAGGTCGCATTGGCAAATATGCCGTCAAAACGCCGAGCAGGCAGATCCAAGGCCAGAAAATCCTGAAGCCACACCTCACAGCCTGAATCTGCTCTGGCCATTTCTACAAAGGGCTTGCAACCATCCAGTCCGACCGCGACATGCCCCAGAGCGGCAAACCGCTTCAAATCTCGCCCAGGCCCACACCCCACATCAAGGATATGTAACGGGGCCTCAACCTGGATATGGCGTAGCAAGGCATCAATGTTCTGACTGACGTCGTGATCTCGCGTCCCCTCACGAAAGCCTTCTGCATTATGTTCATAATGCGACAGCGTCTGCCTAGCCAACTGGCTAAGACCATTTAGAGGATCGGACATGAGGTACTTGGACTCCTAGCGTGATTACCGCAATAAGATAATGTAAACCTATCTTATCGGACTACCATCACGCCTGATAATACTCTGCCGTTCGAAAGAAATTCATGACCTGCCAGGCAGCAGCTTCATATGTAATGTTGTAGCGCTGTTGCACAAGGGCTATCAGCTTTTGTGTATCACCTTCGCAGCTTATCAATTCGTCCAGGGTCACGTTGTCCCAGACAATACGGGCCATACTGGTGAGCCCGGACCATTGGCTGATGCTTGTGTCAACGCGTGCTCTATCCATGACTGCTTCTGACCCTCTGCCTGCGCAAAAAACGCAGTAACGTCGCGGAAGGTGACATTTGCTTTCTTTAATATCCGTGCGCTAGAGCACATAGAGCAGGTTTTTATTACCTTATAAGGTCTACCGGCAGACTGAATAAAAGCTAAGGGGAAAGGGGAAAGAATACTTTCCCCTTTGGTTAATGCGCTAAGCTAGGATTTTAAGCCAATCAGTGCGGAGGTCTGCCATGTCCCGTTTGATGATCGTTGCTGCGCTATTCAGCGCCCTCTTTTCCGCCTCTGCAAGCGCTTTATCCCTCTCGGATTTAAGCCAAGGAGATGCCGGAGCTGGTCTGAAAGATGCCTTGATTCAGGGCACTGACATAGCGGTAAAAGAATTGAGTGCACCAGGTGGCTTTGGCAATAATCCAGATTTACGCATTGAGCTGCCCGGCAAACTGGGTCAGGCCTCGCGAACCTTGAAGATGATGGGCATGGGGGGCCAGATCACTCAGCTGGAAGACAGCATGAACAGGGCTGCCGAAGCTGCTGTACCGCAGGCTCAAGCTCTATTGGTCAATGCCATCAGCAAAATGAGCGTGCAGGATGCAAAATCCATCCTTACCGGCCCCAGCGACTCAGCCACCCGTTATTTAGAGAGCAGGAGTCGCGACCAGATTCGTGCGCTTTTCATTCCGGTAGTCAAAAAGGCTACTGATCAGGTCGGCCTCGCCCAGCAATACAATACTTTCGCCTCCCAAGCCGCCAACTTTGGGGTCGTCGACAGCCAGGCTGCAAACATTGAAGGGTACGTCACGGAGCGCACCCTCGATGGCCTGTTCGCAATGATTGCCGAACAGGAAGCCGGCATTCGCAGCAATCCGGCCGCCGCAGCTTCCAGCCTAGCGAAAAAGGTATTTGGTAGCCTGCAGCAAGGTGTGCGCTAACAAGCGGCTATCTTGGTGCGCGCAGCGTGCAATTTTTTATAACTATCAATCAGCCGCTGATGCCTCTCTAGCCTTTCCAGCTTCATGCTGGTAGGCGCTAGATCGAAGAAACGGACGCTGCCATCCACCGACCCCAGCACCGCATCCATGCGCTGATTACCAAACAGCCGGCGGAAATTAATCTGGTAATCGCCAATTTCCAGCTCGTCGTCCAGCATGACCTCCAACACTACATTCAAGGCCTGATAAAATAATCCGCGCTCGACAGTGTTGTCGTTGAACTGCAGAAACGCTTCCACCAACTCCTTTGCCTCATCAAACTGCTGCAGGGCGAGATAGATCAGCAACTTCAGTTCCAGAATCGTTAGCTGACCCCAAGCGGTGTTGTCGTCGAACTCGATGCCGATAAGGGTTGTGATGTCGGTGTAATCGTCTAGCTCGCTTTCTTCCAGCCGCGCAACCAGTGCTTGCAGACTGCCTTCGTCCAGGCTGTGCAGATTCAAGATATCGGCGCGAAACAACAGCGCCTTATTAGTGTTATCCCAGACCAAGTCGTCGATCGGATAAATTTCCGAATAACCCGGTACCAGAATGCGGCAGGCGGTGGCGCCCAGGTCCTCATACACCGCCATATACACTTCCTTACCCAGCTCTTCGAGAATACCGAACAAGGTCGCAGCTTCATCGGCATTAGAGCTTTCACCCTCGCCAGAAAAATCCCATTCCACAAATTCGAAATCCGCTTTGGCACTGAAAAAACGCCACGACACTACACCGCTGGAATCGATAAAGTGTTCAACAAAGTTATTCGGTTCGGTCACTGCGTTACTTTCAAAGGTCGGCTGAGGTAGATCGTTCAAGCCTTCAAAACTTCGGCCCTGAAGTAACTCTGTCAGGCTGCGTTCCAATGCTACCTCGAAGCTGGGGTGCGCGCCGAACGAGGCAAACACACCACCGGTACGTGGGTTCATCAAGGTGACGCACATCACAGGGAATTCCCCGCCTAGCGACGCATCTTTCACCAGTATCGGAAAGCCCTGATCTTCCAGCCCCTGAATACCCGCCATAATACCGGGGTATTTCGCCAGCACGGCTTGCGGCACATCAGGCAGCGATAACTCCCCTTCCAGAATGTCGCGTTTTACTGCGCGCTCGAAGATTTCCGACAAACACTGCACCTGGGCCTCGGCGAGCGTATTACCAGCACTCATACCATTACTGAGATAAAGATTTTCGATCAGGTTGGACGGAAAATACACCACCTCTCCATCTGACTGGCGCACATACGGCAGCGAACAAATGCCACGTGCTGAGTTGCCAGAGTTGGTATCGATCAGATGCGAGCCACGCAGCTCACCCTCGGGGTTGTAAATAGGCAGACAGTACTCATCGAGTATCTCAGCCGGCAATGCATCTTTGCGGCCAGGCTTAAACCAACGCTCATTTGGATAATGCACAAACGCCGCGTTGGCAACATCTTCACCCCAGAATTGATCGTTGTAGAAAAAATTGCAATTCAGCCGCTCGATAAACTCGCCCAACGCCGAGGCCAACGCGCCCTCTTTGGTCGAGCCCTTGCCATTGGTAAAACACATCGGCGAATGCGCATCGCGAATATGCAACGACCACACATTAGGGACAATATTGCGCCAGGAGGCAATTTCAATCTTCATGCCCAAGTCTGCCAAAATGCCTGACATATTAGCGATAGTCTGCTCCAGCGGCAGATCCTTACCTGCAATATAAGTGCTGGCGTCCAACATCGAACTGGGCATCAGCAATGCCTGAGCATCGGCATCGAGGTTTTCCACTTCCTCTATCACAAACTCTGGTCCAGCTTGCACCACTTTTTTTACCGTGCAACGATCAATGGAACGCAAAATACCCTGGCGATCCTTCGCAGAGATATCCGCAGGCAACTCGACCTGAATCTTGAAAATCTGATTGTAGCGATTTTCCGGATCTACGATATTGCTCTGCGACAAACGAATGTTGTCGGTGGGAATATTGCGCGTATCGCAATACAGCTTCACAAAGTAAGCCGCACACAAAGCCGATGACGCCAAAAAGTAATCGAATGGACCCGGAGCTGAACCATCGCCCTTGTAGCGGATAGGCTGATCAGCCACCACCGTGAAGTCATCAAACTTGGCTTCAAGACGAAGGTTGTCGAGAAAATTGACCTTGATTTCCATGCGGGATCCCATAAAACGAGCGAAACGAATTGGCCCCTATTGTGCGGTATTTTTCAGCCAGAAGTCTTGTCTCTCTAAGCACCGGACGCTGAATAACCCCAGGCAATGACTCATCGGCCCAATACAATATGAATGGCTTGCTCTGCAGCGATGCCTGGCTCTTTATTACCTATCGAGCATATTTTTGTATCAATTTCAGCCCGGCGATTTGATGGTTTTTGGGTTATAGCATGTTATCAAGAGACACATGCATGTTGGACCAAAGCGTACTGACAGTCCGACATCTTGGGCTTACGTCAGATCAACGAGTGAACAGCAATGAACAGGATTGAAAGGGTCAGACAATCAATAGAGCAGCACCTGAGTGATATCCATGATCTGCTGGCAATGCGGCTTCTCTTTCCTCCAGAACACAGCGTGGTCACTATCGAAAAAGAGATGATCGACCTTTACCTGTACCCCGAAAGGCTGGAAACGAGCTACCGTGATGAGTGGAAGGCTATTGCCTTGAAAGCCATTTACCACCATGGATTTGCAGATCATCGCTATACGGATCGGGATAATCTGGATGCGTATCTTGGCCTGCTGCGTGAGCAAAGAGTCCCCCACTGTATCCATGATCACCTAAGCCTGTTTCACACCCTTGAAGAAATCCTGGCAATTAAGAACGCAGGCAACACCCTTACCTTTCCTGACCCACGACGGCAGTCCCTTATGCGCTTAATCTGGCCTGACAAATAGAGAGTGCAATATCAATTAGACCTTTGCATGATTGCGCTTTTTCATGCAGGATTGACGGCTTTTTTCTAGAGGCAGACATTATGGACACAGCATCTCAGCCGGCCAACAAGGCCGAGACGAAGACGTTGGCTGGCAGCGATCCCGTTGTATTAGTGCTCACCATCGGCTTTATTGTGCTCTTTGTGGTCGCCTCGATGGTGAACAGCGACTATGTTGCAGAACTCATAGGTACTGGTTTTGCCTGGACAGCAACCTATCTCGGATCGTTTTTTCAGATACTGCTCATGCTGACCTTCTTCATCGCCATCGGCACCGCACTGAGCCGCGCCGGGGCTGCCCGTCTAGGTGGCCTGGACCGGCCCGAGATAGGTCATTTTCGCTGGCTATCGATGATCATGTGCACTTTGCTGGCCGGTGGGGGTGTTTTTTTCGCCGCCGGCGAGCCGGTCTATCATTTTGTAGTGACACCGCCTGCCTTTACCACTGAAGCCGGAACCGCTGCTGCGGTAGCGCCGGCCATGGCACAATCATTTACTCATTGGGGCTTCCTTGCCTGGGCCGTGCTCGGATCCTTGACGGCGTTGGTATTAAGCCGCGCGCATTACGATCAAGGCAAACCCCTGCAGCCGAGAACATTGCTATACCCCGTGTTTGGCGAGAAGGTACTCAAGGGCCGCATCGGTGGTGTAGTTGATGCCTTTTGCGTGATTGCGGTGGTAGCAGGAACAGTGGGGCCGATTGGATTTCTAGCCACCCAGATGAGCTTCGGTTTGCATCAGTTGTTTGGCACTCCCGACGGATATGCCACTCAACTGAGCGTGCTGATCGTTCTGGCAGCGGTCTACATGACATCGGCCATGACCGGACTGCATAGGGGTATTCAGTTACTCAGCCGCTTTAACGTGCTGTTGGCTTTAGTGATTGCCGCGGTGATTTTTATCTTCGGCCCGACCCTGTTCCTGGTTAACACATACACACAGTCCATGGGCGAGTACGCAACCTCGTTCTTCACCATGGCCACTATGACAGCAGAGACTGCACCAGACTGGTGGATGAAATGGTGGACTGTATTTTTCTTCGCCTGGTTTATTGGCTATACCCCACTAATGGCCGTCTTCGTCGCACGGATTTCGCGCGGGCGCACCGTCAGGGAAATGATCATCGCGGTAGCAGTGCTAGCCCCTATTGCGACAACCATCTGGTTCACGCTGCTCGGCGGTTCCGGCATTTATCACCAGCTGACCGGCACCTTTGACCTGACCGACGCACTCAACAACTTCCGTTTTGATATTGCTACTCTGACTGTCGCTCAAGCTTTACCCGGTGGTACTTGGATGGCAGCAGCCATTTTGCTGCTGACCACCATATTTGTCGCCACCACAGGCGACTCTATGAGCTATTCCATTGCCATGGTTGGCGCCGGTCACGATGAGCCAAATCCATGGATGCGCGTATTCTGGGGGGGCGCTATGGCACTGATGGCAGCCATTTTGCTGTATATGGGAGCTGGCCAGATCGGTGTACTGCAGCAGTTCATTGTGATCACTGCCATACCAGTCTCACTCATTATCCTCCCATCCCTGTGGACAGGACCGCAATCTGCGATGGCAATGGCCCGGGAGCAAGGGCTGATTTAACCTAGCACTAAGATAGCGTTGAATTCGCCGAGCTGAGACCAGCTCGGCACTTTGCTATCTAGATAACCAGGTCTTCAAGCGCGCAGGGCTTGCCGAACAGGTAACCTTGATAGAGTCCACAACCCATATCCTGAAGTAATGCCCGCTGGGCTTCCGTTTCAACACCTTCGGCTATCGCATCAAGTTTCATGGCGTAGGCCAATGTAATTACTGCCTGCGCGATGGCTTGATCATTAGGGCTATTAATAATATCCATGACAAAACTTTGATCGATTTTCAACTGGGAGATGGGCAACTGCTTGAGATAAAGCAGGGAAGAATAGCCCGTACCGAAGTCATCAATGGAAAAAGTCACTCCGCAGCGCTGCAGCTTTAACATCTTGGATTTAACATCCTCAACGTCGTTCGCCAAAAGGCTCTCGGTAATTTCGAGCTTGAGCTGCTGAGGTCTTGCACCCGTCACCTTCAGTGCGCTAAGCACTGTATTGACAATATCCTTTTTGCTGAATTGCACGACACTAATATTAACTGAAATAGTCAACGCCGACTTTATTGGGTCAGATGCCCACAATGCTAGTGTTTTGCATGCTTCGTGCAAAACCCATTCACCGATTGGCAGAATTAGACCGGTTTCTTCCGCCAGCGGTATAAATTGCGCGGGAGAAATTACCCCTTTAATGGGATGGATCCAGCGCAGAAGGACTTCGACTCCGATTAAAGTACCAAATTGATCAACCTGCTTTTGGTAATAGAGTTGAAATTGCTCATTACGAATAGCATCGTACAGATCCTGTTCCATCGTAGCGCGCAGACTGACTGCAACCTGCATTTGCGGGTCAAAGAAATGCACACTGTTCCGCCCCGCCGCCTTAGCTTTATACATCGCCATATCAGCTTGTTTGAGCAGATCCTTGCTGGTCGAATGGCTTTCGGCAAACATCGTTACCCCAATACTTGCCGATCCGTTATAAACCAGACCATCCAAATCAAACCAATGATTCAGCTGAGCGCTAATTATTTCGGCTATGGCTTCAGCCTGATTTGCCGCCTCATGTCGATTAGTACTAAGACCCTCAAGCACCACTACAAACTCGTCACCTCCCAAACGCGCAACGGTATCACCCTGCCGAACAGATTTAATCAGACGCTCTGCTACCTGACATAACAGTATATCGCCTTTGATGTGCCCCCCGCTGTCGTTCAGATTCTTGAAATTGTCCAAATCCAGAAACAACAAAGCAGCGTAATTCTTCACTCGAGCACAATTGGCAATAACACGCTGCAGTCGATCCAAAAGCAAGCGTCGATTAGGCATCAGTGTTAAGGGATCATAAAAAGCTAAGCGCGTTATTTCATCTTCGTCTTTTTTCCGCTGGGTAATATCCCGAACGATTCCGATAAAGTTTACCTCCCCGAGCTGCTGCACCTCCGCCAAACCGAGATCAATGGGAAAAGCCCGTCCATTCTTGTGTAGCCCTTCCAGCTCGTGATTACTGCCGCTCACGCCCCCTAAGCCAGCACCCAAATAATTAGATAGGTAGGTGTCATGATGCTCACAATCAGCCGCACTCACTAACATACTTACGTTACGGCCAATCATCTCGTCACTGGTATAACCAAAAATCTGTTCAGCAGCTCGATTGAAGGTACAAACTATCCCTTTAGCATCGATCGTAATAACACCATCAAGCATATTCTCAACAATCGCGCGCATCTGTTTTGACTGTTCCTGCAGAGTGCTTTCAGCGATCATACGGGCGTTGATATCAAAGTGAGTGCCTAACAGCCATTCTGCTCTACCGTCTTCGGCACGAGAGACGACTCGCCCACGGGTATTAATCCAGACCCATTCGCCGCTCTTGTGTTTCATGCGAATATTGGCTTCATACGATGGATTGAGCCCGGCAGTTTCCTTGCTAAGCTCAGCAACACAGTAGATCAGGTCTTCGGGATGTGTCAGGCTCTCCCAGGTGTTACGATCTGTCGGCATCAATTCATCAAGTCTATAGCCAAGCAAGGCTGCCCACATATCATTGATTATCAATTCACCCGTTTTCATATTGAGCCGCCATGTGCCGATATTGTTGGCCTCTATGACTGACTTGATCAGGTTTTCGCTGCTTCGTATCAAATCCGAATCGCGTTTCTCTTTGGTGACGTCTGTCTCGATAGCTATATAGCCCTTGAGCTCACCGTTATCGCCCCACATAGGGTTGCAGGAAATTCTGACCCAGTATGGTATATGCTGTTTAGTGTAATTGAGCACATCGACATTGAAACTTTCTCGGTTGCGCAAGGCAGTATTCATGATCTTTACAGCTGCGGGGTCAGTACCTTCACCTTGCAGGAGATCACCCGGCCGAGTCCCCACAATATCATCAAGACTATAGCCAGTAATATCGATGAATGCGTCATTAGTCCAAACAACCAAACCGTTTTCATCCGTAATAATCACACCATTATTTGTTTGTCTCGCCACCTCTGAAAGACGCTCAACCTCGGCACTGATCAAGGTTTGCTCAGTTGTATTGCGTATAATGACTAATACTTCGTTCTGGTCAATCTTACGGCAACGAGCTTCAAACGTTTTTTTGTCCGAAAGAGTGTAATGGTGCTGAATTACCTCCGCAGAGCTGAAGGCCTTTTTAACATTTGCAGTCAACTGCATACCCAGTTCGCCTGGCAGCACTTCTTCAATGGTTCGCCCCAGAACTTTGAGTCTGGGTAGCAAAAGATCAGGATGCTCGTTACACACTAAAAAACATAACTGACGATCAATCACAAACACCATGTCGGGAATAGTGCCTAGAAGGGAAGACGTTCTAATCATGTTGGCGGTAAATTGGCGCTGAACCTCGGCCTGATTAATTTGAGCCACCTCGTGCTCAACCATGTCAGCTAAATCTCTCAATACTCGCTTCTGGTCGTCGGTGAACACATGCGGAGCGGGGTCAATAAGGCACAGCGTCCCGATTGGTTGGCCGCTTCGATCACGCACGGGTGCACCAGCGTAAAACCGAATGTGCGGTGCACTTGTGACCAACGGATTATCAGAAAAGCGGGGATCCTGCGTCGCATCAGGAACCGTGAAAATACCCTGCTCCAATATCGCATGACCGCAAAAAGAAATATCCCGAGCCATCTGCTCCTCGTCCAAACCAACCCTTGACTTGAACCATAAACGGTCACTGTCAATCAGCGACACCAAACAGGTCTGAACCCCAAAAACATGCGCAGCCAGGCGGGTAATACGGTCAAAGCGCTCCTCAGGCAGCGTATCAAGAAGCACAGCATTGTAAAGCGCCAACAAACGCTCTGCCTCATTGGCAGGATAATCAGGTGCGCTCAACGTAGCTCCAGAAGGATTTTTGACTCTGCACAATGAATCACAGATTTTAAAATTTCACGTGGAATCAGACTGCAATCACGCAAATAACTTGATATTTTGCATGTCAATAATCTTTGGAAACCTTACACACAGCAACACTTCATGTGTAACTAGCCGAATCGTACCTTGCACATTGCTAGAGACCCGCTAGTAGCTATAGGCCTGCTGTTTTCTCACTACGCACAGGTAAGAATATCGAATAGGGCTGCCTAGACTTATTCCCACAATAGATCTGAATTATTTGCCATTCCTTTGTAAAGTCGCCCTACCCTCTTAACTCTTCTCTTGATCATGCTCCCGTTCCAGCAAGTCTGCTTTTTGTGCTGCAGGGCGCGCCAAAATACGTTTTAAATAGGATTCGATATGGGGGTAATCGCTCAGGCCGCGGCTTTCGCTGATCTTTTCAAATACGAATGAGTTAAGCACGTCTGCGCCGGTGAACTGTTTGCCGAGCAGATATTCCTTGTTGGCCAACTCGTCATTCACGTACGTCAGTACCTGGGTCATTTGTTTACGGGCAAATTCACCCAGAAAACAGCCCTGACTGTCGTCAACACCCAACAGATATCGGGTGATCAGCGGATAGGCAGCCGTGCCTTCGGCAAAATGCAGCCATTGAATATAGTGCGCGTGCTCTGGTGTTTGGATAGGCGGGGCTAGCGTGTCTGCACCATAGCGGCTCACCAGGTAGTCAACAATGGCTCCGGATTCGGACAGCACAAGATCACCGTCTTCGATCACTGGCGCCTTGGCCAAGGGGTTGATGGCTTTAAGTGCGGGGGGTGCCAGGCGAGTGACACTGTCGCGTTGGTAAGGAATCAGTTGATACTCGATACCGAGCTCTTCCAGTATCCAGATAATGCGCTTGGAGCGCGACTTGTTAAGATGGTGTAGCTTGATCATATTGGACGCTTCCGTAGGACAGCTTAGGGTGATTGGCGATAATTCTGCGTTCATCCTATGCCAAAATTAGGTGTTTTATCCAGACGCCCTACCCCCGCAAGGTCAAGAACAACCGTAGGTGCAGCTCCAGCTGGTGGTAGTCGGCCTCCATGTGCTGGCACAGTTGATAAAAGGCCTTGTTGTGATCCTTTTCACGCAGGTGCGCCAGTTCATGTACCACGACCATGCGCAGCAACGGTTCGGGCAAGGTTTTGAGGATGGCGGAGACTTTGATTTCGTTTTTGCGCTTGAGCTTGCTGCCCTGCACGCGGCTGACGAACTGATGTTGGCCCAAGGCATTATCGATGACGTGCATGCGGGTATCAAAGAACACTTTGCTGACCGGATTACTGCTGCGCATGAACTGCTGTTTGATGCGTTGGGTGTAATCGTACAGGGCGGGGTCAGTCTGAATCAGATGTTGAGCTTGCAGCGGGTAGCGCTCTTCAAGCCAGGTGCCGAGCTGGCTCCTGTCAATCAGTTGCTGGATTTGCTGCTGCAGGCTGGGGCTGTATCCGCCCAGGTACTTAAGCGTGGCCACAGTCGCTCCGCGTTGCCAGTATTGGAGCGACTGATGATACAGGACTCGACACGCTGAGGCTTACTGCCGCTGCTGGCTGCGCAGCCGTGGCCCCGGCAACACACCGTTGACTGCCCCAGAGGACAACAGGCGCCCACTGGTCATACCCGCGATCTGATAACTGCGGTCAGTCGTGGAGTTAACCACCTGTTCGACCAGTGCGACTACCAGCATCCCCACCAGACCGCCGCCGTTATTATTGCTTTGTTCTGTGCTGGAGGCAGTCGCCTGGCCTTTCCATAACAGTTCACCGGTTCGACCGTCGACCAATGTGGCGTCTGCGGTGACACGGGTATCACTGACGAGGAGTTGGTAACTGGTACCGTATTGGGTGATCTTGATGTACATCACCGAATCGGCGCCAAAGACCTCGTTAATGCGTTCCAGGGGCAAGGCGTGAATGTCATTGGGGTCGGTCATGCCATTCTCTCGAAAGGTTTCTTCGACCACCGCAACCGGAAAAACGTAATAGCCTGACTCAGCCAATGGCATGCTGACATGGGTAAAAAAGCTGTAGCTGGCAGATACATCCAAGGTCTGGTTGACCGGCGGCAACACCAGAATGGAGCGCGGGTTGCTCGCGCGGAACGCGGTATAGTCATAGGGCGTAGTCGTTACGCAACCCGTCAGCAGCGCGCTCAACAGCACCAGACCCCCTAGTTTGATTGATAATCTCATAGGGAAGTCTCCGGCTGCGCTTTCATCACGTAATCCACAAAGTGACCCGATTCTGGAAACAATTGTTTTTCCAGTGCGAACTGCTCCCGCGCTTCGGGTTCACGGCCGGTATTGAAATACAGCATACCCAAATGCGCATGCAGCCCTGGCGGCACGCTTTGCCCCTGTGCCTGTGCACGGGCAACTATGGCTTCCATCGCACTGATCTGCGAGTCGTAGTTGGTCACACCGTTTTGATGATGCTGATAGAGGGCTGGTTGGTAATTGCCCCAGTAGTAAAGCGGCGGGCTTACGGGTGCGCAGGCGCCCAGCAGACAGACGCACCCGACGAGTGCCCCTTTCAGGAGAATCGACTTCATAACAATTCCTTTTGTTAGCTTATTTGCTGGAAGGATTCCAGGCGCCCGACTCTACACCCCGCACCAGATTGTTGACGGCCTCACGGATGGCCAGATCAAGCACCTTGCCGTTCAGGGTCGCATCGTAACCGGAGGTACCACCAAAGCCGATCACCTCACGATTGGACAGGCTGTACTCGCCCGCACCCTGGGCGGAATAAACCACTTCGGAAGTACCCACGTTAACCACGTTCAGGCTCACCTTGGCGTACGCCACCTGCTCCATGCCACGGCCCAGAATGCCGAACAACTGCTGATCGCCCACATTCTTGCGACCGAACTCGGTCACATCACCCGTGATCACAAAGGACGCACCCTTGATTTGCTGGGCAGCTCCGCTATAGGCCGCCTCTGCCTGCAATTGAGCCATGTTGGTGCGCTCAAGCACATTGAAGCGGTTGGTCTGTTGCAAGTGTGAGACCAGGGTCGTCTTCGCCTGGTTACCCAAACGGTCGACACCGTCAGAGAAAATGCCGCGCTGGTAGCTCGATCGATTATCGAACTGCCCTACTGCAATCAGCGAACGTTCGCCCTGATAGGCAGTGCCATAGCTGGCCACCTTGGAAACTTCGAGCGTACGGGAGGATTCAGTGGCGCAGCCACCAAGAAAAAACAAAGCTGCAAGGGCAACTGGCAACGCGGATTTGTAGATCACCTAGACGAGTCCTTTCTGTGATTAGGGGATAAAAACAAATAGTAGCAGTTGCGTAAGGCAGCGGGTATGGAAAGTCGTATGGTAAATCCGCCAAAGCTGGCCCACTCAGTAGCGTCGATCAATCGCCGTCATATCCACTGCGGCGAGAACGCAAAACCCGAGTCCAGCGAACCGTACTCGCCCAGTGAGACACGGTCCTGTTCTGCCGCTGAATAGGGATTAGCCGATTCAGCCGAACAAATTAACCATCAACAGCGTTGAGCAAAAATCTGGGGCAGAGAATGTAACCAGCCAACGGCATGGCCAGAGTAAATCTATGCAAAGTTACATTTACAATGCAGTCTTTATGTTCATTTTGCTGTCTCATCAGTAATCCCTGCGCTGCAGGATGCATCAGACGCTGGTATGAATGCGGTCTGACCCAAGCGAGACAGCCAAATGAAATTACTGCATAGCATCGCCCTTGTGGGCATTTCAACCCTGTTATTAAGTGCCTGCGCCAACAACCCCTATGCTAGTCCGCGCGACTCTATGCATCAGCAGCATGCTCAGGTACACCAAGCGCAGCCGCGGGTGATCGTCGCACAGCCAAACCGCCAAACGTATGGCCAGTCGTCGCGCATCTACACCCAGCAGGGCCAAGTGCAGCAATACAACTATTACCCCGGCCAACAATATCAGCAGCCGAGGCACCATCAGCAGTTGTCGCAGCAATATCAACACCCCTGGTATAGCCAGCAGCCCCGGCACGACCAGTACAACCAGTACGACCAGCACCGCGATCGCAAGTCGCAGCACCAGCGCCCCAATCACCAGCGTAATGACCAATATCAACGGCCGGATTACCGCGCTCAGCAGCAGCGGTACAAGGAGCAGCGTAACCAGGAGCGAGAGACTTGGGTCCGGAACCGCGACAGCATGCTCCAGAATTCCAGACAACAACAGTATCAAAAGGATCCGCGGCAACATCAGAACCATAACTACGGCAGCGGTATTCGCCAGCAACGTTCAGAGCTCTATTAATCAGCAGCTCAAGACCCCAGCCCGCCGAAAATAGCGTGGTTTTCTGGTGACTCAACAGCGTGCCCCGGCTGGCGTAAAGGTCGGTGCGCCCGTTGGCGGTGCCACGACATTCGTCGGAGTAATCTCATAGAAATACTCATCTGATCCCGTTTGCTCCAAGCGCCAATTCAATTTTTTTTGCCGTGCTGCATCTTTTTCCGCATCCAGCCCGTAATAGCTAATGTCCGATACAGCTGCGAAGGGCTCAAGCCCATTCTTTTCCAGCTTGGACAGCATTAAACAAAAACAAAATCAGGAGAAGCAAATGTCCCGTCTACCTACACGGTTAATCACCGCAACAGGTTCATTTCTGGTGCTCGCGGCCTTACCCGCAGCAGTCAGTGCCAGCCTACAGGGGAGCTTCAGCCTTCCCTTCGCCGAGCCAACCATCATTGTCGATGGCCAGGTCATCGAGACAGATGAGAAGTGTATTACCCGCGCCGATGGCATGGATGAGTGCAAACCCGCTGCTGGCACGATGGCGCTGCTCAAGGACGGACGCCTGTTGTATCTCAACGCCCTTGAAGGCACCGAGAATGTCGAGTTTTCAATCGTGGCCGAATTTGGTGAAGTATCGGTCAACGACCAGACCCGCGTATTGTCGCTCGACGATAATGACGCGCCCGCCTGGCTCAAGCCCGCTCCGCTGGATGCTGGCGCCAACCCCGATGGCAACGACAGCGAAACCCTGCTGAACGGCACCTCACTTGACGGTTCGATAGATACGGCTGACAACACCAGCAAAAATGATGGCGCGCTGTTCTGCTCTGACGTGATTGGCTTGGCTAACGGCGACATCATGGCGGTCGGCGGTACCGACTACTACTCAGAACCCGGTATTGATGGCCTACCTCTTGGCGTTGCAGAGCTTGAAGGTATAAAGAATTCTCGAATTTTCGATGCTGAAAATAACACCTGGACCCAAAGCGGTGATATGCACTTCGGGCGCTGGTATCCATCCTTGGTGACGCTAGGCAACGGCAACGTTTTTGTTGCCAGTGGTGTCACCAAGCTGATCAAGCCCGTTTACCCGGAAGATCCTATCAATAGCGGGCGCAACGTCGTTCAGACTGAAACGTACAATCCCTGCACGCAGACCTGGACGCTAAACCCGACTACCGCTGATCGCTCATTTCCCTTGTACCCAAGGATGCACCTGCTGCCCAACGGTCACGTGTTTTACAACGCAGGCGGCCAGGCCTTCAATCCATTCGGCCAAGGTTATGACCAGGCCCTGTGGAATATCACTGCCAGCTATAATCCCTCCACACAGCGCTGGACCGATATCGGTTATGCCGGCCTTCCCCTTAGGCTCGACGAAGTTGGCCTGGACCAACTCGGCAGCACGCTGAATGTAAGCAATCTGTCACTTACGCAGACCACTTCTTTGCTGGGCGATGTGGTTTCGGCGCCGGAGCCTCTGATAGAAAACGGGCTGGACATTGGCGTGTCTGATGAAGAGCTACAAATAGCCATTGCTGGCGGAATGCGTGGTTCAACCTCCTCCACCATGTTGCCCCTGAAGCCCAATGCCGAAGGCGAGTATACCGACATTGAGCTACTGACCGCTGGTGGCGTGCCTAGCTACGGCGTCTTGACCAACCCGGGCGGCTACCTGCCTACCGCTCAGAGCCGCATTGATCGCATAAGCACCAATGGTGATCAGATCGACTATGAGTCTCGTCTTACAGGGCCTCTGAATCAGCCACGCTGGTACGGCACCAATGTACTCATGCCTGACGGTAGCGTCACTGTATTCAGCGGCGGTGACCGGGACGGCGTTGTTGGGCCAGGGCTGGAAGGACCGATTCGCACTGCTGAGCGCTTCGATCCAGAAACTGGTAACTGGACAGAGATGGCAACCGGTCATCGTGCCCGCACCTATCACAATACCGCGGTGCTGATGGATGACGGCCGCGTGATGGTTGCCGGACACTCGCCGATCAACACTGCCTATTTGACCTTTGTAGATCTTCAGGGCCTGGGTCTTGCACCGTATGACGGCCGTGATCCGAGCTTTGAGATCTATACGCCTCCCTACGCAATGAGTAATGACCGTCCGCAGATTCAACGTGCGCCGAGCAATCTGACCGTTGGTGACCGCTTCAGAATCAAAGTGGATCAGGCTGACCAGATCGACAAGGCCCTGTTGATCAGACGCACGGTTATGACGCACCTGATTGATGGTGATCAGCGCGCCATTGAACTCAATATCGTAAAAGGCCCAGGCAATAAGCTCACGCTGACCATGCCGAACAACCACAACGTGGTGCCTGCTGGTGAGTACATGCTGTTTGTCAGCAAGAACACGCCAGAGGGTCGCATACCGTCTGTCTCAGCGCCGATTACGGTCGTTAATACCAGCCTGGCTTGCATGGCCCCGGTCATGGCATCCACGGACGTTATCACCGCTGATGGAGTCATCGAGTCGACACTCGATATTCTGTGATCACAAGGAGATAAACATGACCATCGGACAAACAAGAACCGCCTTTTCGGGACTCGTTTTGTTCGGCCTAGTGTGCCTGTCAGCCTCCGGGCTGGCAGGTGCTCACGGTGCCCTTGAACTGGACGATGTGCCAGAGGGGTTCGTCAAGGCCAGCATCACCGACCGATCGAATATCCAAGGACTGAATGCGATGATTCTGAGCGCGCCCAGGCCAGGCATAATGCTTCGCTACAGCGGCGAGAAACCCGTGACGGTCCTGGGCATGGAAGGGGAAGCCTTTCTATTGTTCAGCCAGGATGGCGTATCGGTAAATACCCGCAGTCCCAGCTGGGAGGCGTCAAGCGATAGCTCAACACCTGTGGCTCAACCTTCAACAGCTGGCGACACCGGTGAAGAACCGGCCTGGGTCAGCCTGTCGGACGCGGGCAACTTCAGTTGGCTGGATCCAAGGCTCAACACAATGGCAGATGTACACCATACTGCGGATACCCAGCAAGAATGGTCAATTGCTTTGCGCGGACCCAACGGCGAAGTAGACCATATTAGTGGCGTGCTGATGTTCGGGGCCTATGAATAACCGCTAAACAAGTATCACTTGCTCCTGGGCCCCTGCATTGCAGGGGCTTTTTTGCAAACAGGGGTCAAAGCCGGTGCCAGACAATCATTTCTACTCAGCGGGCAATCAGTCCGAGAAGGGAAACCAGATCGACCAGCAAAGGAGCAGAAGAATTAATGTTCATCTGGGCCAAATTACCCCGATGAGCAGTATTTATAGGCCGACCATGACCCGCTTATTCGCACCACCGTCGAAGTTCCGCCAAGGCTTTTTAAGTCAGCTTGACGGACGTAACGCCTTGACCGCGACCATCCGCGATATGTGAGGCGAATGACAGCGGATCTAGAGGGTATTTTTTAGAGAGTATGTACTCGCTCTACTAAGAGAGGCAGAGAGATTTCCAGAAGAAGGGTTGTGAAGTTGAGGTGCAGGGTGAGAGCTAAAAAGATATCAAAAATTATTCTGAGCCAAAAACGACTACCATTGGAAGCGTTAACGCGCGCCTTTCATAGCGGCGTTATAAGTCCAAACTGATAGCGTAGCAATTAGGTAATGGCCTTGCTGCGAAGCAACCAATTAGACGCGCCATGATATCGCAGCTATATTTCCTACTGGAATGTAAAATATTAGTTACGGCAGGAGCTTCTGATATAAGAAAACTATGCCAGATTTTGCCGCCTGAAGAACGCTCAGGTCCACTCAATATTGCTGGATTCTCAATCACAGTCTTGGTTTCTGAAGCACAGGCCGGCGGTTATGAAATTTTCCATCAAATAGAGCGGGAAGGTATCGGGCGTGGGCCTTACTTACACCAATGGGACAAGTGATTTTTTCGTGCTCAACGCCAAGGTCATCTGCGGGGTTGGCGAATTTTAGTCGCTGACCAAACTTGGAACACTGGGCGGTCTCAGGGTCCAAGTGCAACACTCAGTTGATGGTCTGAAGGTTATTGCTCTGCGAAAGCTGCAGGTATTCCACAAGCACCTCGACCGGGAACTTCCAGCCTAGCGTCTGACGTGGCCGAGT